>NZ_JANHDJ010000009.1 GCF_024494645.1 Halohasta litorea | reverse complement strand
TTAGTCCGCGTTGCGCGTACACTCGCATGTCTTCGATATCTCGTCGTCTTCCGCTTCCCAAGTCTCCACCCGAGACAGCTTTCAGCAAGAACATGTCCTCGTCAGAGAGTACGTATGCAGTCACGTGTTCGCCAGTCCAGAACTCGTCTGCTCGGTCATGCATCCGAGTCGTGATCCACACCTTCCCAACGATTTGCCGTTCAAACAGATCGATTCGGAACCCTCGGTCAGGCTGGCGCAGTTCGACTGTTTTCCCGACACCATCGAATGACTCAGTGGGTTCGCCTGTCACCTCGAATCCCTTCTGTTGAAGCGCTTGGTAGACGTGCTCGAATTCGGTGGTCACGGCGAGGGCTAAATCGATGTCTTCAGTCTGGTCTTTGAGTCCTTGAACCGTCATTGCTGACCCGCCTAACAAGAACACGTCAACCGATTCTGAAAGCCATCCGTCAAACTCAGCGAGGAATCCCCTGATGGCCTCTCCGCCACTGAATACAGTCATTTAGGCGACTCCGTACTGTTCTTTCAACGTCGCGTACTCCCGGGCACTTGGCAGACTGATTCCCGCGTCATCGGTGGTCTCGGAATCCTCCTCGATGAGACGGTACAGGCGAGCAATCATTGGTTCTATCCCATACCACACCGCAGTCTCGATTAACTCGTCTTCGTTGATCTGCTCTTGTTCAATGAGAAGCATCGCGTAACTCACGTTCCGCGAGTCCGCTTCAAGTACAAGCGTGTGGCAGACGATGTCCGCCGGTGTGAGTGGGTCATCTGGCGCATACCAGAACGCTGGTTCGCCTGCGAGGAAGAATCGCAGGCCATACGCTTGGAACTTCGCCAACCCGGTCACGTCCCAGTCGGGAGCGTGTTGGAGTGCATCCGTGTCTCCGGGTTCTTGCACGTGGACAAGGGCGCGTTTCGGGTCGCACCACTCTATGGTCGCACTTGGAGCAATGTTTCGAACCCGTGTTCGGTGTTCCTGCGTGACGACTTTTTGAACGAAGGCGAGTAGCGGCTGTAGATCGTCGGCAAGTGCGTAGTCTGGACCAGACGGGGCTAACATCGCCCGGTTCTTTAGTGGTGACAAGGCTTTGTGAGCGGCCTGTCGCGTGATGCCTAACCGGTCAGCGATCGTCGTGATGCGGCGGGGTTCATCGAGATACCAGCAGACGCGAATCGTTGCGGGTGAGAGGAGTTCTGGCCAGTCCACGTGGCCGATTTTCGATATAAGATAACGGTACGCTTCGACCACCGGATCATCAGTTGCACGCACGACGCGTTGGTTATGATGACGCCGGGACTCGTCTATCAAACCTGCTTCGAGTAAATCGTCAACGACGCGGTAGACTTGCTTCCGACTGTGCCCGGTTTCTACTGCAAGCTCCTGCGCGGTCGCTTTACGCCCAGAACACAACACATCAAGAATTTCAAGACCAGCCTTCGAGAGCATCTTTGTAAACTATTTTGTCCGAACACATAAAAACGTTCCTACATTTTAGTTTACAAACTACGGACCAGAGTGTTCAATCGCCCTGGCCGAACAACCTATGATGGTCTTTCAGCCACTCCACATCATGGTACGTTACGTCGTCGATGATGTCGCATTCTAACGGCATCGGATCTCTGACTCGATTCGTGTAGTCAAGATTAATCTCGATGCACGACCCGTGGTCGTGAACGCAGTCGAACCCGTCATCACCGGGAGAGACAACGCTGAACCAGCGGATGCGGAACCCGAAATGCTCACACACGTCATTGACGACAGCTGCATCGCAAAACGGCGTGTGAACCCACATCTCCCCGCCAGCGTACGCGTTGTCTTTCACGCACCATACCTCATCGAGCGAGCGGAGGTACTCAGCAGCGCGATCGTAGTGTGCTTCGCTGAGTCGATCCCACCAGTAGTAACGGTCAATTTCGTCCTTCAGGAGCACTAAGCAATCCTCGCAAACCTCGTACTCGTCGTCAGCAAGGCACACGTCATGGAGACCGTCGTGGTGATTAGAGTCACACGCATCGCACGGTGGGCGAGGAACCGTGTATAACGGCGATCGGTCCTGAACGGGCTCGTCGTCTCCGAAGAGCGGGACGAAGTTACTACTCTCTCTATCGGGCGTTTCGGGCTGGGTCTCGTCAGTATTCTCGGTCATTGGTATCTAACCGAGAACCATCAGCCACGCTGTGTGACTGGGTTCTCGGTTAGAATGCGACCGACGCTGTCACGAGCATCTGCGTTGAATGTGGAGGTTGGCCGATAAATAGTTTCTGCGGGAGATGATCCGATGTTACTAATCAGTCAAGTGTTTCTTCTTCACCATGACGACGATTACGCTTACCGAAGAAGACGGGTGGTGGGTGATCACGGACGAAGAATCCGGGTGACCACGCAGGGCGAAACCAAACTGGAAGTGCTTCTCATGTTGGCTGCAAGCGATGCTGGAAAGATCGATAAAATCGGCTACTAAGTCCCGTACCGAACGATTTCGGAGCCCCGGTAGCTAACTCGTTCAGGGACAATATCGACCATCTACAGACAACACACAACCTCGGAGGATATATTTGATGCGTGCCTTCGAATCAGTTCGAAATGAACTGGAAATAAATCATAGTTGACCTCTTGTACCCCGTCAATATCGACGGCACCGACAGGGCGCTCCGACGACTCATACAACGGCATAGATGTGTCCGTAGACGTTGCCGCAGATTATGACTGATGGGTCACGGTCGGTTCTCCAACGACTTCAGAGGCTGTGGAGATCGATATCGACCATTGGAAACACGATTACCTTGCTCCATATGGCAGTTGACGCGGGATGGGCGAGATTCTTGTTTGAGTATTTGGGTTGGCGGTTGTAGCTCGATACTTGGACAACTCTGAGGGGATGGTTTGCGTGGGGTACTCTCATATCGATGTCGGCGAGTTAGGTGATGGCGCTACCAAGGTACCCAAGGAGCCCAACAGTATATCGCGGTAACTCTCATTACGAGTGTGAGGGGTACACCGCCGCGTTCATACCCCTTCGACGGAGAATAGGGTGGCGTCTCTGAGAACAGCCTGCACGCGGCGGTGCCAAGCGTCAGCGAAGGCCTCCCGTTGCTGGTCGCTTGCCGATCCGTCGAGAATCCTCTGGAGGTTCCCGATTGCGGGTCCACCGCTAGGAACGTCGCTGACGTGGTAGGCCACTTCGACGGTCTCGTCCGTGTCGGTTCGCCGGAACCGGAACGTCGGGTCCGCCGTGTCCGGGTCGAACCCGTCGAAGCACAGGAGGTCGCGGCGGCCGCCATAGCCGCCGGCGAGCCCGCTGAATCCGTCATCGCCGGTCGCGCCAGTCACGTACGAGATGATACGGCTCATCACGCCGTACGCAGCATCCTCCTGCGGGCCGGCCGTCTGGACCTCGATTTCGCTCCGGACTGGATAGTCGTCGGGATACAGGGCGTCGAGCCCGAGCTGGACGATCCGGTAGGCGCCCGAGGCAGTCGGACAGGAGTGTCCTGCCTCTTTCACCGCGTCCCGGTAGGTGACGACGAACGGCTCGCCCGGTTCGAGGACGCCGAGGGCCTCCGCGACGGGGTCGCGGATTTCGATCGGGTCGGCGTCGTAGTCGACCTGCCAATTGGTTCTCGTCTGGGTCGTGTCAGTCGCAGTCGAATTCGATGTCATGAGTTGTGGTTGTGATCGTGTCTCGTGGTCAGTAGCGGAGCAGTCGCATCCCGTTGAGGATGACGAGGAGGACGCTGGCCTCGTGGACCAGCATTCCCGACGCGAGGGTGACGTAGCTGGTGAGCACGCCCGCGAGGAGGACGGTCACGGTCAGCACCGCGAGCCCGACGTTCTCGAGGACGTTCCAGCGCGTCGCCTTGCTGAGTTTGACCGCGTACGGGATGCGTTCGAGGTCGTCGGCCATCAACGCCATGTCAGCCGTTTCGATAGCGGTGTCCGTTCCCGCAGCACCCATCGCGATGCCGACATCGGCAGTGGCCAGCGATGGCGCGTCGTTGATGCCGTCGCCGACCATCGCGACGACGTGGCCGTCGGCCTGGTAGCCCTCGATGACGGACTGCTTGTCCTCGGGGAGGAGTTCGGCACGGTACTCGTCGATACCGACCTCCTCGGCAACGGCAGCGGCCGTCCGCTCGTTGTCGCCGGTGAGCATCACCGTCTCGATGCCAGCGTCTTGGAGCGCCGCGACGACCCCAGGAGCGGCCTCCCGGAGCTCGTCCCGCATCGCAATCGCGCCGATGATGTCCCCGTCCCGAACGACGTGGACGACTGTCTCGCCGCGCCCCTCACGCTCGCGGACGTAGTCGGCGACCCGATCGGGGACATCGACGTCGCGGTCGTCCAGCAGCGCGCGGTTGCCGACGACGACTTCCTGGCCATCGGCATGGGCGATGACGCCCTTGCCGGCGACCACGTCGAAGTCGTCGGGATCGGGGACCGACCTGCGCCCCACGTCCGTATCGTCCGCTTGGGCGACCGTCGCTCCACCGTCCGTCGCAGCCGTCTGGCGTTCGCGGGCCATGTCGACGATGGCGTCCGCGAGGTGGTGTTCGCTCTTCTTCTCGGCGGTCGCTGCGAGCGAGAGGACGTCGGCGGCGGCGACGCCGAACCCCTCGATACCGGAGACGGTGGTCTCGCCCTTCGTGAGCGTCCCCGTCTTGTCGAAGGCGACGAGATCGATCTTGCCGGCGCGTTCGAGGTGTTCGCCGCCCTTCATCAGCACGCCCGACCGGGCGGCGTTACCGATGGCCGAGACGATGCTGACCGGTGGCCCGATGACCAGCGCGCCCGGACAGCCGATGACCAGCAGCGTCAGCGACAGGATCGCGTTCTGCGTGACCGCGTACGCGCCGATAGCCAGGGCAATGACGGCCGGCGTGTAGTACTTCGCGAACCGGTCGATGAGACTCTCCGTGGGCGACTGAGCCTCCTGGGCCTCCTCGACGCGACGGATGATCCGTTCGAGAGTCGTATCCGATCCCGCTCCCGTCGTCCGGATTTCTAGCGCGCCCTCCTGGTTGACCGTCCCGGCGTACACCTCGTCGCTGTCGGCCTTGTGGACGGGCGCGCTCTCGCCGGTGACCGGCGCCTGGTTGACTGCGCTCTCGCCGTCGACGACGGTTCCGTCGACCGGGATCTTCCCGCCCGGCTTTACGACGACGACTTCGCCCTCTTCGACATCGCGGGCGGAGACCTTTTGGAGTGTCCCGTCGCGACGGACGGTCGCCGTGTCGGGCGTCATCTCCAGTAGCTCCTGAAGTGCCGTCCGGGTCTTCCGCATCGTCCGGCCTTCGAGGTAGCTGCCAAGGCTGAACAGGAAGACGACGGCGGCGGCTTCCCAGTACTCCCCGATGACGATAGCACCGATGGCGGCCAGCGTCACCAGCGTCTTGATGCCGAGCGTCCGGTTGGTGACCTCGTGGTAAGCGGTCTTGGCGATGTCGTAGCCACCCACGACCGTCGCGAGGACGAGGATGGCGGCGCTTGCCATCTCGAAACTCGTGAGGTAGCCGAGACTCCAGCCACCGCCGTACAGCAGGCCGCTTGTCGCCGTGACGATGGCCTTCCGGTGGTTCCGGTAGTACTGCGTGATCGATTGTTTGTTCATAGTGTTAGGCGGGCTGGGGAGTGTACCCCTGGTTTTCGATGGTCTCTGCGAAGGCGTCGGGGTCAGTGACGCTGTCGTCGTACTCGATCTCGACGCGGCCGGTCGCGTAGTGGACTTCGACGTGCTGGACGCCGTCGACGTTCGACAGGGCGCGTTCGACGGTACTCGCGCAGGTCGGGCAGTCGAAGTCGAGGACGCGGAATTGGGTTGTGTCGCTCATTACAGTTTGAGATAGTGCCCGTACCTCAATAAGTATTTTTTAGATGATATGTTTGAATTCGGATACGGGTCGTTGGAACAGTCAAACGGGTCGTCTAGGGCTTTCGCTATCGCGGGTCCATCCTGTACTGGATACCTCGACAGACACCTACCCGACTCCTGCCCCGCTACCTTTTCCCGCGTGCTCGCGCTCAGTTCTCGTATGAGTGATTCCGATACCGACCACCGTCTCGACGACATCGCGGTGCGAGACACTCGGATTTCGGACGCCATCGACGAGCCGATGCGGGCGATGGTCCTCGACATTCTGTCCGAGGAAGCCCTAACTGCGACCGAGGTCCACGAACGCCTCGACGATCGCGGCATCGACCGGACGGAGAACACGGTCCGCCATCACATCAACGAGCTCCGGGATGCGGGCCTCGTCGACGTCGTTCGCTTCGAGGAGGGGCGTGGTGGGACGACGAAGTACTACCACGCGAACACGATCGTCCTCTCGTACTCACTACCAGATTCGGCCGACGCCGCCGTCGAGGAGATGATCGACGCTGCCCAGCCCCAGATCACGGACGCGCTCACTACGCTCACCGACGAGTACGACGACGCTATTGAGGAGATCGTCGAGGATATGCAGCCCTGCGAGCACTGCCAGACCCAGAAGTACGAGACGTACGTTCTTCTGACCGTCCTGCGACGTGCGTTCGTTCGCGCCCACAGAAATTCCTGAGGGGGAACCACCCCTACGCTGGCAGGGTCTTAGAAGGAGAACCGATCACGCGCGGATTGCATCGCGAGGCGAGTCAGGAGTCGCGCAGGGCCACGCTTTGGGAGGTCCCGTACAGTCTCGATGCTGGTCGGCGGTTCACTACCACCAATGTCTAACTCCCAGCCTGTCTCGTCCATGAAGCGTTCGACAGCCTGATTTACTCGCTGTCGCACGTCGTCCGAGTCCATTGTCTCGGGCACACCATTCCGGAGGACGACGTCGCCGTCAACGATCACTGTCTCGACGTCGGCCGGCACCGCGTTGTTCACGACCTGTGCAGGAATATTGGTCCGTGGCGTGAACTTCGGTTTGTCGACGTCGAGGAGGATAATATCCGCGCGCTTTCCCGCTTCAATACTGCCGATCTCGTCGCCCATCCCCAGCGCGCGTGCGCCTTCAATAGTGAGCATTCGTATCAGTTCCATCGAGTCGAACTGCCCGGCTGAACGCTTGAGATTTGCCGCCAGCCGAGCTTGCCGCGCTTCACCGAACATGCTGTACGAGTCGTGCCAGTAGTGGTCGTCAATCCCTACTCCGACGTCGACGCCGGCGGCTCGAAGCTCGGGAACGGGCGTCCACTGCGTCTCCCCGTCCGGATTCCAGTAACAGAAGACGGACGGGCAGTGCGCAACAGCCGCGTCCGCCTCGGCGGTTCGCTGGATGTCCTCTTCGTCGGCGAGGCGGAAGTGAGCAGCGACCAGTCGGTCGTCCAGGAGTCCAACGTCGTCGAGCAATCCCACCGAGTCCTCGCCACCGTTCGCTCGTGCCATCGTGTTACTCTCCTCGAGTTCGAGCAAGTGCGTGTGGACGAGCAGGTCCGGGTACTCTGCGGCGAGGGACGCGGTCCGTTCCCACAGCTGCCTGGTACACGACCAGTCGTCGTGCGGGCAGATCGTCGCCCTGATTCGGCCCTCGTACGTGTCGTGGTACGTTTCGACGAACTCGCGAGCACGGGAGAACTGCTGATCGACTGGTTGGTCCCAGAAGAGGTCCGAGATCGCCGGGCCGAAAAATCCGCGGAGCCCTGCTTCCCCGAACGCCTCTGCACCTGCGGCAGGCCGTGCGTCCATCGAGTTCACGGTCGTGACACCGCCCAAGAGGAAATTGAGCGCTGCGAGCTCGACGCCTGCCTCGACGAGGTACTCGAATTCGCCGTTCCCTAATCTGTTAAACAAGGCCGTCCCACTCCCAAGCATCTCCGTCAGCTCGAGTTCGCTAAACGCACCGATGAGCGGTGTCATCTCCAAGTGCGTGTGGGCGTTAACCAACCCCGGCATCACCAGTTTCCCGTTCCCGTCGATAACGGTGGACGCTTCTAATTCTCCGTCTCCTGCACGTGATGGTCGGACTTCTTCGATACAGCCATCGGTGATGCATACTGTGCCGCGCTCGTACAGGCGGTTCCGCTCGTCGGCTGTGAGAACGAGTGCATCATGGATTGCCAGATCGACAGCCATCGTAAATTAGGAAGTGGATGTGACAGTTACCGTACTGGACAACCGAGCAGGCCGGCGAAGGCTGTTCTTCCAGGTGGTGTTCCCCTCATTTGGGATATCATCGGTCTCTACTGGTCCCATTAGCCTCTAATACGTCGGCGTGATTTAATCAGATTCCCCTTTTGAATCTGAAGTCGGATTCCGTGGAGCTTGTGGAGGTTTGCAATGTTTTCCCCTCTTCACGATAGATCATCTATGGCCGACGGTTACGATGCCATAGTACTGATACCCTCATAGGCAGTATATTCTAATCAAAACCGCAATAGATGATCCCTACAATGATACACCTATGCAGGCGACGATAATCGACGGAGTTCTTGAATCCCTTCGTATCGGTGTCGGATTTCTCTGGACGGCGGCGTGGGCGATCATCATGGGCCTCACGATTACGAGTCTGGTCCAGGTCTACGTCTCGAAGGAGCGGATGGCACAGGTGCTGGGTGAGGGCGATCTAACTGGACTTACCAAGGCGACTGTGTTCGGAGCAGCAAGCAGTGGCTGTAGCTTCGGCGCCGTCGCCATCGGGAAGGGCCTGTTCAAGAAGGGGGCGCACGCGGTGAACTTCCTCGCGTTCATGTTCGCGTCGACGAACCTCATCGTCGAACTAGGGCTGATGATTCTCATCCTGCTTGGCTGGGAGTTCCTCGTCGCGGAACTGCTCGGCGGCCTGATTCTCATCGCCGTCATGGCCGCCATCGTCCACCTTACGCTTCCCGAAAACCTGTTTAACGAAGTCCGCGAGAAGCTCAACGAGCGCGACCGCCAGGCGGGCGTCACGGAAGATCCCACCTGCGGGATGGAGGGGAAAGACGAGTACACGCTCACGACCGACGGCGGTGAGACGCTCAAATTCTGCTCGGAGGGCTGTATGGAGACCTATCGCCAGGAGACGTCGAGTAGCGGCGGGTGGCGTGACGAGTTGCTGTCGTGGGGTGGCTGGTACAAGGTCGGGAATCAGTACCGCAAGGAGTGGTCGATGATCTGGAAAGACATCGTCGCCGGCTTCCTTATTTCTGGGTTCGTCATCGTCTTCGTCCCGCAGTGGGTGTGGAACACGCTGTTCATTCAGGGCGACGGCCTGCTCGTGACTGCCGAGAACGCCGTCATGGGCGTCATCATCGCCGTCCTCAGTTTCGTCGGCAGTATGGGCAACGTCCCGTTCGCCGTCGCGCTGTGGGGCGGTGGCGTCAGCTTCGCCGGGATCATCGCGTTCGTCTACGCCGACCTCATCACCGTGCCCGTGCTGAACGTCTACCGGAAGTACTACGGCTGGAAGATCATGCTGTACATCCTTGGCGTCTTCTTCGTGACGATGGCGTTCACTGGCTTCCTCATGGAGTTGCTGTTCGACGCCCTCGGCATCGTACCAGATCTGGCCGGTGGCGAGACGGCGACCGAACAGACGTACTTCGAGCTCAACTACACGTTCTACCTCAATATTATCGCCTTCGCGCTCTCCGGGTTCCTCCTGTATGTCTACCGACGTGGAATCGGCGCACCAGGTCAGTATCGTGATCCGGTGTGTGGCATGCGGACCGACGATGAGGGGCCGAGTGCGTCCAATGATGGGATGACGTACTATTTTTGCTCGAAGACCTGTAAGCGGGCATTCGAGGAAGAGCCCACGGAATTTGCTGATCAAAGCCCGCAGATAACAAACCACGATCACGATCACTGATAGATGTACTGTGGTTCATCCGCTGTGAAGCACTTCATCATCACAGTTTCAATCCGCAATTGTCACACCTACTGCGCTCAAATAGACGGTATGAATAGTCAAATCCCGCAACTCGGGGCTGTCATATGAATCGCCGTCGAGCAGATACTGTCGTCGGTGTGCTTCTCGGGTTCGTTCTCCTGGCCGGCGGGGTACTCAGTTGGCGGGCCTATCAACAGCGTCGGGCTATCGAGCAATCGATGGGGTCAATGATGGGTTCATCTATGGGAACGATGCACGGCCCAGACCCCCTCTGGTACGTGGTTGGAACCCTGCTGGTTGCTGGCGTTATCGGTGGCGTCTATTACGTGGTCCGGGGAGAACTCACCGATCCAGAAGTGGCCGACACAACGGCGCCTGTCGATCCTGCACAGACATCGGCGGCAACAGCTACGTCGATGGATGATGACGCTGCACCGGCGACGTCTATCAATCCTGAATCGGACCCCCAAGCACGCGTTCTCGATCTCTTACCGGATGATGAACGACGCGTCCTCGAACCCGTCCTGAACTCCCCCGGAATCACGCAGATTGAACTTCGGGATCGATCTGAGTTCTCGAAGAGTAAAGTAAGCCAGACCGTGAGTTCACTCGAGGAGCGAGGTCTGCTGTATCGGGAACGACAGGGTCGGACCTATCGTGTGTATCCGAGTGATGACCTTCGGCAGCAACAACCGGGAAAATAGTCGCTATCTATCGGGCGCTCTCCCTCTCGAATTCCGTAGGTATGAACGGTCTCCCTCGAGCAAAACGGTTAGAAGATGTTATAGACGTTCTCGAACGTTCTCCTGTATGGATTCACACCCATGTCGATAACTCCCGAGCAGGCCTACGAGTAACCGAGGAGAGAGACAATGACCAACTTCAAACTCGGCCGGTGGCTGCTCGTGGCGCTCGCGATTGTCGGACTCGCGTTCGCCGCACCAGCAGTCAGCGCACACGACAACGCAACGACCGCTGACGACGCGCCTACGGACAATGCCACCGCAGATGAATGGGCCACTTGGATGGAGGCACAGATGACCGAACACATGGGCCCGGGTAGCGTCGAGTGGATGGAGTCGCACATGGGTGTGACCGTCGACGAGATGGCCCAGGACATGGCTGACGGGGAATACCACGACGGGGCTGACGACGGCTACAACGGCGGGATGTACGGGCAGGGCCACTGCTGACGGCTCTGGCCGTTTCGATCGCTCCAATCGAACACCACAACTCACCAACGCAAGATAATGACGCAACTCACCACTCACATCGGACGCACTGCTCGGCGACTCGCGATCCTCGCCGTCCCGCTGCTAGTTGCGGCGACTGGACCGGCTGTTGCCCACGGTAGTGGGAGCTACGGCGGCGGCATGATGGGGGGCGGCTGGGGCCTCTTCGGTGGAGCGATGGGGCTCTGGGGGTTCCTCTGGATGGGGCTCCTCATCGCCGTTCCGCTCTACATTGTCTATGCGCTCCTCAATCGAGGCTCCGGTGGGAACGAAGAGCAGTCGCTGTCGGTTCTCCGTGAGCGCTACGCCCGCGGAGAGCTCTCGGATGACGAATTCGATCGGCGGCGAGAACAGCTCGAACGCACCGGATGACTGGAGCAGCTGCTGTTCCAGCCGATACATCATATTCCCAACGGCCGCCGTTGCGGCACCCAACCGTTAACCCCGTAGACGGGGTATGATACTTCATGGAATACACAATACAGACTTCAGTCACCGGTGAGTTCGACGACGTCGTCGACACGACGATTGCGGCGCTCAAAGACGAAGGATTCGGCGTCCTCTGTGACATCGACGTCCAAGCGACGCTCGAGGAGAAACTCGGCGAGGAGTTTCGACAGTACTGCATCCTCGGTGCGTGCAACCCGGGGCTGGCACACGAGGGCCTGAACGAAGAGATCGAACTCGGCGCACTCCTCCCGTGTAACGTCATTGTCTACGAAACCGACGGCGGCGAGGTCATGGTGAGTGCCGTCGACCCACAACAGCTCGTCGGCATCGCCGACAACGAGGCACTCGACTCGATCGCGAACGAGGTCCACGACCGGTTCGAACGCGTTCTCGCCAGCGTCGCGGACGAACTCGAATCATCGACCGAGATCTGAACCATGACATCATCAAACCAACTCGACACCACAACCATCGTCCTCCTCATCCTCGGGGCGATCATCGTCCTCCCCTTGCTCACGATGGGGATGGGATTCGGCGGGATGATGGGATACGGTGGAATGATGGGTGGATACGGGACGACCAGCGGCTGGTGGCCACTCGTCGGGATGCTCGTCCAGCTGGTCTTCCTCCTCCTCCTGCTCGGTGGCGGATATCTCGTCTTCCGTCGCGTGACGGCATCGCAGTCGTCGCGGAATCCCGCAATGGAGGAGCTGCGTATGGCATACGCCCGCGGAGATCTCACCGAGGAAGAGTTCGAGGCGCGTCGGAACAAGCTCGAACGCTCGGAGTGACGGCCCGACCACCAACCTCCGGCGTTACTCACGTCCGGCCCCTTGGAATCCGAAATCTGTGACCCTCACAGCTTTCGGATGTGAATAGAAGTGTGCTAAAAGCATAAGACCATACTAGCTACTATGACGGAAGTTATCCTGTTCACACAGGAGACTTGTGGAGCGTGCGCAACGCAGCGAGAGAAAAACGAGGGTATCGAAGATGCGTATCCGGATGTCGAGTTCCGGGAGGTCGACATCCAGACCGATCTGGAGACGGCCGAGGAGTACGGTGTCCGAAAGACGCCAACGACGCTCGTGTATGCAAACGGGGAACAGACGGCCGAGTTCATCGGCATCGTCGACCGGGACGAATTGGAGGCTGCCATCGAGAGCGCCGGCCAGCAATCGCCCGGACTCACGAACCGGCTCGCCAGCATCATCCGTGGATAACAGAAGCCAACCAGCTACAATGACAGACTACAGTAGACGCCAGTTCCTGGGAGCGCTCGGTGCTGGCACAGTCGCGAGTGCGGGATTCACCCAACCAGTCGCCGCACAGGAGACGCCCGTCGTGAAGATGGGCAACAACTACTTCGACCCGATCGGGCTCCACGTCGAACCTGGCACGACCGTCCGCTTCGAGATAGCAGCCGGAGCTCACTCGGCGACGGCCTATCCGGACCGCGTTCCCGCCGACGCCACCGCCTTCGACAGCGGGACCATCTCGCAGGGGAGCTTCGAGCACACGTTCGAGGTGCCCGGAACGTACGACTACTACTGCATCCCTCACAAGACGGTCGGCATGGTCGGTCGCATCGTCGTTGGTAGCCCTGGCGGTCCAGCTGAAGACAGCCCGATCCCGGACGGCGAGGTCCCAGACAGCGAAACGATCGTCCAGAACGGCGCCGTTGCCGTCGGCTCGGACGTCGACGGCAGTGGGAGTACCGATGGCGGAATGATGGGTCCAGGGATGATGCACGGCCGGAACGGTGGATGGTTCGGTGGGCTGCCGTTCGTCGGCGGGGCACTCGGGATGCTGGGGCTGGTCGGCGGCTTCCTCTACTGGGCAATGGGTCGAGGCGATGCACCTCCAGAGAGTGACGATTCCGCTATGGAAACCCTCCAACGTCGTTACGCACGAGGCGAGATCGACGAAGAAGAGTTCCAGAAGCGTCGTGAACGGTTGGAGACTGGGAGTGAAGACCCATCTCGGTAAGGCGCGGTGTCGTCGCCATTTCTACACGCCTGAGGTCCCTCGCTCAGGAGTCCTTCGAAGACCTGTTCCTACGCCGCGGCACTTCTCCGCGGAACGTAAGCCGCACTCATCGGTGCCCAGAGAACGAGGGACACAGCAGCAACCAGAGTCCACCGAACCGTTTGCCCGATCAGACGGTCGTAGTGAAATCCGAGTCAAACTATCCAATTGAGCGAAGCTGGATATAGTGCTGTTTGGCTCTGTTGAAATCCTCAGAGAGTTACATGTTCGCCGTGTAATTCGACGAGATGAAGGCCCTCCCGAAGTCGCAGATTCTCCGGTTTACTGAGAAGGCGATCCATTTGGCACGCCGAGCGGTTTCTCGATACTCCTCAAAGTTCTCCAAACATCGCTATACACTTCCCCAGCACGTTGTTTTGCTGTGTCTCAAAGTTCGGAAGAACACGACCTATCGTGGCCTGCTTGACGAACTGATCGAGATGCCACGCATTCGTCACGCCCTCGGATTAGCTGAACTTCCTACGCCATCAACGCTTTGTAAGGCGTTCAACCGGCTTGATATGGCTGTCTGGCGTGCCATATTGACTCTCTCAGCGACGCTACTTCCGACGAGCGGTGTCGTTGGAGTTGATGCGTCAGGATTCGACCGCAGTCACGCCTCAAAACACTACACGAAACGAGCCGAACTCACGATTCAGCAGCTCAAAGTGACGTTGCTGGTCGATACGAAAGTGAACGCAATCCTCGATCTCCACGTGACGACAACACGAAAACACGATAGCCAGATTGCGCCGTCGTTGATCAAGCGCAACCCCAAGGATATTGGCATTCTACTCGGTGACAAGGGCTACGACGACCAGAAGATCAGGCAACTTGCCCGGCAACACGAGGTTCGGCCACTGATAAAGCATCGTGAGTTTACATCGCTCCACAAGGCATGGAACGCGCGCTTAGACGCTGATCTCTACGGCCAGCGGAGTCAATCCGAGGCGGTCAACTCAACGCTCAAGCGGAAGTACGGTGCGTTTGTTCGCTCCCGACGATGGTGGAAGCAGTTCCGTGAACTCACTATTGCTTGTCTCAGTCACAACATTGACCGATCACTCTGAACGGTCAATACAGGTAATTAAGTGGGTTCGCTAAGATTGTACTGCTACCCTCACCCAGATGAGCTGGAACATTGCTGATCTTTTTAAAAATGAGGACAGGAATCATCCACCAGTAGATATTCTCAGCTTTGTAGCTGGATTAGTGGTGTTCGCAGTCATTTCGTTTTGGTTAGCCTTTCTGGTTCCATTCTCAGGGCCGGCCATTGAAGCGGGAAGCAGCTATCAGGTACTTGCCGGCTTACAATGGGTTGTCGCAGGGGCTATATTCATTTTCTTAGCAGTTCGAATATATCAGCAGAGGCGTATCGGTTGGTATGGGACGCTCGTAGTTGCGGTATTTACGCTAATTCGAGCGACATTTGACAGTTTTACTTTTGGGTTAGTCCCGGTAGTCTATATCGCAATACCGCTGGTAGCAATCGTATTCTTGCTGGTTCGTCGTGGTCTATTTTTGAACGGATAGATTCACACCCTTCAGCGACCGGCTGTTTCATGTGTGAAAATGTCTGAAGAATAGGATTTCAACAGAGCCGGTTAAGTTTATCCTCTGTCGAACACCGGTCTAATCGACGACTTTGGGTAGGAGAATACCACTCCGTTCGTTTCGTGTGTCTTGGATATATATGGCCATAGCTTACGAGAGTAATAGTTAAGACAGTACAGTGAGAATTTCCATGTATGTCTGAATCAGATCGGGATGGAGGTGGACGGTACTCACCATCGGTCACAGATGCTGACATTCTTGGAATTCTTGAACGCGCATCGGCACCGGTGATGACTGCCACTGAGATCGCAGATGAGCTCCCAATTGGGCGGAGTGCTGTTCGAAAGCGACTCGTCGACCTTCACGAACGGAGAATCATCGAGCGAAAAAGCGTTGGTGCTCGATCAGTCGTCTGGTGGATCGTCGACGAAGACGATGAGACTCCTGATTTCAAAAGCGGATTTGGATCATTCGCTGAAACTGATCTCGAAGAGCAGGTTGAGAAAGCAAGTGACGAGTTCGACCAGGGGGTCGAGGAGCGACAAGATGCTTTGTTTGGACACTAGCTTTCTCATTGACTACCTTCAGGGTCGAGATCACGCACTGACGTTTCTCGAAGAGCGACCAAATGCTGAGTATGGTGTTCCAACGTTGGCATTGTGGGAACTCTATGCCGGGGCAGAACGATCTGATAAGAAGGGAGATTCGATTGCAGCGATTGATGACTCACTCGATTGGATCGATGTGATCGGATTCAGTCGAAGTGCAGCCCAAGAAGGTGCTCGGATTCGCGCTCGGCTATTCGATCAGGGTACACAAATCAATGCAGTTGATGTCCTCATAGCGGGTGTTGCTCGAGATAGTGGTGCAGACCTTGTCGCGATGGATCGAGATTTCGACAATGTTGACAGACTCAATGTTCTCTATCCTAACGATCTGTATTCGAAGTAATTGACTTGGACAACTCTCTGTGTGTGCGTGCAAAATGGATGAGATGGATTGGAGATCTGTGTGCATGCAAAATGGAATTCAGTGATAGAGCTTCCAATACCGGGGTAAAACAGATTTGGTGAAAAAGATCGGTTCCGCGTGCGTGCAAAATGGATTAATTGTCTGTTACAGCTAGTTAATCTTAATATTAATAATAAGATTAGAGTCAGATTGGACGTAAGAGAGCTATTGGTCGGTTTTGTTATATCGACATATTTCTCATGTCGTGAGGAGGTTCTATCAGCTCACTCGAGGTAGATCTAAAGTACGTGAAATTCGGACTAGTAGGCATGGACGATCAACCGACACGTCACTTCGCCCAGACGGGGGCACTTCGTTCCCCCATACGCCACCGAGAGACTTCTTGAACGAGGAGACGCTCAGGCCGGAGTTCCTCGCCGAGAATGCACCTGGCCTCGAAACACTCGTGAAACTCCTCAACCAACCGGCTCTCGCTCGCGTCTGCGTCTACGTCTGTTACTGGGGCCCAGTGTCGCCACCAGAGGTCATAGCCGATCTTGATCTCTCGAAATCGACCGCCTATGATTACGTCGACCGGTTGGTCGATCTCGCTCGCCGTGGGTAACTGATCTCTGTCGCCGATAGATGTAGCTACAAAAATAAGGCAATCCATCGACGCAATAGAATTTCGTGTGAGAGAGTGCGCCGCAGCGGAGAGAGCACGGTCGCCAAGGAGAGCACTGCAAACCGCGCGGAGGAGAGTAACTATTCCTCGATCCGCTTTTCACCTGAGATACTTACAAAAATTAATCATCACCGTTCAGGGATTCGATGGCTTGGATATCTTTTTTGAGACCGGCGAGTTTGGCATTCGTTTCTTCACGCAAGTCATTGAGCTCTGATTCGAGATTTTCGATATGATTAATAACTTTCATAAAGTCCTTCTTTGTCGGCTCTTCTGGCACCTCGCCAGTCAAATCTACACTCAATACAATTGGTCGCATTGCTGGAATGCTACCCTTTGACAGTTGATAGTGTACTCCATTATCCTCCAAATGTTCGTTGTACTCCACATGGCCATCGTCTACAAGCATATCCATTCGGTATCGAACTTGGTCTTTTGATAGATTGGTCTGATCTGCTATTTCTTTTAATTTCAGCCAATGTCGGCGAGGACCCTCTGGCCACAGTGCGACCAGAATTTCTTCTGTTTTGTCTGGGTACTGACCAATGTCAAACTCATTGAAATACTCACTAGAGGCGAAGTCGTCAACCATGATAAGTATGTAATGGCCGCGTAAAAATAGATTCCGCACTTCTTTACGCACCACTCAAATGTGCGTAAACCAGTGCTGAAATTCCACACTTTTACCGAATATACCGACCCGCGTCTATAATAGAGACAACACCCCCCCTACGCTGGCCAAGATTGCATTTGGATGGCCAACACCCCCTCCGGGTGTGTAGGATGAGGATTTCACACCTCAACCAGCAATCTGTAAGGCATCTCTAGGACAATTTGTTTTCGGAGATTGGTGGCCGGTGTCGACGGTGGTCTCGTCACGGGGTCCCTAGGTGGGCACGATAGCTTCGATCGTGCTGTTCACGCTGATCACGACGTGTGGGATCAAGGGGTTCGGCGATAACCAACACTCACGAGCCGAGGGCTTATGGTACCAAGCCATTAGTGGTCGGCTCGCCGAAGCGATCCAGCTGGCTCCCCGGAGGGAGCGAACGGATAAAGTATCGGTCACCCGTTTGGTATTATATCGTAGTGCCCATATCGAATGGGGGGTCTCCTCGAGTCGTCGGGCACTTAGGTGTGATTAGATTCGAAAATGGACTCGCTGCGCTGAGAGCACTCTATCCATATTGAACGGCAGCAATCACGCGATAAATTGCGCGAAGAGGGTGTGAAACCGTTGATTAATCATCGTGAGTTCCGACCCATCGACTGCGCGCATAACGCGCGCATCGATGGATCTCTATACAGCCAAAGGGTACTATCTGAGACCGTCTTCTCGACGATCCAGCGGACGCTCGGCCACGCGGTGCGTGCCCGAGCGTGGTACCGCGAATTTCGTGAGATCGTTTTGATGTGTGCGGTCTACAACATCAAGCGAGCCGTAAAACAGTGAAATCAAACGCCGTCTGGCGATTTACCAGAGCCGACGACGCTTATTCGTTGACGAGCAGGATCTTCCCGCGGAAGTCGCCCGCTTCGCCAAGTCGGTGTGCGTCCGCGACGTCTTCGAAGGCGAACCGCTCGTCGACGTGGGGCTCGACGACGCCGTCGTCGACGAGCGACGCGATGTCGGCGAGTTCCTCACCGATGCGCGCCTGTCGATCGCCGAGCAGCACCGGCAGGATGACGAGCACGACGCCGAGTTCGAGCGAGTTGGCGTGCAGCGCCGAGATGTCCTGGATCGAACTCGACTCCGTTGTGACGACGGCGCCGAACGGTCGGACCGCCTCGAACGCCGTCTGAAGGTGGTCGTCGCCGACCGGGTCGAACACCACGTCGAAGCCGTCGCCGTCGGCGTACTCTTCGACGTACGCCTCGACGTCGGTCGCCGTGTAGTCGACGGTGTGGTCCGCACCGAGTTTCTCGGCGAAGTCGCGCTTCTCCTCGGTCGAGCCCGTCGCCGTCACGTCCGCGCCGAACCATCTGCCGAGCTGGACGCCGATGTGGCCGACGCCGCCGCTGGCGCCGTAGACGAGCAGGTCGTCGTCGATGCTGACCGTCGCTTTGTCGGTGAGCAGTTCCCACGCGGTGAGTGCGACGACTGGGAGCGACGCGGCGTCCTCGAGCGGGATCGACTCCGGCGCACGAGCGAACGTGCCGGCGTGCCCGACGACGTAGTCGGCAAGCGCGCCCTGCCGCCCCGCACCGCCGGGCATCCCGTACACCTCGTCGCCCGGCTCGAACTGTTCGACGTCCTCACCGACGGCGTCGACGACGCCGGAGACGTCGCAGTGGAGCGTCGCGGGGAACTCGGGCGTGAAGTCGGGGATCTCGCCCTGACGGATCTTGTAGTCGACGGGATTGAGGCTGGAGGCGGCGACGTCGACCCGGAGTTCGTCGGCAGCCGGCTCGGGGACCTTGCGGGTCGTTCGTTCGAAGACGTCGGGGTCGCCGTACGATTCGATCACGAACGCGGTCATCTCGGTGGCCATGTCGTAACGGCGGGCCGCTGGAGGGGAATAGTCGCCGGTCGTCGGACCGAGCGCAGCCTCTCAGTCTACGGTGAATTTCGTGAGCTTGCCTTGATGTGTGTGGTTCACAACATCAAGAGATCTCTGAACCCGTGAAATCACGCTACGGCTAGCGATTCACCACGGCCTATTGAACTGAACTGCTTCTCGAGTGGGCGAGCTCTATGCGAGTGCGTGAAAACTACCGAAAGTGATCACTCGTAGCCTCGATTAACTCCTCCGTTGTGATAGGAGATCCCGAATGGTATACCTTCTACTGGGCTCTCGTGCTGTTTCTGCAGTATCATTTAAAGAATCAACCCTACGATATAGACATATTCGCAATATTGATTGCGGCGTTCATATCGGTGTGGTCCTCGTACCCCATCTTCGACACTCAAAATCGATGCCGTCACGGGATTTAGCCGTTTCTGGCCGTATTTCCGGCAGATGATACTCGTATACCGTGGTCGACATATTCAATCGTGATTCCCCTGACGGTCGGTTTGAAGCTGACCTTCTCCTTTAGCTTGGGGTAGGGCTAATGATGAACCGGATCGTCGGCAGTCTCGCGGGTTTGTAGGCTGGCAACTCAAACTACTAGGCAATACTTTAAGTCATTCCATCTCACAAACTAAGCCAACAGCTAAGGGAAACAATAAACCGAGAAAGCAGGCGGTTGGACATCTCCTGCTTTTTGTTGGATGAACATAAGCGTTTGCCTTCAGAGAGCTTCTGCTCTGTCTCTCAGCATAGAGAGCGGGTAAGGATGAACTCGCTGAGCAAGCTTAGTGTCGACCACACAAACACCACTACTAACAGAAACTGAACACAATACATATGACTCAAGAGTGTAGTTCCAAACGACAATCCGGGCGTGAAGTTCCTAAGCCTCGCCCCGGATGTCGTTCTGCAGTATTCCTCAAGCGGATCAGTGAAGTGATCCTGCAAGGAGCGTGTGACTGAATGCTCCTACAGAGAAAGTTACCCCACAGATTCAAAGCCTTTTCGGCCTTCTCTGATTGCAGATTCTCTTTCACAGTGTCCGCTTCGCCAAATAGCGGGCAATATGAAATTAACCCACGAATCCGAAAATAGGCGCTCAAATGTTCGGAAGGTAGGTCCTAATGGATCTCTGACAGATGTGGGTCTCGTTATCACCGACGTCTCGCCGAGAGTCACTGACTGGATTCCGCAGCTGCTCGACGAACTACTCCCGTCTAGTCTCCACACAATTCGGAAGTTCATCTGCGAGATTGATCCACAGATCTTCACACACGAGCGCTATGGGTCGGTGTTGCCCGCTCTCCAAGACAAGATCCTCGGGTTTGAGCAGCAAAAATTGCAGGACACCACAGAAGTTTGGAGCGACAGTGAGGTAGAAGCCGTCGACTACCTGAACTCGTTGGTAGAGTTCGCGATCAAATACGCTGAGTCGTCAAAGGATGATCTCTCGACGTATCATCAGCAGCGATATGAAAAGTTCGAACAGTTGCTGACGACTGTCGGGACTGGCAAGGGATCGATGAATGGTGGCCTCGAAGCGCTCGCTAAGGGTCCTGTTCGTCTTCACCAGGAACTCGACGAGACGGCCCAGCCAATCACGCTCATACTCGATGGAGAGTCCTGGACGAATCTCGATGATCGGTCGACGGGTGTGAGAGCTCTCGCTGCAATCACTGTGCTTGGATCGGCATTTGATATTCGACTTGTTATCTCACCGGGTTTAGAGACCGAACTCCGTCGACGCTATCCCAAGTGGTATGATGCACATCTTGGTCTTACTGAGACCCCTGATAGGTCCGTACAGGAGACTGTAGCAGAGGCTGATCGATCACCGGAGGTGACCCGTCGACACGCGTGGGAAGCACTCCAAGAACTCCCAGAAGGATCTGGACGACTACGCCTACTTGGAAACCTCTCAGTCGACGGCTACCGAGACTACCGCGACCTCAAGCAGGACGACGAGATTGGCGTCAAATCTGGGACTGTCGGACGTTACGTGCTTGATCTCGAAGAGTTGGGTCTTGTCTCTATTGACCGCTGTGGGAAGTACAACAGTGCGTCTCTCACGTCGCTTGGACGGCTTGCTGTCGAGGAGTTTGTGACCGAGGACTACCGGACGATTCACCCTGCCCAATCGACCTTGGAGACGGCTCTTACGCTGACCCCTCAGTCCGATGCAGGTACAGTGTATAGGGCGCAGGCAAGCACGGAAGGGGGGGGATGGGTCACCTCCGACAGCAACCGCCGAAGACTGGCTCGCGACAACCGGCTCCCCAGCGAACGGCGACAGCTACGTCCAGTGGCTCAACGGCCCCTCAGAGGTCCTCGACGCCTGGGGAATGCACCAGCGATACCGTGCTGGCCGCCGAAACCCCGGAGTTAACCTCGCTGATGACCACCTCTCGAAGTTCGATGACGGTCGAATTTCCTATCTCAGTTGTTTCGACGACGATCTGCTCGTTATCTCTCAGTGGGGTGGACCACTCCCCACACTGGGACGTATCGCGGGAGCCTTACTGAGCAACAAAGCACTGAGTAAGATTCTCTCTCCGTCTGCCCTCGGTAACGAGTTCGAGGAGATCGATGATGCTGTGGTCGACAAACTCGACGAAAAGGCAGGAGATATTCTCCGGTGGGGCCATCAGATCGGGTGGTTCAGCGAGGACGAAGAACAGTATGATGACTGGAAAGACCGCATCAGCACTGTTCGGAGCCTCTGCCTCGAGAAAGTTGGAGAACTCACCAACAGCGACGATGTTGAGGCTCGAACTGAGTTGTTCCGAGACCTCCAGGGACTGATCGCTTCAGCAACCCAGCTATACTACGCCATTGACGTCGACGTGACGATCAACGTCCGAATTCCGGATACTGGGATGTTGGTTCGAGACGACAAACGCCTGAATGACTTCCTCGATTTCGCTCGGTACACGGTTCCCAAACAGTCTGTCTACGGGATCCACTCGGGATACCGAATGCTCCTGGAAGATCGCGAGCAGAAACTGAAAATGCGGCTGCCGTATGATGTTGATGAGGCCGATCCAACGATGCACCTGACCGCCTCATGGGTGTTTTCGGGGCCGACGATGACGGATCTCAAAGCGGACATAGAGGAGGCCATCGAACGGGAAGCAAGTGAGATTCGAGAAGCCATCGCTGACGGAACGGAGACTGCACCGGTGATGGAGATTCCAGTGCAGATCTCGAACACCTACACGGCAACTCGTGAGCTCATCGAGGAGTTCGCGACCTCGAAAGGCTACGAGGTGTCTTATCGCGGCGATATCCATGAACGAGACGACGATCTAGAGCGTCTGACTCGGCTCTTTCTCCGGGTCCTGGGGACTGCTGATCGGCCTCACCGAGCGTGTCCTTCGGATGTTGCCGAAGCAATGTTGCATATTGCTCGGTCGACTCGGAGCTTTGATTTCATCAGCATCAAAGACATCTCTTATGGGCTGTATCAGCTCCCAGCAGATCGGTTGCTTCCCGAACTCCCACCGACAGCGACGAAACTCCTGAAAACACTGCTCAATTCTCCGGATCCACTGGGCCGATCAGCAATCATCGAGAAGGCTGGAATCTCTGGGAGTAGCTACGATCGGTACATCAACGAACTTGCGGCGTGGGACATCATCGAGTCGACCGAATCCGGAGGTCGACGGCGGTGGGAAGGGCACTTAGAGCCGTGGTGGAGCCCACAAAGCCATCTCGAGGAACCGTTTGGTGACCCAGATCCGGACACAGCGATCATTGACGCAACGTTCGCTCGTGATATTGGGAGTCGAGTTTTGTGCCACTACATCACACATTACGATCTTCCAGAGTTAGAGGAGGTGTATATGAGTGGTTTATGCCCAATTAGTCCAGATGACGACATCCAAGCGTTATTCACTCATCATGATCGGTTATCTCGGTGGTGGGCGTTCCTGTGGGGAGCGTATGCCGATGAGAGTGAGCTGAAGACTGGTCCTTCGGAGGTTTCTCCATCGTCAACAGGTATGATCCGCTTAGGTCGATTGGAAGTCGACACTCCTCAATCGAACCTCCGAGAAGTTTCATTGATGCCATCTGACTGAGTATGTTTCAATACATCCTCTTTGCCAGAATGATAATAGAGGTTCTGAAGTGGTTGGTATCTGCTCTTTCGCCAGTAAATTATACTGAGCGTAGTTTCGTTGGCTCGTTCAACAAGAACAGCGGAAGTAGTGGTGTGTGGCTCTATCTATACGCTGGAATTCCTGCTTGAGAAGTCATTTACCTGTATTTTACTCCGGAAGTAGTGGTGTGTGATATATATGTCAAAATTAATATCTTAGTACAACTGACACCCCTCGTGCAGGGTGGAACCATTCACATCTGCTGATACAGTAGGGACACCCCTCGCGCAGGGTGGAGACATCTATATTGACGAGTCTTAGGGATCAAGCAGCGTGATCTCATTTGTCGATAACTGGTGTAGACACCCCTCGTGCAGGGTGGAACTTTGGTGAGGAGACACTCCTCGTACAGGGTGGAAAACCTGATGGCGGGTATGCAAGACTGCGCTCGCATGTGTTTCATTAGTCTAAGAGAGATAAGACCTCCTAGATGGGCAACACACCCCTCATATCGAATGTAAATGTGCTGATTACGAGCGTTAGAAACGCTGTATAGTAGATGTTCTATGATCGTATAGATATTTTCCCACGTGATTCAAGATATATTCCTCGCTTGGTTAGATGTTTATCTATGGCAAGCCGTGCTCACCACTACATTTATCCATGGTAAAGACGTGGTTTTAGATACGCATGGCCACAGAAAAACCACGCTCTGACGAACCACTTGATGATGAAGATCGTGTCATCGAAGAGCGTGCAGAGAAACTCGACGATGAAGATAATCTCGTCGACGTCGAAGACTTCCTCGACGATATCTGAGATTTATTTGCCGGTCCTAATTGACCTTTTTTATACCCTCACCGAGAAGATAGCAGCAATTGATGGGCATCTCGGAGTTCAAAGTTCTTGATGAAGATGTGTCGCAGGATCTTGCAGGATTCCAAGCCCACGAAGTCGACCGGATTAAATCGAAAATACAGGACATCAACACTGCTTGTGTTTTAGGTTCACGAGATCCACGTTTTCATCACGATTACACGAAGCTCGCTGGTGGCAGTGATAAATACACGTTCTATCGGAAGTGGGTTGGTCGTGATAAGTTCCGCCTCATCTTCGAAGTTTCTGGTGAGCGAATGGTGTTGGTCGCAGTCCTAAAAAAGGATGATCACGCCTACAATCCATCAGAGTACTCTCAAAGAATGAGCGAATTCGAGAGTGAGAGATAGACGAGGCGAAATACCTTGATCTGGCGAGAATGTGTGTAGTCGGTCTGATTTGCTCAACAGACGACGGAAACGTGGGGTGGGGTTCCCTGATGCTAAATAGGTGGTATGACAATTATAGCACCCAATATTAGCACTCTAACAGCGGAAACGTGCTCTTCTCTCCCAACTCAAATTCTCATTGTACGTGCGTGAGATGTGATATTTTATTTCGGTAATCACAGCGCCCACACACCACATCCGAAGTGTATCTGCTGACATATTTTGGTCCGCTCAATGAGAACAGCGGAAGTAGTGGTGTCCCATCTGTGAGAAAAAACACTGGAAGTAATATGGTGTAGGTGATCGCGAGAGCACTGGAACCAGTGGGGTAGATTACTTATAAAAGAATGGGTGCATAGGAAACATTGGAAGTGGTGGTGTAGTAGATCGCTGTAAGAACCTATCACTCTAGCAACGAAAATAGTGGTATGTATTTCTTATATTATGACCGACACCGACTGCGATAACGTCGCTGGTGTCGAAGATCCTGATATACACAAGCGATATCTATCGATCTCGCGCGTCCGGAACCGAATCAACGAAGAACTAGCTAGGGATGTCGAGATCCTCGAAGAGCATCACTCTGAGCTCCTGGAAGAGCTGAAGGATGTCGTCTGCCTCGAAACAGATGGCGAAAATGCTGACTGAGATTATCGAAGAGCACGCCCACGGTGTAAGATTGTTCGCGAGCCCTGTCGACGGTGACGAGGACCGTTATCACTACGAGGGTCTGATGGATCGAATCAAGAGTTTCTATACTCCCGACAAGGCGCGGCTGTTTGCCGATGTGCAGACTGCTGTCGGCGACTTCCGAGAGGAGAAACCGGTGAACGGGGTGTACTACCCTCTGTTGCACAGTCCCGCAAAGATGTGCTGATGACCTACTACATGCTCAACCTACAATGTCAATCCAGTGGATCCTCAGACAATTCGATCTCCCTGAGGAGCGGGTTCGAGAGTACTAGCCTCACTTCGAGATCGTGCCGAGAAGCACTGAGAGAATGCTACCGATGAGTAACCGATCTGCTTCGGGGCAAATGTATCTCAGACAAAGAAATAGCTGAGTCCGACGCCGGTGTGTGATTTCTAGAAGAAACTTGTTACCAGGAAAGTTTATTTGCCTTTCGTGTGAATGTTAATATATGTCTGAGGACACACAAAACCTCACAGACGAAATAATCTGGAATGCCTTCGACCGGATTGAGGGGTGTGTCCCTGATAGTGCAAAGCCTGAGACAGAGGCTATAGTCAGGCAGGTTTTTGCCCTGTGTGTTGAACGAACCAGTGCCTCAGATCCAAGAAAAATCACGACAGCGCAGGAAATAATGCATAATTGCTCTGTAGAGACACCAGATACTGGCCGTCAGTATATGCACCGGATGGCTGGTCGACGGGATGGCTGGGAATGTATACCTGGTTTCGATGTTCGGCGTAATCAGAAAGCGTACGACTGGCCCCATGGCAAGCTGGAGCTCTTATTCAATCGAGAGGCCTACTACGAAGGTCGAACGCTGCCCGGGGGTTACACGATCCGATACAAACACCTCGAAGACGTCTAATCGTCATTGCAAGTTCTATATGTCTCCACTCTGTATTCACATATGAGCGCAGAGGTGCTGCGTGGAGCCTGTGTGACCATGGCCCGCAAGCCCGGCCGTGCAAACCAAAGGGCGTAGAAGACGGACGTGGGCGCAGGAAATGCACCTGATACTATACTTCTGAGAGTCGCTTCGCCAACTCGTCATAGCCACACCGTTTGGCATAATTTACGATTGGTTTTATTGACCCGTCTGTGGGGTAAGGGTCCCCGCCGCCCATATACCCCTCAAACCAGCAGTTCATACGTGCTCGAACTTTTTCTGCTCGACGGTGGGTAAGAGGTTCGATCTATATATCCTTTGATAACTACAGTGCCCACCCACCACATCCGAAGTGTATGTGCTGATCTGTCTGTCTCTGAGGGTTTCAACAGAGCCACAATAATATAAAACTAGTATTCCCTGAAAGAACCGAACATCGAAAGAGAATACCTTCTCTCTCACCTGATCAAAAACAGGCAGATCAATGGAAATTTCTGAGCAACTCACGAGTTTGTTTTCAGCACCTGTCGAGGAGACCGCAGAATCGTACGTCATCGAAGTCCCGTATAGAGAGGTCACCGAGGGTTTTGTCGATCGAGACGCGGCCTACCAGGTCGCGCTGCTGTCGACTGAGAAGATGTCTGTAAACGATGGTTCACCTTCTGAATCACCGAATCATAATTCCCCGACCGAGGAAAGTGAGCATCAGGACCCACCGGTGAGTGAGGGCGAAGAGCGAATAGTCGAAATAACGGAGATGGGTGACCAGGGTGACGGTCTCACACGTGTCGAGCGTGGATTCGTCGTAATAGTCCCAGAGACAGAGGTGGGAGAACGTGTTCAGATACACATAGAGACCGTTCATGACACCGTTGCATTTGGAGAAGTCGTCCAACGGTACCGGTATTAGAGATTCTTGATTAGGTCTGTGAGAGTCAGACTGCTCAGGGCTCAATCTTGAGAGAGTAGAGCTTTTGTCGGGCATCAGCGAGTGAGATTTCAGATTCGACAACACCGGCGTCTTCGAGCTTCTGTGTGCCCTGTCTTGTAGTTCGTGGTGAGAGCCGTGACCTCTCTACGAGTTCTGATTGCGTGAGCGTTCCATTGTATTCGAGAACTTTAGCAATCAGTTTTGCACTGGGTGGAAGGTCACTAACAGCGTCCCACATCTCAGCGGTCGTTGTGATGACCGACTCATTAGCGGTCGACATACTGGAAAACAACAGTCTCACTCTCAAAATGCTACTGATTTGTTCACTTCAGATACTTCTACGTGCCTGTTGACCCGGTAGGTACTCTCTATCGATCATACACTTGTAAGAAATACTTATACTCATCAAAATAAAACTCTCAATTATGCACGAATTAACAGGTTTTCAGCGCGATATGATATACTGTATCGCCGCACTCGATAAGCCATATGGATTAGAGATTGGTCGTGAACTCGAAGAATACTCGTCGACTGAAGTCAACCACGGACGTCTCTACCCGAATCTGAATCAGCTCGTCGAGGAAGGGTTGGTGAAAAAGGACCAAAAAGACGATCGAACGAATCTGTATACGCTCACCCCTCTGGGAAGGGAACTCATTGTAGAGCGTCGACAGTGGGAAGACGACAAACTGCAAGCGACTGAAATCAATTTCGACTGACCTCCCGTCTGATACATAGTGCAAGCGCATACCTGCGTCTTCAGGTGCGGGAGGAGGTCAAGTGTGCCGTCTACAACATCAAGCATGCCGTCAACTAGCTAAATCAAGCGCAGTATGGCGATTCACCACGGCTATCTGTTCCAAACCATTATATAATCCTCCGAGAACAACCCTGTATCTGAATAATGAATCCCCTCCTTCTAGGTCACGTCATAATTTTCTCACTATCTGCGATTGCCTGCGTGGCGACTATTCCACAAGCACGGAAGATACAGCATCCGGAGACACGTGAAGGACTGATCGTCTTCCTCGGTTCCGTTGCTATATGGTCTGGAGGGTACATTGGCTATCTTCTCGCACCGACACGTGCGGGGAAACTCGCTTTCTATATATTTGGCTTCACCTTTGCGTTCGTCGCCGTTGGGGCCTGGCTCTACTTTTGTGCTGCATATACCGGTCGGCCACCTCGACACGTCCCATTCCGAAACCTCATACTGGGGACGTTCCTCTTTTTCACCGCCCTCAAAGTCACGAATCCACTCCACAATCTCTACTTTACGACGGAATGGGTCACAGAACCATTCCCGCACCTCGTGATCCATCACGAACTGCTCTACTGGATCGTCTTGGGGCTATCATATGCCGCTATCGCTGTCGGATTCTTCGTATTGATGGAGCGGTTCCATCATACTAGCAGTGACAGCCGTCCGCTCGTCGTGCTCGTTGGACTCTCGGGCCTCCCAGCTGTTGCAACGATTATTGGCGGTCAGGTCGACTGGCTGCTCCCATTAATGTATGAGCCACCTGGCGTCGCCCTCTTCGCTGTTGGAACGCTCTTGTTCTACAGACAGCGGTTTGAGGCAATCCGATTAACCGGGGAGTCAGATAAACCTGCAATCTTCCTCGACCAAGAAACCCGGATCCAAGATTATAATCAAGCGGCTCGCAAACTTTTCCCAGCCCTTGAGGATTCCCTTGGCGAACCGCTTGAGGCTGTGAATACTGCACTCGCAGACCATCTCACCAAACAAGATATCCTGGCAGTTACGCAGGATAGTGAAACATGGTATTATGACGTGTCGAGCACGCCATTCTTAGCAGGTGAGGTAACGACCGGCCAATTAGTGACGGTTTCCGATGTAACTGAACGCGAGTCATATCGACAGCGACTCGAAGAGAAAACCGAACAACTCGAGGCCCTAAATCGCGTGGTTCGGCACGATGTCCGGAACGATATGACCGTGATTCTCGGATGGGCCGAGATCCTCAAAGACCATATTGATGAAGATGGGGAAGACGCCCTGGACCGAGTGTTACAGAAGTCCCGGCACGTAATCCAGTTCACAGAGGTCGCACGTGAGTTCGTTGAATCACTCTCGAAAGAAGGAACAGCTGAATTAGAAGAAATCCAGCTTCAGCCACTTCTTGACGCTGAGCTCGCTGCAGTACGTGATTCGTTCCCGAACGCGCAGTTTCACGTATCGGGTGAACTCTGCGACGTGTCGGTACAGGCAAATGAGATGCTTTCTTCGGTTTTCCGGAATATCCTCGAGAATGCGGTCCGACACAACGACAAAGAGACCCCTGAGATCACCGTCTCCTGTGAAGAGAATTCAGAGACTGTCCGGTACCGGATTGCAGATAATGGGCCTAGCATCCCTGACCACCAGAAAGAACAAATCTTCGGGAAAGGGGAGAAAGGATTGGACAGTCCAGGATCGGGGATTGGTCTATATCTCGTCCATCTCCTGACTGACCAATTCGGTGGTGACGTGTGGGTCGAGGACAACGACCCAACTGGTTCAGTCTTCGTCGTCGAACTGCCTATTCATAAACCGTCGAACAAGGCGTCATAGGTTCGGCGTCCAGTATAAAACGAAACCCTGGCAATAGAATTTCAAGCGGGGTTGGAAGCGGTGGAACATCCAGACGAGCAATAGCGCGTGGATTGCCAAGCCATGCTGTCGCTTACACCCGCCCCTAAAGGGTGGGCTTCCGCTCGCTACGTGTCACCTTGCGACCGATACGCCCAGCGATGTCGACTGGTTCGACGAGTTCCTCGAGTACCTCATCACGGTCGGCTTCGCGGACAAACGCCACGAGCTCCGCTGACCGACAAAGCGGTTTTTTGAACGCCCTGAAGGGTGCGGCGCGGTCTGAACAGACGCAGTCGCCGTGACTACCGGCGACTCAGTATAATTATACGGGCTTTCCGCGTTTCTACATAAGAGTGAGTCTGTTCATTGTTATACTACGAGCGCATACCTTCTACGGGTGAGTTTGACCGGGCCATCGAGATCGGTCAGTATAGGCGGAATTCTTATCGCTGAGTTGAATAGATGGCCAAAACATATCTGTGAGTACTAGATACATATATTAATATGGCTACAGAGTTATCGCGAGAGGAGATTGATTTATTGCTCTGTGAATCGGGCGTTGGGGTTTTAGCGCTCACTAACGGCTCAGAGGCGTATTCGATTCCCGAATCCTTCGGCTACGACGGTGAGACACTATACTTTCAGTTTGTCTTCACATCAGGTAGCAAGAAAATGGCATTGCTCGAAACGACAGATACAGCATCGTTCACAGTCTACGACGAACAGCCAGCTCAGAGCGTCCTTGTACAAGGTCCGGTCGAGTCTGTCCCTGAGGGAAACGAACCAAAGGCCGCCACAGCAATCGCAGAAAACGCTTCGATCCCAACCCTGAATGTCTACCCGGACACTCCACCAGACGAGTTCACAATGGAGTTCTACCGCTTACGGCCAACTGCAGTTACCGGCCGACAGTTCAGCGCATTCACTCCGACGCCCGACGATCAATAACACACCTTTGCCCGGGTAATATTGATTATTCCCCATCACCACCACTACTCTACTTCCCCCTGAGAAGCGGTTTCTTTACTTGAAACCCTTTGTTTCCGCCTTTGATATTAATTCGGGACTATACTTTCGATATGTATCCTTGATATCTGGACTATATATTAAATAGTAGCTATGATATATAGTGTAATGAAATATACGCCTTTAGGGGTACACTTTTAATCTATAGTACGGTAATCGAATTGCCGAGAGAGACTTTGCCCCCGTGAAGGTGCCCCCAGCTCTCTCGGCATTTCGTATTAGGATTAACAGGATATATGATTTTCCATGGTTCAATTATTATGAAATGATCTCTTCTATCGTGTAATATTGTTTACGTCTCAACTGCCAAGCCAAACTTTGGTGTCTTCGTATAAACTCTGAATCCAATCTTGATTACAACTTTCACAGCTCGACCCACTGATGCGAGTCGCCTTTGCTCACATACGATTAACTGTCGTTTGTCTAATTGAGACTGTGATGAAGTACGTCGACTGTACAGTGAACGTCAAGGACAGCTTGTGATTCTGTATCGATAAGAGCGGTCGCTTTGAGTGTTTGAACGCGATAATTTGTCCGGCGGCAGTAGTGCTTGCTGGCGTTTTCGCGGTCGAAGAACGTAGCGTCGATGGCGGCGTGACCTGAGAGGTCGTGCAGCTGCGCCGACAGGCGCAGCAGCACTCGCCAGATCTTCATCTCGAACCTATCAAACGCCTTTACCAACGTCGAGTGATCTGGGAGATCGCCCTCTTCGAGGCCGATCTCCCCAAGAATATGCGGCATCTCACTCAGGAGATCAAGTGCGTTGCGGTACGATTTGTCGAGATAAACCGCAGACAGTGCAGCGATACGAGGGCGTAGTCGGCGAAGCCGCCACCCCCCTTCGGGGGCGGCGACTTCACCTCGTCCACCAACAACATTTTTAGCCAACGTGACCGCCTTGCTTGTGAAGCGGGAGATCTTCGACATAACCACCGCGGGTTTCCCGCTTCACTTCCTTTGATTTGACGACCTATCCTACCGCAGTACAGCGATTCACCAGAGTCGAATAATGTCTAAATACAATAGAGGCAGAACTCGGTGACGTTGCTACCGAAGCCTTAGAACAGATCGATTGATAAATACCTTCGTTCTGTTCGCTTCGAAGTGAATCATCTCGCAGTTAATTCGCGGTGGTCTCCTTGGCCGCCAGGTACATTATCAATATTGAAATTTTGGGCGGAAGTCATTTGTGTTCATTGGATAGAGTATCTTTCGTCAAAGATAAACACTCTCGGGCAGAGCCAGACTGTTCGGGACTTACTTGGTTGCCCGGAATTCTGATGCCACATATATTGTGAAATAGCCGGGAGATATACCCCACACACTAGTTTTAGCAAACAAAATAAACAGTATAAATGAAATATTCGGATCTACTTTCCAAAGTTAGTATTCTATTTCTCGAAGAAAACGACGTACAACGAGACTTATTTTCACAGTGGATAACTACTGTCTCGACAAAGTTCGGTACAGAACCAAAAGATGTGTTTCAGGAATTCGATTCAAGCGTAGCCTTGGTCATTCTCTCTCAGACGGCACTTAACGATCAAGGTTCCGAAATTCAGAGATATATTATGACACGCAACCCTTCTTGTCAGATTGTATTAATTACTACGTCGGCAGTAGACGAGGCGCTCTATGAAGAAGAGTATGATGCAACTGTCACTCGACCCGTTTCGAAACAAGAGCTTACAACTATGATTGAAAAACGCCTCCGATACGGGATCTATAGCGCGCTTATCGAAGAGTTCTACGCATTGAATTCCCGGTTGTTTACGCTTGAGCGAAGTGATTCGGAGTCAGATGATGAGCTTAAGAAAACAATCCAAGATCGCATCAAAAAAGTGGGAATCCCAATCCAACATATTGGTTCAACAATCAATCACGAAGACACTCAAGAGTTGCTCAAAAGCCTCAGTCTACACAAAGAGTTCTTGAATAGCCCCTCAAGCGAGAAGGAGGCCAGTACAACCTCGAAGTATCTACCGGACCAATGTCCAAACTGCTCACTTACTTGGGGTGTTGACCATGGCAACCAACTTGGACATGGATATACACAAATGGGTGCCGACGTTTGGAAATGCACAGACTGTGGCTATTCTGCTCATAGTAATGACGCGAGTCATCGATATATATATCTTAGCTCTGACATTATTTTGATGGGGAATTGCGTGTTGAAGACTAAGGTTGCATCCTCCCAGAGTACCATTAATTTCAGTGTCTTTTCTCTTGAATCGTCTGGGAGAATGAGCGTGCGTATGTAACGATGCCTGTGCTCAGATGTATCGAGACGTGGAACGATACTGGCGATTTAGTGGCCACCAGAAGCGAAGTGGAGACCGACGATGCCGACGACGATTACGCCGATGAACAGAATTCGAGTGAGGGAGGCTGGTTCGTCAAAGAGGATGATTCCAAGTGTGGCTGTCCCAACGGCTCCGATACCTGTCCAGACAGCGTATGCAGTGCCTATGGGGAGGTTTTTGACAGCCTGTGCCAGCAGTACCATACTAATGATGAGGGCAATACCGGTGCCGAGGGCCGGCACTGTTTTCGAGAGTCCGTCCGAGTATTCAAGTCCGATTGCCCAGCAGATCTCGAACAAGCTTGCGAGTATCAGGATATACCACGACATTTCAACGCTATCTACTCACCTAGTTTGTCTATAGCTTCTGTTATCCACCGTGAAGATGAGTGGGTTGATCTCTACGGTACCAATCGCATCTCTTGTATAAAGCACTGTGGAGCGCAAACCACGCTCCGTTCTAGGCAGCGTTGCAGACGCCATGGTCAACACGCACACCTACCTAATGGCTATTCCAGCGAGGCAAATGTTGGAACGATAGGATTTCAACAGAGCCTCATTACTCTATCATGGCTGATCCAATGAAACAACAGAATGTCTGGTGAATTGCTACCAGTTAGCGTGCAAGATATAGAGGTGCAGTCTTGGACGTCCTTTGTTAGTTTTGACTGGCTTGTTTGAAGAATGCGATTGCAGCACCAAGGAGCGTGAGATTCTGGAGGAATGACGTAAGCTCCTCACCACGTGATTCGGAGTCGACAGCCCAAAAGTCGTGCATGGCTGGTGTGACTCCAATAAAGAATGCAGCAACACTCCCGGCTGCAAGTTTCGGGAGTTTCCAGAGCCCAACCCCAAGACTCCCGCCGAGGAGGAGTCCACTTGATACTGGGACAAGTTTGTCTGCAGCTGGGACTCCTTTAGCCTCCGCATAGGCAACCCGTCCATCGAGGTTTGTGAGGTTACGAACTGCAAGGATTGTGAGTCCACATGCAAAGAGAACTCTCCCTAACGTCGACGGTGCATTTTCATCAGTAGTGTCAGTATCTGACATCACTAAAACCAACGAGTCTTGGAGATTTAATGCTCACCCTTTGAACTCGCATGAACAGCTAGATTTACTCAGACCATCTACATTGAAGTCACATAGCTAGTGAACTACCCCACCCTACTCAGCGGCTACTGCCGCTTTCTTGAGGGTGGGGTTTCCTGCTTCCACGACGCGCTTTGCAGATACGGGTGTATCCACAGGGAGCGCAGTCTCCACAGGCGTTCCTTCGGAGTGTCCCTCTCCTAACTGCTTGATGCCGCGAGAATGGTTGTTCCATGCCGCGTTCGCGTCCCTGTTGGCCTTGAACCATATGCCGGACAGGTTGGATTAGTAAGTGCAGAACGTTGTGTTTAACAACACTTCCACAAGTCCCATACTCGATATGGAGAAACCACAACTGCGGCGAGTCCTCGGGGTTGTAATGGTCGCCATAGGTCTCCTGCAAGCAGGTCTTGGCAGTCTCAACAATAATCTTGTCTTTGCCCTTCTTGGCTTGGCATACGCTTTGATCGGTGTTGCATATCTCTGGTTCGAGGGGGACGCTTTCGAGCGGTGAGCTTTCGTACGTCACCGTTAATTAGAATATGAGCTCGGAATAGAAAATCCACACAGCGCTGATCACAGACTCTAAGTATATCATTGAGTCAAATAATTGGGCTTAAAATAATTCGATTACTGGGTATTGGGAGATCAACAACAGCTCTTTTTGCTAAATTGATATAATAAACACGTCATATTGTCTATCGTGGATCAATTTTTTACGTCTCTATGCAGACAGGATCTTTGGATGGGTCAGATTGGTTTCCGTAATGCCTTAATCAATCACTAACCCATCTAAGACACTCCTATTCCATCAGAGAGTAGATATTTCGAATTCTCGAAAAGTACTCATATGAATTAATTAATACCAGAAATCAGGCCACCTACAATCACGATTACAAAATAAAGCCACTCCGTGATTTCTTCTGGTCGTGTCTCAAGTTGAAGATCAACTGTTTGTTCAGCCCCATCACGCAGTATATTCCACTCCACTGTGTCTCTTGGATGAGTCTGTAGTGCAAGGTAACTTCCGAGATCTTCCTCTGTGAGGAGTTCTGTCCCATCGATTGCGGTCATAACGTCGCCACCGACTGGAACGAGTGTATTGTCGACGACTTGTGTCTCCTCACTCACCTGGAGTGCGCCTTCGATATCGGAGCGCTCTCGCATCCGATCGTCGACGTGTTCCCGGTTCTTTGGGGAGACGCCGATATTGGGTTCCTGTTATGGCCGGTGATCGCGGTTGAGCCATACGAAAACGGCCCACCGGCAGTTAGCAACCTACTGATCCGCTTTGATCAAGATTATTTGAGCCGCTTCCTGGATGGGTAAACCAGACACCCGAGACGACTCGAACATCCGGTTCTAACCCGACAATCGAAGTGCAATCGTACAGCGGTGTCGAGTCATATGCAGGCCACTCGACGTGCTGGTGTGCGATTCGTCGAAAGACGCTGTGCCAAGACTCGCGAGTCGTAACCATTACAGAAGAATACCCGGAGACGCTCAAGAGTCCGTCTAACCGACCAGTAGAGATTGTCCTGTGGCTCTGTTGGATTCCTCAATCGCGAGTAGGGGTGATACAGCTAATCGTTAGATGTAGAGTGTGGCAATACACATCGGTCAGAAGTCCATTCATATTCTGACAGTAGTGGCGTGCCAGATTTAGAGCGACTATCATCAGGTGCCAACGGCTCTCGACAGTTTCTGTATTCAGCAACGACACATCCGCATTGGTGATTCCGAGGATGAAACCATGTCCCGGCTGTTTTAAGAATCGGGTCCTTTCCTGACACACAATGTCCCTGACTGACTCTCTGCTGGGCACCAGCCCCGTTCGCCGTGCCGCCTACGCCGTGGGGCTGATCGCGCTGTTCGGTATCGCGTTCGGTTTCACTTGGTCGCAGGCAATCGTCGTCACAGTTGTCGTGCTCGTGGGTGAATCCGCCGAACTCGCACGTCCGCTGCCCGGACTGGATGAACGCCATTTCCGACTCATGCTCGGCCTCGTTGCCGTAGCTGCCGGTGGGGTTGCCTATTGGGCGCAAGGAGACGCGACAGTCGCCGCGGTCGGAGTCGGCGGCGGTAGCTGGCTTATGTTGGACGCACTCTATAGCCTCCGGGAAGGCATCTGGTCGGGCGAAGACGGGATGGCTGACGCCGACTCCAGTGATGTATTTCTGTCGATGCAGGTCGGCCACCTCGTCGCCGAGGAACTGAAGGACGGCCCGAAGACGGTCCCGGAGCTTGCTGATGCCTGTGACATGACCGAGTCACGTGTCCGCAGGGCACTGGACTACCACGAGCAGGCGAATACCGCCTACAGGGAGGGCAGTCAGTGGCATCTCGACGAGTCGAAAATCGGGGCGTGGGCGTTCGTCAGGGACAACACCCGGCGCGCTCTGGCCCGGTTTTTTCGTCCGTTCCGGCTATTCGTACCGTCGTGACTACTTCTCATCAATTCCTCCGACTGTGCGGGCTGCGGTGTGACTTCCGTCGCGAGATACGCGCTCTAAGTAGAGCAACTCGTTCAGCAGATCAGTCGTTGGTATGTAACTTCCCTCTTGTCGTAGAATGAGAAGTTCTCCGACAACCAGATCTAACCCATCGACTGCCGGGATATACTGACTCAAAACCTGTTATTTCGCTCTATTTCGGGTGGTAATCAGACTCTCTGATTTGGTGACTAATGTCAACTAATACAGGAATAGGGGTAACAGTCTAATATTCAGATAGTAGTGGAAGCGTGAACTTGACAACGCTTCCCCGTGGTTCGTTGTCCTCAACGTTAACATAGCCACCCAGGGATTCAGCACAAAACTTGATAATCCATAATCCGATCCCAGAGCTGTGCGAGACGCTCGTCAGTTCATCTTCGTTCTCAAAGATTTGTGACTCGACATCTGGCATACCCGGCCCATTGTCAGCAATCTCAATTTGAGCCTGCTCACGCTCTTCAAGTTTATTGATTGTTACCGATAGTGTTGGTTGCTCACGATCATTGTGCTCAACTGCATTATCGAGGATCTGTCTGAATGCAACACGGAGATTATCATCAGCATTCACCCATACATCTTCAGCGCCGCTAGTAGTTACTGTGATCTGTGGATGGGATTCACGGAACTCTGATGCAACATCTTCAATTACAGTCATAACCTTGGTTGGTGATCGATCAGCGAGTGTTCGATTCGTTATTTGCTCGATCTCAGTTACGGAATCACTCAAGGATGCGACTTTTTTTGCTGTATTATTTATCGTTTGAATCTGCATTTCGAGATCGTCATCCTCGATCGCTTGCTCAAGCTGCTCGGAGTATCCGAGAATGATGTTCATGTCGTTCCGAAGGTTGTGTCGGAATATTCGATAAAATAATCTGAGACGGCGTTCTTTTTCTTTGAATGTGGTGATCTCTTGGCTAGTGGCGACGACGCACTCTCTACCATCAATAGAACAAGCGTGTAATTGAACATGAGCCCAAAACAACTTCCCGTTAGGTCGTTTAACGTGCCATTCGAACGATTGTGGAGTTCCGCTCGCAGCAGCGTTTATTAGCTGTGTCGCTTGTTCATGTGTGAATTTAGCATCATCTGCACTATAGTCTCCGACTGTCATATCGAGGAACTCGTCTTCGGAGTATCCGTACAGTCGTTCTTTGGCAGTATTAACGCCCAAAATAGCTCCAGTCTTTGGATGATGGATAGTAACAGCAATATCAAGTGTATTTAGAATAGTGGGGGGTGATATTTTATCCATTGTCACTAATTAGCTAATAAGCCAATTTTAGTAATAAAGGTATATTAAAAGGACCAGTTATTTATAATTCAATTGCATAATGGGCTATCAATTTAATATTGTACCCGAAATCTGTCGCCCAGAACACCCTGTGTTCCACTGATTACAGTCTATATGTTGGTCCTGTTAGATTTTCTAACATGGAGTGCCAACAATCACCTACGTAACTGGGGCAGACTGTAGGATTCGTTCACGACTTGTACAACAAGTCGGTGATCCGTGTACGATCCATTCCGGGTCGTAGGATGGTGTATTCTCCGACAAGCAGAACTACCCCATCGTTCGCGCGGTCTGTGACGAGAAGGTTGCAAGACTGCGAACGCGTATTTTGCACATTGCCCGCATTCAATAGCGAGATTTGCTGTACGATATCAGGGTGACGCTTTCCCGATACACGATTTGGAACGCGAGCTAAATGCAGACGTCATCGTCGATACTGAGTGTTGGGATATTCCAAACGAACTCATATCCAGTATCCGCTCTTCTCTGAGAGTGGAATGAGTGTGAGAATGTTTGAATCTGAACGACGTGCTATTGAGAAGCGGGCAGGGTATCCATGAGTTCGCCACTGTTCTCCCCATTAGAGCTCCGTGGGACGACGATCCCGAATCGGATCATGGTCTCGCCAATGTGCCAGTACTCTGCTGAGGATCGTGATGGTATTGCAACTGATTGGCATCACGTCCACCTTGGGTCCCGGGCCGTCGGCGGTGCCGGGATCGTGATGGCTGAAGCAGCCGCTGTTGAGAAACGGGGACGGATCACACCATATGATCTGGGTATCTGGAGTCAAGAACACGCTGATTCGCTCGCTTCAACAACTGAGTTCATCAGTAATCAGGGCAGTATCCCTGCGATCCAACTTGCTCATGCGGGCCGAAAGGCGAGCAAGAGCCGACCGTGGGAGGGAAGCGCTCCCCTCCAACCTGATGAGGGCGGGTGGGAAGTGCTTGCTCCGAGCGAAGAGCCTTATCCCTACGAGAGCGAGTCACCAGAACTGCGGAAGATGACGCAAGCGGACATCGAAGCGTTCGTCGAGAACTATCGACAAGGAGCCGAGTATGCGCTTGATGCGGGGTTCGAAATCGTGGAAATCCATGCCGCTCACGGGTACTTGCTCCACGAATTTCTCTCGCCGGTTACGAACAAACGCGATGACGACTACGGCGGGAGCTTCACGAACCGGACCCGTCTCGTCCGACAAGTTGCGGAGACTGTTCGTGATGTATGGCCCGAGGACAAACCCGTCTTCGTCCGGATTTCCGGGACTGATTGGCTTCCTGATAGGGACTCGTGGACGATTGAGGAATCGGTCGAACTGACGAGCCAGCTCTCCGAAATCGGTGTAGACCTGATCGATGTCTCCAGTGGTGAGCTGCATCCCGATGAGCAGCTCCCGAACGTGGGATCGGTTTCCCAATTGCCGCTTGCCGAACAAGTGCGTGAGGAAACTGGGTCCGATATCGCAGTCGGGACAGTTGGAGGGATCACCACCCCTGAGCAAGCCGAGGAAATCATCGGCAACGACCGTGCTGACCTCACTATCCTTGCTCGTGAACACCTCCGGGACCCGTACTTCTCACTTCACGCTGCACAAGCCCTCGACGCGACAGAAGAAATCCAGGGACCGCCACAATACCGTCGCGGGCTCGGGTTCTAAGCGCATCCCACCGCATCACGGCCATCAACCCTGTTGGTAGTACTCTATCGTGGCGCGTTCACATAACGGGACTCGGTTGGTATATTCCAAAAGAAGCTAAAGGGTTGTAGCCCATAATTGGTACTTGTGCGCGAGTTCGCTTTCACTGTCGAATACGAGAAAGGAGTTGACGAGTTCATGGACCACTTCATCGAGAATTCGAACCTCCATTCTCAGACAATCGCTATCCATGCGACAACGGAATCCATGTGGCGGCTTGACCGAATGTCCGGTCCACCTGACGTGCTTGAGGAGTTCGATGAGCGCCTCAACCACGCTAGCGTCTGTAACGAAGTAATCGGGATGTGCGGGTCGCCAGCCATCGAGAGTACTCACGAGATCCTTGCAAGGACGCCTGACAGCCGGATTGTCTACGCTTGCCGTAAGGAGAGAGACGGCGTCCGGTCGATACCGTATGTAGCCGCGAAACACATCGGTGATGGTCTCCTCATGCAGGCCGAGCGCCGGGGGCATCAGTATCAGTGGCGACTCCTTATTGACGATGAGGAGACTGTCGGTGCGATTTACGAGGAGCTGAATGACGGGTTGCAGGACGGTCTCTCACTCAGCGTCCAGCGACTCAGCGACCCAGAGTGCTGGGTCAACACAGGTATCGGTATAAATGAAGATGGACTTCCGCCTGAACAGCAGGCAGCACTGGAAGCAGCTGTCGAATACGGGTACTATCAAAAGCCGAGAAAGCACACAGTTCAGGAGATCTCGGAGAAACTCGATGTGCCGAATTCGACGCTCCAGTACCGCCTGACACGAGCCGAAGCGTGGCTCGCCACGCAGTTTGTCTCCGACGTACTCAGTCCGGAGGAGCAACAGACCAAGACGGTGAACATCGAACTCGAAGTGTGAACGGTAGGTGCTCGAACGAAGCGGGCAGAACCCGGCTATATCGATTCGTCATGCCCTCTTTGCTGAATACAGTCTCTAAGTGTTGTAAAGCTTGATTAGATCGCTCCATCATCTCTACCGATCTCCCAAAACCAATCTCACCCCGATTAGGCCATTCTGAATCTTGCGCTGCAGGGATCTCATTCCTATTTTGTACTCCACGAAAGCGATTCGACGGTTGGGAACTGTTTTTTCGCTTTCTGTGGTGGGTTGTAGTACCGTGATTCAATATCGTAGTACCCGAATTCAGGAGGAATACGGGCGCAAGCCTGAGCCAGAGCCGTATCTGCTGTGTGAGTGACAATGCGGATTCGAGTGTTTTGTTCAAACAATCGTACAGCCAACGCAACCACAGATGCGTCTCGCCAGTTATTCGTATTTGGATACTTGCTCTGTTGGTTCAAATACTCATCTGCGAGGTGCTGTGCCTGTTCAATAGGGTCTGTAACCGATTCAAATGTGGTGTTCCGATTATTCGGTAGCGAAGTTGACACGCGAATCCATCCTTCCTCAATGCCTGTATCAAGATACGGATTCCTTGGGGGGTCCTCACCGTAGTTCGTCAACTCACGGTAGATCGATGGTGAAACCCAGAGTTCTGTGCCTGCCCCAGCGATGGCTCGTTTCAACGACCGTAACTGAGGGCTTGGTGATTTACCCAGACTTCGAAAGATGACTGTATCCACAATATTCGCCGTGTACAGTTGCTCTGACCGAGTCATCTATTCGTCGGTCAACTCTGACTGCAAATCGTCGTCGACCACGTCATCGGGAGTATATGTAGTTGGACTAGGCTCGTCGCCACCGAGATCGTGAATCTCGTAGAGTGCTTCGAGGAGATCGTAGGTTGTACCGTGTGAGAGATCGGCCAGCGTAGCAATTTGTCGAATCGTGACATCGCCGTCGCTATGTGCGTTGATCAGATCGTGAGCAAGTGCAAATGTCACAAATCCGTGTTCATCACAGACACGCTTGATGATCGGATACTCATCAGACTGTGCAATGACTGCAACGAGCTTGGGAGTGATCGTGATCTCTATCCCACGAATCGTGAGTGTCAGTTCAAACTCCTCTGCGTCGTAAGCACTTGTGCCGCCGCTATTTTCTGTTTCACTAATTAGCCCTGCACGTTCTAACCTATGTAGATACTCGTAGACCGTCTTTTTTGAGACCGCTACTTGATCGATGAGTTCGGGAGCAGTCACACCTGGCGACTGGCGAATAACGGTGTACAGGTCAGCGAGGTTCGTATTTGTGAGTAGGTCTGTGAACGTAGGAAGCCCAGTAATCATCGTGGGACCGTTGCCCGCATTGCGCACGTGTTCGGTATCGTAACTCATTGTGTAGAGTTACGAAACTCGAAACAATAAACGTTCGTATCAATCAAGCTGGATAGTTTCTGAAAGATATGGGTCGTACGTGATTGCATTATCAAGTACATTTTCAAGCGCGGAAAAGATGGTCATCGCATCAACTAAATGGACATCGAGCTTTGAGGCTGCAGCCCGTTGGGTGAGTTCTGCATTCCGGATTCGAACAGCATAGTGCAGTGCTGCCGCGAGTTTTGGCACGCCTTGTCGATCAACGAAGACTCGAATATCATCTGTGTCGAGTTGTCGACCAATCGCATCAATCAATGCTGGAGATGCGACGAGACCATTGCCATCTGTATCGCTAAATAAACGAATTGGCTCGGCAGTAACCGGCGGCGGGCGATCATCCTCATGTCGGGCAAGGAGATCCATCTCTTCGAGTTGATCAATGTATTTAGGACGTTGAATGGGCCATCTCAAGATCTGTTTTGATAGTGTCGACACCCACCGATAACCCAATTAGATCTATTACTCAGATAGTTATTATTGGTAGAATTTTTAACCATGAATCATCATCTGTAAGTAATGCTAACCGATAGACAAAAGAAAATAATTGAAAATTGGGATGATCAGGACGAAGGCAAAAAGAAGCCAATACGTGAAAAATTTAGAAAATCCATTGCAGACCTCCCCTTCCTTCGAGAAATACCCCCTGAAGAAGCAAGAGAGATCGTGCAATCTGCAATTATGAACTATGCAGATATAGATGAGAGATCTAAACTAACAGATCATGATGAAAAGGCAGCAAGAGACGGTTTGAACGATCTAGTGGTGCATGAGAGATATGATTTCCCATTTATAAAAAATGTGACCTCAATCTTATTCAATTCTGTTTCTGAAAATAATTTTCAAAGAGGAATTAACAAGGGAGTAGAAAACACAGTGACTTGGTGGCGTAATAATGATGTTGGCGAATTTTTTAGCCTAATGGAATATGGAAAAAAGCATCGTATAGAAAATGAAGCAACAAAAAACAAACTACAATACCCAAATAGAACGATCTCTCTAGCCACGCCTCCTAAAAATAAGACAGAACAATTAATTCGAATCCTTGCCCATGAGTCTAAAGAAGGCTTAGCTAGACCTTCTCTTCTTAGCTTCTACCTAGAAAATAATGTATTTGAGTTAGATATCCAAAAAATAAAACAAGATCTCGGGAGAGGTGTCAATGACATAGAAGAAGTTCCATTAGACACGATACAGGATGATTTGTCAATCCCTTATACGAAAGTTAGTAAACTTCTTGAAGTAAAAAAGGCCATAAATAGGAATCAAAAGAAAGCTAAGAAAATAGCATATCATATAAATCACCCCAAAAATAACTCCTTTAATACAGCTTTAAGCTTTAGCTTTAGAGAAAATCCAGCAGAATTTAGATGGATACAAAGAGAATTAATAGAATTACATAGGGAGTATCTAATTGAGGAAGGAATAATGCCAGATGAAGAAAAACTTCCAGAATATCCAGATGTATTTATAGGAGTTCCCAGACCATCACAATTGAACCTCCGAAGTTGGAATACAAAAGCAGATTTTACAGAAGGGTGAGACATAGTGAATGAAATAGATATTTCCTATTCCACTAATTCACTAGTTGTGATTTTCCACTCATCATCAATAGTTTCTAGCTCGAAACGGAATGTTGTCGTCATGAGACCATTCGTAGTATCGAAACCAGCAACTGCTTCAATGACAACGTAATCCTTCGATTCTTCGAGAAGTGTTACTCCTTCAGTTTCTGCATTGCCTGGCTCTGCCAACGAACCCTGTTCGATGATGAATGATCTGGTCAGCTCGCCATCGAGATCTCCTTCAACGTACGATGTTGCTTCTTCGTAATCACCGTCGAAAAGTGCTGAATAATAGTCTTCTACGACTTGCTCTGGGGAATCTCTCCCACCAGTACAACCTGCTAAAGAGACTGTTGTACTTGCTGCTGCGACCGTTGTAAGGAAATTTCTTCGATTCATATTTGGAACCCATATTTATAATTTTCCCCAAAAATAATTCCATAGTTTTTCTTTTCTAAATTTATTTTTAGTTTGAATGAATTTAATGGCGCACAATCTCAGAACGTGAGTTCAAGCAACTCAACGGAGACCGCAGAGAAACTGTCAATACAAGACGTACAGGCCTTATTGAATGAATTTGGCGATCTCCATTCAATCACACCTGAAGAAGCCATAAGCTTATATATACAGTCGCGTGAAGGAGATGTTTCGACAAAAACTAAAAAAGAATACAAAAGAAAATTAGAAAATTTAGAAACTTACTGTAAAAAGGAAGATATAAAAAATCTAAATGATTTCGGAGGGAGAGAAATTGCGGGTTATTCAAAATGGCGTAAAAATGAATCCTCAGAGAAGGTCGATAAATTGGCTAAGAAAACGATGCGCGATGAACTCTACCTTCTTAGGGATTTTCTCAACTATCTCGAATCAATTGATGGTGTAAAACGGGACACTGCAGACAAAGTAAATCCACCTACTCTCAAAAATGGAGAAGGAGTTCGGGATGTCGAATTAGAGATTGATTATCTCCGAGATGTCACATCCTATCTGGCACAATATCACTATGCCTCGCGCGAACATGTTTCGATCAAGATTTTCGAAGTAACAGGACGACGTCTCGGTGGTGTTCACTCACTTGACCTATGTGATGCCCATGTAAATCAATCGAGTCCGTATCTCGATTTTAAACATCACGACGATGGTTATACCCGCCTAAAAAATAATGAAAAGAGTGAGCAACAGGTCAATATCAGCAAAGAACTTGCAGAGCTGATCGGAGATTATATCAAGAATCAACGGATTGAAAAAGAGATTGATGGGCGTAAACCATTGCTGACAACATCTCAAGGAAGACTTGCTAAGAGCACGATTCGAACATACTTCTACAAGTGGACGCGTCCGTGTAAGATCGGAAAATCATGCCCGGACAACCGTGATCCAGAGGATTGCCAAGCTGCCAGCTCAAAAGATCACGCATCAAAGTGTCCGGATAGCGAAGCTCCCCACGCTACCAAGCATGGTTACTTGACCCACATGATGAGGGAGGGTGTACCAAAAGAGGTACTCAGCGACCGCTGTGATGTCAGTGAAGAAATCATAGAAAAGCACTATGATGAGCGAACTACAGAAGAGAAACGCGAACTCCGTCGAAAGATTATAGCAGAAACTCTTGGAGAGGGAGACGATTCCTGATGTCCTCCAAAACGGTCTGTGAACAGCTCTCGTCTACCTCTCTGTCCAAAATTTTTATACTAGCTATGATTTTGCTACTGTACGGCAGTCTCGATTTCGCAGTGAACAACGTCGCCGCTGGAGCCGATCGCGCGCCGGTAACCGACATCTCCGAGAAAGATTGGGATCGTGTCACCAGCATCTCCCAGAAAGGCGTGTGGCTCGGGCTGAAACACGAGATACCGGCTCTTCTGGACTCCGGTGGTGGGGCTATCGTCAACACTGCCTCACACGCCGGGATACGGGGCAGTCCAGGTCGGACGCCCTACAGCGCGAGCAAACACGGTGTTGTTGGGCTCACGCGATCGGTCGCGCTCGAATTCGCCACAGACGGTATTAGAGTTAATGCGGTCTGCCCAACAATTGTGAACACACCTGCCCTCCGATCGATGTCTCCCGAGGAACAGGATGAAGTCACCGCTGGCGTGCCGATGGGTCGACCGGCCGATCCCGCCGAAGTGGCGAGCGTGATCATGTGGCTCTGCTCGGACGACGCTTCGTTCGTCACTGGGCACGCGCTTCCTGTCGATGGTGGCCAGACACAGCGGTGAGTGACGGATGCAGCCGGTCTCGAGAGATGGTACTGTCCGTCGTGCAACTGTTCGAACTCGTCGAGGAGATCCGGTGGACGGCTAACTGAAGGGCAGTTTTCGTTGGTTGTTGTTCGAAACCAGTTGGGTGGTCGTCGAACGACACTACGAGCGTGCCTCCGAGGAAACATTCACAAAATCACAGTTGATGCTTGGCGATTGACCGTTCAGTCTGAGTGTGCGGGAGATCCAAGTTGATCGTTGCCTTCGCTAGAGTCGGTCGCAGCCACCTGATCTCCGTTCGCCGAGAGCAGGCGGCGCTTCGAGTTGAAGACGACGATGAGACTACTGACCGCCATCATAACGGCGGCGATCAACGGCGTGATCACGCCAGTCATTGCCAGTGGAAGCGCGATCGCGTTGTAGCCAGCCGCCCAGAGCAGGTTCTGTTTGATTCGGCCTCGTGTTTCACTCGCCAGCTCGAAGACCTCGGGAACCGCGTTGAGACGGTCGTCCAGTACCACCGCGTCGGCCGCCTCGATCGCCAGATCGGTGCCGCTCGAGACCGCGATCCCGAGGTCTGCGCTCGCGAGGGCGGGCGCGTCGTTCGTTCCATCGCCGATCATTGTCGTCGTCCCGCGCTCCCGGAAACCCTGGACGATCGCTTCCTTGGACTCGGGGCGCACGCCTGCAAATATGTGATCGATCGCTGGATGGTTTGCAAATGTTTCGGTCATCCGTTCGTCGTCGCCGGTCAGCACGACGATTTCCCGGTCCGCATCCGTGAGATCGGAAACCACGCGTTCCCAGTTCTCACGCGGCGTATCTCGGACCGAGACGATCCCCTGGACGACACCGTCCCAGGCAACCGCCGTGGGATGAGTGCCCGATTCGTAGGCGTCCGTGACGGCTGTCTCGATCTCCGCAGGTATCGTCCACTCGTCGGCGTCAAAGGAGTCTGGATGGCCGATAACTACGCGGGTATCGTCGACGAGCGCTGACACGGTACGGTCGGTGCTCTCGAAGCTCGACACCGAGCGCGTGGTCGGCGGGGCGGCATCGTCGATCGCAGCGGCGATGGGGTGGCTTGACCGGCGTTCGACGGCGGCCGCCATCGCAAGCACTTCGTCAGGATCGTCGCCAGCGACGTCCACAAGCTCCATCTCCCCCGTGGTGAGCGTCCCAGTCTTGTCGAACACGACGACCGCGGAGTCGTCGATCCGCTCGAGCACTGTCTCGTTGAGAACGAGTATGCGATTATCGGTGGCATCGCGGGTGGCCGCCGCGAGAGCAAGCGGGGTCGCGATCCCGAGCGAGCACGGACACGAGACCACTAACACAGAGACACCGGCCATTATAGCTGTGTTTAGGTCGTTGCCGAGGACGAACCAGCCAATGGCAGTTAGCACGGCAAGCCCGAGTACGAACGGAACGAACAGTACCGCAAAGCGGTTGACCATATGCTGGACACCCGTCGCAGAACTCTTGACGTTCCAGAGGAGTTCGACGAGGCGATCCATCGTACTGGTGTTTTCTGGACCAACTTCGACGACAACCGCATTGTCTGTGAGGATCGACCCGCCGAGTACGTCGTCCCCGACGGATTTCCGTTGCGGGAGAGATTCACCTGTGATGAGTGCCTCGTCGATCGCGGCAGTCCCGTCGACGATCTGGCCGTCGACTGGGATCCGTTCGCCAGGTTTGACTAACAGCTGATCGCCAGGCTCACACGCTGCAATGTCGATAGTTTCGGTGGCCTCGCTGTCGTCGTCGAGTCGGCGGGCGTCATCGACGCGTGAATCCGTGAGGTCAGCGCGGTTCCCGAGCGCAGCGCGTTTGACCCGTGACTCGAGATGGTTGCCGATAGTGACGATTGCAAGGACCATCACTGCGACGTCGAAGTATGGGTCGCGCCCGCCCGTGAGGTAGGTGGCCAGCGAGTAGAGATACGCTGCGAGCACCGCGATGGCGATCAACACGTCCATGTTCGGGCGCCCGACTTTCAGGCTCACGTAGGCCCCACGGAAGATGGGGTATCCGAGCCCGATAACGATGAGTGTGCTCCAGACCGCGAGCGGCCCGAACACCATCGCCTCGACGGTACTTCCGTAGAGGAAGCTCTCGGGATAGATGCCGAGATACACCGGATAGATGAACAGGACGTAGAGGATCAACACGGGCATCATCAGTACCGCCGCGAGCACCGCACGGTATTTGCCGAACTCGACGCGCGAACGCAGCGAGTCGTTTTCCTCGTCGGGATCGCGGGCCTGATAGCCCAGTCGACTGAGTGCCGCAGCGATCGCGTTGCGATCGATCTGGGCCGGATCGTACACCACCTGCGCCATTTCGGTCGCGTAGCTCGCACGCGCCTCGTGAACACCGTCCTCTTCCTCGGCAAGGAGTTCGATGAATCCTTCGCAGGTCTGACAGTGCATACCGTCGATCGAGAGGTAGGCCGTTTCGGCGCCCTCGGGGACATCTGGTCGAGAATCCTCAGCCTCGACGCGGTCACGGACGGCCGCAATCGAGAGGTCGGCGTCCTCACCGTTGTCAACCAGGCGTGCGACCTCCAGACAGCCCCGACAGCAGAATTCGCCGTCGATGGCCTCGTCGATGATTGGGTCTTCGGCGGGGAGGTCACAGAGTGTACAGGTGGACATGTTACGCAACCGCCTCCGAGCCGGCGATTGGTTGATAGTACGGGATGTCGGGCAACGGGAGCACGACGCCAAACCGCATGAGCCCCATCGCTAACATGACGTATCCGAGCCCAATGAACAACACACCGAGTCCATAGTGGACCACCTGTCGCTGGCGGGCGCTCACTGACTGGATCACCGTTCCGTAGAGGAACACGCTAGGAATCGTCCCGAGCCCAAGCGCGGCGAGCGAGAGGAGACCATATACAGGCGAGCCCTGTGCGAACGCATACAGGAATGCGGGATAGAGCAGCATACACGGCAACAATCCATGGAGGGCGCCGAGGCCGACGATGCCGATGCCGTTGACCCAGCGGTCGATCCGTGTCGAGATCACTGTGTATGTTCGCGCGAATACTGATCCGATACCAGTATCGGCAATCACACCTTCGACGGCTCCTTGTTGGTAGCCGGCCAATCGGGTGATCCCCATCCCGAGGATTGCCACGCCGATGCAGATGCCGACGACACCTTGGACTGGCCCGAGAATCCCGGCGAGCTCGATGGTCCCGTAGAGGAGCGCGCCAGCAGCCCCGAAGACAGCCCCGATGAGGGCGTAGCTCATCGTCCGGCCGAGGTTGAACAGCGCGTGCTGCCGCACTTCATGGAGAGTGAGTGCGCCAGACCAGCGGTCGTCGGTTTCCATACGCTCGGCGTAGGTTGCAACGAGCGGTCCGCACATTCCAATACAGTGTGCGCCGCCGAGGAGGCCAATCAGAAAAAACACCACCAGTCCATAGCCACTCGCGATGCCGATCTCACTCAGTTGTACTAGAACTGCCGAAATCATACTCACGGCTGGCAAAGCCAGCATAGATTAGAGTATACCACCCGTCCTGTGTTGTTGGTTTCGGTTCAGGCCGTGACTTCGAAGGTCACTGATGAGATTGAACGTTACCCCGCGCACGGTGGCGCGGGGAATCCTGCTCTCACGAGGGCAAGCTTGCTGTTTCGATGACGTGACGTGCAGACACAGACTCAAACTGAGTCGTGTCCGTAGCGGTCACAGTCTCCACCTTTGAGAATTCTGCTACCTGAACTAACCACCATTAGCGATATAATGATTTGGGGCCGGGCATTGTTCAGATTAGCTGATTGAAGCAGACGGCGAACGCTTGCAGCCTTATTTCTGCGGTTTCAGGACGGGCGTGTCTGAAGTGGGTAGTGAAGGCTTGAGTTCGGCGTTTGAGCTCTTTGAATACACATTCGACGGCATTCCGATTCCGTGGGTGACATGTTGGAATCGGAGCGAGTGACGATGGCAGGCCGCCTGTAGTCAGGGTGCGCCATCGACCAGAAAGATTGCATCGTCGACGAGATGTTTCTCGCGGAGTTCTGCGAGGAACATCTCGGTCAATGCTTGGGTTCTGGTCGGGAAGAGTCGCACGTGTAACAGGCGACTTGTGTCGGGATCGACCGCCGCAAACGGTCAGTAGCGTTGGCCATTCACTCGAATTACAGTTTCGTCGATCGCAACGTAATTCGGATTTTGCCCCTCTGTCGGCTGTAGAACGGCCTTCTAAATCCAGGTATGAGCGGTAGAACGACACCGTTCGACACCCAGGCCAGCGAGGACTGAGACGATATCCGACAGTGTCAATCCTGCCATATGAAGTTGGATACCCAACTTTATCGACCGCTCGGGTGTCGCCTCTCGCTCCACAAACTCTAATTCCGGAAAGTTGCTATACTCGGTAAGGCGGTCTGGTTCTTGGATAGGCACCAACGAACTACGACCGCCTCACTTTTCCACCTTATCTGTACAGTGCCCTAACGTAGCTATCGTCACCTTCGTGATTGGGTTTGTGTACCGAGAACAGCGAAAGGCTTCTTTTCTGTTCTGAGTCTGATGATGGTTAGCCTGTCGGCGTGAGGTGTTGGCTCTGGCGGCTAAGCAAGCTCCAAGTGAATCGAAACTCCTTATTTCGGTGTCTGATTTGAATCTATATGGGTCAAATTAGAATCGTCTGGGGAATCGGAAATGCTTCAACCGAGAAGGCATCGTATGATGCAGCGCTAGCAGCTGCGAACGTTCATAATTACAATTTAGTTAGTGTCTCTTCAGTCATTCCGAGCGATGCTGCTCTTGAGGTTACCGGAACCGCTCCCGACTTGGGAGCAGTCGGCGATCGTCTGACTGTTGTTCAAAGTCGGAAAACGGTTAAATCCGGTGAGACAGCCGCTGCTGGGATCGGATGGGCACGCAGTAAATCCGGACGAGGTATTTTCTACGAGTCAACAGGCGATACAGAGAACACCGTCCGTGAGCGCATCAAGACTGGTTTGACTGCTGGGAAGGACCATCGAGACTGGGAATTTCTTAGTGATGGAGATGAAGTCGTGGCTGAGGCTGACCCTGATGTTGAAAATTACGCTACTGCCGTCGTACTGGCGATTTATGGGCGCTCTTCCCCTATTATGTAATGCTGTGAACTACCCCGCCCTGCTCGCGCTTCCGCGCTCGCTGAGGACGGGACTTCCTGCTTCCACGACGCACTTTGCAGGAACCGGAGTGGTTCCCGCAGGGAGCGCAGTCTCCACAGGCGTTCCTTCGGAGTGACCCACTCCTAGTTCGGTGAGTCCGCGAGAAAGAATGTTCCACGCCGCGTTTGCGTTTCTATCCCCCTTGAAATCACAGGCGGGACAGGCGTGTTCACGCACCCACAGCGGGGTTTCGACACTACACTGAGCGCATTCTTTAGTGGTGCCGTTGGGGTCAACTTCCACGAAGTGTGCGCCTTTACGTTCACACTTGTATTCGAGCATATTCGTGAAGGTGTTCCACGCCGCTGACGCTGTGTTGTGGCTGTTGCGCGGCGATTCCATCATCCCCTTCACGTTGAGGTTTTCGACGGCCACCAGTTCGTACTCCCGAGCATAGTAGTTCGAGAGTTTGTGGAGGAAGTCACGCCGCTTGCGCTTGATGTCAAGATGGCACTCTGCGACCGTCTGGCGTTGCTTTTCCCAATTGTTCGACTCGTACTCTTTGCGCGAGAGTTTCCGTTGCTCTCGTTCAAGTCTGTCGCGTTCGTCGGACAGGTCGAGTGACTTGACCGCCGTGCCGTCTGTGTCGTGAGCATACTTCAGGATCCCCACGTCGATGCCGACCATTTCCTCGGGATCAATATCGCCCAGCGGTGGCTTCGCTGGCGATTCTGTGTCCATCTCTATACCGAAGATAGCGAGCCACTCGCCGGTATTTTCCTTCGCTCTTGCGAAGTAGATTGTTGATAGCGAGAGCTGTGGCTGAAAGTCGAAGAGAGCAAGGGCACCGCGTCAGCGGTGCCCGACATATTCCCAGTAAGCCGGTTCGTGTCGGAATCGGCTGCAGCGGACCTGCTCCAACAGGTTCGCTGGCGTGATGGCGTCGAGTGCCCTCGCTGCCGTTCTGACCTGACGGTCAGAAACGGCAGCTACCGGGTGTATCAGCGGTATCTGTGTAAGAATTGCAGTCGGACGTTCAACGATAAGACCGGCACGATCATCGCTCACTCGAAGCTAAAGCTCAAAGAGTGGTACTTCACGATCTACGTGTTCTTGCGGTTTAACACGAGCATTCGGAAAATCGAGGCGGAACTCGATTTGTCGTATCGAACGGTGAGACGGCGCGTCGAGTGCTTCGCCAACGCGCTCGACGCGCCGTCGATCACGCTGTCTGGACCGGTTGAAATTGACGAAGTGTACGTCTCAGCGGGGTTGAAAGGCCGCGAGCGCGACCAGGCGTCGCGCTCGCGTGGCCTCTCCACGCGTGGACGAGGATCGTGCGACAGCGACAAACCACCGGTGTTCACGCTGGTCGATCGCGGCGCGGACGAGCGGTACGTCGTGCCAGCGAAATCCGCCGACGAATCGACCGTTCGACTCCTGCTCGCCGACCACGAACAGGAGTCATTGACCGTCTATACAGACGGATTTCGGGCCTACGAGCCGCTCGAAGACGACGACGCATTCGACCGCGAATACGTCGTCCACGGCGACGGCGACGTCAACAACTGCGAGAGCCACGCGTCGCTGACGCGACGGTGGCTCTCGCCCCACCGAGGAGTCTCGAAAGACAAGCTCACGCCGTATCTCAGAGCTTTCGAACTCCGCCGTGAACTCTACAGAAAATCAGGTGACGAAGCACTCAAACACGCTCTCGACGCCGCGCTCTGAAAATCAACAACGTGCTTCACAAGAGCGATTTTCCTATTTGAGCGTGACTTCCTTGACAGTGGCGTCATCGGGGAGTTGTCGATGAAATTCGATGGGAATATCCGCGAGTTTCGAGAGTGCCAACACGTTCTGACCACTCTTCTTGTCGAGTTCGAAGCCAGACTGGTTGTACGTGAAACTGCGGAACTCCCCGGGTGACTTCCATCGAAGCTCCCCAACGTTGTGGCCCTTTTCTTTGAGTTGGCCGATTCGGTTGATGTTTTTGGCAATCCGCATAACGGTGGGCTGGAGTACCTTCGAGTACACGTCGGTGAGTGCATCCCACCAGTCTTTGAGGTCGGGAAGTTCGTCACGAATCTTCCGGACACGCTGTTTGACGGTGCCCTCGTCTTCGGGAATCTGGTTGAAACGGTACAGGGCGTGGTTGTAGAGTTGTCTACAGGTATCGCGGTGATAGTCCAGCGTCTCACGCTGGCGTTTTGTCGGTTTGAGTCGATACCTGTAGTTGTAGTTCATCGGTTACTCGTCAGACTCAGAGGTTCTGACGATTTTCACGTCCGCGCCACGCCACCGTTTCGGGACGAGGACGTGTGCGCCGTTGCCGGTAGGTTTGACCTCGCCCTCGATGACTTCGTGGCCTTCGATTTCGTGCCGATCCATCGCTGCCTGTTTAGACATAGTTTCAACATACGTGTATCGGTACGTGGGCCCGTGGGGCCAGGAGTAGAATAGTGTATAGAAGATAATGACGGCGGTGTATTCCCTCCCTACTGCGCTACTCGGCCTACGGCCTGCATTGGTCCTTGAGGAAGGGGGCTTACCGCCTGTAATCAGCTAAAAATGCTCCTCTCGATAGGCTTCTTCGATTTCGCCTTCAAGTGATGTGACATAGTCATCCAGAATGTTTGGAATTTCATTGTTGAATCGGTCATTCTGGAATCGGTATGTCGGACCAATAACTGCAATCGCGCCAAGAATACTCTCATCCGGGTTTTTTACGATCCGACCGACTTCTCGTAACCCATTAACATATTCTTCGTCAGCAAACGCAACTCCCTGTTCCTTGATCGCATCCAGAGATTCATAGAGCGAGTCTTGATCGGTAATTGTTTTCTCAGTCTGTTCTTGTAACCCCCACTGGTCTACTATCTCCTCAACACGATCCCTCGGGTATTCAGCAAGCATCGCTTTTCCAGTTGCGACACTGTGAAGATAATAGTAGATACCAGCAGCTGTAATCGATTTGGACGTGTGAGAATCCTTTGAGTCAAACTGACTATCCGGATGGAATGATTCGTGAACAAGAATACCCCGACCGTTGTTTTCAACGACAAATTCTACCTCTTCATCAATCTGCTCAGAAAGATTGGATACAGTCTCTTCAGCAAGAACGTATGCCCGTTTCCGTGACCGCGCGTATTCGCCGTGGTTGAGAAATCGCAAACCAACGTGGTACATTTCACTCTCCTTCGTCAGATAGCCATGATCGATAAGCGTGCGAAGGTGCACATGTACCGTACTTCTCGCCATTGCCAGTTCGGTTGTTAATTCATCTAACGTCGCACCATCCAATCGCTGTATGGTATCTACTATGGAAAGCGAGCGAACAGTTGTTTTGGCTGTCTGATCACCCATACCTAGTCTTTCGAATGTCTAAACATAAAGATTCGGGTATAGTGGATTATTATATATTCTAGCTTTGGCGCTGTCACCATTGAGTGATCAGCGTAACTGCCGAAGACCAATCAGTAGAGCACCCGTTTTCGAGGAAGACCAGCTGAGGAATCGTTCGACAGCGACAGGAGAGCAACTACAGAAAGGGTCAAGATTGATGGGGCAGAACTATCCAGACTAATCACCGTAGACAGTTGCTACTACTGGATAAGAACAGACAGGATAACAATCCAGCAAATATCGTCTGTGTCATTAAAATGTCCGACCAGATATGAGATCGATGTTTGGCGGTGAAAGACGTATTGGAGCGAAGTCAAGATGTCGCATCACGAAGCGCCCATTGACATGATTATCTCATTCCTGAAAATCTAATTTCGCCAGCGCAAAAAATTATTTCCGAATTGGTAACCAATAAGTGAGGGGTGCACGTAGGAGAAGACGAGATGCGCACTCAGAGAAAGACCCAACAGAGCGCAGGCACTGTCGAAGAGAACGCACTCCGGCTCAAAAAGGAGAAAGCAGAACAGATAATCGACGCACTGAACATCGACCTCGCGGACGCGTACGTCCTCTATCACCAGCTCCACAAACACCACTGGAACGTCGAAGGCGCGGAATTCCGAGATATTCACGTGTTCCTCCAGGAAGTGTACGAGAACGTCGAGAACGCGGCCGACGAACTCGCAGAGCGGCTTCAGGCGCTCGGCGGCGTCCCGCACGCCAGTATGACAACACTCGCAGAGAACGCGACCGTCGTAGCCGAGGATGAGGATGTCTATGACATCCGGACGTCGCTCTCGAACGATCTGGAGATGATGGGTGACATCATCGAGAGCTACCGGGAACACATCGAACTCGCGGAAGGACTCGGTGACCACGCGACTGCACAGATGCTTCGTGAGCAGCTGGAACCAATCGAGGAACACACCCATCACGTCGAGCACTACCTCGAAGACGACACACTCGTCCTCGAGGCGGCGACGAATTAAGGAACAGAACTCATAATACCCGATGATTTCTAGATACTAATACCGGTAGGTTCAGGACACTTCGTTAGAGGTTGGTCATAACCCAAAATCGTCTCAGAAATTAGTGATGAATACTGAAACTTTGTTCGGATCTATAGCTGACGATAGTTCAACTAAGGATTCGATGCGGATTACGGTAATTGGTGCTGGTGGGGTCGGGAGAGCGATTGCTGCTACTCTTTCGGACCTTCACAAAGTAATCATCATTGAACGTGATCAGCGTATCGTAGAGGAACTTACGTATGCATACGATGTGCTTGCTGTACACGGAGACGGACGTGAGATCAAAACACTACAGCAGGCCAAAATCGAACAGGCAGACCTGGTTATTGCGTGTACCGATGATAACGAGGTGAATACTGTTATCTGCGCCACCGCAAAGCTGGTTTCTGATGCTTTCACTATCGCTCGGGTCAGACATCGCACTCTGCATGAAACGTGGGATGGGCATCCAGATGCTTTCGGTGTTGATCATATGATATGCACAAACCTACTGACGTCTGAAGCAATTTTCCGCATCTCTGGGCTTCCATCGGCTCGAGAGGTGGATACCTTTGCTAACGGCCTTGTACGAATGGCTACGTTCGAAATTGAGTCAGAGAGTCCTATTATCGAACGAACTGTGCGCGAGATAGACAGTGATAATTCATTAACGTTTGCGGCGATCTTCCGCAACGAGGAATTGCTAATCCCACGCGGGGAGACAGTCATTCAACCGGATGACCGCATAGTAGTTATCGGAAGTACCCAGGCTGTGGAAAATTTCGCCTCTGTGATTTCGAGGTCATTACGGAGCCAGACAGATGATATTATTATTGCTGGAGCAACTAAGGTCGGAATTCAAACGGCTAAGCTATTCGAAGAACATGGATATAACCCTCGTTTAGTCGAACAAAATAGTGATAAAACCCGTGAAGTTGCCGAAGCCCTCCCAAACACGACAGTGCTTCATGGGGATCCAACTGATATGTCTTTCTTAAATCGAGAGAAGATGGGGGAAGCTGATCTGATGATCTCTGCACTGGAACATGATGAACAAAATCTGCTCGTAACGTTGGTAGCACGTCAGCTTGGTGTTGACGAAACAGTAACTGTCGTCGAGAATCTAGAGTATACCGGATTATTCGAAACAGTCGGTGTCGACGTGACTGTCAACCCACGTGAGGAAACCGCTGAAGAGATCGTACGGTTTACTCGACTGAACCCTACTGAGAATATCGTTATGCTTGAACATAACCGTGCGGAAATGATTGAAGTTGAGGTTGCTCAGGATAGTATTCTCACAGACCGCAAGATTGCGAATTCGATAACTGATCTTCCAGATGGAGTTGTTATTGGAGCGATCGCTCGCGACGATGAACTCGTGGCTCCACGAGGCTCAACGATAATCAAATCAGAAGATCATATCATTTTATTCGTGGATGCTAATATACTCGACGAGGTTACTGAAGCGATTTAGAAACAACATTCGCTACAGTTTGAAAGCTCCAGCTACAAGTAATGGAAAGACGAGTGTGGCCTCTGCCTCGATCTGTGTATAGTTCGCCCGCTCTTCCTTGATTTTACCCCATGAGACCGCCTCGTTTGGCGGTGCACCTGACAGCGATCCATCTCCCTCCATACCCGTCGAGATGTAGACAACGTAATCCGCCCCACCGCGGAAGAGGTTCGTCATAATCGCATGGTGTTTCGGTACACCACCCCCAACCGCGATGAGCCCTGTCGTGTCTGCGAGCAAGCCGTCTTCGATGAGTGAGTCGTAGTCATCCAGAATCTCGATTCCGACGTCTGAATCGTAGCCCTGGCGATAGTAGTAGAGAAAGTTCCCGACTTCGGCATCGGTCAAAGCCGGGCAGTACACTGGAACGTCATTGTCCGCCGCTTGCTTTAACACTGAATCCTCGTCGTCGAGCGTCTCACCTAACTCACGTGCGAATGCCGTCGGTGTCCGAACTTTCTCCTCCGCGAAGAAGTCATCGAAGAAATCATATAGATATTCCTCCAGCCACACGTATCGATCAGAGGGAACGAAGAGATTACCAAGTCGGTTAATGCCTCGTTCCCGAAGTGCCGCCTCGTCTGCGTCCCAGTCTCCCATCTTGAACGGTTTTGCTGTCTTGATGACGTCCTCAGTTAGTGATCCGGATGTCGTAATGAGAACATCCACGTACCCTTCTCGGACGAGGTAGGCAACGGCCTCGCGCAACCCCGACGAGATAATATTTGATGTGAATGTGAGATAGATTGTTGCATCCGCTTCTTGCATACGTTCTGCGATATCGATGGCTTCTGCGAGCTGTGTTGCTTGGAATCCTGTTGACGCATAGGAGTCAAGCATCTCGTGGAAGTCGAATTCGCCGCGAAAGTCGTAGCCACGTACGTCTGGTGTATCAAGGTCTTCCTCACTCTCGGGTACGACGTAATCGTGAGAATCGTCGTTATCCATACGAGTGGATAACTCGACAAGGGATTTGAAGAACTCGGAATCTGTCGATCGGTTCTCGATACACCCAAGGTCATCAACACTGGATTATTCACTATGCCTAAGCCGAAGGTGGCTGTCCTCCGCCCTGACGACACTCGGATCGACGAAGCTGTCTGCTATCTTCAATCACTGGAAGTGTCGCCAATCGCAGATCCAATGCTGTCCATTTGTCCAACAGGGCAGGCTCCACAGCAGGCAGAATACTGCATCTTCACCAGTCCGACCGGGGTTAAATTCGCTGAGAAGCAGGGATGGCATCAAGATGGAACGACAGTATGTGCGGTAGGCCACCAGACAGCAACTGCGTTACGAAATTGCGGCTATTCAGTCGACGTGATTCCTTCGACATTTACTTCCACGGGACTCGTCGAAGAGTTGGCAGACGAAGTTGAAGGGAATACGGTGGAAATCGCTCGCAGTGCACACGGAAGTGATGTACTGATTCGGGGACTAAAAGAAGCGGGTGCATCTGTTCATGAAACCCATCTATATCGCTTGAAACGACCGGATACTGCTGGCCAGTCAGTTAAACTCGCCGTAGACGGTGAGTTAGACGGCATACTATTCACGTCACCGAAGACGGTCGAGCATTTTTTTGAGATCGCTACCGAACGTGACGCTCTCTCCTCGCTGCAATCCGAGCTAGAGGAGACGGTTATTGGTGCAATTGGGGCACCGACAGAGCGTGCTGTCCGTAGACATGGAGGTTCTGTCGACATTATACCAGCCAGAGCAGATTTTAGGCGGCTAGCTAAGGATGCGGTGAACCACATTCGAGAGATACAGCAATAACTTCGCTTCGTCTCTAAGGATCCAGGTGGAGAGATGTTTTGACATCCTCCTCCGCGTTTACGCGGAGGAATCCCGAGCGGTGGGAGTTGCAGGTGGGCAGTCCAGTCACCGGACTACCAGACCTTTCGGGCACAGGTAGTCCCACAGTATCGGACTGGTGGACTTCTGGCAGTCCAAACCGCCGTTACCCCTATCCTCAGTCGATCACATCGGGTTAGAGGAAGTGTCTGCTTGGACGTAGTGTGAAACCAAACCAAGCAGACAATCAGATCGAAGAAGAGCACCTGCTTAATTTTGTCGTCAACACTCTCAACGAGGAGCTT
>NZ_JANHDJ010000008.1 GCF_024494645.1 Halohasta litorea | reverse complement strand
TCGCCACCGCCGCTGTTGGAGCGGCTGATCAAGGACGCACAGAAGATCCACAAGCAACGACCGATCTTACAAGAGACGCTCGCTACCGCTACGCAACCGAGGTGTGAGTCTTAACTAAAGACGAATGGTTTCAGGAGTGATCTACGTTTGAACGTCATCGATTCAATGAGAATCACTGGACAGCGGTCAACGTTGACGTGAACATGTATACGTCAACGCTGATTCATTCTGACGGCTAGTCTCCAGTGATGACGACAACAACAGACTTGCACTGGAAACGGATACTTGCAGGCGGGATCGCCCCGCATGCAATCTCGATTACCTTACTCATCGTCGTAATTATCGGCTACACGTTCCTGGTTTCGTTCGCCACAGGCGGCGAGCCGGATCCGGGATCAATGCAGCAGTTCAATACGGTCTCGGGAACCCAGCTTTTCCCCATTGTGACGATCCTCCTCACTGTACCTACTGCAGCGTGGGTCGTCAAGCGTGTCGACTCCCAGACAGCTGTACTCCATGGCCTTGCGGTAGGCATCCTTGCTGGACTCCTCGGACTCGGTTTCGGCGCGCTTGATCTCTTGATGGTGGCTCGCTTCGGGGCGACGGTCCTTGCGGGCGTCCTCGGGGCGAAGCTGGCTCCGGCTTTCTTTAGTGAGTAGGCCGGGCATCCACTCGGCAACATGTTCAGCTGAAGGCTGATAGTGCTATTCGGTCGCTATCCTGTATGAACTCGAAAAGCAAGACCGAATCAAAGCCCCGTCGACCCGCACCAAATCAAACCACAAGGCACAGATCATCGGCTGTGGCGTCGCCGGTCCGGTCGTGGCTCTCTACTTACAGCGGATCGGCATCAAGCCGATAATCTACGAGAGTCACCCCGAGCCACGGGACGACGAGGGTTTTTTCCTCAATCTCGCCGCGAACGGCACCACGGTTCTCGAACCGCTCGGCCTTCGGGAGGCGGTCCTCGAAGCGGGCCACCGCTCGAATCAGCTCGTGTTCCAGAACCACGCGAAAAAACAGCTCGCCGAAAATCCACAGGAGACCGTTCTTATCAAGCGAGGCCTTCTCACCAAGGTTCTCCGAGAAGCCGCCATCGACCACGGAATCACCGTCCAGTTCGGAAAGCGGCTGGTAGACATCGAGATCGCACACGACGAGATGCCAATAGCGCACTTCGACGACGGCACCGAGGTCCATAGCGATTTCCTCGTCGGCTGTGACGGGATACGCTCACAGACTCGTCGCTCGATTCTGCCGAACGCTCCCGACCCTGTGTATACCGGAATCATTGACTCCGGGGGGTTCACGCGAACCGACGCCATTCCGCCTTCCGAGGGCGTCATGCGGATGACCTTCGGCGTGAACGGTTTCTTCGGTTACCAGAAGGTCCCGACTGGCGAGATCTACTGGTTCGAGAACCACGAACGACAGACCGAACCAGGACATGAGGAGCTACAGAGGATCTCGACAGCCGAATGGAAAGCAAGACTCCTCGAACGCCACCGTCGGGATCACGACGAGAGTACCGAGATCATTGAGTCCACAGACGGCGAGATCGGAAAATGGCCGATCTACGACCTGCCATCGCTTCCGACGTGGCACCGAGGGCTGGTTTGTCTCATCGGGGATGCTGCTCACGCGACCTCGCCGCACGTGGGTCAGGGTGCCTCGCTGGCGATGGAGGACGCCATCGTCCTTGCAAAGTGCCTACGCGATGTCGACGAGGTCCCCGATGCGTTTGCGACCTTCGAGGCACTGCGACGCGAGCGTGTCGACGACATCGTCGAACTGTCACGGGAGACGGGCACTCAGAAGGCACCTTCAAACATATTCACGAGGAAGCTGCGTGATCTCGTGCTTCCGTTCTTTCTCAAACGTGGTGTCGACCGCTTCGAACAGATATATTCGTATCGCGTCGACTGGACTGAGCCGATTGGGTCAGTTGACTCGGTCGACCAACGAGCAGGGTGAATATGTTTACCTCCATGCTCATTGTCTCTTCTCTCAAAGGGAATGTATGCCACGTGTACGTCTCAAAGTCGGGCCGATGCCGGATATGGCTGCGATCGCCAACGAATTTCCGAATACGGTGATCCGTTTTCTCTCGAACTATCCCTCTGATGACGGTGTTACGAGCGTCTTGGAGATCCAGACGGAGAATCCTGATCGGTTCGTCGAAGAGACTGCCGACTGGTTTTCGGGTGCCTCGACCGTGCTTCACCAGGATGACGAGACGGTCGTCGTCATGCTTGAGGGCCAGCCACCGAACGGCTATTTTGTCTCCGAGGATATCGAATACCACCCTACTGCCCCCGTTGTGGCTCGCGATGGCTACCTCTTTATCGAGTTCGTGATGCCCGAATCGAAGCTCGCAACGCTTTGGGAATCGCTCGATCAGCGTAACGTCGACTATCAGATCCTTTCGATCACCGACGGCTACGACGTACTCGACTCGCTTACTGGTCGACAGAGAGAAATCCTTGCTGTCGCTGTCGAACGTGGGTATTACGACAGTCCACGCGGCTGTTCGCTGACCGACATCGCCGAAGGGTTCGATGTGAACAAATCAGCGGTCAGTGGTGTCTTACACAGAGCAGAGGGTGAAATCATCAAAAATGCTATCGGAGACCCTCGGGATTCTACGGAAAATCGCTAACACTGTACTGGGTCGTGGGTAAACCCTGTGTCGACCATTCGTCTCAGTAGCCTGGAGTTTCATTCTGTATTTGCGCTCGTTGCGCAATCGGAAATGGATAATCGGAGACCATGAACAGGATTCAATCCTAATTGAACTAATCCTAAGATACACTTTTTTGATGTCTAAATTAGCTAACGAATGTCACAACGTGAACGTCCAACATCAGTTCAGAATGCTTTCTCACTAGCGGAGAACCTTCCCGAACGAACTCAACAGAAGTTTCCACGAGCGTCTCCTCCCCGTAGAGGTGGCGTGTGAGCCCGCTGGCGGGCACACGGCCACGCTGGCTCGCGCTAGCCCGTGAAGAGGCCCGCGGACTGCTGACCGCAAAGGGGCCCTGGATTCTCGCCGGACTCCTCGTCGTGTGGGGCTACCGGCCGACCTACGTCGGCTGGCAGGGGCTCGGCCCGAACCAGACCGTTGGCTTCGTCCAGACCGTCGGCTCGTTTCTCCTCCCGCTGGGTGTACTTCTGTTGAGTTATCGGTCGGTCGTCGGTGAACGGACCTCGGGGAGTCTGAAGTTCGTCCTCGGCCTACCGCTGACCCGGAGCGACATCCTCGTCGGAAAAGTTCTGGGGCGGAGTGCTGGCCTCGCAGTCCCGGTTTCGGCCGCCGCGGTTGTCCTCGGGATAGTCGGCTTCGTCCGGTTCGGGATCTTCTCGCCGCTACTGTTCTGTGGTGTCCTACTAGCGACGCTGTTGTACGTCGTGACGCTCGTCTCGATCGCGACAGCCGTCTCCGCAGTCACGACAAACACCGTGCGGGCGGCTGGTGCCGTCTTTGGCGGCGTCTATCTCTTTTTCACAGTCTTCTGGACTCGGTTCGCTGAACTGATCTATACGTTCCTCGGTGGCCCGTCGACAGGCTCGTTCAGCGCGCCTGCCGACGGGCTGTTTTTCGCACTGCTTCGACTCTCGCCAGGGCGGGCCTACCGCGTCCTGACAAACTGGTTGCTCGGCGTCGGGAACTCCGGGGCGCCCTACGATGCCGTTATCACGAAACTCGAAACCCCGACGAGCATCACTATCTATACCGTCGAGAGCGCCTTCGGTGGACAGACACCGCCAGCCTATCTTCACGAGATTTCGGGGCTGGTCGTCCTTTTGGTTTGGCTGGTTGTGCCGCTCGGCATAGCTCGCTACCAGTTCCAGCGAGGTGATCTGGTATGACCAATCCAGCCATCGAAACCAATGGCCTGACCAAGCAGTACGGCGAGCTAACTGCCCTCGATGCCCTTAATCTAACCGTCGACCGGGGGGAGGTCTACGGCTTCCTCGGTCCAAATGGGGCCGGGAAGTCGACGACCATCGGTCTGCTGATGAACTACAACAAACCCACGAGTGGAACCGCACGCGTACTCGGGTTAGATCCGTGGACAGACGTAGTCGACTGCCACCAGCAGGTCGGCATCCTCCCCGACCGGTTCGATACCTATGACGACCGCTCGGCCCGGCGTCACATCCAACTCGTTGCCGATACCAAACGGGCTGACGACGATCCCGTTGGGCTACTTGAACGGGTCGGTCTGGGCGACGCCGTCGACCGGCCAGCGAGAGAGTTCTCACAAGGGATGGAACAGCGGCTCGCACTCGCGATGAGCCTTGTCGGCGATCCGGAGCTGTTGATTCTCGACGAGCCGTTCACCGGACTCGATCCCCACGGCGTGGCGCTGGTCCGGGACGTCGTCGAATCGGAGTCCGAACGCGGGACGACGGTCTTCTTTTTGAGTCACGTCCTCGGACAGGTCGAACTGGTCTGTGACCGGGTCGGCATCCTTCACCACGGCCAGCTCGTCGACGAGGGGACGCTGTCGGCGTTCCGCGAGCGACTCGATCTCGCAGCCGACGCCACCGTCGAGGACGTCTTCGTCCACCTGACCGATGGGGCAGTCGACAGAGAGGAGACACCACGATGAAGCGACGTCACTATCTGGGAGTCACGACGGCAACGCTGGGTGGTCTCGCTGGGTGTCTGGGCGATCCCGAGTACTCGATCGAGTCGGTGTCGCCGACCGAGACGGCGGGGGCGCTGGCCTTTGAAGTGGCGGCGGTCGACACCGCGATTACGGTCGACAGCCCTGGATCGCTGGATCTGACGCTCCGAAACGACGGCGAGGAGGCTGTCGAACTCAGAACGCCCGGTGTCTGGCCGTTCGGGATGGTCGCGCTGGTTCCAACCGACGGCAGCGAGTTCAGGACGCTCCTGCTTACCGATGGCTACGCCGAGACCGACCGCATCGAGGTGACCGCAAACAGTGCCCATCAGGACAACACCCCTATCGTTCGGGCACTGGCTGCCAGCGAGTCCGTTACGGAGCGATACGTCGTCGACGGCAAGCGCTTGCAGGGCGACGGGACGTACGTACTCGACGGCTACTTCGAGGACGGCCTGTGTTCCTACCGTACCGGTGACAGCGAGTGGTCCGAATTCCGCTCCCGGGTTTCGGTGACCGTCTCGGAGCGGGCGCTGCTGCCCTGATTGTCAAACGTCGAAACCGCGACCGACTCGCCGTCCGTTTCGGTTCTCGGACTCGTATATTCCTCTCGACCATTTTTATTACGTTCACACAATACAACAGAACGAAATGGATGATGCTGCTCGTTTTGGTACGGCTCTCACTCGTCGACGCACGCTCCATGCGGCCGGGGCAACAGCGTTTGCGACGCTTGCTGGCTGTCTGACCAATGATCGATCCGGCTCTCGATCAGCAGTCCAGGAGTACAGCCTCGATATCAATCGTATCGAACGCACTCCTGTCGAGTACGCACTCTACGAACCCGACGATAATCCCCTGTTCGGAGACCCCGCAGAAACCGCGCTTGCGAACGTTCTCCCGGACGGTCGACACACGACATATGGCTATCAACCGGTGCCGAACGACGGCTACATCAAGTACAAGGAGTCGTATTACCAGCTCAAATACGTCGTCACTGGTCGACAGCAGATGGAGCGCCAATTGGTCCGTGTTGATACCGTTCCACAAGAGCAGGTGTCTGACGACGCGATTCTGGTCGAGACACTCGAACGGCCAAGTGCTCGGATCATCAAACTACTGCACTCGTATACACAGAGTGGTGGGGGATCAAGCACTGCAGAGTTACTTCGGGACGATGGGTATGTGTTGCGGCGGCCGAGCGAACGCGAGAGCCGACTCGCAAGCGGTGAGTTAGATGGTCAGGTCATCACGATGACCGACAGCGGAGCCTGGGCCTATCGTGTCGACGTCACTACCGAACAACTCACGGAAACGGCCCATACCGCCTTCGCTGTCGAGGTCGCAGGCTCCCAAAGCGAGTTCCGCGAGGTCGTCTTCGGCTCTCGGATTGACGCTGAACTCGATCCGGACGAGCTGACTGCAGATGCCCGAGAGATCCTCGAAGGGGCGATTGCTGGCGAGCCTTACACGGAGGAGGTGCCATTAACTGCTTCGTTCGAGACACTGCTTGAGGCTCTCGGACTCAGTGCTGTCGACACGGCAGCGAACAGGAAGCTACTGTGGTATGACGACGAACTGTATCGCTATGACTTGTACATCAACACCATGTAGGTGCAGTCTGTGAGGCTACAGCAGATAGTTGTCTCGTACAACAGTTTCTGAAGCTATGAACAGGCGACCCGTCCGTAAACCACAATATCCCAACGTGGGAATCCTCTCCCTTCAGGGCGGGGAGGATGTCAAGGAGTATTCGCTGGCTGTGTATTCATCTGTTGCGCTGGTCACTCATCATCGGCTAACTGTGAGTAGGTCGATACGGTCCTCGGACTGGGACAGTATGCGGAGTCTGAAAATCGATTTCGGTTTTTATCACCCGTCGTCCGGTAGGTGTCGGTGATGGTTACTCGAACCAACAGATCGATTCTTGGAATCGGTATGGCAGTCCTGCTGCTTGTGACGGCGGGGTGTATGGGGCTTGCAACCGGCGATCCCGACCCCGAAAAGATCGCTTCGGAGATCGAAACCCGACACGAGAACATCGATTCGGTAGAGGGCGTACAGGTATCTGAGACGGAATTGGACGGCAAAACCGTCCGCACCACGACCGAAGTCGTCGAAATCCCCGGCGAGGTCTCGAAACGCGTCGTGACCGACTCGGACAGCGAGCGGATGGGAACCGAAGGGTTTGCCACAATAACGAAAGATGGTGTTACACGGACGTACAACCCCGATAAAAACACCGTCACCAAGTTCGAACACGACTCCGAGATCGGCGGCGGCCTCGCTGGGAGTGCGGTAGATGGCGACCAAATCGAACGTATCCTCAACGACAGCAACGTCTCCTACGAGGGGACGGATACGGTTGCGGATCGGGACGTCCACGTAATCCGGATCGACAGCGAGGACGGCCAACCGACTTCGACGGTCACGGCCTACGTCGACCAGGAGTACTGGTATCCGCTCCGGACCGAAACGACGTTCGAATCGTCAGACGGTGAGACAACGACCACCGTCTCCTACTTCGAGAGCGTCGAGTTCAACGGCGACGTGCGTGCAGATGACGTGACACTTGACGTTCCCGAGGATGCGACCGTCGAGGAGTTCGAGGGTCCCGACACCCACCAGTTCGACTCGGCAGCCGCAGTCAAGGAAGCCGCCCCGTTCACTATCGGTGATCCCGACCTCGGCGAGACTTACCAGTTCGAACGCGGGAGCTCGATCACCATGGACGGCCACGTGAGCTACACCCTTACCTACGAGTCGACCGATGCCACGATCCGCTACACCGTCAGCAATCAGAGCGACTACGAGTTGGACGGCGAGCGGATCGATCTGAACGGTACCGAGGGGTATCTCAACGAGTACGGAGAGTCGACGACCGTGCTGTGGGAACAAAACGAGCTCCGGCAGACGATCGGCGGCGATGCCGACCGAGAGATAATCATCGACGCGGCGACCGCTGTGGTCGACGAGTAGCGGACGCTGTCGCCGTCCACGCCCCATTTTTATACCTCCGAAACCAGTTTTCCGAGGCTGAAACTGACGGAGGGGCTTATGGATGTATGTGTCGGAAGGCCGGTATGAGCTTTCGACTCGGATCCGTAGTTACGGACGGATTGCGACTGACGTTTTCCCGCAACGGCGCGGTCTTTGTCGTTCTCACCTGTGTCGCCCAACTGCTGAGCCTCCTGCTCGTCGGTGCGGCGGTAACTCGGCACATCCCGGTGGCAGTCGGCGGGATCGAACCGGTCGAAGGCGTCCCCCTTGCCGGGTCGCTGCCGGCGGTGGCGACGGCCGTCGCAGTCGGGCTGACAACCCTGTTTTCGGCCGTCGTCACAATGCCGATCACGATTATCATGATTCGGACGTTCGTCGACGGGGTGACCGACCGGATACCGGCGGACCACCTGTTTGGACACCTCGGGCGAGCGACCACCCGCGGCATCGCCGTCAGCCTCGTCTCGGGGCTCGCGATCGTGGCGGCGATCATCGGCCCTCTGGCGGCCGAGATCGGCTTCATCATAGTGGTACACGACCTGCTCGGCTCCGGGTGGCTCGGAATTGCCGTGATAGTGGGATCCGGTCTCGTGGCCCTCGGCGTCACGATCGCTGCGACGGTGGTCGTGTGGCTCCATCTACTGTTCGTTCTCCACGAGGTGAGCGTCCGCGGTCGGACCGTCGTCGGCGCGCTCCGCGGCAGTTGGGCGGTCGTCCGTGGCCACCGAGTGCGGGTCGGCGTGCTGGGGGTGTTGCTTGTCGGCCTCCAGCAGACGGTCAGTTCGATCGCAACGCCGAGCCGGCCATTCGATCCGACCGCCGAGGTGACCGCCAGCGCGCTTCCCCAACTGCTCGCGCTGCCGATCGGCGTCGCCGCCGCGGCCTGTATGAGCGTGCTCTCGGCGGCGATCCTCGCGCAGGCCTACGCCGAACTCGTCGACGCCAGCGACGGCCGGAACACTGGGAGCGGTGACGCCACCGGTGGGACTGCCGCCCGCGAGGCTACCGAGACGGCCGACAGGTCGACCGGCACCGACGCCGAACCAGCGCCGTGACCGCCGGCAGTGCGCCATGTGCTGTCGTTTTCACGATGTGAAAACCGCAGTGGGGGTATACGATGCCACGGGAGCGTGAGTCAGTCGTGAGTGAGGAGCTCCCGGTCGAGGAACTGCTGTCGTTTCTCGACGACGAGTACGCCCGGCGGATCCTCATCGAGACGGCGACCGAACCGATGTCGGCAAACGAGCTCGCGGAGGCCTGCGATGCGTCCCTCCCGACGGTCTACCGACGCATCGACCGGCTCACCGAGTACGATCTCATCACCGAACACACCAACCTCGACGACGATGGACACCACTACGGCACGTATGCGGCCACGCTACGCGGAGTCGAAATCGAACTCACCGACGGGGGGCTCAACGTCGACGTCTCCCGGGAACCGAGCGACGCGGCCGACCGCTTCACTGAACTCTGGGAGGACCTCTAAGCATGCTCGGGCGTGAAACGACCCTCTATCTGGTGTTGCTGGCGTCGACGCTGCTAGCGCTGGCGCTAGGGCTGACCATCGTCTTTCAGGCCTACCGGGGCTACCGGCGCAACGACAGCACGCGAATGCTGTATCTGGCCGTCGGCCTCGGATTCGTCACCATCGCCCCGTTCGGCCTCTCGCTGGGGTTCGCGCTGCTGACCCCTTTTGTCCCCAACGCCACCGGGCTACGAGTGTCGGTGCTGCCACTGCTCCGTCGGCTGTTGGAGATCACCGGGCTCGGCCTGATCCTCTACTCGCTGTACAGCCCCCGGCTTGGTGGCTCCGTTTGAACTCCTCTCCCCCGGACGGGGCTCCCGGACCCTCCGGGCGTCGACTGGTTCGCTGGACAGAGACGTACTGACCATGGATGGGTTGGTCGTGGTGGAGGCGGTCGAGGAGAAGCGAGCGAACGTTCTGGTGTAGATCGTCAGCGTTGCGCTGGACATCCGAACAGAGTGTATAGAGATTGACCAGGTCAGAAGTTTCCATCGTCGGAGGTCGGTCGGCACATACCGTTCGAGCGCATCGATCAAGAGCAACGAATCCGAGTACAGTGAGAGATCAGGTTCCTCGCGAGTCGTTTCTTGCTCTTGGCTTTCGACAGTGAGTGGGGCGTCGACAAGCGAGGAAGGAGTCGGAGTATCGGTGTTCCTCAGCACGCCCTCGAGTTGGTCGATCTCGAAGCGTGGATGTACAGAGAGGGTACTTCGAGCGCATTGCTAACATTGTGTCAAGTATTATGTATTGAACGTCGAATATCCAAATATGTCCCTCGCAAGCAGCCGAACAGACGAGATCGAACGCTGGACCGGGAGACTTCTGGGGATCGCTGGTGTAGTACTCCTAGTTGAGTTTGCCAACGGAGTCTACAGAGAATTTCTGGGCGAGATCCCGTTTTCGTGGCTGCTCAGCTCGATTCCGTTCGGTATCGGGTTCGTCTTGATACCATTCGTGTTGTTCAGGTCCTACCAGTCTCTCGTCGACCGCACCCCGACGGCAGCTATCGTCGGCAGTAGTCTCGTGGCAGTACTTCCAGTCGGAGCCATCATCTTGGTAGCATGGGCCGTCTTGGCTCTCACCATTGATTTTGTCCCCGAAGTGAGCATGCTGCCGATTACAGTCAGTACGGTCTTTTTCGGGCTATTGGCCGTATTCGCCGTTGGCATTGCGATGTTCGGATTCACGTTCCTCAGGCACGAACAAACCCGGTTGCTGGGCGGGTCGCTGCTGATTTTTGCGGCGGGGTGGGCTCTCCCGTTGGCCGTCGCAAAACTTTCAGGAGTATATCCAGGATGGCTCGCGGATCTGCTCGTCGTTTCAGTGGCAACGAGTATGATAACGATCGGCTACTGCTTCCCACCGCTTAAACGCGAAAGTGGTTGGTGAAATCAATCGAGTCACAAAACGGTGAACCGCTTCGGGGCCAAGCACCGCGACTTCTGTCTTCCCGCAGTCTAATATAGAGTTCGTGGGGGCGAAGGAACCAAGGGACCGGAGCAACTGTTGACGGATCTATTCGCTAGTCGTGACGATCTCGTCGACGATATCTTCGTCCTGGATGGCCAGGTCGTTCGGGTTCTCGCTCGGCGAGTTCTGTGTCCGGCAGCCGCTCTGATGACTCCCGACTCGGGGGTTCGTACTGCTCCCACCTCTGGGACTTCTGGACGTCATATCGGCAGGCAATCGAGCAGTAGTCTGCGCGTAGTGACGGCGTCAATTGCCCGCACTTAGGACAGTGGCCGTTCGGGTGACCACACGCTCGTCGGTTAGCGAGATCGAATGGTCCCATCATAGACCACCCTCGAAGACAGGGAGCTGGTGTATTGCGCCGACACCGTGGCCGCGGCGGGTGAGTTCCGAGCGGATCTTGCCCAGTCGGTGACGTTTGCAAAGCCGAGCAGCTGTCGACCAATCTTGACTTCACGGAGAAGGTGAGCGTGGTGTTCGGTCCAAACGTCGTAGACGAGCGTGCCGCCGTCGACGTGGTCGTTTTCTCGGAGCATTAGCACTCCAACTCCCGAATCGGCCCCACACGAATGGAATTTGGCTCCTCAACCGCCTCCTGGATGCCTTGCGTTGTCCCGACTGTTTCACGCGACAGTCGATTGATGAGCGCGCTACGCACACGTCGACGACTGAGCAGCGTGTTGTGGCTGCCCAGTCGGTCGTCAGAATACCGCTTTTGGAACCGCTCGCCCGTATCGTCAACGGCGAAAAATCGTGTTCGCTTCTCGCCCCAGATCTCCGATGAAACGTATTCGGCAGCCACTAGTTCGTGGGTGAGCTCGACGAAGGAAGTAATCGAGATCGCGCTCCGATCGTTGGGCAGTCAGTTCGGGATCAGCCCACGGTAGATCGGTCGTATAATCGGTCTGGTTCGGATTCAGTTAATACTGCTGTGGGTTGTATTCAGTCGACATAGTTTGTAGAAGGCGGTTTTGTGCGTCCTCACCCCTCTGGGGTCGATAAAATGCGGAGTCGTAACGAGCACAAACACGGATAGCTCCATATATCGACCGAAGCGTTTGTATACAATGCAAACATAGTAAACACTATGGGGACGATTTCCGCACGAGTGCCAGATGAGTTAGAGACGGAACTCGAGACCTATCTCGAAGACGAGAATCTTGATCGAAGTACAGCAGTTCGGAAACTGCTTTCAGAGAGTCTCAAAGATTGGCGTCGACAACAGGCGCTCGAACAGCTTTCAGAGGGAACGGTGACATTCAGCAAGGCGGCCGAGCTCGCAGAGATGTCTGTCTGGGATTTTGCTCAGCTGGCCGAAGACCACGATATCACGTGGGTAGATGACGAGCATCTCGACGAGGACCTAGAGGCACTCTGAATGTGGGTATTCGATGTAACGCCACTCATCTATCTCGCGAAAGTCGACCAACTCACACTGATCTCACACCTCGACGAGCCGTGTGTCATTCCAGATCGGGTCTATACCGAAGTAGTCGACACAGGCATCGAACAAGGCTATCCGGATGCTCGGCGTATCGAACAAAGCGTCGAAGATGACATGCTCAGCGTGATTTCAGTAGACGACGATGAGTTCTTTTCACGAATTCAACGAAATCCCAAGCTAAGTGATGCTGATGTCGCTGTGTTGGCCTGTGCAGACACACACGACGGTGTGGCCGTGATGGACGAGACATATGGACGCGACATCGCATCGACCGAGGAAATCACGACACGAGGCACTGCGTACCTTGTGCTGTATCTTGCGAGCCAGAACGTCATCAGTGTTGAGAAAGCACGAACAGTGATCGATGCAATGGTAGAGGAGGGCTGGTACTGTTCACCCAACATGTACGCGAAAATCGTACAGAAAATTGATTTGTTTTCAGAGTGATTCGAAGGTTTGTTTGATAGCAAGGTTAGCAACTCGGTCCCAGTCGTCTATCACACATCGGCCTCAGTCGGTGTGGTTCACCAACTTGGATAACGGCCTTCGCAATCACAAGGCTGCGACGTGTCGACTGCCACGGTCCAACGTCACCCGGGTCGAGTTCGATAACGAGATTCTTGGGACTCTCAACATTGCAGAGATCTCGTGCGAACTTGGCGTCTCCGATCAATCAGATTCACCTGGGCTTTACTTAGAATATCAGTGAACTAACCCCTGAACGAGAGAACCGAGATATTCGCACGCATGTCTGCAACCTCCCTGGGAGGTGGTAAGTGTCGGGTACTGAATACAATCCATCTGCCGGGCACCATGCCTTGGGAGGGAAGATTAGCGCTCAGTCAGTGCAGGTACACGAACAGTAGGCCTAATACCGAGAGTACAGAGGCACAAGATGTGCTTGTAGACACAAGTCTCGCGGGCACCGTCTTATTGGGAATTCCCATATTGGGTGTTTACGGAGTTCTGCCCGGAGTAGCCGGTGGGGTCATCGCGACTGTGATAGGGGTGGCCGCGACGATCCGCGGAGTCGAAAACGTGAGAGACTGGTGGAGATTATCGACCACCGACTCAGTGCCACTTCGTGAGTCTGTTGCGACTGATGGGTTAGTTCGGGTCCACGGGACCGTTCGCCCGCCTCGGTCAGACGACACCCTCGTATCACCGATACGGGGAGAAGAGTGCGTAGCATACGAGTACAATATCTACCACCAAGTGCAGGGGACTGGGGACCCTACTATCGACGCTGGCATCGAATACAGTCCGTTCATCGTCTCTGACGAGACGGCGGAGATATATGTCAATCCTACGGAGGAGAATCTCTCACTGGAACACGAGACGGAGACAGTCATCGGTGAAGAGCTGCTGGAACAGGTCGACGAAGCGAGACTTGATTTGGAGCCGTCGACGAACACAGACTCCAGCCTGTTCAAGAACCGCATCGAACTAGTAGAGGGAACACTCAGTGTCGGCCAAAAAGTAAGCATCGTCGGGGAAGCACGCACAGCGCCAGAGAAAGGAGCCGGAGGTGCAGATGGAGTCATGACACCGGCAGAGGGGCATCTGATAGTGGCGAACGATGAACCGGAAAGTGCTGCGTTGAGAACGGGTGCTCGGGGACTCTTCCTGCTGGTTCTCGGGCTGGGACTCGATATATTCGGCATAGGCGCTCTCGTGGCCAATGCCGGTAGTTTGGTGGAGATGTTACAGCTTGCCGGTAGAGTTTGATGTTTTCTGTTCTTCGTGCTAAATCCATCCCCTGTATTTACCCAGTTAGGTCGAAATATCTCAATTACGGAGATTCCGACAGAGCCTCTTGACACACATTAACCTGAGTCTCCTCTTCTCATCATTCGTCGTGAACAGGTTCGAATACTGGCTCATCTATCTCCCCCATACCGGGGTACTGGTCGAGTCTTCAATCGGCTCTAGTTTTCGATCTGGGAAGCGAGTGGCTAGAATCCCCCGCTATTCATCAAATCGGAGACTACAACGTGATTTGAACACAGCTACAACATTATATATTCATTAGTTGATCACATCTACCATGGTACCACCATGCTAACCGTTAAGAAAGAATTGTACCCTATAACCTTCTTTGTCCTACAAAAATACGCCTAGTTTAGATGTCAGAGAACCACCTCAAAACGAAGTTTCTGACAGGTATCGCCGTGGTAATCCCACTCGCTGTGTCAGCGTGGGTAATGTTGTCACTATTTAATTTCGTTGGAGGAATACTCTCACCGATCAGTGAAATACTGTCTGAGAATGGCGTTGAATCGGGAAATATCGTGGTTATTATTCAGATATTGAGTGTGGTGCTCATTGCGATTGTGGTGTTGATTATCGGCACGATAGCACAGCAGCAGGTCGGCGAGAATATCATCAAAACGGTAGATAACTATGTGACACAGATTCCGGGCATTGGATCGGTTTATCAAACTACGCGGCAGATGAGCGATCTGGTGTTGGATCCTAGTGAGGATGGTGCACAGTTTCGAGAGGTGAAACTGGTTGAGTTTCCAGCTGAAAACGCATACACGCTGGCGTTTCTAACGTCTGAATCCCCACCTGAAAGCGTCACAACGGCCGCAAACCGTATTATAGGAGATGATTCGGCAGCGTATCAAACTGTGTTTCTACCGATGGCTCCCAATCCGGTAATGGGTGGGCATCTAACCCATGTCCCTGTCAGCAGGATCGAAGATGTCGATATGACTGTTGAACAGGCAGTTCAGTACATCCTCACGACCGGAATCGTGAATACGGATGCATCGGCAGAAAGTATGTGAGAGTGCGAACTCTTGATATGCTGAAGCCTCTCGTTCTGTTGAAGTTCCCTTCAAAATACTCGCGTTCTATTCAGTACTCGCCGTTGTAACAGCCATCAATTGACATCCTCCTGCGCCTGAAGACGCGGGAATCCCACGGCACCGCACCGCTGAGTTGGGATATTAGGGTTCGCGGTTCACGATCTGTTCTTGTGGGGTGAAACAGCCCTCACTACGGTCGAACAGGTGAACCGCTGGCTGTGCCAACCAGCCGTTATCCCTATCGCCGCCATCCGTGGCGAGACTCGGGAGTACCTTTTGCCGAATGTTCTCCGCACCGTTCACGTCGGCGTTCGCCACCGTATCGCACTCCTCACACACGTACAATCCACGTTCAACACGCTGGTTCTTGTCTGTATGGCTGCACGCCGAACACGATTTCGACGTGTCACGTTCCGACACCAGCTCAACGTCGATACCTTCGGCTTCTGCTTTGTAGTCGAGTAGCGTTGTGAATCGGTCGAACGCCCACCCGTGCAAGTCAAGATTGCCCTGGTCGCCCCAGTTGCGTGGTTCGCCGTTCTCGTCGTCTTCTCGGATGCCACCGAGGTCGCCAACGACAAGAGTACCAACACCTCGTTCGACACACTCCTCCACGATTGCGTTCGAGAGGGCGTGCAAGAAGTGCGTCCGACGACCCGTTCGCTTACGGTCAAGGCGAGTGGCTTCACGAGACGAGGAATCGTTGCACTTGGCTTTCTTCTTCGTGAAGTAGTATTCGTCCTCTTTGAGTGCGCCACCGGGATACAACACCGACTCACCGCCGAACGAGACGGCGGCAAAGTTACAAATCCCGAGGTCAACACCGGCCACCTCGTCGCCCGGCGGTTCCGGGTCGATGGTGATGCGACAGACGAATTGAAGCCGCCACTCGTCGCGTTTGTAGACGGCGCGAACCTGTTGAATGTCCCACTCGATCAGGTCAACATCCGGGCGAGTCTGGTACTCGCACAGGATGAAGTCCGAACGGTGTTCTTTGAGGTTGCGGCCTTTCGAGAGGCGAACACGGGTGAACTGTGCATCGTGCTTGAAGCCAGCCGCTTTGAATGACACAGTTGAACGTGGATGGGCGTCTCCGTTTTTGCGGTAGCCGGGCGGTCGGGCACGGTCGTCTCCGTTCCGACGCTTGCCGAACCAGCCGTTGAACGCTTCAGCGAGTTCTTCGAGAACGCGCTGACTGGATTGAGAATGTAAGTCCGTGTAGCGTTCATGACTTTTGAGTTCGGCTTTGAGTTCCCCGTCATCGGGGATCTCACCCGTTTCATCCCACTGTTCTTGTGCGTAGTAGCGACCGATGTTCCAGAGTTTTGAGGCGGCCCATCCGAGTTGGTCAAGGTCGTCACGAACCTGTTGCTGGTTCGTGATGGTGGCCTCGAAGGTTCGGACGGTTCGGCTCATTTCTGGCTCCATAACTGGTTATGAATGTCGTTTTATTAATAGTGTCGGTTGGCATGGAATATCCAGACTTGCCATTGACGGTGGATTGTGTGGGGATTGTCGGATTCATCCTGACCCTAAAGGGTCAGGTATTCTCCTCGTTTTGTATAAAAGAATCAGAACTAGTTGATTGTGATCTCCCTCCATCGAACAATCCAACCCAACTTGATTTTCGAAAATCAGTGAACGATACACGCCTTGTGTTCAGCAGTCGATTCCTACCACATCTCAGAGAGGTTGCAGACGTACAAGACTCACCCTCTAAGTAAAGCCGTTTCTCTCAGCGGAACCTTCTTAACCAACAACAAACGCCTTCCAACGACTTTGTAGGTTAAGCCGCGTCGTCCCTATTTTAGAACCAAGAGAGTACATTTCGTCTGCTCTGTTCCTACAAACTCGACTGGAACATCCAGGAGTCTATCGAGAAGCGGCTGCTATCGGGCTTTTCGCCGACTCGGTCGCTGAAGATTTAGCAGACCTCTGGCGAGGCCACTGGACAAAGACGTACTACCAAGGTGACATCCTCCCGGCGTGAAACTGGTGGTGAACATTTTTCAGCTAATAACCAGATCCGTAGGGTGATGCGACGTCCGCCCTCTCGTCGTCAGTTTCTTGCTGGAACAGGTGCTGCCTGTGCGGCCGCGCTTGCTGGGTCCCCCACAGCAGCCACCAGTGAGACCCCATTTGCGACAACGAACGAACAACTCGAATCTGATATCGAACAGCTCGTCGACGAGTTAGTAGAAACGAGTTTGGCCGAATACGATATTCCCGGTGCCAGCGTCGCCGTCGTCTCGGACGGCTCGCGATCCGTCACAAAAGGATATGGCGTTGCTGATCAGGATACTGAATCTCCAGTTGACCCGGATGAAACGCCGTTTCGGATCGGCTCTGTGTCCAAACCGGTCGTCGCAACCGCGTTGATGGAACTTGTCGAACGGGGCGAGATCGACCCCGAGGCCGATGTCAACCACTATCTCGATGTGCCAATAGATGACTATGGGAACGACCCAGTCACACTAACGGACCTCGTTACACATCGCGGTGGATTCGAGGCGACGAACCGTGGCATGTGGATCCCAGATGAAAATGATCTCCGATCGCTGGAATCGTATCTCCAGGATGATCCACAGCAACGTGTTCGAACGCCGGGACGGATCGGGTCATACTCCAATTTCGGCTACGCGCTTGCAGGACAGGTCCTGGCTGCACACGCCGAGAAACCGTTCTACCGGGCGGTCGATGAGTACCTCTTAGAGCCGGCCGGTATGGCCCAAAGCAGTTTCAGACAGCCCCTCCCAAGTTCACTCGCAAAAGCCCATGCAACCGGCCATGGGTCGACAGGCACGTATCGAAATGGCGAGTTCCCTCTTCTCGGATTGCGACCGGCAGGAGCCATGTCGGCTACGGCCAGCGATATGGGGCGCTTTCTCGAACTGCAGCTGAACGATGGTGTCCTAGACGGAGAGCAGATCCTCGAACAGGGAACGGTCGCCGCAATGCAAGACCAGTGGGAAACACACCATGACCGCCTCTCTGGAATGGCATTCGGGCTGGTCGAGAAGTTCCGCGGCGACGTCCGAACGCTCTGGCACGACGGGGGGACGCTCTCGTTTTATAGCTACCTCGTGCTCGTTCCGGAGTATGACTTCGGCCTATTCGTTTCGTTTAATGCTCCTGGTGGAAGTGCCGCAGCAACTGACGTGGTAGACGGGATCCTCGACGAACTACTCCCGAATCCCGAGGCGGAATCACTCACACCTGACGGAGCCCCAGCCCGTGCCGACGAGATCACGGGGACATATCGATCACTACGGCGATCGGAGACGTGGCACGACCGAGTCACCTCGACGCTGAATGCGCCCACCGTCGATGTGCGCATCGAGGATGACGGGACGCTTATCACTGAACAGGGTACCACGACTGATCGATGGGTCGAAATCGAACCACTCGTATTCGAACGAACCGACGGACGCCGACGGATCGCCTTCGGCGAGGAGAACAGTGAGATACAATATCTGTTCCGTGGCGGCAGTCCGACAGCGTTTGGTCGAGTTGAGGGGCTCGATCAACTCATCATTCACGGAGTGCTGGCAGTAATGGCCGTTCTGGGAACGGCATCAGCTATCATCGGTTGGCCGGCAGCTGGACTGTATCGGCAAATTCGGAGAGACACCGAAGGTGCGATACCGGGTTGGCAGACCGCCGTTGCACACGACATCGTTAGAGCGAAACTCCTTGCTGTCGGCTCAATTGGTGTTCTGTTCGCTTCGTTGGTCGTAATAATCGCGCACTTTCTCGTAACACCGCTCATGGTACTGTCTGATCCTCCGGCTACGTTCCAAGTGCTGTTCGTTGGAATGATTCTCAGTGCTGTGGGGACCATCGTGACTGCCGGAATCGCTGGATACAGCTGGATAAGCGAGGACTGGAACCTGCATGAGCGGATCCATTACACGGTCGTCACCGCGTCACTGATAGGGATCTGCTGGCTCCTCGGGTATTGGAATCTCTTGGTTCCTCCGGGGGTGGTTTAATCCACCAGACGGAACGCTGGCGTACTGGCGCTGATCAGATCCATTCTGCCGACCATTGTTTCGGCCAACTGTCGGCCTATTGCTGAAATTACACAAGCCACCAGTAGGATGAAGATCTCAGATGCGACTTTGACGTTAATCCGCGGCGAGCAGGAATTCAAAGAGATATACGATAGTTTGACCAGTAGCTAACTCAGATTAGTATGTCTGTGGAGGCTGTTCGAGGATCTCGAATATCTCCTTTGCGCGATATTCCTTGTTCCTCCCCTTCCCTGTGACTTCTTCGAGAATCCCGTCTTCCTCAAGGGCAGTGATTGCACGGTAGGCAGTCGACTGCTCAACATCGAGTGACATCCTCCTCGCCGTGAACGGCGAGGCTTCCCGACCGCAGTTGGGATATTTATGGTTTGCAGCTGCTCGCCTGTTGAGCGAACGTCCCCTGTCCACAGTTAGGGTCGTGTTCTCCACGACGGAACAGGTTGACTACTGGACGTGCCACACGCCCGCTACTCCTATCCTCGGATGACCGAGGACTCAGAGTTACCTTTTCTGCTTGGTCTAACCGACGCCGAATGTTCTCCGCACCATTTGAGTCGGCGTTCATTACGGCCTCACACCCACGACAGACGTACAAGCCGCGCTCAACGCGGTTGGCGTCTCGCTTCTGCCCACAACACGAACACGTCTTCGATGTGTTTCGTTCGCTCACTACAACCACGGCAATACCTTCGGCTTTCGCCTTGTGGGTGAGCAAGTTTGTGAATCGGTCAAACGCCCACCCGTGTAAGCCTTCGTTGCCACGGTCGCCCCAGTTCCGGGCTTCGCCAGTCTCGTCGTCTTCACGGATACCTTCGAGGTTGCCGACAGCAATTGTTCCGACACCTCGTTCAACACATTCGGATACGATGTGTTTCGTGACGGCGTGCAAGTAGTGCGACCGACGCTCAGAACGTTTCCTGCGGAGTCTGAGTGCTTTGTTCGACCGAGATGAGTTGCACTTCGCTATCTCCTTGGCGAAGTACCGTTCGTCGGTCTTGAGAGCATTCCCCGGATACAACTCGTGGTCGCCCGTGGAATACGAGACGGCGGCGAAGTTCGAGATACCGAGGTCAACACCGGCAGTTTCGTCGCCGGGAGACTCGGCCTCAATCTCGTGCTTGCAGACGATATGAAGTTCCCATTCGTCTCCGTTCCAGACTGCTTTCACTTGGCGAACGTTCTCAATGGTCACATCTGGCCGAGTTCCGATTTCGCAGAGGATGAAATCGGACCAGTGTTCTTTCAGGTTGCGGCCTTTCGAGAGGCGAATCCGATTGTTCTTGCTATCGTGTTTAAACCCGTCTTCTTTGAACGTGACAGTCGACCGTGGGTGGTCGTCACCGTTCTTTCGATACTTCGGTGGGTTTGCGCGGTCGTCCCCGTTTCGGCGTTTGGCATACCAACCATGGAACGCTTCAGCGAGTTCTTCAATGACTCGCTGACTCGATTGAGAATTAAGATCGGCGTAGCGGTCGTGGTTCTTCAAGTATGCCTTGAGCGGGCCATCCTCGGGGATTGTCCCTGTTTCACTCCAGATGCGGTCACACGTCCAGCGTGCGATATTCCAGAGCTTTGAGGCGGCAAGCCCAAGCGAGTCCAAGTCACCCTTGACCTGTTGCTGGTTCCGTATGGATGCAACATAGGTCCGAGTAACTTGAATCGCCATACATAGAGTATGTAGACAAACCTACTTAATGGTGTGTTTTGGCGTTGAATATCCGGCCTGCTATCGACGGTGGACTGTGGAGGGATTGTCGGATTCACGCCCGTCGTGAACGACGGGATTCTCTCCTTGAATAAGATAGATTCTCACAGTCTGGGTCGTGAGATAGGGCTGTTCGAAGAGGCTGCAGACGAGTTTGTGTTTGGTATACGAGATGCCGCCATAGTCTTCTTCGTACTGTCGTCGAAACTCATCAAGTGCGAGCGTTCTATTGACGGATTCTTCGGCTTGTTGGGCAATCCCACGGATGAAAAACGAGAGCCACGACTCCCACTGTCCGTCGGATCGAACGCTATCCATTCGAACTACGTACTCGGATTTGTTTCGGTTGAAATACTCACTGAGATAGAGGTTCGGATGCTGAAGGTAGCCCGCATCGTACAACTGGAGTGTGATGAGCAGTCGACCGAGTCGACCAGTTCCATCCCCGTATGGATGGATAGTCTCGAACTGATAGTGGAACAGGGCAATATCAACAAGTGGATGGTAGCTTCCCCCAGTTCGATAATAGGTTATCAGAGCCTCCATGAGACCCTCGACAGCTCCTGGAACAGGTGGGAGAAAATCCCCGAGGTGATTTGTGATATTCTGGCTCTGTTGAAATCCACAGAGAGTTACATTTTTCGTCCTATAATTCCACGAGATGAAGGCCCTCCCGAAGTCACAGATTCTCCGTTTTACTGAGAAAGCGATCCATCTGGCACGCCGAGCGGTCTCTCGATATTCCTCGAAGTTCTCCAAACACCGCTATACACTTCCGCAGCGCGTTGTTCTGCTGTGTCTCAAAGTGCGAAAGAACACGACCTATCGTGGCCTGCTCGACGAATTAACTGGAATTAGGCGCTAAGTCCCCTTCCTCAAGGAGCAACGCAGGGAGCGAGGCGACTGAGTAGCGCAGTAGGGAGGGGATACAGCGCCGCACAGTTTTCATACACGTTCGACGCTCGATCCACAGGCCACCATTACCCTTATGTCTATACAAAGTCTATACTATGTCGATGAATAAGTTTGAAATCAAAGGCGAAGAAGTCCTCGACGGAACCGCAAAACCGTCGGGGAATAGCGCCCACGTCATCGTCCCCAAACGCTGGCGCGGAGCCGATGTGAAAGTTGTCCGCGTCTCCGAACCCAACTCAGACGAGTAGGCTATGCACTACAACTACAAGTATCGACTCGACCCGCCAGAAGACATCGCTGAGACGCTTCTGCACCACGTCAATATTTGTAGGCAACTGTACAACCACATCCTCTACTTGGTCAACGAGGCAGACGACATTCCCGCCCGCTATGAGGTTCAGGGGCAGCTCCCCGACCTCAAAACGTGGTGGGACGACCTCGGTGACGTTCACTCGAAAGTATTGCAGATGGTCGTCAAGCGCGTCTACGACAACCTCTCCACGCTCAAAGCACAGAAGGAGAACGGACGCGCCGTGGGAATGCTCAAATGGAAACCGCCCCGCGAGTACCGATCTGTCACCTACAACCAGTCCGGCTTCGAACTCAAGAATACGAGTGGTCGGCCTGTCCTGTGGTTGAGCAAAATCGGTGAGATTCCGATTCACCTCCACCGAGATATTCCCGAGAAAGCGACCGTCAAACAGGTCACGATCAAGCGAGAACCGACGGGCGAGTGGTATGCCACGTTCGGCATTGACATGGACGAATCCACGCCCGAGAAACCTGAGAACCCCGAGCGGTGCATCGGTATCGACGTGGGGATCCTCAAGTACGCACACGACACCGATGGGTACGCCATCGAGAGTCCCGACTTCAGCGACGAACGCGAACGACTCGAACGCGCACAACGCGACCTCTCACGGAAGGAACACGGGTCGAACAACTGGGAGAAACAGCGCCGAGTTGTGGCCGAACGACACGCCGACCTCAAGCGAAAGCGACGAGACTTTCTCCACAAGTTGTCGAATCACTACGCCTGCGAGTACGACCTTGTAGCGGTCGAGGACTTGGACGCGAAGGGACTGATCGAACTGCCGGGCAACTCTCGGTACCGAGCGGGAGCGGCGTGGGGGGCGTTCCTGCGGATGCTCGAATACAAGTGTGAGCGCGAAGGAGCGTACTTTGTCGCGGTGAATCCAAGAGGGACGACCAAGGAGTGCGCGTCTTGCGGTGTCAAGATCGATAAACCGTTGTGGGTGCGCGAACACTCCTGTCCCGCCTGCGGGTTTGAGGCGGATAGGGACGCAAACGCGGCGTGGAATATTCTTTCTCGTGGTCTTGAAAAAGTAGGAGTGGTTCACTCCGAATCAACGCCTGTGGAGACTACACTCCCTGTGGATACCTCGGTATCTGCAAAGCGCGTCGTGGAAACAGGAAGCCCCACCCTCAAGCGCGAGGGCGTCAGCCCGAGCGGTAGGGTGGGGTAGTTCACTTGATGCAGACGCGATTGGCTATCTCATACGCTATCCGGTCGCAGAACGGAGATCGACAGGTTCTCAACCCCAAGTCCATCGCGCATCAAGCACATAGCGGTACAACCCACTGACGAAGATCGCAATCGCGTTGGCGATCAGATACATACTGTTGGCCCACTCGACGAGTCCGAACAAGACGGCCAACTGAATAGGAATCGCTGTCCCGCGGACGAGATTCGTTTTTACCATGCCAACCAGATACGCGGCGAGACCGGTGTTTTGACTCGCCTGAAACGTCCACGCGTTGTTGAGAACGTACGAGAGAATGATCGTGAGTTCGATGGCGATCACTGCCCCAAGGAGATAGTTCAGTCCAACCGAGTCGACGAACAGCCAGAGCAACACAGTCTGGACCCCTGCGGTGAACACACCCACTGCAACGAACCGGCGGAGCCGACGGGCGAGCGGTCCCTCCACGAGCAGTCGAAGGTATCTCTGGACCACCATCAGAATACCACCTCTCGGCTACTGAACCTTCGAGTAACGGCATCAACTGGTGATGGTCGACGTTCCACTGGGAATCCGTTTCGGTCGAGAAGGCTTATTACTTACTAACTAATTAGTTACTGTATGGGCCAGTCGAACACACACAAGCGGCCGTGGCTCGCTGCGCTGTTATCGGCAATCGCAATGGGGCTCGGACAGCTGTATCTCCGTCGCTGGCGGCGGGCCATCGGATGGCTCATCGTTCTGCTTGGTGTCAACGTCATATTCGTCGATCAGACAGCCGTGACTGGGGCTCAAAACGGGGAACTCATGGCAATACTCTCGCTACTTCCGGTTCCGATCGTCGGAGCCCTCTGTGTGCTTGATGCGTATGTGCTCGCCCATGCCACGAACACCGTCAGAGAGCACTCGGCTCCAGTGACGACGGAACACCCGCCGTGTCCCAACTGTGGAAAAGAACTCGACCCGGAGCTCACGTTCTGTCACTGGTGTACCACCGAAATAGAATGGGGCCGAGAGACGGAGTTTGACCAGAGCCCTGAAAAACAAGGCTCACCGTAACGATACTCAGCTATCTGTCGATTCCTCGACCGCGCGGATGGTCGAGATGTACTCGTCAGCCATCCGTCTGGCGGTTGGAAACGCCTCCGTATCGTCGAGCACGACCGCTCGGGTACGCGCACCGTCGATGATGGTCATGAGTGTTCGTGCGGCATGAGTGGCGTCGACGTCGCCGAACACGCCTTCGTCGATGCCGTGGTTGATTACTGCTTTGAGTGTGTAACGGACATACTCGTCGTGCTGCTGAAACCGCTCACGGAACGACTGCTTGTAGGGTGCTTGGGCCCCCATCTCCAGCATCGAGACGACAAGATCCGGATACTCATTAGGTTTGACCAGCAGCTTATCGAGTAGTAACTCTAGTCGTGCCTCGGGATCTGTCGTCTCAATATCCTTGATCGTCGCAACGAACCGATCGAGTAAATAGTCGAGATAAGCCGCCAGCAGGTCCTCTTTGGTGTCGTAGTGGTAGTGAATTGCGGCCGTTGACTTCCCGTACTCGGCGGCGATCCGTTTGATCGTGAGGTCGGCGTACCCGTGTTCGCAAAGCGCACGGTAGGTCGCATGCATGATCTCTTCGTTGTGATCCGAGGCGGTGCGTTCCGGCAGATCAGCCATTATATGACTGTTCAGTGGCGCTCGGATAACAGTTATGACCGGGCCAACCTACCGACTTGAGCGATACAGTAGGTACCGATACACGATTTCCCAACATTTTTGACTAATTAGTTAGTAAGTAGTCGTGCATAACAGTATGGATGAAACGCCACCAACCGAGATTTTGGATGCGACCCATCGGTCGCTCTGTACCCACGGGTATGCGAATCTCACACTCGAAAAAATCGCCGCCGAGACCGAGACCAGCAAATCCCTCATCTACTACCACTATGAGACGAAACAGGAGCTGTTTTCGGCGTTTCTCGATTACCTCTTCGACCAGTATACCACCCGGCTATCGAACGTAGACGGTCAGACACCGCCTCACGAACTCGATATCCTGCTTAAAACCGTCCTCTCTCCAGATGACAGTGAAACCAGTCTTCAGCGGGCGCTCATTGAACTTACCATCCAATCCCAACACGACGACCACATACAGTCCAAACTTACCGACTTCGAGACGGCTCTCGTCGACAGACTCCAGGAGATCATCGAGGCTGGTGTCGAATCGGGTGTGTTCGACCCCGAGATGGAGCCGGATGTCACCGCGGAGTTCCTCGCGACGGCGATCATGGGCGCTCATACGCGCCAGACTGCGAGCGATTGCTCGGCTGACCAACTCTATGGCACGCTGGTCGACTACATCGAGAGCCACCTTGTGGTCGCTGAGGCGGTGGAGGCCTGATGGGCCTCCGTAGTCGACTGGCCGCACTGTTCAAAGGCCGCGAAGAGTTCGATCTTACCTCCGGTGGCATCGCCAAACCGTTGTTTTTCCTCTCGATGCCGATCGTTGTCACGAATCTCTTTCAGACGGCCTACAACCTCGCCGATACGTTCTGGCTCGGCCAGTACAGCACCGACGCCCTTGCGGCGATCAGCTTCGCGTTCCCGATGGTCTTCCTGCTTATTTCACTGGGGATGGGAATCTCGGTCGCCGGGAGCGTATTGGTCGCACAGTATATCGGTGCGGACGAGGAACGCAAAGCCGAGTACGCCGCCTCCCAGACGATGACGTTTGCTGTGCTTGCATCTGTCCTCTTGGGCGGTGTCGGCTACTTCTTCGTCGAGGATTTCCTCTCGGTGATGGGGGCGTCTGCAGATGTCCTACCGCTGGCCTCGAGCTACATGGAAGTCGTCGCGCTCGGCTTGATGTTCATGTTCGGTTTCGCCGTGTTCATCGCGCTGATGCGCGGGTACGGAGACACGATCACGCCGATGCTGGTAATGTTCGGGTCGGTTGTGTTGAATATCGTCATCGACCCGTTTCTCATCTTCGGCTGGTGGGTATTCCCCGAGATGGGCATCCAGGGCGCTGCAGTCGCAACCGTCTTCTCCCGGGGGCTCGCGCTCGTGGTCGGCCTCGCCATTATGTTCCGTGGCCACCGTGGCGTTGAAATCCACCTTCGCGACATGATCCCGGATTTCTCCTACCTGCGTCGCCTTGCTCGTATTGGCCTCCCCGCTTCTATCGAAGGGACCGGACGTGCGCTCTCGATGAACCTCCTGTTGTTCATCGTCGCGACGTTCTCCGATCCGGTCGTCGCGGCCTACGGGATCGGAACACGCGTCTTCTCGGTCGTCTTCCTGCCCGCTATCGCGGTTGCTCGCGGGGTCGAGACGATGACCGGCCAGAACATCGGCGCCAGCAAACCCGACCGGGCCGAACAGGCAGCTACTCTCGCAGCGAAAGTCCTGTTCGGTATCCTGACGCTTGCTGGAATCATCGTGTTCGTGTTCCCCGAACCGATCGTCTCAGTGTTTGTCGGCGCAGACCAAGCCGACGCTGCGCAGGTGGTCGAAGCCGGTACCCAGTTCCTTCGATACGTCGCACTCACCTTCGGGTTTATCGGCATTATGCGCGCCTACACCGGGAGCTTCCGCGGTGCTGGCAAGACGCTTACTGCCGCTGCAATTTCGGTGCTGACACTCGGCGTCATCCGCTTCCCCATTGCGTGGGTCGCTTCCGGCCCGCTTGCAGAGACCGGCATCTGGCTGTCGTTTGCCATCTCGAACGTTATCGGTGCCATAATCGCCTACGCGTGGTTCCAGCGTGGCACATGGCGTAACGCTGACCTCACCGAATCGAACGTGGACATCGAGGACCCTGCGGTCGACATGCCCGCAACTGACGACTAACAGCTCATGGCTCGAGTAACACCCATCGCAGAACGCCACACCGGAATCGACCGCTACCTCGAAACCGGAGTGAAACGTGCCGCCGACCGTTCATTGGTCCGAGAGACCTCAACCGTAGATAGACGTCCAGACCGGTGGGGCAGCTGGCAGGCGGCACTCTCAGAGAATTCGATCACGGAGACATCGGTCTCGCTCATTTTGGTCAGGACAACGGATTTTTAACTTATAAAGATGATATCTGAATATACATGAAGGTCTTTTCTTCGCGTGAGGATCGGTGGCGCGCGATCTTAATATCCATCCTGGGTGTAGCTGGCCTGGCCGCCCTCTATCTAGCTGTTCGTCGGTTTGCTCCATTCGTGTTTGATGTCTCTACACTTCGAGCATGGATCGGGCAATTTGGTGTTTTCGCACCGCTCGTTTTTATTCTGATTCAGGCCGTCCAAGTCGTTGTCGCCCCAATTCCGGGGCAAGTTGTCGCGCTTGCCTCAGGCTATCTTTTCGGATCAGTCCTTGGGACCGTTTACAGTCTCACTGGGGTCCTCATCGGGAGTGCGGTCGCGTTTAGTCTTGCAAAGCGCTACGGACGAACGTTTGTTGAAGGAATACTCCACGATGACGTACTATCGAGATTTGATGGGTTTGTTAAACGAGTTGGGCTTCCAGGACTGCTCACGTTTGTACTCATTCCTGGTCTTCCGGATGACGTAATCTGCTTTCTTGCCGGACTTACGACCTGGCGTCTCCGGACGTTCCTCGTCGTCATTTGTATTGGGCGTCTCCCAGCATACGTTCTCACAGTCTTTGCGGGCGGGGAATTCGCGGACGGCCAACTAACGAGTGGACTACTGCTTGTGGGCGTAGTTGTCGCGCTCTCACTGATTGGCTACCGTAATCAAGATGCTATCCAGGATCTGGTTCAACAATTCGAAGCACGCCGTCCATTCTGAGATTCTCAAATACTCTCATGACACCGACGGGATGGAGATCGGTCGTTTACCTCTCCGACGAGCGTGAACCCTTGGAGCGGGAGCAACGGAACCTCTTGGGGAAGCAACATGGATCAAACGACTACGAGACGCAATGCGTCGACTCAGATAGTGTCACACAGACCTCCAACGAAAGCGCTACAACTTCGTGTACAAACTCTCGAACCACCTTATTCATCCAGCCCTGAACGGCCATCTACCCACTGGTAGAGGCGACCGCTGCCAACCGGCTGTACTCCTCATTCGAGAGCGAAATGGAGGAGGCAGCGACGTTCTCTTTGAGATGTTCTAAGCTTGCAGTGCCTGGGATCGGCAGCGTCACATACCTCTTGGATAGCCTCAATTCTAGAGACCGACCCAGCAGCGATCGAAAAGTAGGGAATGAAGCCGATGCCGTACTCCTCACAGGCTTGGATGACATCCTCGTGGTCGCGGTTTACTAGGTTTGAGTAGTGAACAGCATCCGTTGTGATCGACAGTCACTTTTTCCAGTCGACCTCATCGTCATCAAGGTCCAGTTCATCGTCATTTGAATCCTCCACCATATCCATCATATCTCCCATGACGGCTTCCATGTCCGGTTGGTCTTGTTGGGCTGATGGGTCCTGCATCATGCCACCCATCGGCCCGAACATATTATTTTGCATCTCCTGGAGTTTCCGCTTCACGAACCAGATACTGCCACCGATACCAACGACAGCACCGATGACGATGCCGATTCCGAGAGACAGCGGATCAATCATTAGCTACCTCCATCTGTTTTGAGCATACATCTTGGATGGCCGGTTCTCGTAGACAATCCTCGTGTCCAGTATGCAAATTTCGCCATAGGATTTGTCAACGACTGAGGCTGAAGTCGCTTGCGTCTGTACATCACAAAGGTCGGCTCTGGCGACCGGGTCGAGGCTATCGGTTCTGGGAGAAGCCAAAGAGTTCCGCCTATCGCAGGAGGTTGAAACGACGTCACAGTTCGAAGGGTATGCGTATGTTCCCGTTGGAGTATGGCCACGGCAATTTGCTGGGCGTCGATTCGCATTTCTGATGCTTTGTGGTTGCAACGATCGGCCGACAGTACCGTGTCTTCGTTCTCAACCGCGATCCGGGACGACGACAATCCTACTCGTTCGAAGTGCAAACCCACTACTCACAGTAGTAGTTCGTGGCTACCGGTCAGTTAGTCGTCGTAGGCAGTCTCTACTGCGTGCTGACGCACAGTAGTCGACGTGTACTGAAAGCCACCCCTGTGCGTCTCGACTGTATGGTCAGTACCGAATTCCTTGAATCAAAGCTTGATGGGTTAGCAGATACGCCTACCGCCACCGATCTTGGGTACGAAGACAGCGAGCTTTGTACAGCACTCAGTACGCAGGGATTTGTAGAGTTCAGGCCTGACGAGTCGGCCGAGTCGGCCGAGTCGGCCGAGACATGGCTTCGAAGTGACACCGAGAGCTTCATTTTTAGTCTTGAGGAGTGGCGCTGACGTTTGCTGTCTCTGGCCAGCCAACAAGTTCGTCAGGGAGTTGAAGAGGACCGATCTGTCGAAGTGTCCAATGCAACTGTGTGAGCCTGTCAGATTGGGCCATCGAGAGCGTGTCACCTTCGTCGCTGGCAACGGTGCCGCAAACGTCGCGGCGAGTGACGGCACCGATATCGAGATTGAACTCAATTGTCTCTTGAGTATACGATCCAGAGTGTAGGATCTCAATGTACAAAGCCGAGTATTCTCAGCCGTCTAGTGCTGCCAACCGGCTGTACTCCTCGTTCGAGAGCGAGATTGAGGAGGCAGCGACGTTCTCTTTGAGATGTTCTAAGCTTGCAGTGCCTGGGATTGGCAGCGTCACATCCGAGTGTTCGAGCAGCCACGCGAGCGCAATCTGGGAAACTGTGGCCTCATGTGCATCAGCAACCTCCTGGATGGCGTCGATGTCCGAGATCGACCCGGCAGCAATCGGGAAATACGGGATGAAGCCGATACCGTACTCCTCACAAGCTTGAAGGACGTCCTCGTGGTCGCGGTTCAACACATTGTACTCGTTTTGGACCGTCGCGATCTCGACGTGATCCCTGGCCGTTTCGAGCTGGTCGACGCTGACGTTCGAGAGCCCAATGTGATCGATGAACCCCTCGTCTTTGAGTTCGGCGAACGCAGTGATACTGTCTTCGAACGGTGTGTCCGGATCGGGGCTGTGGAGCTGGTAGAGATCGATCGAGTCCACACCAAGACGGTCACGGCTGACAAGCACCTGATTGCGGATGTGGTCGGGATCGGCGTGGCTGAGCCACTCGCCGTCGCTGTTTCGGAGCAGTCCGGCCTTCGTGGCGATCGTCACCTCGTCGGTATCGATCGCTTCACGGAGCAGGCGTTCGCTGACGCCCGGGCCGTAGGAGTCTGCGGTGTCGATGAAGTCGATGCCGAGGTCGACGGCCTCCTGGACGACGTCTTTGGCATCTTGTTCATCCTCGGGTGGACCGATAATCTCCTCGCCACAGAGGCGCATCGCGCCGAACCCCAGTCGGGTCACTGTTAATTCTCCATCGAGATCGAACGTGCTGCTGTCGTTTGTGGGTGCCATAGAACAGTTCGGGTCCGGAGACGAATTAAATGTCTGGTGGTCGGTGTACTGGATTTCGTTACCAATGCCAACGGATGTCTTTCGAAAGGCCGTCTGACGCTGGGAAACAACATCCAAAACCAACACCGCTACTCTATACTACCAATCCGACAGTGGATATGAGACGATCGACGTCAGGGGGTCTCACGGTAGTAACGTATGTTTAGCGGTCAGTTGGTCGTAGTAGCCGGTCGATGGGGCAGTTTACTTGCTACCGACCTTCGTCGTTACCCGGAACGTTTCGGGCGGAGCGAGGATACCTGCAACGGTCCCCATCGAATGAACGACCGTCACCACTGGGGCAAGCGGCAGGGCCAATGCCCAGTACCCGTAGTCACCGCCGTAGTAGACGACACCCAAGAGGAACCAGGCGAGCGTACACAGCACCAGCCATCGACGCCGCGAAGAACAGCCCGCCGTAGGCGACCGTCACGCTCAATAGCGACAGCGGGACGACGATCAGGGTGAAGATCGGCGAGAGCGCCCAGGCGGCGTTACGGACTCGGGTGAGGACCTCGTACCGAAATGGAAGTATCTCCGAGGCTTGGAGGTTTCCGGCGGCCCACCGGCGGCATTGCTGGGTGATCTCGTACAGCGAGGGCGGAGCCTCGTTACGGCAGACTGCGTCCGCCAGCCCGAAGATCACGTCGTGCTCTTGGAACGCTGCCCAAACGAGCGCGGTATCCTCGACCAGAGGCTCTTGCGGTCCCAGGTCGTCGCATCTTCAATCTCAGATCGGACCGCAATGCCGCCACCCCAGGCGAACAGTGGGATCGACAGTCGCGCGAACGCGCGCTGTTCTAACTGGCCACCCATCCGATCGATGTCTGCTAGAAAACTCAGATTCGATCCTGTCCGCCGAGGCTTCTCGCGGAGCTGGACGATGTCGGCATCCGGCAGGCCCTTGAAGGACTCGACGATGCTGTCCTCGTCGAGATAAAGCACGAACTCCTTGTGGCAGTCCAGCGTTCGCCGGGCCCACTCCTGTGCACGCCCCTTTCTGACGGCTCGACAGTCGAAGTCGTCGGGCACGACATGGACCGACGCTCCAGTCACGTCAATGGACGATTCGGCGATTGCGTGGACGTCATCGAGACTTTCAGGCAGGGAGTCGACCATCTCCTGGGCCACCGCAGCAGCGTCGGTGGGTGGGAGTCATTGGTCACCCTCTGTCTCTGGATCGAGTGCGAGCAGTCCAAACGGTCCTGAGGCAAAGATCCGTCCGGCTGCGACTACTGGAGAAGCGTACTCAACAGCATGGACTTCAGAAAACACCCACCGCGTTCGATCACCGCTGAGTATGCCATCGGTGCTCCGCCGAAACGCACGGACATCACCCGAGACCACGAGTACACTCTCGTCTGTAACAACAGGCGCAGCTGTCCCCTCACTCGGGAGGTGTGCTTGCCACTTCGTCTCTCCAGTGTCTGCTGTAAGACAATGGAGATCACTCGAAATTACATATATTTCGTCATCACTGGTGGCTGCTGCCGCACGACTATGGAGGTCTCGTCGCCACCGAACGTCCCCAGACAGTGTTATCCCAACGATCTCTTGCCACCCGGTCTGGATGATACCGCCGTCGTCGACTGTGGGTGCCGCATAGGGAGTGTCGACCGAGATACGAAACTGTTCGTCGCCACTCTCGCGGTCGAGTTTCACGATCGCATTGTGATCTGGGATATAGACGCCATCCCCGTCGACTGCGGGGACGATCTGTGTCGCTGTTGAATCACCAAGATTGTACTCATCATAGACGAGCGGATCAAGCGGCTGTCGCCAGCGTTTGGTTCCATCGGCGGCCAGTCTGAGACAGGCTGAGTCACTCCTGACGAAGATATCGCCGTCGACAATAGTCGCACCGTATGTTTTCTCAGTGCCGACCTGATATGTATCGAGCAGTTCTCCCTCTGAAAGCGAAAACACACTCAACGTGGCACGTTGTGAGACATCGTCAGCCGATCCGGTAATCTGAGTGGGGACATAGAGCCGTCGACGATCCGGATCGAGACAAGGCACACCGGAGATTTCGTGTTCTAACTGGTGGTCCCATTGTTGGTTACCTGCTGTATCGAGTGCAACGATTTCTCGGTCGGTAGTGAAGTAGACGATACCGTCGTGTACTACTGGTGGGGTGTAGGTCCATCCAGCCGATGTGAGTACCTCGTAGCGCTGTGGTTTGGGTGTGCCGCCTGAGACGAGATTCGTGTTTCGAGGACCGTTCCCGAATGAGTGCCAATTGCCGGTATGCAGTGGGGTCGTCGACCCGTTCTGACCGATTGAACTACAACCAGCTAGTGTGCTAGCCATTGTACTGCCGGCGAGAGCAAGGAGTCGTCGACGATCAAGACGACTCGTCGATGACTCAGGAAGAAGTCCGTTAGCATCGGTTGACGATGAGTGCTGAGGCGGCTGGTCAGCAGGAGTCACAATTTGGGTTGCACTACCTGTCGTAAGTATATGGTGTTAGGTGAAATAAAACTTGCACCCACTTATTTCTCCACCCATCTATTCCGACATATAACACTACAGAACGTGAAAAGGTGGAAGTCGCCCTCATCATCGAATAGCGTCGCAACTGGATGCCATGCCGACGGGTCGATAGTCTTTCCACAGGTAGCGCACTCTGTCGGATCAACTACCTCCTGGTCGGGGTTCTCCGAGGCCATCTTCAGACATTGATCCATTCGGTCCCCAGTTGCGAGTGATTCATTATCCGGTGTTCCGAATCACCTTAATCGAGTGACTCCGAAACGTCAGTCGCGGTATCTATCGTACTAGGCGGGCTTACCGTATCCGGTTCCTCAGGTTGAGTAGAAACGTCGACTGAGCCATCTGCGTTAACGATGACTTGACAACCCGCCATTGAGAACTGGACGTGTCCACCACACTGACTGGGCGTGCTTTTATTGTTTTCAAAGATGCTATTGAGACAATCTGGGTCGACGCAGTAGTAGAGTGGTTCCAACTCAAGCGGATCTGTCCCTGTGACGTCGGCAACCCGGTTGATGACGCGCTTACTGACAGTGTCCTCTTCATCTGTATCGAACGGTAGTGTCATTGAAATCCCTCACTCTCTGTAGCAGCCGTTTCGGGTTAGTGCTTTTCAGTATCCACCTGCGTCGCGAAAGACCAACGCCGTATACTGATACACTTACCGTGAGCCAACGTCTCCAAACAGCATTGAGAACAGGCTCTCTTCACTGGACCGGATGTGTCGGCTTACTGTTGGTTGAGAGACGTCCAGCATGTCAGCAATATCGCGCGCGGAGTTCGCACGAGGTTGTTCGAAAAATCCGGCGAAAAATGCGGTTCTGAGTACCTCCTCTTGGCGTTGAGTCAGTCGATCGAGATACGCCTGTTCGAATTCCTCAGTCGTCCGTACCGGGTCAGCGATCTCACGACGAGCGACGAGCTCAACGTCACCAAATCGGTTTTCGAACAGCTCGACAAATTCACGCACCGATGCAGTTTTCGAAATCCGAATCGTCACTCGCCCTTCGCCAGGAGTACCTCGGAGCGTTGTTGGCACAGCCCCTCGGTCAAGGAGACTCCGAATAAATGTACCCGACGGAAGCGGTATTTCAACGATTGTTTCCCCATCCTGCTCTCGGATAAGGGTTATATCATCAACTATCGGCTGTTCTGCAATAAAATCCTGAATCGTTTCGAATGGAACATTTTCGAAGGTCCCAAACGCACTGACATCGTTCCCGTGTCGCGTGGCGATATTTTCGAGTGAGAACTTCCCGTTGTACTCGCTCAGAAACGCCATTAAGGGGTTTTCCGAATCCTGAATCACGAACTCTAACTCAACGGACTCCTCAGAGACAAGTGCATTATATCGCTCCCTTGAATTAAGAGCGAATCCGATCATCTCACCCAATTCAGACAATACGGCTTCCTCCATATCGCTGAAAACCTCAGGTTCATTCGTATACAGGTTGAGAAGTCCGTATACGGTGTCATTGTAGACGACTGGGACGGCAATACTTGCTCGATACCCACGTTGCATCGCTTCCTGCCGCCAGGGTTCGAACGGGGGGTCCGACTGCAGGTTATTCTGAATCTGCGGTTCGTGTGTCCGTATCGCACGTCCAGCCGGTCCCTGCCCGGTTTCACTCATATCAGCAGTAACTGTTACCGTCTCGAGATAGCCTTCTTCGACGCCCGCCCAAGCCACAGGAACAATCTCGTCGGTGGCAAAATCACGCTCACCGAACCAGACGAAGCGATACGGCTCACTCTCGGCTAATCGATCACAGACGAACTGCTTGATCTCGTCACTTGATTCCGCGTCCATCAAGGATCGAGTGATATCCCGTATTTCTTGGTTCACCCGCTGAAGACGTTGTAGTTGCTCGTTTTTCGATTCCAGTTCGGATTTCTGGTCCCTCAATGAGAGCTCACGGTCAAGGCGATCGAATGCCGACGCTACGTTTTGTACAAGAATCTTTGCAAGAGAGATCACCGATTCGTCGAAACTGTTCGGCTCGGTCGCCCCGCTAATGAGAACACCGTGCCCGCCAATTGGTAAAATAAGGACGCTTGAAAATGGCGTATGGGTCGCTTCGACATCCGTTGCCTGTTCGAGATTCGAATACACGCGTGGTTCATTCTCAACGAAAGCCTGCCACGGAAGACCACGTTCTGACTCAAATAATGGATCCTCTCCAACGAGTTCGTCTACACGAGACATACGCGCACAGGGTTCCAGTGCCCCTGTCTCGGCGTCATATAACTCAATGGTTGTAATAGAATGGCTGAGAATGTCGTGGGCGGCAGCCACAGCTTGGTTACACCCCTCCTGAAACGATTCAGTGTCAGAAAGATCTTGGCCGAGTTCATTCAGCCGCGCGAGTTGGTCGGCTCGGCGTTTCTGCGCTGTAATGTCTTGAAACGCGAAGACTGTTGAGGCGATGTAGTCTTTCTCCTGTTCAAGGGGCGTCCCGTTGACAGAGAGCCAACGCAGATCTCCATTAGGAAACTCAATCTGAATCTCACGCGCCACGTCTTCGCCCGTTCGGAGTATATATCCATACGGGAGTTCCGACTCGTGAAGTGGTTCACCCTCACTATCCAGTATATGAAAAGCAAGTTCTTCATACGGAGGATATGCCCCATTCTCGTCTTCCTCTATCCGTAAAATCGCCTCTGCTTGCTCATTCACATAGACGAACTCGCCATCCGCGTTAATCACGACAATCCCGATGGGCGTTGTCTCTAAGATATTTGTAACAAGATTTCGTTCTTGGCGGAGTGAGTCTTGGGCTTGTTGGCGAGAGAGAACGAGCCCGAGATTCGCGGCGACCGTGCGCGTTACCTCAGCCATCTGCTTGTCGACAGACCGCTCTTCAGGTGTGAAAAAGACCATCACAGCGTTCACAACACCATCGACCAACACTGGCACCGCAAGTGCTGCTTTGAGGTCAGCTGCTTTTGCTGCTTCTGAGCGCTCGAACACGGATTGCTCAACCGTCGAGACGTCGGGGATCCACTCATACTCACCAGTCTCCCAAACCCTCCCGATAAGACCTTCACCCGGCTCAAATACCGTTTCAGAGGATTCCTCCCGAAACACCTCAAGTGACGTTTCGTCTTCTCCCCACGCGGTTTTCCATTCGATGAGATCCACGTCTTCTGTCGGTAGCCACGCTTCCCCATACACCCAACGCATCGATTTACCGATGAGTTCCAGACTGTGTGTCAGTCCCTGATAGAATGTCTCCGTTTCCAGAATCCGTTCTCTTGTTGTATACAAGAGTTCACGTCCGGCTTCGAGTGTCTTTCTTTCAGAGATATCCCGTAAAACCCCAGTAAAGTAGCGTTCTCCGTTGAGTGTGAACTCACTGAACGAGATCTGAAGAGGTACTTCGTAACCATCCTTGTGCTGGCCTGGCAATTCGATATGGTTCCAATCAACGTGCCGTTCTCCGGTTTCCAGGTATCTGTCCACGGCCTCTAGATGCCGGTCTGCGAGGTGACTAGGCATGAGTTCCGTGAGTGATCTCCCCCGTAATTCTTCGGGCGTATAGCCAAAAATCTCTTCAATTGATGGGTTAGCGTACTGGATGCGGCTATGTGAGTTAATAGTTATGAAAGCGTCTGGCGTTGTCTCTGCGAGTGCCTGGAGGTGGGCAGCTGCGTTGGGGTACTTAGGATTCATTTTGTGGATAGTGGAGGCTTAAACACCGATCACAAAGCTCAGAGGGCAGAAATTAGCCTACTGTCACCTGCATATCGACACTGGAACTCAGGGTTTTGGACTTGATATGATTCGCAGCCTAGTAAGGGGAAGGCCTAATTACGTAGGTGTTATAGCGATCGAGTTCCAACACCGACAAACCAACCAATCACTAAGTTTGATTAGATCCAAGCTCTCCCTAGTAGATTTTCATTTTTTTAGCCAGAAACTGAATAATCAGAATATCGGCTGCCTCCGCGGGAAAACCCTAGGGGGCAAATTCGACAAGCGATAATCTATGCTCGTGGCCAAGCAGGAGGCCTACGCGATCACTGGGTCGAACTCGGATACGTTAGCTGGGCATACGAGGACGTATTGGCTACTTTCAGCAGACCGAATACAACGAACGTGGCCCCTCAAAGTATCACGGAACTGGCGGGCCGTGGAACGTGATCAACCAACAATCGCCCAACGGAATTCAGCGAGGCATACATTGAAGCGGGACGGGCAGTCGGATTGCTACACAACGAGGCTTTCAACGCCGTCAATGGTATCGGACGTCGTGGTGGTCTCAGTTGTCTCGTGTTGGGTTCTTCGGGTGTCGCAGGCTCGTCGACGGGACTGCCAGTACACCAGTGAAGGCGACCAACAGGACGACGCCAACGAGGGCCACCAAATCGGGTTCGTCGCATACGTGGGTATCGGAAGTCGACGGGATCAATCAGTCGGTTGAGTCGACGATGAAACTAAGATATTAACCAACACGGGAGAGGTCTACCACCAGTTGTTGGTTAACACAATCCCGGAAAATGCGGCGATTCAAGGGGTTTTCTCACACTCACATTCCAACAGCGAGCCAACCAAACAGGTTGGAAAGGGTCTCGTAGGGGATCGTCTTCGTCTCGCTGTCAGCCGGTACACTGCTAGTGCTAGAAGCTATTGTTTCAAAGGAGTGGTGGTGGGTCGACGGTGACAACGCCGTTAGCCGGTCTGCTCGACACGCCAGGTGGTCGCACCCGTGTACGACCAGCGTTCGATCGACAGGTCGTCGACCGAGTCCTGGAGCTTGATGATCAGCGCGCCGATCTCCTTCGACGAGAGGCTGACATCCTCGGCGATGAACTTGCTTTTGAAATACAGCTCACCATCTTCGACACGGGAACGAAGATAGTCCGCAAGCCGCTCATCTTTCGGTTTGGAATCGCTGGTCGAGGCGTCAGGCTGTGTTGAGGCACTCATTGGTTGGTATGGGTGTGGTTGTGTCCGACGAACAGTGCGATCAGATGCAGTGCGATCAGGGCGATAACGATCAAGCCAGTCTGTGAGCCCAAGTCACCCGAGAGGAGTGGCAGGTAGACCAGCGGCAGGAGGATTGCTGCCCAGAAACTCATGCCTCGGACGGTTGCTTTGAGCGCGATCGTTCCCTGCTGTGCGACATCTGCAGCCCAGTTCGTCACTGCGCTCGTGTTCTGTTCGTGATTTGACGTAGCGTTCGACATCAGGTGGTCACCGTCTGATTTGCATCAACAAGCCGTATCTCAATATAATACGACGAGCATTAGGACATATTCAGACTCTTCAGGCATGAAATGAGTCCCCTCTTGATATTTTATGAAGTCTTTAGCTACCCTTAGATGCTTTATAATCTGCTTTCAATTGATTTCTACAACGTGGGAATAATATGGCTGGAAATCTGAATTTGTGGGTAGGATCACCAATATGCGGCCATTCCTCTGGCCCATAGCCGCACTGACCACACTCGCGCGCACTCGCTGCTCAGTGGAACAGGGGTCGATTGCCAATTAAATACTGTCGATCGATCAGGCCCCGGGAGCCGGTCAGAAGTAGACAATTTCGTCATGTGTGCAGAGATGTACCGACACTATCGAATTAACAAGGTGGCCTACCACCGGTGATGGACGTACTCGCGCACAAACTTCTCATAGACTGCTTCGACTGCCTCGTGGGCGTCGGCACCAAGCGGGTCGACATCGGAGACTCCGGCATTCGCACCGATATCCCGGGCGTCATCGATCCTGGAATAACCGTCGAGACGGCCTCGTGATCGAGAATCCATCGGAGCAAGAGCTGTGCCAACGAAAGGTCTGCCGGGACGTACTCGGTCAGTGCGTCGACAGCATCGAGACCGATCTCGCGTCCGAGAGACACTCAAAACAGCAATTGAGACAGATACCCTTTGCAGCGAGGAGTTCCGGGTGAGAGATGGCGAGTTGATGAGGTGGGTGGAAGCCTACGGAGAAGTCCAGCTCGACGAAAACGGGATGCCAACACAGATGATCGGTATCGCCAGAGACATCACCGAAACCAAGGAGCAAGCCCGCCGTTATGAGGCGATTTTTAATCAGATCTATCAGTTTACGGGGCTGCTTGAGCCGGATGGAACGCTTATCGAAGCGAACGATACCGCCTTAGAGTTCGGTGGGATCAGCCGAGAGGACGTCCTCGGCAAGAAGGTCTGGAATGCACACTGGTTCCGAATCCCGGACGAAACCCAACAGCAGACGAAAGCAGACGTACAATGGGCAGCCAAAGGCGAATTTGTACGTCGTGAACTAGAAGTACAGGGTGCAAACAGTACCAGTATTATCGATTTCTCGATCCGACCGATCACAGACGAGGACGATACCGTCGTTCTACTGATCCCTGAGGGTCAAGATATCACCCACCGTAAAGAACGAGAGCAACAGATCAAAGGACTTAATCACGCGATTGAAGACCTATTAGCCGCAGACACGAAGCAAGAGGTCGCCGAGATCGGAGTCGGCGCAGCTCGAACGATTCTCGGCTTGAAGGCCAACGCAATTCACCTCTTTGATGACGAATCTGATGCACTCGTTCCAGTTGCGAAGACCCCTGCCGTCGACGAGCTCGTTGGTGACCTCCCGACCTTTGTCGACAATGACAGCATCGTGTGGCGCGTCTTCACCAAGGGGACCGCAACAGCGATCGATGATCTTCGAGATGATCCTGAGGTCTACAATCAGGAGACACCGATCCTGAGCGAACTGCATTTACCGCTCGGGGAGTATGGTATACTGATCGCTGGCTCCACGACACCATCGGAGTTCGACGACCAAGACGTGGTTGTGGGGGAACTACTTGCTGCACATATCGTTTTGGTACTCGACGAACTCACACACGACCAACAGTTACGCGAACGAGAAGAAGAGTTACGACAGCAAAACGAGCGTCTCAACCAATTTGCCAGCATGGTTTCGCATGATCTTCGAAGCCCGCTCTCGATTGCTCTGGGTTACCTTGAGCAGTATCAGGAAACAGGTGCTGAATCGAACCTCGAAACAGTCGACGAAGCGCTCGTTCGAATGCAGGAACTGCTGGCGGATTTAACCGGACTCGCTCGACACGATGTACCGAACGAGATCGATACCCACGTTTTTCTCAACGATGTTTCCCAAGCGGCATGGAAGATGGTCACGACCCGCTCTGCGAGTTTATCGGTAGTAGATTACACTGTCGCTGCTGATCGAAGCCAACTGCAAGCTTTGCTTGAGAACCTGTTTCGAAACGCAGTGAACCACGGCGGGGAAGACGTTTCGGTGAGAGCTGGCCCACTTAAAAACGGGTTTTACGTCGAGGATACAAGTGATGAGATTCTTCCAACAGACCGTGAGAATATGTTCGATCATGGCTATACAACAGGCGACGATGGGAGTGGTATCGGACTCACAGTAGTAAGCCAAATCGCGGAGGCACACAACTGGAGTATCACTATCACAGAAAATACGGAAGGTGGTGTACGGTTTGAATTCTACGAGCCGAATTGAAATTCATAGCAGTTCAATACAATATATAATACAAAACGAGTTGAGAGGATCGATGTCCCCACATTGTCTTCTCTAGTTCACACTGTAGCGAAATACTTCGCCAAACTTGGCGTCGTCATCTTCGTCACGACGAAGCTTTGGGACAGGACACGGGCTACGAAGCCCCGTTAGATGCGTTCGAACGGTCACTGGACCGGTTGGGGCTTGACTACATAGACCAGTATCTGATCCACCAGCCGTTCGGGGATGTCCACGGCTCGTAGCAGGCTATGGAGGACCTTTACGAGGAAGGTACGGTCAGGGCGATCGGGGTCAGCAACTTCGAATGCTACTGTCTGATCTGGGTCTTTACCAAACACCACAGGTATGTTGACTGGTTCATAGATTACGATCTGCTCGTGTAGCTTGAAGAGTTGAGAAAGCCTATTGTGATCTTCCTCAGGAGTTGAGTGAGTTTGTTGTTGTAAATTACGAACCATAGTATCTCATTGTTACCTGTGAAAATAGCAGCACAATATCTATCTGAGACATATCTTGACCAAGTGGTCTATGACTTGTTTAGAGGTCCCAGAACAGTTCGCCACCTATCTCAAACGACGGAGCACCGGCGAGGTTTTGGAGTGACTCGACCGCTTTCTCACGGTGGACACCATAGATATCCATTACTTCAGGGGTGGCCACAGGACCATGCTCACTAACGAAGTCTTCCAAGTCCTGGGGTTCCTGCTCATCTATACCTTGGAACGTGAACTGCGTACTAAAGTCGGTATACCGGATACGTCCAGTCCACAACGCCACATCCCGAGGCATGTCATTGCGGCCGGGTTCCCAACGGACGCTCTCACCCCACGGATTGACGCGACCGGTGATGTTCGCCACCGCGTTAATATCTGTTGTAACTCTAATACGTGGCAGTCATCGTATGGACACACAAATTCTGCCTGTTGATCTCGCCGACCAAGGCGACCGTGGGCATGGCAGGTTTGGGACGGGTACACCGCGTTGACGTACTCGACGCGAATCCCTGTCTCGGTCGCCTTGTCTTCGATTCGACCCTGTAGCCGAGCAAACGCCCATGCGTGTCGGCGGCGGTTCATCCACTTCTCGTAGTCCAACGACTCACGAATAGTCGACGGAGTGTGGTAAACATCTTTTTGTGGAAGTGTCGCGCGCGATTTCTCCGTAAAATCGTCGGGTGTATCCCGTTTACAACATCAAACAGTACGTGATCTACTAATTCTAACGCCATATAACGGTTTAATAGAGCCAAAAATTGGATTTGTCTGTTCATAGAGAGAAGATATATTCTTGAATTGCAGTAAAATATCTTTAAAATTGAGAATAGAATTTCAAATATGCCTTCGATATTTCTCTATTTGAGTTAATATCCAAATAATCCGCAGATTTGGTTATATATTAACCTACCTATTATAGAAACTACTTCGATACCCAACATAATAGGCCACAACGAACCGATCGATGTCACTGAAAAGGTTCGCGTCGGGGTGACTGAACGATGAGTGAATGGCTATCCGCTGGCTCGGAGAGTATCATTTATAATGCAGCCATTAGTGGGTCCTGTATGGAGCTGAGTGCTATCCTTGAAGACAGTTGTGTGCGTGATTGGCAGACGGTCGACCCGGCAGCCGTCGAGCCGGTTCGGTTCGCGGTGATCGGACTCGGCTGGTTTACGAAAGGCAGAGCACTGCCAGCGATGGAGCGAAGCGACCTCTGTACGCCCGCGGTGCTGGTCAGTGGGGCGGCCGAAAAGGCCGATCGTATCGCCGCTGAAACCGATGGTGCGACCCACGGAATCACCTACGACGAGTTCCACGACGGTGTCGGGACCGATGCCTACGATGCAGTCTACATCGTCACCCCGAACGCGCTCCATCTCGACTACGTCGAGACGGCGGCGGCGTTCGGCAAGGACATTCTCTGTGAGAAGCCAATGGAGCGGGACAGCGACCGGGCCGCCGAACTCCATGCGACGGCCGCCGACGCTGGCGTCGACCTCATGATCGCCTACCGGATGCACACCGAACCGGCAGTCCGGCGGGCACGGGAGCTCATCGCTGCTGGCTACATCGGTGAGCCGATGTCAGTCACTGGCAATATGTCGCAGCGATTGCTCGACCGCATCGACCCCAACCCCGATCAGTGGCGGCTCGACGAGTGGCTCGCCGGCGGTGGAGCACTGTTCGATATCGGCATCTATCCGCTGAACACCGCCCGATTCCTGCTGGATGCGGACCCGGTTGCGGTCACCGGCAACACCGCCAGCACACACGACGCCTTCGACGACGTCGACGAGACGGTCTCGTTCTCCGTCGAATTCCCCGGAGATGTGTACGCCCAGTGTTATGCAAGCCACAATGCCCGCCAGTCGTCGGGGATCACCGTCACCGGAACCGAGGGTCAGGTCCGGATCGAGCCAGCGTTCTTCCAGGATCAGACCCGAGAGCTACACGTCTCCCGGGGCGACGGACGGGCCTCGGTGACACTCAACAAAGTCGACCAGATGCACGAAGAGGTCGACTACTTCGCGGATCGGGTTCGGGGCGACGAGCCGATCTACCCCGACGGTGACCACGGGCTCGTGGATATGCACGCGATGGAGGCGATCTACGAGGCCGCCGAGACCGACCGGTGGATCACCCTCGACTGACTCTCCCGATGCGAGACGGTCCCATTCCCCGATCTGCAACGATCGAATCAGGAGTCCGCTGCGGGCAATCTCAGGCCGCTCCACGAGATTCCGTCCTTCGAGACCCCTTCTCGCTCGTCGTGATCGTCCACAGTCCAGCGACGACTACACCCACTGCGAGCAGTCCGGCGACGAGCCCGTATGAGACGCCCCAATCGAAATTGTCGGCCAGCGTTCCGGTGACGACGCCGCCGAGGGAGCCGAGGAACATATACACCGTTCGAACCGTGCCGAACCCCGAGACGCGGTCGACGCGGTCGAACCGAGCCATGAACAACGACTGGACGGCACCGCCGTAGCTCATGCCGACCCCGAGACAGCCGATCCCCGCGAGGAGCGCCGGAACCCGGTCGACGGTGACGAGGATCGTGAATCCACAACACAGCAGCACGAGACAGAGCGTGATCGCCCACTGATTGCCGACCCGATCACCGAGTCGGCCGACCGCAGGCATCGCCACGGCGCTGAGGACGAACACGGTCGAGAACAGCGTCGCCGCGAGCCCCTCCGAGAGGAGCCAGTGTTGGACCAGAAAAGTCGGGAGAAACGAGATGACCGCCTGCCAGGCGAATGCGGCGATAACGACGATCCCGAGCGGGAGCGCCAGCCCTGGCGTGCGGAGGATCCCGAGCGGCCTGCGGGGATGCAACGCGGCGACGAGGTCGACGTCGGGTTTGACCGGTGGCTCCGGGCGCGTCAGGTAGACGAAAGCGGCGAGGACGACCAGCACGAACAGCGACGAGGCGGCGATAGAGTGGCGCCACGTGAAGCGGTCAGCGATCATGACGGCCACCACCGGGACGAAGAACCCTGCAACCGCGCCGCCGCTCGAATGGACGCCGAGTGCCTGGCCGGTGTTCCCGGAGAAACGGTCGGCAACGAACCCGGTCGCCACGACGAAGTAGAGCCCCGCCCCAGATCCCAACAGCAGCATGGCCATGCCGAACAGCGGGAACGTCGGGGCGACGGCGAGGAGCCCGCTGGCGAGGCAGGTGGCCGCGAGTGCGACCACGAGTACCGTGCGCGATCCCACCCGTTCGGCGATGACGCCGCTGGGGTAATGCATGAGCGCGAACAGCGCCCACATCCCGGTTAGCAGCCCGCCGATGACGGTCCGAGAGACGGTGAAATCAGTCAACAGACGCGGGACGAGAGGACCGATGACCATCCGGGTTGCGACCTGTGCGAGGTTCGCTGCCGCGGCCACAAGCAGTATCGTGTACTCGGAGCGCCAGTTCATTCGACGGTCCGCTCCCGGTGAAAGTCACTAGATTCGTCCATAGAGACCGTTATCGTGTGCTGAAGTAGTCGTTTCCGGTTACTAGTGTTTTGCGTTACTGGTCAGTAGTGGAGAGACACAGTCGACCAGTGCGAAAGGAGTGGATGAAGAGGAGTGGGGTGAATCGGGGCGGGTCGCAGTGGGAACCGAAGGACGGCTCCCGACTGCAGACCCGGTTAGGCGTTGAATCCCTGATGGAACCCGACGAGTTTCTCCCGCGAGAAGTGTTCGATGGCGTACTTGATGCCCTCCTTGCCGACGCCGGAGTCCTTGAACCCGCCATACGGCATGTGGTCGGCGCGGAACCCGCTTACCGTGTTGATGTTGACGCCGCCAGCGTCGATCTCGTCGGCCGCACGCTTGGCGCGGTCGATGTCTTGTGTGAACAGTCCGGCTTCGAGGCCGTAGTTGGTGTTGTTGGCCTCCGCGATCGCCTCGTCGAAATCAGCCACGGTGATGACCGGCACCAGCGGCCCGAACGTCTCCTCGGCTGCCGCGGGCATCTCGGGGTCGACGTCCGTCAGGACCGTCGGTTCGAACGTTCGGGGACCGAGGTCGCCGCCGTAGTTGCCGCCGCACTCGACGGTCGCGCCAGCCTCGACGGTCGACTCGAAGAGGTCCACGAGATCCTCGAACTGGCTGTCGTCGACCATCGAGGCGACGTTGGTTTCCTCCTCGAAGGGGTCGCCGACGACCAGATTCTGACAGGCCTCAACCAGTGCATCGACGAACTCGTCTTCGATGTGTTCGGGGACGATGACGCGCTCGACGCTGTTACAGACCTGCCCGGCGTTCGAACAAGCGCCGCCGATGACCTGCACGGCAGCCTCCTGGAGGTCAGTATCGTCCCAGACGATCGTCGGGTCGTTCCCGCCGAGTTCCAGCGTCACTTCCGTCATCCCGCTGTTGTTGGCGATGTACTTCCCGACGCCAGTCGACCCGGTAAAGGAGATCGCCTCGACGGCCTCGTGGTCGAGAATCACATCGCCGACAGACGATCCGGAGCCGGTGACCACGTTGAACAGACCGTCCGGGACGTCGGCGTCGATCGCCGCAGCGGCGTCGTCGAGACACTCGAACAGCGCGATGGAGGTCAGTGGCGTGTTGGTCGCCGGTTTGCCGACGACGGCGTTGCCAGCGGCCAGCGCCGGGCCGACCTTGTGCACCATCAGGTTCAGCGGGAAGTTGAACGGGGTGATCGCCGCCACGACACCGAGGGGTTCACGCTGGGTGAAACAGTGGTCGCGGGCGAACCCTTTCTGGGCGTCCATCGGAATGTACTCGCCGGTCATTCGCTTCGCCTGCTCGGCGGAGAGCTCCAGCGTCTGGACGGCGCGGTCGACCTCACCACGTGCTTCCGAGAGTGGTTTGCCCTGCTCGCTGGTGAGGATGTGTGCAATGTCGTCGAGGCGCTCTTCGACTAGGCGGGCGGTCTCCGAGAGCAGTTCGTACCGCTCGTAGGCCGAGAGCGACGACGCCTCGACCGCGGCGTCGGCGGCGTCGATCGCCTCGACGACCTGTTGGTCGCTGACCATCGGGACCGAACCGACGAGTTCCCCGTCATACGGGTGGATGACGTCGGTTCGGTCGGCTGCGTCGACCCACTCGCCGTTGATAAGGACATGCTTGTCGAGCCCTGTGGCTGCTTTTTGACTCATAATACAGTCGTCGGAATTTAGAATTATAAGTGTTACGCAGCGGTCGGCGGCTGCGGTGGGATCCCAGAACGTCGCCCAAGGGTTGGGGAGCTGACCGACCCGATCGAAGACGGATACTGGACGGCAGCGAGTGTAGTTCCAGTATCATAATCATTATAATCTGGTGTGGGATGACTCAACGTATGACCGGGCAAGCAGCGACCGATGAGTCGTCGGACTGGCGGGAAGCTGTCACTACAATGTTGGATTGGGTTGGAAGGATCGCCCGTCGGATCACACCCGAGTTCGTCCGCCGACGGTACGCCGCGAAGTTCGCCATCTCGATGCTCGTTGTCGTCGTCGTTATCGCCGGGCTCGGCGGCGCGAGCTACGCCGAGATCCAGTCCGAGCTCCACGAGGAGACACAGAACCAACTCCAGTCGCAGGCGTCGATGCAGGCCTCAGCCGTCGGGAGCTGGGTCAGGGAGATGCAGGTCCAGACACGATTCATTTCCGACGCCGAACCGGTACGGACGGGTGACAAACGGGCGGTCGACGGCTATCTCACTACCGCCCAGAACCATGGCACCCTCGATATTGCCGCGGTGCACATCGTAGACACCGAAGCCGGGCAACTCCTGAGCAGCACCGAGTTCGAACTGGATGGGGAGTCGATCGCGGGGGTCGACCGGCCCTGGGCCGATCAGGTGGACTCGGTCGACTGGTACAGTTCGTCGATGGTCACCATCGGCAACACGACCTACGAACAGGACAACGAGACTGTGCTCGCGTTTGTCAGTCCCGTCCCCGACAGCGACCGCGCTGTCGTGGTCGTCGGCTCGATCGAACGCCGAATAACCGGATTCGCCGGGAGCGAAACCGGCTCCCGGATGACCATCGTCGATAAGACGGGTGAGGTGGTGCTCGCACCCGACGGAACCGGGGGGAACGCGGTGTCGAACGGTTCGGCCTTCACCGCGGCTGTCGAGGACGGGAGGGTGGAGTCGCTCGAAACCGACCGAGATGTCCGTGCGTACGCCCCGATCAAACAGACCGACTGGGTCGTCGCAGTCAGCCTCGGAACCCGGGAGGCCTACGCCATCGGACGCTCCGTCGGCACGAACGTGTTGGTCATCATCACCGGGAGCGTCCTCGCGTTGGGTCTCGTGGCTACGGCGCTCGGCCGCCAGACGGTCAGGCCGCTCAAACAGCTCCGACGGCGGGCCGAAGGGATCCAGGATGGCGATCTCGAAACCGAGCTCTCGACGCCACGGGACGACGAGATCGGACGGCTATTCGATCGGTTCGACGACATGCGGCAGTCGCTTCGCGAGCAGTTCACGGAGACGGAGTCAGCGCTGGCCGATGCGCGTGACGCACGCGAAGATGCTGAGAGCGCACGAAACGAGGCGCGAGCACTCTCACAGACGCTTGAAGACCGTGCCAGTCAGTTCGGGTCGACGATGCGTGCCTGTGCGGATGGTGAACTTCACCACCGCCTCGACGAGACCGTCGACAACGAGTCGATGGCCGAGATCGCCGTCGCGTTCAACGAGATGATCGACGACTTCGAGTCGACGATCGCCGATGTCCGGGGGTTCGCCGACGACGTGGCGGCGGCCAGTATCGATGTCGCCGAGCGTGCCGAGGACGTCGAAGCACGCAGCAACCGCGTCAGCCAACGGGTCGACGGGATCTCGGATGCTGCCAGCGAGCAAAGCCAGCGTCTCGATCGGATGACCGAAGAGACCGCAGCGCTCTCGGGGAACATCGAGGAGGTGGCCGCCAGCGCCAGCGAGGTGGCCGACGCCACACAGCGGTCGGTCGACCGCGGCACCGAGGGGCGGGCGGCCACGGAGGACGCCCTCGAAAAGATGGAGGCGTTACGAACTCAGGCGACCGAAACCGTCGATCAGATGAATAGCCTCGACGAACAGGTACGCGCCATCGGTGATGTCGCGGACCTCATCGCCGAGATCGCCGAGCAGACGAACCTGCTGGCGCTGAATGCCAACATCGAGGCCGCCGCGGCCAACGGCGAGGACGACGGGTTCGGCGTCGTCGCCGACGAGGTCAAGCAACTCGCGGCCGAAACCGCCGACGCGACCGACGATATTGCCGACCGGATCGAGGCCGTGCAGACCCAGACAGATCACACTGCCACCGAGATGACCGAGATGCGGGAGGCCGTCGGCGAAGCGTCCTCGACTGTCACCGAGGTGCAGAACGCCCTCGACGAGATCGTCGACAGCGTCGAATCGGCCGACCACAGTGCGGCGGAGATCGATCGGGCGACCGGCGAACAGGCCCGGACCACACAAGAGGTAGCGAGTGACATCGACGACGTCGCCGAGATCAGCCGGACAGTCACCGACCGCGCCCAAGCCGTTGCCGAGACCGCAAGCGAACAGAGTCGGACGATGTCGACGGTGACCGCCCGTGCGGAGGCGTTACGGGACCGTGCGACGACGCTTTCCGAGCGGCTCGCAACGTTCGAAACCGACCGAACCGACGCGACACCGACAGACACGGACGAATCGGCCAGGTAAGGATCCAGTCAGCGTAGCCACACCGGCATCCAAAATTATAATTGAGTGGTGGTCATTGTGACTTTCATGAACCTTTCGGGAACAGTCGTTCCTATGGCGACGCCTACCCACGGCTCCCAGCGATCAATCGATACCGACGCGCTCACACAGTTTACGAACAGGCTCGTGGATGGTGGCGTCCACGGTCTGTTCCCCGGCAGCTCGATCGGTGAGTTTTCGAGCTTGACGACTGCACAGAACCGTCGTGTCGTCGAAACCGTCGTCGAGGCCGCTGCCGACGAGACAACCGTAATGGCGGGCTGTTGCGACACGAGCGTCGACGACGTCTTGGACAACATCGAAGCAGTAGACGATGCTGGTGCCGATGCCGCGGTGGTCGTCTCGCCGTACTATCTCGGGACGACCCAACCGGGCCTTGAACGATTCTTCACCGGGATCGCCGATGGCTCGTCGCTCCCGGTACTGTTGTACAACATTCCGCAGTTGACGGGGAACGAACTCGGTGTCGACCTCGTCAGGAAGCTGGCAGCCCACGACGATATCGTCGGGCTGAAAGACACCTCCGGAGATCTCACCTACCACCACCGGATCGTCACCGAAACGGCGGAGGAGTTCGCCGTCTTCCAAGGTGCAACGGGGTTGGCAACTGCCTCGCTCGAAGTGGGTGCTGACGGTCTCATTGCTGGCCCGGCCAACGTGTTTCCGGGTGCAATGAGGGAACTCTACGAGGCGTACACACGTGAGTCCTTGGGAGAGGCCCAGCGACTGATGCGCGAGGTCGTCACGCCGTTCGTCACCGCCATCAGTGACGTTCCCACCGCAGCGGCGATGAAACATCTCGTCGACCAACACGGGCTAGACATCGGCGAGCCGCTGCCGCCGCTGCCGCAGTTGACCGACGACGAACGGGCCGCACTGACTACCGCCTACCGCGATATCTCCGAGCGGATCACCAAACGGACCGCCTAACAACCAGTCGACGAACGAACTGCCTCACAATCAGTCGACGAACGGTTGCTACTCGTCCGTACGCGTCTGTGAACACCAGCAACGTTCCACGTAATGAATCAGCTCGGTATACAGCGACAGCGCCGTCTCGGCGATCGGACGATGTAAAATCAGGTAGGGATGAGGGATACCGGTCGGTGACCCCGCCGTGCTCTCAGGCGTTGTTGACGTCGCTATCGATCTCTTCTTGGGCGTCGTTGAGCGCCTCCTCGGGGGTTTTGTCCTGAACGAGGGCTGCGTTACAGTTCGAGTAGACGATCTCCGAGAACGTCGAGTACTGCGCCGACGCCGGTCGTGCGCTGGTCTGGTCGACGATCTCCGCGAACGTCTCCAGATGCTCGGCCTGCTCGTAGTACTCGTCGCTGTACAGCTCCTCCCGAACTGGGAGTCGGCTGTGTTCCAGCGCCATGTTCTCCTGGGCCTCCATCGAGGCCATGTAGCTGGCGAACTGCTGGGCGGCCTCGGGGTTCTCCGAGTTGGCGTTGATGAACAGGTTCCAGCCGCCGAGACAGGAGTTGTTCGCGTCGGGATTGCCCTCGGCTTTCGGCAGCGGCGCGACGTCGAAGTTACCCTGCACGGCCGAGCCGTCCTCGTTCATCAGCGAGACCGCGTACGGCCAGTTGCGCATGAAGATCGTATTCCCCTGCTGGAACGTCTGCCGGTTCTGGTCGGTCGCAGACGCTGGGACGGACTCGGGGGTAACCTCGTACTCGTGGATCAGGTCGACGGCGTGCTGCAGTGCGTCGATTCCCTCCTGGGAGTTGACGACGAGGTCGCCGTCCTGCCGGATCGACCCTCCCATCCCCCACAGCCAGTTGAGCCACATGATCGTCAGCCCCTCGTTGGAGCCGCCCTGCCAGATGTAGCCGTTGAGGTCCTCGTCGGACTGGTCCATAATGTCTTGGGCCATGTTAACGAGCTCCATGTAGGTCTCCGGCGGGCTGTCGTAGCCGTACTCCGAGAGCAGGTCGGTCCGGTAGTACAGTGCGTTGGCGTCCGTGTGGATCGGCATCCCGTACATCGTCCCGTCGATGGTCACCGAATCGATGGGTGTCTGGACCATGTTGTCCGTGTGGCCCTGTGGATCCTCGACCTCGGCCGCCCAGCCGTTGTCGACGAACTCGCCGGGCCAGATCACGTCCATGTTCCCGACATCGAACGACGAGGAGCCCGAGACGAACTGGTTGATGTAGTACTCCCGGGTCGAGGACGCATCCGACGGCGTCTGCTGGGAATCGAGGGTGATGTTCTCGGCCTGCTCCTCGAACATCGGAACGAGATCGGAGGCGTCGTTGCTGAAGTAGCCCGGGTAGACGTACGTCATCTCCGCGGATCCGCCACCGCCATCGCCACCCGAACTCGAGCCGTTGTCGGTACAGCCAGCCAGTAGTGCGATACTACCAGTGGCCACTGTTTTAAGCACTCCACGCCTACGTCTATCACTGACATCATCTGTCATACGTGAAACTGTCTATCACATACCCTATTAATTGTTATCGTTTTTCATCGATATTATGATAAATAAAATCAGGTTGGCTCCGTTCGAACGGGTTTCGGAGGGTGCCTCGTTAGGATGGGTTCGACGACTGCACACGTGGACAGTCGTCGTCACCCGGTTGTCTGACCTCGACGGCATTGACGGTTTCAGTCGGCCGTCAAGGGTCGTTCAGTCGCCGTCAGCGAGCGACTGAATCTCTGCCCAGAGGTCGTCCTCGATCTCGACGCGGGTCGCCGTCCGGTCGCGTTCTATCGAGCGTTGCCCGGGTAGACGGATCTCGTCGACGTGGGCAGCCGGTTCTCCCTCGACCAGTCCGGTGAGGAACTCCGAAGCCCGCTGTCCGAACTCGGGAACACCAAGTGCCTCGGGATCGATGACCACGAAAAGGTCCCCTTTCGTACAGGGATCTTCGGTGTGGTAGGTTCCTGTGACGTCGGTCCCCATTGCGGCACCGACGAGCCCCCCCGCAAGCACCTCGACGGCGATGGCTAACCCGGAGCCTTTCGTCCCACCGAAGGGGAGTATCGTTCCATCGAGTGCGGCTTCAGGGTCGGTTGTCGGCTGTCCCTCGGCATCGAGCGCAACGCCCTCAGGCAGTTGTTGGTCAGTCTCCTGGTAGTGCAGCACAGTCCCGCGTGCGATGCCCGAGGTCGACATATCGAGATTGAACGCCGGATCGGTCGGTAGCCCGATAGCGATCGGGTTCGTTCCCAACACCGGTTCGGTGCCGCCGTAGGGCGGCATCGCTGGCTCCGTATTCGTGAGACCGATCCCCACGAACCCCTCTTGGAGCACCTGGTCGGTGTAGTAGCCCAACATCCCGAGGTGGTTCGAGTCGTGGACGCCGACGGCACCGACGCCGAACTCCGCGGCGCGGTCCATCGCCTCGGCGACCGCCACGCTGGCGACGACCGGCCCGAGCCGCGAGCCGCCGCTGAGCGTTGCTGCGCCGCCGTGCTCGGCGACCACCTCGATGCTCCCGTCGGGGTCGACGTTCCCGTGTTCGATACCGCGGACGAACCGTGGGAGTCGGAGCAACCCGTGTGAATGCTTGCCGCGTGCATCGGCACTGACGAGGGCCTCGGCGGTCTGTGTCGCATCGGCCTCGGAGATCCCGTGTGCGCGGAAGGCATCGGCGGCGACCTCGACCGCGCGGTTCCGGTCGACCCGCATTACGTCGAGGGACCGATGCGGTGGATGGCGAACTGACTCTCGCCCATCGTCTCGCTGAGGGTCAGCTTGCCGTTGATGACATCGGTCAGCTCCTCCCACAGCTCGTCGGTGGCCCAGTCGATGGACTCGTCGCCGACCAGCGCCTCGCTGACGTCGACGTCAGTCTGTTCGGGCACTCGCTCGGCGCTGTGTGGGTTGCCGGTGATCTTGATCGTCGGCATCACGGCGTTCGAAAGCGTGTGGCCCTGACCGGTCGAGATAACCATGAAGTGGGCACCGCCGGCACCGATGCCGGTAACCGACTCCGCGCCGTGGCCCGGCGTATCCATGATGTACATCCCTGATTTATCGGGGATCTTCTCACCGTAGTCGATGATGTCCTGGATAGGACCGTCGCCGGATTTCACGAGCGCACCGAGAGACTTCTCCTCGATGGTGGTGAGTCCACCGTCCATGTTGTCCGGGGTCGGCTGGGCACCGCGAACGTCGTATCCGGTCGCCTGCAAGCGGTTGTCCCAGTGTTCGACGCGGTCGAGGATCTCCTGTCTGACCTCGTCGTCGACCGCCCGCTCGGAGAGTTCGTTCTCGCCGCCGAAGAACTCCGGCGTCTCGGCGAAACAACCCCGGCCGCCGTGGTTGTCGATGAGCCGCCAGACCGCACCCGCGGTGGCCTTGTGCTGGCAGAGCCCGCTGGTCGTATCCGAAGTCGCACAGTTGATCCCGAAAGTGAGTTTGGACATGTCGGCCGGCACCCGACGCTGGGCGCTGGCGTCCTGGACCATCTCCTGGGCGGCGTCGACCGCCGAATCCAGCGCGTTCATCACACCCTTCTCCTCGTGGATGTTGATCGAGGCGCTCGGGCGGCCGGTTGCGGCGATGTCTTCGGCCAGCTCGTCGCCGTCGACGATTTCGCCCGCGTGGGCGACGACGACCGCGCCGTAGGTGTTCGGGTGGGTCGCATACCCAAGCAGCGTCCGATAGGTCTGGAACACGTCGGGTTTGGTCTGACACCGACCCAGCGGATGGGTGATCGGAATCGCGTCGTCGACGATGTCCGCCGTGCGCTCGACCGTGTCGTTGGCGTACGGTGCCGTCGAGATGATTACGGTGTGGTTTCGGATGCCGATACTGCCGTCGTCGCGTTCGTAGCCTAGGAATTCGGACATGGATTACTCGCTGATTGCCTCTACGTCTGATTCTTCTGCCAGGTCGCCGCGCCCGTAGTTCGATTCGACGTTGTGGACGTGGACGAAGGAGCCAGCCGGGATCGCTTCGGTGGCGTTCCCGATGGACTTGCCGTACTTCGTGATCGTCTCGCCGTCCGTGATATCCTCGATGGCGATCTTGTGGCCGAATCCGACGTCTTCGGATATTTCGATGGTTCGTTCCTCGTCACCGACGGCGACCGTAACGGTCTCGCCGGCTGTAACGTCACGAAGCGCGGTCGCGACGTTATCTACTGGTTCGACTACCTCTAGGTATCTGTCCGCCATACAGTTTGGATAACGAAAGCCCGTGTTTATAATGCTTTCTCAAATGGACACGATACCCGGTTGTTCGCTCACGACCACGAGGCAAGTATCGGTTCGTGACAGAGACGGGAGTCAGTTCGTGACAGAACAGGACGATCCGCTTACAGCAGCACGGAGACCGCACCGAGGGTCAGCAGGCTGACGGTCACGAGCTGTGCGAGGACGACCAACAGCGGACGCATCCCGGTCGACCGGAGCCGCCGGGGGTTGAGCTCGAAGCCGAGACCGACGAACGCCAGCGCGAACAACCAGTCGCCGACTGTCCCGATGGCCGATTGCGCAGCCGAATCGATGACGCCGAGGTTGGCGAACAGCGCGACGGCGAGGAAGCCGACGAGGAACTTGGGGAACCGATACCAGATTTCGCTGGCACCGGTCTGCTCGTCGCCACTCGTGTAGTAGAGCGCGTAGGCGACCGCCAGCACGCCGATGAACGTGTTCCGGATGAGTTTGGTGATCGTCGCCCACTGGCCCGCGGTCTCGGAGACCGCGAAGCCGACCGCCGCGGCTGGCCCAGTCGAAAAGAGGCTCAACCCGGCCCAGACGCCGAACACGCGGTCACCCAACCCGAGGGCGGTTCCAATGATCGGGAAGGCCACGAGGGTGATCGCATCGAACAGCAGCACTGTCCCCGCCGCGTAGCTGATCTCGGCCTCGTCGCCGTCGATGCTCCCGGCCACCGCGAGGACAGCCGAGACCCCACACACGCTCGCGCCCGCGGCCAACAGCGAGCGCGTTCGGGATTCGATACCGACCTGTCGACCGACGAGCTCGACGAACAGCACACCCACGACGACGACGACGATCGCCAATCCCACGACCAGCGGCCCGGTGGTCACCAACTGCCCGACGGTGAGTTGGGCACCGAGCAGGACGATCCCGGTCTCCAAGAGGAGTTTGTGTCGGTCGACGCCGGGTTCGGCCCACCCGGGAACGCCGACCACGCCCGCGACGACGACACCGATCCCGATCGCGGCGATCAGCGGACTCAGCGGTGTCGCTGCACCCACGGCCTGTGCGACCGCAGCCAGCCCCAGCAGGACCACGATCCCCGGCAACAGCGTTCGGATCGCGGTCATTAGAGGACCATCGACAGGGAGAGAACGATCAGGAGACCGAGGGCAGTCGCCTTCCAGCCCCGATCCGCGGTCATCACGACTCGTCGACAGCGAGTCGACAGGCTATCGGTCCGACTGCGCGAACGGATGCCGATCATCTATGGATGATTCTGCCGGGTAGACGATTAAAAACATACCGGAACGACCGACGAGCCGATACGTCCGCACCCCCGTAGTTTTATAATGAAAGACCACGGCGTTTGAGGTGAATGGCAGAAACAGCAGAGAGTTCGTCCAGATCACCCGACACCGAGGGATCAGGGCGACAGAACAGATTACAGCGGTATCGTGACCTCCAGTTCTCAGAGGAGGAGCTGGCGGTAATCCTGCTGACACCGGTGGTGTCGTTCCTGTTTGCGGTGTCGTTTTATCCGATCTTCGACACCATCGTTGGGAGCCTCCACACGGGCTACGTGTTGGAAATGAACCCGAGACAGTTCGTCGGCCTCGAAAACTACCGGAATCTGTTCGGCGAGGGGCCGTACCTCGATCAGTTGCTCAATGGTGGCGGGATCTGGAACGCGCTGCGTGTCTCGCTCATCTACACGTTCGTCAGCGTGCCGATCGAACTCGCATTGGGGCTGGGGATCGCACTCCTGCTCAATCGGGATTTCAAGGGGAAGTACTTCGCACAGGCGGCGATCCTGTTCCCGTGGGCGATCCCGACGGTGATCAACGCCCGCATCTGGGCGTGGATGTTCAACGGGCAGTACGGCGTCATCAACGACCTGTTGATGCGGGTCGGTATCCTCGAGACGCAGTTCCCGTTTCTGGCGAAGCCGGATACGGCACTGATCGCCATGCTGTTTATCACCATCTGGAAGACGAGTTCGTTCATGGCACTCATCCTGCTGGCTGGCCTCCAGTCGATCCCCGACCACCTCTACGAAGCCGCCCGGATGGACGGTGCCTCGCGTCTCCGGCAGTTCCGGGACATCACGCTCCCGCTACTGAAGCCGACGCTGCTGGTCGCGCTCATCTTCCGGACGCTGCCGGCGTTTCAGGCGTTCGGCCTCCCGTTCGGACTCACCGGCGGCGGCCCGTCGTCGGCGACAACAACGCTCGTCCTGTTCGACCACCAACTGACGTTCAACCGACTCAACTTCGGCGAGGGTGCGGCGACGGCAACGCTCATCACCCTCATCGCGGCCGCAATCGCAATGATATACGTGCAAACACTCTACGAACCGGAGGTACGCTGAGATGAGCAACGATTCGGACGGCTTCGAAATAGAGCGGTTCCAGTGGGTCGGCAAGAAGGTCGGCTTCTACGGAAGCATCTTCATCATCGCCCTGATTTCGGTGTTCCCCATCCTCTGGATGCTGATCACGTCGCTCAAACAGCCGGGTAACGTCGTGGCGTTCCCCGTCGAGTACATCCCTCGCGATCCGACGCTCGAAAACTACCGTGCGGCGATCGAAGGAGCCCCGTTCTTCCGGTACATGCTCAATAGTGCGATCGTGGCCACCGGAACGGCTATCGTCGACGTCTTTTTGGGTGCGTTGGCTGGCTACGCGCTCTCTCGGCTCCGGTTCCGGTTCAAGCTCCCGGTGCTGCTGCTCATCCTCGGGACGGCGATGCTGCCGTTCATCGCCCGGCTGATCCCGCTTTTCAGCCTCGCCCGTTCGTGGGGCCTGTTGAACAGCTATCTGGGGCTGATCATCCCGTACGCCGCCTTCCAGCTACCCTTCGCGGTCTGGATCTTCCAGGCCTACTTCAAGGAGTTACCCGACTCCCTGGAGGAGGCAGGCCTGATGGACGGGCTCTCGCGGGTCGGCGTCCTGTTCCGCATCATCCTTCCGGTCTCGGCACCGGCGATGGCGACAGCGGCTATCATCGTCTTCATCTACGCCTGGAACGAGTTCCTCTTCGCGCTGACGTTCATGACCGAGGACTCGATGCGGACGATCACCGTCGGGATCGCCCTCTACCAGGGTGAGTTCCAGTACCCGTGGGGAACCATCTCCGCGGCCGTCTTCATGTCGGTGATTCCACTGATCCTGTTCATGCTGTTCTTCCAGCGGAAAGTCGTCGAAGGGCTGACTGCCACGGGTAAGGCCTGAATTCGCGCTGATCGTCGTCGTTCCTTTTTTCCCTGATTCAAGTACAAGCACCGGAGCTGTGAGCGGTCTATATTAAAAGTCGACCCAACAGCTGGCGGCTGGCTTCCCTGTGATCCGTAGACAGACGACTACACAACGGATGTCGAACGCCGACAAAAAGGGAGTCGACTACTCGTTGACGACGTTCGTCGGCTCGCCGCCTTCGAGGACGGTCCGCACGATCTCGGTGACGGTACGGCGGCGCTGATCGTTGGCCTCCTCGCTGTACCACGCGACGTGTGGGGTCGTCAGCACCTTGGGGTGGTCACGGAGCGGATCGTCGGCTGCGGGCGGTTCGTCGGGGAAGACGTCGAGGCCCGCACCGGCGATTTTGCCCGCATCGAGTGCCTCGGCGAGCGCCTCGCCGTCGACGATCGGGCCACGGGCGACGTTGACGAAGTACGCCCCCTCGTTCATCCGTTCGAAGGCTTCGGCGTCGAACAGCTCGCGGGTATCGGGCGTCAGTGGGGAGTGGACGGTCACGAAGTCCGAACGCGCCAGCAGCTCCTCGAAGTCGACGAGTTCGGCGGGGTCGTCGGCGACATCAGCCTCGGTGAGGAACGGGTCGCTGGCGACGACATCGGCACCCAGTGCAGCTGCGCGTTTGCCGACCGCCCGACCGATGGCACCGTAACCGACGACGCCGACCGTCCGGGTCGACAGCCGGTGGATCGGCGTCGCCACGTCGCGGTCCCAGCCACCGTCGGCGACATCCGCGTCGTAGCTTTTCAGGCCGCGAGACAGGGCGAGGTAGAGCGTCAGTGCGTGGACCGACACCTCCTCCAGACAGTAGTCCGGGACGTTCGTGACCGGGATTCCGCGTTCGGATGCGGCCTCCACGTCGATGTTGTCGACGCCGATCCCGTACCGGGAGATGACCCGGCAGTCCTCAAGCGCCTCAATGGCCGCCGCATCGAGGTCATACCGGAGGTTGATGACCGCGTCGGCGCGGGCGAGCGTCTCGTGGGCGTCGGCTGCTTCCGTTCCCACGTCGCTGGTCAGTTCGACGACGTCGGCGATCTCCGCCAGCCCGTCGCGTTCGATCGAGAGGTCCGTGAAATCGTGGTCAGTAACGACGACAGTGTACTCGGACATTGTAAGCGCTTAGATGATCAGGTCGTAGCCGTCGACGAGATACCGTTCACAGAGGTCTCGGTTGAGTTCGACGCCCAGTCCGGGGCCCTCGGGGACGTCGATGTAGCCGTCCTCCAGAATTGGGCCCGAACCCTCGACACGAGTGCACATCTCGTTCCACCACGGCACGTCCCGGGAGTGCCACTCCATACAGAGGAAGTTCGGGATCGCCGCCGAGACGTGTGCGCCAGCGACGGTCCCCAGCGGGCTGGAGATATTGTGTGAGGCGACCGGGACGCCGTAGAGGTCACAGATGGTGGCGATGTCGACGTACTCGCCGAGCCCGCCACACTTGTTGATATCCGGGGCGGCGATGTCCATCATCCCCTCGCGGGCGGCCGTGTTGAACTGGTTGGCCTTCACGAGGTTCTCGCCGGTCAGCACGGGCATATCCAGCGCCTCCGTGACGCGTTTCTGGGATTCGGTCTTCTCCGGCGGGACGGGGTCTTCGAGCCACGCGAGGTCGAACCGTTCGAGCTTCTTGCCGAGCCGGATCGCGGTCTCGGTGGTGAAGTTCCAGTGGAGGTCCATTCCGAGGTCGATGTCGTAGCCGATCTCGTCGCGGACGGCTTCGACGAGGCTGACCTTGTGTTCGAGCGCCTCGTTGTCCATCCGGCGGTTGGCCTCGTCGTAGCTCGCGTGGGTCGGTACGTCGAGATCGAACTTCAGTGCCTCGAACCCTTCGTCGACGACCTCGCGGGCCGCACGCGCATACCCCTCGGGCGTGTAGACGTCCTTGGGGTCGTGATCGCGGGCCTCACCCAGCGACTCGCCGCCGTGGGTGTCACAGTAGATCTTGATCTCGTCGCGGTACTTCCCACCGAGCAGTTCGTACACCGGTACGTCGAACAGTTTGCCTTTGATATCGTAACAGGCGGTCTCGATGGCGGTGAATGCCGCCTGCCCGATGCGGCCACAGCCCGTATACCGCTGTTCGAGCAGCTCGCGGATGCGGTCGGTATCCAGCGGGTTCTCGCCTTCGAGGTCGACGTCCATCCGGCCAGCCATATCGAGGGCCGCCTCGGCACGGAACGTCTCGCCGAGCCCGTAGACGCCGGCATCGGTTTCGACCTTCACGATACCCCACGTGAAGTTGCCCGCGATGGCCATCGTCTTGATGTCGGTAATCTTCACGTCCCGTTCGGGGGGTCGGTGTGTCTCCTCCATCCCCATGTCACGCCATGGAACGCCGCCACCCTGTGGGATTCGGTAATCAGGTTGATTGTCCTGTGTCATCGTCTGTCCAGACGGAGAATGCCGGGTTAAAGATTATGGTGATTAGCTGAACGTAACGGTCGACGACGCGATCGGCGGTCGACGCTCCGGCGAAGAGGACCCACCGGTCAGCTCGACCGTCTGGCGCGCACGGAAATCGGCCGATGAGCGCCCGACTGCGAGGTCGATCGCGCCCGGCTCGACGACCAGGTTCCCGGCCGAATCGTGGGTTGCAACCGTCCCCGTCGACAGGTCGAACCCTACAGTCGCCCGTTCGCCAGCCGCCAGTTCGAGCCGCTGGAACCCGACGAGCTCACGGACGGGCCGAACGGTGCGGCCACCGCGATGCTGTGCGTAGAGCTGGACGACCTCCGTTCCCGGCCTGGTGTCGACGTTCTCGACCGGAACCGAGGCCGTCAGCGAACCATCGGTCAAAAGTTGGGACGGCGAGACCGACAGCTCACCGTAGCTGAACGCGGCGTAGCTCTCGCCGTGGCCGAACGGGAACAGCGGCTCGGCGTCGGTAAACACGTACTCGCCATCCGAGACCGGCGGGTGGCGATAGTCGACCGGGAGCTGCCCGACGGTCTGGGGAAGCGAGACCGGGAGGCGGCCGCCGGGGTCCGTCCCCAACAACACGTCGGCGATCCCGGCCCCGCCTGCCTGTCCCGGAAGCCACGCGGCCACCGTCGCGTTGGCGGTCTCGACCACCTCGGGGATCGCCAGCGGTCGACCGCTGACGAGCACGACCGCGACGGACGTCCCGGTCGCGGCAACGCGGCGGACGAGCTCTGCCTGTCGGCCGGGGAGGCTCAGTTCGGCGCGGTCGAGTGCTTCCCCGGCCGTCCCCGAGGAGTCGCGTTCGACATCGATACCGGACTGCCCGCCGACGCAGGCGACGACGACGTCGGCCTCGCGGGCTACCGCGACGGCCGCGTCGAGATCGTCGTCCGGACCGGCACGGATGCCACAGCCGCGGGCGTATCGGAGTTCGTCGACGCGCTCCCGAAGGGCCGCCCGTGGGGTCCGGATGTCGACGCCCCCGTCGGCGTTCTCCGCGCCCGCATACGAATAGTTTCCCAGCAGGTTCCGCGGCGCGTCCGCGTTCGGCCCGACGACGGCCACCGTCGTGTCGGCCGACAGCGGCAACAGGCCGTCGTTGTCGAGGATGACCTGCGAGCGGCGTGCGGCCCTGCGAGCGAGCGACGCGACTTCGGGGGCCTCGAAGGCCTCGGCCACCGTTTCGGGATGGGGATCGGGGTCGTCGAACAGGCCCGCGCGCCGTTTCTGTCGGAGGTGTCGGCCGACCGCGCGGTCGACCACCGACTCTTCGACCAGTCCGTCACGGACGGCGTCGACGAGCCGGTCGCCGAAACACTCGCGTTCGGGGAGTTCGACGTCGACCCCGGCGGTCAGTGCCTCGACGCCAGCAGCCTGTCGGTCCGGGGCGATCCGGTAGTCGTCGGCCAGCATCTCGATACCGCGGCCGTCCGAGACCACGGTGCCGATAAATCCCCACTCCTCGCGCAGCAGCCGGGTGAGCAGCCGTTCGTTCGCGTGGCACGGGACGCCGTCGACGGTGTTGTATGCGGCCATCACCGACGGCGCTCCGGCCTCGATGCCGGCGCGGAAGGGGACGAGATCGGCATCACGCATCTCCTGGAGGGAGCTGGTGGGACGCGCCCGGTTCCGTCCACCTGCGGGCCGACCGTGACCGACGAAGTGTTTCAGCGTCGCGTCGACGCCGCTGTCGGCCAGCCCCGAGACGACGTGGTCGGTCATCGTCGCCGCCAGTGCGGGGTCCTCGCCGAAGGTCTCCTCGATTCGCCCCCAGCGTGGCTCGACGCCGAGATCACACACCGGCGAGAGGGTCAGCTGACAGCCGACCGCGCGCAGCTGATCGCCGACCGCGCTGGCTACAGCCGCTACGAGATCGGGGTCCCAACTGCTCGCCATCCCGATCGCCTGTGGGACCGTCACGCCGCGTCGACCGGCGTATCCACAGAGACTCTCCTCTCTGACGAACGCGGGAATCCCCTCGGGCGTCTCCGAGCGGAGAAACGACTGCAGGTTCGCGATCTCGGTAGCGAGTTGGCGCGGTGGGAGGCCGCTCTCCCGGCCGACACGCGTCACCCGGCCGATGCCGTGGGGGATCGTTTCGCGGGCACGGGCGGGATCGAACGAGCCGTCGTCCAACACCGAGCCGATGCGGATCGTGCCGAGCTGTGCGACTTTCGCTTCGAGCGTCATCCGGTCGACGAGCGCGTCGATACTGTGGGATGTAGTCATGGTCGGAGTCGGTGATAGCTTCCGGTTGGACGACAACCGATAAAAATCCGTGGACGACCACCACCGTGTGCAGTCGAGTCTATGAACGATTGATAAATATTCGAGGGGATGACGGGGTAGTTTTAATAGTGATAGACTACCCCACCCAAGTAGGATGACGAGCGAACGCATTACAGTCGCCGCAGTGACAGAGTACGCCGTCGAAGGCGATTCGATCCACTTCGACTGCGAAATAGCAGCTCCCGAGACCGTCACCCAACGGACGATCCCAGTGACGCTGACCGTCTACGACCCGCGTACCTTCCGGTTCGAACTGCAGGCGAACCCGGAAGTCCCGACCGACAGCGAGTATCCGCCGTTGGACACCGACGCCGTCGCCTCCGACATCGACCTCGAAGTGACCGAGGCCGATGGGGTGCTCACCGTCGACACCGGGCGGCTCGAGATCGCGATCGGCCTCAACGAGTGGTCGTTCGCGGTTCGGGACGCCGAAACGGGTGCGACAGTGTTCGAGGAACAGCGGGCCGACCCCGACGTGTTCGGTCGACAGCGCGTCGACGCGCTGGGGTTCACACAGGAGGAGATCAACCACAATCCCCGACGTGTGGCCGAGACGGGGACCTCCTTCCGGCTCTCGCCCGACGAGAAGATCTACGGCGCAGGCGAGCAGTTCGTGGATTTCGACCGTCGTGGCCGCGAACTCGACCTCTGGCACGAGGAGCCGCTGGGCACCGAGACCGAACGCGCCTACAAGAACATCCCGTTCCACCTCTCGACGAACGGCTACGGGCTCTTGCTCGATACCACCGCCCGCGTTCACTACGACTTCGGGAAGTCCTCGACGGCCTCGGGAACAATGTCGGTCGCGGACGACAAGTTCGCCTTCGTCTTCTTTTACGGCCCGTCGTTCCGAGAGATCATCCAGCGCTACACCGCGATCACGGGCCGTCCCTCGCGGCCGCCGAAATGGTCGTTCGGAACGTGGATGTCCCGGCTGGGCTACGAATCCCGTGAGGAACTGGAGGCGGTCGCCGACCGCCTGCGGGCCGAGGAGATCCCCAGCGACGTTCTCCATCTCGACCCGTTCTGGATGCGTGCGAACAAGTCGACAGATCTGGAGTGGGACACCGAGCAGTTCCCCGACCCCGAAGGGATGATATCGGAACTCCGTGAGGAGGATTTCCGGCTCTCGTTGTGGGAACACCCCCACGTCCCGGTCGGCACCGACGCCTTCGCCGAGGGGTCGGCGGAGGGCTACTTCGTCACCGACGGAACCGGCAGCCCCTACGTAATGGACCACACCTGTCAGGGCGACTACCGTGGAGCGCTCGTCGACTTCACCGATCCCGACGCCGTCGAGTGGTGGAAAGACAAACACCGTCGACTGCTCGAACAGGGCGTGGCCGTCTTCAAAACCGACTACGGGGAGTACGTTCCGGAGGACGCCGTCTTCGCCAACGGCAAGAGCGGAAAAGTGATGCATAACCTCTATCCGTACCTCTACAACGAGGCGGTTTACGAGACCGTCGAGGAGGTAAACGGGCCGGAGGAGGCCGTCGTCTGGGGGCGTGCGGCGTGGACCGGCAGCCAGGCGTTCCCGATGCACTGGGGCGGCGACCCACAGACGAGCTGGAACGGGATGAGTGCAGCACTCCGTGGCGGCCTCTCGGCGTCGCTTTCGGGAATCGCCTTCTGGAGCCATGATATCGGGGGATTCCGCGGCACACCGTCGGACGCGGTGTACACCCGGTGGGCACAGTTCGGGCTGCTGTCCTCGAACAGTCGCTGTCACGGAACGACGCCACGCGAGCCGTGGGAGTTCGGCGAGGACGCCCTCGACATCTTCCGGGAGTACGCTCGCCTGCGCTACCGGCTGCTGCCGTATGTCTACACCTACGCCGAGGTGGCCGCGCGGACCGGTCTCCCGGTCGTCCGACCGCTCGTGCTCGAATATCAGGACGATCCCAGTGTCCACCGGCTGGACACCCAGTTCCTGCTGGGCGAGGACATGCTGGTCGCGCCGGTGTTCACCGAGCGTGGCACGCGGTCGGTGTACCTTCCTGAGGGCCAGTGGCGGGAGTTCCGAACCGACGAGTACTATCCAGGGAACCAAACCGTCGACATCGACGTCGGGCTCGACGAGATGCCGATTTTCGTCCGCGCTGGCAGCGTGATTCCGCAGCGCGAGCCGACCCAGTCGGTCGAGCCGGGAACGCCCGAACGGCTCGAACTGGACGTGCTACTGGCCGACGGTGAGGCGGAAGGCCGGTTCTATGACGCCGATGCTGACGAATTGGAGAACATCTCCGTCGAACTGACGGACGGGACGGTCTTGATCGATCTCGACGGCGCGAGCCCGGACCGCATCCGGCTCGACATCCGTGACGGCAGCACGGACGACGACAGCGAGCCGGACGACGTCGTCGTCGACGGCGAATCGCTCGAACGGGTCGACGCCGACCCAGCCGTCGCCGAGTGGACGATGACCACAACCGGTCTAACGGTCACCGTCTGAGTCAGTATCGAGGGGTGGTTTTATTAGTCGAGATAGTAAACGTACGTATAACCAACATTGGTGAACAATGGGACGCCTACAACTAAACGACCTGACAAAAGTGTTCGAATTGAGCGAAGGACAGATCGTCGCAGTCGACGAGCTAAACATCGACATCAAGGACGGCGAGTTCCTCGTCTTGGTCGGCCCTTCGGGCTGTGGGAAGTCGACGACCCTACGGTGTATCGCGGGGCTCGAACAGACGACCTCCGGGCAGATACGGCTGGATGACCGGGATATCACGCACAACAAGCCGAAAGAGCGGGATATGGCGATGGTGTTCCAGAACTACGCCCTCTACCCGCACATGACCGTCCGGAAAAACATCGGCTATGGACTGAAGATCACGACCGATCTCTCGAAAGACGAGATCAACCAGCGTGTCGAAGAAACCGCCGAACTGCTCGAAATAGAGGAGCTGCTCGAAAAGGAGCCGGGCGACCTCTCCGGCGGGCAGCAACAGCGGGTCGCCCTCGGGCGCGCGATCATCCGCGAGCCGGAGGTATTCCTGATGGACGAACCGCTGTCGAACCTCGATGCGAAGCTCCGGACGACGATGCGGACGGAGATCCAACAACTCCAGCAGGACATGGGGATCTCGACGATTTACGTCACCCACGATCAGACAGAAGCGATGACGATGGGCGATCGGATCGCTATCCTCGACGGCGGCGAACTACAGCAGATCGGCGAACCGCTGGAATGTTATCACCGTCCGGTCAACAAATTCGTCGCCGGATTCATCGGTTCCCCGTCGATGAACTTCCTCTCGGTTCGCCGAGAAGGATCGATGCTCGACCACGAAGCGTTCGACTACCCGATCGACAACAACACTAAAGCGGCCATCGCCGACGCCAGTCGGGAGTTAACGATGGGTATCCGCCCCGAACACATCACGCTCGTCGACCGCGACGAAGACGATGCCATCCCGACGACGATCAAAGTCACTGAACCGATGGGCGAGATAACGCACGTCTACTTCGAGTTGGGTGAGGAAACATACACCGCCAGCGTCGACGGCGAACGCCACGTCAAGGCTGGCCAGGAAGTCGGCGTCATCTTCCCCGAGGAGAAGATCCACATCTTCGATGACAAAACCGGAGACGCCATCAAAAACAGTAAGATCGACGAGACGACCAACGCCATTACGGTCTGAACTGGACGACCCACGTCGTCACTGTTATTCCCGTTTGGTTCTCGCGAACAATTAAGTACCTCTCTGCGCAAGCAGGGTGTATGAACGACACACCGACCGAGGCCCCATCCGGCCGCCGTGTGCAGGCCGTCCAGATATCCTGTAACATACTCGAGGCGGTCCGGGAAATGGATGGGGCGGGTGTCTCGGAACTCGCCGACCGGTTGGATCGCTCGAAGGCAACCATTCACAGCCACCTCGCGACCCTCGTCGACAACGAACTCATCGTCAAACACGACGACAGCTACGAGATCAGCCTCCGATTCGTCGACATCGGGGAGTACGCCAAAAACCGGATTGACATCTACGAGGTGGCCAAAGACGAGGTCGATCGCCTCGCCGAGGAGACCGGAGAAGTCGCCCAGTTCATGGTCGAGGAACACGGTCGAGGAGTATACCTCCACAAGGCATCCGGGGAAAACGCCATCCAGACGGCGTCCTACACCGGGAACCGGAAGGATCTCCACTGTACGGCCCTCGGGAAGTCGATCCTCTCCCAGCTCCCGGACGATCGGGTCGACGAGATAATCGACCGCCACGGGCTTCCACAACGGACCGAAAATACCGTTTCGAGCCGTGAGGAGCTGTTCGATGTGCTCGAAACGATCCGCGAGCGGGGCGTCGCATTTGACGACGAAGAGATCCTCAAAGGGTTGCGCTGTATCGCTGCCCCCATCCAGCATCCGACCGGTGACATCCATGGTGCGATCAGTATCTCGGGCCCCACCAGCCGGTTCAAAGGCGACCGGTTCCACGAGGAACTCCCCGAGGTCGTCAAAGGTGCCGCCAACGTCATCGAGGTCAACGCGACACAGGTCTAACCGTTCAGCTCTTGCGAACGGTGTTCGGTGCTGGTGTGCAGCTATGTCGGCGGATTTCGGAACCTGCAGAGTTTCTCAATGGGATCACCAGCAAAAAGGACACCACACTGCGTTTGCGAGATACAAATGTCAGATACTTACCCCATACCAGTCCGGTACTTGTCCTATACCAGTCCGGTACTTGCCCCATACCAGTCCGTCGACCAGTCAAAACCACTGATAAGCTGTGATAGTACCGGTAGTTGGACCGCCAGTTCCCCCACAATGTGCCACAACCTCAGTTTGAACGGGGGCAAGACGGTGTTTCGGAGCCGAATGCGAATAGGTTCGTGAGTCGCAAACGCGGATAGAACGTTCCGATCGATCCCGATACGATAGCCATCCAGTCTTTTCCCAGTATCGCGTCGACGACGCAACCGGTCAACAGTCGAAACGAGCTGAAAGCGGATAGAACGACGGCTATCTCTCTGGTTTGTGATCGATCTGACGGAGACGAACGCAATCTGGACCGATCAGAACGTCAGCCGAGGTCGAACCATCCAATACGAACAGAATCACAGTTTGACGAACAGGTCACACAGCATTGAATGACGTTTGCAATGGCCAAACAGGTCGGAGGGAATAGAGATGTAGGCAGCCAGTATTCGGGTCGGGAGACTCCAATCGGTCAGTATTAAATGGACTCGATTCGGGGATAGCTGCCTTCTAGGGCCCGTGCATCCTCCTCCAGCAATGCGACGACTAGATAGTCGGAATAGCTGTCGAGGTAGTCGACGAGCCGTGCGATACGATCGGAGTCGATCGCCTCGATGGAGTCAAGCAGCATGAACGGAACGTGGTCGTGTACGTCGTGGACCAGATAGCCAGCCAACGCGAACACGAGGCCGGTCAGTTCCCGTTCGCTCTCGCTGAGGTGATCGACGACATCTTCGTACACCGTTCCCGAGTCGGTACTGCGGACCACGTGCAGCTCAAACTGGTCTTTGGTTACTTTCCGTCGACCCTCCCGAACCTCCGTTTCGGTGCGTTCGATCCAGATGCGTTCGAGGTTCTCGTACCCGAGTCGATCCAAGAGCGCATCCATGTGTGAGTTGAACTCCTCGACTGCCTCGATCTGCAGGTCTTCGATCCTCGTCCGGAGCGCCCCGAGTTCGTCGGTGATCCGGTCGCGCTGTCGTTCGAGGCGTTCGCGGTCGGCGAGTTCCGATTCGGCCTCGTCGATTTCGGCTTCGATGGCTTCGAGATCGGACCGGAGCTGTTCGATCTCAACTTCGATCCGGCTCGTCTCCTTTTGCAGATCGAGTATCTCGCTCTGTTCGATATCTTCGAGCGCTTCAACCTCCGATTCGAGGCTCTCGATCCTCGTTTCGAGTTCCGCTCGTTGTGCTTTGAGATCGTCCAGAGTGTCGGTGCGGTCGTCGATTTCGGCTTCGACGTCTGCGAGTTTCCGCTGGATGCGCTCGTGGGCCTGTTGGGTCCGCGTGAGCGAGGATTTCTCCTCCTGGAGATCGTCGACGCGGCCCTGGAGGGTCTTTCGCTGGTCCATCTTGTCGTTGCGTATCGTCCGGAGTTCGTCGAGCGTGGATTCGATCTGCGTCGTCTCGACGGTACTCCCGCAGGTCCAGCAGGTGACATCGGTCGAATCATTCACCAACTGGTCGGTGATATCGCCCTCCGTCGATCCATCGGTTCCGTCCAACTGCTGGAGAAACGGCGTTTGGCCCTCGTCGAGGAACTCGTCGTTGAACTGAATCACCGACTGGAGATCACTGACAATCGAATCGATCTGTTGCATCTGTCCGCGGAGGCGCTGGACCTCCTGTTCGATCTCCGAGATCCGATTGTCGGGCACCGAGTCGTAGCTATCTACCTCCTCGGCCAACTCTTCGCGGTCGGTTCGGAGACCCTCAATACTCTCCTGTTCGGACGTGATCCGCTTTTCAACCCGCTGGCGCTCCTGACGCGCTTGACGCAACGAGTCGATCTTCGACTCGTACTCGTTTTGTTCCTCTCGGGTTTCATCGACAGTCGTGTCCAACGACTCGATTCGGTCAGTTTTTTCGGCCAGCTCCGCCTTCTTCTCCTCGATCTCGTCTTCGAGTTGGCGCTGGTCTGCCTCCAGCTTCGGGAGCTGCTCTTCGAGCGAATCGAGGCGCTGCAACTGCGTGTCGATCTCGTCGCGTTCCGACTGGAGGGACTCGATCTCCTGTTCGATCTCTACGGTGTCGACGGGCCGCATGAGTATCTCGCGGAGGTCGTCTCCCCTTGCGACAGCTTGACGTGCCTCGTTGTCTTCGAGCAGGAAGGCGAACAGATCGGCGAGGACGGGATCATCGAGATACGGCGTCCCATCGAAGGACACCACGCCGTTTCGTCTCGTGATCGTCCGCGTATACTTATCCTCTCCCATCGTGAGCGTGACCTCCCCGTGATCGGCATCCGCCTTGAGCGATGTCTTTTCGCTCCCACAGACCGCCATAAGGCCTTTGAGAAACGACGTTCGGTTGGTCGCGTTCTTCCCAGTGAGAACGTTCACCCCGGAGTGCAATGTCAACGAGGAGTGATCGATTCCACCGATGTTCGAAATCTCTACCTGAGCAGTTAGTTGATCGTCGTGTAATTGGGTCATCTATAGCTGATCTTGTATGAGCTCACTAAAAGGTTGGTTACTGATCGCGTTCTATGACAGATATAGTCTTGTCATAGATCCAGTCTTCGTTTCCCCATTAGCAGTATTTCAGTTCCGTTCTCAGTTGTATCGGATGTCCCGAAGGCATGTCGGTTCAAGACGCGTTACAGTCACAGCCGCCACGATCCAGCAGTGTGGTGAGTTCGAACTGCCGACCACAGTCCCGACACTGGATCTGAACCGAACTGAGTACTTGAAACTCCCCGAGATCGAGCCGGTCTCCCTTTCGTAAGGTCGCTACCGTCTGCTCGGTCACGGCTCGTTGTCGGCTGCTGAGACGTTGGAGTTCTTCGAGACGCCGTTCGACGACGTCGTCCGTGTCGGGTTTCGTATACGACTCCTGTCGGTCCTTCGTTAGATACGTGTGGATTGCCTGCCGGCTGACGAAATCCGAACGGAGGTCGTCGACATCGATGCCGTACTCGCTGAGGCGGTTCTCCGCCTGAATCCGCGTCCCGCTGGTCACGTCCTCGTCGGTGAGCAACTCGTATATGTTCTCAATTTCTCCGGGGAGCATGTCGACGTGCTGCTGGTCGAGTCGTGTGGTGAGCAGTTCCGTATTAAAATAGTCCGCCAGCTCTCGGAGGCTCATCCGATCGTCCTCGGCAGTCCACCGCGCCACTAACTCTTCGCCGAGGTCCGGAAGACTGTACTCATTTAGAACGCGTGCTACTTTCCCTGTTCGACCGGATGAACCTTCACTCATTACCTGTAAATCGAGCTACGTTCTTAAAAATGATAGTGGTCTATTGGTACTGTCGACTGACTATTCATCCAGTTAGACTGCGGTTATAATACCGGGTTACAGTTGACGCCACTACTCTTGAGGGGCTCGATGGCACTCTTGTCGCGGTCAAGACCAGAAGTCGACACAGTCGCTGATGGCAGTAATTAGCGCGGATAACGAGACGATAGCGCAGGCTTCTGAACGACTGATCCGTGTCGGACAAACCGTTTTCTGTGTCGTATGCAGTCAACCCGTCATACTTTTCGATAAGTGTCGACTGCCGAAATAAATCAGAGTATGTTGATAAACGACTATATTTATAACCATATATAGCAAATTAATACCCAGAATAAGGAATAATATACTCATATAGCAATTAGATAATATCTAATAAACGTGTTTTAACTCAAAATCCGATTAAAACAGCTATTTTCGTATTTCAATAGCGTGTTAATCTTGGTTTCGGATTTTTGGCCCTGGTTTCCACGTATTTCCCTCTAGAACTGCGAGATCATATCGTTTGAGTATTTGCATCGTTTCGACAACGGTCTGTGCATCGAACTCGGCCGACGTTTCAGCAGAAACATTATCCGCGATAACGCTTCGAGTTCCACCATCGATTCGAATGAGTGTATCGAGGACTACTTCGAGGTCACTGATCAACGGTGAGAGTCCCTGTGTACGTTCATGCTCCGGCTTCAATTTCGATACGACGTCATCATACGGACCTGAAATCTCCATCGACACTGATACTGAATCCCGTTTTGGATCTATATTGCCATCCATGGCTCTACTTAGTGAATCAAAGAGAATAAAACTATGCAAATAGATTCATAAGACCATATTTGATGGTAAAACACGGGAAATACTCACCTTTGTGAGTGTCACGAAACAGCTGCATGGATCACGTCCGACCGATGTCAGTCGCCGTTACTCAGTCCGCTAGCTAGCACCGAGTGGGACTTCAGCAGAAGGAACCGTCACTATGTCAGAAATGATCGAAACGCCCGGCGGTTCGTTATCGAGTTGCAGTGTGCAGAATCCGACGAGTCGAACGACAGAACCACATCAGGATAGTCGACCCAGCATGTCTGCGTTAATGATAGACGTCAACCGCCGAGCGACGGCGCCACAGGTAGATCAAACCCGGAACGTCGCAGCACTGAAACGCGCCCGCGATCAAGATTGTCGTCCATCCAGGACAGGATATCGAAACGTATGATCCGTCGTACTACGAGACGTAACTCATCCGCGCTGTCGAAAGTGTCCTTTCGCCGCTTTGGCGGGACCGAACAGACATTCGACGAGAACTCGCTGAGACACAAGAAATGGACCTAATAGAATATGTCAGAGCAGAATAAGAGAAATGGAAAAATCCTCACCTCGTTTAATTATTAGTACTGCTATTCGTCCGAGTCGACTGGTCCTTTGTACTTCGATTTGACACGGTCACCGTCTCTCCACTGCCAGTAGTAGTATCGATTATCGTTGATCTCTTTGACAGTGATAGTTGCCCTCGATGGAACATCATCGGGGAGATCATCAGGACGATCTTTAATTTCATCTTCCTCTGCTTCATCAAGACGTTCCTCTCGTTCTCTATACTCAGCGAGGTCCTTAGCGTACTGAGCTACCTCTCGGAGTATCTCGGGAGAACAATCGTCAAGCGTGTCAACGATGTTTGTCTGGAGTTCTGCTGGAGGCGTTGGTGGCTCGTAAGACATGGCTCTGCCAGTATTAACCAACATAGACGCCAGTATCATAGCTTTGTTGGTTAAGCCGGTGTAGGTGGATTGAGTTCCGATTCCAGTCCTCATCAAAATAAGAGACGGACACACCCCTCGTTGCCGCTGTATCACTTTGTCACTGACCCTACGTTGCCGCTGTATTGCTTCGACAACGACTCCACATTGCCGCTGTATTAGGATGTCGACGATATTCTGTGGGTAGAGTCGAGTTAACCAGAGTCTATTGGGAGTTTGCCACATTTTGATACCATAGTAACACACCCCTCAATACCGCTGTATTCAGTCGTGGGCACATTCTCTCATCGTTTGGAGGAGTAGACTCGTGCAACTGAATGGTACTGTCGAACCTTGTTGTGGATCACCCACGATCTGCCAGCACGTCTTTGATTCCTGTATCAAACAGCTTCCTCGGTCTAGATACAAACCGTGACACCCCACAGTGCCGCTGTAACTAACTACACTTGACAGCCGGTCGACAGCCAGTTTCAACACCAGGGACACACCCCACGTTGCCGCTGTAAATATCACGAGAGTACGGTGAACAGTGTTCAAAACACCAAAATAGCAGTCGACAGTACTGCCATCTATTCGAGCTAAATCTAGTGGTTTCTTATACTAGTGTGTCTTTTGCTACCGTACCACGCTTTTCGCTTACTGAACTGCCGTACTGTTTTCGGCAGTGAAGATACGAAGCTAAGGGGTGTCATTTTTCTCATGAAGAGAGTAAGACCCGTGATAACAGCGATCATAACACCACTCACACGACACACCCTTCATTTCTAACTTCACAGACCGATGGCTGACTTACAGCGGCAACGTGGGGTGGGTGAGTAGACTATCGAGACACGTTACAGCGGCAACGTGGGGTGGGTGAGTAGACTATCGAGACACGTTACAGCGGCAACGGAGGGTCTAGAACTCACGCCACCGCCCAAAGAAGAGCTATTCAACTGTTCTCTCGCCCGTTCACACCGACTCGTAAAATTCAGTGAGTGTTTTACAGAGGCAACGAGGTGGGGTAGATTCATAACCCCACCGTGACAATGCATCTTGTATGTCTGACTCGACGTCCTTCTTTGGCGACCCCGATCCTATATTCGCCAATAAGGATTTGCTTCGGGTTCAACACCTTCCCGACAAAGATCGGATCATCGGCCGTGACGAAGAGCTGACCCAGCTCGCCAACGCGATCAAAGACGCTGCTCATGGACGAACACCGAACAACGTGTTGGTCTATGGAAAGACAGGCACCGGGAAATCACTCTGTACGAAGTACATCACTAACGATCTCGTCTCATCTGCAGAGGAAAACGATGTGTCGGTGGGTGTCGCTTATGTCGACTGCTTCCAGGATTCGACCGAGACACAGACCGTCCGTTCGATTGCTGATTCGCTGAACGATCCCGACGAAACTGACGTGAAGATACCAATGTCGGGACTGAGTACATCCGATTACTATCGTCGCCTGTGGAACATCCTCGAAGATCGATACGACGTAGGACTAGTCATTCTCGACGAAATAGACAAACTCGATAGTGACGATGTCCTCATGCAACTCTCGCGAGCAGCCGAGTCAGGCAAAATCGAGGACAGCACACTGGGAATCATCGGTATCAGTAACAAGATCCGCTACAAGGAGACGTTGAACGAGCGCGTACGGTCGAGTCTCTCTGAGCGAAATCTCGTGTTTGCACCTTACGATGCAAAACAACTGGGTGAAATCCTGAACTCCCGGATCGATGCGTTCCGTGAAGGTGTCGTCGAGGAAGCTGTCATCCCGAAGATCGCCGCACTCGCAGCCCGCGAACACGGGGATGCCCGAAAGGCAATCGATATCCTGCGGTATGCCGGGGAATCTGCCTACGAGCGTGGACACGAGACAGTCCGTGAAACTCACGTCGACGAGGCTCACGAACGTGAGGAGCGAAACCGACTCTCGGAGTTGATTTCAAAGTTGCCGAGCCACTCGAAACACTTGCTCAATGCGCTTGCCCTACAGGCTCAACAGCACGATGATGACGACCCAGAAATCCCGACAGAGGATGTCTATTCGTTGTACGAGATTATGTGCGAGCAGGAAGGAACCGATCCCCTGAAAAATCGACGGGTGCGTGATCTTCTATCAGAGTTAGAATTCTTATCGGTGATCCGCCAGCAGCACAAAGGGCGTGGCCGAGGTCGTGGTGCCCACACCGTGAATCAACTTGTTGATGAGCCAGAACTGGTTATCAAGGCCTGTAAGTCCGCGTAACGCCGCATTTACTGCGGCAACGTGGGGTGTGTTTGCCTACTCTCTCGATTCACTCAGCGGGCCGGACGTCTCGAAGGTATTTCCGTGCGGTCCGTCCCGGTTGGTTGAGAGCGTCGACATCGTTCAAGATTGTTCATTGATTCTTGATCATTGATTCTTGATTGTTCATTGATTCCTTCAACGATCTGTAAGCCCGACACCCTCCGCTAGGAGTTCGTGAGATCGAAGCGTGTCATCGTGGTCGGCAATGACATCCTGGATCATGACTTCGTCGACACCCACTCGATCTGTGAGTTGCTCAAGTAGGCCAGCGAGCGTTTCTGGACTCCCTGAGATTGCTCTGGGCCATTCGTCGGGATCAAGCGTCGCTGGTGTTGGTTCGGGAATGTGTCCTAGTTCTTCAATACTCTCTTCGACCGACGGAACAGTCCCAACAACCCCCCGTTGCATACGTTTAAACGATGCCTCGGCCGAGGCACGGAGCCGTGCTGCCTTCTCGTCTGTTTCTGCACACACTGCGTTGACCGCGACCATCCCTTGTGGGTCAGCGATTCTTCCAGCCTGTTGTGATGGCTGGAACTGCGTGTGATATTCTTCGAAGGCAGAAGTGGCAAACTGTGGCCGAATGAACGCTGCAAAGCAGTAGGGGACGCTAAGCTCGGCTGCGAGTGCTGCACTTGATGGACTCGATCCAAGGGTCCATGGCCTTGGTCGTTCCTCAGATGAGTGTGGGATCTCTATTTCACTGTAGGCGTGTTCATCTGGATAGGCCTCATAGAGGTGATTAATGACCGCAGTGATCTTCTCGGCGTGGTCCTTGTCAGGATTCTCGACGTGACGGTCTGTTCCCAGAGCGTGGTCAACGGCTGGTGATCCGTTCGCCCGCCCCAGTCCAGCGTCGATACGACCTGGTGCGAGTCCATCTAACGTCCCGAACAGCTCTGCGATTTTGAATGGGCTATAGTGGTTGAGTAGAACAGCCCCTGATCCTAGCCGAATCGATTCCGTTTCAGCAGCGAGGTGACCGAGGAGTACCTCAGGGGTTGTTCCTGCAAGAGTGTGTGCCATTCCATGGTGTTCAGCAACCCAGAACCGAGAGTATCCGAGATGTTCGGCCTGCTGGGCAGTCGTGACCGTATTCGAGTAGGCCTCTGTCGCAGTCCCACCGTCGGGAACTGGAGAGAGGTCCACGATAGAAAGTTCCATATCTCATTTCAGTAGGTGGAGCCCATTACAGTTTGTGTGAGCAGATCGAATTAGGTACTGAGAGTTCCGTTAACGTATCTGCGAGATCACGACCGCGTATGCAGCGTTCCCCGATGGTCATATTGCGAAGGGTGACGAGCTGTCAATACAAATCTAGTGTGTATGTCGCTCTGGTCGTCATTACTGTCCATATCTCGCCGGTATTTTTCAAGCAATAAAGACACTCAAGGGTGTTCCAGCGGGGAGATACTGCAGTATCTGCTTGCGTGTTCGAAGTATACTCGTGGATGTTCTGTCGCTCATAGACTATCGATCCGAGCGGAAAGCTTTTTTGCGAACGTGAGCCATCTGAACCCATGCCCTCTCTGTCCGGATCGACGTCGACCCCGTACAACATCTCCACAGTCGATCTTAACGATGATCGCTACGAGGTCAAACAGTCGGCAATCCGGAACAAGTACGTCGTCCGCGACAGCGCTGGTAACGCCGTCCTGCGCGGGAAGCAGAAGATGTTCAAGATGAAAGAGGAGTTCCCGTTCGTGAACGGGAACGACGAGGACGCGTTCACGGTGAAGGCTGGCGGCATTTTGGATGTGGCGGGGAACTATGCGATCACGGACGCGGGTACCGGCGAAGAGGTCGTTGTCCTCGACGAAGACTTCTCGCTGTTCGTGGAGAACTGGACGGTCCGTGACCCCGACACGGGAGAGTCACTAGCGACAATTCGATCGAAGAGCAAACCCTTGGCGGCGCTCCGACACCTCGTCTCCGTTGCGAACCTTATCCCAAACAAGTACGAGATATTCGATGCCAACGGCGATCATGTCGGCGACATCGAAGGGAAGTTTTCGTTGCGAGATACCTACACAGTCAGCATTGACGACGCTAGCACTGTCCCGAAAGAAGCAGTGGTCGTCGCCGCATGCATCCTTGATGCCCTCGAAAACCAGTGAGCTGACATCCCATACGCTGTGATCCTGTCGGACCTTCCTGTTCGTTGTATAATTAATGTGATCGGTCCCAATTATATTATACACTCACAGTCACAGACTCCGTTACAGGTGAGGCTCAAACCGTAGAAGTAGGGATTCTCTGCGCCTGTTCACGATATCTCTGGTAGGTTTCACGACCCAACGCGACTGCATCAGCAGAATCATTAACGATCGTTCCGGCAATCCCGCCAGAATCGTATACTGTAATCCCTGCGTGGTCACCTGTCGGCGTTTCCATTAGCCAAAGAGCATAGGAAAGTAGTATTCGTCCTCTTTGAGTGTGCTACCGGATACAACAGGGATTCCCCACCGAACGAGACGGCAGGCAGGACTAACTGTTAAGCCCCCAGTTGGCCTTCCTATCTGATAGAAACTTGACTCAGTATAATCCCACTCACACTCTCGTTGCGAGTTATCCGATAGAGGGTACGCCACGTCATGGTGCAATACTATTCAAGGCTATCCAGGCCGCGTCGTCCTTCGCGGACCGGCTAGTCCTATTGATCGAGATAGAGACAGTCGCTGACGACTACCCCTCGATGATCCAGGAGCTGGACGACAGCTTTTCACGAACCGGTCGTAATGATGCTGTGAGATACGAAATTGACGTGTCTGATAGTTCATTAGAAGTGATTGAATCACTTTTAGAGATGACTGGAGGTGCCCGTGTCCATGGCGTGCGGAAAATCGAACTCGTACGTGACGCAGAAACGTATCTTCGATACGTTCCTGAACACGAAATATTCACGATTGATAACGAGTTGTCTAATGGAATTATCAACGCTGTCCAGAACGCCATCAATGGCGAACCGGCAGTAGTTCTCCCGAACCGTCCAATGGCGGAATGGGAAGACACCAGTGTGGAATGTAGCATCTCTCCACCGTCCCTCTGTCTTGAGAATGTTTGCCATGACCTCTCTCGACTCGCGTCGGTTGAACCGCGTCCAGGAGAGTTGGCCATCGAACTGCGATGGTACGAGTCAGAGCAGGGTCAAATCGGGCAGGCAGTCAGTTGGGTCTCTTCACGGATCGGCCTGTCACGACCAGACACACTTCATTTCGAATCGACAGCGGAGTTCTCCGCAGCTGAAGAGGCTCTCCAAACGGTGACATCTAGTATCGGGGAAGAGATACTCTAACCGTGATCCACTCTTCGAACAGCCGGTCGCTGTGATGGATATCCAGAGTGGGACGAGTAGTTGCTTCACGACAAAGGAGCGATTCAAGAAGGCTTTTAAAGTGATTTTGAAGCCGAATAGAGACCGATAGGTAACATCCGTTTCGGGTCAGCCCGTCGAGAGAGATATCTTTTCGCAGCCATATATCTTTCACTGTTAGTTTAGTTGTATCTAACAACACTGTTCGAAGAAGCTGATTTCCGCCCGTATTTACCCTTAATCGGGCGTCAACACTGCTGAGAAACCGTCTACCTCGTGAACGTGAGAGCAGTCATTCGCAACATCACTTTGGGGTCAAGTTGCGAATGACACAGAATGTTCTCGACCTATTTTCACAAGTAATTACTGAGATATGATCTACTGAGGCCAGTGTTAATTGAGTACTCAGTCAATAACTCTATATTCATCCAGTGTATCCACTAGGTATGGAATTTCAGGAGATTGCGTTAGAGGTAGAAGATCATGTAGCTGAAATATATGTAACTGGACGGAGTGGAGGTAAAATGCACATCCCATTTGATAATGGCCCATTGTGTGGTGAAAATTCTGCATCAGAGAGAAAATCAATGAAGCTATATCCTTCAGGTCACCGCTCGTGGTGTGAAAACTGTTTGCGTCTTTGGAAAGAGTCTACGCTTGGCCCAGTGTAGTTACGCCAGTTTATCGAGTGTATTTGATGGTGTGAGCTGTCCGGGTTGTATATAGAGATCGAACTCTAATCGAACGCTATCCCAGAGGCCACTAACTAGAGTGCAGTGCCCGTTAATCTCAATTATTAGGAACGTCGACCACAGTAGCTCACAGGAGAACGATCGATGTGACCATAATTGAATCTGAAACGTAATTCGACCTACTACTGTGCTGATCGAAGATGCGCCAATAGATCCCATTGGTGTACTCGTTCCCAGAGCAATACTGCGGGTGGGAGGGCGATTATCGCCATCAGGAACGAATAGGTGACACTCATGGCAATTAAAACCCCGAAGTTGCCGAGAATCGGGGTAATCGCTAATGCGAGTGCACCAGTTCCCAGAGCGGTTGTGAGCATACTTCCGAATAATGCGCCACCAGTCCCTGTCAGTGTTGTCATCATTGCTTCATGTGCACCCGTCGTAGCATCGTATTCATCAATGAACCGATGGGTCGTATGCACTGAATACGCGATTCCAACCCCTACTGAGATAGAGAGAATCGTTGCTGTCAGTGCATTCAGCGTGATGGCCATATATCGCATCGTCCCAAGCAAAAATGCGATTGCAATCAGTATCGGGAAGACATTAACTATCCCAAGCAGTGGTTTCCGTTCCAAGATGCCGTATATAATCACAAGGAAGACAGCAGTTAATACGACTGCAATGACGAGCCCTTGAACCGCCGACTGGAAGATACGGTCCATCACCGTTGTCGTGACGACGACACTCCCTGTCGCCATCGCTTCGCTCCGGAACTGCTCTGCTAACTCAGCTCCATCAGCGGCTGCTTCCGTCTGTGAGACATCAGCGTCAGCCTGATATTCGAGCTGAACGGATTGATAATCCTCAGTGAGGTACTGTTCGGCCTGTGCACTCGCCGAGGAGGCAAACAGTTCGTCGTAAATCCGTCCGAGATTCCGGTCGGGAATTCCGTTGTCGTTCAGGTCATTCCGGGCAACCAAGGCGGCGAATTCATCGTCTTGATTCGCATGAGATTCGATGACGGTCACGATGCTTTGTACTTCTGCTTGCCCGCTCGGTCCAACTGCAAATGACTCTGGCGGATCTTCGTTCGGAACTGCAAGGGCTTCGAGTGCGTGGTCTTCTTTAAAGTTTCCTTGGACATATAATTTTACAGTATCACCCTGACTGTTTCCGAATTTGTTATCAAGCACATTGAGAGTTGATGTGATCGTATACTCGCTCGGACTGAATGGCTCAGGCAACTCCGTGAGGTAGGCTGGAATCTCCTCGGGCGGAAGGAAATCCTCGTTTTCGAATGACGTGTCGACTCCAGCACCATACACGCCGACAACACCCCCTGAGAGGACTAATCCAAAGACGATCACCGTTGGGGCGTACTGACTGACTTGCGCAGGAAAGGCTAACAGCCGACTGAGGAACGACCCTTCCGACGCGATCGGCGTTGAATTGAACTCCGGGATTCCGAGACGTGTACGTATGTCATCGCTCACCAGTTTGGCTGCTGGTAAAAAGAGCCCGAAAATAAGAAACGTGAAGATAATACCGACTGCCGAGGCGATACCCAGGTTCCGGATCGGTGGAAGGTCGGAAATAACGTTTGCACCGAACCCGAACACCGCTGTCACTGTGACAATGATGAACGCGACCATGAGTTGGGTGTTCGCTTCTCGCATCGCCTCGATCGGCTCGAACCCACGTTCGGTTTCCTCTCGATAGCGATTGACGATGTGAATACCGAAGTCGACGCCAACAGCAAGCAGTAACACCGGAACAGAGATCATCTGTTGGCTGAACGGAATCCGTGCATATCCGAGGAACCCAAACGTCCAGACAATCGTCATTACAAGCGCGACCAATCCCAACACCACGTCAATTGGGTCACGATATGCGACCACCAAGAAAAATAGTAACAATAGAACCACTAGTGGCATCACAATGAGGAGCGAATCTGTCATGGATTGAGATATCTCAGCTCGGGTGTTTCCTGACCCGAAGGCACGAATGTCGCCCGGCATATCGTTAGCGATCTCTTGGATATCTGTCTGGATAGCAGTCAGATCATCATTGTCAACATTCGCAGGAAAGCCATGTGATATCGTTGTGATCGATGCAGATGCTGAGACACTGGTCGGATTGAAAGAATCAGATAGAGATCCAGTAAATTGGGAATTTCCTTCGAGCTCTCGAACAGTCTGTCTGATTTCGGACCGGGACGCACGTTCGAGGGTTCGTCGGTACTCTTCCGGTGCCGTCGCTGATGGGTTTAGCTGCTGGGCAATAAGCGGAGCCGGCCCACTAGCCCCCTCCATCCGGAGGTCACCGTGTTCCGCAATGCGTTCCAAAACAAGAGCCTCACGGACCAGTGCCTCTTTGGTTAGGACATTGCTATCCGTCCGAATGAGTTGCGTCGTTTCTGTGTCTGGCTGAAACGGATCCCCGAAATTCTCATTAACGTCATCGAGGGCCTCCTGTTCCGGAAGCCCCTCTGTGAACGCGTCAAGCCCGCCGGCGTCGACCTGTATAGATCCTAGCCCGCCGACGAAGACTCCCGTAAGTAGCAAAAATACGATGATAACTGCACGTGGGCGGTCTACGATTGTATTGTTGAGACGTTCTACCGCCGTTTCAACCCTCTCAGCCAGTGACATCAGCTCCGCCTCCGGTCGACGACTCCTGCACTAACGGATCCCTTGACAAGGATTTCCAGTATCGTGGGGTTACGTTGCTGTCTATGGGGCTGTAAGCGGTTGATCCAATTGAACGTCCATCCGTCAGTATTGATAGACGAGAACATTTTGACTGATTACTCAATAAAATTGGGGGCGGTGGATTAATTTGTCGATTTGACACAGCGGCCGATTGGCCGAAACAGAAGAACTACTAATTAGAAGCAGGAGGAGTTAGACAGTATGGAACAAAGGGACCCTCTCTTTTCCGACGAGCCCGAAGATACCCAGATAGCTATCCTGAAAGCTACGTTTGATGCGCTTGCCGAACACGGATATGCCGACCTCACGATCGACCGAATCGGCCAGTATTTTCCAAAGTCACAGGGACTGATTTTCTACCATTATGATGGAAAAGACGATCTCTTAATAGATCTCCTCGATCACCTCCTTGAACGGTTTGAACAAATAGGAATGCCCGTTTCCGACGAGGGAGACTCGGAAACCCGACTTCGGAGTCTCTTTGATCAAGTCATTCCTGAAACTAGTGAGCAACCAGACCAGAAGTACGAGAAGGTACTGATTGAATTGCGGACACAGGCAGCACAGGACGAAGAATACCAAAAGTGCTTCAATCAATCACATGATATTTTTCGTGAATCAGTACAACAAATAATACAGGATGGTATCGAATCCGGCGATTTTAGGGAGACGGACCCGGATCTGGTTGCGGATTTTTTAGTAACACTTGTTAGTGGCGATATATTTGAACGCGTGACAACAGGGAGCCGTCGATCCATCCTTTCAGAACTAGACAACTACATTGAGTACAGACTCTTAGCCGACAAGGAACATAATGAAGACGAACTAAACAACACTTGATGTATTTTGTTCCCAGTATGTATTGTATAAATAATATTCTCTCGGATATTGTTTTCAATTCGTTTGGTTTGGGGGAAGAACTTGATTGGTAATCGGTCGCAACGTTGTTGGGTCTGTAATTGTCCCCGTCGACGGTGGACAAGCAACTGATTGAGCGACCTGTCGACTATATTGATCCGCTAATTCTGCACAAGATATTCGAGAAAAGTAGGACTGCTATGCGTCCAGTTACGCGGTCCGACGTACTTCACAGGGAAGCGACTCGAGACCGTGGAGGAAGTTCAACGGCTGGAGCTCCGAGAGATCCGCATCCAACCGTTCGAAATGCTCAAGCAGGTAGTTGAGGGCGATGTCTGCTTCCATCCGAGCGAGATGCGCACCTAAACAGAAGTGAACGCCCGTTCCGAACGCTATATGACGGTTTGGATGCCGCTCGGGACGGAATGTCTCGGGTGCGTCGAAGATTTCCGGATCACGGTTTGCAGCACCCAACCAAAGTGTCACGACGTCTCCAGCCTGAACCTGTTGGTTGTTTAGCTCGACATCCTTGGTGGCGATACGCTTCAATGATTGAATTGGAGACCGGTATCGAAGTACCTCCTCGATGGCCAGTTGACGGTCGACCTCTCCCGTCCGAACCGCGTCCGTTACGCCGTGGGCTTCGAAGGCCCAGATCGCGTTGGTGAGGAGATTCGTCGTTGTGATGTTCCCCGCAAGGAGGAGCAACATACAGAATCCGATCCGTTCTCCCCTGTTCAATGCCTCCGTATTTGCTGCCAGCGTGATCAGGTCGTCGCCATTACCTCCCTGACGCTCCGCCAGTAGCGTCGCGAAATACCTACCCATCTCCTTCTGGGCCCGTTCCTGTTCCCGTTGGACCCGTTGGATTTCTTCCGACGTGTCGTCTTCGGGGCGCGCAACGAGTGCATTCGACCACTCCCTGAACTGATCCCGCCGGTCGTCAGGGATTCCCAGCAGTTCGGCGATAACGATTACAGGGAGCGGAATCGAAAACTCGTCGACGAAGTCAAACGTCCCCTCGTCCGGGAGGTCGTTCAATAAATTCTTCGTCATCTCCTCCACTTGCGGTTGGTACTCCCGTACCGCCCCCGGTTGGAATCGGTCATTGACGAACCCTCGAAGGCGGTCATGTTCGGGTGGATCGGTCGTGATCATCGTCTGCAGCATCGGCATATCGTCGCCGCTACCTGCCGACTCGTCGGCTCCGAATGCACGGTTAGCCGTAAACGCGTCGTGATCCTTGAGCACGTGCTTGACGTCTTCGTACCGGAATACATCCCACATCTCTCGTTGTTCGTCGAAATGAACCGGCGCTTCCCGACGCATTTCAGCGTACCACTCGAATGGCGAGAGTTGTCCTTCGCGGTTTCGGATGGCTTCGGGTGACTGGCCCACGCCGACCACTGAATTGGAGGGCTGCATATATTGACTGAGCATTTAGTCAACTATGGCTCTTTTGGCGACACCAGACGGGGATGAGTTTGTTAAAGTTTCTCTTATATTTCCGACGACCTCGATAGGGGTGTGGGATTTACACGGCCTGAATAACAAACCTAGTGACACTTTACTATCTGAGTCTTGTATCTCCGGTATCTGTCAATTCGCAGCTGGGTATGCCAACCGTTCTATCACACCAACTCCTTAGTGTATACCGGGGAACGCCTTAGTATGACAAATCAATTTAAGGGCGACGTTCGTGTATGGCTTGTCGAACGGACGTACTCTGATGACGAGCAAAACTTGATCATCCTCACCTACGCAACGCCCGATGGCGAACAGTACTATCGGAAAGAGCGGGCGCTAACCTCATTTACCGATGTCCGCGATACGACAGCAGCAGTCGATGCTGAACCCGACAATCTCGGCACGGTCGATGACCCCGACCTCCAAGAGCAATACGCGGCCGAAGCGCAGCGAATGCAGGAAGTCCACGATCCGGACGACGTGATTTGATTCCCATCAGTAGACCCGGCCCCGGGATATGGGTTATGTCGTAGTAGGCCTTACAGGGATATATGCGTGAATTCGCCTTCGCCCTCGAATACGTCCCGGGCTGTAACAGGGTAGCAGACGCCCTCTCCGACCACCCCGACGCCCGCGTCCGCTCGCTCTCGCTGCACGCCACTGCCGAGCATCTCTGGCGGGTCGACCATGCTACCGGAACTCCTGAGGCGCTCGACGCCATTGAGGACGCCTTTCTCAACGGCGACTACTACGCTGACTGTCTCGCCACCGAGGGTTGCGGCGCCACGCAGACGACTCGTGTGCTGGATCGGACGGACGACACGCTCGTCCTGTACTCCGACTGGGAGCGTACTCCCACCTGCGCCTCAGTCCCCCATATCGCTCGAGACTACCTCGGCGACGGCGTCCTATTCGAGACCCGCCACGAGGGCCGCCACTACACGTGGCGACTCATCCACTCCGGCGATGGTGACCTGGCGGCGTTCTTCGACACTCTCGAAGTCGCCGTCGGGGAGTGTGCACAAATGGAGATGCTCCGAACCGCAGACACAGCAACATCAGTTGGGGGAAGCGACGGGACACCGAGCGGCCTACCGCCAGCCCAGAAGGCCGCTCTTCAGGCCGCGATCGAACACGGCTATTACGAGTCGCCCCGCGAGGTCGACGCTGGCGAGCTGGCCGAGCATCTCAACGTGCCACGGTCAACACTCACTTACCGGCTCCGTCGGGCGGAAGAATATTTGGCGAAGGAACATGTCGCCGGCGATTGGGTAGCGGAAGAACGGCTGGCATCGCACTGACGCCCGTAGTCGGAATATTCCAACAAAGATATATCGAACTCCCGCTCCTACCGTGACGTGATGACAGAGAACCCGAATGTAGCGGGGGCAGCAAGCGGCGACGGCGGACAGCGACGTGAGCTGACCGCTCGACTCGCCGTCCCCGAGATGGACTGTCCCTCTTGCGCCCAAAAGGTGGACAAGAGCCTCCAGCGTGTCGACGGCATTATCGACGCCACACTTCAGCCGACCACCGGCACTGCCAACGTCACGTACGACCCTGACCGCACCAGCGAAGCCGACGTAGTCAAGGCGATTGAAGGCGCTGGCTACGAGGTCATCGGGGGCTCGGACGCCGGGGGCGATGATGAGGGCAACCAGGCGACAGACGGCGTCGACATCGCGCCACCGTCGGAGGTCTGGATGAGTCCTCGCGCGAAGAAGACGTGGCTCGGCGCGGCGTTCGTCACGCTCGGCCTCCTCTTCGAGTTCCTCTTTATGAGCCAGAACGTCGCGGTGGCGAGCGTCCTCGACTATCCGCTGCACGTCGCGGACGTGCTGTTCCTCGGCGCCGTTGCAGTCAGTGGCGTCCCCGTCGTCCGCAGCGGGTACTACTCCGCGAAGAATCGGAGTCTCGACATCGACCTGCTGATGGGGACGGCGATCATCGCCGCGACCGGTATCGGCTACTTCGTCGAGGCAGCTACCCTCGCGGTGCTGTTTAGCATCGCCGAACTGCTTGAGGACTACGCGATGGACAGGGCACGAGACTCCCTACGCGAGCTGATGGAGCTGTCGCCCGACGAAGCCACCGTCATGCGAGATGGCGAGGAAGTGACGGTGCCCGCTGACGAGGTGGAAGTCGGTGAGACCGTGGTCGTCCGACCGGGCGACAAGATCCCACTCGACGGGACGGTCGTGGAGGGCGAGAGCGCGGTCGACCAGTCGCCGATCACTGGCGAGAGCGTTCCCGTCGACAAGACTGCCGGCGACGAGGTGTACGCCGGTGCAATCAACGAGGAGGGCTACATCGAGGTCGAAGTCACGTCGACGGCAGGTGACTCGACGCTCTCGCGCATCATCGAGATGGTGCAGGGCGCACAGGCGAAGAAGACCGACACCGAGCAGTTCGTCGACCGGTTCTCGGGCTACTACACGCCGCTTGTGGTCGTGCTGGCGATCCTGACTGTCGCCATCCCGCCGCTGGTCATAGCCGACCCCATCTCAGTCCAGGTGGCCGGGTACGGGTTCAGCTTCGCGGGCGACTGGCAGACGTGGTTCATCCGCGGGCTCACCCTGCTGGTGATCGCCTGCCCGTGTGCATTCGTCATCTCGACTCCAGTGTCCGTGGTGTCGGGAATCACCAGCGCCGCCAAGAACGGCGTCCTGATCAAGGGCGGCAACTACCTCGAGGCGATGGGCGAGGTCGACGCCGTCGCCGTTGACAAGACCGGGACGCTCACCAAGGGCGAACTCGCCGTCACAGACGTCGTTCCGGTCGGCGGAACCATTGAGAAAGATCTGCTCCGTCGCGCTGCCGGGCTCGAGCGCCGCAGTGAGCATCCCATCGCTACGGCGATCCTCGCCCGCGCCGATGAGGCGGACGTAGGCGATCTGCCCGACCCCACTGGCTTCGAGAGCCTCACCGGGAAAGGCATCCGTGGAGAAATCGACGGCGAGACGTACTATGCGGGCAAGCTTGCGCTCTTCGAGGAGCTGGGCTTCGATCTCTCTCGGGCACGCCACGAGACGGACGGCGGCGTCATGGCGAACGAGGCGGCCGAGTCCGACGATGGAGCGTTCGCCGAGGAAGCACTCTCCGCGCTGGAGCAGGAGGGTAAAACGGTCGTTATCGTCGGTACGGAGTCGAAATTGTTGGGCGCCATCGCTATCGCCGACGAGGTACGCCCGGCCTCGAAGCGGGCTGTCCAGCGCCTGCATGAGCTGGGCATCGAGCGCGTGGTGATGCTGACCGGCGACAATGAGGGCACCGCGCGGGCCATCGCCGAGCAGGTCGGCGTCGACGAGTACCGTGCCGAACTCCTTCCAGATGAGAAGGTCGATGCAGTTGAGGAGTTGCAGGCGGAGTATGGCGACGTGGCGATGGTCGGCGACGGTATCAACGATGCGCCCGCGCTTGCCACCGCAAAGGTCGGTATCGCGATGGGCGCAGCCGGCACGGACACCGCGTTGGAGACTGCAGACATCGCGCTGATGGGCGACGATGTCGGGAAGCTGCCGTATTTGTACGAGCTATCGCACACGGCCAACGGCGTGATCCGGCAGAACATCTGGGCGAGTCTCGGCGTGAAACTCCTGCTCGCACTCGGCGTGCCACTAGGACTGGTGAGCGTCGCGATTGCGGTTGTTGTCGGTGATATGGGGATGAGCCTTGGCGTGACCGGGAATGCGATGCGGTTGTCGCAAATCGAGCCTAACCACTTCGACTCCTAAATCAAGTCGAAGAGTGAAGCAGTATTCAAAATCGATATTTCTCGGAAGCCTGCTCCAGTAGTCGTATGGGAAGACAACCAGACGCCGGTAGTTGCTGAACGCTGAGTTGGTGACCATATGCGCGGTGTATTCAGCAGTCGATTCCTGCCACATCTCATAGGAGTTGGGTATTCTGGTGCAAGACTCAAAAGAAGGGTCGACCAACCGTGATTAAGCGTACTTCGTTGGAATCCACAGGTTCGGAAGGTAGCACCACCTACAAAACACTAGTCAGTGATATTATTATAATGTAGCTTAATCGAATTTATCCAGTTACAAATGAGGGGGGTGAATTTGGACAGAAATATGATATATTCTATGAATAATTCAGTGAGGCAGTTACTCAATCATTGCTACTATTCCAGTCAGTAACGTTCCGAAAACAAATCCAGTTCCGTGGGCAAATATGTTAACGAAACTCCCCGACTGTATCACATCAATTGGAATCAGTGCGTACACAAATGTACAGACAATTATTCCGAACCCAACGATCACTACGATTGGATCGTTGTATTCATCCATTGTCTTTTTAATCTGACTCCAGCTCTTTATGTCGTCAAATGAGATATACATTGCACTGATCACAGTAAGCCCGAAAATCAGCAGAAGTCCTGTTTGAGCCGATAACGTGCCGTGAAATACTGAGAGGAAGCCCACTGCTGCCAATCCAGTTCCAACTACTGAATGTAGGCCTGGCCAGATACCATATTGTCGTGCGACATATACGCCTATCCCACCGAGTGTCATCCCAGCCAACCCGCCGATTATACCTGAGAACCCCTTTGAATCTGCGTCACTTGGGAACAGCTCATAATACTGGTACACAATACCGTAATCGATAGCAGTTGTGATGAATGGAGTGAGAAGTAACAGGGATACAAAGGAAATCCAAAATACTCTCCGTGCATCAACGAAAACGGTCAATAACCAGTACGCGATGCCGACTGTGAGCGTGTACGAACCCAAATTGTAGAACAAGTGCCCGTTACTTCCATGAGTGTATGCTGCTGTCCATGCTGATTCGATACTGGGATCGTTATAGTAGAACCACAGATCAGTATATATAGAATCAGGTGTTAGAAAGTGCAGTGCAGCGAGAATCATTGGGATACTAATTAATAGTCCAATATCAGACCATGGGAGTTGTTTTACCAGTTGTTTAGTTTGACCCATTTGTGATAGATAGTTGCTAATGAACCTTCTTAAATAGTTATTTGTGGACCAATATTCTATTGATAATATCAACTACATTTTCACTGTTCACCCTGAATAAATTCAGTTATAGCTCTTACCGAAGACGGTGAAACAACGGTACCTATCTCGAAGTTGTAAGGTAGAGCTGTACAAGATATAGTGTGTAGATTCATCACTGCTTTCCAGAGAACACGCGTGAAACCGTCCTTGATTCCGAAACTCATGTTCTGAATTCTCAGACTGGTTCTCTTCACATTCAGGTTTGGCTCTGGTATAGCAATACCATAATCGCAATACCGATGAACAAGTCCGGAAGGAAGCCAAACACGCCGATATTCGGACGAGGACGGAACCCAAACACCACTTGCACGACAGGGTTCGAGGTAAATGCATAGAGCAAAAGCGTGAGGCTAAGCAGAAGGAGACTCAGCGTGTACTTGTTCGGCAAATCCCGATAGAGGGTGGTGTAAATAGCCGTGAGAGTGAGGAGTAAGAGGAAATTGAGTGTCGTGATAAATACCTTAATCTGGAGGAGCACCGCTATTTCAGGCGGAAGCATACCCCAAGGTGGCGTATACAAACGCTCGGGCAACACAAATACGAGGCCGAATGCCAGGATAATCGCTATGCCCGTTACGAGCGCTGTTATTGACCGCGGTTTGAGGTCACGATTCATTGGTATCGAAGTCCGTTTGCTCCACAACCTCTTTGAGGATGTCAAGATTGTTCATCATTCTATCAGTGAGAAAGTACAGTTTTCCGTAGTCATCCCCTTGCGTGGTCACGATGTTGTTCTCCTCCAAGACTTCTAGGTGGTGTTGGACCGTTTTGTAGTTCAGGTCCAATTCATTCGACAGCTGATTGGTGTTCATTGGACGCTCTTCCAGCGTGCGGACGATCCGTAACCGGTTTCGCCCGCCACGGGAGCCCCCAATGAGCCACCATAGCAACTGTCGCATTTAATAAAATCACAGTCTACTCGGCTTATATAGGTTCGTTTTTCTATTCAGTCGTGTTCGGGAATTCGAGATGACTCTGGCCATTTCGGGCTAATTTGTGCCCGACTCGTGTGGGAACAGTGCGTAATTTCGGAAATTGCTGATAAGCGTAGGGCCGCTTCTCCCCTGATATGGAAGCGGAATCCGAGTCCCAACCGAAGGGCAGCGTGAAACGCACGGCACTAGAAGCTTATCTTCGTCGAAAAATCGCAGACGGGCATCACTACTTCAAAAGCAGGAAGATAGCCGCAGAGACAGATCTGTCCGCGAAAGAAATTGGTGCTTTGCTCTTCCAACTCCAAGGTTCAGCGTCCGAGTTTTCCATCACTAAATGGGGTTACAGCGGTGGGACGACGTGGTACATCGAACGGGATTCGGAGTAACCCGAAATAGCCCTCAGTTCCTGTAGTCTCAACAAACCGACTCACCTCATATTTCCAGAGATCCTTCCCACACATGACTCAGTGGCCCGATCAACTCAATTCTGACACGTGACTGCATGGCTCAAAGACCAATACCATATCCCAGCTCTCTTCCTACAGCGAGTCTACTTTCACAGGAATATCTCAGGGGTCGTGGGTGAAGACATTCGAACGCGTGCCGGGCGCAGAGATCCACGGGCAAGCACCGCAAGAAAAACTCTGAAACCCCTATACAGGAGCCTGTTTTCGGTGAGAATTGTGCCTAACTCATGGATAATCAATCCATAAATTCGGGAATTACTCATTAGGTTGGATTCGGTAATCGACCATGTGACTTGCACTGAACACATACCGCGGTTCGACATGCATCGGATGCCAACTATCACCTATCGAATTGTGTGGTGTTTAGCAGGTGGTTCGAATGGCTACTGACAGAAACTGGGCGGATAGTCGATTCCTCCGGGTGACTGTCGTGATGCTGATTCTCGGGAGTGGTCTTTTTGTGTCCGTACAGCCAGGCTTGGCTACTGACCCCCCGATTCAGATCTCGACTAATATCTCACCAGAAGATCCTAAAGTCGGCGAAACGGTCGACATTGAGACGACAGTTTCCAATATTGAAAACAGTGAGAGCCGGAACGTCGACGTGAGATATGTCTATCTTCGCCAGTCAGGAAATACCATCCAACGGTTTGACAACGCCGGAACCATTGGATCGGGTGGCTCTCTCTCGTTGCCGCTTTCTACAACTTTCGATAGTATTGGTCAAAAACAACTAGAAGTCGTGATTACAGCCAGCTATTCTGACGACGACAGTGAGGTTTACACCTACCGTCAGCCTGTATCTGTTGATGTCACTGAGTCTGATACCCGGGGCGACGTGCAGCTAACCAGCACAGAGACCTCCGGTAATGACATTGTGACGATCCAAGGTGATGCCTCGAACATCGGTGGCACGGATGTCCAGTCGGTCCTCTTGAGTGTCGCTGATACCGACACTGTCTCTCCGGTTGCTCCAAACGGTGAATATTTTGTTGGTGAAATTGAGGCCAGCGAGTTCGGGACGTTCGAACTGACCGCCGACGTTGAGTCGGAGGCCGAGACGATACCCGTCGAAATGACCTACATTGTGACCGATCCGAACCGAGATGACGAACGCGTGACAAAAACCCAACAGATAGCTGTCGAGACGACAGATATATCGCAAGGTAGCACTCAAGCGGCTGCAAGTAGTGGTGAACCCCCGGCTGGTGGACGGGGTGGCCCCGGCGGGTTACTAGGTGGGCTGCCAGTAGCAGAAATCGGAATTGTCCTAGCTCTGGCACTACTCGGAGCAACCGGGTATGCAGTGCACCGATGGCGAAATCCATGAGCGTCATCGAACTTGACGACGTCGTGAAGCGCTATCAGAGCGGTGAAGAGACCATTGAGGCGCTCAAGTACGTCGATTTTAGCGCAGAACGCGGTGAAATGGTCACCGTGATTGGTCCGTCAGGGTCCGGAAAGAGTACTATGCTCAACATGATTGGATTGCTCGACAACCCAACTGAAGGCTCGATTCGCCTTGACGGCCGCGACGTGACTGACTTCACGGAGGACGAGCTAACCGAAGAGCGCCGGACTGGCATTGGGTTCGTGTTCCAAGACTTTCACCTCCTGCCGATGCTGACCGCTACCGAGAACGTCGAGCTCCCCTCTATGTGGGATACCTCAGTTGATCGCCACGACCGCGCGGTCGAACTCCTTCGCAGAGTCGGTCTTGGTGACCGGCTAGAACACACGCCCGGACAACTCTCAGGCGGCCAGCAACAGCGGGTTGCCATCGCACGATCACTAATCAACGAACCCGATATCTTGCTCGCCGACGAGCCCACAGGCAATCTTGATCAGGATACTGGAGAGACCATTCTCACAGAACTGACTCGCCTGAAAGAAGACGAGAATGTTGCGATTGTCTCAGTAACGCATGATGAACAAATGCTTGACTATACGGACAGTACAGTCCGGATCGTCGATGGGGTGATTCAGGAGGTGAGCCGCGAGTGAGCGTTGCTGACCTCCTGTGGCGGTTCCCGAGTGCGTTGATGGCGTGGCGTAATCTCGGTCGAAATAAGCTGCGGACGGCACTAGCCGCGCTAGGCATCATTATCGGCGTCGTCGCAATCTGTTCGCTCGGCATGGCCACCGTCGCACTCCAACAGCAGGCGTCGTCGCAACTCGGCGACATCGGGAATGACGTGACCGTCTCCTCGGGTCAAGACAGCGACACTGACGGAGTGACGCAAGATCAGATCGACGAGATACAGAATCTAGTCACCGACGACCAAGTGGTCCCACAGAAGACGAACTCGACGACACTTGAGGCGAGAAACGGGGAAGAGGCGAGGATGAGCGTCACGGGAGTGACAGAGGCGAGTGCGCTGTACAATCTCACGACGGGAGAGGCTCCCGACCGGTTGCAGTCCGGCGCACTGATCAGCAACGATACAGCCAACACGCTCGGACTTGAGATGGGTGATCCAGTAGAATACGACGGGCAGTTCTACCGAGTCCAGGGTTTCATCGAATCGGAGCAGTCGTTCGGTCCCCGTGGCGGTGGCGAACTCGTGATACCGGTGTCAGGTCTCTCTAATCAGGAATATTACGACACGGTGACGATTGTCGCAAGTGACGGGGATGCGGCCACGGAGATCGGGGAGAGGCTGGATAACCAATTCAACACCGAGGAGACCGAAGAGTTGAGTATCCAGGCCTCCAGCGGTGCCCAGAATGTCGGCGGATTCCTTGACACGTTGTCGACTGCCCTTCTGGGTATCGGTGGTATCTCCCTCGTCGTCGCAGGCGTTGCCATTCTCAACGTGATGCTGATGAGCACAGTCGAGCGTCGCGGCGAGATCGGTGTGCTGCGTGCGGTCGGAATCCGTCGAATAGAAGTGTTGCGGATGATTCTGACTGAGGCAGCGCTGATGGGTGCCTTAGGCGGTCTCGTTGGTGTAATTCTATCGCTCGGCACGGGTATGTTGGCCTTCCAGATGCTGACGGGCAATGCGATGGGAGCATTGGATTGGAGCAGCTCAAAGTATCTGGTGTACGGATTCGGATTCGCCGTCTTGGCAAGCGTATTGAGTGGTGTTTACCCAGCGTGGAAAGCAGCTAATGATCGTCCGGTTGAGGCTCTCAGAGGGTGAGTATGCCGTATCTACAATCCCTTCTTCACGCGCTCACGTATTCGTTGTTTCCTCAAGGAAACCAGGTAAATCGGGGATTCCATTTCCGAAGCGGAAGGAAACACGGACTCGAACCAGCCTCCTAGAATTATGACTGTAAGTAGCACAAAAAACAAACGACACTCCTCGTTGGACTAGCTGCCGCCCTCTCGCTAATCGTGATGTACCTTGCTCTACCCACAGTTATCCCGTTTTCCCGAGCCCCGCGACCACGTTTCGAGGTGCTGCTTCAAGTGAAACTCTTTCTATCGACGTTCACGATCTGCCTCCTCGTCATCTTACTGTATAACTACATCAATATGTATCGAGCTATGCCAAATCCATTCACTCGATCCCTAATTGTGTTCACGGTGCTACTCGGCTTCTATGCGCTCTCATCCAACCCTGTCCTCCCACTTCTGTTTGGTTTTAGAGTGATAGAAATTGGTCCTTTTACATATCTTCCAAACTTATTCACCAGTGCTGCAGCTATTATTCTCCTCTCTCATAGCCTGAAGTGAGGGTGTACTCGGCTTTGCATCCGTAGCAGGAGTTATCAGAAATATATACCCCATCATTTTGAGCTCCAATTCAGTGAGTTCGATTGAGAAGGGCTTCCCACAGTTGTAACATTGGTTTCCTTCGATGAGTGGACAGTAACCGTGCGACTATCGAGAACAGCTATTCGTCGATCAAGCAGTGTGCAGCGTGGACGACCTCAAAAGCGTTCGAGGTCCGGTGGTTCCATTTCGCGTTCGCCTGTGTGATCTACAATCTCTGGTTGCTGGTGGACTTTCTGACTCAGGAGCGAATAGGGGTGATCGAGACGAGGACAAAGCCGCGAATCACGCTCAAACGGTTCTTGAAGATGTTTGATCGGGTGTTGACACCCGACAGGTAACATCCGTTTCGGGTTCGCCAGTCGAGAGAGACATCTTTTCGCAGTCAGCTATTTTTCACGTCTGAACCTACTGTATCGAACAATGCCGTTCTGAGAATCTACTTTTCACCCCAATTTCCCCCTAATCGGGCATCAACACTGCCGAGAAAGCGTCTACCTCGTGAACGTGAGAGAGACTATTCGCATCGTCTGGTTTGGGGAAACTATATCGTAACATACGATTTATTCCCATGGTGCATTTAATCGCCAAATCTATCGTGGGTTTAGCAGACTGAATCGGGCAGATGAACTCATAAATTGATAAGATACCTACTGAACGACTGAACAACTAGAATATGAGACTCCCAGAATCACCATACGGGGCAGCGAGCAGGCTTCTCCTCCGAAATCAGCCATTAGGACTTCAAACCGACGAAACAGCCGAGCAGAACCCAATGAGTCAACCTAAGTCCGATCAAGAAAGCGAGGTCGGAACACAGAAGCCCGCATTCGACGATATCTGGTGGTCGACCTATCACTCGAAGACTTTACACAGCTCTACCGGGAACAGGTCGCTCCGTGTCTCGAAGCGGAGGGACTCGATCTCTCTACACGGAGAAACCAACCCACTAGTGGTTCCGTGATCACAGTGTGCGGTCGTTCCTCGCAGCCCTGCGCCGATACCACAACCGGTCTTTCGGGGGAGTTTTGGAGTGAGGATCTCGGACTTGGTGACGACGATGACGGCTACTCTTGGGCGAGCTCCGATGAGCAAACAGTCGACGCACTCGAACGTTTCCTGGATCGACGACAATCGCGGTACGATCTTTCGACGTCTTCTGTCGACACGCTTCGAACGGGGCTGAACCTCTATGTTCGGGCTTACACCGAAGCAAACGGCACAGCTGATCTTCTGACCCCAATTCAACGAGATCGAGACGCACCTGCGTACGAGGCTTTCGACGCGTGCTATGGTGCATTTGACTGGCTGAACGAGGGAGCCGAACACGAGTACAGTGCTCAGACCCTCCAACGTGTCCGACGTATCGTCGACGCCTGGTATCAGCATCTGGTCGGCCGACGAATCGCTTCGGTGAACCCCGCCAGCGGCCTGTATAGAATTCAGGTGGAAGACAGAGGACTTTCCAACCCTCACTGTCAGCAGATCATATCCGTCAGCTGATGGAGGTTGCAACTACTTCAGGAGACCACCTGTTGGTAGTAGCCCTGGCTGGGTGGGGCCTCCGTGCAAGCGAGGTCGCAGCACTTCACATTTTTCGCAGTTCAATCGAGATGTTCCTGATAACGACGTCCCTTATATTCCATTCGAGAGCCGAAAAAACGGTCCTGGAGAGGTCTCTATACTATTCGGTCTCGAAGCACTGGATGCACGAATCGACGAACTGGGAGACGGTGAGACGTGGAATGGATATGTGTTCCCTCATCCCTGGGCGAAACCCCACACGTAACACGAGATACGATCCGAAATTGGCTCCAGAAGCTTGCCTCAGAAGCCGATCTCCCCGACCAGATCGAAGGTGAGCGTCCGAATCCACAACTGTGTCGACGATTCTGGTACGACATCTATACGGCGGTTCTTGAAGGCGTCCTCGAAGGTGTCGAAGAAATCGCTGCAGAACAAGGTAGTAGCGATCCACAGGTCGTCATGCAGAATTATCTCTCTGACTCGCGGTCTCGCCAGTTACGTCGCGAATTCATGCGTGAGCAACTGATGGGAATCTTCAACAGAGAGAGTTAGATTTCATCAAGGTCGCAGCCTCACAGAGCATCCGATGAACACGGGAGCGCTATTGCTGTTTCAGAGGGTGCCGAATCCCTCTTCTGCCATCAGTTCAGCAACACGCTCTGGATGCTGAAACGCCGCGAGAAGGGCAAACTCGCGAGCATCTGTTTTCGAGACCTCGTTCGCATTGAGTTGTTCTGCAAGTTCGTTTCGAAATGCGGCTTCTTGATCTGCTACCCTGTCCCGGACATGGATCTCAAGTCGGGTATCACGCTCATCACCAACGTTACTCCGTCGAATGAAGTACGGATACTGCTCTCTGGCGGTGGTGGCTGGTGTCGACTCCTCTGTGGACTCTCTGTTCTCTTTTTGTGAGCTAGTCGTGCTGTCTGTACCTGGTGAGGTTTTATTTCGTGAGTCTTCCCCGGGTTGTTCGGTTGCTGTTGATTCGTCTCCTTCGTTGCTCTCAGTATCTGTTTGGGTAGTCTTCTCTGTGGGTTCGGGTTCAGGTTCCCCATCGTCCTCGTCACTACCGCCGAAATCGAGATTTCCAGAACCAGATTTGAAATTGCTCATGCTGTTGTTGCCTCCGTTTTGTCGTCTTCTTTCAGATCGATTGTTCTATTCGTATGACCCTGGATATCGAGTTCCAAAACAGGGTCGATATCAGCATCGAACGTAGTCGTCGCAATGAACCACGCTAGTTCATACAGTCTCCGTAGCGTTTCGACCTCTCTATCACGTACCCGTCGTTGACCCGGCTCACTCACCATCTGGCCGTCTTTCTCGAAGGTCTTCCAACGCTCTTCAACTACCTTGAATGCTGAGCCTCTGGCCTCCCACATCGCGTCCATGAGGCTTTCTCGGTTCCCAATAGAGACTGGTGTTGCAAATTCTTCTGTGTTCTCGAACTGTTGTTGGTACTGTTGGTGGGCATTTGTTTGCCCAACCCCCGATGGGACCACACAGGAGAGCCCAATTTCAATATCGAGTTGGTTTTCCATGTTTCCGACGAGTTCCTCGAGCCCTTCGAGGCTCAGGTTCCCCTTGCCAGCTGGCTTGACGGGTGCGACGAGCGTTCGCAGTGCGAAAATAGCATTGTAAAGCAGGTCTTCCGCACGTGCGTTTGGATCAATAAGGATGGCATCGTATTCCTTGTGCAGTTCCTGCTTTTTCCAGAGCAACTCATGGAGGAGTTCGAACCGTGGATACTCCTCTCGGCTCATGTTTTTCATGCCCGTTTCGTAAGAGATCTTCTGTTCTAGGTTCGACGTAAAGTCACCCAGCATGTCGTGGCTCGGGATTATGTCGACGCCTTCCTCGGTGGTTTCGATGAGATCGTGGAACTCCCCGTCCGGCATATCCAGGATGTGTTTGACGAGATTGTCTGCATCTGGATCGCTTCGGTGTTCACCAGCATCAAAGAGGCTGGTCAGATTTCCCTCCTGCGGATCTAGATCCAGCACGAGAGTATTCAGCTCCATTCGCTCCAGTGCCACTGCGACATTGGCTGTCATTGTCGTCTTGTATGTCCCACCGGATTCTGAGTAGACTACAGCCGTAATCATATATACGACATTCACCCTTCTGTACCATAAATCTGTGTCAGACATATGTACTTGAATACTGTAACAGAAATCTGTACCGCTTATCTGTTTCAGTTAGCTGTAATGGCTATCTGTAATCGGTGCTGTCTTTCGATTGGGTTTCTGCGATCCGACAGCAACCTCGATTAAAGAACTCGGTTACAGATAGCTATTACAGATTAAAATTACAGACAATTGGGACAGATATAAGTTACAGATATATATTACAGGATTCTGTAACAATTTTCAGTAGCAGAAAACAATAACAGACTGCACGAGCTTGAATTGTGTCTACCGCCCATTCCCGAATACCTCAGTCACGTTCTCAGCGTTTTGGAGATCGACTGTATACGGTTCGTCATCATAATCTAGCAGTTCAACAGTCAGTCTTGGCCGTAAAATTGTAGCACTACACCCTGATAATGAAGCGATTCCAAGAGACCCTCCTATTTGGAGAGCGTTCCTACGAAATAATTTCACACCAATATCCGATTTTTCATATCAATTAACTTTTTGTATAGTGTTATTAGTTCCCGCCTCCGAACACAGCCGCCAACTCCTCGCGCATGGCCTCTCGTCGGTGCTTCTGTCGTTCATCGTTCGTCGCCGAATACTTCGGTCACGTTTTCGGCGTTCTCGCTCGTCTCGATGTGGGAGTACATCTCCGAGGTCGTCTTCGGATCGGCGTGCCGGAGCGTCCGTTGGGCCGCGGCGGCCCCACGCTCGCGATACAGTTTCTCACCAACCCCACGCCGTGCGCCGTGCAACGTGAGAAACTCTTTGTCGCCCTCAACTTCGATCTCGCCATCCCGGCACAGTCGCTTGAGAACTGACCGAGCTCCGTTTGTAGACAGTGCTGGTGGCACAACCTCAAGGGCCCGACAGTGGTCAATCAGGCTCCGCTCGTCGTCGTCTGGCCGCTCGAAGCCATCAGGTAGAACAGAGTACATCGAGGGTGCGTGCAGCGAGACGAAGACGGGCCACTCCTCGCTGGCTGGCTCGACCACCCGTCGGAGTTGTTTGAGTGGGTGGTGAGTTTGGCCCGGCAGTTGGGCGGGCTCGCGCTGCTGGTTCTTGCCGAGGATCGTAATCTGGTTGTCTTCAATGTCCACGTCGGCCCACCGAAGCCCGACACGCCGATCGTCCCGTGAGTCTTTCAGGATCTCGCCACCACGCACGCCGGTAAACGCGAGCACGTAGGCGAGTGCTTTGTCTCGGAGTTCGACGACGGCCTCGGTGCCGCGGTCGTCGATCGCCGTTGAGGCTCGCCGGTCGACGTGATCCAGGAGCTGTCGGCGTTCGTTGGTCGACCAGAACTGCTGAGACCCACTCACCGTCGACGGTCGTTCGGGGAGCTCGTCTTTGGCGACCTGCTTTTGGGCCGGGTTCTCGTCGATCTTGTCCCACTTGAGGCAGTAATCAAAGAACGCAGAGACGTTATCGTAGTAGGCCCACGCCGTCGAGGCGGCGATCCCACCTTCGACACCAGGGGTTTGGTGTGCATCAACGCGCCGCCGCAGGTAGGTGGCGTACTCGGCCATCACCTCTTTGTCGACGTCGGCCAGCGTCGTGGCTCCTGGAGCGACCTGCTCACGGAAGCCGCTCAGTACGTACGCTAAGTTCGATTTGTAGTTGCCCGACTTCGAGCCCGACTCCAGGAAGTCCTGGATGGCCGCTTCGAGCGTCTGAACCCCCGGAGTAGCCTCTGTCTGAGTGGTGTCCATCTTTCTTGCTTCACGTACAGCGGCGACCCTAGTAAAACTACTGTACACTACTGGACTAATGTACAGTGGCTTAAAATCCAATACTGAGGAAATTAGGATAGAAATAGAGCCTCTCTACTATGAGAATTCGGCGTTTGAGTGGTTTTGGTTAGAGATAGTAAAGTGCATATTGATATATGAAATCTTTCGCTACTGTAACAGCCTAGTGAAGTGGTCGACCGGCTGTGGAATTACTTTCACCACGAACACATGATAGGTTAAAATGAATCAGTTGCTTACGCCGGATCCAGATACCAAATCGCGCCGACGAAGAACAATAGGGGGACCGCAACCCACGCCGGTATCGATCCAATTACACTCCACCTCCACGAGATACCTACCGACTCACGCCAACCACTAAATTCGAGTAGTAATACTGACGTGATGAGGGCTAGACCGAAGACCGTGACGTTCGTCCTAAATCGTCCCATATTGACTTGTATTGGCGAATGTATATTAATTTATCACCGTTCATACCCGTTAAATGAGATAGAAGACGTACGCTAGCAAGCAGAATACGACGATCCCGGCGATTGCGAGCTGACCGTTAGACAACCGCCTAGTGTCGACGTCTTCGTCTGCTCCAACCCTTTCTGCCAGTTCGTCGGTTTTGATTGAGCCGTCGGGATTCACATCAGGCGACGACTCGTATTCAGGTTCGGCAGTGCGGTATACGCGATCCTTACTGACATTAACCGTCTCGTAGTTCGGATTGTCGGCGTTTGCCTCCGCAACAGTGTAATTCTTGTCGGGATCGGGTGTCGGTTCGTCGGACTCAGTGCTGGCGGCATTGATTTCGTCGACAAACTTCGTTGCAGGCCGCTCGCGGTGTTTGTCCTCACCGAGCGTCTCGAATTTCGTATTGAACCACTTACCATCAGTAGTATCGACGTAGAGGGCCACACAGTCGTGGTTCTCCGGTAATATATGAGACTCACAGTGGATCTTACCACACCCACGACAGCGGTGGCCGAGAGTGGTTTCATCACAGACCGTGCATTTGTTCATTCGCGTTGTTCTATTGGTTCGAACAACAGTCACAAATAGCTGTGTGTCCGTAGTGGCCGTAGTCGACCATCTATATTGACTAACCAAGGATAGATATCTGAGACCCCAAACCTTAGTTAGTGAGTGAGGCCGATCAACCTCAAATGCACGCCAGACTGCGAGTGGTAGTCGACGGTTCAACCCCTCTATTTCGAGTACAGATACAGTACGGTTTGTCTGTACTCGCCAGTCGACCATACACTGTTTTTCACGAGCTACCCATCAAGATACACCGACCACACCCCCCTCATTCAAAGTGAGAATATGCTGTTTTCAGTCGTCTGCGCCGATTTTCGGCGAGACCAATTCAGGGTCGTGACCGACGCCTTTCACCACAACGTCGGGATCTTTGAGCAACCGCCACGCCGTAAACGTCCCTTGCTGGTGGCCGCCGCCGGTCCGTCGACTCTCGATGATATCCAGGAACGCCTGTTCGTCCAGGAGCTGCCGCACACGATCGATTTTGAGTTCCTCTGTGCCCTCTTCCTCGCAGACCGTACAGTAGGCGTCGTAAACGTGTGTCGTTCGGTAGCCATCCTCGCCGTCGTCTGGGTCGGCGGTCTTGGTGAGCAACGCCAACGCGAGGAGGATATGCCGGGCGTGGGGCGTCTGGGTGGCGACGTGTTCGGCCACGCGGTCGGCTTCGGCCCGCCGTTTGGCTTCATTCAGGTGAGCTTCCCGAACCTTGCTGTCCTGTTTTTCCTCGGCGATGACGCCTGCATTTTTGAGAATCCGAATCGCTTTCCGGGCATCACCGTGTTCACGGGCCGCCAGCGCCGCCGCCTTCGGAATCACGCTGCCTTCGAGTGCGCCGTCGTAGAACGCATCCTCACGGGCGTGCATAATCTCTCGGAGTTGATTGGCATCATACGGTGGGAACAGCAACTCGGCGTCCCCGAACGACGATCGGACGCGCTGGTTCATTTTGTCTGGGTAATCGAGTTTGTTCGAAATGGCGATGATGCCGATGTTGGTGTCGGTTTTCTGGGCTTCGCGGGCTCGGGAGAGTTGCATGAGGATATTGTCCCGGTTGCCGTCGCTGTCGGGTTGAATCCGATCGATCTCATCGAGGATAACCACAGCGGCATCGAAGTCCTCCAGGAGCTCCCAGATGATCGTATAGTACTGCGAGGCCCCCAGCCCCGTCAGTGGGATATCTTTCGGCGAGCCTGCTGCTTTGTTGATCTCGCGGGCAGTCGCGCACACAGCCCGCGTCTCTGTCGAGTGTTGCGAACAGTCGACGTAGATATCGGCCACCCGGAGATCCTCGCGTTCGGCCACGCTCGTCGCCGTCTGGGCGACATGCCGGGCGACCAGTGATTTCCCGGTGCCGGTTTTGCCGGAGATCAACACGGGCGTCGGTGGATCGCCACGGACAATCGGCTTGAGATTTGAGACGAGCGACTCGATCTCGTTGTCGCGGCCGACGATCCGGTCGCCTTCGGGGACCGCGCCCACTTCGAGCAGTTCGAGATTTTTAATCAATCGGTTCGAATCATCGGCAGCAAACAACTCGCCAGTGTCTCGGCCAGAATCAGACCCCCACGTTCCGGGCGAGTCGTCGGTCATACAGACACACAGTCAGGCGGAGTACAAATAAGTACCCCACCTCGTTCAAAGTGAGATATGCGACAGTGAGGTCAGTAGCGTGGGTATATCGGGGCGACATTGCTGTTGACCACGACTGTTCTGTCGGACCAGATTCAGAGTGAGTTCAAACGGACCCCACCCCTCGTTCAAAGTGAGATCGAAGGCGACACCCCCCTCAGTCAAAGTGAGATATTGAGCGCGTCTGACGTATCGCCGTCGGTGGATTGCACCCCTCCCCTCGTTCAAAGTGAGATTGCTGATAGGTCAGCTGTGGCGACAACCGTTGACGGGATTTCGAACACAGTGGTCGACGGGCGTCTCGGCACCACAACCTCCCACCCCCCTCGTTCAAAGTGAGATCGGCGACAGGTGTGTAGGGGTCAGAGAGCAGTCGAAATGATGGTCGAAAGGACCGTACCACTCGAAAACAGGACCAAGAGACCACAGAACAGCAACACAACCAACCGCTGTTTCGCTTCCTCGACGCCGAAACCACATCGTCGTCTCGGTATGCCGAAACTCTAGTACGGTTGCTAACGGCGACAACCGTTATAAGACTAACGGCAAACGTGTCTGATGAGATGGGTGGTGTGCTGGTGGGGTGTTGGGCAATTGTTGGAACTCACTTTGACTGAGGGGGGCGTCCCCCTCACCAGCGAGTTTATCTACCCGATCTACGACAGCAGTAAGCTATATTCCCCGAGGCTGTCTGGTCAACGTATGGGAATTAAAGACGTGTTGCCAGACCGCGGGCTCACCGATAACGAGTTCCGACAGCTTCAGCAACAAGATACCTACGACGCTGTGCTTCGTGACGACCAGGGTGGTCTTGCGACATTCCTGTTCCTTCAGAAAGATGGTACCGAGACCGGCCTCCATTATAACGAGGAGAGTGGGTGGCACTACCACCACCGAGACAAAGACCTCGACGATCTACACCCACCAACACACGACCACTAATTACAGCGGAACTGTGGTGTGTCCTACTGGTCGGCCACGTCGTTCAACCACGCCCGCTGGTTCCGCGTCAACCCGTGGCGTTCGACCTGCTGGGCTCCGTTCGTCTCCGGCTTGCCGTGCAACCACTTCCGACGGTTGGCCGCCAGCAACTCGACGGCGAGATACAGCAGTGGCTCGTCGTAGGTCTCGGCGAGCCGCTCGGCGTGCTCGGATTTGATCCGGAGGGGCGTCGGCTGGCTGTCGTCGAGCTCGTCGAGAACCCGTTCGGCCATGTCGATCGCCTGTGTGAGTTCCCGATAAGCCTCCAGGAGTTCGGCGTGAGTGTTGCGGAGTTCGATCGTGGGATGGGCGCTGGCGGCGAGGCCGGTCGACTGCTCAAGTGCGGCGGCGATCTCGCGATTCGCCGCGGCGATTCGATTCTGGGCGGCCTCGATCTTGTCTCGGGTGGCTTAGTCGACGTCCTGTTCAGGTAAAACACGTATCATTCAGTATAGGGATTCTACTTTTCAGATTCCGACGAAGTAAGCCCATAGGATCCTGGGTCATACTCATCGGTTACTGATATGACGAATAGCAGTCCGAACAAAATGATTGAGGCGTAGAATATGTCCAACCCTAGTGGATCGACGGAAATGAAATGTTCTCCCGGGCTGGCGAAGATGACTGTTGCCACCATGCCAGCGATTTCAAGAAGCGGATTGTGATTGTGAGTATCATTATAATTATTGCGACCAGCCGATAGCGGCGGCGTATCCACACTCTCGTTCGGACCTCTCTCAGCGGAGAGTCGATCAACGTAACAGTAATCACTAGATTTTATATATAGTTAATAACCATCTACAGGCCGTTCGCATGAGAGATCAGCAACGCGACACAGTCGACAATGCAGGTCGACGACTGTCAGAAGACAACGAGAGCATAGCCGCGTTTCGGACGGCGATGACGACAGCAGCCAACGGAGATCTGACCGAACGGGTCGATCCGCCGAACGACGACCAGCTCGCCGAGTTGGCCCGGTTATACAACACGATGATGGACGAAATCGAGTCGCAGATGTACGATGTGTGGTCGTTCGTTGCGGAGGTCAGCAACACCGGCAGCGAGGTGACCAGCGACTCGATGGTGGTCGAAGCTGCCAGTGAACGTGTCAACGCGGAGTTCGAGGGAATCGTCGACGGAACCGACGAGCAAAATGAACGGCTCCAACAGGCCGCAAACGAGATCGAGACGCTGTCAGCGGGGATCGAACAGATCGCGGCATCGGCGACCGAAGTCGCTGACACGGCTGACGAAGCGGTCCGCCGTGGTGATGAGGGCCGAGAGGCAGCCGAGCGGGCGATCGACGAGATAGAGCGGGTCGAGACGGTCAGTGAGTCGATCGTCGAGAAGATGGAGGCCCTCGAAACGCAGATGACACAGGTCGACGAGATCGTCGAAGTGATTTCGGAGATCGCCGACCAGACGTCGCTGCTCGCGCTGAACGCCAACATCGAGGCTGCTCGGGCCGGCGAGAGCGGTGACGGCTTCGCCGTAGTCGCTAATGAGGTGAAGAAGCTCGCCGAGGAAGCACGGAGTTCGGCGAACGAGATCGAGTCGGTGATAACAACCTCACAGGCCCAGACCGAAGAGACGGTTGCCGAGATTCGAACAGCGAGTGATTCGATCACCTCCAGTGCAGAAACGATCGACAGTGCCCTCGGGGCCCTGACTGACACCGTCGACCATATCCACCAGGTCAACGAATCGATCCAGGAGATCGATGATGTCACTGACCGACAGGCCGAATCAAACGTCACGCTCTCGGCGGAGATCGACGACCTCGCAGAACTCAGCGAGGTCGTCGACACACAGGCCGAGTCGGTCGCTACTGCGACACAGCAACAGACAACCCTGACAAAGCGG
>NZ_JANHDJ010000007.1 GCF_024494645.1 Halohasta litorea | reverse complement strand
AGACGTTCGCTTTCGAGTCGGAGCCGTTGAGATACGACGCGAACTGTGTGACCCCTACAACGCGATCCTTTGCGTCCAACTCCCAGAGCGTCTGGGCGGCCGAGGGGTTCGTGGTCGTGATCCGATCCGGCCGCTCACTCAACGTGATTTCTGTTCCCGTTGTGTCAGTCAGATTCATCGGGAAAGAACACGTGTCGCTGGTCGAGTCTCCGTCGACTGCGGCCGTTATGCGGCCCCCGTTATCTGCCGATTCGATTGCGAATACGCTGTCCGCTGGCTGTGCGGCTGCCGTGATACCTGCAGTCCCGCCGAGCACGGAAATGCATAGCAGCCCGACAATCAACACGACGAATCTGTTTCGCATGAATTGTGAATCGAGGATGTGCAATAAAATATTACCTAATGAAAGCCAGCTTGTTCAAGATTGTCTGTATCGAACCGACCGGACCGGTTGTCGAGATATATATAGAGTGTTGATTCACCCGGAGGGCCGTATTGATATCCCAGAATACGATTTATGACTGGCGAATCGGCCGTCTTTTTAAGATGCTAGCCAATCACAGGATATGGCCGAGTTCGACCCCGAGAAGTTCGAAGACAAGTACGCGAACTACTTCCCGCAGCTCCAACGCGCGTACAAGAACGCGTTCAACACGATGAACGATGCCTACGACTCGACGTTGATCCACGCCATCGATCAACAGGTGCTCAACGAAAGCGAGCCGTTCTACAACGCCGACCGCGAAGGGTTCGACATCGAACTGCCCGACGAGCCCTACGAACGGCTGGAGGGCGTCGTCGTCGAGCGCGAGCGGTTCGAAGCCGTCCTCGCGGAGTACACCGACGAGATCGAAACCGAACTCCGGCAACTGTTCCGACTGACCGAGTAGCCCGGGTTCAACCTGAACCAAAGGCCTAAGCCTGTCGCATCCCAATAAAAATCTATGAGTACGGATTCAGCAGCGTCGGACTCCGACCTGAAAGACCGCGTGGTGAACTTCCTGCGCCGCAACTTCCCCCAGATCCAGATGCACGGCGGCAACGCCGCCATCGAGTATCTCGACGAGGAAAGCGGCGAGGTCCACATCCAGCTCGGCGGTGCCTGTTCGGGCTGTGGCATCTCCCCGATGACGATCCAGGCGATCAAAACCCGAATGGTCAAGGAGATCCCCGAGATCGAGCAGGTCCAGGCCAACACCGGCATGGGCGGCGAGCCCGAGATGGGCGAAACCGAGGGGATGAGTCCGTCATTCCCCGGTGAGTCGAGCGACGACGACGGCGGCAACGAAGGCCCACAGGCCCCGTTCTAACGCTGCTTTTTATATTGCATTTGTGTTGGTAGTTTGAGACGCTAGCGATGGCTGGCGTGTTTTAAATAGGCCGTGTGGAGCGAGCCGTCGACAGTCGATAAATCAAATAGTGCGATATCAAATAGGAGTTTGGCGGTCCGCAGACTACCTAACAGCAATCATCAACATCACAGACACTCCCGTAGTCGACGCCGATCTCCTCGGTAATCGCATCATTACATCGACGCAGCAGCGAGTCGAACTCGAACTGCGTCGACTCCCGTTGGGCATTGCGGAGTTCCTCGGCGAGTTCCTCGGCGGCCGCCAGCACCTCTTCGTCGGGAGCGCTCAACAGCACCCACCTCCCGACGACTGGGCGAAGACCATGCCGATCGGCTCGCTGATCACGTCGTTGGTCTCCTGGAGCAACTCGATGAGGTCGGACTCTGCGGCCCGATGGTGTTGGATCGTCTCGTTGTTCGCAAGCTCGGCTTGGAGTTCCTGGAGGTCGGCCATGAGTTCCTGATCGAAGGCCTGTTGTAGCTGTTGCTGCGTCTGTTGGAACTCTGCAAGCAGTGCCATTGCGTCGGCGTCGTTTTCCAGCCGTTCGTTCGCGGCCATGAACTGCTGGTAGGTCTCGCTGTCCTCGATGGCGTCGATGAACGCTTGGAGTTTCGCCTCGACGGCGTCTTCGGCGCTATCGAGTGAGTCGGCGTTGCTCATTGCTGCGGCACCTCCGCGGCCTGCTCGCCGAGCGCATCGAGTCCGGTCACCGCATCGCCGAACGCGCTGAGTTCGTCGAGGCCGATCGGCTCGTCCTGCCGGAGCGGTGCGCCCATCAGAGGTGTCTCGAAGCGATCCTGGATCTCGCCGAGATACTGCTGCTGTTGGGCCCGCCGGTTGGCGAAGAAAGCGTTGTCGCCGTAGGCCTCGGGGAGCAGGTAGTTGGCGACGACGAAGGCGGTCTCGATGCCGACCTGATCATGCAGGTCTTTGGCCGCGCGGTAGGCCTCCATCATCGGCGTGTACTCGGGGGACATGACAAAGGCGAACGAGCTCTTGTCGGGGTCCTGCATCGTCTCGATGACGGTGTCGTACTGGTCGCCCGTGGCGGGGGCCGCGCCCTTGGTCAGCGAGCCGAGATCCATGAACCCCTTCCAGTCCGAGGGGAGTTCGAGGAGGCGGAGCGTGTGACCGGTCGGTGCGGTATCGAAGACGACGATGTCGTAGCCATCCTCCTCGAAGTAGCCCACGAACTTTTCGAGGGCGGCCATCTCCTCGGCACAGGGCGATTCGAGTTCTTCTTCGACGTTGGCGATGGCCGCCTCGACGTCGATCCGGGTGTCCTCCTTCTCGGCGTACATCTCGGTGACGTGATCGAGGACCTGCTGGCGGTACTCGTCGAGGGCTTTCTCTTGGTCGATGCGGGCCGCATCGAGGTTGGCCTGGCTCACCGAAGTCGGTTCGTGGCCCACGGGCTCGCCGAAGATGTCTTCGAGGTGGGCCGCGGGGTCGGTCGTCACCACGAGCGTCTCGTAGCCCGCCTCGGCGAGTTTGGTCGCCGACGTCGCAGCGATGGTCGACTTGCCGACGCCACCTTTCCCGGTGAAGAACAGATAGCGTGTCTCGCCGTCGACCGGCTGGAGCTTCTCGGCGACTGCGTCGGGATCGGTCAGCGAGTCGAAGTCGACCGACGTCTCGGCCGCACCGTTGGGTACGGAGCCGACCTCGACGGTCGCGTCGTCGCCGTCGTAGAGGACGCCACCCACGTCGGCTAGCAGATCGAGTCCGGCGATCTCGCCGGGCTGCAGCGGGTAGGTCGCCATCGCGTCGGCGTCGAACTCGCTTTCGGCGCGCTCGATGACCGCCTGTTCGTCGGCGCGTTTCCCATTGAAGAAGGGGTCCTCACAGACCGACTCGGGCAGATAGCCATTGATAATGAGGAGCTGTGATTCGATACCGAGGTCGCCCAGATCAGACGCGCTCCGCTGGATCTCGTCTATCGAGGAGTCCTCGGGCTTGCCGACGAAGGCAAAGGAGGTTTGCTCGCTGTCTTGCAGCGTCTCGATGGCGTGCTCGTAGTCCTGCTTTCGATCCTCCATCGAGGCGGCGGGGCCGATACAGGTCGAGCCGCCCTTTTCGAGTTCGGCGTTCCAGTCGGAGGGCAGTTCCATCAGCCGGATCGTGTGGCCCGTGGGTGCGGTATCGAAGACGACCACGTCGTATTCGGGACTATCCATGAAGTCGACGAAGTTGTCGAAGGCCGCGATCTCCTCGACACAGGGGCTGTTGAGCTGTTCTTCGACGGCCTGGATCTGCTCGTCGTCGAGCAACTCGCGCATCGGCTCGATGGTTTCTTGGCGGTAGTCCTCGGCGGCCTGATCCGGGTCGATCTCGATGGCCGAGAGGTTGTCAATGTCCTCGATCTCGGTTACCTCGTGGCCGATCTCCTGGCCGAAGATATCCGAGAGGTTCGGTGCAGGGTCGGTCGTCACCAGAAGGGTGTTGTAGTCGTTGTCGGCGAGCCACGTCGCGGTCGCACAGCTGACGGTGCTCTTGCCGACGCCGCCTTTCCCGCTGAAAAAGACGAACTCGGTGTCCGATCCGCTGGGTTCGACGATCGCTCGGGCGTCAGTTGTCGGTCGCGTTGGTGCCATTCAGTGGGCCTCCTGGGGCTGCGTGTGACGGTCGCGCAGTTCGGCCGCCAACTCGTCGTACGAAAGGTACTCTTCTTTGGCGACGATCTCGCCGTCGACGGTCGTGATCGGGAGGATTTCGGGGCCGTGTTCCTCGACGAGGTCGTAGATCGCCTCGGTATTGAGGAACTCGTCGATGTTGTGCTGCATGTTTGCCCGCGAGATCTCGGCATCCTCGAATTCGGCTTCGAGTTGGTCGAGGGCGGCACTCAGCTCGACGAGTTCGTCGTCGGGATCGGGTCCACAGACGCCTGTGGAGCAACACATCGCTTCTTCGTAGAGGTGGATTTCGGTCATGGGTGGAGTCGTCCGCAATCGAGTCCGGATGGTGCGAACCGTGATTGCAGGTCAGCTGGTGTCGGACTCATTTTAGCAGATCGTGAACCGACAACCTAAACATTTCGATGGTAGCTAAATCGATTGTCGATCAAATTGGCCTGTAAAACAGGGCCGAATGTCGAGAGTAGATCAGAACGCGTTTACTGCCGAGTATAGTGTTTTTGCTGTGCAGCGCGTCGATATACGCAACTATAAATTAGTGAATACTAAATCGTTCTGCCGAGAGAGATAGTCTGTTATGTGGCCGCTACAAAAGGTTTAATTTACGTTTGAGTCAACTATGGGTATGTCTGCGAGGGACCGATTACAGCGCTATCTGACCGACGAACGCGGTTCGTGTGGTTCCGAGGCGCTCGAACAGCGACTCGACGAACTCGATGCGTTGGATGCGGCTGTCGGTGGGCCAGATCTCGAATCGGACGTCGACCTGCTGTCGGCGCTATCCAACGAAACGCGGTACAAGATCGTTCGAATCCTGCATACAGCCAACGAGGAGCTCTGTGTCTGTGAGTTCGCACCGTTGCTCGACGTGAGCGACAGTGCGATCAGCCATGCACTCTCCCAGCTCACCGAGGCGGGCCTCCTCACGCGGCGAAAGGACGGCAAGTGGCGCAAATACAGCGTCACGAACCGGGCAACCGCCGTTCTGATTGCACTCGACGGCTCCCGGTCGATCGACCCCTGACGCGGTACCCGCCGTCGTGGGACCCTTGAGATCCGTCCCGAGCGGGATCGACAGCCCATCAGCCGTTCGACGCTCCAACGGAACCGCCATGTCGTACTTATGCGGGCGTCCCGTCGACGCGTCCCATGGGTGAGGCACGTCCAGACCGATCTGCCGAACGTCGTCGACTCGTCCTCAACCCCGTCAGCGGCGGGGCCGATCACGCCGAGACGGTACGGCGGCTGGCGGCGATTCACCAGTTTCCAGTGGTCGAAACCGAACGCGGCGGTCACGGAGTCGAGCTGGCCAAAGCGGCCGCTGCCGATAGCGTCGACCTGCTGGCGGTCTGTGGGGGCGACGGGACGCTTCACGAGGTGGTCGAGGGGCTGGCCGCGGTCGACGCTCTGGATGCGGTGACGGTCTGTGTGATTCCCGCCGGGACCGAGAACATCGTCGCGGGGGATCTGGGCATCGAAACGCTGGGCGAGGGGTTCGAGGTGGCCGACAGCGGCGAAACACGGCGGCTGGATCTCGGCGTCGCAAACGACGAACCGTTCGTCATGTCGGCCATCGCGGGGCTGCCAGCAGACGTGAGCGAGGCCGCAACCGCCGATCTGAAAGAGCGGTTCGGCTCGGTCGCGTTCCTGATCGGCGGGCTCAGAGAAGGGTTTTCGTTCGATGGCCTTGAGGTGACGATCGACGCCAGCGGCGGCAGTGCGGAGACAGCGTGGACCGGTGAGGCGATTGCGGTTCTGGTCGGGAACCTGCGCCGACTCGGGAAGAACGGCGGGCGGGCCGACGCCGAAGACGGACTGCTTGCTGTCGAAATCATCGAGCGAATGCCGCCGGGCGAGGCGGTGCGAGAGGCCATCGAACAGCGATTCCTCGATCGTGACACCCCACACGTGCGGGCGTTACGGACGACCCGACTGGCGGTCGACCCGCTCGGAGCCGAGCCGATCAGGTTCAGTCTCGACGGCGAGCTCCGCGAGTTCGAGACCGTCGAGTTCGGGGTCCTGCCGGACGCCCTCCGGCTGCGGGTCGGCCCGGAGTACAGACCCGAGGGGTGAAGCAAGCCGACGGCAACGGCCATCGCGCTTTAGCGTCGACCGCCGGAACGGACGGTATGGAGAGAGCCGACCGACAGCAACCGACAGCAGCGAGCCAGTCGCTCTCGCGTCGTGCGTTCGTCGCTGGCAGTGCGGGAACCGCAGCAACTGCAGTACTGCCCGGTTCGGGCGTCGCACAGACTGACAGGGAGCCAGTGTTCACCGACGTCGCCATCTCGTCGACGGTGCCGACGCTCGACCGCGACGACTACACCGGCCTGTTCGTCCAGGTCGTCCGGGTGGAGGCCGAATCGGATATCGACATCGGGGTCGAAGCCTGTGGATTCCTCGAATCAAGCGGGGAGACCGTCGCCTACGAAACCCGATTTATCGACCGGATCGAGGAGGATCGGACCTCGACATCGGCGATCGTCTACGCCGACGAGGGCAACGACGATGTCCACGAGGGGAAACTGTTCGTCGTCAACACCCAGGAAGCCTGTTCGGAGGACTTCGTCTCGCTGAATCTGGAACAGATCGGAGCCACGGAAATCGGCGAGGTAGCCCCCGAAGGCAACGGAGGGACGGAGACGACAACGCCCGGCTTCGGCGTTGGAACGGCGCTCCTCGGGTTGGGGGGCGCATCGCTTGTCGCGCTCCGTCGACTGGTCGAGTGAACCCCGGGCGAGTACCGGAGCCAGCGGTCGAACGGCGTCCGGATCGATGTACCCGATAGCTGTGGGTTACTCCAGGAACCAACCCTCATTATACAGCTGTCAGCCAAATTACAGAGTATGTCAGTCGGGCCAACACCGGACGAGATCTTCCGGCGCGCAGTCGACGAGGGCCAGCGACGACTCGATCAGTCGACGCTCGAACTGGTGTCGACGAGCTTTATCGCGGGCTTCACGATCGTCTTCGGGATCGCGGCCCTCGGGGCGGTCGAGGCGCTCGTCGAACCACAGTTCGGCGACGCTGCGACGGTCGCTGGCGCGCTCACCTTCGGCATCGGCGTTGTCTTCCTCGTCGTGGGTCGCGCCGAGCTGTTCAACGAGAACTTCTTCGATCCGGTTGCGACGGCGGTCGACCACGACGAGTCGTGGATCGTCGGGCCGCTCGTCCGGCTCTGGACACTGACGTTCCTGTTCAACTTCGTCGGCGGCGGGCTGTTCGCGCTCGTCGTCGCCGTCGACGGGGCCCTTCCTGCGGGATCGGGACACGTCCTGCGAACGGTCGCCGCACAGATCGCCGGTCGGACGCCGCTCACCGTCTTCGCCAGCGCCATCATCGGCGGGGCGCTGGTCAGCCTGCTGTCGTACATGTTAGAGGGCGTCGACAGCGTCGGCAGCCAGATGGCACTGGCCTACAGCGTCGGCTTCCTGCTGGCGCTCGGGCCGTTCGACCACGTCGTCGTCACCGGCCTCCACGTGTTTCTGGGAGTGCTGTTCGGAGCGCAGATCAGCCCGAACCAGTGGGGTGTCGTCCTCGGAGTCGGGACGATCGGGAACCTCGTCGGCGGGGTCGGGCTGGTGACGCTCAGCCACGTTGCCCAAGTGAGCGGCTCCGAGTCCGACTGAGTGGACGCTACCGGGCGATCAGCACCGAGACCTCGACCGAGCGGGCGACACGGTCGGTCGTGCTTCCCATGAGGTGTTCGGTGATGCCCGACCGGCCGGTCGACCCCAGCACGACGAGGTCGATCCCGTGGTTGGCACAGTAGTCGACGATCGCCTCGTGGGGAATGCCTTCGAGGGCGACCCGTTCGGTCGGGACTCCGGCCTCGGCGGCCCGCGATTCGGCGGCGTCGAGGGCCTCGGTCGCCATCTTGTCGAGGGTGTCGGTCAACTGGCTCGCGATGGCTCCCTCCGCCGAGCCCGACATCTCCGTGCCGAGGTCGACCACGTGGAGCAGGTGAACGGTCGCCCCGAACCGGTCTGCGACCGCGAGGGCCTGATCGACGGCGACCACACTCGCGTCGCTTCCGTCGGTCGCAACGAGGATCTCGTTGTACACGGCCGCCGAATCGGGGCGAAGGCCCAAAAACGGCGTCTAGCCGAATGCCGACTGTTCGACAGCGGTGAGAAAGCGTGGCGATCCGGAGTCGATCTTCCCGAGAGTCGTGTCGATTAGGGCGCGCCAGCGAGGACGAACAGGCTCTCGTCGTCGCCGTTGTGGATCTGGCGCGTGCTGTCGGGGGCGACTCGCAGCGCGTCGCCCGCCTCCATCGGGACTTTCTCGTCGTCGACGGTGACGACAGCTGCCCCCTCGACGAGGACGTACACCTCCTCCTGGCCTTCGTCGGCGTGGTCGTGGGGCTTGCCTTCCCAGCCCGGCTCGCAGGTGAGCAGCGAGACGCCGAGCTGCTCGCACTCCAAGGGCTCCCGCAGGAAGCGGAGCCCGTCGGCGACCGGTTCGACCTCGTCGGTGTCGACTTTGGTGTAGGACATCAACCGGATATTACGCGCCGAGCGGAAAGTGCGCTTCGGCCGAACGGTGCCGACGTGTCTCACGGCTGTCGATTGGGATGTCCCAAGTGTCTTGGGTCGGCCGCACGTACCCGAACCATGGACGACACAACTCGTGAGTGGCATCTCGCCGAGCGGCCGCAAGGAGAACCCGACAGCGACTGTTTCGAACTCGAAGAAGCCGAGGTTCCGGAGCCAGCACCGGGCGAACTCCTCGTCCGCGTGAACTACCTTTCGGTCGACCCTTATATGCGGGGCCGAATGTCGGCCGGAGAATCCTACGCCGAGCCGTGGGAGGTCGGCGACGTTTTAAAAGGCGGCATCGTCGGCGAAGTCGTCGAAAGCAACAGCGAGGCCTACAGCGAGGGCGATCTCGTGACTGGTGAGGGACGCTGGGGAGAGTACAGCCTGCTCGATGCGAGCGAGGTCGCACCTGTCGATCCCGCGGTCGCCGACCAGCCTGCCTACTTGGGCACGCTGGGAATGCCCGGCCGGACGGCCTACTTCGGCCTGCTTGAGGTCGGCGAGCCGAAACCCGGCGACACCGTGGTCGTCTCGGGCGCGGCGGGCGCGGTCGGCTCGGTCGTCGGCCAGATCGCCAAACTGAACGGCTGCCGTGTGGTCGGCTTTGCCGGATCGGACGAAAAGACCGACTGGCTGACTGAGGATCTGGGCTACGATGCCGCGATCAACTACAAAACGACCGACGACTACGGCGAGGCACTCGCCGAGGCTGCCCCCGAGGGCGTCGATGTCTACTTCGACAACGTCGGCGGCCCCATTACGGATGCGGTCTTCACGCAGTTGAACCTCGACGCCCGCGTGGCGGTCTGTGGGCAGATCGCCCACTACAACGCCGAAAGCGTGCCGACCGGCCCGCGGAAGCTCCCCCAGATCATCGCGCCCCGAGCGAAAGTCCAGGGGCTGCTTGTCAGCGACTTCGTCACGCGGTTCGGCGAGGCCAGCGAACAGCTCGGGGAGTGGGTTGCCTCCGACGAGCTGACCCACCGGGAGACGATCGTCGAGGGCCTGGAGAACGCACCCGACGCGTTCCTCGGGCTGTTCTCGGGTGACAACATCGGCAAGCAGGTCGTCCAGGTCGGCGATCGCTCGGCGTAGGCTACGACCGATCGTTTGCGTCGGCCCGCGGCAGGTCGACGACGAACGCCGCCCCGCCCAACTGGCTTGCTTCGGCTCGGATCTCGCCGCCGTACTCCTCGACCAGCGTGGCGACCAGCGAGAGTCCGCCAGTAGCCCCGTTGTTCGTCTCGAAGAGCGGCTGTTGTGCGTCGGGAATCCCCGAGCCATTGTCGCTGATCCGGAGCCGGACGGTTTCCGGCTCGGTGTCGACGGTGACCGCGATCCGTGGCTCGCTGGCATCGTTGTGTTCGGCGGCGTTCTCCAGGAGGTTATCAACGACCGGCCGAAGGCCATCGTTGGCGGCGACGACTGCCTCCGCCGGGAGGTCGGTCGTCACCGAGACCGCAAAGGAGTCCTGGATTCGGTCGGCGAACTCAGTAACGACGGGAACGAGATCGACGGCTTCGAGTTCCGGATCGTCGAGCAGTGTCTCGGTGATCGCGTGGCTGGTGTCGATGCGGACGAGCGCCTCGTCGGCGTTCCGAGCGATGATTTCGGCTGGATCGCGGTCCGAGTCGGCGGCAGTCGGCTGGTCGCCGATGTGGGTGGCGTAGCCGTAGATCGCGGACAGATCGTTCCGCAGGTCGTGACGAATGAGTCGGTTGACGAACGCCAGCGCGTCGCTGACCACCTCGGCTCGCCGGGCATCGGCCCGTGCCTGAGCGTTGTTGTAACCGGCGATCAGCCCCGCAATAGCCCCGACTTCGGCGGCGATCAAAAGCGAGAACACCGGTTCGGTGACGGGGCGGCTCTCGACGGCGTGGACGATAAACATCGCCCCGATGACCCCGAGGAACAGCAGGCCGCCGCCGACTCCCCAGCGCAACACGGAATACTGGCTGTGGGTCGAGAGATCGGCCCCGCTGAGCCGATAGCCGAAGTAGGCAACGGCGAACGCCGGACCCCCATCCAACAGAAAGGCGATCAGGGGACCGACCGAGCCGCCGAGGGCGAGAAACTCGCCAGCGTGATAACTCAGGGAAATAGCAAAGAACAGCGTGCCAAGTGCGACGATGAACAACGGCGAGTTGGCCCGGAGCTGACTCCGAATCACAGCCTAGCAACCGGCAAACAGCCGTTTGAGCGTTCCGGATGCGGAAGATTTCCTGAATGTATTTCATTCCAACATATTCGACGGGATCACCGAACGGTCGCAGGATTCGATGGCGTTTGCCATGTAGTGTCGACGCGCGCATCGAGTCGACTAACTGGGCAGTATCCCTGTCGCTACTCGACGCGTGGTGCGGTGGCGTCGGTTCGGCCGGGGATTTCGATCTCGATTTCGAGTTCCGGCTCGTCCATCCCCTCGTAGTCGACGTCGAGTTCGACCGGTTCGCCGAAGGCGAACGGAAGCTCCCACTCGTCGTCGACAATGGTGAGTTCGTCGTCATCACGGAGCTGTTCGCCCAGAGCGATCAGGAACTCGCCCGCCTCGCTGGCGTCGAGTCGGTACTCCTGTTCAAAGTTGCGGCCGGACCGAATGATCGTTCGCTCGGCGTCGGCTGTTTCATGCTCGGTGTCATGATCAGACATGGTCGAGGCTACCAACGAGCCCGATGAGTAAAGTGGTCCTGATTTAGTTCTCGGCGTTGATCAGTGACGGGAGACGACTGTCGACTGCTGGGGCTGGTTGTCGCGTGACTGCCATGTCCATCGGATGGGATGGACTCGGACCGTTCGTTGGTAGTCGGCACAGCACTCGGAGAGCGTGGCGACTAACACCAGGACGGGATCGGCCGACAGCGGACTCAGGAGTGGGCCTCCCGAACAACACTCAGTGGGCCGCTAGAGGCGGCCGCAGTCGCGGTGAGGCTGAACCGCCACGACGGCGGCGAGCTCTCGACTCGCTCGACGGCCGTAATTCGGAGTCCGACCGTCGACAGTCGGGCGAACAGTTCGATGACCAGCGGCAGGGTGACCACGGCCCCGGTGTCGCTGGCGAGTGGGTAGTCGTCGAGTATCACCGTCCACGAGGCCGCCGCGCAGCTGGCCGACTGGTGGTCGACCGAATAGTCGCCGAGCAGCGCCACCGACTGGAGCGAATCGAGTGCCGATTCGAGCGGGTCCGCCGAGCGGGAGCGACGCCGTACAGACGGTAGGTTCGTCGCTGCAGTCCGGAGCACGTCGGCCTGGTCGTCGGTATCGAGCCGACTGTCGAGTTCGGTGGCGATGCTTTCGATCAGCCGGAGACAGAGCTCGTCGGGATGGTCGACGCGTTCGGCCAGTTCGAGATACCGATCCATGATCGCCCGCTGGAGCATCGAGTGCGAGGAGTCGGCGATCGTCTCGAAGACGACACCGGCGACGGTGTGACAGAAGTCGATCAGCGACGGTTGCGCAGAGACGTGAGTTCGCTGATCGTCCGGCGACCGCACGGCCTCGGTCCGCTGGCAGACGATCACGTCGTAACAGGGAAGCTGTGGGTCGTAGCGGCGGAGTGCCGTGCGGTACTGTTCGGTTGCGGTCGCCGCCGCACGCGCTGTCGGTCGAGAGTCGAACGAGAGCCCGGCGGCTGGCACCGGTCGCTGGCCAGTGCGGCCACAGACGAGGTAGTAGGCCCCCTGCGGGCTGGCGAGCGATTCGATATGGTGGCGGATATCACTGAGTGTCGTGCCGATCATGGGTTGTGAGGCCGGGGCGAGACGTTACAGCTCTCCGTTGATGATGTCTGCAACCCGCTGGCGGTCGAACAGTTGCTCGTCTTCGGGTATGTCTGGGTACGGTCCCTCATCGTACTGTGGCCACACGCCGAAGACATCGGGGAACAGCTGCTTGGCGGTCATCTCCAGCTGGAAGAGGTTGAGAATCGGCCCCTGATATCTGGCCCCCTGTGGGTAGAGTCGGTCGTCCTGGACGGCCGTGATCTCGGCGGCGACCGGATCGGATCTGAACGCCTCCCGTCGCTCCGGCAGGCTCGTCTCCGGCTCGAAGCCGCCGAGCAGGAAGATTACATCGGGGTCAGCATCCAGCAGCGTCTCGAAGTCGACCACCGAGTTCGAGTCGACCTCGCCGTCAAAAGCGTCTCGCGCGCCGAACGGCCGGGTATGGGCGGTCAGAAAGCCGGGATTGCTCAGGGTGTAGGCGTAGATCTGTTCGATATCGGCCGACGCGAGCATGACTGCCGAGGGGCGTTCCGACTCCGGTGGCAGGTCGGCCTCGATGGTCGACAGCAGCTCGTCGTGGATGTCGGCGAGCGCGTCGTATCGGGCCTGCTCCTGGAACAGTTCGGCGACGAGTTCGAACTGCTCCCAGAGCGTGTAGTACTCGTAGCCCTCGGCGTAGGCGGCGGCCGGTTCGGCGTGACGATCACTGAGAGAGTTCCCGAACCACGGCGATACTCTCGTGGCGATCTCCTCGATGTCCGCTTTGTCCCAGCCGTCCTGTTTGGTGATCCACGCCGGGTCCGCGAGGTGGACGTCGCTGTCGAGATCGTAGAGCTTCTCCTTGCTGGGTTCCCACGAGGAGTACAGTCCCGTCCAGTCCACGGAGACACCGGGCAGTCGTTCGACGAACTGGTTCCAGAGCCCGTCGTAGTAGTCGGGGGCGTGCATCGCCGTGATCGAGTCCCCGTGGCCGAGGGCGAAGGCCATCCCCGCGTGATGGGTGAGTCGCGTAAAGACGGTCTCCGGCGGCGAGTCGAGCGTCACCTCGCCCATCGGGGATATCGACACCGTATCGGAGTCGTCGGCAGCGGCCGACGCCGAGTCGGTCGACTGAGTGGTCGACCCCGAGTCATCGCCAGTACAGCCCGCGAGCAGCCCACCGCCGACGACTGTACCGCCGTATCTGATCGTTTCTCTGCGCGTCGGTGCGCGCTGTACCGTCTCGGTAGTTGGCATGGTTTTAGGCTTGCCTAAATAAATAAAACAGTTCCGGTTTTTAGGTGAGCCAAAAATCAGGAGTCGGTCGACTCGGCCTCGCTCCCCTCGTGGCGGGCGCGAATCGGTGTGATGCGAGGGCCACGGTCGGTGCTGTCGACCTCGGCGTCGATCTCGAACACCTCGGCCAGGAGCTGTTCGGTAATCACCTCCTCCGGTGGACCGCGAGCTTTGATCTCGCCGTCCCGCAGTGCGACGATAGAGTCGGCATGGCGTGCGGCCTGCTCGATATCGTGGAGGACGACGACGACCGTAATCTCGCGTTCGTCGCGGAGTGTCTCGATTATCTCCATCACCTCCAGTTGGTGATGTAAGTCGAGGAACGTCGTCGGCTCGTCGAGCAGCAGCACATCGGTATCTTGGGCCAACACCATGGCGATCCACGCCAGCTGTTTCTGGCCGCCGCTGAGACTGCCTACCTGGCGGTCCCGGAGGTGATCACAGCCAGCGAGGTCGATCGCGTTGTCGACCGCACACTCGTCTTCGTAAGTGACGTGTTCGAAAAACCCACGGTAGGGATACCGGCCGTGAGAGACCAGTTCCTCGACAGTAATACTGTCGGGCGAGGTGCTCTCTTGAGAGAGCAATCCGAGCTTCCGGGCGAGCGCCTTGGTGTCGAGGCTGTGGATATCCTGGCCGTCGATCAACACCACGCCGTCGTCGGGAGCTAGCTGGTTGGCGAGGCCCTTCAGCAGGGTGCTTTTGCCGGAACCGTTCGGGCCGACGAGCGCGGTCACCGCCCCCCGTTCGCCGGTGATCGTTTCGCCGTCGACGATCGGGTCGTCAGTGGTTGGGTACCCCAACACGAGTTCCGTGCCAGTGAGCCTCGACGCCGAGCTATCGGTCGATTCGGGGGCCGACGCTGTCGCCGTCGCCTCGGAGTCGTCTTCGTCTCGATTCCGTCCCTGTGTGATCGAGGCGATGGTATCGAACATTAGATCTCACCCATGTGTTGCTGTGTCCGCATCAGATAGAGGAAGTACGGCCCGCCGACCAGTCCGGTGACGATCCCAACGGGGATCTGGTCGGGAGCGAGTGCGAGCCGCGCGCCAGCGTCGGCACCGACCATGAGTGCCGGGCCGACGAACAGACAGCCGACGATCAGTTTTCGGTAATCGCTGCCGACCAGATTCCGGACCATGTGCGGGACGATCAGCCCGACGAAACCGACGATTCCGGCGACTGCGATGCTCGCCGAGGCCGCCAGCACGGCCACCCCAGACAGTGCGAACCGGACCTTTTCGATCGACATTCCCAGCGATTTGGCGGTCTGTTCGCCAAGCAACAGGACGTTACACTGTCGGGAGCCAGCGACACCGAGCAGGACCGCCACGACCGTCCACGGCAGGACGAGCCGAACCTGCTCCCAGTCGGTCCCTGTGAGGGAGCCAGTGGTCCACGCGATCGCCGACTGAACGACGCCAATGTCCTCGGCGAAAAAGAACAGCGCCGTCTGGAGGCTCCCGAAGACGGTGCCGACGATGACGCCAGCGAGGACAAGTCGAACCGGTGAGGTACCGTGTTTCCATGCAATCGCGTAGACGATCAGAAAGGCGAGTGTGCCGCCAGCCGAGGCGATCAGCGGGAGAAACGCCGAGAGGCTCCCGAAGACGACCAACGTCAGCAGGATCAGCAGTCCCGCACCGGAAGAGACCCCGAGGATGAACGGGCTGGCGAGTTCGTTCCGGGTGACCGCCTGAAAGATAGCCCCCGACAGGGCGAGGTTCATACCGACGAGAATCGCGACGAACACCCGTGGCAGCCGAATGTCCCAGACGATCAGGCTCTCGCGGCTCATCTCGGGGAGTTCGCCGCCCAGCAGGAAGGCGTTCCACGCCCGGTGGTTGAACAGCACGTCGGGGTTGAATACGGCCTGCCACGCTTGGGTAATCGTCATCGAGTAGGACCCAAGACTCACCTGTATGAGGCCGCCGATCACCACGACTGCGAGGCTTCCGAAAGCGACCGACAGCAGTTTCGGATCGAACAGCCAGTCGACTCGGCTCCCAGTGGGCCTCGACCGCGTTGCTTGGTCGGTCCCGACCGATGACTCTCGGTTGCTCATTGGGCCACCAACAGCGAGGGCTGTCTCTCAAAAGGCGGTCGAATGGTAGGGCTGTCGATCGATTCGAGCACGCGGCCGTCGGCAGTGACGATAGTGGAGACGTATGCGGTCGGTGTGTCGGTCGAGGCCTTCATACTTTTAGGCCAGCCTTAATCAACAAATGCGTTTCGGAATTTAGGTATACCTAAAATATGACAACTGCATCGCGACACTGCTGTGTTGAGATCACTCACGCCAGTGCTTGTTGAGGGTATCCGACAGTCAAACGGAGTGAACAAACCTATCGGTTGATGGGACAGTACGTGACGGTCAACCCCTACCACAAAGACCACTGCATCCGTTTTACAGAGACAATGGACGAACAGGAACCCCAGATCTGGGAGCTGTCGGCTACACAGTTGGCCAGCGAGATCCGAACTGGAGCCCTCAGCCCCACCGATATCGTCGACGCCTACTTCAACCGAATCGAGGCCGAAAACGACTCGCTCAACGCCTACATCACTGTCACCGAGGACTCGGCGCGGGAGGCTGCCCGCGAGGCCGAGGCAGCACTCGATGCCGACGAGGAAATCGGTCCGCTCCACGGCGTTCCCATCGCGCTCAAGGATCTGCAAGCGATGAAGAAAGGCGTCCGCCACACCTTCGGTTCGCGGCTGTTTGCAGAGTTCGAAGCCCCCAGAACCAGCGTCATGGTCGACCGACTCGAAGCCGCCGGAGCCATCGTTCTCGGGAAGACGAACACACCCGAGTTGGGCCACAAGGGACTCACCCGGAACGAACTTGTCGGGGCGACCGCCTCGCCGGTCGACCGATCGTGCAACGCCGGTGGCTCCTCGGGCGGCAGTGCCGCGGCGGTCGGCGGGAGACTGGCGGCCCTGGCTACCGGGAGCGACGCGGGCGGCTCGATCCGTATTCCCGCCGCATGCTGTGGCATCTTCGGCATGAAGCCCTCCTTCGGGCTCGTTCCCATCGACTCCCGTCCCAACGCCTTCAGCACCAAACGACACCACACCGCACTCGGCCCGCTCACCCGCACCGTTGAGGACGCCGCACTCATGCTCGATGTCGTCGCTGGCCCCCACCCAGCCGATCCAGGATGCGTCCCGGTTGCCATCGACTTCCGGGGCGCAGTTGATCGCCCGATCGACGACGTATCCATCGCCTACTCGCCGGAGCTCGATGTCTTCGAGGTCGACTCCGCGGTACTGGCAGTCGTCGAGGACGCACTCCCGAACTTCGAGGCTGTCGGAGCCACCGTCGAGGAAGTGACGATCGACCACGGATGCTCGTTGGCCGAACTCACCGAGGCGGTCGGTGCGACGTTCAACACGGCGATGCTGGGCGCAGCGGAGGTGATGCGAGAATCGACGGGCGTCGACCTGACAGCCCATCCCGAGGAGGTTAGTGAGAGCCTACTGAAGATGATAGAAGCGGGCCGGGAGTACGAGACGCGGGATGTCGAACTGTCGGGGATCGTCCGCACCCAGCTGTTCGATGCGGTTCAGTCAGTGCTGTCGAGCCACGAAATTCTCGTCACACCAACCATCGCTCGAAGTGGGTTCGGTCTCCACGAGGATCTCGGCCCGATGGAGTGGGACGCGGTGCTGACGTGGCCGTTCAACGTGACGGGCCACCCGGCCGCGTCGGTGCCTGTGGGCCAGACGGACGAGGGCCGTCCAGTCGGGCTCCAAGTGGTGGGTCGGCGCTACGCCGACGATACCGTCCTCGCGGCGAGCGCGGCGATCGAAGCCCAACTGGGTCAGGAGAACTGAAGCTTTTTGCCCCGGTGTGACAATGAGGATTCTATGAACTACCGAGAGGTCACCGTCACCGGCGAGTATATGGCTCGACTCGAAACCGGCGCGGACTGGCGCGAGGAGATCGAAACCCTCGCACGCGATGTCGACGCCGAGGCGGGCTGGTTTTCGGCCCTCGGCTCGGTCGAGGACGCCGAACTCTGGTTTTACGACCAAGATGACAAAGAGTACCAATCGGTAACCTTCGACGAGCCCCTGGAGGTTGCAGCCTGTGTCGGCAACGTTAGTCTCCTGGACGGCGAGCCCTTCGCCCACACCCACGCGGTGCTCTCACGCCGGAACGGACAGGCGCTTGCCGGGCACCTCAACGCCGGAACCGTCTTCGCGGGCGAACTGTATTTCCGCGCGTTCGAACAGCCACTGACCCGCGAGCGGGACGAACAGACCGAGTTGGACCTCTGGCTGTGAGCGAGACGAGCGACGGCCCCGCTGGCGACCAGTCCGAAGCGTCCGAAGAATCCACAAACCGGACGCCGATGCGCGCCGACGACGAGCGGTATTTCGACCGGATCGAGAGCCGACTCGACGAGGCGATGGCGGTCGCCCAGCGCGCCAAAGGCCAGGGCAAGGACCCCGAACCCGAGGTCGAAATCCCGATTGCCCAGGACATGGCCGACCGCGTCGAGAACATCCTCGGAATCCCGAACGTCGCCGAACGCGTCCGGGAGTTGGAGGGCCAGATGTCACGGGAGGAGGCCGCCCTCGAACTGGCGAAGGATTTCGCCGAGGGTCGTGTGGGCGACTACGACAGCAAGGCCGGGAAGATCGAGGGGGCGGTCAGAACGGCGGTCGCCCTGCTCACCGAGGGCGTGGTCGCCGCGCCGATCGAGGGGATCGACCGGGTCGAACTGCTCGACAACGACGACGGCACGCAGTTCGTCAACGTCTACTACGCCGGGCCGATCCGCTCGGCGGGTGGGACCGCACAGGCACTCTCCGTACTGGTCGCCGACTACACCCGGAGTATCCTCGGCCTCGCCGAGTACAAAGGCCGCGAAGAGGAGATCGAACGCTACGTCGAGGAGATCAACCTCTACGACAAGGACACCGGCCTCCAGTACTCGCCGAAGGACAAGGAGAGCCGCTTTATCGCCACAAATATGCCGATCATGCTCGACGGCGAGGCGACCGGCGACCTCGAAGTCTCGGGCTATCGGGATCTCGACCGCGTCGACACCAACGCCTCGCGGGGCGGGATGTGTCTGGTCGCCGCCGAGGGGATCGCCCTGAAGGCCCCCAAAATCCAGCGCTACACCCGCCAGCTTGAGGAGGTCGACTGGCCGTGGCTGCAAGATCTCATCGACGGGACCATCGACGGCGAAAAAGACGACAGCGACGAGGAGGCCGAGGAGGACGCTTCCGACGCCGAAGCCGACGAGGGCGAAAGCGAGAACGGAGACGAGGAGGGCGAACCCGACGGACCAGCGCGTGTCAAACCGAAATCGAAGTACCTGCTCGATCTGATCGCGGGTCGACCCGTCTTCGGCCACCCCTCCGAATCAGGTGGTTTCAGGCTCCGGTATGGCCGGGCGCGGAATCTCGGCTTTGCGACCGCGGGCGTCCACCCGGCGACGATGCACATCATCGACGACTTTCTCGCTACGGGGACCCAGATCAAAACCGAACGCCCCGGAAAGGCAGCCGGCATCATCCCAGTCGACTCCATCGAGGGGCCGACGGTCAAACTGGCGACCGGCGAAGTCCGGCGGATAGACGACCCCGAGGAGGCGCTGGAACTCCGCAACGGCGTCGAGAAGATCCTGGATCTCGGCGAGTACCTCGTCAACTACGGCGAGTTCGTCGAGAACAACCACCCGCTCGCACCCGCATCCTACGCCCCCGAGTGGTGGGTCCAGGAGTTCGCGGCTGCGGGCGCGGACGTCCAAGCCCTCCAGGACGACCCTCACGTCGACCTCGAATCGCCGACCGCAACCGAAGCCCTCCAGTGGGCGACCGACTACGACTGCCCGCTCCACCCGAAATACACCTACGTCTGGCATGATATCCCGGTCGAGGCCTTCGAGACGCTCGCGGCGGCCGTCGCCGACGGCGAACTCCGCGAGGGCGGCGACCTGCTCGTCGTCGAGCGAAGCGAGACGGTCCAGACGAGCCTCGAAACGCTGCTCGTCGCCCACCAGCAGACCGACGAGACCATCGAAATCCGCGACTGGCTCCCGCTGGCCCGCTCGCTCGGCGTGAGCGAGGATCTCACGAAAGAGTGGGACGAGTTGTCGGCGGACGCGAGGACGTGGGACGGCGGCGACAACGCCGTGAAGGCAGCCAACGAGGTCGCCCCGTTCGACCTCCGGGAGCGTGCGCCGACACGGATCGGCGCGCGGATGGGTCGACCCGAGAAATCCGAAAAGCGAGACCTCTCACCGGCAGTCCACACGCTGTTCCCGATCACCGAAGCCGGGGGGAGCCAGCGGGACGTGGCCGCCGCCGCCCGGGAGATGGACGAGCAGGGTCGTCGCGGCGTCCACAGGATGCAGATCAACCAGCGGCAGTGTCCGGACTGCGAGACCCAGACGTTCAAATCCCAGTGTCCGGACTGCGGGGTCCACACCGAGCCCCACTACGAGTGTGAGGACTGCGAGGTCGTCTGCGAACCCGACGAGGCGGGCCGGGTCGAATGTCCACGGTGTGAACGCGAGGTCACCGCCGCCGAGTGGCAGGAGGTCGACCTCCGAAAGGAGTACCGCGGGGCCCTCGAATCGATCACCGAACGCGAGGGGAACTTCGAGATTTTAAAAGGCGTCCAGGGGCTCACGTCGGCGAACAAGACACCCGAGGCCATCGAAAAGGGGATTTTACGGACGAAACACGGCGTCTCGTCGTTTAAAGACGGGACGGTTCGCTACGATATGACCGACCTGCCGGTCACGGCGGTCAAACCCGAAGAGCTCGACGTGACCGCCGACCACTTCCGCGGGCTAGGCTACGAGACCGATATCGACGGCGACCCGCTGCGGCATGACGATCAGCTGGTCGAACTCAAGGTCCAGGACATCGTCCTCTCGGACGGCGCGGCCGAGCACATGATCAAAACCGCGGACTTCGTCGACGACCTCTTAGAGCGGTTTTACGGCCTGCCCGCCTTCTACGATGTCGACGAACGCGACGATCTCGTCGGCGAACTCGTCTTCGGGATGGCCCCCCACACGAGCGCGGCAGTGGTCGGGCGGGTGGTCGGCTTTACCAGCGCAGCAGTCGGCTACGCGCATCCGTACTTTCACGCCGCAAAACGGCGCAACTGCGATGGTGACGAAGACTGTGTGATGCTGCTTATGGACGGGCTGTTGAACTTCAGCCGGGAGTTCCTGCCGAACAAGCGTGGTGGGCGCATGGATGCGCCCTTAGTGATGTCCTCACGCATCGACCCGGCCGAAATCGACGACGAGGCCCACAACATGGACATCGTCGAAAACTACCCCAAATCGTTCTACGAGGCTACCCTCGAAAAGACCGACCCCGAGTCGGTCGACATCAAAATCGGCGAGGACACCCTCGGCACCAAAGACCAGTACCGCGGCTTCAACCACACCCACTCGACGACGGACATTCACATGGGGCCGAGCCTCTCGGCGTACAAGACGCTGGGCTCGATGATGGACAAGATGGACGCTCAACTCGAACTGGCCCGCAAGCTCCGGGCGGTCGACGAGACCGACGTGGCCGAACGCGTCATCGAGTACCATTTTCTTCCTGATTTGATCGGCAACCTCCGGGCGTTTTCGAGCCAGAAAACGCGGTGTCTCGACTGCGACGAGAAGTACCGCCGGATGCCGTTGTCGGGCGAATGCCGGGAGTGCGGCGGCCGGGTCAACCTCACGGTCCACCAGGGGTCGGTCAACAAGTATATGGACACCGCCATCGAGGTCGCCGAGCGGTTCGGCTGCCGGGAGTACACCAAACAGCGGCTCCGCATCCTGGAGCGCTCGCTTGAATCCGTCTTCGAGAACGACAAAAACAAGCAGAGCGGGATTGCGGACTTCATGTAGTGGTTGGGAACCACTCCCGAACCCCCTCCGTTTCGGGTGGAGATTTGTAGCCGACAGAACCAGTCGACCGACATAACGACCCGTTTCGGTCGATAGTCGACGAAAGCTACCGTTTAACACACTTATGCGACTGCTGGCCGTAGCCGGAACCATGAGTGAATCAAATAGCCATCCGGCAGACACCGATCAGACACCGAAGCTCGTCGGTGAAACGGTGTTCGACGCGGACGGAGAGCCGCTGGGCGTGGTCCGGAGCCTGACCGACCACGGGTTCGTCGTCTCGACCAGTCCCGACGCTACCGGCGGCCCGCAGTCGACCAGCGGCGAGTTCGGCGAGGCCTACCTCATGTGGCGGTGTCTGGAGTGCGGCGAGATGGGCGAGATCGAACAGATGCCCGACCGGTGTCCGAACTGCGATGCCGAAAAAGAGTCGCTGTACTACTGGACTGAGGACTGATAAAAAGGCTACAGACAGGTCAACACCACTCGGCGAGCACCGGCGCGTCGGTCTCGGATACCGAGAGCCACGCGTCATCCCGGCTGATGTCCGCGATGATATAGGAAGGACTACTAGAGGAAGCGTCGATCGAGGCCATCACCTCGGCGTCCGAGCCATCGGCAACAGGTGTGTGTTCCTGTGGCATGGTTGTCTCTCACACTCTGACGTATATAAACGTGTCGAAAGGTAATGTAACTATCCAGTATCGACCGCCAGCAAGGCGGGGCGGCGTTCGGTTGATACAAGAGGCTGGCCGACGGTACGCGAACTATGCACGTAGTCGACGCGATGACACCGCGGTCGGAGCTGGTGACCGTCGAGCTGCCCGGCACCCGCGACGACGTCCTGGAGTACCTACAGGAACATGGCTTTTCGTCGGTCCCGGTCGTCAAGGATAGCGACGGGAGCGAGGTCTACCGCGGACTCGTCTCCCGAGACGACCTGATCGACCGCCCCGACGAGGATCAGTTGGCACTCCTGATGCGTGAGGTGCCGACGATCACGACCGAGGCGGATATCCACGAGGCCGCCGGGCTCATGCGCGAGGAGACCGCCCGGCGGCTGCCGGTCGTCGAGGCCGACGACGAGACCGCACTCGCCGGAATTCTCACACTGACTGATGTGGTTCGGGCGATCGCCCGCGAAGAGATCGACGGCGACCGCGAGGTCGGCGAGCTTGCCACGCAGGATATCAACACCACCTACGTCGAGACTCCCCTCGCGGTCGGCGAACGCGAGATCTACTACGCGAACGTCCCCTACACCGTGGTCCTCGACGACGAGGGGAACATGACCGGCATCCTGACCGAGGTCGATATCGTCGAGGTCGCCCGCGTGGTCGAAGGCGAGGACGACACCGGCGAGTCGATTGCCGAACAGGATTCCGAATGGGCCTGGGAAGGAATCAAGGCGGTCGGCAACAGCTACTTCCCGACCCGAAACGTCGAGATCCCGGCCGAACCCATCGCGGAGATCATGACCGAAGACGTGGTGACGATCTCCCGAACCAAGACCGCCACGGAGGCCGCCCAGGCGATGATCAAAAACGATATCGAGCAGATTCCCCTGCTGGCTGGCGGCGAACTCGTCGGCATCGTTCGAGATATCGATCTCCTGGAGGGGCTCTGATGGCCGAGCAAAACGAGCTCATGGAGCTGGCCAAACGCCGCGGGTTCTTCTTCGGTTCGAACGGAGCCTACGGCGGAACCGCTGGCTTCTACACCTTCGGCCCGGAGGGCGCGTCGCTCAAACACAACGTCGAATCCGCCTGGCGCGACCAGTTCACCGTCCGGCTCGGCAACGACGAGATCGAAGCGCCGACGATCATGCCCGAGGCCGTCTTCGAGGCCTCCGGCCACCTCGATGGGTTCGACGACATGCTCGTCGAGTGCGCCGAGTGTGGTGAGAGCCACCGTGCCGACCATCTGATCGAGGACGCCGTCGAAGGAATTGAAGACGCCGAAGCCCTCGGCGTCGACCGCGTCGAGGAACTGATCCGCGAGCACGATCTGGCGTGTCCGACCTGTGGCGCGGACCTCGCGGGCGAGCCGGTCGAGGATTTCAACCTCATGTTCGAGACCTCGATCGGCCCCGGCTCGGGCCAGCCCGGCTATATGCGCCCCGAGACGGCCCAGGGCATCTTCGTGGAGTTCCCGCGGCTCAAGGAGTATGCCCGCGGCCAACTCCCCTTTGGCGTCACCCAGATCGGCCCGGCCTACCGCAACGAGATCAGCCCGCGGCGCGGGATCATTCGCGTGCGCGAGTTTACACAGGCCGAGTTGGAGCAGTTCATCGACCCCGAGGAAGACGAACCACCCCTTGGAGAAGTCGACGATGTCGAGGTGACGCTCTACCCCGCAACCGAACAGAACGCCGACGACGGTGACTACGTCGACACGACCATCGGCGAGGCCGTCGAGGAGGGGATCATTGGCTCGCCGTGGGTCGCCTACTATCTCGGTATCGCCCAGGAGTGGTACGAGCGCGTGGGCGTCGACATGGATCGGTTCCGGTTCCGCCAACACCTCAGCGGCGAGCGGGCCCACTACGCCGCCGACTGCTGGGACGCCGAAAGTGAGATTTCGGGCAACTGGATCGAGATCGCCGGCTTCGCCTACCGCGGCGACTACGACCTGACCAAACACGGCGAGTACTCCGAGGACCGCTTTACGGTATTCAAACGGTACGACGAGCCGATCACCGTCGAGAAAGCGGTCGTCGACCCCGATATGTCGGCGCTCGGCCCCGAGTTCGGCGGCGCTGCGGCCGACGTGGCCGAAGCGCTCCAGGAGCTCGCCGACGAGGACCCCGAGGCCTTCGAGGGCGACGAGGTAACCGTCGATGTCGATGGCAAGAGCTACACGGTTGACACCGAAGTCGCCAACTTCAGCGTCGAGGAGCAGACCGAATCGGGCGAACACATCACGCCCCACGTCGTCGAACCCTCCTTCGGGGTTGGGCGGACAGTGTATACGCTCTTAGAGCACGGCTACAGCGAAGACGAGGTCGACGGCGAGACGCGGAGCTACCTCTCGCTTGCGCCCGAAATGGCCCCGACCAACGTCGCGGTCTTCCCGCTTGTCAGCAACGACAGCGAGCTGGTCGAGGTGGCGACCGAGGTGTCGGGAAGCCTTCGGGAGGCAGGCATCTCGGTCACCTATGACGATTCGGGCTCGATCGGCCGCCGCTACCGGCGACAGGACGAGGTCGGCACGCCGTTCTGTGTCACCGTCGACCACGAGGGCCTCGAAGGCGACGGCAAGCAGACAGTCACGCTCCGCGAGCGGGATTCGGCCACCCAGATCCGGCTGCCGGTCGACGACGTGGCAGGGGAGCTGGAGGCCATGCTGGCCGGAGACCGCTCGTTCGACGAACTCGGCGATCGGTACGACGACGTCGCAACCGACGTGACGACAACGTGAGCCGGAGTCCGAGATGAGCGAGTACGGTCGGCGGGCGGTCCACGCCAGCGGGGTCGGGATGCCACTGCTGTATCTGCTCGATCTGGCGACGTGGAACCAGCTGCGGTACTTCATGCTCGGCGTGACAGCCGTGGCGTTCGTTTTGGAGTTCCTCCGGCTCGTCGTCGGGCTGAACCACTGGCTCTACGACGAGCTCACCCGCCCCTACGAGGCCGACAGCGTGGCTGGCTACGCCTTTTATATGCTGAGCGTCACACTGGTCGCGGTGACCTTCGGGCCGAGCGTCACGCTTCCGGCCGTCCTGATGCTGGCGGTCGCCGATCCGATCAGCGGCGCGCTGAGCGACAACGGGGCCCACGAACACAAGCGCCCGGCAGTGATCGGCGCGACTTTCGGACTCTGTTTCCTGCTCGCGGTGCCGTTTACGGCTGCATGGAGCACCCCTGCCGCCGGTGCGGCCGCCGCGGCCGGTGGCGCACTGTTGGCAGCGATCGCCGACGGGATCAAGCCGATCATCCGTGGAGTGGCCGTCGACGACAACCTCACGATCCCGCTGGCCGCCGCGGTCGGTATTGCGGGCGTCTTTTGGCTGCTCGGCGTCGAGACCGGCTTCGATCCGCTCGGCTTCTGAGCGGCTCCGTTTATAAATCCGGAATCGGCTCCGGGCAACCGAAGCCCATTTACTAACTAGTCAGTAAGTTGTGGGCGAACATGGAATCGGAGACGACCGAGACGATCATCCGTGCGACCGGTCGGAGCCTCTGTGAGTACGGCTACGCCGACCTCACAATGCAGCGCATCGCCGAGGCGTCATCAGTGACGACGGCGGCGATTCACTACCATTTCGACACGAAGGAGGAACTCCTGGATGCGTTTCTCGACGATCTGATCGACCGCTTCGAACGGCAGGTCGACTGCGAGGCCGCCGACCCCCGCGATCGGCTGGCGGGGTTTCTCGATGCGGTGTTTGATTCGGAGCCCGACGACGAGTTCCCGATCGCGCTGATGGAGCTAAAGGCCCAAGCACCGTTCCACAACACCTACCGCGAGCGGTTCCGCGAACTCGACGCCGCGCTTCGAGGGGTCGTCCAGGACGCTGTGGAAGCGGGCATCGAGGCTGGCCATTTCGACGCGGTCGACACCGCGGAGGTCGCCCGGACGGTCAGCACGATGATCAACGGTAGCCACGTCCGGATGGTCGCACTCGGCGAAGATCCCGACGAAACCCGGCGGGTGGTCGAAGACTATCTCGAAGCACAGTTGGGCTGGAGTCCGGAGGGGGCCGCGTGAGCTTTTTTAAAGGACAGGAGGAGCTCGAACTGACCGAGGGCGGCATCCTCAAGCCGCTAGTGTATCTCTCCTTGCCGATCGTGATTACGAACCTGCTGCAGACCGCCTACAATCTGGCCGATACGTTCTGGCTCGGGCGCTACTCGACGGAGGCGCTGGCGGCGATCTCCTTCGGCTTCCCGATGGTCTTTCTGCTCATATCGCTGGGGATGGGCCTCTCCGTAGCGGGTAGTGTGTTGGTCGCCCAGCACACCGGGGCGGGCGAGACCGCACAGGCGGAGTACGCCGCCTCCCAGACGGTCACCTTCGCCGTCGTCGGCTCGCTCGTTTTGGGACTGGCCAGCTACCCGTTCGTCGAGCCGTTCCTCGCCCTGTTGGGAGCCTCACCCGAAGTCTTGCCGGGAGCAGCCGCCTACATGGAGGTCATCGCCCTCGGCTTGCCGTTTATGTTCGGCTTCTTCGTCTTCATCGCGCTGATGCGGGGGTCGGGCGATACGATCACGCCGATGGTCGTGATGCTGGGGACGGTTATTATCAACGTGATCCTCGATCCGTTTTTGATCAACGGCTGGGCGGTCGGGCCGATCGCGTTCCCCGAGCTCGGGATCGAAGGGGCGGCGATCGCGACCGTCTTCTCGCGGAGTTTGGCGATGATTGTCGGGATCGGAATCATGCTGTCGGGCAGCCGCGGCATCCAGATCAACGTCGGTGATATGTGGCCGGATTTCGAGTTCCTCCGGAAGCTCCTGCGGATCGGCGTGCCGGCGAGCATCGAGGGGACCGGCCGGGCGGTGTCGATCAACGCGCTGTTGGTCGTCGTCGGGCTGTTTTCGACCTCGGTCGTCGCGGCCTTCGGGATCGGAACCCGCGTGCTGTCGGTTATCTTCCTGCCCGCGGTTGCGGTCGCTCGCGGCGTCGAGACGATGTCGGGCCAGAACATCGGGGCCGGAAAGTACGACCGGGCCGAGGCGGCCAACTACCTCGCGGCCAAGAGCCTGTTCGCCATCCTCGGGTTCGTGGGCGTCCTCATTTTCCTCGTGCCGACACCTATCGTCAGCGTGTTCACCGACGACCCCGCCGTACTCGACGAAGGCGCTACGCTCCTCCGGTACGTCTCGCTGTCGTTCGGCTTCACGGGCATCATGCGGGCCTTTACCGGCGGGTTCCGCGGGGCGGGCAAAACGCTCGTCGCCGCGGCGATCGCCATCCTCACCCTTGGAGGGATCCGGCTGCCGGTTGCCTACGTCGCCTCACAGTACCGGCTCCCGATCCCCTACGCCGAGTTGGTCTACGGCGTCGAGGGGATCTGGACCGCCTTCTTCGTCTCGAACGTCGCCGGCGCGGTTATCGCGTGGCTCTGGTTCCGGCGCGGGACGTGGCGCGAGGGCGACGTTCGTGGGACCCCGGAGGTAGTCGACGGGCCCGAGGTCGACGCCTCGGCCGGTGACGATTAGCCCCGGTCGGGACGGAGTGTTGGATGTGGTCAGTACACACGGTACGGACAATCACGCAACGGTTTTGTAGCAGAGCCCAAAACCCACTGCTAATGGCAGCGAGTCGTCGACCACGCCTGTTGGCTCCGATCCGGCAGCGGCGGCTACGGCGACTACCGCGAGCGGGGCGGCCATACGTGGCCGACCTCGCCTCGTTTTGACGATCGAGCCAGCGTGGTGCCAGTAGGCACCCGCGGTTCGGCCGTCGATTCGTTTTCATGACTCCTCGTTTTTAGGTGCGTAGCCTGCTCTATGACACTATTTTCGGAAAATAGAAACGCTGAATTTAAGTTCCCCTCTCTATTCGTAGTAGCCAATGACAAAGCGTGTGGCACTGGCGTTCAGCGGCGGTCTCGATACGACCGTCTGTGTGCCGGTTCTCGAAGAGGAGTACGGCTACGACGAAGTAATCGGTGTGACCGTCGACGTCGGCCAACCGGCCGAAGAGTTCGAGGAGGCCCGGGAGACCGCCGAGGCCCTCGACCTGGAGCATCACGTAGTCGAGGCCAAAGAGGAGTTCGCCGACCTCTGTTTCGACGCGGTTCGCGCGAACGCGGACTATCAGGGCTACCCACTCGGCACGGCGCTGGCCCGTCCCGTGATCGCCAAAGCCATCCTCCGCGTTGCCCAGGAAGAGGGCTGCGACGGGATCGCCCACGGCTGTACCGGCAAAGGCAACGACCAGCTCCGCTTCGAGGCTGTCTGGCGCGCCTCCGATCTCGAAGTCATCGCCCCCGTCCGCGAGATGGGGATGACCCGCAACTGGGAGATCGAGTACGCCGACGAACGTGACCTTCCCGTGCAGGCCGGAAACGAGGGCACCTGGTCGATCGACACCAACCTCTGGAGTCGCTCGATCGAGGGCGGCGACCTCGAAGAGCCCGACCACGTCCCCGGCGAGGAGATCTACGACTGGACCACCGCGCCGAGCGGCGAGACCGAAGAGATCGAACTCGAGTTCGAAGACGGCTATCCGGTCGCGCTCAACGGCGAGGCGATGGAGCCGATCGCGCTCATCGAGGAGCTCAACGAGCTGGCGGGCTCCTACGGCGTCGGTCGCACCGACATGATGGAAGACCGGATGCTCGGCCTCAAAGTCCGCGAAAACTACGAGCACCCCGCAGCCACGACCCTGCTGAACGCCCACGAGGGCCTCGAATCGCTCGTCCTCACGAAGGAAGAACGCGACTTCAAGAAGCAGGTCGACAACGAGTGGAGTCAGAAAGGCTACGAAGGGCTCGTGGATGGGCCGCTCGTTGCGGCGCTTGAGGGCTTCATCGACGAGACCCAGCAGAAAGTCACCGGCTCGGTGACGATCCGCTTCGAGGGTGGCCAGGCCCGCGTCGTCGGCCGGTCCAGCGAGTACGCCGTCTACTCCGCCGATGCGGCCTCGTTCAATACCGAGACGGTCGGCAAGATCACCCAAGAGGACGCAACGGGTGTTGCCAAATACCACGGCTACCAGGACCGCATTGCCGCCCAGGCCAAGAAGGCCGCCGAAGACGCCAAAACGAAAGCAGCCGCCGACGGCGGCGACAGCGAATAAGATGTCCGGAGACTCGACGGACGACAGCGACGTGGCGCAGGGCGAGGAGACAGTCGTCCGCCGGGACCGCTTCAGCGGCGGCCCCGCCCGTGAGTTCCTGTCGAGTCTCGCTGGCGACGAGCGTATTTTTACGGCGGATCTCGCGGTCGACCGCGCCCACGTCGTCATGCTCGCCGAACAGGAGATCATCAGCGATGAGGAGGCAGGCTGGATTCTCGACGCGCTGGCTGATGTCGAAAACGCGGGCCACGGTGACCTCTCCGGCGGGGAAGACGTCCACGAAGCTATCGAATCGGCCGTGATCGACCGCATCGGCCCCGATGGCGGGAAGATGCACACCGCCCGGAGCCGCAACGACGAAGTGGCGGCGTGTATTCGCTACCGCCTTCGTGCTGACCTGCTGGAGGCCATCGAAACCACGCTCGCACTGCGTGAGGCCCTGATCGACGCGGCGGCCGAGCACACTGACACTCTGATGCCTGGCTACACGCATCTCCAGCCCGCCCAGCCGATCACGGTCGGTCACTTCCTCATGTCGTATGCGTCGACCATCAGCCGCGATACAGCGCGGCTGCTCGATGCCTACGACCGAACCAACGAATCGCCCCTTGGCGGGGCAGCCTTTGCGGGCACGCCGTTCGATATCGACCGCGAGCGAACCGCCGCGCTGCTCGGGTTTGATCGAGTTGTCGACAACTCGATGGACGCATCGTCGGCCCGTGACTTCCTCGCCGAGGCGACGGCGGCACTGGCGATCCACGCCACGACGCTGTCGGGACTGGCTGAAGATATCGTCATCTTCGCTAATAAAGGGTATATCGACCTCTCGGACGACTACAGTTCGACCTCGTCGATCATGCCCCAAAAGAAGAACCCCGACACGCTCGAACTCACCCGTGCGGTGGCGGGCGATGCAACCGGCGAGCTGACCGGGCTACTGACGACACTTAAAGGGCTGCCGCAGGCCTACAACCGTGATCTACAGCGCGCCCATCCGCACACGTTCCGGGCGGTCGACGCCGTCGTCGAGGCCTCGGCGGTCGCGGCGGGAGCGGTGTCGACCGCGAGTTGGAACGAGAAGCTGCTGGCCGACGAGGCCGGGGCAGGCTTTTCGACGGCGACCGGGATCGCCGACCTGCTGGCGATGGCTGGGCTCCCGTTCCGCACGGCCCACGAGGTGGTCGCACTGGCCGCCGAGGAGGCCGAAGATAGGGACACGGGAGTCTCGGCCGCCCTGCTCGATTCGGCCACCGAGGACGTACTCGGCGAGTCACTATTTAAATACGTAGACGAGCAGGCCGTCGCCGCCGCCCTCGATCCCGCCCAGAGCGTCGAGAGCCGCGACTCGCAGGGCGGCCCGGCCACCGCAGCCGTCGAGTCGACCATCGCGGGCGCACGGGAGACGCTCGCCGACGACAGCGACGCGCTGGCCGACAGGCAGGCCGCGCTGGATGAGGCCGAAACGACTCTGGCCAAGGAGGTCGACCAGTATGTATAGACGACTGCGGCGACCCCCTCGTGGGGGCAACACACCAACATGAAATCCAGCCGAGGATTTCGACGAACTGCCGACGCCCGCTAATTCTCCCGTAGTGGCTTCTCCGCTTATTGTAAACTTTCAAACAAGTTCGATGTGTTTAAGTATATAGGTGGGGAAGTCGTGAGTACGCACATGACAGACGCAGAATGTCCGGAGTGCGGGGCCGAGGTCTCCCTGCACGACGATCTGGAAGTCGGAGAGATCATCGACTGCGGCACCTGTGGTGCCGAACTCGAAGTCATCGCCGTCGACCCGCCGGAGCTGGAGACGGCCCCCGAACTCGAAGAGGACTGGGGCGAGTAAGTTTGGCGACGACCGCGGTGGCGTTTTCACGCCCGACCACACACCTATGAACATTGGAATTCTTTATTCGCGGATTCGCAAAGACGAGAAGCTCTTGCTCGGCGAGCTGCGGGAGCGGGACCACGAGATCACGAAGATCGACGTTCGGAAACACCAGTTCGGCCTCGACGGCACGACCGCCGATATCGAGGACCTCGATCTGGTCGTCGACCGCTGTCTGTCGACCAGCCGGTCGCTGTACGCCACCCGCTTTATCGACCACTACGGCATCCCGGTCGTCAACGGTCCCGAGACCGCCGACGTTTGTGCCGACAAGGCCAAAAACAGCCTCGCGCTCGACGACGCTGGCGTGCCGACGCCCGAAACCAAAGTCGCCTTTACCACTGACTCGGCGATGGAGGCCATCGAGGAGTTCGGCTACCCTTGCGTCCTGAAGCCGGTTGTGGGATCATGGGGTCGACTGATGGCCAAGATCGACTCGAAAAGTGCTGCCGAGGCGATCCTGGAGCACAAGAAGGTCCTGGGCCACTACGAGCACAAGGTGTTCTACATCCAGGAGTTCGTCGACAAGCCGGGCCGCGATATTCGCGTGCTGGCAACCGACGGCAAGCCGGTCGCCGCGATGACGCGAACGTCGGACCACTGGCTGACCAACGCCGCCAAGGGCGGCGAGACCGACGACTTCGAACTCGACGACAGGGCCTTGGAGCTGGTCGAACAGGCCAGCGACGCGGTCGGTGGCGGGCTGCTGGGCGTCGACCTGATGGAGGTCGGCGGCCCCGAAAGCGGCGAGTACACCGTCCACGAGATCAACCACAATGTCGAGTTCAAAGCCCTCGATAGCTGCGTGGATGTCGACGTGCCCGCCGCGGTCGTTGACTGGCTGGAATCGAAAGCAGCGGCCGAAAACGAGGAGTTGACGACTGCATGAGCAGCGAGACCTACACCGCGACAGTCATCGGCGGCACCGGCTTCACCGGCGGCGAACTGCTGCGCCTGCTGGCTGGCCACCCGAACTTCGAGATCACACAGGCCACGAGCCGCTCGAAAGCGAACAAAACGGTCGGCCACTCCCATCCGAACCTCCGGGAACTCGACCTGCGATTTAGCTCGCCCGATGACCTCGAATCTGTCGACGTGATCTTCGCGGCGACGCCACACGGCGTCTCGATGGAGCAGATCGACACGTTCTACGAGCACGCCGACACGGTCGTCGACCTCTCGGCGGACTTCCGCCTCAACACCGCCGAACAGTACGAGGAGTGGTACGATGGCCACAGCGCGCCCGAATACCTCGATAAGAGCGTCTACGCGCTTCCCGAACTCACGCGCGAGGAGTTGCCGGGAGCCGAACTCATCGCGAGCGGGGGCTGTAACGCCACCTCGACGATTCTCGGCCTCAAACCGCTCTTTGATGCCGACATCCTCAGCGGCGGCGAAGATATCGTCGTCGACGTCAAGGTCGGCTCCTCGGAGGGTGGCGCAGGTGGCGGCGCGGCCTCAAGCCACCCCGAGCGCTCGGGGATCGTCCGCCCGTATGCACCGATTTCCCACCGCCACGAGGCCGAGATCGAGCAGTTCCTCGGTATCTCGGTGTCGTTTACCGTCCACGCGGTCGATATGATCCGCGGCTCGTCGGCCACGTGTCACGTCTTCCCCGGCCAACCAGTTTCAAAAGGGGACCTCTGGAAGGCCTACCGCGGCAGCTACGAGGACGAGCCGTTCATGCGACTCGTCGCCGGCGGCGGTGGCGTCTACCGCTACCCCGAGCCGAAGGCGGTCGCCGGGACCAACATCGGCGAGGTCGGCTTCGAACTCGACCCCTCGAACAAGCGCATCGTCGCCTTCTCGGCGATCGACAACATGATGAAAGGCTCGGCCGGACAGGCAATCCACGGCGCGAACGTCGCCCTCGGCCTCGACGAGACTGCGGGCCTCGAGTTCGCAGGCCTCCACCCGGTCGGCGCGCCATAGCGTCGACCCGTTTGACGATTTTACTATGACCGGATACACCACAGACGCGCGTGACGTTCGTATTTCCGAGCCGCGCGCAGACGACCAGTCGACCGAATCGGCCGCCCACCAGGCGAACCAGCTTGCGACCGACGGTGGCCGACGGCCCCCGGTCGTGGTAAAGATCGGCGGCGCGAAAGCCGTCGACCCCGAGGGCGCGGTCGGCGACATCGCCGAACTCGTCGACGAGGGCCGCGACGTTGTCGTCGTCCACGGCGGCTCGACGGCGGTCGACGAGACGCTCGAACGGATGGAGATCGAGCCGACCTATGTCGAGACGCCCGGCGGCGTCACTGGCCGCTTCACCGACGAGGAGACCATCGAGGTCTTCGAGATGGTGATGGCCGGCAAGCTCAACACCGAACTGACGACGCTGTTTCGGAATGCGGGCGTCGACGCCATCGGTCTCTCGGGCGTCGACGGCGGCCTCTTGAGTGGCCCGCGCAAGTCAGCGGTCCGTGTGCTCGAAGACGGCAAAAAGAAGATCAAACGCGGCGACCACTCCGGGAAGATCACCGACGTGAACGACGAGCTACTGACCGATTTGTTGGCGGATAGCTATACGCCGATCGTGAGCGTGCCGATGCTCGGCGAAAACAAGGATGGGTCGGTAACCCCAGTGAACGCGGATGCCGACCGCTCGGCGGCCGCAATCGCGGGCGCACTCGGCGGTGAGCTTATCATGCTGACGGATGTAACCGGAATTTACGAAGATCCGGACGATCCGGAGACGCTGATCGAGTCGGCGTCGACGCCCGCGGAGTTGGCGGCAGTCAAGACGGCAGCGGAAGGATTCATGACAAAGAAAGTGATGGCAGCGACAGAAGCACTCGACGGCGGCTCGCCAGCCGTCTACGTGGCCGATGCGAACAGTGACGCGCCAGTGACCGACGCCCTCGGTGGAAGCGGGACGACGATCCACCGCAGCGCGTTGGACGCCACCGAAGACGAACCAGCGGAGGCGGACCAATGAGCGGCTTCGTTTTCTCCGAGAAACCCATCGACATCGACCACGGCGAGGGGCCGTATCTCTACAGCGAAGACGGCACCGAGTATCTGGACTTCGGTGCGAGCTACGCGGTCGCGCCGCTGGGCCACAGCCACCCCGACGTGACCGCGGCGATCCAGAATCAGGCCGAGACGCTGACCTACGTGCAGGCGTCGTACCCGGTCGACGTCCGCACGGAACTCTACGAGCGGCTCGCCAATCTCGCACCCGGCGACCTCTCGAAGGTGTGGCTCTGTAACTCCGGGACCGAGGCCAACGAGGCCGCGATGAAGTTCGCCCGCAGCGCGACCGGCAACTCGAAGATCGTCGCCACCAAGCGCGCCTTCCACGGCCGCACGATGGGCGCACTGGCGATGACGTGGAAACAGAAATATAAGAAGGATTTCGAGCCGCTGGCCGGCGACATCGAGTTCGTCAGCTACGGCGACGAGGAGGAGTTGGCCGAGGTGGTCGACGACGAGACGGCGGCGGTCTTCCTCGAACCGGTGCAGGGCGAAGGTGGGATTCACCCCGCGACAGTCGACTATCTCGAATCGGCCCGCGAGGTGACCAAAGACGCTGGCGCAGCACTCGTCTTCGACGAGATCCAGACCGGCGTCGGCCGAACCGGCACGCTGTGGGCCTGCGAGCAGGCCGGTGTCGTCCCCGACATCCTCACGAGCGCGAAAGGAATTGCCAACGGAATGCCCCTCGGCGCGACGCTGTGTGCCGACTGGATCGCCGAGGACTGCGGCAACCACGGCTCGACCTTCTCGGGTGGGCCAGTGGTCGCCGCCGCCTCGAACGCAACGCTGGAGACTCTGATGAGCGAGGAGATCCCGTCCCACGCCGACGAGATCGGCGACTACATGACTGCCGAGATCGAGGCCGCCGCCGAGGAACACGATCTGCCGATCCGGGAGGTCCGCGGTAATGGCCTGATGATCGGTGTCGAGGTCAAACGCGGCGCGAACCGCGTGCTGCGGGATCTCGCGATCAACCATCAGGTGCTCGCGCTGCCCGCGGGCCGAACCGTCGTCCGGTTCCTGCCGCCGCTGATCATCGAGAAAGACCACGTCGACACTGTTGTCGACGCCCTGACGGAGGCACTCTCGTAATGGCGGTCGAAGCCAGCGAGAGCGTGCTCGACCATCCCGCGGTCGACACCGAGGGCCGCGAACTCCTGACGGAGCTCGTCTCGATCCCCTCAGTGTCGGGCAACGAGACCGAGGCCGCCGAGGCGCTGGCGGCCTTCTTCGAGCGCCACGACCGCGAGGTCTGGATCGACGATATCGGCAACGTCCGCGCGCCCGGTGACGATACGATCCTCCTGACCTCGCATATCGACACCGTACCGGGAGACATTCCGGTCGAAATCAAAGACGGCGAGGAGGGCCCCGAACTCTGGGGCCGCGGCAGCGTCGACGCCACCGGCCCGCTGGCGGCGATGGCGATCGCTGCAGTGGAAACGGGGGCCTCATTCGTGGGTGTTGTCGGCGAGGAGTCGACCTCTCGCGGCGCGTGGCACCTCATCGAGAACCGCGAGGCACCCGAGGCGATCATCAACGGCGAGCCCTCGGGCTGGGACGGCATCACGCTGGGCTACCGGGGGCTGCTTGAGGGCACCTACGTCGCAACGAGCGAGTCCGGCCACACCTCCCGGCCCGACCCGAACGCGATCCAGCACGCCATGAGCTGGTGGGAGCGCGTCGAGGACGTTTTCGAACCCGACGAGTGGATTCCGGTCTTCGAACAGGTGACGACCAAACCCGTCGAGTTCGAGGGCGGAATTTCAGTGGATGGGCTCTCGATGGAGTCGACCATGGAGTTCCAGCTCCGAGTGCCGCCGGAGCGCACCCCCGAGGAGGTCCGGGAGCTCTCCGATGCCGAACTGGAGACGGGGACGGTCAACTGGACGGAGTTCATCCCGGCGGTGATGACCAGCCCTCGCAGCGAGGTTGCCCGGCTGTTCCGGGTGGCGATCCGCGAGCAGGGCGGCGATCCGCGCCTGCTACGGAAAACCGGCACCGCGGATATGAACATCTACGCCGACGAGTGGGGCTGTCCGATCGTTTCTTACGGTCCTGGCGATTCGAACCTCGATCACACGCCCCACGAGCACCTCTCGCTCGCCGAGTTCGATCACTCGATCGACGTGCTGATCGAGGTCTGTGAGCAACTGGGCGTAGAGACAGGCGACAGCAAGCACAGCGAACCGACGGAGTGAGAGCCATGAACACGGATAACTTTCTCGACATTGACGATCTGACGGCCGACGAGGTAGACGAGGTATTGGCGCGTGCGGCGGCACTGAAAAACGGCGAGGACGACGCCCAGCTCTCGGATCAGACCCTCGGGATGCTGTTCGAAAAGCCAAGCACCCGAACCCGGATCTCCTTCGAGACCGGAATGACCCAATTAGGGGGTCACGCGATCTTCATGGGTCCCGAGGACATCCAGCTGGGTCACGGCGAGCCCTTAAAAGATACCGCCCGTGCGATGGGTCGCTACGTCGACGGGATCATGGCCCGCCTCTTCAGCCACGAGGACGCCGAAATCCTCGCGGAGTACGCCGACGTTCCGGTTATAAACGGATTAACCGATGACGCACACCCATGTCAGACGCTGGCCGATCTGCTGACGATCCGCGAGCGGTTCGACGAGGACGTCCAGGTCGCGTGGGTTGGCGACGGCAACAACGTCGGCCAGTCGTTCGCGATCGGCTGTGCGCTGGCCGGGATCGACCTCACGGTGGCGACACCCTCGGAGTACCCGATGGACGACGCCGTCGTCGACCGGGCGACCGAACTCGGCAGCGAACCGGAAATCTACACCGACCCCGAGGCTGCTATCGAGGGGGCGGATGTCGTGTATACCGATGTCTGGGTCAGCATGGGCGAAGAGGACAAACGCGAGGAGAAACTCGCGGCCTTCGAGGGGTTCCAACTCAACGAGGAACTGCTTGCGGGTACCGACGCGAAGGTCATGCACTGCCTCCCGGCCCACCGCGGCGAGGAGATCACCGACGCGGTCCTCGAAAGCGACCGCTCGATCGTCTGGGATCAGGCCGAAAACCGGCTCCACGCCCAGAAGGCGCTGCTGGTCGAACTGCTCGGGTAACCGTCTCCCGAGAGCCGTTTTTAAAAAGTAATCGTCGACTACCGGCTGGTGAACACTGAGTACAACAGCCCTAACAGACCGCGCGGGCGAATCCGGCGAAGACGACGCCGAGCACCGCCGAGTGGGCCATGTGGATCGTCCAGCCAGCGACGCCGCTGCTAAAGCCGTAGAGGCCGGGGATCGCCCCGCCGATGATGTCGGGCATCAGCATCGATAGCAGGATGCCGAAAACGAGGCCACCGCCAAGGCCGCCGATGACGCCCACTTTCCAGTCTGCGAGGTCTGCCACGAGTGCCGTTCGAGTGGGATGTTTGGTTGCCATCTCAACTGTTAACAATGCGTAGGAAGCGGAACACACTGCCTCGGGACGGTATGAGTGGCGCACAGCACCACAACAGCTATCGACCGTCTGAGAGTAGCTGGGCGCGGTCCGGTAACCGGTTCAGTCGACCCGGTCGTCGGCCGGGGCTTCGAACCCGGGCGGCAGTCCGAGGTGTTTGATGCCAGTCCGTTCGTCGATCTCAAAGCGGTAGAGCGCGGTGGGCTCGTCGACGCTGGCCTGCTCGAAGAGGTCCGGCCGCCATCGGATCTCCATGGCGTCGAGCAGTGGCGCGAGGTCGGACTCCGGCACCTCGCTCAGCGAGCCGGTCAGCAGGACGCTCCGCCAGTTGAACGGCGTCTCGGCGCTGTAGACGAGGAATCTGGCGGCCTCGACCTGCTGGCTCAGGTCGTGTTTCCGGCTCTCCTCGCCGAGGACGTAGACGAAGTAGAGGCTGTCTTTGCCGTCGAACCAAAACGACAGCGGCCGGAGCATGGGCACCCCGTCGGTCGGCAGTCCCAACACGCCGACACTCCGGCTCGACAGAAAGCTCCGAATGTTCGCGTCGGTCATCGGTTCCATTCCGTACTCGGCGAGGCCGTCGACGGTCATAGAGAGGACACACGGACGAGAGCCGCATAAGCGGTCGCTCCCGACGGATTTCGATAGTTTCTGGAAGGCCGACGGACCGAATCGGGTCGACCACTTTCACCGTGGCCACCACACCTTTTAAACTGATGAGGCCAAAGAGGGGCTGTGGCAACCGCAGACGACCAGCTACGGTTCTTTCCGTACGACGAGCCGTATCCGAACCAGCGGGAGGCGATCGACCGGATCGACAACTCGCTGGATCAGGGCCGGGACGTCCTCTTAGAGGGTGCACCGGGCACCGGCAAGACGCTGTCGGCGCTCGTCCCCGCCCTCGAATACGCCCGCGAAGAGGACAAAACGGTCGTCATCACGACCAACGTCCACCAGCAGATGCGGCAGTTCGTCGAGGACGCCCGCGCGATCACCCGCACTGAGCCGATCCGCGCGGTCGTTTTTAAGGGGAAGGCGAAGATGTGCCACATCGACGTGGGGTATCAGGAGTGTCAGAGCCTCCGGGATACCACGCGGGAGCTGGTCGACACCGAGACCGACAAACAGCAGCTGGCCGCCCGCCAACAGGAGCTCCTGGATGCAAGTCAAGACGGCGATTCCGAGGCGATCGAGGCCCGCAGTGCGGTGATGGACGAACTCGACTCGGTGGAAGACGAACTCCAGGAGTTACAAGACGGCAACGTCTGCGATTTTTATTACAACAACCTCACCGACGACACCGACGAGTTCTTCTCGTGGCTCTTTGATGACGTGCGGACGCCAGACGACGTATATGAATACGCCGACCAGCAGGGACTCTGCGGGTACGAGCTGTTGAAGGAGGGGATGGAGGGCGTCGACCTCGTGGTCTGCAACTACCACCACCTGCTCGATCCGATGATCCGCGAGCAGTTCTTCCGGTGGTTGGACCGCGATCCCGACGACGTGATCACGGTGTTCGACGAGGCCCACAACATCGAGGGCGCGGCGCGGGATCACGCCACCCGGACGCTGACAGAGAACACCCTCCAGTCGGCGCTCGACGAACTGGAGGATCTCGACGACTCGCGTGCCGAGCCCGCCCGCAACGTGATCGGGGCGTTTCTCGACGCGCTGCAGTCGACCTACGACGACGGCGTCGGCTCCCAGTTGGCTGGCCAGCGGATCGGCGACAACTGGGAAGACATCTCGGTGGCCAACGACGACAGGCGCGACGACCTGACGCTGGCGTTTCTGCAGCGCTACGAGGGCCGCGGCATCGAGATCGAGACCGAGCTTGCGGTGCAGTTGGGCAAGGTGCTGGACGAGGAGTACGAACAGGCGTACAAAAACGGCGAGTCGACGACCCGCTCGGAGTGCCAGACGTTGCAGGCGGCCGGATTTATCAGTACGTGGATGTCCGAGGGCGGCGAACTCGGCCAGCATCCGATGGTCGGCGTCCGGCGCGACGGGGCGACCGAGGAGGTCTACGGCCGGGCCGAGCTCTACACCTGTATTCCGCGGGAGGTGACCCGCGAGCTGTTCGACGAGGTCTACGCCAGCGTGCTGATGAGTGCAACGCTCCGGCCGTTCGACGTGACTGAGGACGTACTCGGGCTGGATTCACCGGCGCGGCTGGCCTACGAACTCGGCTATCCCGAAGAGAACCGACGAACGTACGCGGCCGACGTGCCGCCGCTGTTCGCCAGCGAACGCGACGACCCCGAGACACAGGAGACGATTACGGCGATGCTCCAGGACGTGGTGCAGTTCACCCCCGGCAACACCCTACTCTTCTTCCCGTCGTACTCGGAGGCCGAGCGGTACTACGACCGGCTCGGTGGCGGGGGAATCGAGGGCCACGGGCTCGGCACGCTGATCCTCGACGAGTCAGGAACGCCGACCGAGGAGTTGCGCCAGCGGTTCGTCGACAGCGACAACGCGACCCTCCTGACCTCGCTGTGGGGGACGCTCGCCGAGGGCGTGAGCTTCGACGGCGACGACGCTCGGACGGTCGTGGTCGTCGGCGTGCCGTATCCCCAATTGTCCGAGCGAATGGAGGCGGTCCAGGACGCCTACAACCGCGCCTACAGCGACCAGCGGCGCACGCGGGATGCGGGCTGGGCCTACGCCGTGGAGATTCCAACCGTCAGAAAAACGCGGCAGGCCTTGGGGCGAGTGATTCGATCGCCGGAGGATTTCGGGGTGCGAATTCTGGCCGATCGACGGTACACGGACGCGGATATGGGGAAATACAGCGTCCGGGAGAGTTTCCCCGTGGAGGAGCGCGAAGAGCTGGTCGACATCGATCCCGAGAAACTGAAATTTGCGATGCTGAATTTTTATACCGATCACGCGGCCTACGACGGCGAGCCGCCGAAACCGTGAGAGAGATATGAAATACTCAGAAGAACAGTTCAGCACCAGCATCCGCGCGAGTGAAGCGAGCGGGGTTCCCGGACGGCGAGGCCGAAGGCCGAGCCATCCGCCTTTTTCATCGGCGTAAAAAGTCCGGCGCTTGCAGTCTTGCTGTCATACCGTGCATAGTCCGACGAGAGTTGTTCATTCGCTATCACGAACCACCCTTGAGTTGTAGGGGATTATTTTAATAGTCAGTCATACCTGAAACTTATCAGATTGATTGAGCATACGATGGTACGAAAAAATGAAACTGCGCCAGATGATAAATCTGCTAACAGACATGATAATCACATTAGTATTCATTATACAATTGACCCAGATGAATCCATCTCACACAACGTAATTAGGGCTGTGGCAGCTGCAACTGAGGTTTCTCCGGAGCGATTGGAACCACTCTATAACGTGGTCGACCCGGACGCACTTGATCGATTATTTAAAATGCCATCTGAAACCCCTCCGTCATCTCAAGAAACCATCGTTTCATTTCAGTATGAAGGCTACCTCGTCACCATCCAAAACAGTCAGCAGATAATTCTCTATTCACGGGCGGCTGCCAATCCCTGAGCCCCAATTCACTAATTCATCTCAATTTGCTCTTCGCATGAATCACTAAAGAGGATGGTGAGAAGCTTACGTTCAGCGGCGTGAATATGTTCTGAGAAAGTGGCTGATGTGATGCCAAGATCTTCTGCAACGCCCTTCCCGCTGGCTTGGCGCGGCCAATCATAGTACCCCGCATTGTAGGCCGCTCGCAGAACCTCAAGCTGCCTGTCGGTCAGATCAGATTGAAGCATCTGTTGGAATGCTGATCGCGTAAAGATTGACGAGATGGAATCCTGTTGTTGTTTCGAAACGAGTTGTGCATCAGAATTCTCATCGAGAAACTGATTGATAATCGCAGATGAATCATAGTGCTGAGGGATTTCAGCTACGATGCGACCGTTTCCGTCGACAGCTATGACTTCCCGTGGAAGCGCGCCGAGCTCCGCGAGTGTGTACGCTGGGCAGTCTCCAGACGCAACGAATTCAAAGAGCCCTCCGTCTTCATATTCTTGGAGGACGAATACTTCTAATGTTTCGTAGGACCCGGCAAGGTCGAGGATCTTGTCTGATCTTATCCCAGATATTTTGAAGAATTCAGCATATTTTGCGTCCGCTCGAGGTACCATTTTGGCAAGCTCAATCATGCAATCACCATCTTGTGTCGCAGCCACGAAGGGGTATTTCGAATCACTAATTGAAAACTCGACTTCGATCACGGAATCGGTCGACTCCGACTTCTCGCTGTTATGGGGAACCATCAAGAATTCTTCGTGGCCCTGAAATTTGGTTCTTGTGCACAATTACTTCAACTCATACGGAGGCAATCAGACGATGTATGAAAGTACTAGCGGGTGTAGAAAAAATAAAGACAGGTGAGAACGATACGACTGAGTCTTACTACCTACGTTATAATTCAGTAAATTGGTTCGACCAGTCTTGCAACCGATCAACTGACCCTGACGAGTCGACAAATGACTCTTGAATAGTCGTCTGTAACAGCGCAGTCTCCCAACCATCTCTAACGGTCGACTGCTCGCACAGACGGAGTACACGAAGCGGTTGTCTCCCGTGGCTATTTATATCGACGTATAGGTGCGGTAATTTATTACTTAACTGTGGCCTGGAGTAGGTGGCGGCTGCGTTCAGCACCAGCATCGGCGCGAGCGGAGCGAGCGCGGTTCCCGGACAGCGAGGCCGAAGGCAGAGCCGTCCGCCTTTTTCATCGACGTTCGGTAGAGCAGAGCTCTACCGCAGCCCATCAGAAGTCGAAGACTTCTGAGGACGTTTTTGCGCCGAGCGGTTCGCCTTTGGCGAACCCGAGGCGGAAAAGGTCGAGCCGCAACGTTTTATCGGCAACCGAAGTAACGTCCAGTTAGATGTCAGCTATTCAGCTCTCCAGCGTCACAAAGCGGTTCGGCGACATCGAGGCCGTCCGCGATCTGGATCTCACCGTCGAGTCCGGCGAGATCTACGGCTTTCTCGGCCCGAACGGCGCAGGCAAATCGACGACGATCAATATGCTCCTGGATTTCGTCCGCCCAACCGAGGGAACGATCACCGTCCTCGGCGAGCCGGTCGAGGCCGCAGGCGCCGAGCTCCGCGAGCGCATCGGCGTCCTCCCCGAGGGGTTCGACGTCTACAGCCGCCTCACCGGGCGAAAACACATCGAGTTCGCCATCGACTCGAAGGAGGCCGACGACGACCCAGCGGAGATCTTAGACCGGGTCGGACTCTCGGAGGCCGCCGACCGCCCGGCCGGTGGCTACTCGAAAGGAATGCGCCAACGGCTCGCGCTTGGAATGGCACTCGTCGGCGAACCCGAACTCCTGATCCTCGACGAACCCTCGACCGGCCTGGACCCCGGTGGAGCCAGAGAGATGCGGGAGATCGTCGAAGCCGAAGCCGCTCGTGGGGCGACAGTCTTCTTTTCGAGCCACGTCCTCGGCCAGGTCGAAGCCGTCTGCGACCGCGTGGGCATCCTCCACGAGGGTGAACTCGTCACCGAAGACAGCATCGAGGGACTGCGGGAGGCCAGCGACAGCGAGGCGACGCTGATTCTCACTGTCGATGACGCCACCGACGACGACCTGGACGCCGTTCGCCGACTCGACGGCGTCTCGGGAGCCGCGGTCGACGGGTCGATGGTCACCGTCTCCTGTGAAGCGGGCGTGAAGACTGACGTGATCTCGACGCTGGGCGAGGCTGGCATCGAGATCCAGGATATCGAAACCGAGTCGACCTCGCTCGAAGAGCTGTTCCTCTCGTATACCGATGGCGAGGGTGTCGTCGAGAAGGAGGGAACCGGGACCGGAGAGCCAGCGGTCGCCACGCCGGAGGGCGGCCAATGAGTTGGCTCGTCGTCGCCCGGAAGGATTTCGAGGATTCGATCCGCTCGCGGTGGCTGCAGGGGCTGACTGGGCTGTTTGTCGGCCTCGTTGCGCTCATTGCGGTTGTGAGTCTCCGTCTTTCGACCGGCGGTGAAACCATCAGTACGAACGCGCTTTTGGGTGCGAACTTCATGGGGCTCCTTTCGGGAACACTGGTCCCGCTGATCGCGCTCGTGATCGCCTACAGTGCGGTGACGGGCGAACGCGAGTCGGGGTCGCTCAAACTCCTGTTGTCACTGCCACACTCACGGGCCGACGTGGTGTTCGGCAAAGTCGCCGGACGGTCGGCAGCGCTATCGACGGCGATCATTGTCGGCTTCGTAGTTCCGGCGGTGATCCTCGCGCTCGGACCGCTCTCGCTCGATATCGTGAGCTACATTGGCTACACGCTGTTGGTTGCGCTGTTGATGTCGGTGTTCGTCGCCATCGCGGTTGGCTGGTCGGCGGCTGCACCATCCCAGCGGGTCGCACTGGGCGGGGCAATCGGGCTCTACTTCCTGTTCGTTCCCTTCTGGGAGATCATCCAGTTCCCACTCCAAATAGCGATTTCCGCACTGCCGGAGTGGGTTCCCGTGAGTGGTACCGCCATCAGCAACGCGCTGTTCCTCAGCAACCCCGCCTCGGCGTTTCGGGGGCTGACCAACGCGTTGCTGCAGGGCCAGCTGTTTGCCGGAGAAACCGCCGGACTGCAGGTGGCGGCGCTGTCGATGCTGCTGTTCTGGCTGCTGGCCGCGCCGCTCGTGGGGCTGTTGGTCTTCCAGCGGCGGGACCTGTAGCCCTACGCAGGCGGCCACTCGATGCCGTGGTCGGCCAACACGTCCGCGAATTCGTTTTCTTCAAGCACCGGAACGTCGTTTGCGGCCGCATCGTCCTGCTTTCGCTGCCCGGGATTGTCCCCGATCACGAGATAGTCAGTATTGCCCGAGACGCTGCCGGTCGCATTGGCTCCGTGGGCCTCTACGAGGTCTTGGGCGTCGCTCCGTGATACCGACAGCGAGCCGGTGAAAACGAACGTGAGCCCGTCGAGTTCGGCGGCCGATCGGTCGGTGTCGACCGACTCGGGGTCGACGCCCGCGTCGAGCAGCTCGTCGAGGGCCGCACGGTTCTCCGGCGTGTCGAAGAAGTCCTGGATCTTCTCGGCGACGATCGGCCCGACGTCGTCGACGGCCTCCAGCTCCTCCGGCTGGGCATTTATAAGCGCCTCCAGGGAGCCGAACTCGGCGGCGAGTTCGGTGGCGGTCGAGCCGCCGACCTCGGGGATTGATACGGCAGTCAAAAACGAATCCAGCGGCGGCTCGCGGGCCGCATCGATCTCCTCGACGAGGTTTTGGGCGCTCTTTTCGCCCCAGCCCTCCAGTTCGGCCAGTTCCTCGGCCTCAAGTCGGTAGAGATCGGCCAGCGAATCGAGGAATCCGGCCTCCTGGAGCTGTGTGATGCGCTCGGGGCCCAACCCCTCGATGTCGAGGCCGCCGCGGCTGACGTAGTGTTCGATGGCGCGTTCGAGTTGGGACTCACAGGCCAGCCCGCCGGGACAGAACGCCAGCGGGCCATCGCGTTCGACCGGGCTGTCGCAGACGGGGCAGGTGTCGGGGAACGTGAAGGTCGAGCCGCTCGTATCCTCGACGACCTCCTCGATGTAGGGGATCACGTCGCCCGCCCGTAGCACCCGGACGGTGTCGCCGACGTCGACGCCCAGCGATTCGATCTCGCCCGGATTGTGCAGGGTAGCACGGGAGACGGTGACGCCGCCGACCTGGACCGGCTCCAGGAGCGCCACCGGCGTCAGCCTCCCAGTGCGGCCGACCTGGACGACGATGTCGGTGATCGTCGTCACCTCGGTGCGGGCGGGGAATTTATACGCGAATGCGGACCGGGTAGAGCGGGCGGTGGTACCGAGGGCCTCGCAGGCGGCAACGTCGTCGACTTTGATGACGACGCCGTCGATCTCGTAGTTGAGGTCTTCGCGGTCGGCCATCAGTTCGTCGCGGTAGTCGATGGCGGCTTCGATGTCGTCGACGCGCTCGGCGCGGTCGTCGACATTGAATCCCCACTCACGGAAGGCCTGGAGTTCGTCCCACTGCGTGGCAGGGCGGTCACGGTCGGCGTCCTCGTAGGCCATAATGCCGTAAAAAAAGCAGTCCAGCGGGCGGTCGGCGACGACCGAGGGGTCGAGTTGGCGGATCGTTCCCGCCGTCGCGTTGCGAGGGTTGGCAAACGGCTCCTCGCCGCGTTCGATCCGCTCGCGGTTATGCGCTCGAAAGCCGTCTTTCGGCATGAATACCTCGCCGCGAACGGCGAGGAAGTCGGGGTACTCGCCGCGGAGTCGCTGCGGGATGGAGGGGATGGCTCGGACCTGGGCGGTCACGTCGTCACCCTCGCGGCCATCGCCGCGGGTCGCTGCGCGCTGGAGTCGACCCTCCTCGTAGACTGCCTCCAGCGAGATACCGTCGAATTTGGGTTCACAGACGTAGCCCGTGGCGTCGAACCCCTCGGCGCTGAGTTCCCGGCGGACGCGCTCGTCGAACTCCCTGACGTCCTGGGCCTCGCCGCTCTGGTCGATCGAGAGCATCGGGGCGGTGTGTTCGACCGTCCGGAGCTCCGCGACCGGCTCGCCGCCGACGCGTTGGGTCGGGCTGTCGGGGTCGGCCAGATCGAAGGCAGCTTCGAGCTCCTGGAGACGCTCGAACAGCAGGTCGTAGACGCGGTCGGCGATCAGGGGGTCGGCCTCGACGTAGTAACGGTGGTCGTGTTCCCGGATCGCCTCGCGGAGCTGTTCGGTCCGGCGTTCGGCCTCGGCGCTGGACAGCGAGTCGACCGGTTCGAATTCCAAGGGTGGGTCGCGGAGATAGGGGTTCGACTCGTCGACGTGGCTCATTGGCGTGGGCTACTGGCCGACTCCTCATACGGTTTACTGTAGACAGTCTCGAACGGCGAGGGGCGACGGCTCTCAAATCGGAAATCGGGCCGATGGTATCGGGAGCCGCACGGACCGACCCAGCCGCCCAGAATTATTGGAATCGATATTCGGAGGGCTAGAATATATATTTACCAACACGTTAGCGGAGATAATGGGAGATGGCGCACTGCTCGGTGTTCTCGTCGTCTCGCTCGTCCTGTTGGCTGCCGTGGTGAGTCTGGTGTTGGCAGTCTACTCGTGGCGTCGGATGGAACATCCAATTTCGGACTCGTATGCCCGACTGCTGGCGGCCGACAGCGCGTGGGCTGGCTTTTATTTCGTCATGATTCTCAGCGGCGGTGGACTGCTCTCGGCTGCCGCGCTGGCCGCCCACTCGATCAGTGCCTCGACTGCTGCGGTGATGTGGTTCCTGTTCGTCATCGAGTACACCGGCGACGACGAGTGGCTGCCGGACTGGTCGGGGTCGATACTACTGGCGGAGATCGGCGTCTACAGCGTCCTGCGGCTACTCAACCCCAACGGACTGGCCGTCAGGGAGATCGTGACCGGCGAGTTCGGCCGGTTCGTGCTGTCGGCGGAGGTCTTCGGGCCGATCGTCCTCGCCCAATTGGCGTTCACCTACTGTCTGCTCGGCGTCTCGTTCGTCCTGTTGGGGCGGTTTATGTGGAACACGCGGAACCTCTATCGGTATCAGGCCGGTGCGATCCTCCTGACGGCCGTCGTCGTCACGGCCTCGACGGTGCTGTTCGTGAGTGAGTTCCGGCTCCACCCACAGCTGGATATCACGTCGGTCTTTTTCGTCTTTCAGGCGGTCGTCATCGGTGTCGCGCTCTACCGGTACGACTTCTTGAAGATCGCGCCGGTCGCCTCCGACCGGTTTTTCCGCGAGATGGCCGATCCCGTGTTGATCCTGGATGCCGACCACGAGATCATCGACGCCAACGAGGCCGCCGAGGGCATCGTCGACGGACTCGCCAGCCAGCAGCCCCTCGATGGGCTCGATAAGGGAGAGCTCACCGATGCGATCAGCGCCGCACTCAGTGAGACCGCCGAGCCGACCGAACTCTCGATGATGGCCGACGGCGGGAGGCGACAGGTCTACGACATCGAGGTGACCCCGGTGACCGATCAGTTCGAGATCACACAGGGCCACGTCGTCGTCCTCCACGACGTGACCGACCGAAAGCAGCGCGAGCGGCGGCTCCGCGAACAGAACGATCGGCTCGAAGAGTTCGCCGATATCGTCTCCCACGACCTCAGAAATCCCCTGTCGACAGCGGCGGGATGGACGGAAGTGATCGACAGGGAGCTGGCAGACGACGAGCCGGATACCGAGACGCTCCAAACCGGGGTAGAGCAGCTCGTGGAGTCACACGAGCGGATGGACGAACTCATCGAGGTGTTGCTGACGATGGCTCGCGAGGGCCAGGCCGTCGACGATCCCGAGATGGTCGCGATCGACCAGTGTGCGACCGAGGCGTGGCGAACCGCCGAAACGGGCGACCTCGAACTCGTCGTCGAGGCCGACCGGACGGTCGAGGCCGATCCCGCCCGACTCCGACAGGCGCTCGAAAACCTGTTCCGGAACGCCAACGACCACGGCGCGGCCTCGACAGTGTACGTCACCGAAACCCCCGGCGGGTTCGCGGTCGAAGACGACGGCGAGGGGGTTCCCGAGACCGACGAGGCGTCGCTGTTCGAGTTCGGCTACACCACCGACGAGGAGGGCACTGGGATTGGCCTCGCGGTGGTCAAACGCATCGTCGAGGCCCACGGCTGGCGGATCGGTGTTGCCGACAGCAACCACGGTGGTGCGCGGTTCGAGATCATGACCTGAGCACCGGCAGCACGCTGACAGTCGATTATGTCCTGAGCGGTATCAGTCGAAACGGCTGGGACCCCGAGACGAACGTATAAATAAGGTTAGAAATTGGGAGAGCCGTATCAGGTTCAAACACCGTGTGTGGGAGACACACAGTGGCGACTTTTGCCGTAACTGACGTGCATAAAGGCCTACAGAGATATGCACACCATACATGACCGAGGGTTTCAACACGCGGAGTCTGCACGCCGGGACCGAGCCGGACCCCGCGACCGGCGCACGGGCCCCGCCGATCTACCAGACCACATCCTACGTCTTTGAAGACGCCGACAGTGCGGCCGAACTCTACGCGCTCCGCGAGGAGGGCGACGTCTACTCGCGGGTCTCGAATCCGACCGTTCGCCAACTGGAGGCCCGGCTGGCCAGCCTCGAAGGCGGCGTCGGCGCGGTCGCCACGGCGGCGGGGATGGGCGCTCTCGATTCCGCAACCACGATCCTCGCACAGAGCGGCGACAACGTCGTCGCCAGTAACGATATGTACGGCGGCACCGGGACCTACCTCTCGAAGCTCGCCCCGCGACGCGGGATCGACGCCCGCACTGTCGATACTCTCGACTACGAGGCCTACGAGGAGGCGATCGACGACGACACCGCCTACGTTCACGTCGAGACGCTGGCCAACCCCTCCTTGGTCACACCGGATTTCGAGCGGCTTGCTGACATTGCCCATGAGAACGCGGTCCCGCTGGTCGTCGACAACACCTTCGGGACGCCCTACCTCTGTCGGCCGCTGGAACACGGGGCCGATATCGTCTGGGAGTCGACGACCAAGTGGATTCACGGCTCGGGGACCACGGTTGGCGGTGTGCTCGTCGATGGCGGCACCTTCCCGTGGGACCACCCCGACGCCGACTACCCCGAGTTGTCGGGCGAAAACCCCGGCTGGGGGTTCGACTTCTCCGAACGGTTCGGCGAACGTGCCTTCACGCTCGCGGCGCGCCACCGCGCCATTCGGGCGCTCGGTAATCAGCAGGGCCCGTTCGACGCCTGGCAGACGATGCAAGGGCTCGAAACCTTGCCGCTGCGGATGGACCGCCACTGCGAGAATGCCCGCGCGGTCGCCGAGTTCCTCCAGGACGATCCACGCGTCGCGTGGGTCACCTACCCCGGCTTCGCCGACCACCCGACCCACGACAACGCCACCGAGTATCTGGACAGCTACGGCGGGATGGTCACCTTCGGCGTCGAGGGCGGCTTCGAGCCGGCCAAGACGTTCTGCGAGAGCGTCGACCGCATCAGTTTCCTCGCCAACATCGGCGATGCGAAGACGCTGGTGATTCACCCGGCCTCGACGACTCACGCCCAGTTGAGCGCCGAGGAACAGCGCGCCGCAGGCGTCGCCCCCGATATGCTCCGCATGTCGGTCGGCATCGAGAACAGTGAGGATATCATTACTGATCTCGATTCGGGATTGGCCGCCGCCACGAACCAGCAGTGACATATGCCACAACCCCTACAGGAGATAAACAATGAGCGCGACTGACGTCGACCGGGGGGCCGTCGAACTCGGGGAGTTCCGCTTCGAGTGCGGCGAAACCATCGACAATCTGGAGATTGCCTACGAGGCCTACGGCGAGTTCACCGGCGACAACGCCATTCTGGTCTGCCACGCCCTGACCGGCAGCCAGAACGTCGCCAGCTACAACACCCCCGGCACGGCGGGCCAAGCCCGCGCCTGGTGGGGCGACATCGTGGGGCCGGGCAAGGCGATCGACACCACCGAGTACTACGTGGTCTGTGCGAACGTTCCGGGGTCGTGTTACGGCTCGTCGGGACCCGCCTCGACCAACCCCGAAACGGGCGAGCCGTGGGGGAGCGATTTCCCACCGGTAACGATCGGCGACTGGACCCGCGCCCAGCGACGGCTCCTGGACCATCTCGGCGTCGGCCGCTTGCGCCTCATCGTCGGCGGTAGCGTCGGCGGGATGAACGTCTTGGAGTGGGCCAAACAGTTCCCCGACGACGCCGAACTGATCGCCCCCATCGCCGCCGCGGACAAACTCGACCCCCAGTGTCTCGGCCTCGATGCGATCGCCCGCCGGGCGATCCGCAGCGACCCCAACTGGAACGGCGGCGACTACTACGGCTCCGGCGACGACGACGCCAGCCCACCCCGGCAGGGCCTGGCTATCGCCCGCCAGATCGGCCACCTGATGTATCTCTCGAAGGCCTCGATGGACCGCAAGTTCGGCCGCCGGTCTGCCGGACGGGACAGCGGTATCGAGGGGAGTGATGCGCTGTTCCCGCCGGACAAGGCCGCCGCCTTTTTCCCGTATCGGGAGGTCGAGTCCTATCTCGACTACAACGCCGAGCAGTTCGTCGACCGCTTCGACGCCAACAGCTATCTCTATCTCACGCGGGCGATGGACGACTACGATCTCGCCGAGGGGTACGGGACGCCCGACCGAGCGATTTCGGCCTTCGAGGGAGAGGTACTGCTGGTGTCGTTTACCGGCGACTGGCATTTCACCGTCGGACAGAGCGAACACCTCGCGGAGGCCTTCAGGTCGGTCGACATCCCGGTCGCCCACCACGTCGTCGACTCCGACCACGGCCACGACGCGTTCCTCGTTGAGCCCGAAAACGTCGCCCCGCCGGTCGCCGACTTCCTCGAAAGCGGGGTCGACGGCCGGGCGATCACTGATACGGCCAGCGACGACGAAAGCGAGGTCGACGACGGTGACGCCGACTTCGCGCCGGTCCACTCCAGTCTGTTCTCCGGCTGACAGGCTCCCAGATAGCGGCAGGCGTTTCGATAGCAGTGGAGTTTAGGTCCCCTCCAGTCCTTGAGGGCGATATGTCCGAGGACGATCACGGATTCGAGACCCGAAGCCTACACGCTGGAACCGCCCCCGACCCGACAACGGGATCGCGTGCGCCACCGATCTATCAGACCACGTCGTATGTGTTTGACGACGCGGAGGACGCCGCCGCACAGTTCGCCCTCGAAAAGCCGGGCCACATCTACTCGCGGCTGATGAATCCCACGGTGGGGAGCCTCCAGGAACGCCTCGCGTCCCTCGAAGGGGGAATTGGCGCGGTGGCCACCGCCTCCGGGATGGCCGCCTTCGATCTGACGACGTTCCTGCTGGCGTCGGCGGGCGACAACATCGTCTCGGCGTCGGCACTCTATGGGGGGACCTACACCTACCTCACCCATACCGTCGAGCGCCGCGGCATCGAGACACGCTTTGTCGAGCCCCTCGACTACGAGGCCTACGAGGAGGCGATCGACGACGACACCGCCTTCGTCCACTTCGAGACCATCGGCAACCCCGCGCTCGTCACACCCGACATCGAGCGGGTCGCCGAGATCGCCCACGAGCACGACACGCCGCTGTTCGTCGACAACACCTTCGCCTCGCCATACCTCTGCCAGCCGCTGGAACACGGCGCGGACCTCGTCTGGGAGTCGACGACGAAATGGATTCACGGCGCGGGCTCGACCGTCGGCGGCGTCGTGGTCGACGGCGGCTCCTTCGATTGGGCCGAACACGCCGACAAGTATCCCGAAATCGGTGCGGACAACCCAGCGTATCATGGCGTCAACTTCGCCGAGACCTTTGGGGATGCGGCCTTCACCTACGCCGGAATCGCCCGTGGGCTGCGCGACCTCGGCAATCAGCAGTCGCCGTTCGATGCGTGGGTCGTCCTCCAGAAGCTCGAAACGCTGCCGATGCGGATGGATCGCCACTGCGAGAACGCCCAGGTCGTCTCGGAGTTCCTGGAGGCCCACGAGGAGGTCTCGTGGGTGAACTACCCCGGTCTCGAAAGCCACGAAACCCACGAAGAGGCCAGCAAGTATCTCGACGGCGGCTACGGCGGGATGATCACCTTCGGCCTCGAAGGCGGGTACGATGCCGCCCGAGGCACCGTCGAATCGACAGAGTTGGCCTCGCTGCTGGCGAACGTGGGCGACGCCAAGACCCTCATTATTCATCCGGCTTCGACGACCCACCAGCAGCTCAGCGAGGAGGAGAAGCTCTCGGCCGGTGTGACCAACGATCTGGTGCGGCTGTCGGTCGGCATCGAGGATCCACAGGATATCATCGACGATCTGGCCCAGGCCATCGAGCAATCGAGCTGAAGGCCGAGGTGTTACGGAATCAGCAGACCGAGGAGGCAGAGTGCCGTTCCGACGAAGACGAGAAACAGGAGATCGGGTACGAAGCCGCCGACGAGTGTGAATTGAATACCGAGCCCGATGCATTTCAGCCCGCTCAGGTTTCCTGAAACCCCCGTGGCGTCTTTCGCTGCCAGTGCGCGGTCGATCTGTCGACGGTCGGTCGAGTCGGCCATTTTTCGATAGACGGTCGACAGGTGATAAATAAGCTGTGCAGCGACATCGGCCATCGGGGAGACCGGAAACGAAGCGCGAGTTCAGTTCGAGTCGGCGGAGGCGGTTGGTTCGGAGCCAGCAGTGTCGGCTGCGTGGATGTCGAGTTCACCACTCTCGACCAACCAAATACCGGTCGAAACGCCGAAGGCCACGAGACCGAAACCCAAAACACCGGCTCCCAGATCGATCCCGGAACCGACACCTTGGGCCAACGAGAGGCAGCCGAACGTCATGCCGCCAGCGAGCACGCCGGAGACCATCCCGCCGTCCTGCTGGCGACCCCAGAGGAGGGCAGGATACCGGAGCGTGAGAGCGGTAGCCAGCGTGTAGATGCCGAAGATCCCAACCAGGAGAACGCCCGACGCGTTTTGAGTGGCCACACCGCCGGTCACACCAGCCGCCAACAGGAGCGCACTGGCGAACCGAGTCGTTCGATTCATATCAATTCAGACAACAACCGGCTGCAAAAGCCTTCGGTACTCAGACGACCTGCTCGCCGTCGTCATCGTAGAGTGCGATCGCATCGACCGGACACGACCGGGCGGCGAACTCGGCGTCGAACTCTTCGTCTTCGGGGACCTCAACGACGAACAGGTCCTCCTCGACCTCCTCGCTTCCGTCGAGGTCGGCCTTCCCGGCGTCGAGGTTCTTTTTAAATGCATCCCACTCCTCGACGCACTGGTACATCCCGATACAGGTGTCGCGGTCGAATTCGATCTTCATGTTGTCGTGTTGGCGGGTGGGCTACATAGCCGTGTTGGAGCCGAGTAGTCTCATCGTGGCTGAACCGCACCTGCTGAAGCAGTTTCTTTAATATGCAGAGAGACATCTAGGAAACAATGAGTTGGGTCGACGCTGTTTCTTGGCTCACCATTAGCTCCTTGGGGGCCGGACTGGCCACGCTCGTGCTTATCAAGCTCCTGTATGAATATCGCGGCAAACCGGGTGCGAACTGGCTGCTCGTGTTGTCGGCCGTCCAAGCCGGATTTTGTTTCTCCTATGGGCTCTCGCTGGTCGTCTTCGATCCGGCGCTCCGTGTCTGGTTCGAGTCGGCGACCTGGATCGGGATGGCCTGGACCGGGCCGCTGTTTCTGGCGTTCGCCCTCGAATACACGGGGCGAGGGAATATCGTCCGCAGCGCCCTGTATGCGCCGATTGTCGGGGTGACGCTGCTGTCGAGCGGCCTCGCGCTGACACCGCCGTTGCGCGGGCTGCTGTGGACCGACTTCGAGATCCTCCCTTCCTTCGGCTCGTCGACCGTCCAGTACACGTTCGAACCGCTGGGCTATCTCACGGTCCTGACAGTGCTTGTGACCGCAGGGATTGGCCTGCTGTTACTGTTGGAGGCGATCTTGAGCTATGGGCCGCTGTACCGCCGTGAGGCGACTGCCGTGGGGTTGAGTGTGGTCTTTCCGGCCGCGGGAGTCGTCATGTGGGCGCTCGACCTCGGCCCGATGCCGCAGGTCAACCTGACGCCGACGCTGTTTTTGGGGCACGTCGTCCTGGACGGCTACGCGTTCGTCGGGACCAGCATCTTCGACAGCAACCCGACCACGCGCCGGGCGGCCGAACAGACCGCGATCGACGATCTTGGGATGCCGATCATGGTTCTCGATACCGAAAAACGGATCGTCGACCTCAACCGAACGGCCCAACGCCTCTTCGGAAGCGACGAGCCGACCGCGCTCCGCCAATCGATCACGGAACTCTCCGAGGCGGATTTCGACTCGCTGGGGCCCGGTGACGTGGTGACGCTCCCGTTCGAGGGGCGACAACACGAGTATATGCTCGCCTGCTCGCCGCTGACCGATCCCCGCGGCCGGACGGTCGGCAAAACCGTCGTCTTCCAGGACATCACCCAGGAGCGACAACAGAAACAGCGGCTCGAAGTCCTCAATCGAGTGATTCGACACAACCTCCGCAACGAGATGACCGTCATTCAGGGGTATGCCGGGACGATCGCGGCTACCCCGGAAAGTCCGGCGGTCACCGAGTGGGCCGAGACGATCACCAACAGCAGCAACCGGCTGATCGATATCGGCGAGAAAGCCCGCGATTTCGAGCGGATCATCAACACCGACACCACCTCGACCGAGATCGGCCTCCAGGAACTCCTCAACGAGATCCGAACCGATCTCGAATCGAGCGCCCCGGAGACGACAGTCGAACTCAGCGCCGAGCCCAGCGAACTCGGGACGATCCGGACCGATCCGTCGCTGTTCGTCCTTGTCATCACAACGCTCGTCGAGAGCACGCTGAGCCACAACGAGAGCCCGACGCCCGCCGTCGAAATCAGCGTCCAACGGGCCACAGCCGAAGGCGAAGCCATCGAGATCAGTATCCAGGATAACGGGGCCGGGATTCCCGAGTCGGAGCTGGCCCCGCTCCGGAACGGCTCGGAGAGCCCGCTCGAACACGGCAGCGGCGTCAGCCTCTGGATCGTCTACTGGGGGGTCCGCGTCCTCGGCGGCGAGCTCGCCTTCGAGAGCCAGTCGACCGGCACGACCGCGACAGTCTCGCTGCCACAGCAGCGGGTGTCGGAGCAGCCACCGGACGAATCCGAGAGCCGAGAGCCAGCGCTGTGAGAGCGAAGTGGCGGATCGTCGTGGCTGGTCGCAACAGCCACTCAATGGTGTAAATTGCCTCGGGATATCTGCCTTGATTTTCTTTGAAAAGAGACCGGTACGAAATGGTAATAAACACCAACAGATGCCGTCGACTGTCCGGCCGTTTCAGCATCGAGTAGCTACGGGTCAGCAACCGCTACGGTTCCGTCGGTAGCGCTGCTAACGAGCTACTCTCAGGTCGACTGTTCCATGTTGGTTCGAATCTGCTCGATAACCTCGCCGTGTTCCTGCTGGGGACTGAATAGGACGAAATCAGTGTCCTCGTCAGCCCGGAGGGTGTGGCCGGGCGGCCAGTAGAACATATCTCCGGCCGTGTCGACCTCCTCGCTGCCGTCGCTGTAGGTGACCGTCAGCGTGCCACTGACGATATACCCCCAGTGGGGCGACTGGCAGCGGTCGTCTTCGAGGCCGCTGAGGAGCGCGGTGATGTCGGTTCCTTCCGTGAGGGTGAAATACTCCGCGGCGAGGGGGCCGTACTCCGTCACGTCACCGAACTCGGGCTGGTGGCGAGCCACAGCATTCGGGGTGTCGATTCGGGCAGGAATGTCGTCTTTGGCGATGTTCATGAGAGTCCTCCGGACGCACTCACGACATGGGGGTCTCGCAGTCCGACCGACGGCACGCTGAGTACATCGACCTACGTTTCGCGCACATCACAATAGCTGTTAACATATAACACAGTTTGAGGGTATCAGTCGACGATCTGCTGTCGGCGCCAGTCACGTATTTCGTGCGTGTCCGGCGTTCATCGATCGGCGGTGTTAGGCCGTTCGAGTGCGTTCGTAGATCGAACCGCCGAGCGCGCCCAGCGGCAGCGTCAGCCAGAACGTAAACACGAAGACCGGGATTCCGAAGAAAAGACCAAGGTAGGCCGTCCCAGCCAGGAGTTCGGACACCAGCGACAGCAGGCGGAGTTGGCCAAGGTCCTGGAGGACGCTCGGAATCGTCAAGACACCACCGACAACGAGGCTTCCGATGGGATAGGTCAGCCCTGTCGCCGCCACTCCGGCAACGGAACCGAACCGCGAGTGTTCGGACGAGGCCACCCGCCATACAACGACGCCGGAGACGAACGCCGACGGCATAACCACTGGGATCGCTGCCGCAGCAGTCTGTACAGCTGCAATACCTGAGGGGATTCCGAGATAGCCGAACCAGAACGGCCCGATAGTCGTCGCTTCCGAAACACCGGGAATCTGTCCGATGAGGACGAACGTCACCGCCGCAACCATCGCGGTGGTCGCCATCGCATACCCCGCACCGATCTCTCGGCGGTCGGCATACGGCAGTCGACCGGGCCCGTACCCCTTGCAGACGGCGGCCATACGAGTGATGGGGAGGGAGTGCATCGTGATTTGTCACCTGTTGGGGCGCAATTGGGGTGGGGAGGTCTGCGCCGATAGTCGACTATTGTGAGATAGACTACATAATCGTGCTGGTGTAGTCAACAATATACGGACCGAGGAGACTGAGCAGTTGTCTCCTGTAGTAACGTCCGTAAATCACCCCAGGGGCATGATACCAACAGTTGTCGTCCTGTAGAACTGTATCACTCTTCCTGGAATGAATTGTATGGAAACGAAACTACTGCAACAAGTATAGCAAGCACAAATACACTACCTGCGATGATGGATGAATAGAGATCTGATACGTGTATCAAGACAGATATGACTAATAAAACCAATGCGGTGTTCAATCCGATGTAGTGCTTGTCGTTTCTGAAAGACGGGTCGATTTGACCGACCCTATGTGGATTGTGAATGTTTTGTTGTGAACGGTCCGTTTGTTCTTCTTGCGTATCGTCACTCATACTGTTTTTCTGTTTTTCTGTTTTCTAAGCCCTACGTTAAGACAGCCTGAAGCTGGGATGAATACCAGCGTCGAAACGTGGAGGAGTTGACGACGTGACAACAGGGAATGCATACACGAACACTACAATCCACCGATAAATTCATTCTCGTACCGACCACACAACGCGACCACCAATGACGGCTGATCGGTAGCCGATTTGCGTTCATAGTCTTGCAGAGACTCAATTGATACTACCCTGTCGACGAACCAATGTAGCACTGCTTGACTCAGATTCGCAGGCAAGCGAAGAGAGAACGATATAGCCTCCGTTATCCAAGGCGCAGGCCGGTCATCAAGAAAATAATCCCCAGCATTGCAATAGCCTCAACGATCCCAATCAGCGCGTTTCGCTTCTCAATAGCCGCCAAGCGGTCAAAATCGGGTTTCTCAGAACGACTCTCGTAGTAGGCCTGTAAATGAATTCGATTCGGAACAACGAGTCCGAAGAAAAACAACCCCCAACCGAGGCCGAGTGATGCTGAGGACCATAGTCCAGAGAATCCGTATCCGAGTCCCCATTCGGTAGTAAGTAGTACCGTGCCGGACAGTACCGTCGTGAACGAGAAGCCCAAAATGAAAAATACTAGCTTCGGTGTGAGTTGAGTCGTGACTGCGATAGTGTTCTCATCGTCGAGCCCGCCCAGTGCTGGCCCAATAACTGCAGGGAAAATCAGAGCGAACCCAAACCATACTGCCCCGGCAGCGACGTGCGTATAAAACAAGAGTTGTGGACTTTGTAACACGACGCTGATAGCAAGAACTGTGAGTGGCACAATAATACTTCCCGTAGCGAATGCCGGATTGGCTTCCGAGGCAAGGTGTTGAACACGATCTATCACTCCGCGTTCTCTCACAGTGTTCTGATTTTGTGTAATTTCCATAGGACATGATTAGCTAATTTCTACTTATTTGCACCGATAAGTATTATTTCAGTGTGAAAATACACCGCAATGGTGTATTCCTATGAAACATATACAGAGTATTGGTCGGAGGTTGCGGGAAAGTGTAGGAAAAATAGCCGACCTGCGTTCGCAGTCTTGCAACCTTCTCGTCACAGACCACGCGAACGATGGGGTAGTTCTGCTTGTCGGAGAATACACCATTCTACGACAAGAGGGAAGTTACATACCAACGACTGATCTGCTGAACGAGTTGCTCTACTTAGAGGACGGGTCTGGCAAGTACGTCTGCAACATTTATGAGATGTGGTACGAATCGACTGCTGAATACAACACGCGAGTCTTGCACGAAAGCTTTTGCCAGATCTGGTATCTCGAATTGGCACCTACAGAATGTTGATGTATTGGAGACCAGCAATCAGAAGGATGGGAAATAATAGTATGAGTATCATTACCCAAGAGAGAACATCTTTCCGAATCCTAAAGGCCCAATCCAGACAGACAAGTTATCGTTCAACTGGTTGTAACTCCCGGTTGGTTTCTGGTTGTGAAACGCTAGTAAAATGACTATGATCGCTCGATGAATAGTGGTCGTTATGCGCCGTCGTGCCCTCCTCTCCGCCGCTCTTGGAGTGACCGTCTGTAGCGCGGGTTGTCTCGGATCGATACGCGGTTCCAACCGACAGAAGGCCCAACTCGGCTGGTTCGGCGTCCACAATGTCGATCCAGAATCCAGCCATACGTTCACGCTCATTGTTGAGAGAGGTGGCAACGTCGTTCACGAATCATCGCACGAAGTCGATGCAGCAGAATACCATGACCCCGGCGTGGCAAGTGATGGTGCCATCGCTGAGTGCTCGTGGGGGGAAGCTGCCGGTGACTACTCTGTTCGTGTCCGTCGGGACGGAGAGGAAGAGACCGAGGAATCAATCAGTGCGTTCGCGGCAGAAAGGGGGGTTAAGTGCGTGGTTGCGGCCGCCGAATATCAAAACTACGATGCCACCACCGATTTCGTCGATGGGAAGCGCCTTACCATTTCCCTCCTAGAAGCCTGTGACGACGACGGCTACGTCAGACGGTGTTCCTTCACCCAAGAGTGACGCACGCTGAATCTCGTACTGGCCGATCAAGGAGTTCTGCTCCGAATCTAGTCTCGTTTGAGAGATACGTCTTCTATTTCCCGGGCTATATCAACAGTGGTTGGGTACTGATTACCCCCTCTGTATTCATCAGAAGTGACTCAACACTAGCTATATCTGATAAGAAATACCGCGCAAGACGCGCGGTCACAGTCTTGCAGATAAAGATAGAGACAGAAAATCGATCGTCGACACACCACCCCACCGAGCGCCGTTTATAAGTCAGCGACCTCTTCGATGGCGTCGGTCAGCGCTTTGATCGACTCCACGTCGTGTTCGCCCATGTGGCCGATGCGGAACGTTTTCTCACCGAGTTGGGAGCCGTAGCCGTTCGAGAAGGCCATATCGTACTCCTCGTTGATCGTCTCGATCGTCTCGGCGACATCGATCCCCTGTGTATTTTCGATACAGGCGACCGTTTTCGACTCGTAGCCCTCCTCGGGGAACATGGCGAAGTGTTCCTCGGCCCAGTCTTGGACGTACTCGGCCATCTCGGTGTGGCGCTCAGCACGGCCCTCGTGGGTCTCCTCAAGCATATATTTCATCTGCTTGCGGTAGGCCAGCATGATCGGGATCGCGGGCGTCGAGTGGGTCTGGCCCTTCCGGTCGTAGTAGTCGAGACAGCGCTGGAAGCCGCCATACCATGAGGCTTCGTCCTTTTCGACCTCTCGGTCGTAGGCCTCGTCGCTGACGACACAGACCGCGAGTCCAGGAGGCATGGCGAAGGCCTTCTGGGTCGAGGCGAAGATTACGTCGATCCCGTGGTCGTCGATGTCGACGTAGTCACCGCCGAGACACGACACCGCGTCGACGACGAAGTAGGTGTCGGGGTACTCGTCGACCACGTCGCCGATCTCCTCGACGGGGTTGCGAACGCCGGTCGAACTCTCGTTCATGACCGTGGCGACGACGTCGTAGTGTTTGTCGCTGGTTTCGAGCTCTTCGCGGATGTCCTCGGGTTTGACGGCTTGGCCCCATTCGTATTCGAGCCGGTCGACGTTCTTGCCGAGTCGCTCGGCGACGTTGGCGTGGCGCTCGCTGAAACTCCCGCAGGTCGGAACGAGGATGTTCTCGTCGACGAGGTTGAGCGTTGAGGCCTCCCAGAACTCGGTGCCGGAGCCGGTGAGGATGATGACGTTGTTCTCGGTGCCGAGGAACTCCTTGGTGTCCTCGACGATCGTGGTGTAGAGGTCGGTCATCCGGTCCATCCGGTGGCCGAACATCGGTTGGGCCATCTCCTGGATGACGTCCTCGCGGACTTCGGTCGGGCCGGGGATGTACAGCGTCTTGTCTCGATAGTCGTCCGTATACTCCTGTTTTTTCGTCACGAAATCCACCTTGTGGCTGTTGGTGGGTAGCGAGAGGCCATGGTAGTTTTGATACTGTCGTGCGTCGACCGTGCGCAGTGGTCCGAGGGTCGACCACACGAGCGGTGCAAAACCAGAATAATCCCCACAAAGTACTTTCCGGTTATCCATACAACATGAAGAAATGAATCGAAGCAGGATTGGGTGTCGACTGTCGAGGCGGTCGACACTGGCGCTCATGATGGCCGGTGGCATCGGGTGTCTCTCGGCCTCACGAGTACGGGCATCAGACGAACCGCTCTGGCCAGTCCATGGGGTTGTGTATGCGGTCGACCTGAGAGACGGGTCCGAGCGGTGGCGCACAGAGACAGACAGCGTCTACGGGCAGCCAATCGTTACCGATGAGGCGGTGTATACGGCCAGTCACACGAGCGTTCGCGCGCTGGATCGGGAGCGTGGCCGGACACAGTGGGAACTCGGTGGCGGAATGCCACGAAGACGGTCGTCGGCGTCGACACAGCCGGGAATCACCGAGACCGACGAGAGGGTCTACGTTAATACGGGCACACTGTTCGCGGTGACATTCGATGGCAGCGTTGAATGGGAGTTCGATCTCGACGACTACAACTTCGTGACACCGACCGTCGCCGAGGGGGTGGTCGTCGCCTGTCGGAACGACCGTCCCGAGCGGTACGAACTCATCGGCCTCGATGCCGAGACGGGGCGGGTCGAGTGGTCCGTCGAGAGGGACAGCGACATCGACACCCAGCCAGCGGTTACCGACGGCATCGTCTCTATCGACGACCCGTCGGCCGACACCGTCGACGCATACGATCTGGAGACGGGCGAGAAACGCGAGCCACCCACAGCCGCCGAGACCAGCGAGACGAACACGTCGCAGTCCAGTTCGGACGGACTGGAGGTCGCTCGACGTGACGACGTGATAGAGGCAGTCGAAAACGAAGACGTGGTGTGGTCGTTCGAGGCCAGAGATATCAAACAGATCGACTACGATGAGCGCGAACTCCGGGAGCGGACGTGGAGGGTTCACGAACCGGTTGTCGACGGTGACACAGTCTTCATCGGCGCTGTCCAGCTGGATCGGGCGAGTGTCCCCCGGTCAGAGGTACGTGAGACAGGTTCTGACGGTAGTCTGTTGCGGGTAGGAATGGTGGTGACGACAATCGCGGGTATCGGTGTGCTCGGTCGGCGGGTGCGATCATCCACTGACGAGTGAACAGTCGACAGCGCCCCTCCCGATGGGCCAGTCGGCGATCCGTCGACAGCCTCAGGAGAGGTCGAAGTGCTCGGCGGCGGTCTGCATATCCTTGTCACCGCGCCCACAGAGGTTCACGAGAATCGTGTCGTGGCGGTCTTCGTGTGCGAGTTTCTTCGCCAGCGCGATCGCGTGGCTCGGTTCGAGGGCCGGAATGATCCCCTCGGCCTGACTGAGTTCCTGGAACGCGTCGAGGGCCTCCTCGTCGGTGATCGCGTGGTACTCCGCCCGGCCGAGCGACTGAAGGGCGGCGTGTTCCGGGCCCACGGCGGGGTAGTCCAGACCCGCGGAGACCGAATGATTCTCGGTGTCGTCGTCGATGACCTGGGTCTTCATCCCCTGGAAGATCTGGGGCTCCTCCTGTTTCGACTTAGAGAGCGGCGCGGAGTGGTGGGTGTCGTCGGTCCCGCCGGGTTCCGCGCCGTAGAGCGCCACATCGTCGTCGAGGAAGGCGCTGAACAGCCCGATGGCGTTCGAGCCGCCGCCGACACAGGCGACACAGGCGTCGGGGAGCTCGCCGTGGAGCTCCTGGATCTGCTCGCGGGCCTCCGTGCCGATCACCGACTGGAACTCCCGGACCATCCGCGGGAAGGGGTCGGGGCCGACCGCGCTCCCCACGAGGTAGTGGGTCTCCTCCATGTTCTGGGCGAAGTCTTCGAGGGCGGCGTCGACGGCCTCCGCGAGGCCCTTGTTGCCGCGAGTGACCGGTTCGACTTCGGCTCCCATCAGCCGCATCCGGAAGACGTTCATCTCCTGTCGACCGATGTCTTTGGTGCCCATATAGACCGTCACGGGCAAGTCCAGCAGCGCGCCAACCATCGCGGTCGCGGTGCCGTGTTGGCCCGCGCCAGTCTCGGCGATGAGGCGCTCCTTGCCTGCGTGTTTGGCCAGCAGCGCCTGCCCGAGGGCGTTGTTGAGCTTGTGGGCCCCGCCGTGGAGCAGATCCTCGTGTTTGAAGTAGATCTCCGCGCCGTAGATCTCCGAGAGCGTGTCGGCGTAGAAGACGGGCGTCGGCCGACCGCCGTAGTGCTTGAGGTAGTATTGGAACTCCTCCTGGAACTCCTCGCTGGGGACGACAGTATCAAACGCCTCCGCGAGTTGGGCGAGCGGCTCCTCTAGTGCTTCGGGAACGTGTCGACCACCGAATTCTTCAAATTCACCGGACATGGAACAAAGACAGTTGGGTGTAAATATAGCTTTTATTATTATCAGCCATGAAGGATCGAAACCGGGCCGGGCGTGAGAACCGGAACCGGGAGACGACAGAGTGGTCGGCCGGAAGAATTACCGCTTAGACGAACTGCAGTGGGACAACGGCGATGTAGCCGAGGACGCCGACAGTGACCGCCCAGAACGCCAGCTCCCGGCGGCGGAACAGGTCGAACTCCTCGTAACACCCCTTGTTGAGGGTCCAGACAGCAACGCCACTCATTGCGAGTCCGCTGCCGAAAAACACCGAGAGCTGTGGCTTGAAGCCAGCCATCGACGCGAGCCCGGCGGCCTGGCCGATCGTGACCAGACCGAACAGCCCGACGAGGTAGACGGCGAGCTTCGCGCGGTCCATGTCAGAATGTCAAAGAACAATACTATAATTTTTTCTATTATGTTCTGGCGGGCGTCGGTCTCCGGAAATTTAAACCCCAACAGCGGTCAAGGGAGTCCAATGAAGCCAGCCGAGATCCCCGGACTGCCGCCGGGGGTCGACGACCAGCTCGCGGGCGAGGGCATCGAGGAGCTGTATCCGCCGCAGGCCGAGGCCGTCGAGGCGGGACTCACCGACGGCGAGAGTCTCGTGGCCTCGGTGCCGACCGCCAGCGGCAAGACGCTGATCGCCGAGCTTGCGATGCTGTCGGCGGTTCAACGCGGCGGGAAGGCCCTCTATATCGTCCCGCTGCGAGCACTGGCCAGCGAAAAGAAAACCGAGTTCGAGCGGTGGGAGGACCACGGGATCTCGGTGGGCGTCTCGACCGGCAACTACGAGTCCAGCGGCGAGTGGCTGGCAAGTCGGGATATCATCGTCGCCACGAGTGAAAAGGTCGACTCGCTGGTCCGGAACAACGCGGGCTGGATCGATCAGCTCTCCTGCGTTGTGGCCGACGAAGTGCATCTCGTCGACGACCGCAATCGGGGGCCGACGCTCGAAGTTACTCTCGCCAAACTCCGGCAGATCAATCCGGGCTTGCAGGTCGTCGCCCTGTCGGCGACCGTCGGCAACGCCGACGAAGTCGCCGACTGGCTCGATGCCGAACTCGTCCACTCGGAGTGGCGACCCATCGACCTCCGGATGGGCGTCCACTTCGGCAACGCGATCAACTTCGACGACGGCAGCCAACGCGAGGTGCCCGTCGAGGGAAGCCAGCGGCAGACCGAGGCGCTGGTCGGCGACACCCTCGATGAGGGCGGCTCGACGCTCGTATTCGTCAACTCCCGGCGAAACGCCGAGTCCGCGGCCAAACGGCAGGGCGGCGTAGTCGAACGTCGGCTCGACAGCGACGAGAAAGCCGACCTCCAGGACCTCGCCGAGGAGATCCGTGGCGTCTCCGACACCGAGACGAGCGACGACCTGGCCGACTGCATCGAAAACGGCGCGGCGTTCCACCACGCCGGGCTGGCCAGCGAGCACCGCAGCCTCGTCGAGGACGCCTTTCGGGACCGCCTGCTGAAGGTGATCTGTGCGACGCCGACGCTGGCGGCGGGCGTCAACACGCCCAGCAGGCGCGTGATCGTCCGCGACTGGCGACGGTATGATGGGGAGTTCGGCGGGATGAAACCGCTGGATGTCCTGGAGATCCACCAGATGTGCGGTCGCGCCGGTCGACCCGGACTCGATCCCTACGGCGAAGCGGTGCTGCTCTCGAAGGACGCCGACACGATGGACGAACTGTTCGAACGCTACATCTGGGCCGACCCCGAGGCTGTGCGGTCGAAGCTGGCCGCCGAGCCCGCCCTGCGGACCCACCTGCTGGCAACGATTTCGTCGGGCTTTGCCAACAGCCGCGAGGGATTGTTGGAGTTCCTGGAGGCCACACTGTACGCCACCCAGACCGGCGACGACGGGCGGTTGGAGAGCGTGACCGACTCCGTGCTGGCGTATCTGGAGGCCAACGACTTCATCGAACGCGAGGACGGCACGATTCGAGCGACCAATATCGGGCATACGGTCTCACGGCTGTATCTCGATCCGATGAGCGCCGCCGAGATCGTCGACGGCTTACAGTACGCCGAACAGAATCGTGGCGAGGAGGCGGCGACCAGCGAGGGCCAACGCGAGCGACCGGCGGCCGATGAAGAGGCCGAGCCCGAGGGGTTCGTCTCGGCGAGTGAGCTGCAGACGGACGCCGAAGACGGTTCTGAGTCGGAGACGGAGCCGGTCGACGACTCTCAGCCACCGGCGCGGCCGACACCGCTGGGGCTCTATCATCTCGTGAGCCGGACGCCCGATATGTACGATCTCTACCTGAAATCGGGGGACCGCGAAACGTACACCGAGCTCTGTTACGAACACGAAGCGGAGTTTCTGGGTCGTGTTCCGTCGGAGTACGAGGACGTGGCCTTCGAGGAGTGGCTCTCGGCACTCAAGACGGCCAAACTGCTTGACGACTGGGCCAGCGAGGTCGACGAAGACCGGATCACCGAGCGGTATGGTGTCGGGCCGGGCGACATCCGCGGGAAAGTCGAGACCGCCGAGTGGCTGTTGGGGGCGGCCGAGCAGCTGGCCGGGACCCTGGAGCTGTCGTCGAGGGTCGCTGTCCGCGAGGCGAAAAAGCGGATCGAGTACGGCGTCCGCGAGGAGCTGATCGATCTGGCGGGCGTGCGGAACGTCGGCCGGAAGCGCGCCCGGCGGCTGTTCGAGGCCGGGATCGAGAGCCGGGCGGACCTTCGGGAGGCCGACAAAGGGGTCGTGCTTGGCGCACTGCGGGGTCGACAGAAGACTGCCGAGACGATCCTGGAGAACGTCGGCCGGGAGGACCCCTCTCTGGAGGACGTCGAAGCAGTCGAAACGGAGACGGCCGCGGTTGCGCGTGGCGGGAGTGGGGAGCCGGAATCAGACAACGGAACCGACGACGGGCAGTCGAGCTTGGGTGATTTCTGATGGAGGATATATAAATGAAGCTCGTCGACGGGCGGGCCGAGATCGACGATCTGGATAGGTTTTTAAATGAAATCGGCCAAATTAGCGAGGAGACCGGCTCGACAGTTCAGCTGTTCGACGCCGACTACGTCGCCGGGGAGCGGCACCTCCGGCGGGCCGCCGAGTTGGCGGGCCGAGCCGGAGAGCGCGGGACGACGATCGCCCGCGAGCCTGCGGTCGAACTCCTACTGTACGCGGCGGGGCGACGGCAGATCAATCGGGCACTCGAAACCGGGGTCGGCGAGGGATCGATGGCGGTCGTCGGCGTCGTGGATGGCGGCGACGAGGCCGCAGCGGTCACGGCCGTCGAAGGGCTGCTGGCGTCGACGGAGTCGGTCCAGTGGGGCGACAGGGAGACGCTAACCGACTTTTTCGACATCGAGGACGCGGAGTTGGCTGTCGTCGACGGCGATCTCGAAGCGATCGTCCTGGAACGCGTCGCGCTGCTGGCGGTCGAAGGGTAGCGGTTGTGCCACCAACCGGAACCCCCTCGTTTCGGCTGGAGAGCTGTTAGAATCGATGAATAAAAGCGAAGCGGAGAATAGTTCCACCAGGATTCGAACCTGGGTCGTTGCCCCCAGAAGGCAACAGGATTGGCCACTACCCCATGGAACTGTGCGCACTCGATTGAAGCGGGTGAGTTTACAAAACCGTGTCGGTTCGGGAGTCGACTGTGTCGCCGACCCACGGGTCGACAGCACACAGGGTAACCGAATCAGCACCTATTAGGTCGCCAGCGAGCCACTCGCCTGTATGTACATCGGCCGCTTCATCGTCGTCGGACCGGGGCTCGGAGCCTATCGCGTCTCTTCCCGGTCGTTCCCGAACCGACAGATCACCGATCGAGAGGGCACCCTGACCGTCGGCCCGACTCCTGAGGCCCCCGAGACGGACAACCCCTACGTCGGCTACAACTGCGTGCGAACGGTCGACGGCCCGGCCACGGAGGGCGAGGTCGCCGTCGTCGGTAACGGCTCGCACGTCGACCCGATCGCGGAGAAACTCGACCTGGGCTACCCGCCGCGGGACGCACTCGCCGCGAGCCTGCTCGCACTCGACTACGAGAAGGACGACTACAACACGCCCCGGATCGCTGGCGTCGTCGACGCCGACGAGGCGTATATCGGTACCGTCCGCCACGATGCACTGCTCGTCAAACGGGTCACCGAGCCGACCCTCGTTGCGACCTACGAGGAGAACAGCCCGGCGGCCTACGAACTTGCAGCGTCGGATGCCGCCGGTGCTGCGGCAGAACTCTACGAGGCTGACTACGAACACGCGGTCTGTGCGGCCGGGGTGACCGTCGACGCCGACGGCACGACGTACGCGATCGAAAACGGCGAGTAGCGATTTCAGGCCGTAAGATCGTCGACGACCGATTTTCCCACCCGAATCGCGTTCTCGATGCCGAGATCGAAGACGTCGTCGTCGATGCTCTCGGTCGGATCGCCACCCGGGGGTTCGCGGTCGAAGTTCGCGGCTGCGCGAATACTGATATACTGATCGAGCAGCCCGAACCGCTCTAAGGCGGTCGCCGTTCCGGCGTCTTCCATCTGCGTTGTCGCGAACGCCTCGATACCGTAGGACGCACAAAGCGCATCGACCTGTGCGGCGGTGGCCTCGCCGTGGTAGACCTCGTCGCCGCAGACGGTCGTACCGACCCCAACTGTGGGACTGCGAGCGTCGTCGTACCGCTGGCGGATTTCTCGGGCACGGTCGCTGTCGGCCAGCCGCACGTCACGAGCGGCCGCCAGTGCGCGGTCGGCGAGCGAATCGTCGAGGTCCCAGACGTACTCCTCGGTGAGCCACTGCATCCGGTCGGTGGTGTCGCCGATCCGGAGTTTGATGTCCCAGTCGACCACGCGGTCGGCGACGAAGACGGAGCCGAGCGTTCCGGCGGCGGGTCGACAGCCAGCGATACCGACCGTGATGAGGGTAGCGTCGTCGAGGGCGATATCATTGCCCGCCGCGAGCGCACTGACGGTCGTGGCCGCGGCGCTTTTACCGATGCCGGTCGGCGCGAGGGTCAGGCGGGCGTCGGTCGCGTGGTAGATCGGGTGATCGACGCCAGCGACATCGAGCTCGTGGTCGAAGACGTAGCGGTCGAGCCACGGCGCGACCTCGCTTGCCTCGCCGGTGTACTCCGCCTCGGAGAACGCTGGAAACACCACGACAGCCGGATGGAGCGTCATATCGTAGATCCGCCGGGGAGCGAAAAGCCGCTTTCGCACCTGCTGTGTAGAACATGACAGATGTCGAAATATTTACTCAGATTCCAGTAAATATTTCAGTCAGGAGTGTGTAGGGCGAGTATGGATACGACGAGTAGCGACACACGACCGGTCGAAAGGGCACCGAACAACCGGGCAGCAGGGAGGAATCGATGAGTCTCGATACCGTCCTCGTAGCGGTCGATACCGATGAAGACGAGGCGATCGACGAGCTCGCCGAGACCGCCATCGATATCGCCGGTCCGGCAGAGGCCACGGTGGTACTGAGTCACGTTTTCTCGGAGAAAGCCTACGAGGATGCTCGCGAGCGGCTCCAGTTCGATCCCGACGGCGAAGTGACACCCAGTGTGGTCGCCAAGCGAAACGCCAATATCAGGGAGTTCGAAAAGAGGCTGTCGGAGGCGGGCGTCACCTCGACGGTCCACGCTCGGCTCGGCGACGGCAGCGACGACGGCGACCGACTCGCCGAGCTCGCAGCGGAAGTCGAGGCCGATCTCGCGATCATCGGCGGACGGGGCCGAACACCGGCAGGCAAGGCCGTCTTCGGGTCCACCGCACAGACGCTCATGCTCACCGCCGACTGTCCGGTCACGTTCGTCCGCACCGAATAAGATAGCGCGGCCGCGTCGGCCAGCCACGCGGCGAATTCTTTACGGTTGTTGGTGGTATTCGACCAGTAATGGAGACTGAAACGTTCGTCGACGTCTTGGAGGAGGCAGGCCTCTCGCCGTACGAGGCGCAGGTCTATGTCACCCTGCTGGATCTCGGGACGGCCTCGGCGACCGAGATCGCCGACGAAAGCGGGATTCCCGGCCCCCGTATCTACGACGTGCTCCGGTCGCTGGCGGATCGCGGCTACGCCGAAACGTACGAACAGGGTACTCTGCAGGCTCGGGCCCACGACCCGACCGACGTCCTGGAGGACCTCCGGGAGCGCGCCAGCCAGTTCGAGGCCGCCGCCGCCGAGGTCGAAACACGGTGGGAACAACCGGAATTAAAAAGCAACAAGGCCAGCATCGTCAAGCGGTTCCAGACGGTGGTCGACCGCGCCGAGCAGTTCATCCGGGGGTCAGAGAATCAGGTCCATCTCTCGGCGACACCCGCGGACATCGACCAGCTCGAAGACGCCCTCCAGGAGGCCCACGACCGAGGGGTCGCCATTCACATCTCGGTCCACACTGAGGCCGACGAGGCCCCGCCATCGGCCGAGCGCTTCGAGGGGATCTGCAAGGAGGTCCGCCACCGCCGTCTCCCTGCCCCGTTTGTCGCCCTGATCGATCGACAGAAAACCTGCTTCTCCCATCACCCCGAGACCATCGACCAGTACGGCGTGTTGGTCAACGATCAGACCCACAGCTACGTCTTCCACTGGTATTTCATGACCTGCCTGTGGGAACACTGCGAGACGATCTACTCGGAGCGGAACACCAGCCCGCCGATCGAGTACGTCGACATCCGACGGCTGGTCGGTGACATCGGCCCGCTCGTCGAGGCGGGCGACAGCCTCGCGGTCAGCGTCGAGGGCCACAACGTCCAGACCGGCCAGCCCGTGTCGGTTACGGGCACCGTCACCGGCACCGAACACGCCACCGGGATTTCGGGGGCCGAGATGCCCTACCGCGTGGCCGGACAGGCGACGCTCTACGTCGACACCGGGGAGGAGGAACTGAGCGTCGGCGGCTGGGGAGCGGTTATCGAAGACATCGAGGCCACACGAATCGTCCTCGAAGCCGCCGACCGACCGGTCGAATTCGATCGGTGAGGCCGGTCGGACTCAGGCGATACATCCCTCTCGCGGTCGGTCGCCCCACGCCCACAGATGTCACTGAACTATTTACAACAGCCATTGTACTATCTTTACGCTTATCATCTACCATGATATATCACAGTTTGTAATGGCAGATCAGTCGACGGGGAACCGACACTCACGCACAGGCTCACTAACACGACGGCGGTTCGTCCAGGCGACGGGGGTCGCCGGGATGGCCTCGATTGCGGGCTGCTACGGCGACAGTGGCAGCGACGCGGTCGTCATCTCCGGCAACCAGAACCTCGCACAGAACCTCGACGTCCAGGCGTTCTACGACGCCGGGGTCTCCGAGGAGATCGACATCGAAATCACGGCCGGACCGGAAGACACCGACTCCCGGTCGGAGGCCTTCGTCAGCACGCTCGACGCCGAGCAGTCGAGCCCCGACATCATGATGATGGACAACGGCTGGACGATCCCGTTCATCTCGCGGGGCGATATCGTCAATCTCGAAGCAGAAATGGACAGCTCGTTCATCGAGGAGGTCAAATCCGACAGTTTCGATATGCTCGTCCAGACGGCGAGCAACCCCGAAACCGGCGATATGTGGGCACTCCCCTTCTTCCCGGACTACCCGACGATGCAGTACCGCAAGGACCTGTTCCGGGATGCGGGCTACACCGACAGCGACTTCGATACCTGGGCGACCGATCCGCCATCCTGGGAGGAGTGGAGCGCGGCCGTCGCCGAGGTCCACGCCAACTCCGACGTCGACTACGGCTACGTCTGGCAGGCCGACAGCTACGCCGGGCTCGCCTGCTGTTCGTTCAGCGAACTGATGTCGACCTACGGCGGGGCCTACTTCGGCGGCACCGACACCCTGTTCGGCCCGGTCGGGGACCGACCCGTGACGGTCGAAGACGAGGCGGTCATCGAGTCGATCAACGTCGCCCGCGACATGGTCTACGGCGACGGCGAGTCGAGCCAGGACATCACCCAGTGTGCCCCCGAGGAGGTCTTCGGCTGGTCCGAACCCGACACCGACGGCGCGTTCGTCGGCGACTCCAACGCGGTGGCGATGCGTAACTGGACCTACACCATCGGCATGGCCGAGGGTGACGAGCAGTTCACCGACGGCGAGGAACTCGGCGTGATGCCGATGCCCTACGGCCGGGCCGAAAGCGAGGTCGACGCCGAGGGCCTCGGCGGCACGGTCGCCGCACAGGGTGGCTGGCTGCTGGGTGTCAACCCCCACACCAACGACATGGCCGAAACCCTCGAAGTCCTCCGGGCGGTCCACTCCGAGGAAGTCCAGGCGGCCGTCCTCGACGGTCCTGGATTCTTGCCCCACCAGCCGGACCTCGTCGAGAGTCTGGCGGGCGACCATCCGGCCTTCGGCGACTACTCCGAGACGCTCGCCATCGCTGGCGACAGCGCCGTCTCCCGGCCCGTCACCCCGGTGTGGCCACAGCAGTCCCAACAGGTCCACCAAGAGGTCAACGACGCCTTCCAGGGTAACAAGACACCCTCGGAGGCAATGGGCGACCTCTCGACATCACTGTCCGAACTGGAAGACCTGTAGAAACGGAACTCAGGCTACACCCATGTACACCAATCATATACCCGGAGGTAGCGATGGCGACTGACCAACAGCCATCCAGGAGCCGGAACCCGATCAAACGCGGGCTTGCGTGGATGGAAAACCTCAGCGAGGAGGCCTACGCGTATCTGCTGTTGATCCCGGCGTTCCTGGTGCTCGCGGTCATCGCCTTCTGGCCGCTGTGGCGGACGTTCAAGCTCTCGCTGTTCGAGGACGATCTGTTCGGCGCGGCCAAAGTCGGCGACTTCGTCGGCCTCCAGAACTACATCGACGTCCTCACCAATCAGAACTCGCTGCTGGCTCGGCCCCTCATTGACCTCACCGGCGGGACACCGTTTTTCCGCCAGGCGCTGCTTGTCACCATTGCGTTTGCGGTGATCAGCGTCGTCTTCGAGACCCTGATCGGCTTCGGCCAGGCCTACATCATGGCCAAGGAGTACCGCGGTCGGCGCTGGGTGCGGGTCGCGATCATCCTCCCGTGGGCGATCCCGATCGTCATCCAGGGGATGCTGTTTTATCTCCTCTTCAATCCCTCAGTCGGCTTCCTTTCGGGGCCGCTGCAGTCGATGGGGATCTTCGGGGCGAACCCGCTGACCGACAGCACTGACGCCTTTATAATCACGACTGTCGCCGACATCTGGAAGACCTCGGCGTTCATGGCGCTGCTCATCCTCGCGGGGATGCAAAGTATTGATAAAAGCCTCTACGACGTGGCGGAGGTCGCCGGGGCCTCGCCGTGGCAGCGGTTCCGCCACATTACGCTGCCGCTCATTCTCCCGGCGCTGCTCGTGGCGATGTTGTTCCGAACCATCGACGCCATGCGCGTCTACGGGATCATCGAGGCCTCCGGCGCTGGCTGTGGCACCGTGCCGTCGCTGTCCTGTCTCGTCGTCGACACCATGTTCGGCTCGACGCAGGCCTACGCCTCGGCGGCGACGGTGGCGTTCATCACAGCCATCGTCATCGGCATCGCGATCAGCGTCTATCTCCTCGCCCTGAAGTTCAGTTCGAGGGGGAGTTACCAATGAGTCACGACACGCAACCGGCAGGAAGCAGCGACGAGGAACAGGGACCGTTCACCAACTGGGTCGACAGCGCGATCAAAAACCCGAAGAAGGTCTACCGGGCGATGTTCGCCACCGTGGCGATTTTCTTCCTGTTTACCACGCTGTTCCCGCTCTACTGGCTCACGATGATCGCCTTTTCGGATGGCAGTCGCGTCAGCGAGGGGGTCGGTCTCCTGCCGACCGGCTTCGATCCCAGCTCGTTTATCGAGATCTTCCAGCAGGTGCCGTTCCACCTCTATATGTTCAACAGCCTCGTGTTCGCGACGCTGACGACGGTTTTCGTGCTGCTCGTCGCCAGCCTCGCGGGGTATGCCTTCGGTCGGCTCCAGTTCCGCGGCAAGCGGCCAATGATGTTGGGCGTCCTGGTGATCAGTTTCTTCCCACCGGCGGCCTTTTTCATCCCGCTGTTCCAGCTGTTCAATCAGCAGATCAGCTTCCTGGGAATCACACCACCGGAACTGTACAGCACGCCCGGCGGCGTCGTCATCCCGCTGAGCGCGGTGTTTCTCCCGCTTGCGATATTCATCCTGACGACCTTCTACGGCCAGATTCCCGACGGGCTCGAAGACGCAGCCCGCATCGAGGGCACTACCCGGCTCGGCGCACTCTTTCGGGTCATCATCCCGCTGTCGGCGCCCGGCGTGGCGACCGCAGGGATACTGACCTTTATCGCCGTCTACAACGAGTTCTTCTTCTCGTTCCTCATGACCGGCGCGGCCGCCCAAGACTGGGCTCCCATCGTCGATGGGATCATCTCCTACCGGTCGCAGTTCCAGGTCCGGTACGACCTGATGGCAGCAGCCAGCATCGTCGCGGTCCTGCCGGTGGCGACACTCGTCGTCATCGCCCAGGAGAAAATCGTCAGCGGACTCACCTCCGGAGCACTGAAAGAATAATGGCAACCATCGAACTCGAACACATCAGAAAGGAGTACGGCAACGACATCGCAATCGAAGACCTCAACCTCGACATCCAGGACGGCGAGTTCGTCACGCTCGTCGGCCCCTCGGGCTGTGGGAAGTCGACAACGATCGAAACGATCGCGGGACTCACCAAACCCACCTCGGGGACGGTCTCGATCGGCGACCGGGACGTGACGAAACTTCCGCCAAAGGATCGGGGGATCGCGATGGTGTTCCAGAACATCGCGCTGTTCCCACACAAGGACGTCTACGACAACATCTCCTTCGGGCTGCAGCTCCGCAAGTTCGAGAAGGAGGAGATCGACAAGCGCGTCGAGAAGGCCGCCGAGACGGTCCAGCTCAACGGAATGTTGGACCGGATGCCCAGCGAGATGTCCGGCGGGCAGCGACAGCGCGTCGCCATCGCCCGCGCCATCGTCCGGCAACCCGATGCGTTCCTGATGGACGAGCCGCTGGCGAACCTCGACGCCGAGTTGCGGGTTCACATGCGGACCCAGCTCCAGCGGATTCACGACGAACTCGACACCACCATCGTCTACGTCACCCACGATCAGGCACAGGCGATGACGATGTCCGACCGGATCGCCGTCATCAACGACGGTGATCTCCAGCAGTTCGCGCCGCCCCTGGAGTGCTACAACGAGCCAGCCAATCTCTTCGTGGCGGGCTTCATCGGCTCGCCCGCGATGAACTTCATCGAGGGCGAGATCACGGACGACGGCTTCGAGGCGGATGCGGGCTACATCGACGTCGAGTTCGACCCCAGTGCGGTCGACGCCACGGTCGGCCAGCAGGTCGTCCTCGGCGTACGGCCCGAACACGTCCTGCCGACCGAGACCGCGACCGGCGACGTGACCGACTCCATCGACACCTACACCGACGTCACCGAGCCAATGGGCAAGGAGATCTTCGTCTACCTCGTCACCGATCAGTCGGCGACCGTCGACATGGAGGACCCCGATGCGGCCGGACAGCTCCTGATGAGCGTCGGCCCCGCCGCCGACATCGGCGAGGACCAACCGCTGTCGGTGGCCCTCGACAAATCGAACCTCCACCTGTTCGATGCCGACAGCGAGGTGGCGATCGCCCACGGGCTCGCCGAACCGGCAGGCGTCGACGCAACTGAGGACACCCCAGCCAGTGCCGATGACTGAATCCCAGCCATCGGTACTGGTCGCCGGTGAGATGTTGGTCGATTTCATTCCCGATTCGACAGGGCCCCTTGCAGGGGTCGAGACGTTCGACCGGCGGGCGGGCGGTGCGCCCGCGAACGTCGCGGTGGGGCTGGCCCGCTTGGAGGAGACGCCGTGGCTGTGTACGACCCTGTCGACCGACCCGTTCGGCGAGTTCCTCGCAAACCGCCTTACAAGCGAGGGACTCCCCGAGGAGTTCGTCACCCGCGTCGACAACTCGACGGCGCTGGCGTTTGTCAGCCACGGCGACGACGCCGACCGGGAGTTCAGTTTCTACCGCGAGCGGACCGCCGATACCGTCCTGCAGACCGACGTGGTCGACACCGCGACGCTGTCGGCGGTCGACTGGCTGGTCGTCGGCGGCGTCACGCTGTCGGCCGAACCCTCACGGTCGGCGACCTTCGAGCTGGTCGAGCGAGCCCAGACGGCGGGCTGTCGGATCGTCTTCGATCCCAACACCCGGCCGGAGCTGTGGGCCGAATCCGACGATATGACCCTAACGCTCGAACGGATGTTGCGGCGGACCGACGTGCTCAAAGCGACCCACGAGGACTTCGAGCCGACCGCAATCGACGCGGGCGGCGGCGGGTTCGCCGAGCGACTCCTTCAAAAAGGCCCGGAGATCGTCCTGCTCACGGAGGGGACGGCGGGCGCACGAGCGGTCGCCGGAAGCGAGTCGGCGTGGGGAGACGGCGAGTGGCACCACGCGGGCTACGAGATCGACGCCGTCGACACCACCGGCGCTGGCGACGCGTTCCTCGCGGGCGCGATTGCGGCTCTCGTCGAAGGCCGCGAGCCGAGCGAGACGCTCGCCTTGGCCAACGCCGTCGCCGCGCTCGCCACAACCGAGGGCGGGGCGATGACCGCGCTGCCCGATCGAGCGGCCGTCGACCGGCTGATGGAGGAGCAATGAGAGAGACGAACGCCGGCCAGTGGAGCCGGTGGAGCCGCGCGCGGGCCGACCGGATCGAGCGAACCGAGGGGACGGTCGCACCCCCGGCCGGACTGCCGGAGAGCGATCCGGCACCGGATCACCACGTCTGGGATACATGGCCACTCCGCACCCGGAGCGGCGAGATCGCCACCGTCGACGGCTGGCAGGTGCTGATCTCGCTGACGGCTCCGGCCGACGTGACGCCGGGCGAGCGCCACGACATCGCCGAACACCGGTATTTCGTCTCGCGCGACGGCCGAGAGTGGACCGACCGCGGGCCCGTCTTCGGCGACGACGCCCTCGGTACCCGGCAGTGGGCGGGCTCGGCGCTGTACGACGACGGCGATCTGTATTTCTTTTATACGGCCGCGGGTGACGCCGACACCGAGGAGCTGACCTACACCCAGCGGCTCGCCGTCGGCCACGGCGGGACCCTTGAGACGGACGACGGCGAGTTGACGATCGAGGGGCCGTGGAGCCACGAGGTCCTCCTGGAGCCCGACGGCGAGTGGTACGAAACGCAGGCCCAGTCGGGCGAGATGACCTACACGTTCCGTGATCCGTGGTTCTTCGAGGACCCCGAGACCGGCCGGACACACCTCGTCTTCGAGTCGAATACGCCCCCGGCGGCCGACGACTGCGGCGGTGACACCGATCAGCAGGCGTTTAACGGCTGTGTCGGCCTGGCGGTCTCGCCGTCGGGCGATCCCTTGGAGTGGGAGTTCCGGCCGCCGATCTTCGATAGCGTCTGTGTGAACCAGGAGATCGAACGGCCTCATATCGTCCACCGCGAGGGTCGCTACTACCTCTTTGTCTCCAGCCACGTCGACACCTTCGCGCCCGGACTCTCGGGATACGACGCCCTCTACGGGTTCGTTGCCGACTCGCTGGACGGCGAGTATCGGCCGCTGAACGAGTCGGGGTTAGTTGTGACGAACCCGGCGAGCGCGCCGTTCCAAGCCTACTCGTGGCTGGCGATCGGCCACGGCGAGGAGCTGCTCGTGAGTGGCTTTTGCAACTATCCCGACTTCGAGGGGGTCACGATCGGCGAGCTCGCGGCGCTGTCGGGGCCAGAGCAGCGAAAACGGTTTGCCGGGACGCTGACGCCGACGCTTCGGCTGGCCGTCGACGGCGAGGAGACGTGGATTCACGGGACGCTCGACCACTGGGCGATCCCGAGCGAGGCCGAGACGCTGCCGCCGCTTGATGAGGACTGGAGCCTTCCGGCCGGGGAACTCGATCCCGAGCCGGGGTTGACCCGGACGGCCTCGCGGCGGGAGGACGGTCCGTTCTGGTAGGCGAGCGACCACCACTACGCGACCGCCGATCACCACACTCCTTTTGAAAACGCCTACCGCTCCCTGAAAACGCCTACTGCTCCCAAACGGATTTTTGTCCCTCGACCGAAGCGATGGTATGCGCTTCGGTATCATTTCGGATATTCACGGTAATCTACCCGCCTTCGAGACAGTGTGCGAGGCAATGCCAGCCGTCGACCGGCTGCTCTGTGCGGGCGACGTGGTGGGCTACAACCCATGGCCCGCCGCGTGTATCGACCGGGTGCGTGAGTTGGGCGCGGTGACCGTGCGGGGGAACCACGACCGGGCGGTCGCCTTCGACGGCGGTGAGCGGTTCAATTCGATGGCGAAAGCCGGAGTCCGGTACGCCCGCGAGCAGTTGGGCGACGCTGACATGGAGTGGCTCCGGTCGCTGCCGACCGAGCAGTTCGTCGCCGACGGGCGGATTCACGTGGTCCACGGCCACCCCGACGATCCCGACCGCTACACCTACCCGCGGGAGTTCTCGGCGTCGATGCTCGGCGAGGGGGTCGAGGTGGTCATCATGGGCCATACGCACGTCCAGGACTCGCGACAGTTCGGCGACGGGGTCGTCCTGAATCCAGGCAGCGTCGGCCAGCCACGCGACGGCGACCGGCGGGCGGCGTTCGCGGTGGTCGAACTCGACGTGGACGACGAAGACAGCGCGCCGACGGTCGACCTGCAGCGGGTCGAGTACGACATCGACCGCGTGATCGAGGCCGTCGAGGCCGCCGGTTTGCCGAAGTCGATCGGGACGCGGCTGCAATCCGGAAACTAGTGGGTTAAATACGGAAAATCCAGCTCAGACGTGGTCCTGGACGATTTCGAGGGTGTCCTCGCGGTCGTCCCAGTCGACGAACAGCGCGACGGATGTGGCGCTGGTGATGACGTCCTGGAGGTTGATCCCGGCGTCGGCGATCGGCGTGAGGATCTCCTGGACGACCCCCGGCCGGTTCGGGAGCTCGCCGCCGGTGACACGGATGACGGCGACGCCGTCCTCAACGGTTACACTCGACAGCGTCGTGCCGCTGACGACCTCCTCGTGGAGGACGGCTTCGGCCTTCTCCGCGCGAGCCTCGTTGATGTAGAACGTGATCGAGTCCATCCCGCTGGCGACCGCATCGATGTTGATATCGGCGGACCGCAGCGATTGTGAGAGATCCGCGAGGATGCCGGGGCTGTTGCGGATCGCCCGTCCGGCGACCGTCAGACAGGCCAGCGGCTCTTCCTGCATATCGATGAGGTTCTGGAACTCCCCTTCGATCTGGGTGCCGCCCGTAAGCAGGTCGCCGTGCTGGTAGTGGACGACCCGCACGCCGAGGTGTTCGTCCTTGTAGGAGAGCGCGCTCGGCGCGACGACCTCAGCGCCGCGGAACGAGAGGTTCCGGAGTTCGTCGACCGAAATCCGGCCGACGTTGCGCGCGCCCTCGACGACGCGTGGGTCGCCGGTCATGACGCCCTCGACGTCGGTGACAATGACGACCTCGTCGGCGTTCATGTAGTTGCCCAGCATAACGGCAGTCGTATCGCTCCCACCGCGGCCCAGCGTGGTGATCTCGCCGTCTTCGTTCTGTGCGAGAAAGCCCGTGATGACCGGGACGACGCCGTCGAGGTCCCCCGCGAGTTCCGCGGCACGGCGTTTGGTCGACTCGGCGTCGACCTCGCCGAGATCGTTGGTGATGATCGGCCACTCGTCGCTACCGGGTTCGAGAAACAGGGCGTCGACGCCGCGCGCGGAGAGTGCGGCCTTCAGCATCCGGACGCTGGTACGTTCGCCCATCGAGACGATCTCGGCGCGGTCGGCATCCGAGGCCTCGAAGTTGATCTCGTCGAGCAGTTCATCGGTCGTCGAGCCCATCGCGCTGGCGACGACCGCGATCTGGTGGCCCGCGTCGACGGCGGCGGCGATCGAGTCCGCCGCGCGGTTGATCCGGTCGCCGCTGCCGAGGCTCGTCCCGCCGAACTTGGCGACGAGGCGCATCAGGCGACCCCCCGAAGGATCGATACGTCACTGCAACAGCCGCAGGCTTCCGTGTCCGTGGTAAACATGGACGGTCATAGCATGGGGTGCTGCATAACGTTGTTCACTTCCGGAAGCATCGCAGAACCGAAACGTCGTCGAGTGCTTAAATAGGGGTAGCAAACAGTCGACGGATTTTGGGCCTGAAAAATCAGTTCGAAGTCAGGAATCGCCCCACCCGTCGGGGACTTCGATGACGTACCGGCCGTCCTCACGGAGCGAGATGATGTACTCGTCGCGGTCGTAGAGCTCCATCAGGTTCAGTTCGTACTGGCCGGGGCTCACGATGCGGATGGATTCGAACTGGTTGTTGAGTTCCTTTCTGAGTTCGTCGAGGTTGGACTCCTCGGTGGGGTCATCCGGCGTGTCGGCCGTCGCTTCGGCGTCGGGTTCGGGTGTGTCGGTCGGGGCGGGCTGGTCGGTCGGGGCGGGCTGGTCGGTGGGCGACTGCTCGTCGGCGGTCGACTGTGGGCCCATCGAGCCAGCGGCAGTGATCTCCGACGAAGAGACGACGTCGGAGCGGGCGGTCGACTGGGCGGGCGATTCGGCCCCGTCGTTCTGGGCGACCTCGCCGTCGCCAACCCCCTCCGTTTCCGGTGGAGATGTCTGACGCCCGGCAGACGGCGTCTCAGGGTCGATCGTGACCGATTCTCCAGTCGACGCGTCGGCTTTCGAGGACGCAGTGGTGTCGGCAGCGTCGTCGGCGACGGAGTCGGCGTTGGAGCCTGCGGGTCTGAACTGGAACTTGTTGCCGCCGCAGTCCGGACAGCCCGACAGCATCTCCTTGGAGCCGTCGGGGAAGGTGTGGCCGCAGTTGGTACACTGGTGGGGCATCAGTGGATAGTTGGTGTCATGGCGTTATTTCCGGGAGACCAGCGCGCTGATGAGCTGTTCGTCCTTGTGGAGCGTCTCGATCTGGTTGGCCGGACCGATGACAGTGAGTTTCTTCGTGGATTCCCGGCCCATGAGTTTGTCCAGGAAGCTCTGGTCGGCGGTCTCGGCGCGTGGGTAGCTCTCGATTTCGATCCCCGAGAAGTCGTCGGGGCTGATCTCGGTCATGGTGACCTCGATGAGTTTCGACTCCTCGTCCGGTGAGAGTCCCTCTTCGAGGATGACGATGTTGCCCTCCCGGACCCCATCGAGGATGAGCCGGATCTTCTCCATGCTCCGGAGCCCGGCCATCCGCGAGCCGCTGATGAGGTCGATCTGGACGCCGTTGTCGGAGTTGGTTGTTTCGGGCATTATCCGAAGTACTCCGCGATCTTGTCGTATACTTCGTCCATGTTGTTGCCCTCCAGAGCCGACAGCGGGACCGTCTCGTGGTCGGGGAAGGCATCGGCAACGCGCTGGACGTCCGAGTCTTCGAGGTCGGTCTTGTTGGCGAAGATCAGGACGGGGAGCTCGCGGCTCTCGATGATCCCGATCAGCATCGTGTTGACCTGTGTGAAGGGATCGGTCGAGGAGTCGAGTACGTAGATCACGCCGTCGACGTCCTCCCGAAGCCAGTGCATGGCCTCGGCGACGCCCTCGGTCGCCTCTCGGGAGCGACGGATGGCGTCGTCCTTCTCCATGTCGTGGTCCAGGAACTCCTTGTAGTCGACCTTCGTGGTGACACCGGGGGTGTCGACGATGTCGATGGAGACCGATTTCCCGTTGCGCTCGATGGAGACGTCCTCCTTGCGTCGGGCCCGGCGTGTTTCGTGTGGAACGTGGCTTTCGGGACCGATAGCGTCGCCGGTCCAGTCGCGTGCGATACGGTTCGCGAGGGTCGTCTTCCCGGCGTTCGGTGGTCCGTAGATGCCGATCCGCTTCGGCTCCTCGGAGGCGAACAGCCGGTCTGTGACCCGCGAAATACTGTCTCGTAAGTTTGTGAGCAGACCCATCATGAGCTCCCCACCCCTCCGCTACGCGTGCGCACAGAGGAGCGTCTGCCATATCGTGACTCGCGGGCACACTTAAGTACTACGTCAGACAGGGGTGAGGGCCCCACCGTATTAGAGTGGCTACCGGCTGTTTTTAGGCAGTTCAAGGAGTTTTACCGACTGTAATTGACTGTTGGAAATAGTCGACTGTCTCGATTCGTTAGTGACAGAATTCAATGGATACGGTGACAAGGGTCAGTGGGTTACGATGACCAGACTCGGTAGGTTACGGTGACAGAACGGGGTGTGATAATGGAACTCACGGGGTTGTGCTGAGCGGCTGTCGAGAGTCGGTGGGAAGTCGTCGACGGTGACTGATCGAGCCTTCTTCTCGGTAAATTCATTGGTAGGTGGTCGTCAAGCAGTTATCCCATGGTAGTAACTGCCGCGCAAGTGGTTATCACGTAAGCGGTCGACAGCCTCACGTATCCTAGCCCCCCACCCCTTCGTTTCGGGTGGAACAGCTACAGAGGCCGCTCCAGGACGAGACGAAATCGTCGACTAGAAAATTCCTAGACTAGTCTCTCTTTCATACAACAGATAAAAACAACTAGAGAACTGTGTTTACTGCAGTACGGGTTAGGTTTCTACGAGAGTAGTATAAAGATTTCTCTTGCGAACTAGTAGTTGTCGACCCACCCCACCCTCTCGTGCGTCTCCAATTGAAACGAAGGGGTGGGGGGGGGGCTAGTCCGTGTTATACATACTCAGACGTGTGCCGAGATACCATACCAACTGTTCCAGCTGTCTTCACCGACCACCTCTGGTCGTGTCCATAATAGTACCACCCTCGTTTCTGTCTCGATTTATTTCATGATTTATTGATACTATGCGCGCACAGTTCCCATGTGTGTTTCTCCATCCCCATGTGTGTTTCTCCATCCCCATGTGTGTTTCTCCATCCGAAACACAGGGTGGACGGTCGACATCCCGACTCAACAGTCGACAGCCCGACGCATCCGAGCCAAAGGGAGAACGTTTTTGTACTCGCTGTGCCTCTGCTTCGTCTGCATCATCTGGACACGGCCCGGCCGCCCTCACGAACGGAACACCCCGCTTACGGTCCCTCCGGTCGGTTTGGTGCGGTACGTGCCACAGGTTCCACCTGAAACAGAGGGGGTAGTATGACGAAGGAAAACACAGATTCGGAGCCGGACTCCGCCGCCGACGCCGACGATTCGACAGCCGCCAGAGACCGCTCAGCCACCTCGACCAACCTCGATTTCGATACGATGTTCGACGAAAACGAGGAGAGCCAGGGGCTGTTCGACGATCTGCTGGCCAGCGAGCCGATCTTCGAGAACAAAGAGGTCCTCCGTCCCTCCTACACCCCCCACGAGCTCCCCCACCGCAACGACCAGATCAACCGCATGGCGACGATTCTAGTCTCCGCGCTCCGCGGCGACACCCCCTCGAACATCCTCATCTACGGGAAAACCGGGACCGGGAAAACCGCCAGCGCGAAGTTCGTCAGCCAGGAGCTCGAATCGACCTCCCAGAAGTACGACGTTCCCTGCGAGGTCGAATATATCAACTGCGAGGTCACAGACACCCAGTATCGGGTGCTTGCCCAACTCGCAAACAAGTTCATCGACAAAAACGAAGCCCGGATCGAGTCGAAAATCGAGAACCTCGAAGCGGTCCGCGATCGCCTCCAGTCGGCCGACACTCCCTCCGATCTCGCCAACGACTCCGACGACACCGACGAGGAAGTCCGGTCGCTGGCCGCGGAGTACGACGACGTTGCGGCGGTCGACGCCGCGATCGACGATCTCGAAGCCGACCTCGCGGAGCTCGACCCCGTCCCGATGACGGGATGGCCGACCGACCGGGTATACTCGACGTTTTTCGAAGCGGTCGACTACCACGAGCGCGTGGTCGTCATCATGCTCGACGAGATCGACAAACTCGTCGAGAAAAGCGGCGACGACACCCTCTATAACCTCTCGCGGATGAACTCCGAGCTCACCAACTCCAGGATCTCTATCATGGGGATCTCGAACGACCTCAAATTTACTGACTTCCTGGATCCCCGCGTCAAATCCTCGCTGGGCGAGGAGGAGATCGTCTTCCCGCCCTATGACGCCACCCAACTCCGGGATATTCTCCAACACCGCGCGGACGTGGCGTTCAAATCCGAGGCCCTTACCTCGGATGTGATTCCGCTATGCGCCGCATTTGCCGCCCAGGAACACGGCGACGCCCGCCGGGCGCTCGACCTCCTGCGGACCGCGGGCGAACTCGCCGAGCGAAGCCAAGCTGATCTCATCGAGGAGACCCACGTCCGGCAGGCCCAGGACAAGATCGAACTCGACCGGGTCGTCGAGGTCGTCCGCACGCTGCCGACCCAGAGCAAGATCGTCCTCTTTTCGATTATTCTCCTCGAAAAGAACGGGGTTCATAACATCAACACCGGCGAGGTGTTCAACATCTACAAACGCCTCTGTGAGGAGATCGACGCCGACGTGCTCACCCAGCGTCGCGTGACCGACCTCATCAGTGAACTCGATATGCTCGGCATCGTCAACGCGGTCGTCGTCTCGAAAGGCCGCTACGGCCGCACGAAAGAAATGAACCTCTCGGTCCCGATCGACGAGACCGAAGCCGTCCTCTTGTCCGACTCGCGGCTCGGCGATATCGACAACGTCCAGCCGTTCGTCCAGGCACGGTTCGACAACGACTGATTAGCCGAGTAGTTCGCGCCGACCGATCGCATACGCCGTCCCGGCTCCGATAGCGCCGACACCAGCAGGTAGCAGCGGCCCGAAACTCGCCGCGCCGGTCAGTGCCAGTCGGATGTAGCCGACCCGTGGAATCCGGAGGTGTGCGATTCCAGTGACCCACCCCGGTTTGACGACCGGTGCGATACCGTTGGCCTGATCGTACTGGGCGTTGCTGTCGTTGTTATCTCCCTTGGTGATATAGCCCGCGTGGGGTGCCGGACACTGGTCGAGTTCCGAACAGCTGTCGGCGGCGATGTACTCCGGATTCGCCCGATCGTACCAGTTTTCGCCACCCTCGACGTAGAAGTGTGCCCGATGGATAATCGGGGGTCCGAGTGATTCCGGATTCTGGTAGACGACCACACTCCCAGCGCGGTTGAACGATTCGTGTTTTGTTTCACCGACCGAATTCGCCGTCACAACACCTGTCCGGTCGGCCATCTCGGGTGCGAACCGTCCCGGCTCGGAGACGATTATCAGATCGTACTGGTTGATGTTCGGCTCCATACTCTCGCTTTCGACCGCGACCATCGGCGGCCAGACGCCACTGGCACCGAACAACAACAGCCCGAACAGCAGCACGATCCCGCCACTGAGAAGTACCTCACGAAGCAACAACAGCGGTCCATCGTCTGCTGTGCGGAACCGTGTCCACAGCGAGCCGGACTCCCCAGACTCCCTCGACCCCGCACGCGGCGGGATATCACGCTTGCCTGTGTCGTCGGCATGAGGCCGCTCGGTCGACCGGCGATCATCGCCGTTCGCAGCCGTCTCGTCGGTCTCGGAAGACGGCGTTCGATCCGCCGTCGGCCCTCCGGCCTCCTCGTCGTCCGGTGGCCGACGATCCCCTGGACTCATTGCCCTCTCATTCGATTGGCCCGTGTTTGAAGCTTCTGGGTGATTTCCCTACTACGTCTCGTGATTTCATTCGATGAGACACCCGTTCTGTCGCGTATAGTGACGGCCTACACACTGTTACCCATCATTTACTCGTTCTACCAAAGCGGTATGTATTGTATCTACCAAAGCGGTATGTATTGTATACTGTCCGGCAGCCCGAGAACCACGGTCGTTCGGCATGCTTTTGACTGGAGCCATCCCACGAGTTGATGTGCCACTGGAGACCCCGTCACGGATCGTTCAGGCCCTCGCCGAGCACGGCTACAACGCCGAACGGGAGGTCGTAACACTCCTTGCGGGGGCCGACGATCCGGCGGCCGCACTCGAAACGGTCGTCGAGGCGACGCCGGACAACGCGCTCCGTGTGACGACTGCCACCGTTCGACAAACGCTCGACTCGTCGCCTCCGGCTCCCGATCCGGCGGCGGTTACCGCCAATTCGACCCCATCGGCAAATACCTCTGTTTCAACTCCAACTAAAAACCCTGAAAAACCCACGCAAACAACGGATACTCCAGTCGAAACGGAGGGGTCTTCCGACTCGGTAACGAGGGCTGCCACGACCGAGGAACGACCGAACGGTGAGGGAGCTTCGTCGCGGTCCCCACAGCCAGCCGAAATCACCGGCGACATCACGGGCCGGAGCACCGGCACCGGCGAATACAAACAGTTCGTGACCACGTTTCGCGACCGCTACAAGCGGCTCTCGAAACTACTGGGCGGCCGCGTCAACCACCGCCCGGCGTCGGCGATCCAATCGATGGGCGGCGGCAGCGAGGCTGAGATGATCGGCCTCGTCAACGACATTCGCTCGACGGCCAGCGGCCACTGGCTGATCGAACTCGAAGACACGACCGGCACGTTTCCTGCGCTCGTCATGAAGGACCGCGAGATCGCCAACATGGTCGACGACCTCTTGCTGGACGAATGTATCGCGGTCCAGGGGACGCTCGCCGACGACAGCGGTATCATGTTCGTCGACTCGCTTTTCGTCCCCGACGTGCCCCGAACGTTCCGCCCCTCGACGGCCGACCGCCACGTCCAGGCCGCCCTGATTTCGGATGTCCACGTCGGCAGCCAGGAGTTCATGGCCGACGCCTGGAACCGGTTTGCCGACTGGCTCCACACCGAGGAGGCCGAGACCGTCGAGTACCTCCTCATCGCGGGCGATATGGTCGAAGGCGTCGGCGTCTATCCGGATCAGGACGAGGAGCTGGATATCGTCGATATTTTCGACCAGTACGAAGCGTTCTCGGAGCATCTCAAAGCCGTCCCCGGCGACATGGAGATCGTCATGATCCCCGGCAACCACGACGCGGTCCGGCTCGCCGAACCACAGCCGGGTTTCGACGAGGAACTGCGGTCGATTATGTCGGCCCATGACGCCCGGATTTCCGGGAACCCCTCGACGGTCACCATCGAGGGCGTCTCGGTGCTGATGTATCACGGCGTTTCGCTCGACGAGGTGATCGCCGAACTCCCCGAGGAGAAGGCCAGCTACGACGAGCCACACAAGGCGATGTACCAGCTCCTCAAAAAGCGACACGTCGCCCCGAAGTACGGCGGCAAGATGCGGCTCGCACCCGAGGAGAAGGACTACTTAGTTATCGACGAGGTACCGGACGTCTTCCACACCGGCCACGTCCACAAACTCGGCTGGGGGAAGTACCACAACGTACTCGCGGTCAACAGCGGCTGTTGGCAGGCCCAAACCGAGTTCCAAAAGAAGGTCAACATCGACCCCGACGTGGCCCACGCGCCCATCGTCGACCTCGATACGCTGAATATGACGGTTCGGAAGTTCGCCTAAGGGCCCCATCACCCGTCAGCGATAGATGCTATTTTAGGCCCGACACACAGAGAGACCCGTATGGATTACGACCCGCAGGAACTCGAAGCCGACTGGCGGGCGCGGTGGGACGCAGAGGGGCGCTACGAGCCCGATCCCACCACGACTGCCGACCCCGACGACGAGGAGACGACCTTTATCACCGTGCCGTATCCCTACCCCAGCGGCGGGATGCACATCGGCCACGCCCGGACCTACACTGTCCCCGATGTGTACGCCCGCTACCGCCGCCAACAAGGCGACGACGTGCTGTTCCCGATGGCCTGGCACGTCACCGGCACGCCGATTATTGGGGCCGTTGAACGCCTCGAAAAACGCGAGGAAAAACAAATGTCGGTGCTCCAGGACACCTACAACGTCTCCGATGACGTCCTCTCCGACCTCGAAACGCCGATGGGCTATGCCCGCCACTTCATCGAGGAACACTACAAGACGGGAATGCAGTCCCTCGGTTTGTCTATCGACTGGCGGCGGGAGTTCACGACCAACGACGACCGCTATTCCAAATTCATCACCTGGCAGTACGAGACTCTCAAAGAGCGGGGGCGGCTCGAAAAGGGGCTCCACCCGGTCAAATACTGCACCGAGCAGGAAAACCCCGTCACCACCCACGACCTCCTGGAGGGCGAGGACGTCGAGTACCAGGAGTATACGCTCGTCAAATTCAGTCAGGGAGAGACCACGATCCCGATGGCGACGCTGCGACCCGAAACGGTCCGCGGGGTCACCAACGCCTACATCAATCCCGACTCTCCGTACGTCGAGGCGACCGTCGACGGCGAGCAGTGGCTCGTCTCGGTCGAGGCCGCCGAAAAACTCGACCTCCAGGACCACGACGTTGAGATCCACCGCGAGTTCCAGGGCTCCGAATTCGTCGGCGAACACGTCACCAATCCCGTCACCGGCGACGAAGTTCTCGTGCTCCCCGCCGAGTTCGTCGATAGCGACAACGCCACCGGCGTCGTCATGTCGGTCCCAGCCCACAGCCCCGACGACTACCTCGCCCTCCAGGAGGCGAAGGCCGACCCCGACCGCCTCGAAGCCTACGGGATCGACCCCGCCGAAGTCGAGGCCATCGAGCCGGTCCCGATTCTCGACGTCGAGGGCTACGGCGAGATCCCCGCGAAGGACGCCGTCGAATCGGCTGGCATAACCAGCAGCAACGACCCCGATCTCAAGGAGGTCACCCAGGACGTCTACAACGCCGAGTTCCACACGGGTCGACTCCACGACGCCTACGGCGAGTACGCCGACGAGCTCATCGAGGACGTGCGCGATGAGTTAGCCAACGCCTACCGCGAGCAGGGCGACTTCGGCGCGATGTACGACTTCCCGGAGCCCGTCGTCTCGCGGGCTGGCGGCAAAGTAGTCGTTGCCTACCAGGATACGTGGTTCCTCACGTACAACGACGAGGACTGGAAGGCCGAGGCCAAGCGAGTCGTCGACCAACTCGATACCAACCCCGCCAACACCCGCGGGGAGTACGACCACACCATCGACTGGCTCAACGAGTGGCCCTGTATCCGCAACTACGGGCTGGGCACGAAGCTCCCGTGGGACGACAGTTTCGTCATCGAGCCGCTGTCGGACTCGACGATCTATATGGCCTACTACACCATCGCCCACCGGCTCGACGAGATCCCGGTCGAGGACCTTGACCGGGAGTTCTTCGATGCGCTGTTCTACGGCGAAGACGCCGTCGAGGGCGAGGCCGACAAGCGGGCCCTCGACCTCCGCGACGAGTGGCAGTACTGGTACCCCGTCACCCAGCGATTCTCGGCCAACGACCTCATCTCGAACCACCTCACGTTCTACCTGTTCCACCACGCCGAACTGTTCGACGAGGCCCAGTGGCCCGACGGCATCACCATCATGGGGATGGGTCTCCTGGAGGGCGAAAAGATGTCCTCCTCGAAGGGCCACGTTGTCCTCCCCGGCAAGGCCATCGAGAACTACGGGGCGGACACCGTCCGCTTCTTCCTGCTGAACTCCGCGGAGCCGTGGCAGGATTACGACTGGCGAGCCGAACAGGTCGAAGGTGTGGAAAAACAGCTCCGCCGGTTTTGGAACCGTGCCCAGGAGCTGATCGACGCCGATGAACCCGACGTCGATCCCCAGACTGACCTCAAACACATCGACCGCTGGCTCCTGTCCAAACTCCAGACCACCATCGAGTCGACGACGCAAGCTCTCGAAAACGCCGAGACGCGGAGCGCCTCGCAGGCGGCCTTCTACGGCTTCGAGGAGCACCTCAAATGGTATCGCCGCCGGGCCGATCTCGATCGACCAGGCGCCCAGTGGACGCTCCGACACGTCCTCGAAACCCGCCTCCGGCTGCTGGCTCCGTTTATTCCCTTTATGACCAACGAGCTGCACGAACAGCTCACTGGGACCCCGGCCGAGGACGCCCCGTGGCCGGAGGTCGAAAGCGAGTGGCAGTCAGCACGCACTGAAACCGAGGAGCGACAGATCGAGCGGCTGACCGACGACATCCAGGACATCCTCAACGTCACTGATCAGGACCCTGAGACGATCCGCGTCTACGTTGCGGCCGACTGGAAACAGTCGGTCTTCGAGACCGTCCGGGAGACCGGTACCAACGTCGGCGACGTGATGAGCGAGGTCATGCAGGTCCCCGACCTCCGCGAGCGCGGCAACGCAGTCAATCAGTTGGTCCAGGATCTGGTCGAGCTCGTTCGAAGTCTCGACGATGAGACGCTCGCCGTACTTGACGAGATCGACGAGACCTCGACCTACGAAACCGCGGTTGGCTTCCTCGAACGGGAGTACGACGCTACGGTCGAGATCTACGCCGAGGACGGCGAGGGGATCGACGACCCCGAGGATCGGGCCTCGAAAGCCGTGCCGTTCCGCCCGGCAATCCACATCGAATAGGACGTCGACGTCGGTTTTCACCGCTACTGACAGCCGATTTATGGTTTTTCGGCACCGATGAGTGGTATGAGCCCGCAGTCCGATCCTGGAGTCCTCGAATCAGCCTACCGAACGGTGACGCCGGGCTACCAAAGCCGCGGCAACACGGAGATGGATCTGCTGGGATGGGTGGTGTTTCTCGGCATCTTTACGCTGCTGTTTCCGTTGATCCCCGTTTTCGTCGTCTTGGTCCTCGCAACCAAAGCCGTCAGAGCGATCCGGTCGGCGGTGCGGGGACAGCCCAACTAACTGTCGGCCACTCCGAGCAGGTCGAACGGCGTGCCGTTGTCCCGTTCTCGGGCCGCGGTGTATACGACGTGGGCTGCGGCCACGTCCTGAATCGCCAACCCGGTCGAATCGAAGACAGTGATCCCGTCTTCGGTGGTTCGCCCCGTTTTCTCACCGGTCACGATCTCGCCCAGTGAGCTGTAGATATCCGCGTCGGTGAGCGTTCCCTCGCTGTAGGGGACGTTGATCTCGCCCGAATGGGTGGTTTGTTCGTAGTCGTCGATTACGAGTTTGGCGTCCAGGAGGATCTCGTTGGCCAGTTCGTGTTTGCCCGCCGCGTCCGCGCCGATCGCGTTGATATGGGTCTCCTCGCCGACCATCTCGCGGTCGACGATCGGCGATTCGACCGGGGTGACCGTCGACAGGACGTCACAGGAAGCGGCTTCGGCGACCGACCCGCCCCGGATCTCGAAGCGGTCTTCGAACTGGTCGATGAATTCGGCCGCCCGCTCGGCGTCGACGTCCGAGACGACGACCTCTTCGATGGGCCGGACTGCCTCGATGGCTTCGAGCTGGGTGTAGGACTGGACGCCAGCGCCGACGATGCCGAGCGACGCTGCATCCGTGACGGCGAGGTGGTCGGTGGCGACAGCGGCGGCCGCCCCCGTTCGCAGCATCGTTAGCTCGCGGCCATCCATGATCGCCAGCGGAAAGGCGTTTTTGGGGTCCGAGTAGATCATCGTTCCCAGGACAGTGGGCAGCCCGTACTCGGCTCGGTTGTCGGGGTGGACGTTGACCCATTTGACGCCCGCGGCGTCCCATTCCTCGCCGCCAGTTTCATCACGCACGCGGAGATAGGCTGGCATCGACCGGAAATCCCCGTTGTACTGCGGGAGGTCGATATACGATTTCGCTGGCATCTGGGCGTCGCCGCGCTGATACGCTCCGAAGGCGTCTTCGACCGCCGAAATAAGCTCCTCCATCGGCGCGTTCGCCCGGACATCGTCGCTGTCGAGCAGCAGCGTGTGCATACCGACTGGTTCGACTCCGTGATCTTAACGGGTCTGGTAGGCTGGCTCGTCGTCGACGATCTGGACGACAGTAGCCACGGTCTACTAGTCGTTAGAAAACAGCTAACAGCAGCGTTCGGTCGGTGAGCGTTCGATTCCGGATGAGTCAGCAGCTGAGTGGGTTGCGGCCGAGCTTACATCGCGCCGCCCATGCCACCCATGCCGCCCATGCCACCCATGCCGCCGGGTGCGCCACCTTCGTCACCGTCGCCCTCAGTCGAGAGATCGCCCGCGGCGATGATGTCGTCGATCTTCAACACGAGGTTCGCGGCCTCGGTGGCAGACGACAGCGCCTGCTCTTTGGCGTGGGCCGGCTCGACGATGCCCGCCTCGTAGGTGTCCTCGACGGAGCCGGTGAAGGCGTTCAGACCTGCGTGGGCGTTCCCGCTTTCGTGTTCCGCACGGAGATCGACGAGCAGGTCGATCGAATCGAGCCCGGCGTTCTCGGCGAGGACGCGGGGGACGAGTTCGAGCGAGTCGGCGAATGCCTCGACGGCCAGCTGCTCGCGGCCGGAGACCGAGTCGGCGTAATCGCGGAGTCGGGAGGCGATCTCGACTTCGGGTGCGCCGCCGCCAGCCAGCACACGACCGTCGGAAACGGTCGTCGAGACGACGTCGATGGCGTCGTTGATCCCGCGTTCGAGCTCGTCTACGACGTGGTCGGTCGAGCCGCGAAGCAGGAGCGTCACGCCGTGGACCTCGTCGCCGGTGCCCTCAACGTAGAACAGCTCGTCTTCCTCGTCGCGGCGGACCGATCCGTTGCCGAGATCGTCGGCCGTCACGGAGTTGACGTCGGAGACGACCGAGCCACCGAGGACGTTTTTGAGGAACTTGATGTCGGACTTCTTGGTTCGGCGGATCGCCAGCACGCCCTCTTTGGCGAGGTAGTGCTGGGCGAGGTCGTCGATACCTTTCTGACAGAAGACCACGTCAGCACCGCTGTCGACGATCTTCTCGACTTTCTGTTTGAGCTGTTTTTCCTCCTGGTCGAGGAAGTTCTGGAGCTGGTCGGGGGTCTCGATCGAGACCTGGGTGTCGACGTCGGCCTCTTCGATCTCGATGGCCTCGTTGAGCAGCAGCGTGTCGGCGTTCTCGAAGTTCGTCGGCATGTCGCCGTGGACCGCGTCCTTGTCGATGACTGCGCCGACCAGGAGGTCGGATTCCCCGGCCGAGCGGCCGGTCTGGGTCTCGATGTTGACGTTTTCGAGGTCGACGACGTGGCTGCCGTCGTCGGCTTCGACGGTGACCTGCTGGACCGCACGGACGACGAGATCCGCGAGGACGTCCTTTTCGAGCTCCGCGCCCTTGCCGGTCATCGAGGTCTCAGCGACCTTCCGGAGGAGTTCCTCGTCGTCGGGATCGACGGGTTCGGCGATGTTGTCGACCTCCTCGCGGGCCTTCTCGCTGGCGAGGTGGAAGCCCTTGATGATCGCCGTCGGGTGGATCTCCTGCTCCAGGAGGTCCTCGGCGTTCTTCAGGAGTTCGCCGGCGATAGCGACGGCGGTCGTCGTCCCGTCGCCTGCCTCGTCTTCCTGTGTCTCGGCGACCTCGACGATCATCTCGGCGGTCGGGTTGTCGATATCCATCTCGGTGAGGATGGTGACACCGTCGTTGGTGATGGTGACATCGCCCATCGAGTTGACGAGCATCTTATCCATCCCCTTTGGTCCGAGCGTGGACCGTACGGCCTCGGCGACCGACCGGGCCGCGGAGATGTTGTACTGCTGGGCGTCCTTATCCTGGACGCGCTGAGAATCCTCTCCGAGAATGATCATCGGCTGACCTTGCTGCATACGCTGACTCATAGTACACCCGACTGATTGTTTGTGATTCTATATAAATCTTTTGGACACAGGAGGAAAACACATCGGCAACACGGCAGGCGAGACTGCTCGAAAACACACAGAGGGCTGTATGATTTGGGAATTTCATGTGGTCCGATAACACACAGCTATATTCGATCTCTGTGGACCGCTTTGCCGCTTTTATATGTGCGGCTACTGGCAGGAAGTCGACGGCTACGCGGCGGTGTGGCTACTATAGTCGACGGCTACTGTGGGGGTTCCTGGAGCCTGACCGAAAGCTCAGCCGCTGTTGGCACTGTCGCTCGGCTACGGATCGAAATAAAAAGGACGAGGCTATGCTTCGAGCTCACTCGGATCGGTCAGGAATTCGCTGTCGACACGATCAGGTTCCGGCGGCTCGCTCCGCTCTCCCAATAATTCTCGCTCGCGAGCGTTCAGTTTCGACTCTAGCTGTGCGAGCTTGTTACGGCCTTTCCGTTCGCGGCCTGCTTTCGTGTCTGGCATTGTCAACCGTGTCAAAGACACCCATAGATATGAAGCTTTCCCTGTCGACAATTGTTCACATACACCTCTCGTGAGTTGATAGTTGTTAGAAACCGTCTTCGGCCCTGGCAGCAATTACAGCGCGACGAAACGCGCTGCTTGTGGTTGTTGGTCCGAAAGCAACGCCAGAACAGGGATTTGAACCACGGTCACTCCGCTCGTTTCACTCGCTTCGTTCCCTGATTCAAATCCCTGTTAGTCACCGTGTCACGGATCAGCAGTGATCGCGGCGCGATGAAACGCGCCGCTGGTGTTTGCTGATCCGTCAGAAACGCCAGAACAGGGATTTGAACCCTGGATCCCAAAGGGAACACGCTTTCCAGGCGTGCGCCTTACCACTCGGCCATTCTGGCTCATGCGTTGATAGCCCGCTGGCGATTTTAAGTCCTTCCCTTCGCGGCCAGCCGCGGCTCGACCACATACGAGACCGTACCGACAGTGGTTTCGACCACTAACCCAATGGCGATCATGCCGATATATCCCGTCGGGAGCGCACCGATCAGCAGGCGATATCCCTGGGCTCCGACGAGGAACGTCAGCGTGCCGACGACTCCCCACAGCAGGCTCGATTTGGCGACCGGTCTCACGGCTCCAGGATGGCGACGGCCTCGATCTCGACGTCGACGCCCTTCGGGAGCGCTCCCGCTTCGACGGCGCTTCGGGCCGGTGGCTCGGCGTCGAAATACGTGCTGTAGGTCTCGTTCATCTCCTGGAAGTCGTCGATATCGGCCAAATAAACGGTCGTCTTGAGGATTGCGCTCGCATCGAGATCCTCGGACTCCAGGATCGCAACCACGTTGTCCAGTGCCTGTGCGGTCTGCTTGGCGATCGACGCTCCATCGAGCAGCTCGCCGTCGGGCGTCAGTGGAATCTGGCCTGCCGTATACAGCGTCGACCCGTCGGTCGTCGCCTGACTGTAGGCCCCGACGGCTTCCGGTGCGTCGTCCGTACTGATCGTCCGTTTCATACCCGTGATTGTCACACTGGCAGCATAAGTCCCCGTGGATCGGTTCGTTCACCGACCTCTCGGCGCAGCTGAAAAACCGTTATTCGAGTCGCCACCGCATGATAAACCATGGCAATCACAACCGACGAGCAGTCGATGTCAGTCTGTCGGCGGTGTGGCTACACGGCGATCTCGGGGAGCGACGAGTGGAACCGGATCAGCGCGCCACCGTTCGGGCGGATGACCCAGTGTCCCGAGTGTGGGAGTACGGACGTGACTAACCGACAGTAGGAAGCGCCTACTGTTGGACCTCGACCTCGTAGCCGTTCGATCGAAGCTCGGCCAGTAGCTCCGCAGCGTGCTGTTGGCCGTGGGTCTCCAGTTCAATCTCGACTTCGGTGTCGCTCATCCCGATCTCTCGGGAGGTCCGCTCGTGGTGGATCGCGTAGATATTGGCCTGCTGATCGGCGATGATATCGATCAACCCCTGCAGTGCGCCGGGCTGGTCTTTGAGAACGGTCGTGATCTTCAGATACCGGCCCATCTGGACCAGTCCACGGAGGATCACCGTCGTCAGGACGTTCATGTCGATGTTGCCGCCGCAGAGCGCGGGGACGATCACCTCCCCCTCGCGGTAGTCGAACCGCTCTTCCAGCAGTGCCGCCAGCGCGACCGCTCCCGCGCCTTCGACGAGTGCTTTGCTCCGCTCTAACAGCAAGGTAAGTGCCAGGGCGATCTCCTCGTCGGAGACCGTGACGACCTCGTCAACGCGCTCCTGGATTACCTCGAACGTCCGCTCGCCGACAGATCGGGTGGCGATCCCGTCGGCCACGGTATCGACGCTCTCCCGGGTGTAAATTTCGCCTTTCTCCAGCGATTCGACGACGCTCGAAGCACCCTCGGCCTGCACACCAATGATTCGCACGTCCGGGCGCTGGGTCTTGATCGCGGTCGCGATGCCCGAAATAAGCCCCCCGCCGCCGATGGGGACGACGACGGTCTCAACCTCGGGCCGTTGGTCGAGGATTTCCAGTCCGATGGTTCCCTGTCCGGCCATGACGGCCTCGTCGTCGAAGGCGTGGACGTAGGTTCGGTCCTCGGCGGCCTCGATCTTGTGGGCCCGCGCCTGTGCCTCCTCGTAGTCGATCCCATGGAGGACAACCCGGCCCCCGTACCGTCGGGTCGCTTTCACCTTCGAGATCGGCGCGTGTTTCGGCATCACGATCGTCGAGTCCACGCCCGCCCGCGTGGCGGCCAGTGCGACCCCCTGGGCGTGGTTGCCTGCGCTGGCGGTGACGACGCCAGCCTCCCGTTCGGCCGCCGACAGCGTGGCGATCCGGTTTATCGCTCCCCGAATCTTGAACGAGCCGGTCCGCTGGAAGTTCTCAAGCTTGAGAGAGACCGCTGCCCCGGTCCGCTCGGAGAACGGATGGGAGTACTCCAGTGGCGTCTCCCGAGCGACAGCCGACACCCGGTCTACGGCCGCTTCGACCGCTGACAGCGAGAGCATACACGCACTCGTCGGAGCGACGGCTAATGGATTTCGGTGGGTATGGAAAGGGAATTGGGGAATGCACGCGTGTGACGTGCAACTGGAATAATGGACCGGGAGTATAAAAACGTACGGCACGCGGAGTGAAAGTAAAAAACGCACGACAGCGAGGGGGTGATCGGCACCGTCTGACGGTCGTCAGTCAGTAGTCATCTACTGCTGGCTCAGCCGTTATCCGAACGGGGTGTGTCTCCAGATACGCCCTCACTGATCGGGTGAAACTGTCGGCGTCGGGCCAGCCGACATCCGGTTCGACGCCGATCTTCGATGGTTCCCCGACATAGACGGCCACAGCCTCGACATCGAACGCCGAGTGGTCGGCGTCATTCTGGTCGAGGACATTCGTTTCGGAACTGCGAGCGGACCGCAACGGGACCGTGACTCGACAGTAGAGCCCGCGGTCGACGCCCTCGTAGCGGTCGAGCCGATCGAGTTCCGGCGTCGAAAGCAGCCGACCGGTCACCTCCCCACCGGGAACCAGCGTCGGATACCGGCCGTCGACGCGCTGGAGGCCGTGACAGACGGCCGACGGGCCGAAGGTGAACTCCGTCAGCAGCGCCGAGACTTGCTCGCGGTCGGTCAGCGTGCCATACACGAATACGACGGTCACGATAGCGCCTCGGTCGAGACACCCAAAGGGACTGTGATTCCCTCGCAGAAACGATCGGTAGGGACCACCTACGTTTCATCCAATTGGTCTCTGTAGATGGCTTTTTGTTCATCCGGGAGAGAGTCCCCACAGATGAAACGCCTCCCGCTCGTGATCGCTGTCCTCCTGGTCACGACCGTTATCGGTGTTGGTGTCGGTCTTCCGTCGGGTGGTGTCGACGGCGAGCGACAGGCCGCCTCCGTCGACGCCCAACCGTCGTCTCAGCCCCAACTGAGCGACGCGAACCCTTCCCAACTGAGCGATACGATGGGAGCCGACACCAATGTAACGAATACCGTGGCGATTCCGGCCGGAGAGATCGAGCGAAGCGACCTCCGGCGACAGTACGCCGATCTGGGTCCCGCCGCCGAGTTCGATACCGATCTCACAACCGATCGTCTGGCGACCCGGACCATCGAACACGAACTCGACGCATTGGCCGCCGACGAACGCGGCGAGCGGATCGCTGCGGAACTCAACGCGGTTGAGACGGAGATCGACGCCCTCGAAACCCGCGAGCGGACAGCGATACGCGAATTCAGTCGGGAGGAGCTCGCTCCCCGGGAGCTGCTGATCGAACTGGCAACGATCCATCTCGAGGCGGCAACCCTCAGAGACCGGACGGATATGTTGGAGTCCCAGGCGTCGACGCTCGATGGAGAGCCGATCTCCACGAGTCGTCTCCAACGGATGGAATACGATCTCCAGATGCTCGAAGGCCCGCTCCGGGCCCACGTGGTGTCGGTGCTTCGCGCGGAGCGACCTGCCGACCGGATTCTGATCGAAACCAGCGATACATCGATCACGATGGCAGCGATCGACAACGAGCAGTACATCCGTGAAGTCAACCGAAAACCGCTCCGTGGCACGGGCGACAGTCAGCTCACTCCTGAACGGATCGAAGAGCTCACCACAGAGCGGTATCCGACCCTCTGGGAGCAATCAACGAGTTGGAGTACCGACGGACTGGAATCGGTGTTTGTGATGTCGGTGAGCTTCGATCAGGGTGAGCTTCGAACGTTCACCGATGGGCCGACCGAGCGGACGTTTATCGAACACCAGCGACTCCCGCTCGACGATGTCATCACCGGCTCCGAGACGACGAAAGTTCAGGACGGACTCAACGTAACCGTCGAACAGACCTACGCGGGCGGTCCGCTTCGGCTCACTGTCACCGACGCGGAGACCGGCGAACCGCTCGAAGCCACCGTCACCGTCGGCCAAGACGGCCAGGAGAGTCAGACGGTCGGCACGACCAACGCCGACGGTGCCCTCTGGACGCTCAGCCCACGAGCGTCCTTTACGGTCACTGTCTTGGGTGAAGACACCTCCGCGGCGTTCGTCGACATTACGCCACCGGCGCCGGAAACGGTGACGTCCGGCCAGTAGTCGGCGACTATTTTTATACGAAACCGCAGCCAGCCCGCCGTATGTCGTGGTTCCCACAGCCTCCAGCGTATCGTTCCTCCCAGTCGACCCGAGGGAGCGCCCCCGTCATCGGCGGGCTGTTAGTGGTCGCCCTGACGGTCATCCTCGCGACGGTCGTCGGCACGGCCATGCTCGGCGGTGCTTCGACGCCCGAGCCAGCACCCACCGCGGTCGTCGACCTCACCGTCGAGGGCGACACGCTGCGGTTCACGCACGAAAGCGGCGAGCCGCTGGATGTCCGGACGCTCTCGGTGCGGATCGTCGTCGACGGCGAACCGCTCGACGAGCAGCCGCCGGTGCCGTTCTTTTCGGCCTCGGGGTTCGAACCCGGTCCAACTGGTCCCTTTAATACGGCGAGCGATCCGCAGTGGTCGGTCGGCGAGACGGCGAGTCTGACCGTTGCGAGCACGAACAGCCCACAGCTCGAACCGGGATCGACCGTCTCGGTTCGGCTCACAACTGACGCGAAAACGGTCATCAAAACCGAAACACAGGTTTGAGCCGCATTCGATGCGACACCGGCGGCTCGACTGTCCTGTCTACTCTTCGGGCACGGTCGCAACGGTCGTGATCGCTTTCGGGCTCCCCTGGCTGGCCTGTTGAATGTGGTGTTCGAACTCGGTATAGCCCGCCTCGGTGAACATCCGGTCGGCCTCGCTTTCGTCGTAAAACAGCATGATGGCGTCGGCGAGCTTCTGCATTAGCACCGAGTTCGGGTAGTCGGGACCGACCACCAAGACCCGGCCGCCGGGTTTCGTGACGCGACGAAACTCTTCGAGGGCGTCGACGGGGTTCGGCCAGTACTCGATGGAGCCCGAGGACCACAAGTGATCGAACGTGTTGTCGGCAAACGGGAGGCGTTCGGCATCGCCGCGGTGGAATTTGACATCGCCGTGTTTGCCGAACTTGGCGAAGGCCTTCTCCATCTGGTGGATCGACTGGTCGAGACAGTAGACCTCGTCGGTCTGCTGGAGCAGCCCCTCGGTGGCAAAGCCGGTGCCGCTGCCCACATCCAGGACACGATCGCCCTGTTGGATGGCGAGCCACGAGAGTGCCTCATCGCGCATCGCCTCGTTCCAGATGAAGGGGTTGATCGTGTCGTACACCTGCGAGAGATACTTGTAGAACAGGCGGGCCCGAGCCTTGTTCTCGAGGAGTCCCATGTCGGTATCGACTACGGGCGGCCGGACAATAACGGTGCGGTTTTCTGATCGTTCACGCCCGCCGAGGGACGGTCCAGCGGTCGGACGGTTCCGCAAACACCTTATACGCCGATACTGCACATTCGAACGATTAGTGAGTATGCCGAGACCAGACGTTCTCAAAGAGATCAAGGAGGCCGAAACGCGGGCCGACGAGATCATCGCGGAAGCCGAGTCTGACCGTGAGGAGCGGATCGCCGAGGCCAGACAGGAAGCCGACGAGATCCGAGAGTCCGCCCGGGAGGAAGCCGAGGAGCGAGCAACCGAACGCCTTGCGGAGGCCGAGAAGGACATCGAGGCCAGCCGCGAGGACCTCCTCGAAGAGGGCGAAGAGACCCGCCAGGCGCTCGTCGACGACGCCAGCGACCGGATCGACGACGCCGTGGACCTCGCCTTAGAACGATTCGAGGAGGCCGTCGATGCTCAGACCTGAACGGATGAGCAAGGTCTCGGTGGCCGGCTCCAAACGCGTCCTGGAGCCGACCATCGAGGCGGTCCACGAGCTGCGGCTGCTCCACCTCTCGGAGTACGACGAATCCTGGGAGGATTTCGAGCTCGGACGCTCCCTGGAGGGCTCCGAGGACGTAAACGAGAAGCTCGTCACCGTTCGGGCCCTCGAAAGCATCCTCAACGTCTCCGAGGAGGACGCCGACGAGGAGATCCTCATCGACGACGAAATGCTGGCCGCCGAGCTTGCGAGTCTCCAGGAGACGGTCAACGAGCTCGACGACCGACGCAGCGAGCTCCGCTCGAAGCTACGGGAACTCGACGAGGAGATCGAGGCCGTCGAACCCTTCGCCGACCTCGGGATCGATCTCGATCTGTTGGGCGGCTACGATTCGCTCGTCGTCAGCGTCGGAGAGGGTAACCGCGAAGCCATCGAGTCGACGCTCGCCGAAAGCGAGGGGATCGACACCTTCGAAATTATGTCGGGCGGTCGCACACACGCGATCTTCGCCAAACCGACCGCCGACGCTGGTGACGAGGTGCTGGCCGATTCGCTCGTCGGCGTCGAGTTCGCCACCGTCCCGGTGCCTGAGGCCGAGGCAAGCCCCGCCGACTACGTGGCTGAACTCGAAGAACGGAAAGCGTCGGTTCAGTCGGACCTCGAAGCCGTTGAGGCCGAACTCGACGAGATCAAAGCCGATCAGGCGAGCTTTCTGCTGTCCGCCGAGGAGTATCTCTCCATCGAGGCCCAGAAGAAACAGGCCCCGCTGTCGTTTGCGACGACCGACAACGCCTTCGTCGCCGAGGGCTGGATTCCCACGGGTCGCTACGAGGAATTCGAGTCGACGCTCACCGCGGCCGTCGACGGGCCCCTCGATATCGACGAGATCAAGCGGGCCCAGTTCAAGTCCAACGGCGACCACCACGTCGAGGACGCCGAGCCGGAGTCGCCAGCCGGCAGCGATTCCCCGGCGGTCGAGGAGCCGGCTGCCGCCGACGGCAGTGGCGAGCCCGAAGAGGCACGGGCAGATGGCGGTGTCGTAACCGTCGACGACGAGCCGCCGGTGGTCCAGGACAACCCCCGCGGCTCGGGGGTCTTCGAGGTGCTGGTCGGCGCGGTCGCCAAACCGAAATACTCCGAGTTCGACCCGACGTTCCTCGTGTTCCTGACGTTCCCGCTCATGTTCGGCTTCATGATCGGCGACGTCGGCTTCGGGCTGCTCTACATGGCGATCGGCTACTACCTCTATGCCAACTACGATGGCGGCCTCAGCGACATCGGTGGCGTGGCTATCTGGGCTGGCGGCTTTACGGCCTTCTTCGGCATCCTCTACGACGAGGTCTTCGGGCTCCACCCGCTGTCGGAGCCGATGTCGACGTATCTCGGCCTACCAGTCCTTCATAAGGGACTGAAACCCGAGTACGCCGAGTGGGCACTCGCATGGTTCGTCGTGAGCGTGCTGATCGGGGTCGTCCACCTCAATCTCGGCTACATCCTCTCGTTCATCGAGGACTTCGAGATTCACGGGTTCAAAGAGGCGCTCTTAGAGAGTGGCTCCTGGATCCTGATGCTCAACGGCTTCTGGCTGTTCGTATTCAGTGATCTGTTCGGCGGAGCCAAACCCGAGTTCCTCTTTACGGCCTTCAGCGGCGCGCCGTTCCCCTTCGGGTTCGAGGGCTTTTCGCTCCTCGTCGGGCAGGTCGGACTGGTGGTCACCGGAGTCGGGTTCGTGTTGCTCGCACTCGGCTCCTGGATCGAGGCCGTCGAGTTCCTCAACATCCTGGTGAACGTGCTGTCCTACACGCGTATCGCCGCGGTGCTGCTCGCCAAGGCCGGGACCGCCTTCGCGGTCAACCTGATCGTCTTCGGGGCCTACAACGACGGTGGCAACTACCACTTCATCTTCCTCAGTGATGGGATTCCGGAAGGCGCAGAGGTCATGTTCGGCGGGCTCATGCCCGGCGGCACGCTCGGCATCATCGGCGGACTGCTCGTGTTGTTGGTTGGCCACTCGGCGGTGCTGGCCCTCGGCGTGACGAGCGCAGGCCTTCAGGCGGTGCGCCTGGAGTACGTCGAGTTCTTCGGGAAGTTCTACGAGGGCGGCGGCCGGTCGTACCTCCCGTTCGGCTACGATCGCACCTACACGACGACCGACGAGTAGTCGGTTCGACCACCCTGTTTCGGTCGGCGCGTCGTTTCTGTTTTCTCCGCACATTTGGAGTGAGAGCGACTCGCATGAATCGGCCGTTATCGGCCGTATAGCAGGTTTCGATCAACCGTTTTGGGAAGCTTTATGATGGGCCTGAAGGCAAATAGAAACTGTTCGGCTACAAGCCAACGCAATCACCGCGAGACATAAAATATGAGTTTGGAACTTGCATCAGAGTTTGGCAACGTTGTACTACAAGCTGGAGAAGCAGGCGGCCCGGCACTCAGCGAACTGGGTGCGGCGGCGATCGCCGTCGGCCTTGCGGCGTTCGGTGCAGGCTACTCCCAGCGAGCGATCGGTGCAGCCGCCGTCGGCGCAATGGCTGAAAACGAGGACCTCTTCGCGCGGGGACTGATCCTGACTGTGCTGCCCGAGACGCTCGTTATTCTCGCGCTGCTGGTCGTCATCCTCCTGCTGTAAGCGACGCGACCCTTTCAACCAATGAGTTTGGAACAAGTCAGAGACGACATTGAAAAAGAGGCCCGCGCGCGTGCGGATGAGATCCGCGCCGAGGCCGAGGAACGCGCCGACGAGATCATCTCGGCAGCCGAGGCCGACGCCGAGGAGATCAAAGCCGCCCGCAGCGAGGAGGTCGACGCCGAGATCGCCCAACGGCGCGAACAGGCGCTTTCGAGTGCGAAACTCGAAGCCAAACAGCAGCGGCTCGAAGCCCGCCGGGACGTCCTCGAAGAGGTCTACGAGGAGATCGAGGACGCACTGGTCGATCTCGACGACGAGACCCGCGAGCGGCTGACCCGCAGTCTGATCGCCAGCGCGGCCGAGGAGTTCGACGACCACGACGCGGTCGTCGTCCACGGTCGGGCCGACGACGAGGCGCTCATCGAGGGGATCATCGAGGAGTACGACGGCTTTTCGGTCGGCGATCCCACCGACTGCCTCGGCGGCGTGATCGTCGAAAGCGAGACCTCACGTGTTCGGGTGAACAACACCTTCGACTCGATGCTCGATTCGGTGTGGGACGAGCATCTGAAGGAAGTGTCGGCCCACCTGTTCGAACAATGAGTACGACCGGTAGCTCGAACCCGGAGTACGTCAACGCCCGTGTCCGTGCGCGACGGGCCGCACTGTTCAACGACGACGAGTACCGCAAGCTCGTGCGGATGGGTCCGGCGGAGATCGCCCGCTACATGGAGGAATCGGAGTACAAACGCGAGATCAACGAGCTCGGCTCTCGACACAGCGGCGTCGATCTCATCGAGTACTCGCTGAACCGGAACCTTGCCAAACACTTCAACGACCTGTTGGGGTTTTCGGAGGGCCGGATCTACGATCTGATCGCCCGCTATCTCCGGAAGTTCGACGCCTGGAACATCAAGACGGTGCTCCGTGGCGTCTACTCGGAGGCGAGCCGCGAGGAGATCGACACCGACCTGATTCGGGCCGGTGAGTTCGACGAGTCGTTCATCAACCGGCTGTTGGAGGCCTCGACCATCGAGGACGTGATCACGACTCTCGATGGAACGATCTTCGGTGACCCGCTCGAAGCGGCCTTCGAGGACTTCGAGGAAACCGGCGTGTTGGTGCCGCTCGAAAACGCGGTCGACCGCACCTTCTACGAGGAGCTGCTGGCCGACCTGCCGTCGAGCGAACCGATCGACCTCTACCGGGAGTTCCTGGAGGCCGAGATCGACTTCCGCAATGCACGAAACGCCCTGCGGTTGGCCCGCAGTGGGACGGATATCGATCCCGCCGACTACTTCATCGAGGGGGGTCAGCTGTTCAAGGCTCGGGAGCTGGACGCGCTGGTCCAGGACCCCGAGCAGCTGCTCACCCGGATTCGGGACAGCAGCTACGGCCGTGAGCTCTCGGGGCCGCTGGACGAACTGGAGGCCGCAGACAGCCTCATCGAGTTCGAACACGCCCTCGAATCGGTGCTGTTGAAATACTCCCGGCGACTCGGCAACGTGTATCCGCTGTCGATCTGTCCGATCATCGCCTACATCCTGATGAAGGAACGCGAGGTCGAAAACATCCGTGCGATCGCTCGCGGCCGTGAGGCCGGACTGAGCGAGACGGAGATCGAACAGGAGCTGGTCATCCTATGAGTCAGGAAATAGCCGTGATCGGCAGTCCGGAGTTCACCACCGGCTTCCGGCTGGCTGGCGTCCGCGAGTTCGAGAACGTCCCGGCCGACCAGAAGGACGAACAGCTCGACGCCGCCGTCGAGCGCGTCCTGGAGGACGACGACGTGGGTATTATTGTCATGCACGACGATGATATGGAGTACCTCTCGCGGCCCCAGCGGAAGGCCGTCGAGACCAGCGTCGAGCCGACGCTGGTTACCCTTGGCGGGGGCGCTGGCAGCGGTGGACTGCGCGGACAGATCAAACGAGCCATCGGAATCGATCTGATGGAGGACGAAGACTAACTATGAGTCAAGCAACGCAACAGGACGCCGCAACTGGCGTCATCGAAAGCGTCAGTGGGCCGGTCGTCACCGCCCGCGATCTCGACGCCCGGATGAACGACGTCGTCTACGTCGGCGACGAAGGGCTGATGGGCGAGGTTATCGAGATCGAGGGCAACATCACGACGATTCAGGTCTACGAGGAGACCTCGGGCGTTGGCCCGGGCGAACCCGTCGAAAACACGGGCGAGCCGCTGTCGGTCGACCTCGGCCCCGGTATGCTGGATGCCATTTATGATGGTACTCAGCGCCCACTCGACGTGCTGGAAGACAAGATGGATAGTGCCTTTCTCGACCGCGGTGTCGATGCCCCCGGTATCGACCTCGAGAAAGAATGGGAGTTCGAACCGACCGTCGAGGTCGGCGACGAAGTCTCCGCAGGCGACGTGATCGGCACCGTCGAGGAGACGGTCACGATCACCCACAAGGTCATGGTGCCGCCCGACTACGAGGGCGGCGAAGTCACCGCCATCGAGGCAGGCGAGTTCAACGTCGAAGAGACGGTCGCCGAACTCGACAGCGGCGAGGAAGTCTCCATGCACCAGGAGTGGCCCGTTCGAGAGGCGCGTCCGTCGGTCGAAAAACGGACGCCAACCAAACCGCTGGTCTCCGGTCAGCGTGTGCTCGACGGCCTGTTCCCGATCGCCAAAGGTGGGACGGCCGCCATTCCCGGCCCATTCGGATCCGGGAAAACGGTCACCCAGCACCAGCTCGCCAAGTGGGCCGACGCCGACATCGTCGTCTACGTCGGCTGTGGCGAGCGCGGCAACGAGATGACCGAGGTAATCGAGGACTTCCCCGAACTGGAAGACCCCAAAACGGGCAACCCGCTTATGGCCCGGACCTCGCTCATCGCCAACACATCGAATATGCCCGTCGCAGCCCGTGAATCCTGTATCTACACGGGGATCACCATCGCGGAGTACTACCGCGATATGGGGTACGACGTGGCGCTGATGGCCGACTCCACCTCGCGGTGGGCCGAGGCCATGCGGGAGATCTCCTCCCGCCTCGAAGAGATGCCCGGCGAGGAGGGCTACCCGGCCTATCTCGCGGCGCGTCTCAGCCAGTTCTACGAGCGAGCTGGCTACTTCGAGAACGTCAACGGCACGATGGGTTCGGTCTCTGTCATCGGGGCTGTCTCGCCACCCGGCGGGGACTTCTCCGAGCCGGTCACCCAGAACACCCTGCGTATCGTCAAGACGTTCTGGGCGCTCGATGCGGATCTCGCCGAACGGCGGCACTTCCCGTCGATCAACTGGAACGAGTCGTACTCGCTGTACCGCGATCAGCTGGATCCGTGGTTCGAAGAGAACGTCACCGAAGACTGGTCCGAGATTCGGCAGTGGGCCATCGACGTGCTCGACGAGGAAAGCGAGCTCCAGGAGATCGTGCAGCTCGTCGGCAAGGACGCCCTGCCCGAAGACCAGCAGCTGACCCTCGAAATCGCCCGCTACCTGCGTGAGGCCTACCTCCAGCAGAACGCCTTCCACCCGACGGATACGTTCTGCCCGCCGGAGAAGACCTACCTCATCCTGACGGCGATCAAGACGCTCAACGACGAGGCCTTCGACGCACTCGACGCCGGTGTGCCAGTTGAAGATCTCGTCTCCCTTGAGTCCGCCCCACAGATCAACCGGATCGGTGTCCAGGAGGACTACGAGGAGTACGTCGCCGATATCAAAGAAGACATTACTGAGGAACTGCGGGGGATGTACTAATGAAAGAGTACCAAACCATCAACGAGATCAGCGGTCCGCTCGTCTACGCCGAAGTCGACGAGCCGATCGGCTACGACGAGATCGTCGAGATCGAGACCGACGACGGCCGCACCCTGCGCGGTCAGGTCCTGGAGTCCAACGACGGCCTCGTCGCGATTCAGGTCTTCGAGGGAACCAGTGGGATCGACCGCAAAGCGTCGGTTCGCTTCCTCGGCGAGACCCTCAAAATGCCCGTTACCGAGGACCTGCTCGGTCGGGTGATGGACGGGACGGGCCAGCCCATCGACGGCGGCCCCGAGATCGTTCCCGAGTCCCGTGAGGACATCATCGGTGCGGCGATCAACCCCTACTCCCGGGAGTACCCCGAGGAGTTCATCCAGACGGGTGTCTCTGCCATCGACGGTATGAACACCCTCGTTCGGGGCCAGAAGCTCCCGATCTTCTCGGCATCCGGCCTACCCCACAACGATCTGGCGCTCCAGATCGCCCGGCAGGCGAGCGTGCCTGAAGACGAGGAAGGCGACGACGAAGACAGCAGCGAGTTCGCAGTGGTCTTCGGTGCGATGGGGATTACCCAGGAAGAGGCCAACGAGTTCATGGACGACTTCGAGCGCACCGGCGCGCTGGAGCGCTCGGTGGTCTTCGCCAACCTCGCGGACGACCCCGCCGTCGAGCGGACGGTCACGCCGCGACTCGCACTGACGACCGCCGAGTATCTCGCCTTCGAGAAGGATTACCACGTGCTGGTGATCCTCACGGACATGACCAACTACTGTGAGGCGCTCCGCGAGATCGGTGCCGCCCGTGAAGAGGTGCCGGGTCGACGTGGTTACCCGGGTTACATGTACACAGACCTGGCGACGCTCTACGAGCGTGCCGGTCGGATTCAGGGCCGTGAGGGCTCGGTGACGCAACTGCCGATCCTCACGATGCCCGGCGACGACGACACCCACCCGATCCCCGATCTGACGGGGTACATCACGGAGGGCCAGATCTACGTCGACCGTGACCTCAACAGTCAGGGCGTCCAGCCGCCGGTCAACGTCCTGCCCAGCCTCTCGCGGCTGATGGACGACGGCATTGGCGAGGGCCTCACCCGCGAGGACCACGGCGACGTGGCCAACCAGATGTACGCCGCCTACGCCGAGGGTGAGAACCTTCGGGACCTCGTGAACATTGTCGGTCGGGAAGCACTCAGCGAACGGGACAACAAGTATCTCGACTTCGCTGAAGACTTCGAGACCGAGTTCATCGATCAGGGCTTCGAGACGAACCGCTCGCTCGAAGACACTCTCGACATCGGCTGGGACCTCTTGAGCCAGCTGCCGAAGTCGGAACTCAACCGGATCGACGAGGAGTTCATCGACTCGTACTACGTCGAAGACGAGGGCGAAGCCGTCGAAGCGACCGCCGACTAAGCAGCCGACTGTCTTTCGGTTTTTCGCTTTTATTCGTCGACCGCTACCGATTCGAGAACCACCGGTTCGACTGGCCGATTACTCCCATCAGTCTCGACGCTGCCGATCTCACGAACGATGTCCATCCCCTCAGTGACCTCTCCGAACACCGAATGCACATCGTCGAGATGCGGGGTTTCAGTAAGTGTAATAAAGAACTGCGAGCCGTTTGTGTCCGGCCCCGAGTTGGCCATCGAGACCACGCCCGCGCTGTCATGGCGTAACTCCTCGTGGAACTCGTCGTCGAACTGGTAGCCCGGTCCACCGCGGCCGGTCCCTGTTGGATCTCCGGTCTGAATCATGAACCCCTCGATGACGCGGTGGAACGGCACGTCCTGATAGAAGGCCTCGCCGTCGACCCCCTCGCCTGTTTCGGGATCGGTCCACGCTTTCGCGCCCGTCGCCAGTCCGATGAAGTTCTCGACCGTCCGTGGGGCGCGGTCCCCGTAGAGGTCGATCACGACCTCGCCCATACTCGTCCGCAGCGTCGCCCTCGGCAGGCCGGAGTCGGTACTCTCGTCGGTCGAACCCTTGCCCAGACAGCCAGCGAGCGATCCACCCACGCCCGCGGCTGTCAGCGTCAGCACCCGTCGTCGGCTGTGAGTCATCGGTTTGCTGCTTCGGTAGCAACAGTATAACGATACTGATCCCGCCGTTAGCCCTCGACTATCACCTCGAACCGCTCGGGCCAGTGGTAGCGCCGCCCGCCCCAGACGAAGCTCCTGGACAACCCATACAACAACAGCGGGAACTGGGCGATGAGTCCTGGATACGTCAACAGGACGGTCCACCGAAAGACGCCGAAGTACGCATAGACCGCCGCCATCGCCGCGGTCGACAGCAGCGCCACCGGAACCGGAAACAGGAGACAACACGCGAAATAAAAGGTCGAAAGCGGCACCGTCACGACGGGATACGGCGAGAAGTACTGGACGATCTGCATGAACCGGGTGTTGCGTTCGAGGCTCTCGCTTACTGTGCCGCCGACCGCGACCCGCCGGACGCGCTTGACCGGCGTCACGTCGAGATACGCCCCCAACAGCCCGTCGTCGCTGACTGTCTGCCGGAGATCGCTTATAAAAGCCGCTTCGTCGAGATCGTCCCGCTCGAAGATCACCGCGCCGCCCCACGGTTTGTCGATCAGTGTCAACCCTGCCGTCGCGCCCATCATGTACATCGGTTCCAGGAGCTTTGATAACGGATCGCGGCCGACGAAATACGGCACCTCGGTTGTCGGCCCCTGTCGGTCGTAGTCCTCCTGGAGGTCCTCAAGCCACTCCGGCGGATGGTGGAAGTCGTCGTCGGTCCAGACCAGCCGCTCGTTGTCGGCGGCCGCCATCCCCGCGGCGATGGCGTTGGCCTTTCCGGAACAACCCTCCGGCTCACCGGCGACAACGAGCCGCACCTCCTCAGGTAACGAGTCGACCGTGCCTGCGATCGGATCGCTTTCGGTATCACAGACGACGAGCAGTTCGTCTTCGGCGGCGAGTTGGGTGGCGATCTCGTCGACGACGTCGGTCGGGCGCACCGTCGGCAGGATCACACTTGTCGGCGGCCACGTCATACGATTCCTTCGGTCGGATCGCTCCTAAGGATGCCGACACGCCGGTAGCAAGCCAGAGTGGCTTTGTAAGTGGGATTATAATAACCACCTATGACTACGCCACGAGTCGGGTTCGTGACCCAGACACACACTGGAGCGGTCACGCCGCTGGAGTCGATCCAGTGGGCCGCCGAGTTGGGCTACGATTTCATCGAACTCTATATGGACGGTGCCTCCGAGAGAACCGGCCTCGACCGGGAGGCGATCACCGCCGCCCTCGCCGAAAACGATATCGACTGCCTGGTGCATCTCCCCTTCGTCGACCTCGATTTGGGGACCCCCCGAAACAAGGTCCGCGAGGGCTCGATCAGGGAGCTGCGGGCCTGTCTGGATACGGCCGCTGCACTCGGGACCGAAAAGGCCGTCCTCCACGCCAGCACCCACGCCACCGAACCCGAGTGGAGCCAGCGGCGGACCAAACCCCGCATCCTCGCCTCAGTCCGGGAGCTCGAAGCCTACGCCACCGCCCACGGGATCGAACTCTGTGTGGAGAACCTCCCGGACGACGTGTTTTCGATCCGCACCATCGATGAGGTGCTGGCCGAAACCGACGCCTCGCTGACCGTCGACACCGGCCACGCGCGCGTCTCGGGGTATTCGGCGGCCGACACCGCCGCCTTCCTCGACGAGCACCGCGAGCGGGTCTCCCACGTCCACGTCAACGACGCCCGACAAGCCCGCGACGAACACGTCCCGGTCGGCTCAGGGACGACCGACTTCGAGACGATCTTTGGGGCACTCGATACTGACTGGGAAGGAACCTTCTCCGTTGAGGCATACACCTTTGATAAGGACTACATGCGTTTGAGTAAGCAGAAACTCGACGCATGTCTACCATTCTCCGTCGACTGAGCGCGCAGTTTCGCGGGTGGGTCGATTCCGTGTGGCAGCGATCCGAACAGTGGCGGTCGAACCTCGATCTGTTGTGGCAGTGGTTCGTCTATCTCGTCGTCGGCCAACTGGCTCGCTTTTGGAGCCGCGACCAGCGACTGTGGGTCTTTGGTGCACGTGGCGGCACGGCGTTCGCCGACAACGCCAAATATCTCTACCTCTGGGTCGCCGTCAACGACCCGTCGATCCGTCCCGTGTGGCTCTCTAAAAACGAAATTGTCGTTGAAACGCTCCAACAGCAGGGCTACGAGGCCTACCGTGCCCACTCGTTGCGCGGCCGCCTGCTCACGCTCCGGGCTGGCGTCGTGTTCGTCACACAGGGGCTTCGGGACGTTCATATGGGTAGCACCGCAGGCGCGCGGCTCGTCCAACTCTGGCACGGCCTGCCGCTGAAGACGATCGCCTGGGACGCCGAGTGGTCCGACCAGCCGTGGCCCGTTCGGCGCTGTCACGCGTCTATGGCCGATGAAATTGATCTCGTTACCGCCCCGTCGACCGAGGCCATCGAGCCACTGTCGTCGGGGCTCGGTATCGATCCCGACCGGTTTGTCGTGACGGGGTATCCACGCACCGACGTGTTTGCCAACGATATCGAGGGCGCAACGCTGACCGCCGACGCGTCGCTCCTCGACCGTATCGAATCACAGGCCACCGACAGCAAGCTCGTCTTTTATTTGCCGACCTACCGCGCGGCGGGTACGTCCTTCATCGAAGCCTTCGACACCGCCGCCGTCGGCGATCTGCTCGCAGCACGCGGGGCACACCTCTACATCAAGGCCCATCCCGACGAGCCGGTGACCGCCGCCGAGAGCCACTCCCACGTCCACTGGCTGCCCGCCTCGGTCGATCCCTACCTCGTGGTCCCCCATGCTGACGTGTTAGTCACCGACTACTCGTCGGTATTCTTCGACTACCTCGCGGTCGACAGGCCGATCGTCTTCTTTCCGTACGATCAGTCGACGTACACCGAGCGCCGCGGCTTCTACTTCGCCTACGAGTCGGTTACACCCGGCCCGATTGCGACCGACGCCGACGAACTCCAAGAGGCCCTAACAGAAGCCCTCGACGCCGCGACCGGTGGTGAGGACCCGTACGCGGCCGACCGCCGAGAGCTCCGAAGGCGGTTCTGTCCCGTCCCGCCCGGAACCGCATCACAGGCGGTCTACGATGCGGTTTCGAGGCTCGTGTTCGCCGACTCGGAGCCACCGACTCGCCTCGCTGATCCCCGACCAGCCGCGATGCAACCCACGGTCTCTGATACGTTCCGATAGAGAAATTTAAGTATACGTCACCGAAGGCTCCCCTAGTGACATCGGGGAACCCGCAGGGGACGCTTACGACCGCGCCCGAACAGCAGGCGGCAGCCCAACCGAACGGCATCGCACACCGCGGTTTCGCCGGGGTCTACCCGGAGAACACGGTGGCTGCAGTCGAAGCCGCGGTGGCCGACGGCCAGGTGTCGACTGTCGAGATCGACGTGATGCCGACCGCTGAGGGGGAGATCGTCGTCTTTCACGACGACGACCTCTCGCGACTGACCAACGCCCCGAAATCGGTTGCCGAAACGGACCTCTGGGAGCTGTCCTACGACACGATCGCGGGCTACAGCGTGCTCGGCACGGACCAGTCGGTGCCGCTGTTGAGCGACGTGCTGGCGGCAATCCCTCCCGAGTGTACGGTTAATATCGAATTAAAAAACCCGGGGAGCGCGGAGCTCCGGTTCGCCGAAACGCTCGACGAATCTACGCTTGCGGCGGCGACCGATCGCTGGCGGGAGTTCGTCGGCCGGGTGCTCGATATCGCAACCGACGGCGCTCACGACCTGTTGGTTTCGTCGTTTTATGAGGGCGCACTGGCGTCGACCCGGGAGCTTGCACCATCGGTGCCGATCGCCTCGGTGTTCTACGATTCGGTCGACACCGGACTGGAACTCAGCCGCCGGTACGACGTCGAGGCGATACACCCACCGTGGAACATGGTGACCGGCTCGGCGCTGTCGATCGACGGCCCGGTTTCGGGCTCGTTCGACGACGTCGATCTCGTTGCGCTGGCCCACGCGGAGGGCCGAGCGGTCAACGCCTGGACGGTGACGACGTGGCAGCAGGCTGCCGCCCTCGGACGGGCGGGCGTCGACGGGATTATCGCCGACTATCCAGGAGTCTGTCCTCCTCACGAGCGATCCGACCCGAACGCTTCGCCGTAGGGCCCGCCGCTACGAATTCCGCCGCTTCCCGTACGCGCGCGATGACTGCCTTCGGTTGGATCACCCTCCGAGAGTGCTCATTCGGCAGCTGGTCGGGATTCCGGCTACCGTGTGGTCACCAAACAGGCGTAGCCTGCCGTATTCGGTATATATAGGATCGGCGTCTCTACGGAGACGCTCCCGTCTTTGCCGAGTAGCTGCGGCTTACTTGTCCGGTCGTCCGTGAATTCGGCCCCGCACTTTTGGGTCCATCCCCTATCCACCCGGTGGTGAACTCATGAACGCAGTTATCTTGGCGGCCGGAACCGGCTCACGGCTCCGGCCACTGACGATCGACCAGCCGAAAGCCTGTGTGACAGTCGACTCGATCCCCATCGGCGAGCACCAGCTTCGCGCCTACGACGCGGCGGGCTTCGAGACCGTCTACGTGGTGACTGGCTATATGGCCGATCGGATCGAAGCGCTCTGTGATCGTCTGTCGTCGGAGCTGTCGGTCGACATCGAGGTGCTCCACAACGAGGCCTTCGCCAACACGGACAATATGTACTCGCTGTACTGCGCCCGAAAGCAGGTCGCTGGCGAGCCGTTCGTCCTCAGCAACGGCGACGTCGTCTTCGAGCCCGAGGTCATAGAGCGGCTGGCCGCAATCGACGACCACAGTGGGATCGCCGTCGACGCCGAGCAGTACGATCCCGAGGCGATGAAGATCACCGTCGACGAGGGGGGCGCAGTCGACGGGATCTCCAAGGACTTCTCGCCTGAGGAGGCCGCCGCGACCTCGATCGACTGCTACCGGTTTTCGGCCGTAACCTCGGCCAAACTGTTCGACCGGATCGTCCGTCGGATCGAGATCGACGAGGAGTACACCGCTTGGACCGAACTCGCTCTCGACGAACTGTTGCAGACGGGCTCCCACGACGTGCAACCGGTCGACATCGAGGGGGCCGAGTGGGTCGAGATCGACGAGCAGGCCGATCTGTTGGCCGCCGACCGCACCTTCTCGTCGCTGGGCGACCTCCGCTCGAAGGATGCGGTCTTCTTCGATCTCGACGGCACGATCTATCTCGACGAGACGCCCATCGACGGCGCTGTCGACGTCGTCGACCAACTCAGGGCCGCAGGCGTCGACGTGTATTTCCTCTCGAACAACTCCTCTCGGTGGAAACCGACCTACGCCGACCGGCTCGCCTCGCTCGGGATCGACGCCGACCCCGACGAGATCATCCTCTCAACTGACGGCGTGATCGACTACCTCCGGACCAACGGGATCGAGGCGAGCTACGTCGTCGGTACTGAGGCGATGCGCGGGGCGATCTCGGAGGCCGGAATCGAGCCAGCGGCGACCGATCCCGAAACCGTGGTTGTCGGCTTCGACCGCGAACTCACCTATGAGAAAGTCGCCGCGGCCACACTTGCGATCCGCGAGGGCGCGGAGTTCCTCGTCGCCCACGGCGACAGGGTCTGTCCGACCGAGGCGGGGTTGGTCCCCGACTGTGGGTCGATCGCCGCGCTGGTCGAGACGGCCACCGGCCGCGAGCCGAGTCACGTCTTCGGCAAACCATCGGTTGGGATGGTCGACCACGTTTTGGAGCGTGAGGGGTATGATCCCTCGGAGGTCGTCATCGTCGGCGATCGGCTGTCGACGGATATCGAACTCGCCGAGCGGCTGGGCTGTGGATCGGTGTCGGTGTTGTCGGGCGAGACCACCCGCCGGGATATCGAGACCGCCGACCAACAGCCCTCGCTGGTCGTCGATTCTGTCGGTGAACTGTTTGCTGGAGATCCCGTCGAGACCGCCTCGGTCGCCGAGTCGACCGAGCTGTAGCCCGTTTTTGGGCTGCTCCGTCCCGCCCCAGTGAGTGGCTGACTAGTCAGGTAAGTCCTATTTGCCGATTCTCACCGTACTGTCATGTGGTATGGCAACACCAGGTAGTGAGTCGATATGGCTGTGGATCGGCACCATCGGGATGACACTCGGGATGTTGGGCTTTATCGCCCGTGGCTGGGGTGTCTCCGATGAGGAACAACAGCGGTTCTACGTCCTCACTATCTTCATCCCCGCGACAGCAGCGGTCGCCTACTTCTCGATGGCGACCGGGTTCGGGCTCGCCGAGATCGAAGTCGCCGGACAGGTGTTGGACATCTACTGGGCACGCTACGCCGACTGGCTGATCACGACGCCGCTGCTGTTGATCGATCTCGCCTTGCTCGCACAGGCGAGTCGGAACACGATCTACACGCTCGTCGGCCTCGACGTGCTGATGATCGTGACGGGGCTGATCGGTGCGCTGGCGGCCACCCCCGCGATCCGGATCGTCTGGTGGGGAATCAGTACGGCACTCCTGTTGTTCCTGCTGTACTTCCTCGTCCAGTCGCTCAACGAGGCCGCCAGCAGACAGACCGAGTCGGTACGGAGCCTGACGACCACGCTCCGCAATATGCTGATCGTGCTGTGGCTGGCCTACCCCGTCGTCTGGATCCTCGGCACCGAGGGGACGATCGGGCTCATCCCGCTGTACGTCGAGACGGCGGCGTTCATGGTGCTCGACCTCACCGCCAAGGTCGGCTTCGGCTTCGTGTTGCTCCGAAGCCACAGTGTCCTCGACGAGGTCGCCCACACCGAATCCGCGCCGAGCGCTGCCGTCGACTGATCGACGCGGCCGACCCGCCGACTTTTTTAAGCGGTCCCGGTTCGTGACTGTCGTCGGCGCGACGGAAACTGAAAACCATTAACCCCCTTGCCCGACAAGGGGCCGATAAGCGATGGCCGAGGACGTCAAACCAACCCGGAAGAACCTGATGGCGATCGAGGACCGCATCGAGCTCTCCGAGCGGGGCCACGACACGCTCGAACAGAAGCGCGACGGGCTGATCATGGAGTTCATGGACATCCTGGATCAGGCCCAGGACGTACGCGAAGACCTCAATGCCAACTACGAGACCGCCCAGCGGAAACTCGACATGGCGCGAGCGATGGAGGGCGACGTGGCCGTTCGTGGCGCAGCCGCGGCACTTCAGACACACCCCGAGATCACAACCCAGTCGAAAAACATCATGGGGGTTGTCGTCCCGCAGATCGAATCCTCGAAAGTCCGCAAATCCCTCGACGAGCGGGGGTACGGACTGCTCGGCTCGTCGGCCCGGATCGACGAGGCCGCCGACGCCTACGAGGAGCTGCTCGAGACGATCATCCTCGCCGCCGAGGTCGAGACGGCGATGAAGAAGATGCTCACGGAGATCGAGACCACCAAACGGCGTGTCAACGCCCTGGAGTTCAAACTCCTGCCCGATCTCTACGACAACCAGGAGTACATCGAGCAGAAGCTCGAAGAACAGGAACGCGAGGAGATCTTCCGCATGAAGAAGATCAAAGCGAAAAAAGAAGAGGAGGAGGCCGCCGAACGCGAGGCCGCGGCCGAAGCCGAGGCCGAAACCGAGACGGAAGTCGCCGTTACCAGCGACTAACGCCGTCCCGACCGCAACGGTCGGTGGTTCGTCGACCCCGCCAGACACTCCTCAGCGTCGTCGGCTATCCATGCTGTTTTGCGGCTCTCTCACCTTCTCACTGTATGCCCAGTCAGTGTCCACGCTGTGAGGGACCGCGGTTTACCGTAGAGGTGCCTGCCGAACTGACCACATATACCGATGGGTCCGCTCTCGACTGTTGCCCGCGGTGTCTCTCAGTCGCTCCCGTCGACTCCGCCATCATCGACCCGGAGCCATCGTTCGAGACCGTCATCCGGCGGTTTCCGACCGGTACCGAGGGAGTCGCGCTGTTCCTGTTGCTCGACAAGCTCGACTCGCTGGCGCTCAATCGGAGCGAAATCGAGTCGCTCGTCGACCGACTCGAATCGAACGGTGTCGACCTGTTTTTGACCCTCGATCGACTCTTGGACGCTCCCGATATCCAGCCCTCTTACGACTTGGCCCGGCGTCGTGATCAGCTCGAAGCACTGTTGGACTGACCAGTTCGTCTCGCTGCTTATCGAATATATAAAATGGGGGGCCGGAAGTGGGGGAACGAGGCCGGGACGGGCACGGAACGCGACGGGAGTGTGGTGCTGGTAGCGACGGATGCTGCCTCGACAGCGTCCCGCCGCTACAGAGCTTCATTTGATTATTTACTAGTTAGTTATACTTCAACTACTGCCGAGTAAAAGCCGACTAACAGCCCGCTTAGACGCCGGTCGAGTAGCGCAGGATTCCGGCAACGCCGCCGAAGGCATCGAGCAACTGTTCGCCCTTCTCGAAGTCCGTCGAGATGAATTTCACCTCGGTGCCGCGCTGTTCGGCGATATTTATGAGGTGGTCGATCACGTCCTCGCGCTCGACCACTTCGGCCTCCGAGCCATCCGCACACTCATGGTCCGGGGTGTCGTGGCGGCGGTCGACGACCTCGTACTCCTCGGTGCCCTCGCAGTCGTAGACGACCACGTCGCTGCGGAGGTCCTCCGAAATCAGGAGTCGGTCAACCGACCCCATCACGAGGTTCTTCCGGGTGGGCTCGAAGCCGTAGGTCGACTCGTTGCCGACGTGGAGCTTCTCGAAGAACTCCTCCATCTGCTTTTTGTCCTTGACGACTTCCTGGTCCGACAGCACCTCGCTGGCAGAATCCACGAGGTCGTTGAGACCCGACTCGTCGGTGTAGGCCACGTCGAACTTGCCGAGCACCATGTCCTGGAGCTCGTGGTGGAGGTAGTCGCCGTCGATGAACTCGTCTTTGGTTGGCGAGGGACCGCCGACGAGAATGCCGTCGAGATCGTGGCGTTTCGCCACCATCAGATCGTTGGCCATCTCGGCGACCTCCTGGTAGAAGTTGTCGATGGCCTCCAGTCGGAGCCGGGCGAATCGCTGGGCGGACTGCCCACCCTTACGCTGTTTGCCGGGAACGAGCGACGAGGCGGATTTGACGGCTTCGACGCGTTTGCCTTTGAGCCAGCCGACGTTGGCCTCCCGTCGGTCGAGGACGATCAGGCCGAACAGGCCCTTGTCGAGCAGCATGTTTTCCAGCGGCTCGGTGAGGAAGTCCGAATCGCAGTGGTAGCGGAACGACTGGATCGGCTCGGAAGGCGATTCCAGGACACGCGTAACCATCTCAGTCTGGCCGCCACCGCTGTCAACCGCCCCCGAGAAGATGACAATGCCGTTTTCCGGCGGGTAGGTGTCGTAGTAGCGGAGGCGGTCCTTGATCGAGGTGAGGGCGTCCTGGACGTTGGTCCGGGTCTGTTTGGATTTGATGTTGGCGGCCTCGGAGTGCTCCTGGATAACGTGTGAGACGACAGAGGAGATCTGCTTGTCGTCTGGAATGTAGATCGTGACGAGCTGCGTGCCCGAGCCCTCGTACTCCTGGAGCTCTTCGATGACCTTTCGGAACTCGTATTTCCGGCGGTCCTCGCTGGGTTGCTCGTCGGCGTCCGTACTCATTATCCCTATTTCGCCCCGGAGCCGGTAAGTATGCTTTGACTGGTCGACCGCCGAAACGCGTCAGCCGACCGCTATTTCCGCAAGGAATCCGTGTTTGTCTCTCCCTAAAACCAGTCACTAGAGCGTACCTTTATATCCGCGTCGTGGTAGGACGACAGTATGGTACGGGTCTACGCGATAGCCAGCGCGAAAGGCGGCGTTGGCAAGACCACGACGACAGCGAATCTGGGGGCGACACTCGCCGGAACGGGCGCCGACGTGGTGGTCATCGACGGCGATATCGGCATGGCGAACCTCGGGGCGGCACTCGGGGTGCGCCCGCACGGCGCGACACTGCACGACGCCCTCAGCGGGGATGTCGAGCCGGTAGCCGCCGCCTACGAGGGGCCTGCGGGCGTCACTGTCGTCCCGGGAGATACCTCCCTGGAGGCGTTTTCGGCGGCCGACCCCCAACAGCTCCACGGCGTCGTCGAGGCTTTCGACGACGCCGATTTCGTTTTGATCGACGTCGGCGCGGGCGTCAGCCACGAAACCAGCGTGCCGCTGTCGGTCGCCGACGCCGTCCTGCTGGTCTCGACGGCCGAACGCGACGCGCTGGTCGACACCGAAAAGACGCGCCAGCTCACCGAGCGGCTCGGTGGCGTCGTCGCCGGGGCGGTGCTCACCCGAACTGACGAGGCCACACCCGTCGAGGAGATCATCAGCGGGACGCTCACCGCCGACGTGCTGACGACGATCCCCGAAGACGAGGCGGTTCGCGAGTCGATCGCCGTCGGCGAACCGCTCGTGAGTTACGCCCCACACAGCGATGCCGCGGCCGCCTACCGTCGGCTCGTCACCGAACTCACCGGGATCGAACCCGCCGCACCCCCCGAGCCAGCGCCTGTCGACGCCGACTCCGAACCGGCCGATGATGGTTCTGCCCCTGCCGACGGCCCGCCAGCAGTCGACAGCGACTCCACACCGGCCGACAGTGAGTCCCCACCAGCCGACAGGACGCCCACCTCCGAACAGTCGCCGGAGACCGATCGCCCAGCCGACGATGGCGACGACTCCGCCACGGAACCGGACGCCGAGGCTGGCGTGACGATCGATACGGAACCCGACGGCTCTGCGGACACTCCCTCTACCGACCAAACAGCAACAGCCAGCGACGACAACGACGACCACAACGTCGTCAACCCGTTTGCGGCGAAACCGGATGACGACTCCTCGCCGGAACCGGAGGCGGGCGAATCGAAGTGGGCCGAGGCCGCGACCGGAACGAACGTCGACGATTCGGCTGGCAGGATCGAGATCGATTCCGGCGTCGACCGCCAGCCCGAAGCCGACTCCCCGACCGATGACACAGTAAACGACGACGACTCGGTCAGCGACGATGACTCGGTCAGTGACAACGACCCGGCGAGCGACGGGATCGAGATCCGCCCCGAGGGTGCCGACGACGAACCCGACCTCCCGGCCGAGGCGGACGGCATCGAGATCCACCCGGCAGCCAACGACAGCGACGACTCGGTGCCCCGGGATGCGATCCCGTTCGGCAACGCCGACGCCGACGCTGAGACCTCCCAGACGACTGTCCTCGGAGAAGCTGTCGATGACGAGCAGGACGACTCCGTCGAGGGCAGCGACGCCGAGGCCGCCGATGCCGACGAGCCACTTATTCCGGATGCCGAGGAAACGGCGGCGGCCAACACCGACGCCGCGGCGGATGACACCGAAGACGCGAGCGACGACACCGCCGACGACGAAGGCGAGGAGAAACGCGGCTTCTTCAGTCGGCTGTTCCGGTAGTCGAACGGTCAGCAAAACGTGGTCTTCTTGTAGGCCGCGGTCACAGTGGCGGTATGGCAGAAAACGGCTCAGTTCCGTTCTGGTGGATCGTCGCCTTCGTACTGTTGGCACTCGGGGCTGGAATCGGCGCGGTGTATCTCGTCGGCGGGAGTATCTTCACCGCCCTTCCGGGTCTGTTACTGTAGCCGCCTACATCGAGTCCGGAGCCGCCACACCGAGCACCGACAGCGCGTTGGCCACGGCATGTTTCGCGCCCGCAACCATGGCGAGCCGAGCCTGCCGCGTCTCGGCGTCCTCGGCCGAAAGTACCGGACACGAGCGGTAGAACCCGTTGAAGGACTCGGCCAGCTCTCGGGTGTAGGTGGCGATCCGGTGGGGTTCGAGGTCTTCGCCCGCCTCCTCGATCACCGCGGGGAACCGCGCGAGTACGTCGAGCAGTTCGCGCTCCTCGGGCGTCGACACCACGCTGGCATCGAGATCGGCCGCCGTCGGTTCGGTGTCGGCCTCCTCCAGGATGCCACAACATCGGGCGTGGACGTACTGGACGTAGGGCGCCGATTGGGCCTCGAAGTTGAGCGCCTCGTCCCATTTGAACGTGATCCCCTTGGTGGGCTGTTTCGAGACGATGTCGTAGCGCACCGCGCCGATCCCGACCTGGTGGGCGATGCGTTCGATGTCGTCGTCGTCGAGTTCGTCGTCGCGGATGCGGTCCTCAAGGCGGCTTTCGACCTCCTCGCGGGCCCGGTCGATGGCCTCGTCGAGCAGGTCATCGAGCATGACCCCGGTGCCGCGGCGGGTGCTCATCTTCCCCTCGGGGAGATTGACGTAGGAGTAGATCACGTCATCCAGTCGTTCGGGATCGTTACCGAGAATGTCGAGGGTGGCCTGGAGCTGTTTGGCCTGCAGTTTGTGGTCCTCGCCCAGCACGGTCACCGCGCGGTCGAAGTTGTCGAACTTCCACTCGTGGTGGGCCAGATCCCGTGTGGTGTAGAGGCTCGTCTCGTCCGAGCGGAGGAACACGAGGTTCTTCTCGATGCCGAACTCCTGGAGTTCGAGCTGCCAGGCGTCCTCCTCGTAGACGGCGTACTCGGTTTCCTTGAGACGCTCGGCCACATCGTCCGTGGAGCCGTCGATCATAAACCGGGTCTCTTTGACGAACTCGTCGAACTCCGCAGGCAGGCGGGCGAGACACGCTTTCATGCCGCCCAGCACCTGGTCGACGACCTCGCCGACCCGCTCGTAGGTCTCGTCGTCGCCCGCTTCGAGCCCCTGGAGGATCGCGGATATTTCGTCTTCGGCCACCTCGACGGCCTCCTCGTCGGCGTCTTCGAGGAACGAGTTTCCTTTGCGGTAGTAGCGCACCAGATCGTACTCGGTCCGATCGCGGGCTGGCTCGCTATCGAGGTCGCTCTCGTCGAACTTCTCGTAGGCCCACGTGAAGACGGCCATCTGTCGGCCCGCGTCGTTGACGTAGTAGTGGCGCTCGACGTCGTAGCCCGCCATTTCCATCGCGTTGGCGACTGCATCGCCGAGAATGGGGTTCCGGGCGCGGCCGACGTGGACCGGGCCGGTTGGGTTGGCGCTGGTGTGTTCGACGACGACCGATTCCTCGCGGGCTTCGAGCTGTCCGTAGTCGGCGTCTTGGGCGGCGTCGAGGGTCTCAGTCAGGTAGGCGTCGGTCGTATGGAAGTTGAGATACGGGCCCTGCGTGGAGACATCACCGAGGTAGGTGTAGGGGTCGGTGTCGACGGCGTCGGCCAACTGCTGGGCGACCTGCGGTGGGGCCGCACCGAGTTCGCCAGCGAGGCGGAACGAGACGCTTGAGGCGAGCGTGGCATCGAGGTCTTCGGGCGGCTCCTCGATTCCGAGGTCGCCGGTCGGCAGGTCGAGGGCCTCCAGACAGGCGGTCATGGCGGTCTCGACCTCCGAGCGGAACGGTCTGAACATATCGCCCGGTTTCGCCCCACCGCTAAAGGGCCTTCCGAACCGGTCTGGATTTTTAACCAGTCGCTGACTACCACACCGCCGCCGACGGCTGGCCTCCAGCAAACCGACGTGGTTTTAGCCGGGTAGTGCCGAATCGTATATAAATAGCGCCGGATTGGTCCGTTCTTGTAACACTTTTGAGAAGCGTCACACATTCGGTATGCTTATGCGGACTGCGTCCCTTCGAGTAGTTATGTCAGAATCGGCAGTGAGTACTCTCGGCCACGATGAACTACAGGCCTTAAAAACGGTCGCGCTGGACGGCGCGCTCAGCGGGTCTGTCAAGGTCTCGTGTGCGAGTCTCGCCGACCGGCTGGATGCCTCGAATCAGACGGCCTCCCGTCGGCTCCAGGAGCTCGAATCCGGTGGCCTCCTCGACCGCGAGATCGTCGCCGACGGCCAGTGGGTCTCGCTGACCGAGGCCGGTGAACGCACACTCCGGTCGGAGTACGCCGACTACCGCCAGCTGTTCGAGGAATCGGCCGGGCTTTCGCTTTCGGGAACGATCACCACCGGGATGGGTGAGGGCAAACATTACATTTCGCTGCCCGGCTACGAACGTCAGTTCGAATCGGAACTCGGCTATACGCCGTTCCCCGGGACGCTCAACCTTGATCTCGACGAGCCGAGCGTTCGATCCCGGCCGGAGCTCTCCGCCCAGGCGTCGGTGGCCATCGACAGCTGGGAGGACGGCGACCGCACCTTCGGCGCGGCGACCTGTTATCCGGCCCGCCTCGAAGCCGACGGGGAAACCTACGAGCCGACCCACGTGATCGTCCCCGATCGGACCCACCACGACGAGGAGCATCTCGAACTCATCGCCCCCGAAAAGCTCCGCGATGCCCTCGCGCTCGACGACGGCGATACGGTCTCGATCCACCTCTCGGAGGCCACCGAATGACCCAGTCGGCCGACAGTACGGCCGCCGTCGACGCCGCCATCGCGGCCTTTGCCGACGGCCAGCCCGTGTTGATCCACGACTTCGCGGATCGTGAGGGCGAGACCGATATCGTCTATCCCGCGACCGCGGTCGACAGCGACGCCGTCGCCCGGTTGCGGAACGATGCCGGGGGGCTGATCTGTGTGGCGCTTTCGGATGCGGTGAGCGACGCCTTCGGACTGCCGTTCCTCCAGGAGCTGGTCGACCACCCCGCGGCGGCCGACCACGAACTCGCCTACGACGAGCGGTCGTCGTTCTCGTTGACGGTTAACCATCGGGAGACGTTTACCGGGATTACGGACGACGACCGCGCGCTGACGATTTCGGAACTCGGGACCGCCGCGGCGGCCGTCACGTCCGACGCTGGTTACGACGAGCGCGATTTCGCCGCGGCCTTTCGGAGCCCCGGCCACGTCCATCTGCTGCGGGCCGCCCCGGAGCTGTTGGCCGATCGAGTGGGACACACGGAGCTCGGGATCGCACTCGCGGCCGCGGCGGACCAGCCGCCTGCGGTCGTCGTCTGTGAGATGCTCGACGACGAAACCGGCGGCGCACGCTCGCCGGGCGATGCCGAAGCCTACGCCGACCGCCACGGCCTCGTTTACGTCGAAGGTGAGGCGCTGCTGTCGGCGCTTGCCGACTGACCCTCACGATTCTTGCAAACTGTTAAGAACTGGTAGGCGAAGGTTCTGAGTACCAATGGCATCATTCGATGAGATGCGCGAGGCGGGAGACATCGAGACGATCTGGCAAAACGGTGAGTTCGTCGACTGGGACGAGGCGACGACCCACGTGTTGACCCACGGGCTCCACTACGGCACGGGTGTCTTCGAGGGTGCACGCGCCTACGACACCGAAAACGGCACCGCGGTCTTCCGGTGGGAAGAACACCTCGACCGGTTTTATGCATCCGGCAAACCCTACGAGATGGAGGTTCCCTTTAGTAGAGACGAACTAACGGAGGCGACCCTCGAACTACTGCGGCGTCAGGACCTCCAGAGCGCCTACATCCGCCCGATCGCCTTCTTCGGCTACAACTCACTCGGCGTGAGTCCGGAAGGCTGCCCCACCGACGTCGCCATCGCCGCATGGCCATGGGGGGCCTATCTCGGCGAGGACGCACTTAAAAACGGGATCGACGTGATGGTCTCGTCGTGGCGGAAACACTCCTCCAGCCAGATTCCGACCAACGCCAAAACCACCGGCCTCTACGTCAACAGCCTGCTGGCTGGCGAGGAGGCCCGCCGCAACGGCTACGCCGAGGCGATCGTCCTGAACAAGGAGGGCCAGGTCGCCGAAGGCCCCGGCGAGAACATCTTCCTCGTCCGCGACGGCGAGATCTACACGCCCGGGCTCTCCCAGAGCATCCTGGACGGCATCACCCGCGATACCGTGATCACGCTGGCCCGCGAGGAGGGCTACACCGTCCACGACCAGGCGACGATCAGCCGCGGCGAACTCCACACCGCCGACGAGCTGTTCTTTACCGGCTCGGCGGCCGAAGTCACCCCGATCCGACAGGTCGACAACGTCCAGATCGCCGACGGGAACCGTGGGCCGATCACCGAGGACCTGCAGTCTGCGTTCTTCGATCTCGTCGAGCGGAAAACAGACGCTCACGACGACTGGTTTACCTACATCTAAGCGACTGTCTTTTTATCAGTCGACGCTGACGCCGTCGCTGTCGGTATCCGATCCATCCGAGTCGCTGTCTCCGTCAGCACCGTCCGAATCGCTATCCCCGTCATCGCTATCTGAGTCGCTGTCTCCATCAGCCCCATCCGAATCGCTGTCGGAGTCGCTGTCTCCTCCATCGCTATCGGAGTCGCTGTCTCTCGCCCCGCGCTCCGAGCCGCGTGTGGAATCAGTCACCGCGACGCTATCAGTATCGCCCGGTCTCTCGGTCGATGCCGCTTCCGATTCCGCCCCGACCTCGACGCCGAGAACGTACAGTACGATCGGCGGACAGACGTATGCGGCGATTGCAACGGCGGCGAACAGCGGATCGATAAAGACGAGCAGCCCGAAGATGGTGAGCGCGGCCGCCGACGCGGCGTGGATCGCGGAGTGTGTGTACTGCCGATAGTACGTCCATAGTCCGGAGACCCACTCTCTCGCTGTCGAGACTGATCCCGTCTCGGTGATGGTGCCACCCATACACTCTCGACGCCAGCGACGAGCAAGAACCCTCAACTCACACATTATGATAGGTCCCGGTCCTCGTTTCGATGCGGCTCCTGGAACGAGCGACTAACGTGTGGCTACAGTGTCACGTAGGCACTGCCTACTGGCCGGAGTGGTCGGTTCGAATTCGCTCCGGTCAGTCTCGTTCACGATGGTTCCAACACGGACACTGACTAGTAGGACGTCTTTAACAGCTATCGAGACAGTCGTATGGAACTCATAACAAAGCAGATATGCTTCTCGTGGCCTTCCATGGACGTTCTCCATACACAGACAACGGCTGAATCGCACCAGTCCCAGCAGCGGACGTGTGAGAACTGCGGCGAGTACGTCACCAAACAGTTCGTCCGTGTGTTCGGCGCGAACGACGGCTCGGTCTACGGCTGTATGAGCTGTTCGACCGGCCGTGATCTGCGCGACGGTGGGGCCTCACAGCCTTCGCAGTGATCCCATCGATCCGAACCGTCGCTCGGCTTAATCGTCGGTTGATGCCGACTGGTCGCCACTCGACTGGTCGGTCGTATTCGTTGTGACGGTCGTCCGAGTGTCGTCGTCGGTGGCCGCCGGGTTGGGTTCCTCTTCGACGGGGATCTGGTGGGCCGACTCGGCGAACCCGGCGCTCAGCACGCGGGTCAGTGCCTCCTCGACTTTCTCGCCAGTATCTTCGATGCGCTCGGGGTCGACTTCCATGACAAAGCCGGTGGTGATGTTCGGAGCAGTTGGCATGAACAGCACGACCTTGCCGTCGTCGGTCCGTTTGCCGGTTTTAAAAGCAGTCATTCGAATGCCGTCCCAGATTTCGAGCCTGACGGGCTGTTGGAGGTCGTCGGTGCCCGACAGCGCGGTTTCGACCGCGAGTTTGGAGGCATTGTAGACCACTCGCAGCCCCGGCACCCGGTTGATCGTGTCATCGATCGTCGCCTCGAAGACCCGGCCTGCGGTCGTCCGCATCAGGTAGCCGACTGCGAGGATGAGGGTGACGATGAGCGCGAGCGCGACGAGAATCCGCGTGACCGGGACGAGGCTGTCGGGGACCCCGAGCTCTGCGAAATCGAGGTTACTGATCAGCGGGAGTCCGATAATCCGGACGTACAGCCAGTTGACGACAAAGAGAAGAATCCCGAGTGGAAGCAGCACTACGAGTCCACTGGCAATATCGCGTTTCCACGTAGACATTTATGAACAGTTCGGCGTGGAGGGTCTTATACGTTTGACAAACTGAAAAACCGCCTGTTGCCTATATACTGACCAACTGGGTTCGTTCCAACAGCACGTGGCCACCAACCCAGTAGTGACTACTACTGTCCGTTGAGGGTGATCGTTTTGAGTTCGATGATCCGGTCGTCGGCCAGTAGCTCTTCGAGCACTTCGTCGGGCACGTCGACGTCCAGATTGTAGACGGTCAGCGCCTCGCCGCCGATGGTCTCGCGGGCGTTGAACATCCCCGCGATGTTGATGTCGTTCTCGCCGAGCACCGAGCCGATGAGGCCGATGACGCCGGGTTTGTCCTTGTTGCGGGCGACCAGCATGTGGCCGTACGGAATCGCGTCGACGCGGTAGCCGTCGATGCGGACGATCCGCGGATCGTCGCCAGCGAACAGGGTCCCCGAGACCGTCAGCGACGTGTCGCCGTCTTCGACTTTGACGGTGACGAGGCTCTGGAAGTCCTCGGTCTGGACGGTTTTCGACTCGGTGACCTCGATGCCGCGCTCTTCGGCGAGTCGCGGTGCGTTGACCGCGTTGACCTGCCATTCGAGTGGTTTGAAGACGCCTTTGAGCGCGCTGGCGGTGACCAGATCGACGTCCTCGTTGGCGATGTCGCCCTCGTAGTGGACCTCGACCGAGGAGATGCGCTCGCCCAGCAGTTGGGCGGCGATCTTGCCTGCGGTTTCGCTGAGTCCGAGATACGGTTCGATCCGCGGGAAGGCGGTCTCGTCGACCGACGGCGCGTTGAGCGCGTTCAGGACCGGCTGGTCGTTGAGCGCGGCGACGACCTGGTCGGCGGTGTCGACGGCGACGTTCTCCTGGGCGGCTTCAGTGGAGGCTCCGAGGTGCGGGGTGACGACGATCTCGTCGACATCCAGGAGCGGCGAGTCCGCGCTGAGTGGCTCCTCGGCGAAGACGTCGAGGGCGGCGCCGGCCATCGGGCCGTTTTCGACAGCGTCGGCGAGGGCTGCCTCGTCGACGATGCCGCCGCGGGCACAGTTGATGAGGAAGCCGTCCTCAAGCAGGGCGAGTTCCTCTTCGCCGATCATGTTCTCGGTCTCCGGCAGCAGCGGCGTGTGGATCGTCACGAAGTCCGAGGCTTCGAGACAGTCATCGAGGTCGTCGATGAGCTCCGCGCCGAACTGGGCGGCCCGCTCCTCGGAGATGTAGGGATCGAAAACGACCAGATCCATCCCGAGCCCGTCGAGCCGTTTGGCGACCTCCTGGCCGACGCGGCCGAGGCCGATGATGCCCAGCGTCTTGTTGTTGACCTCGTAGCCGAGATAGTCCGACTTGGCCCACTCGCCGTCTTTCAGGCGGGTGTGGGCCTGCGGGATCCAGCGAGCGCCCGCAAAGGCCATTGCGACGGTGTGTTCGGCGGCGGCCCGGACGTTGCCTTCCGGGGCGTTGGCGACGATCACGCCGTGGTCGGTGGCGGCCTCGATGTCGATGTTGTCGACGCCGATGCCCGCGCGGCCGACGATGACGAGATCCTCGGCGGCCTCGAAGACTGCCTCGTTGACGTCGGTGCCCGAGCGGACGATCAGCGCGTTGGCGTCGGCGACCGCCTCGAGCAGGTCGTCGCCCGCTGCTTCGTAGTTCGTTTCGACCTCGTAGCCTGCTTCACGCAGCCGATCGAGCCCCGCATCGTCGATCGGATCCGTGACGAGTACCTTCATAGCTGTAGGATTCCACGGCGGTTGGTTAAGCGTTTCCACAGCGACTCGCTATTCATCGGTATGTATTACCACACTTGTAAACCCGGACTGACAGCTGCAACATATTCACGATCTCGTATTTATAATCGTTTTGTCACTCGTGTCGATTAGTCGTCAAAACAAGGGGTGGGCACCGAACCCTAAAACGGGTGTTTTTCATTCCCTGCCGAAAAAGGGCCTCCAATGAGCCTCATTGCGTTCGATTTCGATGGCACCCTGTCGAACTCGGAGATGACCGTCCTGCTCGGCCAGCGGCTCGGTGTGGCCGACGAGATGGCCGACATTACCGAGCGGGCGATGAACAACGAACTCAGCTACGCCGAGAGCCTGCGGAGCCGCGCGGAGCTCCTGGCCGGACTGAGCGAGGACGAAGCCGAGGACGCCTACAGCGAGGTCGAGCTTCGGCCCGACGCAGCCACCCTCATCGACCGCCTGCGCGAGGCGGGCCACACGGTCGCCATCTTCACCGGCGGGTTTGAACGCGGTGTCCAGCGCGCCCTGGAGGCCGATGGGACCAGCGTCGACCGGATCGTCTCGAACCGCCTGCCCATCGCGGATGGCGAACTCACCGGCGAGGTCGAAGGGCCGCTGATCGAGGGGACGAAGGACGACCAGCTGGAGGAACTGGCGGGCGAGCTTGGCGTCGAGATGGCCGACACCATCGCGGTCGGCGACGGCGCGAACGACCTGCCGATGTTGGAGGTCGCGGGGCTGGCGGTCGGCTTCGAGCCGAAACCGGCTGTCGAGCCGTCGTGTGACGAAGTGGTGTCGACGATGGCCGATCTCGGAACGCTGCTTGAGAGTCGTGGCGTGCTGGCGGCTGCGGTCGACGACTGAACCCCTCTGTTTCGTCTGCGCGATCCATTCGCTTTTTCTGATTAATCCGTGAGAAGCGTGTTTAGCGGTGTTTGGGTGGTTTATGGGATTTTGGGGACGTTGGCGGGGTGATTGACATGGGGCAAATATTGCAGTCGAAATCGACCACTGTGTGTCAATGGTTGGCTTTGTGGCCGGTCGAAAACGTCTATTCTGAATTCGCGGATTGGCTACTCTGATACCATATCTACCGCTGATCAGTTTGGACCATCTTCACTAACAAATCTGTGTTCGATATTTTGATATAATTCAGACCTAAGAAGAACATAATGCCGCTTCCTTTCCTCATTGTACTCCCAGATTTCCTGACTGGTGTCGTGTTATCCATCACTGAAACTCTTTTTCCATCGATTCTAGCCGCAATAATTGCTTATGGGTTGTGGGCTTGGCTTCATTCCCCACATTTGATTATCTCTGAATCCGGCCGAGTTCCGATTGTTGATGCCACCAATGGCAACACGAGATACTCGCATCGATTCAAAATCGAAAATATCGGAACGAAAGCCGCGAAGAACTGTGAAGGAACTCTCAGCATGCGAATTCCGAAAGGAGAGCGTGTTATTCGGTCTCAGACGCCGACACACTGGCTCACCACGAAAGACGATTTAATTGTGAATGACGAGAAACAGCGGTATCAAACGACTATTCCAGCAGGCGGTTCCCAAAAACTGGAGGTGTTTCGACAGGGGCGAAATAAAAAGCTAAAGCCAAACGTCGTCAGTGGCGGCCGTCGGTTCGTTGAGACTGGAAAAGAAAGCAAGTGGCACTCCGCAGTTGACAAACCATTTGAAGCAACGTTCGAGGATATCTCGAAGAGCGTAACTAATGACATTGCAAAGACATCTACAAATCTTAAAGAAGAAGATATTCAAAATGCTGATTGGTCCGATGCGAGAATTAAATTGATCGTAGAAGCCGAGTCAGCACGACCGCTTTCAGTCGATCTTGACATTGACGAGGATGATGGATGGGTTTGGGCAGAAGCAAAAAAGCAGGGTTGGCGAAGGCAGATTGCGACGGTTCTATATCAAGTTATAAACCGCATTAGGATGGGTCGTTGGGTGGTTTCCGAACCATAGTATCGTAGTCGACATCTACCGCCCGAACGCTTATTCTCGATTCACCCATTCCTGCACCTGATGACCGGCACGCGCAAGATCACCCTGATAGAGGAAGTAGAAGGTGGGTGGTCTGCAGTCGACGAGGACCTCGGGGTGGCGAGTTGTGGCAACACCCGAGAGGAGGCGTTAGAAATGCTCGACGAGGCAGTTGCACTCCACCAAGGTGAGGGCGAGCCAATCGAAGACGCGTTCCTCGAAGAACTCGGCCTCGATCCTGACGATATCGACGACAAACCCCTCCCCGATTTCATGCAATGACTAATCAGTAGTATATAAATCAACAGTTGAGTAGGAGTCGTGATTTTGAAAGCCCTCGACGCTCTCGGCTCCCGCGGCTCGCTGCGCTCCTCGGCCTCCGGCCTGCGGTGCTTGCGTCGCCGGGAGTCGCCGAGATCGTCTCGCCCTTTCAGTCCGCCGAGGGCGCGGCTGCTCAGCCGGTCGACTCACCTCTCGATTTCCGGTAACTCTTAAACCCCGTTGCGGCCAATGATCGGCAAATGGCCGAGTCCGACGCCTACGTCGACCACCCCTTGCTCACCCCCGAGTTCATCGAGCGTCGACTCTACCAGATCCAACTGGCGGGCACCGCCCGCAACGGCAACACGCTGGTCTGTCTCCCCACCGGCCTTGGCAAGACGACCGTGAGCCTGCTGGTCACTGCCGAACGACTCCAGGACGTCGGCGGCAAATCGCTCTTCCTCGCCCCCACGAAACCGCTGGTCGAACAGCAGGCCGAGTTCTACCGCGACGCACTCACCATCCCCGACGACGAGATCGTCGTCTTCACCGGCGAGGTCCGCCCCGACGACCGTGCCGAACTCTGGGAGTCGTCGACGGTCGTCATCGCCACGCCGCAGGTCGTCGAAAACGATCTGGTCGGCAATCGAATTTCCCTCGCGGACGTGACCCACCTCACCTTCGACGAGTGCCACCGCGGCACCGGCGACTACGCCTACGTCTACATCGCCGAACGCTACCACGCCGACGCCCGCAAGCCCTTGGTCACGGCGATGAGCGCCTCCCCCGGCGGCACCAAGGAGGACATCCAGATCATCTGTGAGAACTTAGGGCTCGACACCGTCGAGGTGATGACCGACGAGGACGCCGACGTCGACGACTACACCTACGAGACCGACATCGAGTGGAAGCGGATCGACCTCCCCGACGAAATCCTCGCGATGCGGGACGGGATCAACGAGGTGATAGAAGACCGCCTCGAAAAACTCCGCGAGCTGGGCGTCACGAAGGCGACGAGTCCCGACATCTCCCAGAAACAGCTCAACAAGATCGGTGCGGAGCTCCGCCAGCTGATCAACAACGACCAATCCGAGGGGTATCAGGGAATGTCGGTCCACGCCGAGATCATGAAACTCCGGCGGGCGGTCACCCTCGTCGAGACCCAGAGCGTCGAATCCGTCCGCAGGTACTTCGAACGCCAGAAGAACGCCGCCCGAAGCTCCGGGGCCTCGAAGGCCAGCCAGCGACTGATCGCCGAGCCGAAGGTCCAGGAGGCGATGCGTGCGGCCGAACGCTACGACGGCCTCCATCCCAAGTTCTCACAGACCCGCATCCTGCTGGCCGAAACCCTCGGCATCAACGACGGCGACCGCGTGATTGTCTTCACCGAGTCCCGCGACACCGCCGAAGCCCTCACCGACTTCCTGAGCCAGAACTTCCACGTCCGGCGGTTCGTCGGCCAGGGTGACAAGGAGGGCTCCGACGGGATGACCCAGACCGAACAGAAAGAGACCCTGGATGCCTTCCGCAACGGCGAGTTCGAAGTCCTCGTCTCGACCTCTGTCGCCGAAGAGGGCCTCGACGTGCCGGAAGTCGACCTCGTCTTGTTCTACGAGCCGGTTCCCACGGCGATCCGCTCCATTCAGCGCAAAGGCCGAACCGGCCGACAGGACTCGGGCCGCGTGGTCGTCCTCCTGGCGAACGACACCCGCGACGAGGCCTATTTCTGGATCTCCCGCCGCCGCGAGAAGGAAATGGAGTCCGAACTCCGCAAACTGAAAGGCGTCGCCGAGGAGGTCGAAGAGGAACTGGAGGCCCCGCAGTCGGCGCTCGACCAGTTCGACGGCGAGGCTCCCGCGACCGAAAGCGAGTCAGCCACCGCCACGGCTGCGACGAACGGCGGCACTGAAGGGGTCACAGCCGACCCCGACCAGTCGGGCGACGACCAGCCCGGCCTGACCGATTACGGGACCGCCGAAGCCGACCATGAGGACGACGAGGAGCCGGTCGACACCGACCCGGACGACGACGGGATCGTCGCCACCGCTACCAGTGACGACGAAGAGACCGTCGAGATCGTCGCCGACCAGCGGGAACTTGACTCGACGATCGCCCGCGACCTCTCGACGCGCGAGGGGATCACCACCCGACTCGAAACGCTCGCCGTGGGCGACTACGTGCTCTCCGACCGGGTTGCCGTCGAGCGCAAGTCGGTGGCGGACTTCCTGGATACCCTCACCGGCGGCGACCGTTCGATGTTCGAGCAGATCGGCGACCTCACCCGCAACTACAGCCGCCCGATCGTGATTATCGAGGGCGAGGACCTCTACGGCGAGCGGAACGTCCACCCCAACGCCATCAGGGGAGCAATCGCCAGTCTCGCGGTCGACTTCAACGCCAGCGTCCTGCGGACCGACGGGGAAAGCGAGACCGCCGATCTCCTGGAGACCCTCGCCAACCGCGAACAGCAGACCCGCGAGCGGGCCGTCTCGGTCCACGGTGAGAAGCAGGCCAAAACCCGGGCCGAACAACAGGAGTACGTCGTGAGTTCGATCGCGGATATCGGCCCCGTGACGGCTCGGGCGCTGTTGGATCACTTCGGGACGGTCGAGGCCGTCATGACGGCCCGAAAGGAGGAGTTACGTGACGTAACAGGAGTTGGCGAGGTAACGGCGGATACGGTCCGTGATATCGTTGGAAGCGAGTATTCTTGAGGTCGATCAGTCGCTTTCTCACATCCTTTCAGATGTAGATGGTTGGAAAAAAATATACTATAAACCCGCTGGCCGTCTTGTGGTGGATACTCTACGGGTCGGCGCAGCAGTGAGCGTCGTCCGTATGACACCACCATGCGAATACAACCCCCCACTTCCCCCTTCGATGTTGTCGGTGTCGACGTGGCTCGCTACGGCGAGCCACAACACGAGCTGTCGGCCAGCGCGACCGACTGCCTCTACGGGCCCCCACAACACGAACAGGACGTCGAAGACCCCGACTGGCTCATCTCCGTTGCCAGCCGGAAGTTCTCCGCCGCCTCGATGACTCCCGTCGAAACCTCGGAGCCGGAGCCCGAACCGGAACCAACCGAAGAGCGGGAACGCACGGTCCTCAGACTGTAGCCTACTCGAGTTCCGCCAGCGTCGCGGCAGCCTCGCGGGCGGCGGCCAACAGCTCGCGGGCCCGGCGCGGATCGTCGGTCTCTTCGGCGGCCCGCGCGAACCGAGTCACCGTCCGGGTCAGCGACCCTCTGGCCTCGGTGAGATCACCCGCCGACGCGTCCGGTCGGGTCTCGACTCCTGTTGGCCCCGTTTTGTTTTGCCGACCGGTGACTGACGAGATCGGCTCCGACGACCCAGCCTGCGGCCGCGCCGACTCCCCTGTCTGCGGTTGGGCCGACTGCCCGGCCTGTGGCTGTGTCGGTTGGCTTGGTTCGGCCGATCCCCGCGTCTCGTGGTCCTGTGGGTCGGCTGGCTGTTCCTCGCTGGCTCCTTCGGGGGCCGGCTCTGCACCGTTGGCTTCGGCCTGCGGGTCGACCGCGGCCCCCTCGGCCTGGCAGGACGGACAGAACGTCTGGCCGTCGTAGCGGAACAGCGGGTCACTACACCGGCTGCAGTGTTTGTTCGTCATCGTCGCGCCTTTCAAGAGGAGCTCGCTCATCCGCTGGGTGCTGGCCCGTTTCTCCTCGTCGTCGGCGAACTTCTTCCGAAGCTTCTCGCGTTCGGCTTCCTTGTCGAAGTCGCTCATGGACGACGAGAGGGGCCTGCAGTGGAAAAATACAGCGGCTCGGTCGTCGTCGACTGCCGGTGACCGAAAGTTACAGGGAATCCCTCCACGTCACCTTTACCCATGGCAAAAGTGAGCATTGTCGGTGCGGCAGGCACGGTTGGTGCGGCCACGGGGTACAACCTCGCGCTGCGGGACATCGTCGACGAGCTCGTCTTCGTCGACATCCCCGATATGGAGGATACGACAGTCGGCCAGGCCGCCGACACCAACCACGGCATCGCCTACGACTCGAATACGGTCGTCCGGCAGGGTGACTACGCCGAGACGGCGGGCTCGGATGTCGTCGTCATCACGGCGGGCATCCCCCGGTCGCCCGGCGACACCCGGCTCGATCTCGCCGAGGACAATGCCCCGATCATGGAGGACATCAGTAGCTCGCTGGCGGAGTACAACGACGACTTCATCACCGTCACCACCTCGAACCCGGTCGACCTGCTCAATCGCCACCTCTACGAGACGGGCGACCGGCCACGGGAGCACGTGATCGGCTTCGGCGGACGGCTCGACTCGGCGCGGTTCCGGTACGTGTTGAGCCAGCGGTTCGATACTCCGGTGCAGAACGTCGAGGCGACCATTCTGGGCGAACACGGCGACGCCCAGGTCCCGGTCTTCTCGAAGGTCCGGGTCGATGGCCGCGATCCCGCATTTAGCGACGACGAGCGGGAAGAAATCCTCGGCGATCTCCAGGAGTCCGCCATGGATGTCATCGAGCGCAAGGGTGCCACCGAGTGGGGGCCTGCCACCGGCGTCGCCCACACCGTTGACGCAATCTTGAACGATACCGGCGAGGTGCTGCCCTGTTCGGTCGCTCTCGACGGCGAGTTCGGGCATAATGATACCGCGCTGGGTGTTCCGGCCAAACTCGGCTCGGATGGGGTCGAAGCGATCGTCGACTGGGAGCTCGATGCCTACGAAACCGATCTGCTGGCCGAGGCCGCCGAGAAGCTCACCGACCAGTACGGCCGAATCAGGTAGCTAGTCACACCGGTCGGTGACAACGAATATCGCCGACACTGACCGGCTCTGACGGCCAGTTCACCGATATCGATGCCCACGGAGAGTCAACTGACTCGCCGACGGACTGTGCTGCAATAAAAAAACGGATTGAAGCTCGCTTAGAGCGTGACTGCGCTGCGGTCGATAATCGAGTCAGGGACGCGGAGCTCGGTGACCGTCGAGGCACCGGCTGCGGTGGTGAGCGTTACTCTGATCCGATCGCCGCCGGTTGGTTCCTCGGCGAAAATATCAGCGGTGGTGAAGTTGACGAGATAACGGTCACTTCGGTCGGTGATGACCGTATCCTCCGACGTATCAGCGGTAATGACACCGATACTACTGCCGCTATTCGTCCCGTTGACGACACCCGAGACGACTTCGTCCTCGCTGACGAACTCGTAGGTCACGTTTTCGAGCTGGATGTCTTCGGCACCCGGTGCTTTGGTTACGGTGAGGTTGATCCCGCTGATCGATGCGTCGTTACCGCTTCCCTCGACCACGCCGGTCGCACTCTGGATCTGGAGCCGGTCGGCGACCTGCTGTGCGGACTCTTCGCCGGTCGCTTCGGCCTGCGTCTGGAGCAGTCCGGCCGTATTAATTAGTACGCCTGCTGCAATCGCCGCCACGAGGACCATCGCGATGAACACGATCAGTGTTCCAATCCCAACTTGGCCTCTGTCTGTCTCGTCTGTGAACATTGTTTTCTGGGGTTTCCGCTGTCGACTTCGTGTAACGTGAAATAATGATGTTAAATAAAACTAATCAATCAGATATCCATTCTGATAATGAGATAGGGTTGTATTTTCATACCATCTATCAGTACGGCTGTCTGTCGTTAGAGCCGATCGCTGATCGCTGCGGCCGTTTTTTCACCGATACCGTCGACATCTGTGAGATCCGCAACTGAAGCGTTGCGGACGTTCTCGACGCTACCGAACCGACCCAGGAGGCGACTCCGCGTCTGTGGACCGACGCCCGGTATCCCGTCGAGGGCCGTCGCAACCTCGTCGCGGAGCGTCTGGTGGTACTGGACCGCAAAGCGGTGGGCCTCATCGCGGACACGCTGGCAGACGTGGAGGTGGGCGGCATCGCTCGGCCAGTCGAACACGCGGTCGGGGGTGACAACGAGTTCGCGCTCCTTGGCGAGGGCGACCGCCGGTACATCCCAGCCGGTCGCTTCCAGGGCGTCGACTGCCGCGGCGAGCTGTCCCTCGCCGCCATCCACGAGCAGGAGGTCGGGGTCGGGCCGGTCGTCCCGGCCCTCGACGGCCCGAGTAGCACGCCACTCGACCAGCTCGTACATATTGGCGTAGTCGTCGTTGCGGTCGGTGAGTTTCTTGCGGCGGTAGTCGCCCGTTTCGGCGCTGCCGCCGACGAAACAGACGTTGCTGCCGACCACGTCCCGGCCCTGGGAGTGGCTCACGTCGAACCCCTCGATCCGTTCCGGCCGACCGATCGCGAGTTCGTCACCCAGCCGCCCAAGAGGGTCGCCGCGAACCGGTCCCTGCCGGGCGTTTTTCAGTGCGAGATCGACCAGCTTGGCCTCCCGACCGGCCCCCGGCACGCGGACGTCGATGCCCTCGGCGTCCAGCCACTCTCTGACCTCCGAATCGGTCGGTCGTTCGGAGAGCAGCAGGGTGTCGGGAAACTCGCGTTCGGCGTAATACTGTGGGATAAACGCCGATAGCAGTGCCGGGACGCGCTCCTCGTCGTCCGGCGCATCGAGCGTGTGCCGCGAGCGGTCGACCAGCTGGCCGTCTTCGCTGTGGAGCCGGGCGACGGTCGCCTGTTCGCCCTCGATGGCGACGCCGAGGACGTCGACGCTGCGCTCCCGGGACTGGCCCGAGACCGCCGACTCCCCGCCGCCGTGGAACGCCTCGACGATCTCAAGGCGGTCCCGGAGATTTGCGGCTCGCTCGAAGGCCTGCTGTTGGGCGGCCGACTCCATCTCCCGGCGGAGTGGGTCCGCAAGCACCCCGGTTTCGCCCTCGAAAAACCGGACTGCGGCCGCCACGTCCTCCCGGTAGCTCTCGGGATCGATCTCGCCGGTACAGGGGGCGGTGCAGAGTCCCATCTCGTAGTCCAAACAGGGCCGATCGCGGCCGCTGTACTTGTGATCCGAACAGCCACGCAGCCCGTAGACCTCCCGGATCGCCTTCACGACCGTCTCGACCCGGCCCTTATCAGTAAACGGGCCGAAAACGGTGGCGGCGTCGTTGGGGTCTCGCGTAATCTCGATCCGTGGGATCGGGTGGTCGGTCAGCTGGACGAGGGGGTAGGATTTGTCGTCCTTCAGCCGGACGTTGTACCGCGGTTGGTGCCGTTTGATGAGGTTGGCTTCGAGCAACAGCGCCTGTGTCTCGGTGTCGGTGACGGCGAACTCCAGCCCGTCGGCCGCCCGGACCATCCGCCGGATACGGTCGCTTCGGGGGTCGGCATACGAGCCCACCCGCGAGCGAATGTCGACGGCCTTCCCGACGTAGAGGACGGTCTCGCCGTCGAAAAACTGGTAGACGCCCGGCTCGCGAGGAGCCGACCGGGCGCGATCACGGAGTGTCGAGAGCTGCATTCGGCGACCCTAGGCACGCGGCGAGTTTCAAGGTGACGTGCCGCCGTCGGGTGAGCCACTCTCGTCCGTGTCCTTCCAGGAGGGGGTGACATCCGCGGGCTCGTGGCCGCGGAGACAGACGAGGTTCTCCCGGCCCAGTCGGACCCGGGTGATCTCCCCGTCGTCTTCCATCGACGACAGCAGCCGACTCACTTTCGACTTCGACCAGTCGGTTGCTTCGACGATCTGTGACTGTTTGAGCCGTCCCTCGTGGGCCGACAGCAGCCGCCGAATCCGCTCTTCGTCGCGGATCGGTGCCTCGAAGGTCGGCGTTTCGGCCCGCTCGCTGACTGGCTCCTCGTCGCCGTCCCGACCGGTCGAGACGCCGAGGGCCTGCAGGCCCATCATGAGCCGCCCCGCCACGAGCAGCAAGCCGAAGGCACCCGCTGTCAGCGAGCCGACAGTGACGACGCCGATCCGGTATGGTGTGGCGCTATCCCGCGGGTCGGTGCCGAGCATCACCTCGATTCCGTCGGTGAGCCCGTCGCCGTCGGAGTCGGCGTCTGCGGGATGGGTACCGAGTTCGATCTCGCGTTCGTTCGTCAGCCCGTTCCCGTCGAGGTCGCCGTCCTTCTCGATGATGTAAACCGGCTGGAGGACCTGTTCGATCGGCTCGCCGTTGGTGTTGCGGCCGGTGTAGATCTCGATTGCCAGCGTCTCTTCGCCGGAGATATCCTCCGGCCACTCCGATTGGGTCAGCGTGACCGTCGTCGAGCCCTCGGTGTCGACGGCGGTCCACTGACAGACCAACGGCTGTTCGACCGAATCCTCGTCGTACTGTGAGAGACAGACTGTATGGATCTCGTCGCTCGTCGCCGAAAACGTGACGCTCATCGAGTAGGTACTGTACTGCCAGAGATAGGTCGTCGACTCGTCTTCGAGGGCGATCCCCGAGCCGTGCTGTTCGACCACCAACTCGGGCTGCTGTGCGGTGGTGACCGCAGCGATGCTACTGACAGTCAGCAGACAGACACACAGTCCGACCAGAATGGGGAGGGCTCCTCTGGGGGACATGAGTTAGGCGTGACCGGGGATACTGTTGTGCAACGTGGGTACCCAGCTATTTCGCTGTGAGGGAGAAGTAGCTTGCCCCTCTTGCGGTAACGTGTTATCAGAACTGATTTTCGGCGGGATAGATTAAAACGGTCAACACTGTCTCGTATTTGTATGGGTCGGATGTCCGTGTGGCAGTTCGGCCGATCGCCGAGGGGGGAGTACACGAATCGGCGATCGACCACGAGGACGCCCGCGAGATGTTCTACCCTGATGGTCGGATGCCGAGGGAGCGTTCGCCATCCTGGCCAGTGCGATTTACCGGCCGTTTCGACTGCCGTGACCGCGAACAGTAGCTGTAGTGTCTAGGGACTCACGACAGACAGGCCACAACGGGCAGACTGGAGGCACCCTTTTCGGTGGCCTGTTCGCCGTCGTGACCGATAGTCACAACCGAATGGGCACACAAGCCAGCCCATGACACGCCTGTGGCTTGTCGAGCGGAGTTACGACGACCGGAACCTGATTTCGTTTACCTATGCGACCGTCGACGGCACCCAACAGCTCCGCAAGGAGCTGTCGATGACGTTGCTCCGGCGGCGCAGTCGGCCGATCACTGCCGCCATTGAGGCCGACGAGGAGGAACTCAGCGCGGTCGACGAAACCGACCGCGAGCAGTTCGCGACCGAAGCCCAGAAGATGGCCTCGGAACACGATCCCGACGACGAAATCTGAGCCAGAGGAGTGTAGCCTCCCTCGTAGGTGTCGAATCCCAACACCACCGAACGTATACTGTTTAAACGGGGGACGTGTCGGTCGCCTACCGGTCAGGCTGGCAGCGAATAGCGGGACACCGGCTCTCGGTACCGCGAGTCCCAGATCGTCAGCTCAGAGGCGGTCCAGGACACCGACTCAACACCCATTTCGGCCACTCGCTCGGCATCGGCCACCGACCCCCCACGTGCCAGCGTAACGTGCGGTACGTAGTCGTCGCCTTCCAGTCCATCGACCGCGCCGTAGGCGTCGACTAACTCCGCATGAAGCTCCTGGAGGCCGGGGCTGTCGACCGCCAGATAGACGACCGGTCCGTCACCGCGGGCCGGCTCTGGGAAGAAGTCGAGCTCTCGGACTGCAGCCCCGAATGCCGGGGTTCCGGTCAGCTCCTGTGGGAGTTGCTGCTGGAGGGTCGCCAACTGCACCTCGGGCTGGCTGGCCCGGAGTGCCGACTCGTCGAACCGCTTGACGACGAGAGTATGCTGCTCTCGCTGCTGGTCGAAACCCACTAGTTGTGGATGGAGATCACCCGCGAGTCGCGCCACCTGCCCCGGGACCGGGACGTTCAGACTGAACACAGTAGTCGGTGGGAGACGGGAACGCAAAAACACGCGGATGCCCCTCGGACCCAATCGAGGGATAGTCGTAAGTGTAGCCGGACCGAACAACAACCATGACCACGGTACCCAGTATGGGCGGTGGGGTTCCGGACCGGATTCCGGATATCGTCTGGACGACCCTCGCCGTCTTCGCCGCCGGACTCATCGGGGTGTTGCTGTTTGCGGGTCTCCCCCCGGTCTTCGCCGTCGGGCTGTTGGCACTCGTCGTCGCCGGTGTCACCGTCGCCAGCGCCGTCGAGATCGTCGAGGCCTACGAGAAGCGCGCGCTCACCGTCTTCGGCGAGTACCGAAAATTGCTCGAACCGGGGCTGCGGCTGGTCCCGCCGTTCGTCTCGCGGACCTACCGGTTCGATATGCGCACCCGGATGATCGATGTCGACCCCCAGGAGGCGATCACCCAGGACAACTCGCCGGTGCGGGCCGACGCCGTCGTCTACTACCGCGTGATGGACGCCAAAAAGGCCTTCCTGGAGGTCGACGACTACGAGAACGCCATCTCAAATCTCGCCCAGACGACGCTCCGGGCCGTAATCGGCGATCTGGAACTCGACGACACCCTTTCGCGCCGGGACCAGATCAACAACCGCATTCGCCGGGAGTTGGACGAACCGACCGACGAGTGGGGGATTCGCGTTGAGGCCGTCGAGGTCCGGGAGGTCAGCCCCTCGCCGGAGGTCAAAAGCGCCATGGAGGACCAGACCTCCGCCGAGCGCCGCCGCCGGGCGATGATCCTGGAGGCCCAAGGAGAACGCCGCTCTGCGGTCGAGAAAGCAGAGGGAGACAAACAGGCCAACATCATCCGCGCCCAGGGGTCGAAACAGAGCCAGATCCTCGAATCCCAGGGTGATGCGATCTCGACGGTGCTCCGGGCGAAATCCGCCGAGTCGATGGGCGAACGCGCGATCATCGAACGCGGGATGGAGAGCCTCGAACGCATCGGCCAAGGAGAGTCCTCGACGTTCATCCTGCCGCAGGAACTCACCTCGCTGGTGGGTCGCTACGGCAGCCATCTCACCGGCAGCGACGTGCAGACCGAGGGCCAGGAACTCGAAAGCCGCGAGTTCGACGAGGAGACACGGGAGATGCTCGGGCTCGACAACATCGAGGAGCTACTGACGAATCTGGACGTCGACAACCTCGACGAAGTGGGGATGGACGACAACGAGGTAGCAGCGGAGTTCGAACCGGCCGAAACCGAGTAACGCTCTTTTAATCGGAGCTTCGTTCCCAGTACTGCATCCAGTCCCGCAGTGGGACTCGGACCTCGCCGACGCTCATCGTGACGCCGCCGTCGAACCGCCAGTTGGCGGTGCGTGCGTCCGGCGACATCCGCATCGGCACGTCGACGCTCACCTCGTCGAGTTCGCATTCGAGGGCCTGATTCCGCTCGGCGGCTTCGCTCGTCAGGTAGTCGATCAGGTCGAGCCAGTCGTCGACCTCGGAGGGATCGGTCGCTGGCTCCGAGCTCGTCGGTGCGTCAGCAGTGGTCATAGCTATACCGACGGAGCCCTCCGACAAAGACGTTTCCGCTGTTATCAGTCGCTGGGGTCGGCTCATACGGATTATTGGAGGAAGTTACCGCTCGACCCCCACCGGGCGGCGGTCGAAGCGGAAACCGTCTCCAATAAACAGTATCAGAACTCCGGTTCGGCCTCGGGTTCGACGCCAAGGTCCTCGCCGTCAAGGTCGAAGGAGTCCCGGAGTTCCCTGATCCGGTCGCGGATGTCGGCAGCCAACTCGAACTCCAGATTGTTCGCCGCTTCCTGCATCCGGTCTTCAAGGCGTTCGATCTGTTCTCTGGCCTCGTCGTCGGTCGACGGGGCGTCGGACGACAGCCCACTGGTGTCGGTTTTCGATCCCGGCAGGTTCGTCTCGCTGACCGCCTTCTCGATCGTCGTCGGCTCGTTGCCGTGCTCGGCGTTGAACTCCTGTTGAATCCGCCGTCGGCGCTGGGTCTCGTCAATCGCGGCGGCCATCGCGTCGGTCGTCTCGTCGGCATACAGGATTACCTCGCCGTTGACGTTCCGGGCCGCCCGGCCCATCGTCTGGACCAGCGTGGTTTCGGAGCGCAAGAATCCCTGCTGGTCGGCATCCAGGATCGCAACGAGCGAGACTTCCGGAATGTCCAACCCTTCACGCAGGAGGTTGATCCCGACCAGCACATCGATTTCGCCGAGCCGCAGGCTCCGAATCAGTTCGTGTCGTTCGAGGGTATCGGTCTCGTCGTGCATATAGGCGACGTCGATCCCGGCCTCGTCGAAGTACTCGGTGAGGTCTTCGGCCATCCGTTTTGTGAGCGTTGTGACCAGCGTCCGCTCGTCGCGCTCGATGCGTTCGTGTATTCGATCCAGGAGGTCCTCGACCTGCCCAGTCGCCGGAACGGTCTCGACCTTCGGGTCGACGAGGTGGGTCGGCCGGACGATCTGTTCGACCACCTGTGCGGAGTTATCCAGCTCGTAGTCGCCCGGCGTGGCGCTCACATAGAGGAGTCGCTCGGTTTTCTCCTCGAACTCCTCGAAGGTCAGCGGGCGGTTGTCGTAGGCCGTCGGCAGGCGGAACCCGTTTTCGACCAGCGAGTCCTTCCTGGATTTGTCGCCCGCGAACTGGCCTTTGATCTGCGGGAGGGTGACGTGCGATTCGTCGACGACACAGAGGAAGTCCTCGGGGAAGTAGTCCAAGAGGGTGTAGGGAGCCTCGCCCGACTCGCGGTCCGAGAGGTGGACGGAATAGTTCTCGATGCCCGAGCAGTGGCCGGTCTCCTGGAGCATTTCGATGTCGAAGGTCGTCCGCTCCTCGATCCGCTGGGCGGCCACGAGATCACCCTGGCGCTCGAAGTAGCCGATTCGTTCCTCCATCAGCCCCTTGATCTCCGCGATGGCTTCGTCGAGGGTGTTGTCTGGGATCGAGTAGTGTTCGGCGGGGTGAATGAGGACAGCTGGCTCGGTCGATTTGACCTCGCCTGCGAGCGTGTCGACCTTCAGGAGGCGGTCGATCTCGTCGCCCCAGAACTCCACGCGGACGGCGTAGCGGCCGTACATCGGGAAGATCTCGACGGTGTCACCGCGGACGCGGAAGGTGCCCTGCGAGAAGTCGACGTCGTTGCGCTCGTAGTTGAGGTCCACGAGTCGGGCCAGCAGTTCGTCGCGGTCGATCTGTTGATCGACGCTCAGTTCCAGCGCCATATCCCGGTAGACGCCCGGATCGCCCAGCCCGTAGATCGCCGACACCGAGGCGACGACGATCACGTCGTCCCGCGTCAGCAGCGAGCGTGTCGCGGAGTGGCGGAGCCGCTCGATCTCTTCGTTGATCGACATATCCTTGTCGATGTAGGTGTCGGTCTGCTCGACGTAGGCCTCCGGTTGGTAGTAGTCGTAGTACGAGACGAAATACTCGACCGCATTATTGGGAAACAGATTGCGGAACTCCTCGTAGAGCTGGGCCGCCAGCGTCTTGTTGTGGGCCAACACCAGCGTCGGCGAATCGAGTTCCTCGACGACCCACGAGACCGTGTTCGTCTTCCCGGAGCCGGTGACACCGAGCAACGTCTGTTCGTCCATCCCCTCCTCGTAGCCCGCGACTAACTGCTCGATCGCCTCGGGCTGATCGCCCGCCGGGTCGAAGGGCGCGTCGACCGCGAACGGCTGGGCGTCGCCCGGTCGATCCGGCTGGAGGGGTCCGGACTGCGTGTCGCTCATTGGCGGGCGTTAGGGACCGCCATACTTTACGGCCGCGGTGAGTTGCTGGGCGCGAACCGAACCCCGTGAAATTACTACCCAGCAACACGACCGGTCGACCGTGAACATAGGAACTGCCCTCCGATCCGGTGTTCGTGTCCTGCTCGACCGCCCGGCGAGCGTGCTGCCCGTCTACCTGCTCGTCGCTGGCATCACCGCGACGACACGGGTGCCGGTCGTGCTTGGATTGGCTGCCATTGTCGGCATCCTCGCGGCTGACGGACGGCTCGATGCACTAGTGACGGAACTCCAGCGCATCGATCCCGAGGCCCTCGATGAATCGTCGCCCGAAACAGCCGCCGACTCGATCCCGCCGGGGCTCGAAGAGGCGGTTCTCGACGTCTTTTCCCCGGAGATACTCGTCTTGGGTCTCGGGGCGATACTGGCGTCGGTGGTCGTCAGCGTGGTCGCCAACGGCATCGGCAACGCCGCGGCGATCAACGGCATCTACGGCTGTCTCTACGGCGGCGACGGGGTCGAGGACGCCGTCGTCGGCGTCGGCCGCGACTGGAAAGCCTTCGTCGGCATCACGCTGGTCAAGATCGGTGTACTGTTCGTCGGGGCTGTTCCGATCGTCCTCGGAGCCAGTCTCTTTATCCTCTCGACCGCCGCCGGAGTGGCGGCCACACTCGTCGGCTTCCTGCTGTCGTCGGGCGTCGTCATCGTCGGGCTGTTGTTGCTTGCGTTCGCAGGCCAGTCGATCGTCGTCGATGGGACAAGTCTCGGAACTGCGATCCGGCGGAGCATCGGCTTCCCGTTCGGTAATCCCATCGCCTTCCTCGCCTACGTCGTCGCCGCCCTCGTCGTCTTCGGCGGGCTCGGCGTCCTCTTCATGATCTTCAATTTCCTCGGCGTCTCACGGCTCTCGGGGATTGTTGGCCCCCTCGTCGCGTTCCCCTTCCTGGATGCATTCAAAACGGCACTGTACGCCGACCGGCCCCTTTCGGCGCGTCTCGACGATCACGCTTCACCGTCGGCCGGGACACCGACGACCGGCAGCCGAACAGAGATGACCGACGGCGGTGAACGACCTCCGTCGGACGAGCAACCCGGCGACGAGCCGCAGCCGTCGGCCGACGAGCAGGCGACTGTCGACGCTCCACAGTCGGCGGATGCGGACGAGCAGTCGGTGGACACCGATCGGACGGTCGATGGCGAGCCACCAGTCGACAAAGCCGACCGTCCCGCCGAGGCCGACCGCGAAGACGACGATCAGCCAGCCTACCGCCATCGGTTCATCGGGGCGTTCCGGGAGGGACTGGTCGCCCTCGGCGGCTTCACGCGCCACCACCCGGTGCCGATCCTCGGGGCCGCGATCCTGTTCGTTGCGGCGGCGATCGGCGGCTGGCAGCTCACCGCCGAGTACGCGGTCGACCTCCCGGCAGGCAGCGAGCCGGGTGAGGTCTTCGGGACGTTCCCGGTGGCTGTGTTTGTCACCATCGCCGCCAACAACTGGCTCGTTTCGGCGACCGCCATCTTCGGCGGGGTCGCCCTCGGCGTGCCGACCGCCGTCGACATGTTGCTCAACGGCGTCCTCGTCGGGGCGATCTCCGGCATCGCAGACCCGCTGGTCGTGCTCGCACTCGTTGCTCCCCACGGCGTGATCGAACTCCCGGCGATCGTCATCGCTGGCGGGTTCGGGTTCCATCTCGCCGGGATCGTCGCCGGGATGTTCCGCGGCACCCGGACCTCGGCCGAGCTCGCCGAGGCGCTCCGGCTCGCCTACCGCGTGCTGCTCGGCCTGGCGGTTGTCCTCGTCGTCGCGTCGTTCATCGAGGCGTTCGTGACGCCAGCGATCGCCGAGGCCGTTTTGGCCTAATCGACTCTCCTGGAGCCACGGGAGTGACAACTCATGAACTGTTTTGTCGGTTGGAACAGTATTCCCGATATGGTGCCCGAAACACTCGTCCGGATCGGTGTGCTGCTCGTCGCGATTCCGGTACTGCTGGCGCTGCTGAGCGCAGCGTGGCTCTGGGTCCCGCTCGGACTGTTCGTCCTCGTCGTCGGCATCCTGCTGTCCTTGTTTAAAAAGCACCACGAGAACCGACTGGACGGCAGGGTGTCGTAGCGGTCCACTTCGGACTACCCTCCCTCAGTCGTCGACTGTGGAGTCGGTCGACTCGGGCGGCTCAACCGCTTCAGCCGACTCGCTTGGGTGATGGGATGTCGACTCGGGCGGCGTGTCGACGCTCGTTTCGAACTCCTGGGAGACGAGCCCGGCGGCTTCGACCAGCAGCGCGACCACCAGCGGGCCGACGATAATACCGATCGCGCCGAGACTCAGCAGGCCGCCGACGAAGCCGATGAAGTAGAGGCTACCGGAGATGTCGGCGGTTCGGCTGGCGATTCGCGGTCGAATCAACAGATCCGGAAGCCACGCGATGAGCCCCCCGCCGACCAGCGCAACTGCCAGTGCACCGGCGACGTCCCCGGCGACGAGACGCCCGCCGACGAGCACGACGATCAACAGACTCGGCCCGGCGATCGGCACGAACTGGAGGATACCGGCGACCGTCGCCAGGACGATCGGCGAGTCGTAGCCGAACAGGACGAAGACCGGCAGCGCGATCAGGAACGTCCCGATCGCGGTCGCCGCCTGCAAGACGTACAGCGCGAACAGCGTCTCACGCGCCCGCGTGTGGAGCGCCTCGCCGATATCCCGGTAGTTCGGCGGCACCACCGTGAGGACGCCCGAGCGGATGTCCTGCTGGTTGTGGAGCAGCGAGAACACCAACAGCACGAACAGCGTGAGCTTGATCAACAGGACGGGCAGCGACGAGGCGATCGCCCCCGCAAGCGCGGTCACCTCCCGGCTGACGAGCGTGATAACATCCGAGACGACCAACTCGTAGGTGAACCCCCCAAGACGCAGCGGAATCGATTCGGGCAGCCCGCGGATAACCGCGCTCACCTCGGAAAACCTGATGATCAGGAGGTAGACCAGCGGCCCGAACAGCGCGACAACGCCGCCCACGGCGGTTGCAGTCACCGTGAGGGTCGACGTGAGCCGCGAGAACCCGTACCCGCGCAGCCGCCGCCGGAGCGGGACCAACAGATAGGCGACCGAGAGTGCGACGAACACCGTTCCCAACACATCGAACAGAATGACGGCCGCGAGCGTGGCGATGGCGGCCAACACGCCACCGAGCACGTAGAGTCGACGGCTCATACAGACTCAGGGCAATCGGCCCACAAAACAGTTCGCCATCCGATGGGTTGTGCTGTCAGATCACCCACGATGATGCTCACCGATACTGGACGGGAGAGTTATTCCCGCCGCTGCCGAACTTTGGTGCGCATCGTCCCCGCAGTCGTGTGCCGAGATGTGGGCCGACAGTGCGGTGTCGACGGGACGGGCGTGGATCACCCATGGCCGACGAGACTCCTCCCACCGACCAGCCGGACGAATCGTCTCTTCCAGGAGAGCCAGCCTCGATCTGGCTCGCAACGAACCCGGAGACCGAATACGACTCCCTCACCGACCCGCTCAGCGTCGACGTGGCGGTCTGCGGTGGCGGTATTGTCGGGCTGACCGCGGCCAAACAGCTCGCCGATGCTGGCCTGTCGGTCGCCGTGCTCGAACGCGACCGGATCGTCACCGGCGTCACGGGTCACTCGACGGCGAAGCTCACCACCCAACACGGCCTCAAGTACGACACCCTCCGGTCGAAACACGGCCCCGAGACCGCCCGCCAGTACGCCGCCGCCAATCGGGCCGCCATCGAACACGTCGCCGGTCGTATCGACCAGTGGGACGTCGACTGTGGCTTCGAGCGCCGCCCGGCGATCATGTATACTGAGCAGGCTGGACGGCGGTCGACACTCCGCGACGAACGCAAGGCCGCGTGGGAGGCCGGGATCTCCGCCACAGCCGACGACGAGATTCCGTTTTCGCCGACCGCGACGGCCGGGGTTCGGTTCGACGAGCAGGCTCAGTACGATCCGCGGGCCTACCTGCTGGAACTGGGTGATAAAATCGAGTCGGCTGGTGGCCAGATATATGAGAACACGGCCGTCACGGGACTCTCCGGCAGCGACCCCTACCGCGTCGAGACGAGCGTCGACGACAGCGAGACGACAGCCGACGGCGAGGCGACGGTCGACGACAGGGCTGGCGAGACGGAGGCGGCTGTCACGGTCGACGCCGAGCAGGTGATCCTGGCGACGCATTTCCCGATCCGGGACCGCCTCGGCCTCTTCGCGCGGCTGTATCCCAAGCAGTCCTACGTGCTGGCGGTTCGGCTGGCTGACGGGGGCGAGCCGCCCGAGGGGATGTACTACCGCGTCGACGATCCCTACTTTTCGGTGCGGAGCGCCACGGTCGACGGCGAGGAACTGACGCTGATCGGCGGCCAGAACCACAAAACAGGACAGGGTGGCGACACCGCCGACCACTACCGAACCCTCGAACGCGAGGCGCGGGATCACTTCGAGATCGAGGAGATCGTCTACCGGTGGTCGACACAGGACTACGTCTCGGTCGACGGGATTCCCTACGTCGGCCACGGTGGACCGCTGACCGACGACCTCTATATCGCAACGGGGTTCGGCGGCTGGGGGATGTCCAACGGCGTGGCCGCCGGACTCCAGTTGGCCGATATGGTCCGCGGCCGCGAAACGCCGTGGCAGCGGGCCTTCGATCCGCGGCGCGTGACGGTCCAGGAGTCCGCCGGGAAACTCCTCACCGAGACGGCCAACGAGGGCGGCCAGTTTATACGCGGCTGGATGAAAAGCGTCCGTTCGGAGCCGAGCGAGCTCCGGACGGACGAAGCGGCCATCTACGGCCGCGAGGGGAAACCGATCGCCGCCTACCGTGACTCCGACGGGGAGCTACACACCCGGTCGGCGATCTGTCCGCACATGGGTTGTGTCATCGACTTCAACCCCGCCGAACGGTCGTGGGACTGCCCCTGTCACGGCTCGCGGTTTCACGCCGACGGCGAGGTCTTCGACGGTCCAGCCATTGAGGGATTGTCGACGATCGAGGATTTAAAAAGTGATTCCGACTCAGTCGACGAACTGTAACCGTCAGGAGGTGGGTTGGACTCGCTATCGGCTCACTGGCCGTTTTCGGTCGTTTCGGTACCGACGATCGCTGGTACCAACGTACGTAGGTTCAGAGCTTTTCCATACAGGCCTCCCACTCTGAAATGCGGGCAGACCACCACCGATGCCCCTCCACCGCGGCCCCCACCCGGTGGTGACACATCCCGCTTGCCTTCCCCGCCCCTCACAACCGGTCCCCCGGATCCTCCTGACAGGGATCCGCGCCCTCATCCGGGCTCACGACGGAACCGTCCCCCACCATTCCGAACCGTCCGGTTCCGTGCATCCCCCCTTTACCGGCGGTCGACACCACATACGTACCGACAGTCGACGGATACTCCCAGTTACGACTAGCTTTGCTTCCGCCGCCGGAGGGTTGATATACGAGACGGCAGTACGGCGGTTCATGCCCGCTGGATCGCTCACCACGGCGCTCCGAGAGACCCTCTCGCTGTTCGATCGCGCCGGTACGCCGCTGACGACCACCGAGGTCGCCGCCCAGTTACCGATCGGTCGGCGGAGCGCCTACGAACGGCTCGAACGGCTCGTCGAGGCCGACCGTCTCGACACCAAATCGGTCGGTGCGAGCGGCCGCATCTGGTGGCAGCCGTCGCCGGTCGACCACGAGGAACGGGACGACACTGCTACTCCCGACTCGCCAACCGAGCGGTTCGAGTCACTGATCGAACACTCGCCGGACATGATCGACGTTCTCGACGCCGACGGGCGGTTGGTGTCGGTGAACCGCCGCCTGTGTATGGAACTCGGCTACAGCGAAGCGGCGCTTCTCGGCGCGGGGATCTGGGAGTACGACGAGTCGATCGACGAAGACGGGGTCGAGACCCTGTTATCGGGGCTGTCGGTCGACGACCCCCGGAGCTTCGAGGCTCGATACCGGCGGGCCGACGGCTCGACGTTCCCTGTCGAGGTCAACCTCATCCGGCTCGCTGGATCGAGTACCGATCGCTTTGTGGCGATCAGCCGCGACATTTCCGATCGGAACCGAGATGAACGCGCCCTCCGCGACCGAGTTCGCCAGCAGGAGGTGGTGACCGAACTCGGCACCCGTGGGCTGGAGGGCGTCGACCTCGATGCGCTGATGGCCGAGGCCGCGGCCGCCGTCGCCGAGACGCTGGACACCGACTACTGCAAAGTCCTGGATCTCGATACCGAGGCCGACGAGCTCCTGTTACGGCAGGGGGTCGGCTGGGAGGAGGGGATCGTCGGCTCGGCGACGGTGTCGGCGGTCGAAAACGAGTCACAGGCCTCCCACACGCTGCAGACCGAATCCGCCGTCGTCGTGAACGACTTCACGACCGAGCCGCGGTTCAGCGGACCCGACCTCCTGACGGACCACGACGTGCGAAGCGGAATCAGTACGATCATCGGTCCCCTCGATAGCCCGTGGGGAATCCTCGGTGCCCACGACACGGCACCGCGGGAGTTCTCCGACCACGACGCCAACTTCGTCCAGTCGGTCGCCAACATTCTGGCGACGGCGATCAACCGCCACGCCTCCGACCAGCAGTTGGTCGCCCAACGCGAGCGCGTCGGCGCCCTGAACGATCTCAACGGCGTCATTCGGGAGATCACCAACGCAGTGATCGATCAGTCGACCCGCGCGGAGATCGAAGCGGCCGTCTGCGAGCGGCTTGCGGCGACTGACTCCTACCAACTCGCGTGGATCGGCGCGGTCGACCGCGCTTCCAACACCGTCGAGATCCGAACCGAAGCCGGGGTGAGTGGGTACACCGACGAGATCACGGTCTCGGTCGACTCCGAGGATCCGTTGAGCGGCGGCCCGACGGCGCGAGCCCTCCAGACGGGCGAGACGCAGGTGGTAAACGACATTCCGACCAACGCCGGTCACGATCCGTGGCGGGACCCCGTCGAGAGCTACGGCTTCCGCTCGTCGGCTGCCATCCCGATCGCCCACGAGGGAACTATGTACGGCGCGGTGAACATCTATGCCGACCGCTCGAACGCCTTCGAGCGGCAGGAACGGGCGGTCATCGACCAGCTCGGCGAGGTGGTCGGCCACGCTATCGCCGCCGCCGAACGGAAGCGGGCGTTGCTGAGCACCGAACTGACCGAACTCGAATTCCGCATCCGAGACGTGGCCGCCACCTTCGACGTGACCGCCGATATCGAGGGGACGACGACGTTCGACACCGTCGTCCCGATCGGTGACGACGAGTTCCTCGTCTACGGCACCGCCACCGACGCCGCAGTCGACAGCCTCACGCAACTGGTCGCGGTCCTCCCCCACTGGCAGGCGGTCGACTTCGATACCGACGACGACCCCGCGAGCTTCGAGCTCCGACTCAGCGATCCGCCGATCCTCTCGGAGATCGCCAGCTACGGCGGCTACGTCGAGGGTGCCGTCATCGAGGACGGCGACTACCGGATGACGATCCACCTCGCACCGACCGCCGACGTGGGACAGGTCGCCGATCTCGTCCGGGCAGCCTACCCCAACGTCGAGATGCTCCGCCGCCAGCAGATCACTACCCAGCACGACGGCTTCAGACGCATCCAGCGGCATCTGGGCGAGACGCTCACCGACCGCCAGTCGGCCGCCCTTGAGACGGCCTACCACGCGGGCTACTTCGAGTGGCCCCGTGGCCATTCCGCGACGGAGATCGCCGACACGCTGGGGGTCGCTCCCGCGACGTTCCACCAGCACCTTCGCAAGGCCGAAAAACGGGTGTTCGACGAACTGCTGTCGACGACGAGCCAGCAACGATTACCGGCCGCACGACACTAATCGCAGCTCAGGGAACGACGCCAACCGTCAGCAGCGTCCCCCACGTCCGATACCGGTCGATCATCGCCTCCCGGCTCTCCCAGTCGTCGGTCGGGAACGCATCCGCGGGCGGGATCTCGATTTCTTGGTCGGGGATCGTCTCCTGTTCGGCGACGTGGAACCCCGCCTCCTGGAACGCCTCGCGGTACTGGGTGCGGTCCCAGCGGGTCATCTCGATCGAGATGTTCTCCTGCCATGCGTGGGAGGCTTCGTTTTCCTCGTAGTAGTTGACCGCACAGTAGAACGTGCCACCGGGCCGGAGAATCCGGGTTAGCTCTTCGAGCGTGTGGGCGGGATCGGGTGCATAATAAAAGGCCTCCATCGAGAACACGTGATCGACGCTGTCGGCGGCGAACGGCAGCGAATCGAAATCGCCGACGAGGAAGTCGACCGCCTCGTCGTCGGTGTAGCCTGCGGCATTGTGGGCCATCTCCGGGGAGCCGTCGAGGCCCACGCCGTGGCCGATATCCGCGGTCTCCCGGAGCGCCCGCAGGGCGTAGCCGCTGCCACAGCCGAGATCCAGGACGGTCTCGCCCGCTTCGACCGGCATCCGAGCCAGCGCGTGTTTGGCGGTGTGCCAGTGGCGGTCCTCCATCCCCTTGTCCCGGCCGCTTGCGGCCCAACTGTCGAACTCCTCGCGGACGCTCATCGGTCGACCTCCTCGATGTTCATACCCGGAGTGGTCGACGAGTCACTAAATCGGTTGCTCTCCCGGCCGACCCCTACTGTCCTCATAGTTTATACGTATCCGGTGACTTCGGGGCGAGTATGCAGCCACGACCGCGGCTGAGACTCCGGCGGCCGACATTCAGAGTCGCCGACTCCGCCCAGCAGATCGTCGGCGGCTTCCTGCTGGCTGGCCCGTTCGTGGTTACCGAGGAGGTTTGGACACTGGCGGGGAGTATGAGCGATCTACAGGGTGTGCTCACCGTCACGATCGTCGGCCTGATCGGCTATGCGGCACTGTATCAGGCCGATACCAAGCGCGATCCCGACAGCGAACAGCAGGTCGTCGGCATCCCGATCCGGTTCATTTCGCTGATGGTCGTCTCCTTCGGCTCGGTCGCCATTCTGGCGCTGGTGTTCGATGCTCCCGCAACGTTCCTCGGCGATGAACTATCGACGCTCGTGCTCGTCGAAACCACGTTTAAAGCCATCAGCGTCGGCTCGGTGTTCAGCGTCGTCGGCGCGGCCACCGCCGACAGCGTCTTATAAGTAGTCGGTGGCTACCGCTAGAAGAACCGGGACAGCAGCCGGTCGACGATACCCGACGGCGGTGGCGTTTCGCCGTCGCCGTACTCCGCATAGAGGTAGTCGACGATGTCGTCGCTCTCGGCCATTCCCTCGATGTCGTTGGCGTGGTCGACCAACACCGGCACCCCGTACTGGCCGCTGGCCGCGTAGACCTCGGTGCGGTCGCTCCGCGCTGGTGGGACGGTATGGGTTTCGTAGGCCACCCCGAGGTCGTCGAGCGCCCGCCGAACCTTTTTGCAGTACGGACAGCCCTGTAGATTGTACAGCTCTAACTGTGGTGCTGACGCTGTCATACCTGTAGTACAGGCTCGAACCGCCAAGTGTTTGCGGGGCTATGTGCGGTCGGGCACGGTCGGCCGTAAATCGGTAGTAGACGACGACTACGGGCGGTTAGAGGACGGCTACGACGACCCCAAACAGGATGAGGACGCCCGTGATATCACAGAGGTTGGTGACCACCGGAATCGTCGTGTCGTCGGGATTGTAGCCCAGTCGGTAGGAGGCGGTCACTGAGACGACGCTCAACACGACCACCACCAGCGCCAACAGCATCCCGCTGACCAGCGAGATCGTGAGCACCTCGACGACACTCAGCGATCCGCCAAGCACTCGTCCGATCGCCCACGCGGCGACACCGACGATGCCGAAGACCGTTGCCGCGAGCCCGAAGACGGCGACCGTATTGGCCCGGATCGCCGGGTTCGACGGCGAGAGTTCGAACGTCCCGAGATGGAGCTGGGTCGACAGCCGTGAACACATGATCGACGCAAGGTTGCCCGCGGTGCCGATCTGGACCGGCACCAAGACGAGCAGCGAGGGTTGGGTCAGCAGCGTCGCCTCGAAGCTTTCGAGGACGGAGCCGGAGGCCATCTGGAGCAGCGACAGCCCCGCCAACAGCGGCACCATCGTTCGGACCATCCGCCCGATCGACCACTCGTCGGTTCCTCCGTCGCCGACGCTCATAGGATCAGTCCCGTCACGTAGACGCCGACCAGCAGGAACAGCACGCCGAAGACGTCACCGAGGGTCGTCACGACCGGGCCGATGATGTTGTCCGGGTCCAGCCCGCGCCGGTAGCCGAGGATGATCACCGACACCAGCACTGACAGCATGAGGACGGCGCTCAGAAACCCGGCGACGACCATGATGCCGACCAACTGGAGGAGACTCCCGGACTGGCCGGTCAGCGTGAGGACGATGAAGGTGACGACGGCGATGAACACCGAGACGCTCATTCCATTGATAAAGGAGGCGACGATGGCGTTCCCGAGCCGCTCGTCGAGTTCGAACCGCGGCTCGATGATCCCCTGGTGGAGGCCGCTGGAGATCCGCGCGCCGAGCGAGCCGTAGACACCGCCGCGAGTGGCCAAAAAGGCGGGCAGGAGCAACAGAAGCCCGGGGACGCTCTCGATCCCCTCGCGCATGGTTTCGCTGCCGAGGATCGTCCCGGCGAACAGCCCGGCGACGAGACTGACGACGATGACGGGCAAGGCGTCCCGGTAGACGTCTTTGGCGGTGTCCTGTCCGTACATCCGTCTCGACGTGGGTGTGGAACGCCTAAAAAGGTGACTTGCAGATCGGCGACGACCGATCCGACGCCCAACTCTGACTGATCGGAGACACAGTCGGCAAATAAAAGGCCGTATGATTAAGTTCGCCCAGTTGCTGACTCCTCTATGGACTATACGTTGGCTATCGAGAACGCGCCCGACACGATCGCCGCCGGGACCGGCCTGCTGTTGCTCCACCCCAGTATCGGCGAAACCGACCGGATCGACACCGACTTCCTGAAGACTGACACCGACCACTTCCTCGTCGTCTCGACGCGAACCACCGCCCGCGAGGTCGAACAGAAGCTCGAACACTACGACGTAGACGAGTCCGACGCCGTGATCCTCGATACCCTCTCTGTCGAGCGCGGCTACTCCCGACGCGGGGCCGACGACGTTCACTACGTCTCCTCGCCCGACGACCTCGACGGGATCGTCGAGAAGACACGCCAGTTCCTCGCGAGCCACGACGGCAAGGTCCGGGTCAGCGTCGACTCGCTGACCGAGATGATCTACTACGCCGACGAGGCGGGCGTCCACGAGGCGACCAAGGAGCTCCTGGAGCTACTGAACGAACACGACGCGGTCGGCATTTTCCACCTCTCGAAGGAGGTCCACGACCAGGCAACGCTCGACGACTTCCACGCGCTGTTCGATGGCGTCGTCGACCTCGGCGACGACGGCAGTGTAACCGTCGATTTCTGAGAGCCCTCACCCCTTTTAGCTATAGACCGCCTATTCGGCCAGCGACGACACCGTTTTGTCGGCCCACCGAACCGCGTAGTCGGCCCCGTACTCCCGGTAGGCGTCGGTATCGAGCGCGGCGAACGGCGTCGGCAGTTCGAGGCCGTGTTTGATCGCCGAACAGGCGTACTCGGTCGCTTCGGGGAACGTCATCTCTCCGTGGGCGACCGACCCCGACAGCTCGCCGAGTCGGCCTTCGAGCCGCTCGCCCGCGTCGACCCAGGCCGCGTACAGCGGCTCGAACTCGTCGTCGTCGCTCCAGGACTGAAATTCCTCACGAGTCTGGAGGCCGACCCAGCCGTCGAACAGCGCGGCGGCGATCTGGTAGACGTCGGCCGGACCCAGTCCCGTCACGTCGGCCAACTCGGCGTACTGTGCGCCGAAAAACGGTAGGAACTGTTCGGGGACCCCACAATCGATCTTGACGAACGCCTCCGCGACGAGGAACTCCAGGAACGCTTCGGGGGTCCCCTCGGCCCGCTTTTTTAAGAGGATCGTCGGCGGCTCGGTCTGGGTGGTCCAGACGACCGTTCCATCGCCCGGCATTCCGATGGTAAACGCCGGGCCCGCATACTGTTCGAGGGCCGTCGGCGCGGACTCGGGCAGCCAGTCGGTCGGGTAGCTCGCAGGCTCGATCGACGCCGCGAGGAGGCCGAGATCCTCGGCGACTCCTGGGGGGAGGGTCTCGAAATCCTGTTCGACATCCAGGACAGTTGCCTCGGGTGCGTAGCGCTCACGGACCGCCGCAAGCGTCGGCGACAGCTCCCGCTCGCTGAACATTAGGCCAGGACGTACGAGAGGATGATCCCGATCGCGAGGATCGCCGAGATGCCCACTGTCCCTGCCACGATCTTGGTAGCTTTGCTCATACCGTACGGTTCGGTGGCTCCCAAATAAAGGCTTCAGTCTCGGCCAGCCCTCCCGCCCCCTGATTTTATGCGGGCAGCGACGATACGTGGCTGTATGCACGTCCGGGATGCGGTCGAAGCTGACGCCGAGGCGATCGCAGCGCTGGCCGATGCACCGGCGGATGTCGTCCGCAACCTCGTCCACGACCGGAGCGTCCGCGTCGCCGAACGGCAGCAGGGAAACCGCGATCCGAACGTCGACACCGAGTCCGACGATACCGATCTTTTGGGCTTCGTGAGTTTCGATGCTCACGATCAGACGGTCCACGTCACGCAGTTCGGCGGCACTGAAGCCGCCTGCGAACGCTTGCTGGCCGAACCGGTTCGCTTCGCCGCCAGCGAGAACATGGACGTCGAGGTGTTGGTCGAGACCGAGGCAACTGACAAAAAGGCAGCCGTCGAGGCCGCGGGATTCCAGACGGCGGGGACCGGCCCGATGTTCCGCGGCTCGCGGACGATCCGCTACCGGCAACGGCCTTAAAAAACCGCTCCTCGATCTATTCGATCTCGATCCGTCGTCCCTCGTCGACTGTCTCCGTCGATTCCTTGGGTACGGTTACCGTGAGCACGCCGTTGTGGTAGGCCGCAGTTGTGCCCTCGTCGTCGACCGCTTCGGGGAGTCGAACGCGCCGCTGGACCGACGCCGTGCGCCGTTCGCGGTGGAGGTACTCCGCGTCCGTCTCGTCGCTTTCGTGGTGGCGTTCGGCACTGATTGTCACCACCGCGTCGTCGATCGTGAGGTCGATCTCCTCGCGGTCGAACCCCGGAAGGTCGGCCGTGAGGACGAACTCGCCGTCGTTGTTGGCGACATCGACAGCCATCCCCCTGTTTCCCTCACCGGCTGCCATCAGCTCGAAACCGCGGCCGAGCTGGCCGACAAACTGGTCGAATCCATCGAACGGTGTGGGTGTGCGTTTCATTGTGTGTTTCACCAACCAACATATACGATCGCTGATGGCTTAAAGGGAGATGGAGCCGTGTTAGCAGTCTACCATTCGGCTGCGAAATAAAAGGAACCGCCGTTATTCGACGTCGATCTGGTAGCCGCTGGAGGTCTCGGGATCGAGCTTTGGGAGTGTGACGGTCAGCACCCCGTTGTTGTAGCTGGCCGAGGCCTCCGGGGCGTCGACCGCCTCGGGAAGCGGGAGCTGTCGGCGCACCGACTCGCGCCGCCGCTCTTGGCGGTGGAACTGGTCGCTTTCCTCGGTCTCTTCCGACTCGTACTCGGCGCTAATGGTGAGGCTCTCGCGGTCGACCCGAAGGTCGATATCGTCCCCCGAGAAGCCGGGGAGGTCGGCGGTGACGACCAGCTGATCGCCCTGATCGGCGACGTCGACGCTCACCTCCGAGAGCATCCCTTGGCTCTCGAAGCCCCCACTCAGCTCACCGAACTGGCGGTTCATTCGTTCGATCAGTTCGTCGAGTTCGCGGAACGGGTTGGGTCGTCCAGCCATACCTACAATATGGGCGTTGAGAGACATGAATATTGTCGACGCCAACCCAACAGGAACGACCCCATCCGCGGCCGCGGAGCGTCAGTACAGGACGTGTTTCGTGTCGTAGGAGCCGAGGTTGCGGACCCAGCCGTCGTCGACGATCGTCTCGATCTCGTCGATCGCCTCCTGGACACGGCTCTCGTAGACCCCGGCCTCGATATCGAAGTGGAACAGGTAGTCGCCGAGACGGTTGCCGCTGGGGCGGGATTCGACCCGCGAGAGGTTGATGTTGCGGTCGGCGAAGGCCTCCAGGAGTTCCAACAGCAGGCCGGGATAGTTGACGTTCGGATAGACGATCAGCGTGGTCTTGCCGCCCGCATCAGATCGCTCGGCGGCCGGTGCCAAGAGGAAAAACCGGGTCGCATTCGAGTCTTGGTCCTGGATGTCTTCGGCGAGCACCGCCAGGTCGGTGCCGTTGGTCGCGTTCGAGGGGTGGCCGATGGCGGCGATCGACCCGTCTTGGCGGGCACGTTCGACGCCGCGGGCGGTGCTGGCGACGGCCTCCTGGTTGGCCTCCGGATAGTTCGTTTCCAGATAGCTCCGGCACTGGGCCAGCGCCTGGGAGTGGCTGGCGACCGTTTCAAATTCGTCGGACTGGGCGAGTAGGGCGTGTCTAATCGGCGTTATGATCTCGCTAACGACGGCGATCTCCCGGTCGGCCAGCGCATCGAGCGTTTCGGTGACGCTGCCCTCGATGCTGTTTTCGATGGGGACGACGCCGCGTTCGAAGCTGCCGTCGGCGACGGCCTCGATGATGGTAGTCACCGACTCGCGGAACGACACGTCGTCGGAAACGGCGCTGGCGGCACGGTGTGAGTAGGTCCCGGCGGGACCGAGCGTAACGGCGTCCATTGGCCGTGTTTGGTCAACTGGTTTGAAAAGGCCGTCGGCAGCGACAGGTTCGGGCGTCCCTCTTGTGTCGACGTTCGGTATGGATGGTTCGAGTCGGCGTTTCAGTCTCCGACGGATACATATGAACTGTTTTCACAGAGAGTAGGTGATGGTCGACGATCTCCTCGTTGTAGTTTTTAAGGGGGTAGAGCTGGTGGTCGAGCTGTTCGCCGAACTCTATCACTGGTTCCGTTCGGACGACGCTGAAGGCGATGAGTGACGACGCGGGTGGAACACGCCGACAGTCGGTGGCGTCAGAACCGCGATTCGAGTTCCGCCCGCAGATCGTCGACGTCCAACCCCTTCATTGCGAACAGGACGAGCAGATGGTAGACGAAATCGGCGGATTCGTACTGTAGCTCATCGAGATCGTCATCCTTGGCCGCCAGAATCAGTTCGGTCGACTCCTCGCCCAGCTTTTCGAGGACTTCGTTTTCACCCTTCTCGTGGGTGAACAGCGAGGCCGTGTAGGAGTCCTCTGGGAGCTCTTCCTGTCGTTGTTTGATCGTCGCGAACAGTTCGTCGAATACCGCTTCAGTGGCTTCGGCTGCTTTTTCGTCGCTCATTGGTCGACCTTCCGCGGCGCGACGGCTTTGTTGTCACGGAAAACGGCCAGCTGGTGGAGTCGCGTATCCGGAGTGAGTTCCGGGTGAAACGAGGAGGCGACGACCGGTCCCTGCCGGACCGCAACGGGGTTGCCCTCCCAGTCGGCGAGCACCTCCACGTCGTCGCCGACCGCGTCGATCAGCGGCGCACGGATGAAGACCGCGGGGAACGGCTCGTCGAGACCCGTGATATCGAGCGGGGCCTCGAAGCTGTCTTTCTGTCGGCCGAAGGCGTTGCGGTCGACGCTTACATCAAGCAGATCGAGCGTTTTCACACGGTCGTCTTTGGCGTCCGCCGCGGCGACGATCAGCCCCGCACAGGTGGCCAAGATCGGCTTGCCCGCCTCGACGTGGGCCCGGATCTCGTCGTCGATGCCTTCGTCGGCGAGCAGTCGGGAGATGGTCGTCGACTCCCCGCCCGGCAGCAGCAGGACGTCACAGTTGCCGACGACGCCACTGGTTCGGATCTCCCGTACTTCGCAGTCGACGTCGTGGGCCGCAGCGGCCCGTCGGATCGCCGCGGCGTGTTCGCTCACGTCGCCCTGGACGGCGATAACGCCAGCTATCATAGATGGACAACCGCGGGCGGCGGGGAAAAAGACCGCGTTCGGCGTTAGGCGATCGTCAGCGAGAGGATCTGGACGCCGAGGCCGAACAGCAAACAGAAGGCGATGACTGTTTTCGGATTGATACGGATCGCGTTCCGATCCTCGGAGTCGAAATACCGGACGAGTCCGGCACTGGACATCAGCCCGCCGGAGTCACCTGAGCTCATAGTCGTTGTAGGACACCTTGCCATCCTAAGCGTTTCGGCTTCCGTTCGCGCGCTTGGAAACGCTTATGCGGCCACCTCGGCAACCCACGACCGGGAATACAAATGACGGTTCGACTCACAGATTTCTACGCAGACTGGTGTGGCCCGTGTAAGACACAGGACCCGATCCTGGAGGAGCTCGAAGCCGACTACGAGGACGTCGAGTTCGCGAAGGTCGACGTCGACGAAGAGCAGGACGTCGCCAACCAGTATCAGGTCCGCTCGCTGCCGACGCTGGTGATCGAAAACGACGACGGCATCGTCGACCGCTTCGTCGGCGTCACCCAGCGCGAGGACCTCGAAGCTGCCCTCGAAGAAGCCAGCGCCTGAGCCGCGCCGTCCGTCTCGGAACGCTTAAACAGCGACGCCGACGATAGGGCCGTATGCCAAGCAACGAAAACGCCACCGAGCGAACCCTCAACAAACAGATCTGTATGCGCTGTAACGCTCGCAACTCCCCGCGAGCCAAGAGCTGTCGGAAATGCGGCTACGACCGACTCCGACCCAAGGCCAAAGAGCGACGCGCAGCCTGATCTGTCGGCCCTTTCTTATCCGTGCCAACAGTCCGTGAGTCCCTTCTGTCGACTTCCTTGTTTTGTTAGTCGTCGGCTACGCGCCCCGTTCGGCGGCCGCTACTCGGGGTATTTCGGCTCGCGCCGCTCGGCGCGTTCGAGGGCGCGCTCGATCACGTCTCTGACCGTCTCGTCGTCGGTGGCGTGGAACGGGCCGCCGTGACCCGCGTACATCGCGGTCACCGAGTCGGGCAGTCGGTCGAGAATCGTCTTCAGGCTCTCGATCAGTCGCTCGCGGGACTGTCCCGGTCGGTCGGTGCGGCCGAAGCTCCCGTCGTCGAACGCGCCGTCATTATACACGACGACATCGCCACTGAACAGCGTCGACTCGCCGATAAAGGAGAGATGGTCGGCGGCGTGGCCCGGCGTGTAGACCGCTTCGAATTCCTCATCGCCCATCGCGATCGAATCGCCGTCGTCGATGCTGTGGGTGCGGTGGGGGTGGTCGTCGTAGGCATAGACGTCGGCGTCGAACGCCGACAGGACGGCCTCGAGTTCGGCGACGTGGTCGCCGTGTTGGTGTGTCAACACGACCTGATCGAGCGTGTCGACGTGGTCGGCGACGATCTCTTCGACGCCGGGCATGGTTCCGGCGTCGACGAGCGTCGATGTTTCGCCGTCGATGAGGTAGGCGTTGCAGGTGAAGACCTCGGCGGATTCGGTGACGTTGATCGGTTCCATACCGGAGACAGGACGGGGATACTAAAAAGGACCGGGCTGTGCGTGGATTTTTGTGTTCGGCTCCAGTAGTATACTCCGTATGGGCTTCGGAAGCTACGATGAGTCTGAACAGGAGAACCAGGACTTCGACACCGACTTCGACGACGAGGACGGTCACGATACGGAGGAAAACGACCACTCCGGGACGGTCGACTTCGATATCGGCGCGTCGAACGACGAGCTGCTGGACAGACTCCAGGAGATGAAGGACTCCGAGGAGCCCGAAGAGTAGTCGGCCGCGCCGCCGAATGCCACCCAAACCCGGCAGCCGCGCCCTCGGGATCGCCGCTTCGGACGCCGCCGACCGCAGCCAGCTCTGTGGGGCAGTCGTCCGTGCCGACCGGGTCGTCGACGACCTCGTTTTTGCGACGTGTACCATCGGCGGCAGCGATGCGACCGCCGCCTGCTGTGAGCTGTGGGACCGGCTGGCCCGCCCTGACGTGCAGTGGGTGCTGATTGCTGGCATCGCACCCGCGTGGTTCAATCTCGTCGATCTCGCCGCGCTGGCCGACCACACCCATCGCCCTGTCCTCGCGGTCTCTTTCGAGGACAGCGACGGGCTCGCCGGGTCGCTCCGCGAGCAGTTCGCGGGCGCGGCACTTGACCGACGCCTCGATGTGTACCGTCGGCTCCCACCCCGTAGTCGCCTGCCGGTCGGTGACGACACGGTGTTTTTCCGGGCTGTCGGGATCGACACCGACGCGGCCGCCGCAGTTCTGCGTGCGTTCACACCCGAGGGGAGCGGTCGGCCCGAACCCCTGCGCGTCGCGCGGCTCGCCGCCCGCGCCGGTCGCCAACAGCAGCTCGACCCACCGGAAAAAACGGAGGATTAAGCCAGTGCCGACCTCCTGTTCGGTATGGAGCAGTTCGACGGTCTCTGTGTGCAGGACTGCGAGCGGTGCCCCGAACTCGTCGATTCACGGAGCCGGATCGTCAACGGGGTCGGCCCCGAGGACGCCGACCTGCTGTTTGTCGGCGAGGGGCCGGGCAAGAACGAAGACGAGCAGGGCGAACCCTTCGTCGGCCGGTCGGGGACCGTCCTCGATGATGCTCTCAGCGAGGCCGGTGTCCTCCGGGAGGAGGTCCGGATCACCAACTGCGTGCGGTGTCGACCGCCGGAGAACCGCGATCCGACCAAGGAAGAACTCGCCAACTGCCGGGGGTATCTCGACAGCGAGATCGCCGCCGTTGAGCCGGTGGTTGTCGTCACGCTGGGTAAGGTCCCAAGTGAACACCTCTTAGAGCGATCGGTCGGGATCACCGGCGAGGCGGGCGATATCGTCGAAACCCGCTTCGGCGAGCGCTCACAGCGGGTGCTGCTGTCGGTCCATCCGGCCGCGACACTGTACGACCGGAGCCAGCGGGAGACGTTTTTCGAGACGATCGCCGAGGCCGTCGACCTCACCGGGCTCGGTGGCGGCGGCAACGGCCAGTCGAGACTGGGCGACTACTAGAGCCTCGGATTCGTCTCGGCGGACTCCCTGTTGAAGACGGTACACGGCTGGCTCCTGTGGGTCCAGATGAGATGTTCCTTTTCGACTCTGAGTCCCATGCTGTCCAACTGCTCTGCGATATTGGTGATCTCGTTTTTTCCCATCGCAGCGGCCCTGATATGGACGTTTCCCATCCCCGTCATGACCGTCATCACTTCCAGGACACCCGGGATATCCGTGGCCTTCGTCGCCAGTCGTTCTCGCTGCTGGATGCCCGCGGTACAGACGAAGAGGTAGTAGTGGGGGATCCCCGCGTGATCGTAATTTATCTGTATCGAGTAGCCCTCGATCACGCCGCGTTCTTCGAGTTTCGAGAGCCGGTTGCGGACGGTGTTATCCGAGACGTTGAGCTCGTCGGCGATCGCCGTGATCGGCGTTCTGGAATCCTCCTGGAGGGTATATAGGATCTGTCGATCGACGGCATCGAGTATGGGGCCCATACTCCCTTTCGGGTAGCACCGTCTATAGGTTCTATTGCGGTGTGAATATTGTCTCTCTTTTATATAAGCCGGAACGGATCGTCGTGGTCCGCGGATTCGACCGCGGAACGTACTCGTGGAAGTTCACTTTGTATACAAACACCGGCTGTACACTGCGGATTTCGAACTGCGTATATATGTCTCGCAAAACTTTCTCACAGATGTGTTTTTATATCGACACGGTGTACTGTGGATTGCCAGTTGAGCCGGGGACACCCAACTGGGTATGGGGAGCCTGTCCCTATGAGATGAGTCGATTGTTACCCGAGCGTTCCGGGCTGGGGGGCTTGTGCTCTCGGGCCAGTTGAGCTGTTCATCCACTGAACGCATCTCATTTTCGCACAGTAGTCGGGCCGTCGCTGGCTTGTGCCAGCCAGCATTCCGTGACAGGCGAAACAGCAAAGCCCATCGCCTCTAGAGTATGGTATATGTCAACTGAGTCCAACCGAACGGTCGAGGATCTCATGTCGGAGCCGATCATCACCACCTCGCCGGAGGCCACAGTCAGGGAGGCCGCCCAAATGATGCACGACGATGAGATCAACGCCCTGTTCGTGCCGGGGGCGGAGGCTGGGATCGTCACGAGTTCGGATATCGTCGCCGCTGTCGCCGAGGCCGCCGACACGACCACGGTGACGGTGGGCGAGGTGATGACCTCGCCGGTCGAGCGCGTCCCCCGGTCGCTGCCGCTCGGGGAGGCTGCCGCGATGATGACCAACTTCGGCATCAAACACCTGCCGGTGGTCGACGCCGACAACGACTACGTCGGCATCGTCTCCTCGACCGATATCACGATGGCGCTCGCCTGAGGCGGCCAGCCGTGCCGGTGCTATTTAAAGCGGCGGCAGGCCGTAGGTGTCCCGCACCGTTTCGGCGAGCATCCCGTCTTTCCGGAAGACGATATAGATCAGGACGAACTCCTCGTCGACCGGGTTCATCACGAAGACGGCCCGATCCTCGCTGTCGTCGCGTTCGGCCTCGACGCGCTGGATCAGCGGCTCGATGGGCGTCGCGCCGGTTCGAAACTCCTTAAAAAGGTCTCGTGGCGGGGTCTGTTTGGCGAAGGTGTAGACGACGCCGTTGGCCTCGTTGTCGGTGCTGTAGGTCGTCCTGGAGTTCATTGCGTCGCCAGCCATTTGGGCGTCGTACCAGGTCTCCTGGGCGACCTCGAAGAGGCCGCTGACGCCGTCGGCGTACTGGATCCACGTCTGTTCTTCGATCTCGCAGTCGACGAACTCCGCCTCACTGTCGTCCCATGCGAGACTTGCGGTGACCACGTACCCCGGTTTTAGCTCGCTGACAGTCTCGGCGAGCGCATCGTCGGCCGTCGGCGGGACCGCCGCCAGCGGCTGGAGGTCGGCCTCCGGATCGTCGTCTTTCACCGCGGCGACCGCTTCGTCGAGGTCGACCAACAGGATTCTGCCGTCGGGCCGCCGATCCAGCACCCGAAACCGGCCGGTCGTCGTCGGTTCCATAGCTGTCTCTGAGGCGTCGACTCGAATAAGCCACCCGACTTCGCCGCTCAGTCGAGTTGCGCGACGGTCTCCCGGAACAACCCATCGAGAATTTCGGGCAGCGTCGGGTGATACGCCCGATCCGGCACCTCCCGTACATCGAGTTCCAACTCGACGATCACCTGGAGCGTTTTGGCCATCGAATCGGCGTGGGCGTGGAGCCCCTGATACCCCAGCACGGTGCCGGTGTCGGCGTCGACGGTCAGCCGAGCGAGCCCGTCGGGCACGTCCTTGACTTTAAATACCCCGTCGTCCGCAGCCCACCGCGTCGCGGTGACGACATCGAACCCGGCCATCTCGGCGCTCTCGGGCGTGTGGCCGACGCGGGCGAAAGGGTAGACGCTCGCCCCCGCGAAGACCACGTGGTGATGGATGTTGCTGTAGCGGTCCAACCGCTCGCCAGTGTGATGGGCAACGATGTTGTCGGCCGCGACGTACCCCTGTTCTTTGGCGACGTGGAGGATCGGCTCCTTCCCGTTGACGTCGCCGACGACAAAGACTCGCTCGTCGTCGACCGCACACATCGTCGCGTCGACCCACCCTTCTCGGGGCCGCAGCGAGGTGTGTTCGATCCCCAGCGAGTCGAGCGTCGGCTTCCGGCCGGTGAACAGGAACAGCCCCTCGGCGTCGATGGCTTTCTCGCCTGCGGATTGCTCGATGTGGAGCCGAACGCCCTCGTCGGTCGCTTCGACCCGTTTTTCCCACGTATTCGTCAGAATATCGATGTCGAACGCCTCCCGATAGAGCTCCAGGAGTTCGTCGCCGAAGACGGGGTCGGCCTCGTCGAGGGGCCGGGCGTCGTGTTCGATCACCGTGAGGTCCACACCCGCTTCGGCGAGATACGGCGCGAGTTCGAGCCCGACGTAACCGAAGCCCATCACGACGCCGGAGTCGGGGAGTTCGGTCGCATCCAGGACGTCTTTGCTCGTGTAGCAGTCGACCGAATCGATCCCCGGCAGGTCGGGCACCTTCGGCGAAGAGCCGGTGGCGATCACGACGTAGTCGGGCGCATACTGCTCGCCGTCGATTGCGACGACCTGATCGTCGACGAACCGGGCGGTGTCGTGGATGAACTCGATCCCCTCGCGTTCGCTCAGCTCCTGGATCGCCCCGCGGCGGTGGGCCGCGAAGCGCTCGACGTGGTCGTTTTTCCGTTCGACGACGCGATCCAGATCGATCGTTGGCGGCTCGCCGTCGAGCCGATCGTCCGCACGCACCTGAAACCGATGGGCCGCCGCCGACAGCACCTCCTTCGAGGGCATACAGCCGTTGAGGATACAGAGTCCGCCGCCCGGTTCGCCGTCGTCGACCAGTGTCAGTCGGTCGACCGCCCCGCCGACGTAGTCGGCCAGCCCTTCGGCAGCGGCCGATCCGGCGCTGCCGTAGGCGCCGATAATCATGACGTGCATGGTGGCCAGTTGACAGCCAGTGGTAAAACCGTACTGTGGCTGTGTGCGATTCGTACTTTCGCTCGGTGTTACCGCGAGATCCCGTCGGTCGACTGGTTGAGGGCGGCTTCGACCTCCGCGCGAGTCGTGACGAGTACGTCGCCCTCGACTGTTCGCTTCAGCGAGGCCGCCGCCGCGCCGTATGAGAGGGCGGTGTCGATCCCGCTGCCGTCGATCAGTTCGGCCAGCACGCCGCCGACGAAGGCGTCGCCGGTGCCGATGGCGTCGACCGTCTCGGCGTCGATCACACCCTGTTCGACGATCTCGCCGTCGGTGTAGGCCAGCGAGCCGGTCGCCCCGCGGGTGACGACGACCGTCTCGATGTCGTAGTCGTCGGCCAGCCGGTAGGCGACCGATTCGGCGTCGTCATCGTAGCCGAGGACGGTTCGGGCATCCCGGATCGGCGCGAAGAGGAGGTCGACATGCCCTAACAGCGACTCGTAGCGCTCCCGTGCCTCGGCGGCCGACCAGAGCTTCGAGCGGTAGTTGAGATCGAACGACCGGGTAACGTCGGCCTCGCCAGCCACCCGCAGCAACTCCGTGGTCGTCTCGCTGGCCGCCGCCGACAGCGCGGGGGTGATTCCGGTCGTGTGGAACACGTCGGCCGACTCGACGACCGAGAGATCGAGTTCCCCGGCCGCGACGGTCGTGATCGAGGCGTCGGCGCGGTCGTAGATGACGTCGGTGCCGCGGGGATCGGCTCCGCGTTCGAGGTAGTAGGTACCGAGCCGGGCCGCATCGCTGTCATCCCACGCGACGTCGAGAGTGACGCCGTGACTGCGGAGCGATCGGACGACGCGTCGACCCAGCGGGTTCGCCGGGAGCTTCGAGAGCCACGCCGCGTCGGTGCCGAGGCTGGCCGCGGCGGCCGCGACGTTGCTTTCGGCCCCGCCGACCTGAGCATCGAGCTCGCCTTCGGTTTCGAGCCGCTGGCCAGCCGGAGGCGAGAGTCGGAGCATCGTCTCACCGAACGTTACGAGGTCAGCCATGGTATCGACCGCCGTTCATACCCAGCTATCGGCGTGATCGCCCCTTAAGTCCAATCGTTAGGAACTGCCGAAATACACGGGATGCGGAGAGTAAGCGGTTCCTACGTCTCTGTCGTTAAACCAAACCCATCCCGGCCGCAACCATGGACGAACGATTTGACTATTGATGGCATACGCCATAGTATGTCCTCCACACACCGTCTCGGATTCACCGGCGATGTCATGCTCGGTCGGCAGGTAAACGACGCCTACCGGGACGGTCAGCGGTCGCCTGCGGCCCTCTGGGGGAACCTCCAGTCGCGGCTCCGCGGGCTCGATGGCCTGTTCGTCAATCTCGAATGCTGTCTCTCGACACGTGGCGAGCCGTGGCCCGGCCGACGGTTCCACTTCCGGGCCGATCCCGACTGGTCGACCGACGCGCTTCGGGCTGCCACGGTCGACTGCTGTAGTCTCGCCAACAACCACGCGATGGATTTCGGCCCCGACGCGCTCGAAGACACGCTCTCAGCGCTGTCGGCTGTCGACGTCGAAACGGTCGGCGCAGGTCGCTTGCGGGCGGCCGCCCGGCGTCCAGTCGCCGTCGACTGCCGGGGGGTGACCGTCGCCGTCGTCGGCTTCACCGACAACGTCTCGGGTTACGCTGCCACCGAAGACCGCCCCGGCACTGCTCACGTCGCGTTCGATCCCGACGACGAGGAATCAATGAGTGTCCTCCGCGAGTCGATTGCGGCGGCCACCCAGTTCGATCCCGATGTGCTCGTGGCCTCACTCCACTGGGGGCCGAACAACCGGACCCAACCCCTCGATGACCACCGAGCTGTCGCCCGCAAGTTGGCCGACTGGGGTGTCGACCTCGTCGCTGGCCACAGCGCCCACCTGTTTCAGGGCGTCGAGGTGATCGAGCGTGGCGAGTCACCGACGGTCGTCTGTTACGATATGGGAGATTTCGTCGATGACTACGCGGTCGACCCCGAACATCGAAACGACCGGAGTTTCCTCTTCGAGTTGGTCGTCGGGAGTGATGGCACGCTCCTGGAGCTCGAACTCCGGCCGACCGAAATCGAGGGCCGGGCGGTCTACCGCGCCAGCAACCGCGGGGCCGCGTGGTGCCGAACCACGATCCAGGAGCGCTCCGCCCTGTTCGACACCGAGTTCGACCGCGCCGGACGGGGGCTTGTCGTCTCGCTCACCTGAGACCATTTTAGTAGTTGGGGACTACTCTTGACGCCGACCGCTGTGGCCGGGGTAATCCCGCTCGAAGCGGTCATCGATCTCCTCGCGGCTGATCTCGATGATCACCGGGCGGCCGTGCGGGCAGGCATAGGGGTTCTCGCAGTCGTCGAGCGCGGCCAGTAGGTCGACGGCAGAGCCGTCGGTCAGCGAGGTGTTGCCGGTGATCGACGGGTAACAGGCGAGATCGGCCAACAACTCGTCGACCGCCGCCTCGACGGTCGCCTCGCCGCCGTCGGCGGCGTCGACGAACTCCATGAGGGCGTCCCGCAGCAGTTCGGGGTCGAGCGTCGTGCTGAAGGCCGCCGGAACCGCATGCACTTCGATCTCGCGGGTCCCCCGGCGTTCGGCTCGAAAGCCGACCTCCGCGAGGCTCTCGCTGTGATCGTCGAACAGTGCGGCCTCGCGGGCCGTTAGTTCGAGGCTAACCGGCTCGGCGAGGGCTTGGGTCGACGGCGAGTCGGCGACGGTCTCCTGGAGCCGCTCGTAGTTTACCCGCTCGTCGGCGGCGTGCTGGTCGATCAAGATCAGTCCGTCGTCGGTCTCGGCGAGCAGGTAGGTGTCGTACAGCTGGCCCAACAGCCGGAGATCCGGCAGGTGGTCGTACTGCCGCCCGTCGGTCGTCTCGCCGCCGGTGAGGGTCTGCTGTGTCGTCGGCTTGCCGAAGCTGTACTGGCGGTCCGTCGACTGGTCTGTGGGCGTTGTGGATTCCGTATACTCCGGCTTCGGATCGTTCGTCGCTGGGGATGGCTGGCTCGTCTCGCTGGCCGATTCGCTGTTGGTCTCACCCGCGGTCTGTGCTGACACCTTTGGGCCACCGTTTGTCTCCGCTTGCGTTGTGGAGCCTGCTTGTTGTCGCGTGTCCTTCGGCGAGTCGCCACCCAGCCCGTCGACCGTCCAGCTATCCTCATCGCTCGGGTCGACCGGCTCGGCAGTGACCGACTCTTCGCTGCTCTCGGTTGCGCTGTTGGGCTCCGGAGCCGGTTCTTCGGCATCGACGGTCTCCCTCGGCGGCTCCTCGGCAGCCGACGCCGACCGGCTCGGTAAGCTATCGGCTGGCTCCCCGATTTCGTCGCTCGGTGTCTCGCTGTCGGCTCCATCGGACCCTTCGGGTGCGATTTCGGTCTCCGCTGGGGCCGACCGACCACGCGGGGCTCCCGACCGGATCAACCCACCGTCGACGAGCGTTCGCTCGACGGCCTCGCTGATGAGATCGGTGACCCCGCCTTCGTCGTCGAACCGCACCTCCGTTTTCCGGGGGTGGACGTTGACATCCACTGATTCGGGCGGCACGTCGACGAACAGCACCGCAAACGGGTACCGATCGGGGGCGAGTTGGCCACCGTAGCCGTCGACGACTGCCCCGCGGAGCGACGCTGCCGTCACGTAGCGGCTGTTGACGAACGTCGCCAGATACGCACGGGTGCTCCGGGTGGTCTCGGGGTGGCTGATGAGCCCCGAAATCGAGTCGACGGGTGCGTCCTCCTCGGTCGAGTACTCGATTTCGAGCATCGATTCGGCGACCTCGCGGCCGTAGACCGCCAACACGGCCGACCGGAGCGACCCGCTTCCCTCGGTCGCAAACAGTTCGCGCTCGTTGTGGGTCAGCGAGACCGCCACCTCGGGGTTCGCCAGCGCGTACTGACTCACGACGGTGTTGATGTGGTCGAACTCCGTACTATCGCGCTTGAGGAACTTCTTGCGAGCGGGCGTGTTGAAAAACAAGTCTTCGACCTCGACGGTCGTTCCCTCCGGACAGCCCGCTGGCTGGGGGTCGCCCATCGTGCCACCGTCGACGGTGAGTTCGGTCCCGGCTGTGCCGCCCTGTGGCCGCGAGCGGATCGTCAGCCGCGAGACCGCGCCGATCGTCGACAGTGCCTCCCCCCGAAAGCCGAGACTGCCGACCCCGGCTTCGAGATCGTCGATCCCGCTGATCTTGCTGGTCGCGTGTTCTGCGACCGCCCGCGACAGTTCCGACTCGGGAATCCCGCGGCCGTCGTCGCTGACGCGAATGCCGTTTTTGCCGCCGCGGTCGACCGTCACGTCGATCCGGCTCGCCCCGGCATCGAGGCTGTTTTCGATCAGTTCCTTGACGACCGAGGCGGGCCGTTCGACCACCTCTCCGGCGGCGATCCGCTGGACGGTCGACTCGTCGAGCGGGCGGATCTCCGGATGGGTGTCAGTCATCGTCCATCGGCCGGGCGAGGGTCGGCTGGGCGTCCAACAGTTCGTCGATCGCCCGCTGGTGGATGCTGACGGTCAGAAACTCGTCTCTGGCGGTTCGTGGACTGACCCACGCGTAATCACAGTGTTCGTGGCTCAGCGTGACGTCTTTCGAGTCGGTCTCACACCAGTAGACGACGCTGAACCGCCCCCTGCCGACGTCGTTGCGCCACGCGGCGGTATGGACCGGCTCCTGGATGTCGACCGACAGCCCGGTCTCCTCCCGGACTTCGCGTTTGACCCCGACGAGTGGCTCCTCGTAGGCCCCCATGCGGCCCCCCGGGAGTTCCCACGTCTCGGGGTCCATTTGCATTACCAGCAGATCGCTGTCCGGCGAGAGGACGATCGCTTTCTGACTGACCTCCGCGATCAGCGGCTGGTCGGTCATCGATCCCTCCCCGCGGCTGCGGCCGCCATCGGCCGTGGTGACTGTGTGGCCGGGTTCTGTGGTCGTTGGGGGAACACCCACACACTCCGATTCGAATTCATTACCGTATAGACGTGGGTATGGCCTATCAATCCACTGCCGAAAACAGGGGGCCGCAGCGCCGGTCGACCGGCCAGCCTGAACGCGTGTCCGCCTCGTTAGTCGTCTTCGGCCTCGGCGACCTCGCCCTCGATCACGTCTTGGGTGACGACGACTTCGAGTTCCGCCTCCGAGTTGGCGGCCTCGGGATCGAGGTAGCCGGTGACGAACGCGGTGTAGACGCCGTTCGGTTCGGTCGTCACATCGAAGCTCAACACGGCCTCGGGACCAGCGTCTTCGGCTTCGTCCTCTTCGGGGACGGTTTCGTTTTCTCCTTCGTCTTCCTCCTGGAGCAGGCTGATATCGCTCCCGCCGTCGGCTTGAAGACTGGAGAAGATCCCACCGTCGCCGCCGTTTTCGGACTCGTTTCCGCCCCCAGCGCCGCCGTTTGTACCGCCGTTTGCCGGGACGATACTGAGCTCGTAGTCGCCCGCTGGCAGGTCGAAGTACGCCGCATCGCCGAAGGCGACGCCCTCGAACACCGGCGTCTGCCCGACCAGCACGTCGACTGCCGGTGCGTCGGGTGAGGCGTGGATGGCGCGGAGCCGGGAGTTGTTGATCGAGTTCTCCGGTGCGGTGTTTTCGTCGCTGTACAGTTCGAGCTGGAAGCCGCGGTCCATCCCGCCGCCTCCGTTACCCTCTTCCGGCGTTGGGAGGGCGACCGCCGTCGTGTTGCCCGCCGGAACCGACACCTGTTCGTCGAACACCGAGAGCGCTTGGGAGCCCGCGGCCGTGACGCGGATCTGGTGATCGCCAGCAGCAAGCGGGATGTACCCCGTGACATCGGTGTATTCGAGATCGCTGACCACCGGCTCCTCGCCGTCGTCGACGTAGACGTCGACGGCCGGGAAGTCCGGGATCATGTGGGCGATCTGGATCAGGTCCTCGCCGCTACCTTCCTCCGGCTGTTCGTCTTCGGGCTGTTCTTCTTCGGGCTGTTCGTCTTCCGTCTCGTTTTGCTCGGGAGCGTCGGGCTGTTCGCCCTCCGTCTCGTTGCCGCCACCGTTGCCGTCTTCCTGGGCCTCTCCCGCACAGCCTGCGAGGCTTCCAACGACCGCGACACCACCAGCTACCTTGAGAAAGTCCCTGCGTCGTGAGTCATTCATAACAACATCCCACGATTGTGGTCACATACATGTTAATGTTTTTTCAAATACGGAGATAGTCAGGTAGTGGCCTAATGAATAACTGACTAATCCTGATAATACAACAGTAGTTGGACAATACTGTTTGGCTATTTCAGTGAATACGCCTCTCAACGGCCTGTATTGGCATCGTATATAATTATATGAATACAGACATTTAGAACGAACTGAGATTCCACTCCTTGTGAGAATTCAACTATTTATATGTACTTTGTCAGTAGTTAGTACCCCTCTATCAGCGGTGTATCCGTCGGCTACTGGCTAGCGGTCGTCCAGTTGGTCCTGCCACTCCTGGACTTTCGCCATCAGTTCGACGGGGGGTGTTTCGTTGATATCAGTCGACGCGATGGCTTCGAGCACGGCCTCGGCCGCCGGGTCGACCGACTGTTGAACTGGCGTTGTCGCCCCGCCGCCCGCTTCGTGGTCGGTGCTCGCGGTGGTGTCTGTGGCTGCATGGTCCGCTGTTCCGTTGGTCTCGGGGCGCTGAAACTCCCCGGCGCTGAGATCGAACACTGCCTGTGTCGGCTCGGTGTCGCCGCCTGCGCCTTTGGCTTCGATGGCTTTCTCCTCGCGGAGTTTGTCCAGGACGTTCCGCGCTCGGTCGACGACCGGCAGCGGGACGCCCGCCAGGTCGGCGACGTGAATCCCGTAGGAGCGGTCGGTCGGTCCCTCCTGGACCGTCCGCAGAAAGGTAATCTCGCCGTCGCGTTCGTCCGCCGCGACGTGGACGTTGTCGACGCGATCCAGATGGGAGGCCAGCGCGGTCAGTTCGTGGTAGTGGGTCGCAAACAGACAGTGACAGCCGATCCGGTTGTGGATGTACTCGGTCGCGGCCCACGCGATCGAGATCCCGTCGTAGGTCGCCGTGCCGCGACCGACCTCATCGAGGATCACCAGCGAGTCCTCGGTCGCTGAGTGGAGGATGTTCGAGAGCTCCTGCATCTCGACCATGAACGTCGAGCGACCCTGTGCGAGTTCGTCCAGCGCGCCCACCCGCGTGTAGATCCCGTCGACGATCCGCACCGTCGCCGCCCGCGCGGGAACGAAGCTGCCGACCTGCGCCAGCAAAGTGATCAGCGCGGCCTGCCGCATATACGTCGACTTCCCGCTCATGTTGGGGCCGGTGACGATCAGAAAGCCGCGGTCGTCGTCGAGCCGCAGGTCGTTGGGGACGAACTCGGTGGCCTGCTCGACGACGGGATGGCGTCCCGCCTCGATATCGAGGCGGCCGTCAGCCGAGAGCTCCGGCCGATTCCAGTCGTTGGCCGCTGCGTGAGTCGCCAGCGAGCACAGCACGTCGACCTCCGCGATCGCCCGTCCGACATCCTGGAGGAGCGCCGACCGCTCGGCGACCGTCTCGCGGAGCTCCTGGAAGCGTTCGTATTCGAGCTCGCCGCGGGACTCTTCGAGCCGGAGGATCTCCCGTTCCCGTTCGGCCAGTTCGTCGGTGACGAACCGTTTGGAGTTTTTGAGCGTCTTGATGTGCTGGAAGCTCTCGGGCACCGTATCCGCTTGGGATTTCCCCACCTGTATGTAGTAGCCGTCCGTCTTGTTCCGGTCGACGGTCACATGGCTGAGACCGTGTTGCCGTTTGAGCCGATCGGCCAGCCCGTCGAGCCACTCCTCGACCTCGCGGTGGCGCTCGATCAGCTCGTCGAGCTCGTCGTCGAACCCGTGTCTGAACAGGCCACCCTGGGTGACGGTTTTCGGCGGGTCATCGGCGAGTGCCTCGTCGAGGGTCTCCCGAAGGTCGGCCGCCGCCTCCCTGTCGGGTTGCTCGACGACGGTCGACAGCGGCGAGTCGGCCAACTGTCCCCCGGAGATTTCGTCGGCCAGTGCGGGCAACAGGCCGAGAGTGTCCCGGACCGAAAGCAGGTCCCGGGCGTTGGCACTGCCGCTTGCAGCCCGGCTGGCCAGCCGTTCGAGATCGTAGCCGCCGTCTAACGTCTCCCGAAGGCGCTCCCGTGGGAGGGCCGCCGCAGCCAGCGCCGTCACGCAGTCGAGCCGCCGCCGGAGTTCGGTTTCGTCCTGTCGGGGCCGCGTGAGCCACTCCCGCAGCAGCCGCCCGCCGGGGCTGGTTTCGGTGTGGTCGATGGTGTCCATGAGCGAGCCCTCTCCGTCGCCGTGCATCGTCTCGACGAGTTCGAGGTTCCGCTGTGTGGTTCCGTCGAGCGTCAGGTGGTCGGCGGCGGTGTAGGCCTGCAGGCGGGTCATCGACTGTGTGACGCCGACGCCGGTTTCCTCGACGTATGAGAGGATGGCTCCCGCCGCACGCACCGCGAGATCCGACTCGAGGCCGATGCTGTCGACGGTTTCGCTGCCGAACTGCTCCCGGACGGTGTGGGCGCTCCGCCCCGGGGCGAAGGCGTCGGTGTCGAACAGCGTCAGCGAGGCGTCGCTCCGCTCGCGGAGTTGGCGGGCAAACTCGTCGTCCGTCCGCACCTCCGGCCCCGGCAGCACTTCGGCGGGATCGAATCGGTAGAGTTCGGCGTGGGCGTCGGCCGCGGTGTCGACCTCGGTGACGTAGAACTGGCCCGTGGTGATGTCGGCGAAAGCGAGCCCGTAGGGACCGGTCACGTCCCCGGAACTGCCCTCGCTCCGCACGACCGCCGCGAGATACTGGGCGTCGGCGTCGGTCGTCTCGATCAGCGTGCCGGGGGTGATGAGTCGGGTAATCTCGCGGTAGTGGTCGCCGTTGTCGTCCTGGAACTGGTCGGCAACCGCCACCCGGTAGCCGCGGTCGACGAGCGCTTTCATATAGGGGGTGAGCTCCGAGAGCGGAATCCCCGCCATCGGGTACGACGAGCCATGCGAGGACTTCTGGGAGACGGTGAGATCGAGTTCGTCGCTGACCGTTTCGGCGTCGTTGGCGAAGAACTCGTAGAAATCGCCACACTGCATCGCCAAAAGATCCGCGTCGCTGTCGGCTTTGATCGACAGAAATTCCTCGACGATTCCCTGAGACATACCCTCTCTGGGTCCGTCTCCGGCTAAAGCCCTACGGGTCGAACTTTTTCCGCCTCGGGTTCGCCACGGCGAACCGCTCGGCGCAAAAACTTCGATGAAAAAGGGCGGACGGCTCGGCCTCCGGCCTCGCCGTCCGGGAACCGCGCTCGCTCCGCTCGCGCGGATGCTCTTGCTGAACGCAGCCACTGCCTACAGCAGACCAATCACTAATAATACACCGTATTTATATGGTTATTTAAATAGCAGGTAGCAATTGATTCTCCTTTCTATGAGATCCGTCGACGGCACTGCGAGACTGCGGGCGCGAATGCAGCATCCACCCCGATCATGACTTAATACGGTCGGAATTCTCAGTCCGGGATCGATACCTATCAGTGTATCCACCATCCAGCTTGTCAGTATGAAGGAGAAAAACTGGCAATATCTCGTGGGGGCCGTGTGGATTGTATTCGCTCTCATTTCGGCGGGTGTAGGGGTCTTGGAAGATGATCTGTGGTTGGCCACTATGAACGCTGTCGTTAGTATCGCAATGACGCTACTCGGATCTGCGTATTTTTGGCACGACCGGTTCACCGTCTTTCAGTAGAGACGAATATTGAGTACTCTACGAAACCCAAAATGTACGTGAATCCGTGCTGCATCCACGCTCTATGTCTTGTATCTCGTTATCTGCTGATTTATAAATAGAGTCGACTCCCGAGAAGCCGATCAGGGCGCGTAGTAGTACTCGCCCTGCCGCTTTTGGGTCGAGTCCTTCTGACTCCCCGGCTTGTTGATCCGCGGTCGACTCGTCCGCTCGTCGCGCCGGAACGTGATATCGAGATCCGCGAGGAAGTCGTTCATACCTGCGCGCATCTCCTGGGGCATCGCGGCGTGACCATGCTGGGCCGGTTCGCCGTCGAAGACCATCAGCCGGTCGGCCAGCAGGTCGATCATGTAGATGTCGTGGTCGATCACGAGCACCGTGGCGTCGTGGTTCTCGGCGTAGCGCCGGATTGCGGTTGTCGCCTGCACCCGCTGTTCGACGTCGAGGTGGGCCGACGGCTCGTCGAGCACGTAGAGATCCGACTCGTCGGAGAGACACGCGGCGATCGCCACGCGCTGGCGTTCGCCACCCGAGAGATCGGTGAGCTGCTGTTCCATGATCCGCTCCAGCTGCAGCGGCTGGGCGACCTCCGTGTTCCAGTAGGAGGTGCCGAACTCGTCGGTGATCGACGAGAGGAAGCTATCGACCCGCATCGGCTGGTCGATCTCGATGTACTGCGGTTTGTAGGAGATGTCGAGTTCGAAGTCGAGACTCCCCTCGTCGGGGTCGATCGAGCCCGCGAACATCTTGGCGAGCGTCGACTTGCCGATCCCGTTCGGCCCGACGATGCCGAGGACTTCGCCCTCGTAGATCGTCCCACTGTCGACTTCCAGCGAGAACTCGCCTTCGCCGTACGATTTTTCGAGGTCTGGGTACTCCACGAGTGGCATCCCCTTGGTCGTCGCCCGCGGGGCGTGTTCCTCGAAGGTGATCTTCTCGGGGCGAATCCGCATATTCTCGTTGGTGAGGTAGCCTTCGAGGTATTCGTTGATTCCCTTGCGGACCGATTTGGGCGGCGTGATCACACCGAATGCGCCGGGCTCACCGTAGCCGACGTGGATCGAGTCCGCCAAGAGATCGAGAATCGCCAGATCGTGTTCGACCACGAGCATCGAGCGGTCGGTCTCCTCGTCCTCGGCGAGTTCGCGGATGAGTCGCGCGGCGACCATTCGCTGGCCCACGTCGAGGTAGGGCGTGATCTCGTCGAGGAAGTAGAAGTCCGCATCGCGGGCGAGCGTGGCAGCGATCGCCACCCGCTGGAGTTCGCCGCCCGAAATCGAGTCGATCGGCTGGTCCATCACTGGCCGAATGCTGAGGCGGTCGACCAGATAGTCGAGTTCGCCCCGCTCGTCGGTCGCCTCCAGGAGCTCCCGCGTTTTGCCGTCGAACTGTTTGGGGATCTGGTCGACGTACTGTGGTTTGCGGGCGATGTCGATCTCGCCGTCGATCAGGCGGTTGATGAACTGCTGGAGCTCCGAGCCCCGGTAGCGTTCGAGCACCGCATCCCAGCTGGGCTCGTCGCTGTAGTCGCCGAGGTTCGGGATCATCTCCCCGGCGAGTCCGTTGACCGCGGTCGACTTCCCGATCCCGTTGGGTCCCAGAATCCCGGTCACCTTGCCGGGCTCCGGGACGGGGAGGCCGTAGAGCGCGAAGGCGTTTTCGTTGTAGCGGTGGGTCGGCTCTTCGGTGAGCTCCTGGGGAAGATTGATGATTTCGATCGCGTCGAAGGGACATTTCTCGACGCAGATCCCGCAGGTTTCGCCCAGACAGATCTCCTCGGAGATCCGCACCTGATCGGGGTCGCCGGTTTCGGCGTCCTCGCCGCGGACGGTGATACACTCCTTGCCCGTCCGGTTTGGCGGGCAGAAGTTGGCACACTCGTAGTTACAACGGTCGGGTTGACAGCGGTCGAGGTCGACGACCGCGATGCTGTCATCGGCCATTAGAAGCTCACCGCCGAGGTGAGCAGGATGGCGTAGGTGATAAACCAGAGACAGAACGTCATGAACGATACGAAGAGGTTGTCCTTGATGCCGAACTCGCCGATGTCGACGCCGACGAGCTTGAGGATCGGGTACTGTGCGAACACCGCGATCCCCATGATGAGGACGGCCTGGATATCGGCCGCCGCTTCGGGTGTTGTCCCGACGACGACCGCCGAGGCCAGCCCTGCGAGAATCCCCCCAAGGCAAGCACTCGTCGTGACGGTCACTCCGCGCATGTGGTCGGAGAGACCGGATGCCGATTCAGTAGCCATGGTCGCCGTTCGGCGTCGGTCATGAAAAGCAGTTCGTTTACAACCCAGCGGTGACGCCGCGGCGGTGGATTGCTGGTCAAATTTTATAACAGTGTGCCGTTTCAGTAGGGATGATGGCAGGAACAGATCAAGAGGACCTCGACGATCTGCCACCGAGCGCCAAGCTGGTTTTCAAGGTGCTCGAATACAACGGCACGCTGACACAGAAGGGGATCGTCGAGGAGTCGATGCTGTCGGCTCGAACCGTGCGGTATGCGCTCGAACGGCTCGAAGCTATCGGCGTCGTCGACGAGGACGTATATTTCGCGGATGCTCGGCAGAACATCTACGAACTCACACCCGAAGCCGAGACGGCACCGAGTGCCGACTGACTCAACTCTCTTTGGCGAGCCGTGCGACCCGAACGCCGGTCAACACCAGTATTACCAGTAGTGCCGTCGCCGATGCGAAGACGACCGCCAGCATGAGAAACCAGCCTTCGGGCCCGAGAACTGGATACTCTCGCGTCGTGACGACCGGGCCGAACAGTTCGAACACTCGGATCGCGTAGGCTACGACCGCCACGCCGACGCCAACGATGAGGCCGATGCCGACGTTTCGTTTCACCGCAAGAGCCTCCATCAACGTCTCCGGTTGGCTGTCGGATGAAGCGTCGCTCACACCGTCCCGTAGCCACTGGATAACTAAATCCACACCGGATTGACTCGCCGGACCGGTGCTGCTCCACACCACTGACCGTCGACTTCCAATCAGCGGTAGGCCTTGAACTCCTCTCCGAAGAGGAGGAAGTAGCCGGTGCCTACCAGTCCGATCACGGTCGCCAACCCGAAGGCAAGCAGCGGGCTCTCGGGTATCAGCTGTCCCGTGCCGACCGGATTCGCCACGCCACCGTAGAGCGCGCCGCCGAGCGCGCCGCTCGGGATCACGATGACGTTCCGCAGCAGGTAGTACGAGCCCGTCACTCGACCCCCGGCTCCCGCCTCCGCGGGGCCGACGATCAGAGCCTTGTGGGCCGGGAGCCCCGCAAAGCGGAGTCCGGAGATCGCAAACAACACGACCAACACCGGCGCGGTGGCCGGGGCACTGATAAGCAGGATCGGAAAGATCGCATACACCGCAAAGCCGGTCGCCACGACCGGTTTCAGTCCGACCCGTTCGGCCATCGCCGCCGCCGGAGCCATCACCAGCAGGGCGATCGCCATCTCGACGCCAAGTAGGACGCCGAAGAAGGCATCCGGCGAGAGACTCCGGCTCCCGATGACCGGGAGCGGGATCGTCACGTCACTGGTGAGCGCGCTGGTGACGACAATAATAAAGAAGGCGTACACCATCCCGTTGGCGAACCGGACCAGCGTGTCGCCGATCAAAAGCGGGCGGAGCGTCGACGGCATCTCCTGGAGATCCTCCCGAATTTGGTCGACGCCCGCAAAGGAGTCGCCGAAGGAGTCGTCGCTGGCGTCGTAGTAGAAATGCTGGACCACGGTTGCGATTGCCCCAAAGACGACTGCCACCGCCAGCACGTAGCGGAAACTCAGCTCGAAGCTCGGATGGAGCGAGAGCAGCCCGGCGGCCACGAGGGGGCCGAGCAGAAAGGCGCTCCGGCGGAAGGTTTCGGTGCTGGCGAACCCCCGGGCCAGCTGGCTCGGCTCGACGCTCTGTTTGACGATGGCGAACGTCGCCCCGAGCCCGAAGGATTTCCACGCCTGCGCAAGCACGAGGCCGACGAACACCCAGAGCCACGGCTGGATCGAGAGGCCGCCGATGGTGATCGTCCCGAAGGCGGGGGCGACCAGCCAGACGCCGAAGCCGAGCGTCGAGGCGAGGCCGAACAGCGTCAGGGCGTATCGGGAGCCGATGCGGTCCGAGACCATGCCGCCGGGGTAGGGGTAGACGGCGCTGATCAGGTTGCCGACGGTGCTGAACAGCCCGATCACGAGCGCGCTCGCGCCGAGGACCTCCAGATACCGCGGGAGGAAGCGGGTGGTCATCTGGAAGCCGAGGCTGAAGGCGAACATCGCCACCGAGAGGACGAACACGTCGCCGCGGAGCGAGAGGAACTGCCGGTAGCCCGCCAGTGGCCCGGCTTCGCGGTCGCTCATTGGTGGCTGTTCCCGGCCATGCCGCAAAACAGCACCGGAACCGGTGGTCGACGGCTGCGACCCGGTCGACACCGGATCTCGAACCGGTCGCTAGGGCACCGAAACCACTCGATGGCGGGTGGTCGTCTCGTTGGCCCCGACCGAACTTCTAAAGGTCGGTGCGTCCCTCACTCCGAGCAATGACGATCTCGCTCGGCACCGCGAGCGCGGCCCCCGGTGAGTCAGCCATCGGCCGGCTCGACATCGGCGAAACCCGCGACGGCAGCAGTGTCGGACTCCCGGTGGCCGTAATCAACGGTGTCGACGACGGCAAACGCCTCTATCTGCAGGCAGTCAGCGACGGCGACGAACTCAACGGGCTCGGTGTGATCCGCCGGGTCGTCCCCCAGCTCGATCCGGCGAGGCTGTCGGGGGCAATCCTCGTCGTCGGCATCGTCAACTACCACGGCTTCCAGGTGGCCGAACACCGTAATCCGATCGACGACCGGAAACTGAACCGGACGTTTCCCGGCGACCACACCGGCAGCTCCAGCGAGCGCATTTCGGCGGCGGTGTTCGACGCCGCCAAGACTGCCGATCTGATTTTGGACCTTCATCAGGGCTCGACCAGCCGGATGATCGACGAGGTCCGGGTTCGGTGTGGCCGCCGACACAGCCTTCACAGCGAGTGTCTCCAGTTGGCCAAAGTCTTCGACTGCGGCTACGTCCTCGACCAGAAAGGCCCCGAGGGCCAACTCGCCCGCGTCGCCCCCGATGAGGGGATTCCGACGGTCGACCCCGAACTCGGCGGCGCGGTCGGCTTCGGCGAGGAGAGCATTCAGCGGGGCGTCGAGGGCGTCTTTAACGTGCTCAGACACTACGGCTTCCTGGACGGCGAGGTCTCGACGAGTCGCCAGACACGGGCCAAACGGTTCGACCAGTTCGGCGCGCCGGTCGGCGGCATCGTCGACTACCGGGCCGACCTCGGCGCACGCGTCTCGGCCGGTGAGCCGCTGTTCGAGATAACGGACGCCTTCGGCCAGTCCAAAGCGACCGTCGAGGCCGACAACGACGGCATCTTCTGGCGGTCTCGACGACTGCCGCAGGTCGCCGCCGGTGAGTACGTTTGTTCGGTCGGCACCAACGTCGACAGCTATTAGCTCAGCGCTCGGGATGGATCGGTGCGTCGAACCCGCCCCGAACCAGTGGGCGGGCAATGTGTCGGCGGGCGACCGGCGGCACCTCGTACCACCCTCTCTCAAGCCCTCGGTCGACTTCGCGGCTAACTTTTCCCGGCCTGCTCGTTCCACAGTCCCGACACCGGTAGCCCTGATCCCGGCCCGCCGATTTCATGCGTCGACCGCAGCTGGAACACTCCGGAGTCACCTGCTCGGTCCGGTTCAGCTCCCGTGCCGCGAACTTTTCGAGTTTAATTGTCCCGTCGCTGTGCTCGCCGCAGACGGTCAGTCGGTCGCCGACGCGGAGCCCACGAACCCGGTCGCGGAACCGTTTCGTGGGTTCGAAGGCCACGCAGTCGACCGTCGCTACGTTCGACCTGTCCTCGGCGGCTAACTTAAAAAAGACGTGGCCGCCCTGCCGCGTTTCGGGATCGGTAGCGACAACGCCGTCGACCCGGTAGCCCGTCCCCTCTTGGAGCGAGCCGACCGCTCCGGCGGCGAGATGTTGGTCGGTGCCCTGATTAGTTTTAAAAGTCGACCAGCGGTCGACCGGTTCGGTACCATCGGCGCTCCCGATCTCGGCGGCGACCTGCCGGGTCGCTTCGGGGTCGTCGCCCCGAATCCCATACAAGATTGGCCCCGGAGCGTTGGGGACACAGACCGCTTCGGCGGCCTCGCGGTCGACGGTATCCCACACCTCGGGATACCCCGCCTCGGCGCTTTTAAATACGGCCTCGGTGTCGATTGTACGGGGTGTGCCACAGCGGTCGAACTCGCGGTAGGCGATCGTCTCGTAGGTCCACTCCCCGAAGGCTTCCCATGCACCAACTGCGGCCAGCGCACCGATCCGTCCCCGCCCCTCGACATCGCAACCCGCACCGGCCCAGCCGCGGTGATGATAGCCCGCGTCGTCGATCACCTCGAGCGTGTTTTCAAGTGAGAGTCGGTGGCGGATCGCTCGCCGGGCGTGGTCGACCACTGGGTCGGGGACGGTTTCGGGCCGACCGGGGGCGACGACTACTCCTGGACTCGTTCGGCTGTCGGCGTCGATCGCCAGCGACTCCAGATGGTCGCAGGCCACCTCGAAGGCTCGGTCGGCGTCGAGATCGGTGTGGAGCGCGAGGGCGGCGTTGCCTCGTGTTTTGTGTTTCACCGCGGGGTTGAGTCGCACGAGAAGGCGGCGGTCGACGCTGCCGCCGTCGGCCTCGATCGTCTCGGCGAGCCGCGCGGCGAGGTAGGTCGTACACATCCCCTCGCTGCGGGAGTCGGTATCGTCGAGGCCGATGACTGTCATCGCTCAGGGTAGCCGACCGGCGGAAAAACCGCTTTCGGCTCCGACCGTCTATATAAAACTCCGGATCTCCGTCAGCGGGTAATCCAGTGACGCAAGCCCGACGGTCCGTTTCGGCGACGCAACACATATATGTCGCAAATCGCCTAGATTCGGTTATGTCACGAACAGCACTGGTCGGCAACATCACCGCGATGCTGGAGGATGCGGGGTTCCTCGTCAGCGAGCGGTGTTCGGTCCGACCCAAGAGTTTCGACCTTGCAGCCCGCCGCGGCGAGGACCTCGTGCTCTTGAAAATCCTCGGCAATATCGACGCCTTCACGGGCGAAACGGGTGCCGAGCTCCGACGGCTGGGCGACTACCTGTCGGCGACGCCGCTGGTGATCGGCCTGCGGACGCGCAACGAGGACCTCGAACCCGGCGTCGTCTACTTCCGCCACGGCGTGCCGGTGTTCAACCCCGACACCGCCTACGACCTGTTCATCGAGGAGGTCCCGCCGCTGATTTACGCCGCTCCCGGTGGGCTGTACGTCAGTATCGACGGCGATCTGATCGCCGACGAACGGGAGGAGCGCGGCTGGAGTCTAGGTCGGCTTGCCAACGAACTCGGCGTCTCTCGCCGAACAGTGTCCAAATACGAAGACGGGATGAACGCCTCCATCGAGGTGGCGATCAAGCTCGAAGAGCTGTTCAACGAGCCGTTTTCGAACCCCGTCTCGGTGTTCGACGGGGCCGAAGACGTCCGCGACGCCGACCCGATCCCCGAGGGGCCGGACGTCGACCCCGACGACGCACACGTCCTGTCGACGCTCACGGAGGCTGGGTTCGACGTCCACCCCACCAACCGCTCGCCGTTTAAAGCCGTCAGCGAGGACAGCGACTCCCGTGAGCGCACCGTGCTGACAGGGCACTCGTCGTTCACACCGAGTGCCGAAAAACGCGCCCGCCTGATGAGTTCGATCGGCCGAGTGACCGAGACGCGGTCGATCTACTTCACGACCGATCGGGTCAAACGGGAGTCGGTCGAAGGCACGGCGATCGTCTCCTGTGAAGAATTAGCGTCGATCGACGACCCCGACCGGATTCGGGAGCTGATCCGCGAGCGGTCGGCCGAACCCGACGAGTAGCCTCGATCAGGCGTAATGCTGTTCGAGGTGGGCGACGATATCGTCGCTTTCGGGCATTCCGTCGATGCCGTGTTCCTCGTCGATGAGCACCGGGACACCGGCCTGCCCGCTTACCTCCTGGACCTCGGTGCGCTCGCTCCGCGCGCTGGGCACTTTGCGGGACTCGTAGTCGAGGCCGAGTTCGTCGAGTTTGCTCGTGACTTTCGCACAGAACGGACAGCCGGGCAGTTCGTACAGGATGAGATCTGACATCACCCGGTGTAGGGTCGCCATATAAAAGAATCCCGTGATCGGATGTTTTCGAGACGCACAACCGTCGTGCGCTGAGACAACTGTCAGCTCCTGGACCGTCCGTGCCCGCTGCCGCGGCTACTCGAACGTCGACAGCGCCCCGACCGGCGCGTCGGTCAGTTCTTGGGCCCGCGACATTCCCTGATCGCCGACCGCAATGAGCGCGAAGACGCCCGCGACGGGAGCCTCGGCCTGCCGGGCGATATCCAACAGGAGTTCCTGGGTTTCGCCCGACCGGATCAGGTCGTCGACGATCAACACCGACTCCCCGGCGTCCAGCGCGCAGGCGGGCAGATAGTAGGTGAGTTCGATTCCCGAGGCCAGCCGCTGGCGGGATTCGATGAACTCCTCGACGGCGGTCTCCTTTGATTTCTTCGCATACGCGAGCCGGGCGTCGAAGTAGGAGGCCATCGCCGCCCCGATAGTGATGCCGTCGGTGGCCGCGGTCAGCACCACATCGGGCCGCTCGAAGCCGAAACTGTTGGCCGCCACGGGGGCGACGAGATCCAAAAACGACTGGTCGAAGACGACCGCCGAGTTGTCGACGTATCCCTCGTCGTCGAAACTCACTCTGGCTTTGAGTTCGTCGGCCAGCGCGTCTCGTCCAATGCCCTCGACGACCTCGCGGGCGCGTTCGGTGCCGGGGAGGACGTGACCGTTGACATAGCGGTTGAGATCGCCCGCCGGGAGGCCTGTGACCTCGGACAGCTCCTCGTAGGTCCGGGTCTCTTTGAGCATCCGGAGGACGGCGACCGCCTGTAGCTGGAGGGCGGCCTTCTCTGCTCTGTTCATACTGTTTTACTCACTTTTGTGCAACCATGAATACGTCGATACCCAAACGAGGCGAGATAGCCATTGCTGTGGATATTGTAGTCGACTCCGCCTCGACTTTTTTGAACACGCGTCGGCGAGCTACCGCTCTCGAACCACGACGAACTCCGCGAGATCCCGGAGGTAGGCTTTGGCGTCGGTGTCGTCGACGCCGGTTCGGTCGAGGGCTTGGAGGGCGAGTTCGGACTGCTCGCGGGCGCGAGCGTCGCCCTCCTCGGGAGTGAGGTCGGTGACCTGTACCAGCGAGGGTCGGTCCATCACCTCGTCCTGTCCGGCGGGTTTGCCGAGGTCGTCTGACTCGGCAGTGGCATCGAGCACGTCGTCCCGGATTTGGAAGGCCACCCCGACCCGTTCGGCGTACTCGCCGAAGGCCTCGACTGTCGCGGCGTCGGCCTCCCCGGCGACCGCGCCGAGTTCGGCGGCCGCCCGGAACAGCGCGCCCGTCTTCCGCCGGGCCAGCGTCATGTATTCGTCCTCGGTAGTGGGTCGGTCGACCAGTTCGGTCGCCTCGCCCTCGCCGAGTTCGACCATGGATTCGGCCACGATCTGCATTGCTCGCTCGTTGCCCAGAAAGAGGCCGAAGGCCTCGCCGAGCAGGCCGTCGCTGGCGATAATTGCGGGGCCGTAGCCGTGGGCCGCCCACGCGCTGGGGGTGCCGCGGCGGACCTCCGAGCGGTCGATGATGTCGTCGATCACCAGCGAGGCGTTGTGGACGAGTTCGATCCCGGCGGCGAAGTCGACTGCCGTCTCGGGCTCGCCGCCGAGAGCCTCACAGGCGAGCAGCGTCACCGCGGGGCGGACGCGCTTGCCGCCCGCCAGCACGACGCTTTCGAGCTGGTCGGCGAGTTCGTCGGGAGCGGTCGACTCGATCACCGATTCGAGTCGCCTGTTTACCATCCCGACCCGACGCTCCAGATACTCCATTGGCTCCGGGTAGGGACTCTCGGCGCAAGTAGGTGACGGAACTGCCGTTCGGCCCGCCCCGTCGCCCGGCTCTTAGCGTTCGTCGTCCTCGTCGACCCGCGAGCCGTCGAGGGCGTCGACATCCGGCAGTGAGATGAGGTTCTCCCGGCCGATGCGAAGCTTCGTGATCTCGTCGTCGTCGGCCATCGACGACAACAGCTGTGAGACCTTGGCGTCGGACCACTTGGTCTCGCTGACGATGTCGGCCTGTCGCATCCGGCCGCCGTTGCGTTCGAGCAGGCGGATCACCCGCTCGTCGTCGGCCAGCAGCGAGAGGTCCTCCTCGGGTTCACTGGGTTCGTCGGTATCCGGTGTTGTGGGTGTAGATGGCTCGTCAACGTCGTCGCCCCCGTCGGCCGTGTCGTCGCCGCCGTTGGCATCCATTCGCGGCCCGCTGTCGATCGGCTCCTTTTGTCGGCGCAACAGCAGCGCGCCGCCGACGATCGCGACCCCGATGACGACAGCCGCCGCAAGCAGCCCCCACGACGGCCCGAAGGAGGGTTCGAGCGTGATCCGAATGAGTTCCTCGGAGTCGAAGGTGTGTGGTCCCTCGACGACGACCGTGTTGTCCGAAAAGGCAACGTTCGCGCTCGTGATCGCATAGCCGCGGGGGGTCGTGACCCGGAGCTCCTGGTTCTCGCCGAGCGAGGAGAGCCACGCGCTCTCGTCGGTAGTCTTGAGTGCGTCGTTGAACACGAGTTTCTCGCCGTCCTCGGCGAGGAACTCCGTCCAGCGGAACGACAGCCGGAGGGTGCCGACGTTCCCGCGGAGGCTACTGGAGCGGTCGACCGACTCGATCGCCATCGACCGATTGGTCTGGGCGCTGGCTTGGGCGGCGAGGTTCTCATACAGCGAGACGTCCAGCCCGCCGCTGGCGCTGCCCGACTCGAACTCCTCGGCGATCCCGGTGAAGGCTTCACGTTCGGCTTCGCTTGTGAGCTCGTACTCGACGGTCACGACCCAGTTGGCACTCCGGTCGGACTGGAGGTTGACCGTGAACGTCGTTGAGGGGTTCGATGCTGCGTCGGATAACTGTGCGATGGTCTGGTCGCTCTCGATTGCGGGGCGGATCTCTTCTCCCCCGAGTGTGTCGCTGTCGGCCGCGAGGTTCCCACTCGGCGCTCCCATACTGGCAGCAGCAACCGGGCTGGCACCCAGTGAGAGGAGGACGATGAAGACGACTGAGAGGGCGACAGACCGCATATCAGGCAACTCACAGTCGTCGCGGAAAACGCTTTCTATCACTCCGATTCGCCTGATAGGCGGTATCACGCTGTCGCTCGATTATGCCGCGTCGGCCCGCGTTACTCGACGAGCATCTTGCGGAGCGATTCGAAGCTCCCCGTCGAGCTCAAAAGCGACTGGTCGAGCTTATCGAGGATCGCCCGCTGGTTGAGGTAGCTGGAAAACGCGAGGATCGTCGGCGGCCACAGGCCGATAAACAGCCCGCGGGTCTTGTTCCCCTTCAGGTAGAACTGGTGCCACGCCAATAGCACTGACGCCGCCGAGGCGATCAACGCGAGATCAGCGCCGCGCGCTTCGGGCATCCCCTCGCCTGACTCGCCTGTCGTTGCCTCCGTGGCCTGCTCTACGGTTCCCGTCTCCGATTTTAGTAATGCCATGCAATCTCGCTTCGGTCGCTCGCCCTATGAAAACTCTTGGCGAATGATCCGACTGTCGACACAGCGAACGTGTTAGTATGCCCATCTCTGCGACGAATCCGACAGACGTTTTGGAGTCAGCAGTGACACATGCAGTCGGATCGGAACCGGTCGAGGCCGCTCCTTCGAGTCCAACGTGATGAACGGTTCGGACAACCCCGGGACGTTATACTGTCACAGGATAACAACGCGATGATGGCGTCGTATCCAGCCGCCTACAGTCCAACCGGCTACGGTATCCACGACGGCGAGGCGGTCGTTCGAACGCCTTGGACAGTCAAAACGCTCCAGGGCGAGAATATCGAGGTCGTCACTGCGCTGCTCGCGGCGATGGACGGGGAGACCGCAGCGAGCGATCTCGTCGACCGGGTTCCGGGGGCGACCGTGGAGTACGTCGACCTGCTGTACGACCACGGGCTCGCCTACGACGCGGCTGGGATTCCCGACGGACTGAAAGACGCGGGCTATCGGGGACTGATTGAGCCGGTGTTGGCCGCGCTCCCACCGGAGCGCCACCACGAGGTGCCCGAACGTCTCGGCTCGCAGTCGGTCGCCGTCTTCGGCCACTCGGCGGCTCTCTCGCCCGCTCTCTCCCGACTGCGTGCGGCTGACGTGACCGTTGACGACAGACCCACCGGGGAGCCGGATGTGGTTCTTTTGAGCGAGCGGCTTGAACGCGACAGCTCGTGGACCGCGGCCAACGAGCAGTGGGCCGCCTCGGAGTCGACACTGCTCAGAACGCGGCTGACAGCGAGGGGCTGGCGGCTCGGGCCGGTGTTCACGCCGAACGCACCAGCCTGTCTGGACTGTCTCTACAGCCGCGTCGATGCGAACAGGGCGGGTGGACGCCTGTTCACCGAAACGATCGGCGGCGACCCGCCGTACGCTCGGGCCTACATCGACACCGTGACCGAACTCCTGTTCCGGACGCTGCTGGGGCAGGTGCCACGCTACTTGGACGACCAGTTCGTCGTCTACGATCACTACGACCGGACGGTACGGACGCCGCGCGTATTCGCGGTTCCCCACTGCGAGGTGTGCGATGTTTAAGACCAACCACTGGGTAGTCTACGATGGCTGAGGTCGACGAGATCATCGTCACCGACGCGGAGACGGCGGACCACTCGTCGCCCGACGACAAGCGGGATGTCCTCGCGCGGCTCCAGTCGATTGCCGACCCCGAGACAGGTATTATCACGGGCGTTCGACGGGTTCCGGTGCCACCGGGCGAGCCAGCCATCGAGAGCTACGTCGTCGACCGCGAGGATTTCGCGCCACTGACCGACGGGGAAGCGATGGCGCACAATGAAGGCGGCTGTGGCTTCGACCGGGAGGGGGCGCTCGTTGCGACCTATGGCGAAGCCATCGAACGCTACTGTGGCTGTGTGTACCGAGCCGACGCGTTCCGGACTGCTTCGTATGCCGACCTCGCCGAACCTGCCCTCGATCCCACGGCGGTCGTGAACTTCTCGTCCCGACAGCGGGCAGCGATGGGTGGCCTCGACAGTCTGTGTGGGGTCAACGACGAACTGTCCTGGATCGCTGGCGAGAATCTCGCCACGGAAGCGAACACGGCCATCCCGGCCCAGCTCGTCTACCTGTCGTATCCGACGAGTGCGGAGCCGTTTATCCGAAACCCGATCTCGACGGGCCTCGCAGCGGGCTCCTCGCGGGCGATGGCGATCCGCAACGCTGTCTGCGAGATCGTCGAGCGCGACGCGTTCATGATCTGGTATCTGACCGAAACCGAACTGCCGGTCATCGACCCCGAGACGGCCCCGCCACGAATCCGGCGGCTGGTCGACCGCGTGACGGCCCACGGACTCGAACTCACCCTCCTGGACGCGACGACCGACCTCGGTGTGCCGGTCGCCATCGCGGTCGTCGTCGACCGCGAGCACCGTCCGGCGGTCACCGTGGCCGCTGCGAGTGGGCCGGAGGCGACGGCGGTGCTCGAAAGCGCGCTCGAAGAGGTGATCCAGACCCGGTTGTGGGGGGTCCGGCAGCTAGATCTGGAGCACTCCGCGGAGATCCCACACGATGAAATCACCTCCTACACCGAACGCGGGCTGTTCTGGTCGCCCCACGACCGGATCGCCGATCTCGATTTCTGGATCGACAGCAGCCGCGAGACGACCGTAGACGCGTTCGCGGCGGACGAACTCTCCAGCAACGAGGTCGTCGACCGGATCACGGCGGCGGGCTACGACTGCTACGGGGTAGACGTGACGACGCGCGACATTGCTGGGCTGGGATTCACGGTCCAGCGTGTGATCGCCCCACGGCTCCAGCCGCTGTATCTCCTGGAGCGACTGCGCTACCTCGGCGGCGACCGACTCTTCGAGGTGCCGGTCGAGATGGGGTATCGAGAGACGCAGCCGACCGAAGCGGCGCTCAACACGGTTCCACACCCTTTCCCCTGAGATGTCACGACTCCCACCCCTCGACGACGCGGCATTCGACTTCCTCTACGAACTGTATCACAAGAACCTCCCGCCGCTGGTCGCCGACTCCGCGCTCGAACCGGCGTCGACCGCCGACCAGTCGACCGATACCATTTATAAAACCTACCGGCGGGCCGAGACCGTTCCGCTCGGCGACACCGCGGACTCGCCCCTTTTAAACAGCCTCCAGCAGCGGGCGTCGTACACCGGGTCGACCGAGCGACGGCCGATCACCGACACGGAGTTGGCGACGCTCCTGGAGTATTCGTACGGCGAAATTCGAGCAACCGAGCGGGGCGAGCCACGCCGTCCGGTTGCCTCCGGGGGTGCGCGGTATCCGCTGGAACTGTATCCGATCGTCGTCGACTCGCCGGATATCGAGGCCGGGATCTACCACTACAACATCCGCGACGGCGCGCTCGAACTGCTCCAACAGGGTGACTATTCGGACTGGATTCGGGATACGTGGACGTGGATCGGCGACGCCGACCCGGTTTCGGCGGTGGTCGTGATCACGGCACGCCCGGCACGGTCGGCCGAGCGGTACGGCGAGATGGGGTATCTGTTCGCTGCGGTTGAAACCGGTGCGGTCATCCAGAACCTCCAGCTCGTTGCGACCGACCTCGGGATCGGGAGCCGACCGCACAACGGCCTCGATTACCGCGCGCTGCGGCAGCAACTCCGGCTGCGGAGCGACGAGTACCTCATGTCGACGGTCGCCTTCGCGGGCACGGCTCCGAGCGATGGCGATTGACCCCGATCCGGCAGTCGCAACCTGGAGGACGAAGTCGACGGACAACCACCAAACCGTTTTACTCGGACATCTCGAATAGCCGAACCGAAAGCCATGTCACTGGGTCTCAAGATCATCAACGGGATCTCGAAGTGGATCCGCGACTCCGTCGGCTCGGAGGCCGAAAACCGCGGCGAGAACGACGCCGATGAGTCCGATGGGAACGACACGGACGGGGATGAGACGGACGACGGATCGGATGACCGTGACTCTCCGGTCTGCTGTTCGGCCGCGAGCAACACCGACCTGACAGTACTCGACGAACAGTAACAGTAGTCAGGACGACTCTTCGGGAACGTGGCTGTGGCCGCAGTTGGGGCATTCGACCTCCTCGGCGCGGAGTTCGGCGCTCTCGGCCCGGACTTCCCGCATCACCGACGAAATGCGTTCTTCGGCGTCGAGTTCGTCGGCGACCGCGAGGTCGACGCCCTCGACCTCCAGGAGGAACTTGGCGACCTCCGTCACTTCGTACATTAGCTCGTCGAGTTCTTCGGCCGTGAAGAAGCCCGACATCGCGCCGTAGAGGAACGTCGACCCGGCTTTCGTCACCTTGCCCTCGAACGACGAGCGGGCCTGGTTGACCGCTTGCGGGGTGTAGGTGTCGGTCATAAAGGGAATCAGTCGAGGGAGGTTCTCGCCGATCTTGGTCATCTCGACGCCGGTTTCGGTGCGGAAATCCGCACAGAGCCGGGCGATCGCCCACTCGCGGGCGGTGATGTATGTCCGATCTCGGAGGAACTCGTTGACCCGGTCGTACTGCGCGCCGTCCATTTTGGTAAAGCGCTCGTATTTCCTGACATCCGACGGTATCGACTCCGACTCGGTTCGTTCCTCGCTCTCAGCGCCGGGTTCGGTCGGTGTGTCGGCGGATTCGGTGTCGGTCTCCGGCGTCGACTCGTCGGCAGGGTCGCCGTCGGTGGGGTTGCCATCGGTGGCCGCCGGTTCGGCCGTCGGCGTCGCGGCGTCGTCGTCCATACCGTTGCTCCGAACGGCCGCGGCAAAAGGATTGTCGTGGCCCCGCTGGCTGGTCCCAGTGGCATCCGTCGACAGGCAACGTTTTTGAGCGGTCGCTGCAAGCCTACCGTATATGAAGGTTCTACTTGGGATCGGCGGCACCGACGGCTCGGTCGACGCACTCGACCGCACCGTCGCGCGGGCGGCCGAGGCGGGCGACGAGCTCACCGTCGCCATCGTCGAATCCGAGGGCACGGATGTGGGCCGCGAGGAGCTCGCCGAACGCGTCGAGTCCGCGGTCGCCGACACCGATCTCTCGGTTGAGGTCCGCCACGTCGAAGGCGAACCGGGCAGCAGACTGGTCGAGATCGCCGAAACCGAGGGGTTCGACGAGATCGTCCTCGGCGGGGGGACGACCAGTCCGATGGGAAAGATCTCGCTGAATCAGATCGCCGAGTTCGTCCTCCTGAACTCGCACGTCACGGTGACTCTCGTCCGATGAAATCAGACCGTCGCTACCCCGATTCCGTCTCGGGACCGTTCGAGGTGCCGCCGATCGAGTTCGTCGACCGCGAGGACCGCGAGATCGAGATCCGTCCCTACGCTGGCTCCGAGGCCGAGCAGGAGGCACTCGTCGAGATGTACTCGGCGTTCGACCCCTCCGACCGCGCCCAGGGTATCCCGCCGGGCCAGGAATCACGCATCCGAACGTGGCTCGAAAGCATCCTCTCGGAGGACTGTCTGAACGTGATCGCCTGGGACGACGGCACCGCCGCGGGCCACTCGACGCTGGTGCCCGACGGCGAGGAGGACTACGAGCTGGCGATCTTCGTCCTCCAGGACTTCCAGGAGGCCGGGATCGGCACCCACCTCATCGAATCGCTGCTCGGCCACGGAGCCGAACACGGCATTAAAAAGGTCTGGCTCACCGTCGAGCGGTGGAACCATCCGGCCGTCTCGCTGTACAAAAAGGTCGGCTTCGAGACGACCGGTGCCGAGAGTTTCGAACTCGAAATGGCGATCCGACTCCACGAGGACGACTAACGCCCGCCGTCAGACCGACAACACCGGCTGACTCGCATACAGCAGGACGTACTCGGCGGCCTTCTCTAAGACATCGCTTTCGGCATCAGTCGCTGGTTCCCGCGGGACGACGATGAAATCCGCAGCGAGCTGTTCGGCCGTATCGAGGACGACAGTTCCGGGGTGGAGCGTTTTGACCTCCGTCGAAAAGCCCGCGGCGATCGACGTCGAGATCTCGACGTCGGCGTCGGCCGCGATTTCGGTGACGCGGTCGCTGAAGGCCTCGGTGTCGTCGGCGACATCGCCCTCGTCGACCGCGCCGCGGTCGATCGCCCGCACGGTCGGCTCCCCGAGCACGTAGAGGGCGTGGACGGCCGCCCCGTAGCTGTCGGCGATCGTGACCGCGTACTCGACGGCTGTCTCTGACTCCTCGCTTCCGTCGATCGGGACGACCACGAGGTCGACTTCGAGTTCCGCCATACGAGTGGCTTTCTCGGTGATCCTCAAAAACACTCCCCTCCCGGGTGGGATGTCGCCTTTTATGGTAGCCGCCGCCTAACGGGCGGGTATGTTCGAGACGATCCTGATTGCGACCGACGGCTCCGACAGCGTCCGCCGAGCGGTCGCGGTGGCGTTGGATCTCGCCGACCGCTTCGATGCAACGGTCCACGCGCTGTCGATCGTCGACGCAGGCGAGGTCGACTCCTCGCCGGAGGCCGTCAGCGAGCAACTCAGAACGGCGCTCTCCGAGCAGGCCGACGAGGCGCTGACAGCGATCGCGGCCTCCACCGACCAGCCGGTCCAAACCGCCGTCCGGGAGGGCCGCCCTGCCACCGAGATCAGCAACTACGCCCGCGAGATCGATGCCGATGTGGTCGCCACCGGGACGCGCGGTCGGCACGGCGAAAACCGATTTTTAATCGGGAGTGTCGCCGAACGCGTCGTCCGCACCTGTCCGGTCCCCGTGCTGACGGTCCGGCAGCTGGAGGCCGCCGACGAGGGTTCCGAAGCCGAGGCCGCCTAATCGTCGGTCGCTCCCGCCCGATCGAAACACGCGGGGTTTTCCCGGTCGACGCCGTGGAGTCCGTATGGACGAACAACTCATCAAAAGCGGCGACCTCCCGCTGCGTCGCCGCTCGCTTTTGCCCGGAACCGGTTTCTTCTATCCTGATTCGCTCGACGAGGATCGCGCCGAGGAGCGTGCAAAGGAGGCCATCGAGGGGAGCGAGGCCGTCGTTGTCACCGACTCGGACGCCGACGGGCTGGGCTGTATCGCACTCATCCGCGAGCTGTACGACGCCGCCCTCGACGTCGACCCGTTCCTCGAAGAGATCGAGGGGCGACTCTCAGACGACGAGGACGAAGCAGCTGACGCCGAGGAAGCTGACGCCGAGACCGATGACGAGGATGCGGAATCGGAGTCCGAATCGTCGGTCGCGCTGCTGGCTTCGGGGCCTCACTCGTTGACCGAATCCCTCGAATACGTCGCCGAGTACGCCGCCGAGGGCGTCGATGTCTTCGTCTGTGATATTGCACCCGACGAGTACAGCGCGATCGCCGAGCCGCTGGAAACTATTCGGGCGCTGAGCGATCGGGTCTCGTGGTACGACCACCACCAGTGGCCCGAGGAAGTCGCCGAAGCCGTCGGCGAGGCCGGTGTCGACCTCGTGGTCGGCGACTCCGACGAGGAGTGTAGCACGGATGTCGCCCTGCGCTCGCTCGACTACGAGTTCGACGAGCGGTTTACCGAACTCGCCGAAGTGACACGCGACCACGACCTGTGGCTCAACGACGACCCCCGGAGCAAGGATCTCGCGGACTACGCCTACTGGACCTCCGCCGAGGAGTACGCCGCAGTAGTCGGTGCCTACGGGGCTGACTTGCCCGGAGTAGTCGACGACTACATCGCTCACCGCCGCGTCGAGAAGGAACAGTTGATCGAGTTGGCCGTCGAGCGGGCGGCGTACAAATCGATTGGGCCGTGGACCGTCGGCGTTACCTACGGCCGGTGTTCGCAAAACGAGGTCGCCGACGGGCTGCAGGCCGCGGGTGCCGACGCGGCGGTCATCGTCAAACCCTCCGGCAGTGCGTCCATTCGCGGCGGCGAGGGCTTCGAGTCGGCCCATCTGGTCGCCCGGCAGGTAGAGGGCGGCGGCCACCCCAAAGCGGCGGGCTGTAAACCCGATATCTACGACGACATGATGGATTACGCCTACCACTGGACGACCGAGGGTGAGACGGCCAAACGCGTCATCTTGGCGGCGTTCCGCCGGGTCGCCGAAGACGTGGCAGCGGACGAAGACGCCGAACAGGAGACAGCCGAGACCGAGTAGTCGACTCGTTATACTGCCCGTTTCGTGCCATCAGGTGGCTTCTTCGTAGGCGTGATAGGTGAGCTGAACGCTGACGATCGTTCCTCCGCTGTCGGGGGTTTCGATGGTGAGGTCGCCGTCGTACATCTCGACGATCCACTTGACGAGCCAGAGGCCGAGTCCGCTGCCGTGTTGCAGCTGGCTGATCGGTTCGGTGCTCGTGATGACCTCCGTTTCGGCATCAGGGATTCCCGGTCCATTGTCGATCACCGATAGTTCGATCGTCGACCCATCGATCTCGGTGGCTTCGACTCGCACGTGGGCTGGCTGACTGCTGTAGCGGATCGCGTTGTCGATGAGGCTCTCGAAGACGGCTTTGAGTCGGCTGTCGGCACGGACGACCAGCGATGACGGGAGGTCGACGACGATCTCGGGGTCGTCGAACTGCCTGCTGCAGGTGGTGACAACGTCTTCGACGATCGGAACAACGTCGACCGATTCGAGTTCCGGCGGGTTTCCGAGGACGTTTTCGACGGTTTTGGCCTCGTCGCTGAGCCGTGCCAGCTTCGTCGCTGCCTCCTTGATAACGGCCGCCGCACGCTGGGGCTCGTCTCCCTCGGTTTCGGCCATAATCGATTCGGCCTTCCCGAGGACGACGTTGACTTCGTTACGGAGGTTGTGCCGGAGGATGCGGTGGAGAACGTCGATATGTCGCTTCCGGCGGAGTTCGTCGCTGACCTCTGTGTAGATCGCAAACCCGTGGTCTCCGGTCGTTGAGGCTCCCTGATAGATGAACGTCCGGCTGCCGTCGACCGTGATGCCACGGACGAATCCGACGGCCGAGAGCCCGGTTGCGGCCCGCTGGCCGAACTCGCTTCTCTCCTGTTGTTCGGTTATCGGCACGATGAAGTCGTTCAACGGACGCCCCTCGATTGCTGCGGTCTCGTAGCCGAACACGTCGGTGAACGTTCGGTTGACGTCGACGATTCTCGGTACCTCGTCGTCGAGGACGAACTCGACGACCGCATCCTCGATCTGGTCGAACAACCGTCTGAATCGGTCTTCGGCTGTTATCTTTGGATTCATTGGTGGCGAAGTCGACAGCAGCTATCCTGGACACGCCGAGCGAGTGTCCGCTCCCCACACGATCCGCCCTCGACACGTGTGTGTCCGATTCATTTCTACTATGATAATTGAACACAGGGCACAAAAAATTGCATTATTATCACAATTTAGGATCAAATATAAAAACAATACAACCTAATATCTGTTTTACTACTCCCTTGGAGCCGAGCGCTCTCACCGGCGCAGGGCGAAGGTGTCCGCAGTTGTCGATCCCGCCGGGTCGCTCTGCTGCCCCGATATTTATTATCCTGTAAACTACAAGAACTAGCGTGGTTTACGAGACAGCAAACAGGACGATAGCCGACGCCGTCGACACCGTTCTCGATGGTGGCCAGATCGACCGCACAACTGCGATCGCGCTGTTGGCCCAGCCGGTCGACGAGCTGGCCGCTGCGGCCGACGCGGTCCGGGCAACCCTCGGCGACGGGACCGTCGACGCCTGTAGTATCGTCAACGCCAAAGCGGGCAACTGCGCCGAGGACTGCGGCTTCTGTGCCCAGTCGGCCCATTTCGACACTGGGATCGACACCCACGGCCTGCTCGATCCCGAGGCGATCCTGGAGGCTGCCAAACGCGCCGAACGGGACGGGGCCCAGCGGTTCGGGATCGTCGTCGCCGAAAAGGGTGTCAGTAAGGACAAGCGACCCGACGAGTGGGCCGACGTGATCCACGCGATCCGACTGGTTCGGGACGAAACCGACGTGGAAGTCGACGCCTCGCTGGGCTTGCTCACACAGGAGGAAGCCGACATCCTCGCAGCCGAGGGACTCAACCACTACAACCACAATATCGAGACCTCGCCGCGGTACTTCTCGGAGATCGTCTCGACCCACACCTTCGAGGATCGGCTCAAAACCCTGCGCCGAGCGAAAAACGCCGGGATGGACCTCTGTGCGGGCGTCATTTTGGGGCTGGGCGAAACGCCAGCCGACCGTGTCGACGCCGCCCTCGAACTCCGGAAGATCGGCGTCTCCTCGCTGCCGGTCAACATCCTCAATCCGATCGAGGGGACGCCGCTCGCCGATCGGGAGACGGCGGCGATCTCGAAGACCGATCTGATCAAGACGATCGCCGTCTACCGGCTGCTCCATCCGACCGCCCGCGTCCGACTCACCGGTGGTCGGGAGGTCAACCTCGCCGAGGACGAACAGCACTGGCCCTTCGAGGCAGGTGCCGACGGCCTCCTGACTGGCGACTACCTCACAACTGGCGGCCAGTCGGCAGCGACGGATCTGGCGGTCATCGAGCAGGCCGGACTCCGGCCGAATATGGCGGCCAACGAGTTCGATCCCGAGGCGGTCAAACCCGGTCAGTCGGTGGCTAACACGAGCGACAACTGAGTAGCCACCGTCTACGTAGCGACGCTACCGACAGGCTACTGTCGGCTGCCAGCCAGCCACTTGTGGCTGAAATTCACGCCACAGGAACAGTGGGCGTAGGCGTGAATCACGTCGCCCTCCTCGTACATCCCCCCGACCTCCTCGTTTTGGGCCTCCGCGAACGACAGCACGAACTCGATGTTGTGGTCGCCGTCGTCACCATCGTCGTCCGGACAGACGCCGCCAGCGAGCGTCGACTCGATCTCGCCGTCCCGGCCCATCGCCTCCTTGGCGAACTCCATCGCACCGATACCGGTCGCTTGCTGGAAGGCGTTGCGTCCCGCCTCGCCGGGAACCACCAGCACGATGCCGGTGTCGACTTCCTCGCCCGCACTGCCGAGGTTGTGGTCGCCGCCCAGTTGGCTCTCGTCGATGTGGATCGCCACGTCGTCGAGCCGCTCGCCCGCGAGAAACTGCTCCAGTTTGTCCATACCCCGCCTCCGGTCGCCATCCCTATATGAACTCTCACTTCGGGACGGTAGCCACCGCCTACGTATCGTACCGACCGCCTACTCGTCGAGGTTCTCGGCGATCGACGACAGCGAGGAGCGCGGCCCCTGTGTGACCGTATAAATGGCTCGTTCGCCCGGCGGGCGGAGGCCGTACTGTTCGCCTGCGACGACCGTATCGAACTCGACGCTGTTGCCCGATTCGCGCCCGAGTTCGCGGAGCCACTCGGCCAGTCGGTTCTCACCCTCGCCGGTGGTCTTGGCCAGCCGCCTGTTGTCGTAGGCTCCACGGACCAGGAGGCCACGTGTGTCCTCGGCGACGACCGCGTGGTACTCCGTGTCGTCGAAGACGAGCCGTATCGCGTCGCCAGCCGCGAGTTCGTCGCTGGCAGCCTCGGGGAGTCTGATTCCCTGTCGGCGCGCGCTGCCGAGTCGGACGAGTTCGGCGCGGGCGGTGTCGACGGCTTCGCTGTCGCTGGGGAGTCGGTTGCTCATGAGAAAACTCGAAGGCGGGTTACTCGTCGTCGTCGCTCTCGCCGAGTACCTCGGCGACGCCCTCGTCGCTGTCGGTGACTTTGGCGTTGATCTGGGCGGTCTCGTCGGAGACCTTGCGGCCGCGGACCGTGATCCGTTTCCGCTCGCCGTCGCGGCTCGGCTCGAAGCCGACGCCGCCGTCGAGAAGCAGCTGTTTGATGTTCGAGCCGGGGACGTTCTCACGCATTGGTCGACCGGTCTCGTCGGAGCCACCGGTGATTTCGAGGGTGTAGCCGTCGAGTCCGACCGCGCCACCGTCGACTTCTTCGCCGATGTCTCGGCCGACGAATCGGTTCGCGTCCTGTCCGTCCACGTCAAGCTGGTAGGTAGACCCGTCTTCGGGGTCGGCGACGACGACTGTGAAATCTGCCATACGTGACTTCTCTCGATGGGCGATAAAAAGCACGTCGAAAGCAGGTTCGGGTTTGTGCGGCTCTCGATGGCGACTCTCGGCGACTATGAGGCGGAGTCGGACTCGCTGTCGACCAACAGTCGCCCGACCAGTGGCTCGATCGGCCGGGTCAGCGTCTCGACCTCGTAGGCGTACTCGCCGCCTGCGAGTTCGTCGACAACGAGCGTCTCGACGCCACCAGCATGAACGGTGACACCGCGGTTGTCGGCCGCGAGCCGCTCGCCGTCGCCGTCGGCGGTACTGATCGAGAGGCTGTAGGGGACCGGCGTCGGGTTCTGGAGGGTTACCACGACGCTGTCGCCTTCATATGCCCGGAAAGAGACGCCACTGCGTGCAGCCAGTTTGCCGTCGACGCGCCACGCCGAGTTACCGACGGAGTTTCCGTCGGCCTGATTGAAATCCCCGATGACACGCTCGTAGGCTCCGAGTCGGAGCGTTACCCGGCCGTCGCGTTCGGTCAGGTCGACCTGACTGACGACCTCTTTCCCCCGGCTGCCGCCGCTGCCGCCGTCGGAGCCGTCGCCGCCATCTCCTGGATCGTCGGCCAGGTCGGCCGACTGGACGGTCGACTCCTCGTCGTCGTTGCTGTCGTCGTTGAAATAGCTGATCGCGTCCGCCCCATCCGTCTGTGCTGCGGTTACACCCGTTATCCCGGCGACCCCGAGGATCGCCCCGCGTATCAGTGCCCGTCTGGATGTCTCTGTCTGCCCGGTAATGGTGTCTAAGAGATCCATCTGTCGCCCACTTAGTGACCGGTGTGTAACCCCCGTCGCCGGTTCCCAACTGCTGGGAAACGACCCCAGCGTTTATATATGACTCCGGCTCGGCGGTCGTCGACCCGCTGGCGGCGGGTTCTGCGAACAATCACAACCCATAGGTCACCGTACCGTTTCGGGTCCGGTATGGAACTCGGCGTTATCGGACTTGGACGGATGGGACGGATCGTTGTCGACCGAACACTGGCGGCGGGCCACGACGTGGTCGCCTTCGATCTCGACGACGAGGCGGTCGAATCGGCAGCCGAGGCGGGCGCGACGCCCGCCGATTCGATCGTTGATCTGGCCGCGGAACTCGGCGACGACAAACGTATCTGGCTGATGGTGCCCGCGGGGAAGGCGGTCGACGCCACCCTCGACGATCTCGATCCCCATCTCACCGAGGATGACGTGGTGGTCGACGGCGGCAACTCGCATTTCGAGCGCTCGCTTGATCGGGCTGAGGCCTGCCCGGCGGCGTATCTCGACTGCGGGACCAGCGGCGGGCCCGCAAGCGCCGAAGAAGGCTTTTCACTGATGGTCGGCGGCCCGCAGTGGGCTTACGACGAACTCGTTCCCGTCTTCGATGCGGTCGCTACCGGGCCGGATGGCCACGGATACATGGGGCCGTCGGGGGCGGGCCACTACGTGAAGATGGTCCACAACGGCGTCGAGTACGCGCTGATGCAGGCCTACGGCGAAGGGTTCGAGCTGCTGGCCGACGGCCGCTACGATCTGGATCTCGAAACTGTCGCGCGCACGTGGAACAACGGCGCGGTGATCCGGTCGTGGCTCCTAGAGCTCTGTGAGGAGGCCTTCGTCGAGGAGGCCACCGAGGACGACGCCCTCAGTGATGTCGACGATTACATCGCCGGTGGCTCGACCGGCACCTGGACCGTCCAGGAGTCCCTTGAACAGGAGGTTCCGGTCCCACTCATTTATCAGGCGCTCGCCGAGCGGTTCGACAGCCGGAACGAAGGGCGCTTTTCGCGGCGGCTGGCCAATCGGCTCCGCTACGGCTTCGGTCGACACGAAGTCGCCCGGCGGAGAGAGGACTGACCCAGCGCTCGGCGGTCTCGTAACGTAATTAAACCCCGATTCCGTACGCCCACACATGGTTGATCTAGTGGCGGTCAGTATCGCAGCGGGTGTGGTCGGCGTGCTTGCCATTCTCCACTTCACCAACGGAACCGGGTGGGAAGCCAACGCCGACATCTCCCAGGAGATCCTCGACACACGGGCCGCCAGCGTCCCCGAGACGAGCTTCCCCGAGCCGATGAACCGCTCTATCGGCGGCGGTGGCGGTGCGGTCCCCGCCGTCGGCGAGGCGGGCGGCCAAGAGGGAGCCGAACTCGAAGAGGCCGAGGAGGAATCCCAGAGCCCGGCCGATATGCCGGAAGACGAAGTCGAGTACTTCGATATTGAACTCGAAAAAGAAGGCGAGACCATCGAGGTCGCCAGCAACGAGACGATCCTCGACAAAGCCGAAGACGAAGGCTTCGACCTCCCCTACGCCTGCCGACAGGGTCAGTGTGTCTCCTGTGCGGCCCATACCCCCGATGGCCCGGCCGAAGACCACGTGATCCACTACGAACAGGAAACGTTCACCGAAGAGGAAATGGAGGAGGGCTACATGCTGACCTGTGTCGCCTATCCGATCGACGACTTCACGCTCGAAACCAACGAAGCACCGTAGCGACGGCCCGCCGACCGCCACTCCCTTTTCGTTCAATTTGGCTGTTTCAAGAGTACTCCCGGCCGACCTTTCAGGCTATTGGCCGCTCACAGACTGTCTTCGATGGTCTCGCCGCTGTCCTCGCGGTCGAAGCCACGCACCAAGCCGAGCGCGACAGCGACCGTTCGGAGCTCCCCGACCTCGATTTCCCCGAACGCCGCGAGCAGGTCGTTGCCCGCCGAGACTCGTTGCCGTGCGGTCGACCTGTCGCCCTCGCTGATGGCTTCGGCAGCCTCCTGCATCGTTTCGGCGGCCCTCTTTCCGATCGTTACGCGCTCGATACGACTGTCGAGAGCCGCAGTGAGCGCCGACAGCTCGACGGTCTCCAGCGGCGGGTCGGCCGCCAACTCGGCGGTTCGATCCCGTGCGGTCCGAAACGCATCGCGGGCAGCCCCAAACGCGCCCGCGGCTGCCTCGAAGCGCTCGATCGCCGCGTCGTAGGCCTCGTCGTTCCACTCGCTGATCCCCGCGTTGAGCTCTCCGACCGCCTCGTTGGCCCGCTCGCTGGCTCCGATCGCAGTCTCCCAGATGTCGATACGGATCTCGTAGCGGGGAATCCGATCCTCGGGGTCGTTCGACATGATCTCGCGGGACTCGTCGTCGTGGCCCAATCCCAGAATGTGGCCGATCTCGTGTTTGGCGGTCGTCCGAACCGAGCCGAAGGGGCGGTCGGCGGCGACGACGTAGGCGGTCACCGGTCGTGGGAGGCGGTTCTCGGGGCGGATAAGTGGCGCACAGCCCAGTACGTCGCTGTTGTAGTTTTCGACGCCGCTGCAGTCCTCGGCGCTGTCGACGTAGGCCAAGACGAGATCGCCGCCCTCCTGGACGCGCTCGAAGTCGATCTCGAAGCCAGCATACCGGCTGCTCTCGGTGGCCCAGAAATCGAGCACTTCGGCCGCGTTTGCCTCGATATCGTGGTCGGTCGTTCCGCGGTCCTCGATGCGAACGGCGACCGTCGAATCCGCGAACGGATGGCGGCCGTTCGAGCCGATCCCCGGCAGGTCGACCGCGGTGCAGCCAGCCACACAGCCCAGACAGCCCGTCGAGGCGGCGAGCAGCTGGCGTCGGTTCATTGTTCCGTCTTCGAAACACGATAGTATACCTCTTGTGACGATCCGGGCGGCAGTGACCGACCGATCAGGCGCGGGGTTTGTCGCACCGGGCGCACAACCGCACAAGGACTTATATTGTACCCGTCGAACGGACACCAATGACGGACTCACTTCGGTCGACGCTCGAAGACCTCCCGCCGAGCGCAAAACTCGTCTACAAAACCCTCGAATACGAGGGGCCGCTGACCCAGGGCCAACTCGCCGAGCAGTCGCTTCTCCCGGCTCGAACCGTTCGGTATGCGCTCTCGACGCTGGAAGACGAGGGCGTCGTCACCGAAGAACTGTATATCCAGGATGCCCGGAAACGGCTCTACTCGCTTGCGGCCGCCCAGTCGGACGACGCCGAGGAGTCCGGAGAGTTCGAACCCTCCATCTCGGCGGTCAACTGAGCCATCGTATCCGGACTGGCTGCCATGACAACCCGTATTATCCCATAGTTCGAACCAGCTATCAATGGAACTCGTTTCTGTCGCCGCCATCGCCGACAACCGCGTGATCGGCGACGACGGCGAACTCCCGTGGCCGTCGATTCCGGCCGACAAACAGCAGTACCGCGAGCGGATCGCCGCCGATCCCGTAATCTTGGGTCGCCGAACCTTCGACTCGATGCGGGAGGACCTGCCGGGGAGCCACCAGATCGTCCTCAGCCGGAGCCACGGCGCCTTCGATGTCGACACCGCCCACCACGCTGGGGGCGTCGAGGCGGCAATCGAAATCGCCGAGGCACTCGGCGCCGAGCGGGCTCACGTGATCGGCGGCGGTGTGATTTACGACCTGTTTCAGCCCCACATCGACCGCATGGTGCTGAGTCGCGTCCACGGCAGCTACGAGGGCGACACCTACTATCCCGAGTGGGACGAGAGTGAGTGGCAACTGGCCGACGAGACGGAGTACGATCGGTTTCGGCTCCAGGAGTGGGTTCGCGCCGACACCGGAGCAGACCGCGACCAATGACTGGCCGAGATCCGATCGTTTAGCACGCGATACCGATGACCGCCTCGAGGTCGGCGACAGCCCCGACCGGGGAGGGGTGCGATCGGAGGCCGACGACACCGACGCGGTGGTGTCGAGGCTGGCAGGGCTGGGCGTGTTTGCGGCCACGACCGAGCCGACCTACTGTCTCGAGTATGCCTGCGGTCACCGGTTAGCAAGCGACTACTGGTCTGCTGGTGCCGAAATCGTCCCGTTGACAGTACAGTCGACAAGCGAATCACCGCCTGGCTGTACCGTCGTTCGTCTCGATCAGCTCGTCGAGATTCCCCAGTGTGAGGTCGGTCCCCTTGCTTTCGCCCGGGAGGATGTCACCTAACGATGCGCCGAGGGCAGCGGCCGCCCAGACGACTGTTATTCGGGCGAAGACCGCTGCTGTTGTCGGATCGCCGATATCCATCCGCCCCCACAGCACCATGAGCCCCGCGCTGGTCAGAAACGATATTAGTAAGACGCCGACTAACCGGCGCGGGACGAGGCCGAAGATCGGGTTGACGATCCGCACCTCCCGGAAGTCGACCGCATAGATCAGCCCCGTCGTCAGCGTGATGACGAACAGCACGTGGGCGACGAGATAGACGGGGACGCCAGCGACCAGCACCGTCAGAAAGTGGTCGGCGATCACGAACACGCCGTCTTCGACCAGCAACGGCAGCGCGAAGATGATGCTGCCGACGAAGGCCTCGCCGAGATCTCGGGTAGTGTACTTGTCGATCTGGTCGTCGAGGAACTCTCCGCCGGGGAGCCGTTCGATGAGGTGTTTGGTCTCCTGGAGCTCCCGGTGCTGTTCGGGGGTCTCGATCGTCCCTTCGAGCTCGTCGAGCTGTGAGAGGACCTCCTGGAGCTCGACATCGCCCTCCCGAGAGCTGTCGTCGCGGCCCATAGCTGACTAAGACCGATCGGTGACTAAAACGTACCGTCGATCCGTCTCGGATGGGATCGCAACCCGTTGTCGGTGCAGGCTCCGACTGGAGTGTCCGAGTTCGTGGCTCCGGTGTCCGTCTCTTTTATTAACACCGGTTGTGAAACGTTCACTATCACTGAGTACTCTGCGAATGAAGATCAAATATCGGTTTCTACTGGTGTTTGTGCTGGTGACAGTGATCACCGCAGCGGTACTCGTCGGCACCTTCGATAGCTACCGGAACGATCTTCGCGCCGATGTCGCCGAGACGACCGAACAGGAGGTCCAAACGGCCATCGCGGTGCTCGACAGTCGCCTTTCGGACCAACGACAGAATGTCGAAACCGTCGCCACTAACACCGCGCTCCAAGCTCACGGAGATCTCCGTCAGGAGGCCGCATTGTCGGCGTTCGTCACCGAGTCGACGTTCAGCGGTGCCTCCGTCGTCGACGCCGACGGGCGGATGGTCGCGATCGCGGGCGTCGACAACGGGAGCCGTGCGGCAGTCGTCGGCCAGTCGTTCACCGACCGCCGCTACGTCCGGCGTGCGCTGGCTGGCGAGACCTACATTAGCGATCCGTTTCTGGCCGACACCGGCAACCACATCGTCGTCATCAGTACGCCGCTCCGTGACGACAGCGGTGACGTTGTCGGCGCGGTTAATGCCGCCTACGATCTCACCGAGACCGAGCTTTTCAGCCCGCTCGAAACTACCCACGAAGAGATCGGGCTGACCGTCACCTCCAACGGAACCGTCCTCCACTCGACGGCCGAGGGGTTCGGTGGGAGCGCCACCGCCACCGGATCGCTGTCGACGACCGACTGGATCGTGACGAGCCACTACGACGAGGCAGCGATCGATGCGGAGCTTCGGCAGTTGGCGACGCTCCATCTTCTCGTGTCGATCCTCCTCATCGGCACGATCACCGGTTTCGGCATCTGGATCTACCAGTCGGAGATTCGCCACACTGAGCGGCTCCACCGGCGGATCGACAATCTCGAAGCCCGCACCTACGACGACGACATCGAGTTCGACGGCTCGACCGAGTGGCGGGGGATTGGCGACGCCCTCGACCGGCTCGCGACGACGTTGGCCCGCCGCGAACAGATGCTGCTCGTCCTCAACCGGTTCCTGCGGCACAACCTCCGCAACGATCTCAACGTCGCGGTCGGGCATGCTGCCGACATCAAGCGGGAGGCGACCGCCGAGGACGAACAGCAGCGCGCCGAGACGATGGAGTCGGCGATCGATAGCGTCCTCTCGACGGCCGACCGGGTTCGACTGACCGAGCGGCTGATCGACCCCGCCGCCACCGACGACCGGCCGGTCGATCTCGTCGGACTGCTGACCGACCGGATCGAGGAGACGACTGCCGACTCCCCGGCGCTGACGGTCACGCTCGATGCCCCCGAGCAGGTGTGGGTTCGCGGCGGCGAGACGCTCTCGTTTGCCATCGAAGAGCTCCTCGCCAACGTCGCCGCCCACAGCAAACCGAACCCGGTCGCCCGGATCTCCGTCACGACGACCGGGAACTACGTCACCGTTCGGATCGCCGACAACGGCCCCGGTATTCATCCCGACGAGGCTGCGGTCATCACCGGCAACCAGGAGATCACGCCGCTCCAACACAGCAGCGGGCTGGGGCTGTGGCTCGTCAACTGGATCGTTCGCCGACACGACGGCCAGCTCAGCATCCCCGAGACCGACGACGGAACGACGGTCGTTATCACGCTGCCGCGAGCCGACCCCGACGAGACCGTATAACAGCCGTCAGCCGAACAGCTGGCGGGCGCTGTCGACTGCTCAGCTTTTGTGCTGCGTTCGCTCGCGGTGCTCGCTCACTCGACAAAAGCTGGACCAAAAGCCCTCGTCATCCCCTCCGGGGAGGCCTCGGGACCCAAACAGGGATGTGATCAGCCGAACAGCTGGCGGGCGCTGTCGACCGCCTCGACCAGCGCATCGATCTCCTCGCGCGTGTTGTAGATGTAGAAGGACGCCCGCGCGGAGGCGGCGGTCCCGAGGGTATCGTGGAGCGGCTGCGTACAGTGGTCACCGGCGCGGATCGCCACCGCGTAGTCGTTGAGGATACTGGAGAGATCGTGGGCGTGGACGCCATCGACGTTGAACGCCACCAGACCGCCGCGGTCGTCGCCCGGCGGGCCGTAAATCTCGACATCGTCGTGGTCGCTCAGCCGGTCGTAGGCGTACTCGGCCAGCAGTTCCTCGTGGGCCTGGACGTTTGCCATCCCGATGTCGTCGAGGTAATCGATGGCCGCGTGGAGGCCGACCGCCTGGGCGATGTTCGGCGTTCCGGCCTCGAACTTCCACGGCAGGTCTTCCCACGTTGAGTCCTCGTAGGTGACCTTTCGGATCATGTCGCCGCCATAGAGGTACGGCTGCATCGACTCCAGGATCGCTTCTTTGCCGTAGAGGACGCCGATCCCCGTCGGGCCGAGCATCTTGTGGCCCGAGAAGGCATAGAAATCCGCATCGATCGCCGCAACGTCGACCGGCCGGGTCGGCACTGCTTGGGCCCCATCCACGAAGGCGTAGGCACCGACGTCGTGGGCCATCTCGGTGATCTCCGCGACGGGGTTGACCGTCCCGAGGGTGTTGGAGACGTGGACCAGCGAGACCATCTCGGTCGACTCATCGATCAACTCGGCGGCGTGGTCCATGTCGAGTCGTCCGTTCTCGTCGACCTCGATGAACCGAATCTCCGCACCGGTGCGTTTGCAGATCTGCTGCCACGTCACCAGCGAGGCGTGGTGTTCCATCTGGGTGGTGATGACCGAATCGCCGGGCCCGAGTTCTTCGAGGCCCCACGCGTAGGCGACGAGGTTCATCGACTCGGTGGTGTTTTTGGTGAAGACGATCTCCTCGCGGCCCTCGGCGTTGATAAACTCCGCCACGCGGTCGTGGGCCTCCTCGTAGGCCACGGAGGCCTCCTGGCTCAGCTGGTGAATCCCGCGGTGAACGTTGGCGTTGTAGCCGTAGTAGTAGTCGACGATCGCTTCGACGACCGGCCGCGGCGTCTGGCTCGTCGCGCCGTTGTCGAGGTACACCAGGGGTTCGGTGTCCTCGCTGCTCTCACCGGGCGTGGTCACGTCACCGCCGACCGTGCGGTCCAGGATCGGGAAATCCGCCCGAATCGCCTCGACATCGATCGGATAGCTCTCCTGCGTACTCATTGTGGTTCCGTAGGAACGCCGGGGGTAACACGTCTTCGGTCTCATGGCTGTGGTGTAACTGTATTCGGTTTCAACCGAGGAAAAACGAGGTCGTTTGTGGGTGTTAGCCGCCGCCTACTGCGGGCTCACTGGGCTCACCGGCGCGGTCGACCGCGGTACTCTCCGTGGTCGTTTATAAATCATCCCGCCGCACTGATCACATCCAGAGCAGTTGGGCGTGGAGCGTACCATCGACTTCCAGGACGCGATCCTCGTCGACGATTCCGGCCTCGATCGCGACGGTGACGGCCCGCTCGCCGACGATGTTGGCGACATCCGCCCGCGTGAGCCCGTCGACGACCGCTGTGTCGTCAGCCTCGACGGCCTCCTCGCCGCCGTAGAACTCCTCGGTGACTTCTAGCTGTACGGGGTCGTCGACGTAGGTTTCGCCGAGACAGGCCTCGTCGCAGACCGAGACGAGCAGGCCCTCGGGCGTCTCGCGCTCGCGGAGGAGCATTTAGAACTCCTCGGTGAGCTCTTCTTCGGCGGCTGCACGCAGCTCGTCGGCCTGTTCGACGGCCTCCTGGGCGGCCTCTTCCTCGCCGAGTTCCTCGTGGGCCAGTGCTTTCTCTTCGAGGATATCCGCGTTCCGCATTCCCAGCCGGATCGCGTTGTCGAACGCGTTGACCGCGTCCTCATACAGGCCCCGCTCCGAGAGGAAGAATCCGCGGTTGTACCACGCCTGCGGAAATCGTGGGTCGATCTCGACGGCGCGTTCGGCGTGTTCGAGGGCCTCCTCGGTCCGGCCGTACTCCCACAGCGCGTAGGCGAGGTTGGTCTCGGCGCTGGCGGCGTGTTCCGAATCGTCGTCGATCCGGAGCGCCTCCTGATAGGCTCCGATCGCCGCGTCCCACTCTTCGAGTTGGGCGTGGGCCGCGCCCTTGTTGACGCGGGCCTCCTGGGCCTCCAGGGAGTCCTCGTCGGCGAACTGGGCCGCCCGCTCGAACGTTTCGGTTGCCTCCTCGTAGCGGTTGATGCCCATATACGAGAGCCCGACGTCGATCAGCTCCTCGACGTCGACTTCGTCCGACGAGATGTTCCGTTCGTCGAGAATGTCGGCCAGTGCGTGTGCGTTGACCGGGTCGATCTGGGTTCCGTCCCCCGACAGCTGTTCGGGATCGAGCGTGAACTCCTCGTAGTCGTCGTCGACCCCTTGTCCCGCGGAGAACTCGTGAGAACGCTCCTCTGGCTCGTCTGTCATAGGGGAGTTTGGCAGCCATCTCGGGTAAGGGTTACGTCGGCAGCCGTGGAAGTCATCGGACTGTCGTGACCGCCACCGGCGACCGACGGAACACCTTCTGGGCGACGTTGCCGATCAGGAAGCCACGGGCGATATCTTCGCTGTGTTTGCCGTGGCTCCCCATGACGACTGCGTCGTAGTTTTGGGCCCGGTTCACGATCGCGCGCGCTGGATCACCGACGCCGACTGCCGTGTCGATGTCGACGCCGTGCTCGTCGGCGAGGCGCTGGGCGCGCTCGAAGACCGGCTCGGCGCGCGCTTCGGCCGCCGCATCGATATCGTCTTCGAGTGCGAGACTCACCGCATCGCCCATCATCATCGTCGCGCTGCCGACGACGTGGAGCACGGTTATCTCTGGGTCGGCGTACATCTCGATCGCGTATTCGAGGGCTCGTTCCGCCATCGACGAGTTATCCATCGGGACGAGAATCCTGGAGACCATACCCCAACCACGGACCGAACGATCATAATCTCGGTTGCCGCGGGACTCGACTGTCGGGCGGGTGGCTCGGACACTGCTGTCGGCCGACGGGATGGGACAGCTCAGTCGTGGCGATGCTGCTGTCGGTACCGCATGACGGCCTGTTCTTTCATTTTCGCCTCGATCATCACGTCGACCCTGTTGCCGTGGAGGTGGATCGGCCCCGCCACGTAATCCGAGTGGTTCCGCGGCGAGACGGTGGGGTCGGCCTCGTGGAGCCGACGGGACTCGCTGTAGTGGACGATCGGCCGGATGTCGTCGGGCCACGTCTCGACCGCCAGTTCGAGGGCCTCGCGGTAGCTCAGTCCCCGGTCGGTGAACTGGTGGTGGAGTTCGTCGTACACGACGGGAAGGCCGATCTCATCGTGGACCGACTCGACCAACTCGGGGACGCTCCACAGCGACTCCTTGTCGTCGTTTTCGACCGTTAGGCGGTCCCTAACCGCGAGTGAGAGGCGGCCGACGGCCTCACAGAAGCGGTCGCCGGTCGCCGCTTTGTCGCTGTAGTGGGCTCCGATGTGGATGTTGATCGAGTTGTATGGGGTTCGGGACAGCCCCATCGCGTCCATCAGATCGCCGTGGCATTCGAGGTCGATGATCGAGTTGTCGACGACCGACTCGGTGGGGCTGGCGAGCTTGACGAAGTGGTCCGGGTGGAACGTGAGCCGGAGGTCGTGACGGTCGGCGAGGTCGCCGATGTCGGTGAGGATATCTAAGACAGTCTCGCTGTTGGGGAGCTCTTCGAGATCGTACTGGCTGTACCACGGGATGAGATCCGAGGAGATGCGATAGAAGCGAATGTCGTGGTCGACGTTCCACTCGATGATTCGGCGGAGCCCGCGGCAGTTCTGCTCGGCGAGTTCGCCCGCGTACGGCAGCCCACGGTCCTCGAAGGTCGCCTGCTGCATCCCGCGGTTCGTTCTGATATCCTGCTCGCGGAGCGTTCGGTTCAGTGCCGCGTAGCCGAACTGTGGCGTCGCTTTCGCGGTCCCACCCGAATGTGTAGAATCAGTCGACACGGTTGCCCTTCGTAGGTTCTCGTCGAACCTATCGGTTCCGTTCTCCGGCGTCTCCAGCCTCAGATTTCACTTTCAGTTCGCGGTTAACGTCCTTTTATATCCCCGCGGAGCGTAGCCGATGCAATGGCCACACAGTCAGATATCGAAGGGCTTCCGGGCGTCGGTCCGGCGACCGCAGACAAACTCGCCGACGCGGGGTTCGACTCCTACAACGGACTGGCAGTATCGAGCCCCCGCGAACTGGCCGACGCCGCCGATGTCGGTCAGGGCACGGCATCGGATATCATCAATGCTGCCCGCGAGGCCGCCGACGTCGGCGGCTTCGAGAGCGGGTCGACGGTCCTGGAGCGCCGAAACGAGATCGGCAAGCTCTCGATGGGCGTGCCCGCAGTCGACGAGCTGCTCGGCGGCGGCGTCGAAACCCAGTCGATGACCGAGGTCTACGGGGAGTTCGGCGTCGGCAAATCCCAGATCAGCCACCAGCTGGCGGTCAACGTCCAACTCGACCAGGAACACGGTGGCCTTGCGGGCCGGGCCGTCCTAGTCGACACCGAGGACGCCTTCCGCCCCGAGCGGATCGACGACATGGTTCGGGGACTCGACGACGAGATCCTGGAGGCGGAACTCGACCGACGCGAGATCGAGGGCACGCCCGACGACGAGGCGGCGATGGACGCGCTGGTCGACGACTTCCTCCAGTACATCCACGTCGCGCGTGCGTTCAACTCCGACCACCAGATGCTGCTGGCCCAGACCGCAGCCGATCTCGCCACCGAGTACGAAGACGACGACCGGCCGGTGCGGCTGGTGGTCTACGACTCGCTGACCGCCCACTTCCGGGCGGAGTACGTCGGCCGCGGCGAACTCGCCCCGCGCCAGCAGAAGCTGAATCGGCACATCCACGACCTCCTGCGGATCGGCAGCCTCCACAACGCCGCGATCCTCGTGATGAATCAGGTCCAGAGCAACCCCGACTCGTATTTCGGTGACCCGACCAAACCGGTCGGCGGCAATATCCTCGGCCACGCCTCGACGATCCGGGTGTATCTCAAGAACTCGAAAGCCACCAAACGCGTCTTTCGGCTGGTCGATGCCCCAAATCTGGCAGATGGCGAGGCGATTCTGCGCGTCGAAGGCGGCGGGCTGAAACCCGAATAGCTCACATATTGACGTCTTCGATGTGATCGGAGACGACGGCTTGGCCTTTTGCGGAGAGCTCCATCGCGCCGTCGACATCCCGGATCAGATCCTTGTCGCGGAGTTGGTCCAGGATGATTTGGGTTTCGGTGACATCGCCGGTCAACAGCTGGCTGAGGTCGGCACGACCGCCAGCACTGTACAGCGTGACCAGCGCCTCGATCTGCTCTTCGGTGAACTCGAGGTCTTCGAGCTCCTCCATCAGCTCGCTGTATTCGAGCTTGAGGAACCGACCCAACAGATTCAGCTTCCGGTTGTTGGGCAGGGTGATGATCGTGGTCAGGGTCGTCCCGCCGGAGGCGTGGTCGACCGAGAGTGCGGGCCGGACCTTGCCGCCGAGATCACGCTTCTCGCGGCTGAAACTGGTCACCGACCCCAGATCGATGTCGAAATCCCCGCCGTTGCCGTCCAGTCGGAGGGTACCCTCGCTGAGCTTGAGTTTCATCTTTCGGTCGCCAGCGTCGGTGACGCGACCACCCCGTTTCGCGGGGTGTTTGACGATCACCGTCTGGCCGCTGAGTACGACCTTGAAAAATACCGTCTTGAACCGCTCGACGTTCTCGCCTTTGCCTTCGATGATCGCAGTCAGTTTGCTGTCGCCGTCGCTGTAGGCGATGGTGACGGTGTCGCTGAAGAACTCCGCGAGCGCTGGGGGGACCGTGCCGAGGTTGACGTCGATTACCTTCGACAGTGGGATCGTGGTTTTGAAGTCACCTGTCGCAAGCACGAGTCGCTTGTGGCTCAACAGGATGCGTCCGGAAACGGGCTCGGCCGATGTCACGTCCGTCGTGTGGAATCGGCCGACGAAATCCGCCACCACTGTCTCGCTCATTACCTGCCTTTGTATGTTGTGTCCTCTTGACTGTTTCGCGCGACAGCCGCCGTGGGTATTTATACCCTTCTGCCGACTCCCCGCGTTCTGTGGTTCGCGAGAACTCACAATGTGCGTACGTTTTCGGTCGACCGAATGACGGAACAGCAAACTCTAATGGGATGGGTACCCAATCGTGAACTGATGCCCACGGTAACTTACCTAAATTACGAGGTACTCGACGACGAAGGCTGGGAGATCGACGACGACGATCTCTTCGCAAACGCAGAAGACGCAGGTCTCGATGAAGAGGACTTCGGCTCGCTTGAGGTCAACGAAGGCGAGTATATCCTCGAAGCCGCCGAGGCACAGGGCTACGACTGGCCCTTCTCGTGCCGCGCCGGTGCCTGTGCGAACTGTGCGGCCATCGTCAAAGAGGGCGACATCGACATGGATATGCAGCAGATCCTCTCCGACGAGGAAGTCGACGAGAAGAACGTCCGACTCACCTGTATCGGAAGCCCTGCTGCCGACGATGTCAAGATCGTCTACAACGCCAAACACCTCGACTACCTGCAGAACCGCGTTATCTAACGACGGCTGCACACCGATCCCCAATTTTTTATACCTCCGTGAGCGGCAGCACTCGATGTCGGTCTCATACCGTGTCGGTGTGGTTCAGTGGCGTTCGGAGATCACGCCATGTTGCGGCAATCGTATCATTGTTGTCATCCAACTCGATTTCGAACTCGTCTGCCTCCGCATCGTATGCTTTGACAACGCCATGGCTGCCATGGTAATCGTACGAGAGCATGCTCTCTCGGGTGATATCGATCCGGATGCGATCGCCCACTTGGTATGTCGGGCCGTCAGTACTGATATCGGACTCCCAGTCGATCTCGTGTCCACAGTCGGGACAGAATCCGGTTTCGTACGACGAGCTCTGGATAAAGCCGGAGGCCATGATCGAGGCCGGAAGTGCAAACAGGCCGATCCCGAGAATGGCAACAGCGCTTCCGATGAGCTGTCCCAACGGCGTAATCGGCGTCACATCACCATAGCCAACCGTCGTCAGTGTGACAACTCCCCACCACATGGTTCCTGGAATCGACGGGAACGCCTCGGGCTGCGCAGCGTGTTCGGCAAAATACATCAGCGAAGAGGAAACGACCAGTAAAATCAGGTTGCCGGACATCGCCACGACGAGCTGGCCGCGTTTGAGATAGAACGCCCGGCCGAAGGCTTGCATCGACTCGCTGTACCGAACGAGTCGGAACAGACGGAGAAATCGCAGCAAGCGCAGCGCACGCAGAAACCGGAGATCCGAAACCCCGCCTATCGCCGTGAGATAAAACGGCGCGATGGCGATGAAATCAAACAGCAACAGCGGTCGCGTGGCATACCGCAGTCGGCCCACAATCGGTCGCTCGTAGGGTTCTCCGGCTTCGACGGCACTCCAGATTCGAGCGAGATACTCGACAGTAAAAACACCGACCGAGACCGTTTCCAACAGGAACAACTGCGTGCTGTAGGCTGCATACGTCGACTCGACCGTCTCAAACATGACTGCAAGGACATTCACGAGAATGAGACACATAATGAGCCAATTAAAGAGAATACCTCCTCCAGTAGTGTGCGTTGGGTCGACCAACTGGCGCGTTCTCCTTCGCAACGAGAGACGATCCATTTGCTACCACATAGTAGCATGATATAATATTCCTTCGCTATATGCCAGATATCGCCATTCTATAGCCTTCTACCGCACGATCTCGATATGCCACTATGCGCTGGTATCGGCTATATGTACACCACCCGAGACAGTCACCTAAGAACGGTAGTCTGGATCGTCTGCAGTATTCTCGGCGGACACCGCTACTGCTCGACAGCTCATGAAGCCCATCTCTCATCACTCCTGGATAGACGGACCCAAGCAAGACGTGCAGTCTTTTCTGCGTCCCGTGGCAGGTAGCCTCGCGGGGCGGCTGCTGGCAGCGATGACCACCAGTCGACCGAACACCGGACGATACTGTGGTGGTCAATGAGTCGCCGGGGCTGCTGGTCTGCCATTCTCATCGTCGTCGTTGGACTGACGCTGTTTTCAGGGATGGTGGCTGCCGAGCCGCTCGTCGCCCTCGATCCGGATGCGGATTTGGCGGGTGAAGGGACCGACGAGGACCCTTATCAGATCGAAAATAGTTCCGGGTTACAGGCGATGGGGGGCAATCTGACTGCGACCTATCGGCTGGTGGCGGATATCGACGCGAGCAATACGTCGGCCTGGGACGGTGGGGCTGGCTTCGAGCCGGTCGGCAACGACACCGAGGGGTTCAGCGGCCGTTTCGACGGCGACGGATACACCATTGACGGACTGGCAATCAACCGCTCGTCGGCCGACGCCGTCGGCCTCTTCAGCGAACTCACCGCGGGGGCGACCCTCTCTAACGTCTCGCTCGAAGCCGTTGATATCCACGGGGGCCAGCAGGTCGGCGGGCTCGTCGGCACCCTCTCGGATGGCGAACTCTCCGCCTCGGCTGTCGGTGGTACGATCGTCGGGGATGGCAATCAGGTGGGTGGGCTTGTCGGTGCGCTAACAAACGGTACCGTCACCGATTCGTCCACAACTGCCAGCGTCGAGGGGTCGAACGCGGTCGGCGGACTGGTCGGTACCGGGACCAACAGCACCCTCAGTACCACCGCCGCGACTGGTAGCGTCGACGGAACCAGTGGCGTCGGCGGGCTGGTCGGCAACCTCTCGGACGGCACCGGAACGGCGAGTATTGCGTTGTCGTATGTCGTCGGATCGACCGACGGCGAGTCGGCCGTCGGCGGTGTCGTTGGCAACTCCTCGACACCCGGAATACCGTCCTCGACCTACTGGGATTTCGAGACCGTGGGACTGGCTGCCACCGATGGCATCGGCTCTGGAACCGGGAATCCAACTGCTCTCTCGACGGCCCAGATGACCGGCAATAACGCGACCGCCGCGGGCAGTATGGCCGAACTGGCGTTCTACGACGAGTGGGTTCCGACCGACTCCTACCCACAGCTCACCTGGCAGTTCCTGGATGCGGCCGTCGGCGATGGCTCCGAATCGGACCCCTACCGCGTCGACGATAGCTACGGACTACAGGCGCTCACCGTCGACCCTACGGCGAACTACACGTTTTCGGGCTCCGCCGATCTGAGTGAGACCGCAGAGTGGAACGATGGGGCTGGCTTCGAGCCGATCGCGAACGGCTCCGGCGAGTTCACCGGCTCGATCGACGGCGGTGGCCATACGATCAGCGACCTCACGATCAATCGGTCGACGACCGACAATGTCGGGCTGATTAGTGAGATGGGAGTCGGGAGTACGGTCTCGGATCTCTCGATCGTCGATGCAACGGTGTCCGGAAGCTCGAATACCGGAACGCTTGTCGGCCGCAGTTCCGGGACCATCTCCGGGGTTCAGGTAACCACAGACGTTCAGGCAGGAGCAACGTCGGGTACAGAACAGAGTGGATTGGAATCGGTCGGCGGCATAGTCGGCGATCTCGGAGCTGATGGACAGATCCGTGATTCAGGTGCCACTGGAACCGTTTCCGCACCGGATGGCACAGGTGTCGGTGGCGTCGTTGGTGGCTCTCAGGGCTATGGTGCCGATCCTGGATTCGATTCCCTTTCCAACGTGACGACGAGCGTAACCGTCTCCGCAGCACGCGGCGAGAGTGTCGGTGGGCTGCTCGGAAGCGGTGGGGATTATGTTGTGGTCGTCGAGTCGTCCGCCACTGGAACTGTTAGCGGTGAAGACAATATCGGTGGGCTGATTGGTTCGACTTCGAGCGACATTTTCCGCTCGGTTGCGACCGGCGACGTGATGGGGAATACGACATCCGGCAGCTATGTCGGCGGGTTAGTCGGCACCACGAACGGACCAACGGAAAATTCCTCTGCATATGGTGCTGTGACCGGGAATGCATCCGTTGGTGGTCTGGCTGGCCGGATGAGCGCCCTTGGGGCGGTTGTTATGTCTAACTTGGTTTCGGTCGGCGAGGTCTCCGGCAATGCGAACAACGGCTCGTTCGTTGGTGAAGTCGGGCCCTCCATCGAAATCCAGGATTCTTACTTTGATTCGTCGAAAAGCGGCGTTACGGCGGCCGTCGGCGACGGCTCGATCGACGGTATCACCGGGCTCTCGACGGCCGAGCTTCAGGGATCGGCGGCAATCGAAAACACCAACCTCTCGTTCAATCCGGTCTGGATCGCCACCGACGGCTATCCGATTCACGTCTGGCGGGTCGACGAGTACGCGCTCTCGCTGAGCGGGACCGATATCGAACCCGACGACACCGCCACATCGACGGTCGACCTCTCGCTGTCGGACGACTCGACACGGACCGCCACGGAGCCAGCGACGTATTTGAGCAGCGAGAGCTCGGTTGCGACTGTCGATGACGGCGGCGAGATCACCGCGGTTGATCCGGGATCGACGGTGATTTCCGCCGAAGCCAGCGGCTTCGATGCCTCCGTCTCGCTGTCGGTGAGTGTTCCCACAGCTGGCGGCTCTTCGTCCTCCTCATCGTCGTCTTCGTCATCATCACCAGACGACGAACCCACAGACGACCCTGAACTGGAACCCGACCCGGAGCTGGCAGACGAGCCGACGGATTCGCCGCTCCCGTCGACCGAGACCGACGACTCCAGCGAGCAACCGACCGATGAGGAAGACGAGACCGTGCCCGTCCAGTCGATGCCGATCATAACGCCGCTGCGCGTGGTCGGTGGCAGCGCGGCCGCGGTCGGGTCGTATCTCACTGTCGTTGCACTCTCCCGCACTGAACTGTTCGTGACGGTTGCGCCAGCAGCCGTTACCAAGGCGGTTGCCTCCGTGCCCGGTTCGGCCGGGATGCTGCTTGCCGAACCCGAACAGGCCGCCTTCGTCGTGAGTTCGGTCACGCGTGCGGTCGACGAAGCCGACAGCGTCGCTGATGACACATCCACTGACGAAGACAGCGATGTGGCACCCGGCGAGCTGCTGGCTATCGAGGCGACGATCGAAAACAAAGGCGACGTTCCGGGCACACGCGTCGTTTCGCTATCGCTTGACGAACGCGAGGACGACACACCGCTGGATCTGGATGCACATACAGCCGCAGCCGTGCTCCTGGAGTACCAGACAACCGCCGCCGACGCTGGCAAAACCCTTGGGTTTACGATCAGCTGTGAGACTGATTCGGCGGATATCGATATCACCGTCGGCGACCAGCCCTCCGAGGACGATTCAATGACCGAGACAACACCTACCGCAGACGACGACCGCACAGCCGACGACCACACTGCCGAGACGACCGCCGAGGAGCCAGCTGAGGATGCCGATGCGGACGCTGGCGAGCCAGTCGCTCCCGACGAGATCGACGCGGACGACGAGATCAATGCCGAAGCCGACGAGGACGAACTCGATGCGGGCACCCGCACGGGCGTTGCCGACCGGCTCTGGATGCAGAAGGGCAAGATCCTCAGCTACACGGCCGGGGTGCTCGTCATCTATGTCGGCCTGACGAAGTTCGCTGACAGCGCCCTGGCGGGCGGCCTCGGCATCTTCCTCGGCGTGATGGCGCTGCCGATCGTTCGCGCGCAGTTGCCGACCGCAACGCGGGTCTGGATCAGCCGCTACGGGAAGGTCTTGGTGGTCATCACCGCCGCGCTGTTCAGCGGGGTACTCGTCGAGCCAGCAGTCGTCTTCGAGACCATCCAGGAGCTGGTGGGCCTGTGAGTCGATCCCGAACGGGCTGTCCCGAAGACACCTAAAGGACTATCTACCCTGACGTTCCGCATTGAGATAATGATCGCTTCGGGACCGGATCTGCTGCGACTCGTCGTGTTGCCCGTCTTCGCGTGGGCCGCCTGGCGGGATATCAACACGCGTCGACTCCCCAACAAACTATGGCCGCCGCTGGTCGCGGTCGGAGTCGTCGCCCTCGTGTGGGAGGCTATCCAACTGCCATCCTTTGGCACCTACGAGGGACGCCTGTTTCTCGTCCAGGTCGGTGTGAGCCTCCTTTTTATTGCCCCGTTAGGCTACGCCTTCTGGTGGCTCGGCGGCTTCGGCGGCGCGGACGCCAAGGCGTTGATCACGCTGGCGGTCCTGCTGCCGACGTTTCCGGAGTACACCCTCGGAACGCTCTCGCTCCCGCTGGTCGACACCCCACTCGGCGTCTTCTCGCTCACCGTGCTCACCGATACGGTCCTGATCGCGGCGATCGTGCCGCTGCTGTTGGCGCTTGGTAATCTCCTCCGGGGTTACATCGAGCCGAGGGCGATGTTCTTCGCCCGACCCGTCGCTGTCGACTCGATTCCCGACCGCCACGGCAAACTGTTCGAGACGCCCAACGGCATCGCTCGGGGGCTGGATCTCGATGCGCTGCGGATGTACCTCCGGTGGCGCGGGACGACACTGGCGGCCCTCCAGGACGACCCCGAAGCCCACCGCGATCCGAGCAGCGTTGAGGCCACCCACGAGCCGACCGACGGTGGCACTCACGTCGGCCCCCGAACCGACGGCGGCGTCGATCAGTCGCACGCCGACACCGCCGCAAGTGGGACTGAGGCCGCCGAGACGGTCGACGATCCGTGGGCCGCCGAGCGGTTCTTCGATGAGATCGAGGGCACCGCCTACGGCTCGACGCCCGAGGGGCTCCGCGACGCCCTTGACCTGCTGGCCGCGACCGACCGCGAGACGCTGTGGGTCTCGCCCGGTTTGCCCTTCGTCGTCCCGATGTTCGTCGGCCTGCTGGTCGCCTTTACGTATGGTGACCTGCTGTTCGGTCTCTTCGGCTGGCTCGGCCTCTTTTAAATAATCGCCGACGAACGAGGAAAACCCTATTGGCCCGCCGCTCCTCGGTCGGACCAATGACCGAGCAGATCGACGTCGACTTCGGCGCAAACGGACTCGTCCCCGCGGTCGCACAGGACGCCGACTCGAAGGACGTGCTCATGGTGGCCTACGTCTCGCCCGAGGCCCTGGAAGCCACCAGAGAGACGGGGTACGCCCACTACTACTCCAGGAGCCGCGATGAGCTCTGGAAGAAAGGCGCAAGCAGCGGCCACCTCCAGGAGATCCAGGAAGTACGGGTCGACTGCGATGCTGACACCCTACTCTACCTCGTCGATCAGGAGGGTGGTGCCTGCCACACCGGCCACGAGAGCTGTTTCTACCGGACGGTCGACGGCGAGGCGGTCGGCGAAACCGTCTTCGATCCCGATGACGTCTACGAATAAGATGGCGGACCCCGCCACTGCGGCCGAGTCGACGCCCGCTGCCGACGTAGTCGCGGAGTTAGCCGCCGCCTCCCGCCGGGTCCAGGAGATCGAAGCCGCGATCGACGATCACGGCGAGGACAACATCGAGGCGGCTGCCGACGCCTACCGGAACGCGACACGGCTGTTGGATCGCTACGCCGAGAGCGCGACCGGCACCGGCGATTTCAAGGCGTATCTCCAGTTCCAAAACGAGTTCATCGCGCTCGCCGAGGGGCTCTCCGATGACACTCTCGCTGCCGATGCGTTCCAGCGGGCCAGCGACCGGATGGACAAACGCCGGCTCAACGAATCGGATTTCGACTACGCCCGCGAGCAGATCGAGGCTGCCGCCGAGGCGGTCGACCTCTTGGAGCGCCGCGAGGAGGCCCACAGCGCCTACCGACAGGCCCGCCACGACGCCAAGGCTCGCCGGGATGAACTCGAAGGGGAGGCCGACCGACTCCGCCGCATTCGCGAGCTCGGCGGGGTCGATCTTGAGGCCTCGCTCGATCCCCTCCGAGAGCCGGTCGAAGCCTACAACGCGGCCGTCCGCGAGGCCTTCGACGCGTTCCGCCGGACTGAGAGCGCCCGCGAGCTATTTGATCTGCTGGCCGCGGGTGCCGACCGGCCGCTCGTCGACGCCGACCGCCCGCCGCGGGATCTCGCAGACTACATCGAGTCCGCGCCCGCGGGCGAGGAGCCATTGACGACGCTCCGGGAGTACGCAGAGTACTCGCCGTCGAAACTGGAGCACTACGTCGACGATCCGGGTGCGCTCCGCACCCACGTCTCGGTCCACCAGACCTATTTAAATCGGCTGGGACCCGAGCCCCTGTTGATCGAGTGGCCGCCCGCAGAGAGCGGGGTGCTTCGGGCCCGCCTCCAGGAACTCGCGCCGCTCGTCCGCCAGCTCGATGCGGCGACCGACCGCGAGGGGGCGACGTCGGACGCCGACGCTGACCCCGACGGCGAATCGATCGAGTACCACCGTCGAAGGCTCGCGCGGCTGACCCGAACCGACGACTACGATCGACTCCGGCAGGTCGCGGTCGCCGAAAGCGAACTCACCGACGAGGAGTTCGACCGGCTTGCCGCCGGAGCCGTCGGCGACGATCTGGCGGCCGTCGAGGCGGGGATCGACGCCATCGATGCCGCGCTCGACGAGTACGCCGTGAGTTGAGCTAGTCGACCGTCGCGTCGAGCCCCACAGTCGTACCAGTAATATATTTGCTACTCTGTGACCGAGTGCGGGTATGCCCATCTGTCCTGAATGTTCACACAGCGAGTCGGCTGTCAAACAGTGGTTCATCTCCGGGGAGGACGCGACGCTCGAAATGGGTTCCGTCCTCGTGGTCTGCCCCTCGTGTGATGCCGTCCTCGGCGGCGGCCGGTACGTCAGCGACTGACGGGTATCTCGACGGCTCCACCTAGGGTTGGATGGTCCGTGACACCCAGCCGCTCGGCCCGTCGGGGAACTGGTCGGATTCCATCTCGGGTTGGTCGTTGCCGTCGGCGTCGACCGCCCGCGCGACGAGGTCGGTCGGCTCCTCGGGGTCGAAGGTGTAGCGCCACTGCTGCCAGCCGTCGACCGGGCCCAGCGGCTCGGTGAGTTCCGCGGTCGTCCAGGACTCTCCTCCGTCGATCGAAACTTCGACCCGGTCGATGGCCGCACAGCAAGCGTAGGCGTGGCCGCCGACGGTGACACCCTCGCCGCTTCGGTCGACCGACCAGATCTTGGCAATCTGTCTGACCTCGCCGGTGCCGGTCCAGCCGCGATTCTCCCAGTAGCCCTCCGGCTCGTCGGTGAATTCGAGTTCGCTGACCCACTTCGTGTTGACCTCGCCCCAGTTGCCCGGGACCATCAGCCGCACCGGATGGCCGTGTTCCCGGGGGAGCAGTCGCCCGTTCATCCCATAGACGACGTAGGATTCGGCCAGTTCTTCGCGGCTCGTCGAGACGAAATAGCCATCCTCGGCCCGAGAGATCGCTTCCTCGGCCTGCGGTCCGGCCTCCTCCAGGAGCCGCGACAGCGGCACACCGGTCCAGACGGCGTTGTCCATCTTCCGGGCGTTGAGGTCCTCACCCACACAGCGGAGCGTGCTGTAGAAGTGGTCGGCCTCCATCTCCCGGAGTTCGTCGTACGTGATCTCCACGTCGTTTTCGACCGCGCCGGTGATCGTCAGCGACCAGTCGGCCGAATCGACCATCGGCGCGACGGTGGCGATATCGACCGTATAAAAGCTCCCGATTTCGCTGATCAGTCCCGGCGCATCCGGGAGGTCGAACGCGGCGTCGGCAGCCGAATCCAGCAGCTCCTGGACCGCCCGTGGCGGCGAGCTGCCCCCGCCGAGATACTGGACGCTTCCCTCGGGCGTTCGGCGCTGGCCGACGAAGTAGCTCGCCCCGGCCAGCCCGGCGACGCCGACACCCGTTTTAAGGGTCGCCCGCTTCCGGTCGTCGACCTTTCTGGCCGTGCGGACGCTCAGCGGGTCGTTCGCGCCGAAAAAGGAGATGATACCGACGACCAGCGTTGCTGGGATCGCGGCCGCCACCGCAGCGACGTATGCGCCGGTCACTGCCGCCGCGAGCAGCCAGACGCCCGCCGCGGTCAGCGGGACGCCGAGATACTGGCGGTCGGCGACGACCTCCAGTTCGAGCGCCAGCCAGACGACGAACCCAACGACGGCGATACTGATCGCCGCGGCAGTCGCCAACCGCGCTGGCTGGGCGAAGTTGCCCAGGGAGTCTAAGACCGTATTTACGAGGATCGCGGGCGTGGTTTCGGTGAGGAAGGCGGCGGCTGGCTCGACGACGAACCGCTGACTGAACCCGGCGTAGGCATACGAACCGGCGACCGCGGCGACAGCCGCGAGGGCTGCGGTGACGACACGCCAGAATCGTTCGCCCTCGGTGAGTCGACCGAGGCGACTCATGTCGGCCACCCCTCACGACTCGGCGGGAGACCCCATCGGTCGGCCGAGAGCGCTGTCGGCGGCTGACTGCAAGGCTGGTGCATAGCTCTCCCAACGACGCCACTCGGGTAATGGGTTTTTCAAGGTCCGTTCCAACTCGGTCTAGAATTCGGCCGTCGACTGCGCGCTACTGCGAGCAGGGAGACGAAATACGGCGACTATCGGGCGGCTTCGAGGGCCGCCTCGACGTCTTTGGCGAGCTCGGTCGCCCGGCTGGGGCTTGTGGCCTCCGAGGCGATCCGGACTTTCGGCTCGGTGCCGCTCGGCCGCACCAGAACCCACGCATCGCCGTAGTCGAGCCGGTAGCCGTCGATGGTGGTTACCTCGGCATCGCTGTCGCCGACGTAGTCGGTGGCCGCATCCAACAGCGCCTGGAGTTCGGCCTCCGACTCGTAGGTGAGGTTGATCCGTTCGTTGTGGTAGTCCTGATAGGGGGCGACGACCTCACTGGCGGGCGTCTCGGCGATCAGCTCCAGGAACTTCGCGCCGATGTAGGGTCCATCCCGCACGAGGCGGTGGTTCGGGAAGAAGACTCCCCCATTGCCCTCCCCGGCGATCGGGACCGACCGGCCCTCGGCCCACAGCTCCTTGACGCGAGTGATGATGTGGGTCGCGCCGATGGGCGTGAGTTCGAGATCAGCGCCGACGCGATCACAGACGTCGACCAGCCGCTGGGAGACGTTGACCGCCGCAACCGTCGAATCACTCCCGGTGAGTTCGGTCTCCGCGAGCGCCGCAAGCGAGGCATCGCCGTTGATAAACCGGCCGGTCTCGTCGAAAAACACCGACCGGTCGGCGTCGCCGTCGTGGGCGATGCCGATGTCGGCATCGGTCGCGCCGACCAGTCGCCCGAGGTCTTCGAGGTTCTCGGGAACCGGCTCGGGGAGCCGCCCGGGGAAATGGCCGTCGGGTTGGGCGTTGACCGTGACGACGCGACAGCCCAGCCGCCGGTAGAACTCGGGGCTGGCGAACGTGCCCGCGCCGTGGCCCGGATCGAGCGCGACGGTGAGGTCGGCGTCGGCGATTTTCTCGCGGTCGACCGCTTCGACCAGCGAGTCGACGTAGTCGCTGGTGGCGGTCTCGATGTGTGTCGTCTCGCCGACCGACGCCCACGTCTCCGTGTCGAACTCCTCGGTCAGAACACGGTCCTCGATGCGTTCGAGGATCTCGACCGAGAGCTCGACACCATCCGCGCCGATGAGTTTGACACCGTTGTACTCCGGGGGGTTGTGCGAGGCCGTCAGGAGGATTCCTGGAACCCCCTCGCGTTCGCAGTAGTGAGCAACCGCCGGTGTCGGTGTTTGGCCGAGGCGGTCGATGTCGAGCCCGGCGCTTGCGAGTCCAGCAGCGGTGGCATCAGCGAACAGCTGTCCCGTCGTCCGCGTGTCGGTCGCGACGGCTGCGCGGTCGGCCTCCCAGACCGTCCCCGCGGCCCTCGCCACCTGCAGGACGAACTCGGGGGTGAGATCGCGTCCCGCCACCCCGCGAGCGCCACTGGAACCGAATACCTTCATATCCGTCACTCAGTCGGCTGCTTCATATTGGTTCCGAACCGGATGTATCAGCGGTCATCGTTCGATACAGTCGTTCTGTATACCAACCGCCTCAGGGCGTCCCGATCGCCATGGAATCCTTATAAATCCCGAGCGGGAACAGGAACGCTAACACCAGTCCGACGAGGCCGTAGGCGAGTGACCCGACGACGATGCCGAGCGTAACGATCCCGGTTGCGATCCCCATCCCGCCGCCGATATCTACGGCGAACCCCAGCAGGAACAACACTCCGGCGACGATCCCGCCGAGGATGCCCACGGCGACGTAGATCGGAACCGCCGCCACCCAGTACCACCACTTCGAGTCGACCGCGATCACCTCCTCATGTCGACTCGTCGCTCCCGACGCTCTCGGTGCGGCGTTCTCGGTCGACGCCGCCGGTGGCCGATCGTTGCGGGCTGTCGGCGGTTCGATCACGTCGTCGGGGCGATCGTCCCGTCTGTCGTCGGGACGACCTGCACGCGTTTCGCTCGACGGCTCGTCGTCCGGTGATGAGTCGCTCATACGGTCCCGTAGCCCATGGAGGAACGTAACGTTCCCTCTCTCGCCACCGATCGTTCGGTATCTCCATACGAAATCGAGGGGGTATCGGCGCTACCGGTTCAGCGTGTGGATCGCCTGTCCCTCGGCGTTCTCGGCGGCCTCCATCACTGCCTCGGCGAGCGTCGGATGCGTGTGGACCGTCGAGGCCACGTCTTCGAGTGTCGCGCCGAGTTCGATCGCCAGCGTCACTTCGGCGATCAGCTCGGAGGCCTCGGGGCCGACGATCTTGCCGCCCAGCACGAAGCCGCTCTCGGCGTCGGCGACGATTTTGACGAAACCGTCGGTGTGGCCCGTCGTGAGCGCCCGCCCGGAGGCCCGGAACGGCATCTCCCCGACCACGGGATCGAATCCGGCCTCCTCGGCCTCTGCTGCGGTCATCCCGGCGGTGGCGATCTCGGGGTCGGTGAAGACGGCCGCCGGAACCGCCTGGACATCCATCGCGGCTGGCTCCCCGGCGACGACCTCGGCGGCGACGATCCCCTCTTTCGAGGCCGCATGGGCCAACATCGGGTCACCCGCCACGTCGCCGATGGCGTGGATGTGGTCGACGTTGGTTCGCATCCGGTCGTCGGTCGGGATCGTCCCGCGGTCGGTCGTCTCGATCCCCGCCGCTTCGAGGTCGAGGGTGTCGGTCACGGGCGCACGGCCCACTGCGACCAGTACCGCGTCGGCCTCGTAGCTCGACGTTTCGCCGTCTTCGGTCTCGCTTTCGACGACGATCCCCTCGTCGGCCTCGGTCCACTCGCTGGCTCCTTCGCCGAAGTTGAACTCGATACCGAGCTCTTCGGCCTTCGATCGAATGATCTTGGTAACGTCGCTGCCGTACTGCGGGAGGATGTCGTCGAGCATCTCGACGACCATGACTTCGGTGCCGAGTTTGGCGAACACCGTCGACAGCTCCATCCCGATATACCCGCCACCGACGACGACCAGCCGGTCGGGGATCTCGGTCGCCGCGAGGGCATCGGTCGAACTCCAGACGGGCTCGTCGCTGTAGGCGAATCCAGGAACCTCGATCGGACGGGAGCCGGTGGCGACGATCGCGTTCTCGAAGGCGATGGTTTCGCTGTCCTGTCCCTCGCTGCCGTCGACCGCCACGGTGTGGTCGTCGACGAAGCGCGCGGTGCCCTCGACCAATGTCGCGCCGTTTGCCTTGCAGAGTTTTTCGACGCCGCCGGTCAGCTGGTCGACCACGCCGTTTTTCCACTCGTTCATCGCCGAGAGGTCGACCTCCGGGTTCGCCGAGATGCCCATCAGCTCCGCGTTCGAGGCCTCGTGGGCGATGTCGGTGGCCGTAATATAGGCCTTGGAAGGGATACAGCCCGTATTTAAACAGGTACCGCCGAAGTCGCCTTTTTCGACGAGGGTGACATCGAGATCACGCTGTGCGGCGCGGATGGCGGCCACGTAGCCGCCGGGGCCTGCGCCGATCACTACCAACTCGGTTTCGGTTGCGTCTCCATCGACCATACTCGCTATTCAGTACGCGAGGGTAAAATCCCGGCCCTTACGTCAGCGTCAACAGCAGCCGCGTCGGCGACTCCAGATAGCCGACCACCTGCTCGACGAACGCCGCCGCCTCGGTGCTGTCGACCGCCCGCGGGTCGACCGACAGCGACAGCGGCAGCGTCTCGCGGGCGACGACCTCGCCGTCCGCAACCACGGGCCGCAGTTCGACCGCACCCAGTGCGAGGCTCGCGGTTTCGGCGTCGAGGGGGAGCGTCGCGTACTCGTCGCCGATCGCGCCGGGGGTTGTCACCGTGAACGTGCCGCCGGTTTCCTCGGCGGTCAGCTCGCCTGCTTCGGCTCGGTCCAGGAGGTCGCCGATCTCGTCGGCCAGTTTGAGGATCGTCTTCTCGTCGGCGTTCCGCACGACCGGTACCGCGAGGCCGTCGTCGGTGGCGACCGCGAGGCCGATGTGGTACTCGTCGCTGGTGGTGACCGTGTCGTCTTCGTCGACCGTCGCGTTGAGCGTCGGCCGCTCGGCCAGCGCTCGGACGACCGCCTTGATAAGCAGCGGGAGGAGCGTCAACTCCACGCCGTGGGCTTCGGCATGGGGTTCGAGTTCCGCGCGGAGATCGGTGAGTTCGGCGACGACCGCGGTGTCGTAGTGGGCGGCATGGGTGACTGCCCCCGCCGATCGCGCGGCTTCTTTGTCGGCCATCCCTGCGCCGCTGACCGCCTCGCCGCCTTTCGAGACGGCCGACTTGCCGCTCGGCGTGAACGGTTTGGGACCGGACTCGGCTTTGGATTCGGATTTATCCGTTATGCCCGTGCCGCTGACGGCCTCGCCGTCTTTCGAGACGGCCGACTTGCCGCTCGGGGTGAACGGCTTCGGTCCGGCCGTCCCGTCTTCGGCCTCGTCCGTGCTTTCGGCTACCGCACGAACGTCATCCTCGTTGATTCGGCCGCCGGTTTCCGACCCCTCGATGCTGGCGATGTCGACGCCCAACTCGCGGGCCAGTCGCCTGACTCGCGGCGGGGCGAACACCCGCTCGTCGGAGATCGTCACTTCCTCGGCTGGCTGGTCGGTCGGTTCCGGTTCGGCCTCGCTGTCGGCCGCAGGCTCGGCCTCGGCGTCGGCTGATTCGGCGTCCGCCGACTCGTCGGCCTCCATACGGAGGATTTCCGCGCCGACCTCGACGGTCGAGCCCTCCTCGACGAGCAGTTCGGTTACGGTCCCGGCGTTCGGTGCGGGGACTTCGACGACCGATTTTTCGGTTTCGACTTCGGCGATGGGCTGGTCTTCGCTGATTGTCTCGCCAGCCTCGACGAGCCATGTCACCAGTTCGCCGCTGTCGCTCTCGCCGAGGTCGGGGAGCGTGAACGGTGTGTCTGTCATACGTGGACTATCGTCGACCTGTGGGATACTTGCAGCGATTCCGACCGTCCCATCGGGCTACCGCTCGAAGACCTTCTCGCGCTCGCGGGTGGTGGTCTTCGAGTCGGAGACGAACGTGGTGTAGGCCCAGTAGACGCCGTACAGCAGGAGTCCGACAAACAACAGCGACAGCGCCAGCTGGAGCCCCCAGAACACGATACCGATTACGACGCCGAGGAGCCAGAGGGCGATCCGCAGCAGGATCAGCGCAAGGATGACGACCCCTGCACCTTTGAGGAGGGATTTCGTGTCTACCATACCATCCCATTGGGTCCGCATATCAAAGACGTTGTGGGAACACAAATCGGCGTTGGAGCGACCACTGGCGTTGGCCGCTCGTTCTCAACGCATGTTCTCGTCGACCGGTTTCGGTGCGGTGAGTTCGCCGTGGCGCACCGCGTCCTGGAGACCGAGCTCCGCGATGTTCCCGCCGTGTTCGGCCGTGCGTCGGACCCTGTGTAACACCGGCCGCAGTTGGGCCGCGTCGCTCGTCGCCCCGAAATCGTCCACGAGACACGCGATCGACGCACAGAGCTCGTCACGAGCCACCAGCGCCTCGTGGGCGGTCTCGGCACCCGCGTCGCCGACGATGACCGCGACGCCGTCGGCCACGATCGACCGGGCCTCCTGGCCGAACGTCCGGACCGCTTCGAGGGCCGACTCCGGCACCGAACCGTCGACCGCCGGGCTCGTCGTGGCGATCCCCTCGGCGTGGTCAGCGACCCGCTCCAGTTCGCGTGTCGTCTTCCAGCGTTCGAACAGCTCGGGGCGGCTGTAGCCCAAGGCGTCGACCTCGTCGAGCCGCCAGAGGGCCCGTCGAAACGACCGGTCGATCATCGCATACAACCGATCGGCCTGATCGTCCCGCGTCGCCAGATGCGTCGCCGAGTCGTCGGTCAGCGACTCGATGGCGGTCTCGTGCATCGACAGCGCGATGAATTTGAGCTGGCGAACCGACTGGCTAACCGAGACCTCCTCGCGGTTCAACAGCACCTGGACGGTGATCTCCGTCTCGGCGGCCTCGACGACCGAGACGCCGGTCAGCTTCTTTGCGACCGCCTCGACAAGCCGCCGTTGGCCGGTACTGAACTCGCTGTCTGCAACGAGCGTGAGCTCCTTTATCCCGGCCGCGTAGGCCGCCCGGAGCACCCCTTCGAGTCGCTCGGTCTCGTCGCGGGCGATCCGCACCGTCGATTCCGTGTGGTCCGTCGAGTCGGACTCCCGTGTCTGAATGGCGAGGATGCCATCGCGGTGCCGGTGGATATTGACGACATCGCCCGGTGCGACCCCTTCTGATTTCCCCCACTCTTTCGGTAGCGAGACGGTGTAGGTGCCGCCGCCGACCGACTGGATTTTGCGTGTCTCCATACTCAGTCCTGGAGGCGCTGCCGGTGGGAGCTCTCCACACCGCTTGCGGCCCGAGTTCGATCCGTCGACACGATGATCACCCGAACTTGCCGGTGATGTAGTCTTCGACCCGCTGGCTTTTCGGGTTCTCGAAGACCTGATCGGTCTCGCCGTACTCGACGAGCCGACCGCCGGTGAGGAACACGGCGGTCTGATCCGAGATTCGAGCCGCTTGCTGCATATTGTGGGTGACGATGACGACCGTGTACTCCTCGGCGAGCTCCTCGATGAGGTCCTCGATCTTGGCGGTCGCAATCGGATCGAGCGCGGAGGCCGGTTCGTCCATCAGGATGACCTCGGGGTCGACCGCGAGACAGCGGGCGATACAGAGCCGCTGTTGCTGGCCACCCGACAGGCCGAGCGCGTTGTCGTCGAGCCGATCGTTGACCTCCTCCCAGATCGCGGCCTGCCGCAGCGACCGCTCGACGATTTCGTCCTCCTGGTCGCTGTCGTCGCGGCCGGTGAGTTTGGCCAGCAGATCGGTCTGGACCGTACCGTGTTTCCGCGGGCCGTAGGCGATATTGTCCCGGATCGATTTCGGGAACGGATTGGGGGCCTGAAACACCATCCCGACCCGCTTGCGGAGTTCGACGAGATCGAGTCCGTCCTGATAGATATCTTGGCCCTCGAAGGTGACCGTGCCGTCGACCTCGGCGGCACGAATCCGGTCGTTCATCCGGTTGAGACATCGGAGGAACGTGGATTTTCCGCAGCCGGAGGGCCCGATCAGCGCGGTGACGCTCTGCTCGGGGATCTCGATCGAGATATCGTCGAGCGCCTGGTCGCTGCCGTAGTGGACGTCGAGGCCGTCGACGCTCAGCTTCGGCTCGCCCTCGAAGGCGTAGTCGGTCCAGGAGTCGGGCGTGTCCTCGTGTCGGTCTGTGGTTTGCGGTCGGTCAGCGTTCTCTGCGACTGTCGTGTCGGTGGGTGCGTTCGCACCGAGTGATGATGTGTCTGTCATGCGTTGAGTCTCCGTCGGAAGTAGAGCCGCGAGGCGATGCCGAGCGCGTAGAACGACAGCACGACGACCAGCAGGACGAAGGCGGTCGCCCAGCCGAACGCGGCGGCGTTTTCGGCCGAGACGCCCGCGGTAATGGTCGCATACAGCTGGTAGGGCAGCGCCGGTGCGCTTTCGAGCAGCGCGTCGTTGGCGACGAACGGCGGACTGCTGATGAACTCGAAAGAACCCAGGACGTTGGGCGCGTCGTCACGGAGCCCACCGGCCATCACCAGCAGGATCGGTGCGGTTTCGCCTGCGATCCGCCCCACGCCGAGGATGACGCCGGTGAGGATTCCCGGCATCGCGGCGGGGAGGACGACGCTGCGGATCGTCTCCCACCGGCTCACGCCGAGGGCTGCACTCGCATCCCGGTATTCGTCGGGAACGGCCTTGATCGCCTCCCGTGAGGTGATCAGACACAGCGGCATCAGCATGAAGCCGAGGACGAGCATTCCCGAGATCAGTGAGGTCGTGCCGCCGAGCCGCGGGATGAGGAAGGCGTAGCCGAACAGCCCGTAGACGACGCTGGGCGTACTCCATAGTCCGTTGGTGGCGATCTCGACTGCGCCGACGAATCGGCCCTGTTCGGCGTACTCGGTGAGGAAGATCGCCGCCGCGACCGCCACCGGAACGCCGGTAATCACCGCACCGATCACGAGCCAGATCGTCCCCATGATCGCCGGGAAGACGCCGTTGACGACCTCCGGCCGGAAGGAGTAGCCGTTGGTGACGAAGGGCCACTCGAAGGGCACGAGCGAGAAACCCTCGAAGGCCGGACCGATGCCTTTCGAGGCGATAAACAGCAGCAGGGCGACCAACACCGCGATGATGCTGACCGCGTTGATTCCAACGAGCAGGTAGGCGGCGGTCTGTCGACCTTTGCTTCCATACCCCTCGTAGGCTTTCGCGCCGCCCCACATCGTGACGAGCGTCGAGGCGGCGAGCAGCAGCGGGATCGCCATCGAGCCCGTCAGTGTCGCCGAAAACCCCTCGGGTTCCCACGCGAAGGCGGGGGTGATGATCCCGGCCAGGATCGCCACAGCGACCCCGATAGCGGCGACTCCCGGCGGGAGCGTCGAGCCGATATCTTCGGGCGCGAGGGCGACACCGGCGAACGTCACGCCACCGACGAGGGTGGCACCCAGGAGCCAGCCGACCGTGCCGAGGCCGAGCGACTGGGAGGCGACGAGTCCGGCGAGGGCGAACGCCCCAAGACCGAACAGGGCTGCGGTGACCGCTCCGGGCGTCGCATCCGGGCTCGTGTTGAAAACACCCGTTCGCGAGCCGATACCGAGGGAGACCGTGCCGACACCCATCAACAGCAGGCCGCCCGCGAGGAAGTCGTAGAGACTGATCCCGAGGATCGTCGTCTCGGCGGTGACGACCTGTGTAACGCCCACAAGCGAGAAGACGAACGTCACCAGTCCCAGCCCGACGACCGCCGAGGCGAGCCGTTCGGCGGTGGAGGTGTTGTCGACGACCAGCTCCGACTCCGCTGTGTAGCTCATTGGCCACCCCCGAGCTTGCGGTCCATCCGAAGCTCGATGCGTCGGGCAGCGATACTGAGGACGAGGACCGTCACGAACAGCACGACCCCCGCGGTGAACAGCGCGTTCATGTGGAGGCCGTTGGCGTTACCGTACTGGCTGGCGATCAGGCTCGTCAGCGTCTCGGTGTTATCGAAGACGTCCTGGAGGGGATCAGGCAACACCTGGCTGTGGCCGAGGATCACGGTCGCGGCCATCGTCTCGCCGACAGCCCGCCCGATCCCGAGCAGGACCGCCGCCGAGACGCCCGACAGCGCCGCCGGAAGCGTGATCGACTTCATCGTCTGCCACTCGGTCAGCCCCATCGCCACCGCGCCGTCTCGCATCGCGTCGGGGACGCTGGTGAGCGCGTCGTCAGCGACCGAGACGACCGTCGGCAGCGCCATCAGGCCGATCACGAGGCCGACCAGAAACAGGCTGCCGAGGTTGGCCATCTCCAAGTTCTCGTAGAGGAACGTGTTCAGCACCACGAAGCCGAGATAGCCGTAGACGATCGACGGAATCCCGGCCAGAATCTCGACGCCGGGTTTGACCGTTTCCCGGACCAGCGGCGGGGCGATCTCAGCGAGGAACAGCGCGGCGGCGATCCCCAGCGGGGCGGCGATCGCCGTCGCAATCAGCGTCGTCACGAACGTCCCCCAGATCATCGGGATCAGCGAGTAGACGTGTTGGCTTGTGCTCCAGTAGCTCTCGACACTCGGGATGAGCGTGACGCCGAAGACCTCAACCGGCTCGGTGAAGCCGAACAGCCGCACACCCATCCGCTGGAGAACGGGGAGGGCTTCGACGAACACGTACACCGTGATCAGGCCGAGGATGAGGATCGTCGAGGCGGTAGCGAGAAACGTCAGCGCGCGGGCGGTCTCGGCCTGGTGGGCGTACCAGCCGTAGCCGGTGACTGCCAGGAACCCGATCAATGGGATCACTGCGAGCGTCGAGTTCAGGACGAATAGAACGAACGTGGCGAACAGACAGCCAGCGCCACCGGCGGCCAGCGATCCGATGTCGCGGTCGACATCGGACAGCCGTCCCAACCGTGTTTCGAGGTCGAACAGGGGTAACTCAGTCATGTATTGAATGTCGTATGAATACCGTCAGCGAAACCGGGGTCGGCTGTGTCGCTCAGTTCGACGGCTCGGGGAGTTTGTCGAGCTCTTCCTGGCGGCGTTCGTCGGTCAGCGGCAGGTAGTCGGCGGTCTCGACGAACATCTGCTGGCCGTAGTCGCTCAGCAGCATGCGGATAAATGCGGCCTCCTTGTTCGAGGTGCCGTCCCACGTGTAGGTGTGGAGCGCCCGCGACAGCGGGTAGTCCAGCGAACCGAAGTCGTCGGGGTACTCGAACAGCTCGCCGTCGATTTCGAGGTCGATCGCGGGCGTCGAGTCGTCGACGAACGCCAGGGCGATGTAGGCGATCGCGTTGTCGGCGTTGTCGATGTCGGTTTTGACCTGCTGGTTCTGGCCGCGGCGGCTGTCGACGCCGGACATCGAGGCGTCGGGGTCGCCCAGCACGTTGGCGCGGAACGAAGTATCAGTCCCGGAGCCTTCGGCGCGGCCGATCGCCTGAATGTCGCGGTCGGGACCGCCGAGTTCGGACCAGTTGGTAGTGCGGCCTTGGTAGATGTCTTGGATGTCCGTGAGCGTGAGTTCGGTGACGCCCGCCTCGTAGATCTCCGAACTGACGACGACCGGCTGGGCGTCGACTGCAACGACGTGGTCGGTGAACGACGAGAGTTCCTCCTCGCTGCGGTCGGGGAACTCCGCGCTGACCGGCGCGCTGGCGTCGCCGATGTCGACCTGGCCGTTTTCGAGCTTTTCGAGGCCGACACCGGTGTGGTTGAGGCCGATCGAGGTGAAAAACGGCGGGGTGCCCTCCTCGCCGCTGGGTTCGAAGCCGTAGAGTCCCGCCCAGTAGTCGGCCATGTTCTTGTCCGTGTCAATGCCGTACTGGCCGGGCCCCCAGTACTCCTCGTCGCTGGCCGGCGCGTTGCCGTTCCACAGCGAGCCTGCCTGGCTCGTGATCGGGTAGACCGTCGAGGAGCCATCCGCGGTCAGCGGCTCGGTGTCGCCGCTTTCGCTGCCGTCTGCGGTGTTGGAGCCTTCTCCACCCGCACAGCCCGCAAGACCTGCGATCCCTGCGGCACCCGAGGCGACCATGAATTTGCGGCGCGTTACGATCTCGGACAGACGCTCTCCGTCTCTCGTCATCACTTGTCTCTGGGGTAGTTTTTATTAAATCGATTTATAATAGAAATATAGTCGAGTGTGTAGACTCCGTTCGGCTATTACCGCTCTCATACGGATATTGTAGAATATATACCAGTCAATAGCGTCCGGAGCGGTGTTCTCGTGTCATCGGTCGTCCGCGGATATACAGCCCTAAAGCCGCCACCCCCATTGTGCTGGTATGGTTCCAGCACAGCGGGTCGATTGGTGGGTTCGGTTCCGTTTGTGGGTCGGTTTCGCAGTACTCCACCGGTTCGGGCGCTGCCGCCAGGTGGTCATCGGTGGGTGAGACCGTTCGCCGAGCGGTCGACCGCCTCCGGCGAATTATAAACAACCAGTCGATCGTCATCCTCGCGGTGATCGCCAGCACCTTCTTTATCGGCTTCGGCGGTGGGGTGGTGTTTCCAATCCTGCCGAACCTCGGCACGCTCCTCGGCATCTCGCCGTTCGTCGTCGGCGTCATCCTGAGCGCGAATCGGTTCTCTCGGCTGATCGCCAACGCGCCCGCCGGGAGTCTGGTCGACCGGATCGGCACGCGAACCCCCTTTGTTGTCGGGATGCTCATCCAGAGCGTCGGCACGGTCGGCTACCTCGTCGCCCTCGTCGCGCCGCTGCCCGAGGCGTGGTTCCTGGTCGCCCGGATCGGTTGGGGAATCGGTAGTGCGCTCGTGTTTGCGACCGCCTACACCATCGCCGCCGACCTCAGCGACGGCGGCTCCCGCGGGGCGAACATGGGGCTGGTCCGCGGCGGCGTCCTCTTCGGGTTTCCGACCGGCGTGGTCCTCGGCGGCGTTGTCAGCGAACTCGCCGGGACGATGGCCGCCTTCGGGCTGGCGACCGCCTTCGCCTTCGGCGCGACCCTGCTGTCGTATTTCATCATCCCGGAGACCCACGTCGACAGCCCGGGCACCTCGGCCCCGCCATGGGATATCCACACCGCGCTGCCGACGCTCACTGTTGGGGTGACGAACTTCGTCGTGCTGTTCGTCTACATCGGCGCGCTGTTCGCCACCCTCGTGCTCTTCTTACCGGCCATCGAGGTGAGCGTCTTTGGCCTCGGCCCCCAGGGCTCGTCGGGGATATTCATGGCCGTCACGGTGCTGTCTGCTGGCCTGTTCATGTTCACTGGTGGCTACGTGAGCGATCGTCGACAGTCCCGTGTCCCGATCCTGCTGGGGTTTCTGGTGACGACCACGGTGGGTTTCACCCTGCTGGCGGTCGCTGACTCCGTGGTTTCGCTGGCGGTCGCCTGTCTCGCCATCGGAGCCGGACAGGGTGGGACGAGTGGTCCGCTGATGGCACTCCTTGCGGATCTCACGCCGACCGACCAGATGGGCCGGGCCGTCGGGACGAACAACGTCTTCGGGGATGTCGGCGGTGGATTGGGGCCAGTTGTCACGTTGCCATTGGTCGACACTGTGGGATTCGTGCCGATTTATGCCGTCTGTGCCGCACTGCCGTTAGTCGCAGCGGTCGTACTGGTCGGTGGGATTCACCGCGAAACAGGACAGTTCGTTCCCGCCGTAGGTTCTTGATCGGCTTTTAAAATCACTCGGCAGCCGCTGCAGTCGCTCGCGCTTCGTCGACGCTTTGGCCATCACGCACCAGCGCATCTACGAACAGCTCACCCGCCTTGTAAGACGACCGCACCATCGCCCCCGAGGCACAGTAGAGAAAGCCTAACTCCTCTTCGGCGACTGCCTGCCACGTCTCGAAGGCGTCAGGGTGGACGTAACTAAACACGTCGAGATGCGACCGCGAGGGCTGGAGGTACTGGCCGAGGGTGACGATGTCGACGTTCACCTGCCGGAGATCAGAGAGCGTCTGGTAGATCTCGTGGGCGTACTCGCCGACGCCGAGCATAAGACTCGTCTTGGTATATATATCGGACTCGCGGTCGACCTGCTTCAACACGTCCAAACTCTGCTCGTAGTTCGCCCGACGATCACGGACGGGCCACTGGAGGCGGTCAACGGTCTCGATGTTGTGGGCGATCACGTCCGGTTCGGCGCGGATGATCTTCCGCACCAGTTCGGGTTTGCCCTGGAAATCCGGGATGAGGACTTCGACCAGAATCGACGGATCGCGCTGCTTGATCTCCCGAATGGTTTGGGCGAAGTGGCCCGCGCCCTGATCGGGAAGGTCGTCGCGGTCGACCGACGTAAGCACCACGTAGTCGAGACCGATCTCGTCGACCGCTGCCGCGACGTTGGCGGGTTCCTCGGGGTCGAGCGGCTCCATCCCGCCGGTTTCGACATCGCAGAAGTTACAGCCGCGCGAACAGCGATCGCCCATCAGCATGAACGTCGCCGTGCCGGGGCCGTCTCGCCCCGACCAGCAGTCGCCGAGGTTCGGGCAGTTGGCCTCCTCACAGACGGTGTGGAGGTTCCGGTCTCGCAGCGTCGACTTGATGTCGGCGAACCGCTGGCCCGACGGGGGCCGCATCTTCAGCCAGTCGGGCTTGCGGCGTCGACGGCGTGCCATACGCCGTATTCCGTCGCCGCCAGCAAAAGCATACGGATCAGTCACTCCGACCGGAAGGAAACGCCTTTGATTGGGCGGACCCCCTCACGAACCAATGAGGCCCACCGCCGGTGAGTCGACGTGAAGGTCGCCGACGCAGTCCCCGATTTCGCCGACGCCTTCGGCTTCGAGGAGTTCAACCGGATGCAGCGGGAGGCCCTGCCCGCCATCCTGGACGGCTCCGACAACATCGTCGCCAGCGCGCCGACCGCCTCCGGCAAGACCGCGCTGGCCGAACTCGCTATCTGCCGGACCCTCCGGGACGACGGCACCGCGCTGTTCATCGCGCCCATGCGCGCGCTGACGAACGAAAAGGAGGCCGAATGGGACCGGTTCGAGGAGTTGGGCTATTCGGTATACGTCGTCACCGGCGAGCGCGATCTCAACCCCCGGCGGGCCGAACGCGCCGACATCCTGGTGATGACCCCCGAAAAGACCGACTCGGCCACCCGGAAACACGATTCGCCGCGCTACTCGTTTATTACTGGTGTCGACTGCGTCATCGTCGACGAGGTGCATCTCCTGGATTCGGATGGTCGCGGCGGCGTCCTGGAAGCCACCGTCTCGCGGCTCCGGCGGCTCTGTGATCCCCGGATCGTCGCGCTCTCGGCGACAATGCCCAACATCGACGACGTGGCTGGCTGGCTCGATGCGCCGCCCGAATCGACCTTCGAGTTCGGCGACGACTATCGCCCGGTCGACCTCCATTCTGACGTGCGGACCTACAGCCACGGCGACAACGCCTTCGCCGACAAATACCGCCGCCTCTACGCTGCGCTGGACATCGCCGAACCCCACATCCGCGAGGACGGCCAAGCGCTCGTCTTCGTTTCCTCCCGCCAGGACGCGGTCCGGGCGGCCGCCAAGGCCCGCGACGAGATCGCCGAGCGCGACATCCCGATGGGCGCGCGCGGCGACTACGACTTTCATACCGACGCCCAGGAGCTGAGCAACGACAAACTCCAAAAGGGCGTTCCCGACGGCGTGGCCTTCCACCACGCTGGCCTCGCCAAGGAGGACCGAAACCGGGTCGAACAGTGGTTCAAAGAGGGCAAGATTCAACTGCTGTTTTCGACCTCGACGCTCGCGTGGGGCGTCAACCTCCCGGCCCGCTGTGTCGTCATTCGGGACACGAAATACCACGACCCCCTCGAAGGCGAGGTCGACATCAGCCCACTGGACATCCTCCAGATGCTCGGCCGGGCGGGGCGGCCGGGGTACGACGACGTGGGCTACGGCTGGGTGGTCTGTGACCACGCCGACGCCGACAAATACCGACGGCTGCTTCGGGAGGGCAAGGAGATCGAATCCAGGTTGGCAGACGACCTCGATTCGCACCTCAACGCCGAAATCGCGATGGGAACGATCCAGGATCTCGATGACGTGATGAGCTGGCTCGAAACCACTTTCTACTACCAGCGGGCCCAGTCCAAACCGGCCGACTACGGCCTCGACGGGCTCCGCGAGCGGGTCCGCTCGACTCTCCAAACCCTCGTTGACCGCGGCTTCGTCGCAACCGACGACGACCTCGGCGTCGAGGCCACCGCGATCGGGACGCTGACCTCGAAATACTACCTCCGCCTCGGCACGGCTACGCGGTTCGCCAGCCTCACCGACCGCGAGCGGATCAGTGTTGAGGACGTCCTGGAGGCCGTCGCCAGCGCCGACGAGTTCGATAGCGTCTCGGCCCGTCAGGCCGAAACCGATGCCATAGACGAGGTGCTTCGCAGCACCAGCACCGACCTCGAAGACGGCCACCGGAAGGTGCTGGCGATTCTCCACGCCGGAATGGAGGGTACCACCCCCGCCGAGCTCCGGAGCGACGCGTGGGTCATTCGGCAGAACGCCCTCCGATTGCTGGCGGCGCTCCACGAGTTCCTGGACCGCTTTGCTGGCCCGCGGGCGGCCAATCTGGCCCGGCGGATCGAAGCCCGTGTCGACCACGGCGTCGCCCGCGAGGCGGTCGCCCTGACGGCCATCGACGGCGTCGGCGCGGGGCGGGCCGAAACGCTCGCGCAGGCTGGACTGACGACACCCGGCGAGGTCGTCGACGCTGGGGTGAGCGAACTCACCCGTGCGGGGATCACCGCGGGCGTCGCCGAGCGGATCGTCGAGTCGGCCCGCGACCTCCCACGGATCACCGTCGACTGGGGGGCGTTCCCCGATTCGATCGCCCGCGGCGAAAACGAGATGCGGGAGATCACCGTCAGCACGACCACCGGAAGCGCGACTGCAGGAATCCGAGTCACGGTCAACGGGGTCGAGATGAACGAAAAGCGCTGCTATGTGTCAGACACTACGACGGTCCCGGTTGGCGTCTTCGGCGCGGCCGAGGACCTCGAATTCACCGTCGAGGTCACGTTCCCTGACCTCCCGCTGCCACCGGTGCGGGCGAGTCGGTCGGTGACTGTCGAATAGAACTTGAGCCGACAATTGACAAAGGTTTAATATTTATAAATATAGTCATAACAGCATGGTGTTAGAAGGGTTTAAAAAGGAGGTCGACGTCCCTCGTCCCGAACTGGAACCGCTGCTCCAGCATCGGTTTCTCACACCACCCTACGGCTACGTGCTTGGTGTCCTTCTCTGGCCAGTCTTTGACGTGCTTATTTCTGTGTGGTTCGGCTTGTCGCAGTCCGGTCTCCTCTCGATCCCCGACCCTATCGGCGGCCTCGTCGTTTTGGGCGGCTTTGTGGGGACGAGCGTGAGTTCGGCACTCGTGATGGGTCTTACCGCCTGGAACACCCCGGACGAGCACCGTCGACGGTACTTCGCACTCCTGTTGTTGTGTCTCCTGTTCGGAATACTGCTGTTCCGTCTGCATACGACGTTCACGACGATCCTCAGATTCGAACTCGGGGTGAGCCTCTTTGCGTCACACGAACTATCGAAGATCGTCTTTCGCGGTCCGGCACTGGGACTCGTGTCCGCGTTCTACGCACTAGTGGTGTTGAGTTTCAGGTATCTTTTTAAATAAGAGACGGGTTGGTGCCGTAGATCGTTGGTTCCCAGTGCTGTTTGATCAGGGGTCTCACTTCGTACTGCGACCGAGAACTATTCTGGATTTATAACAGCGTCTCCCCTCGATACCGATCCAGCCGAGCAACGGACGGCTCAGTTCCTGCTACGCTTGTGGGCAATCTCGCGGTCGACAACGTCCGAGCTCTTTTTAAAGACGATGGCGACGACCACCGTGAAGACGACGGTGCCGAGGACGAACGGGCTGGCGATCGACTGGAGGGCGGCGAGGCCGACGGTGTACCACAGCACCGCGACGAGAACGACCGCCGAGAGCGCGACCAGTGCGACGCCGATGAGCTTGAAGAGCGTGTCACTCCCCGAATCAGCCGTCTGTGTGCCGGATTGCTGTGTCATACCCGAATCATCGACTGTCGATCACATAATACCGGACGCGCCTTCCCACTGCGTAGGAATCCCCTGCGGCCTCACAGCGGCTGGTAGAACGGGATCGGCGGATGCGGAAGGTCGACGCCCAGCAACATCAGCGCATGCTGCAGCGGGATGTAGCCCAGTAGGATGAACGCGACGCCGAGCACCCGGTGGAGCCGAGTTCGGGTGGTCGTCGACAGCGACTGAAACAGCGTCCCATATATAAACAACGAGGGGATCGTACCGAGCCCCAACACGGCCAGCGAGACCGCTCCACCGGCTGGTGATGCCTGGACGAACGCATAGAGGAAGGCGGGGTACAACAGCGGACACGGCAGCAGGCCGTGGAGCGCGCCCAGTCCGAGGATGCCCGGCCCGTCGACCGAGGCGTCGATCCGCGCGGTGAGGCGGCGCTGGACGGCCCGAGTGAGTGGCCCGAACAGCGACTCACCGGGCAGCGACAACACTCGCCCCCGAAGCAGGTAGTTCACCCCGGCGGCCATGATGAGCAAGCCGACCGTGAGGCCGACAACGATGTTGAGTTCGCGCAGGAGTGTCGTCACCTGTCCGACCGAGACGGCCACGAGCGAACCAGCCAGTCCGAAAAGGCCGCCGATGAGCGTGTAGCTCAGCGTCCGCCCCAGATTAAACAGGCCGTGTTGGCGGACCATTCCCACCGACAGCCGGTTCGACCGACTTTTCGACCCTCCACCGTCCATCCGGTCGGCATAGGTCGTCACCAGCGGGCCACACATCCCGAGACAGTGGGCGCCGCCGAAAAGGCCGATCAGGAAAAAGACACCGAGGCTGACGGTCGCACCGTCGAGCGCACCTGCCGGGCCCGACGGCGTACACGTCTGGAGGAGTACGGGGAAGACCATCAGTGGATCTCAGGCGTAGGCGTCGACGACGGTTTCGAGGTCGGAGACGACCCCCTCAACGTCGAGTGTTTCGCCCCGATAGGCCCGCTCGACGACACCGTCGGGGTTGACGAGGAACGTAATCGTGATGTGGGTAAACTCGTAGGTCTCGCCGCCGCCGGTCTTCTCGAAGCCGATGCCCAGTTTGTCGCCGACGACTTCCTCGGCGCGCTCGTCGCTCTCGGGCCGGAGGTAGTGCCACCGCTCGTGGCCGTGGCGGATGCCCATCTCCTCTGCGTGGCTGTCGAGCTCTTCGGGGGTGTCGCGGGTCGGATCGAACGTAATCCCCACCAGATCGACCGCATCGAGCAGTTCGCGGTCGGCTAGCGTCGACTGGACGTTGGCCATCCCACCCATCAACAGGAGACACTCGGCCGGACAGAACGCATAGAAGCTGGTGTACAGGCCGGGCCGGTCGCGGTCGGCCGACGAGTAGGGTTCCTCGGCGAAAACCTCGGGAAGGGTAAAGTCGGGGAACGTCTGGCCGTAGGCCGGGTAGCCCAGATCCTCGCTGTCGGCGAGTTGGTCCTCCGGTTCGTCCAGGACAACGTTTGTCGGTCCCGACTCGAAAAGTCCGGTGAGACAGCCCGCGGTCGCCCCGACTACTCCGGCCGCGCCCGCCGCGGCCGCTCGCCGAAGCACGCTCCGTCGTTGCATTTGCTGTACAATACCGTCCGACACCAAAGTACGCTCTGGTCGACCTCTCGAATCCGCCACGCGGTCTTCGAGGCTCGTACCAGATTCGTTAACTCGCTACTATCTCTCGTATTCGTATGGTCGTTCCACCCGAGACCGAGGCGGATCTCGATCGACGAACCGTGCTGACAGCCGTCGGCGGCGGGCTGGTAGTCGGGCTCGCGGGCTGTACCGGCGGGGGCGACGATCTCCCGGCGGCAGTCACCCTTGACGAGAGCCAGAGCTGCGATCAGTGTGGGATGGTGATCCAGGAACACCCCGGTCCGACCGGCCAGGTGTTTTTCGAGGACCACCCCGACCGCGACGGCCCGGCGTGGTTCTGCAGCGGCACCTGTACCTACACCTATCGGTCCGACCGGGTCGCTGAGGACGCCACCCCAATCGTCACCTATCTCACCGACTACAGCGAGGTCGACTACACCGTTGAGGGCGATGATCAGCCCGCGATCTCGGCGCACCTCGCCGCCGAGAACTACGAGGTCGAATCCGCGCTCTCGGTGGTCGCCAACAGCGAGGTCATCGGTTCGATGGGGCCGGATCTCATCCCCTTCAGCGACGAGGCCGATGCCGAATCCTTCGCCGAGGAGTACGGCGGCGAGGTGCTGGCGGCGACCGACGTCGACCGCGAGTTGGTCGACAGCATCAAATCCTGAAGCGTTTTTAAATCGTTAGTGCGAGTTGGACCGCTCCGGCGACTACCAGCAGGCCGCCGCCGAGCCGCCGACCGACGACCGACAGCCGGGCCAGTTTCAGCTCGGTGAGTTCATATCCCATGCCGATGGCGAACGTCGACCCCAACAGCAGCGCCGCGATCGTCCCGCCGTAGGCCCCGATCACGATCATGCTCTGTGTGACTCCCGACCGGAGCGCGTTGAGCACGAGCCCGAAAAACAGCGGCGCAACACAGCCAACCGCGGCGATCGCGTATACTGCCCCGAACAGCCCGAAGCCGACGACGCCGGACCGCTGTTCGGGCAGGGGGATGTGCCAGCCGACTGCCGACCCCCGGAGCAACAGGAGACCGAACCCGATGAGGGCGATCCCCGTCAGCGGTTCGATCCACGTCACTAACTCCCTGACTGGCTCGCCGACCGCGGCGACCGCGGCAATCGTGAGGCCGACCACGACGAGCACGCCGACCGCCGCCGCAAGCCCGTAGACCGCGTCGTCGACCAGCGACTGGTCGTCACCGCTGGCTCCCAGATAGACGCCGACGTACCCCGGCAACAGCGCGTATGCACACGGCGAGAAGAACGTCGCCACGCCCGTGCCGACTGCAAGCCCGATCTCGTTGAGGAGGGTGCCGTTCATGAGCCCGGTATCCCGGAGTCGTCGACCTGTAGGTCGTCTCCGAGTGTGTTCAGTATTGTGTATCGTGTGCGATTGTAAACGTGCTGTTTTCGTCGCACCCTGACCGTCGCGGGATTCGACGGCCGTACCAGAGACGGTAAAGCCGCGAGTCGGCAAGGTGGAGTATATGCGAACGCCTTTCGGTCGACTGCTCGCCGACCACACCCTCGGTGTGGTTGCCGTCGGCCTGTTGGTCTGTGGACTCCTCGCGGGCGGCCTGTTCGTCGCCGATGTCGACGCCTCGGTGCCCGACCCGGTTCCGTTCGAGGACACCCGGTCTGTCGGCTTCGCCTCCGAGGTCTCGCTGGGGATCGACGACGACAGCCAGATTCCGCGGGCACAGGTGTTCTACTCGCAGTACCAGTACGTGATCGGCTACTACGGCGTCGAGACCGCGGCGGCAGCCTTCGACGAACCCACTCGCCAACAGCAGTTCGGCTACCCCGTCGTCACCTACGTCACCGCCTACGACGACACGGGGCTCACTCTCGACGCCAACGGGACGATCCACACCGACGACCGCCCCACGTGGGTCAGTGCCGACGAGGCGGCCTTCGTCGTCGATAGCGGTGCGTCGACGCCCGGCGGCCCGGTCGGCGTCCCCTTCGCCGACCGCGGCGATGCTGACGCGTTCGCCGAAGAGACCGGCGGGTCGGTGCTCTCCTGGACCGAGTTCACCGACCGCCCGATCGAACTCGACGACGCGTCGGTCGTCCGCGAGGGCGTCGACGACAAGCGGGCCGCAGCCGACGCCCGCGTTGCCGCCGACCGACCGCTCCTGAACCGCGAGGTAACAGCCGAACTCGACCCCGGCGACTCGATACAGGCCGCGATCGACGGTGCTCCCAACGGCTCGGGCATCCGGCTCGCTCCTGGCCGCTACGAGGGGCCGATCGAGATCGATCGCTCGATCACCCTCCGCGGGCCGGGGGCGACGATCGTGGGCAACGGCACCGGCTCGCCGGTTCGTGTGACGGCCGACGATGTGGGCATCGTCGGGCCTACAATCACCGGAATCGGCAACCAGACCCGCGACGAGTCGGCTGTCACCGGCGACGAGTGGGACGCCAACATCGAACTCGGCTACGGCCACGGCGATGCGGCGATCGCAGCGGTCGGCGCGCCCGGCGTCCACGTCGCCGACGTGACTGTCCCGTCGACGCCCGCCAACGGGGTGCTGTTGCGCGATAGCCCCGAAACAGTCGTCAGGAACCTCTCGGTGACAGGGCCTCCGAAATGGAACGACGGCTTCATGGGCGTGATGGCAATGCGGTCGTCGGTCGTCGTCGAGGACTCGACGTTCCGGGCTGGCCGCGATGGGATCTATCTCCACCGCTCGCCCGAGACCGTCATCCGGAACAACACGTTCCGGGCGAACCGCTACGGCGTCCACCTGATGCACACCTCCGACGCGGTCGTCGCCGAGAACCGCTTTGCCGACCAGGAGTTCGGCGGCATCACAATCATGACCGACCCTGCCCGGAACGCCATCGTCGGCAACGTCGTGGCCAACACCTCGAACGCCATCTCGACCAGCGGTTCGGACTCTTATATCGCCCGCAACATCGCCGTCGACAGCCGGATCGGAATCACGACCAGCGCGATCGGCTCGCTGTACGAGCACAACGTCGTTCGGAACAACACCTACGGAATGCGGACCGGCTCGGTGCTGGCGACCAGCCGGGTCTGGAAGAACGACTTCGTCGACAACGAGCATCACGCCGGAGCCAGCGCCGGACCGCTCCGGGTCTGGGCCCACAACGGTCACGGCAACTATTGGCAGGGGGCCTACGGGGAGGCCACCGGCGACACCTACGACCGCGCCTACGTCCCGACCGACTCCGTGGACGGCCAACTCCACCGCTCGCCCGCCCGGCGGACGGTTGCCGAATCACCAGTTAAAAAGGGGCTGCGGGCGCTCCGGGGATCGGCTCCAGGACTCCGCTCGGGGAGCGTCATCGATCCCGACCCACAGACCGACCCACAGAACCCCGCGTTGCTCCGCCGGTCGTCGACCGTCGTGACCCACGGGATCGATGCCCTCCCCACCAACGACACCACAGCCATGACTGCTACAGCCGACCCGTCAGCCGGTAGAAGCGAGGCCCAGCCATGACCACCGATCCGATTCTCGTCGGGGAGGGATTGTACCACGAGTACGGTGAGTTGTCGGTCCTGGAGGACGTCGACATCGCGGTCGCCCCCGGCGAACTCACCGCTATCGTCGGCCCCAACGGCACCGGGAAGACCACCCTGCTTCGGATTCTGTTGGGGCATCTCTCGCCAACTGCGGGTGAGGTCCGGTACACGGGCCCGGAGGTCGACCGGCCCATCGGCTACCTGCCCCAGCAGCCGTCCTTTCGGCCGCAGTTCACCGCCGCCGAGACGATCGCCTTCTACGCCGCGCTGCTCGACGAGCCCGCCGAGACCGAGGTAGCCCTCCGGCGTGTCGGACTCGCGGATGCCGCCGACCGCCGGGTCGAGGCGCTCTCCGGCGGGATGCGCCGCCTGCTGGGGATCGCCCAATCGCTCGTCGGGGAGCCGCCAGTGGCCGTCTTCGACGAGCCAGCCAGCGGGCTTGACCCGAGTATGGCAACCAGCGCTTTCGAGACGCTCGCCGACCGCGCGGCTGATGGCACTGCAGTCCTCGTCAGTTCCCACGATCTGTCGCTGGTCGAGCGGTTCGCCGACCGGGTCGTCTTCCTCAACCGCGGCTCGGTCGTCGTCAGCGGCTCGCCCGCCGAACTCGCCGACGCGACCAACGCGGAGACGCTCTGGGAGGTTTATGAATCAGTCATCCGGGAGCCTGCCGCTCGCCGGGAGGTCGAGGCATGACCGGCGCACGCTCGCAGTTTCGGACTCTCGTTGCCCGCGAACTCCAAACGGTGGCCCGGACCCGGATCTACGCCCTGCTGGCGGTCGGCGTTGCGGGCCTGCTGTTCGCACTAACTGCTGGCGGAGGTGGGGCCCAGACGGGCTACCTTCCGGCGGTCGTCGACCTGCTGTTGCCGCTGGAACTGCTGGTGCCGCTTGTCGCCATCGCCGTCGGCTACCGGAGCGTCGTCGACGATCTCGAACGCGGCGAACTCGCGGTCCTGGAGACCTACAACGTCCCCGCGTGGGTCTACGTCGCCGCCATCTACGTGGGGCGTGCGGCCGTTCTCTCAGCTGTCCTTCTCAGCGGGCTGCTGGTCTCGGGGTTGGTGATCGCCGTCGCCGCTGGCCCCGATACGACCGTCTTCGCCACCCACTCCGGCGTCGACTCGCCGATCCTCTGGGGGCGCTTCATCGTGCTCACGCTGCTGTTCGGGCTGGCGATGGAGGCGCTGGTCGTGTTGCTGTCGGTCGTCGCCCGGTCGGTGCGGGCGGCGATCGTGTTGGCGACCGGCGGCGTCCTCTTGGCCGCGGCGGGTGGCGACGCCCTGATCGTCCTGGGGTTGGCCGACGGCTGGCTCACGGAGTCGAACCTGCTGTCGGCGCTGGCGGTCGCGCCCAACAGCGCCTACCGGGGGCTGGTCTTCGAGACCGTCATCGGGGTCGCTTCGGCGGGTGAGGGCGGCTCCGCCGCGCCGCTGTGGAGCCTGTTCGGCCTCGTGGGCTGGCTCGTCGGCTCGCTGCTCGCGGCGACACTGCTGCTCTCCCGTAGGCACTTATAAAAGAGACCGCAGTTCTATCCGTCGGTCGGCCGCGGGTCGACCGCGAAGACGCCGTCGAACAGCCGCGAGAAGCCCGCACACAACTGGGCGAGCAGCGACGGTTCGACCGTCCGCAGGAGCCCGGTCGTCGATTCCGGATCGGCGAGGACGAGCCTGATCCGGTTGCCGTCCTCCCGCCGTTTGTCGACCAGCCCCTGCTCGACGAGGTGGTCGAGGTGCCACTCCAGGGTGCTGCGGGCGATGTCGATCTCCTCGGCGACCGCGTTCGGCGTGTTCGGCCCGTTTATAAGCAGCGTCACGAGGATGTCGCGGGCCGTCTCGCGGCGGGCGACCGCCAGCGCCCCGCGTTCGCCTTCGTCGTACTCCGGCGTGAAGTAGTGGGTCCGGCCGTAGAGCGGCTCCTCGACGATTTCGTCGTTTCGCTTGAGTTTTCGGAGATGGTACTGGACCTGTCCCGGCGCGAGGTCGAGCGATCGAGCCAGGTCGTTGAAATGGACGCCCGGATTGGCCGCGACGTACTCGTGGATCTTCTCGCGGGTCATCCGCCCTTCACCATCTCCGGTCTCCGTGGCCCTGCTGTGCTATCGTGTCGGCTCGCATACTCTCACTGTGTCGACCACCGCTTATAAGGCCGTATTCGATTCTCATCAGGTGAAAACAGCACATGCGGCCGTCAACGGTTCATAATCCGGCCGATACTCGAACCCGATTCGGCGACCGCCTTTTATAAAACCGGCTCGACCAGTGAGTCGAGTTTTTCGATCGATTTCCGGCCGCTGGTACGGCCACGGATTTGTCCCTCGCTGTCGATGACGACCGCCGTCGGGACGCTGCTCACGTCCAGTCGGTTGGCGACCGACAGCTGGCTGTCGACCCCCAGCGGCCACGCGCCGTCGTGGTCGGCCCACCACTCCCGAAGACTCGATTGTTCGACCGAGAAGCCGACCGGGTCGGTCGACAGCGAGACGAACCGCAGCGACTCGCGGCGGGTCTCCTGGAACTCCGTCAGGGCGGGCATCGAGTCGCTACAGACTTCGCAGCCGACCGAGACGAAGTCGACGAGCATCGGCCGGTTGCCCGGGACGGTGAGCGTCCCGGCGCTGCTCCCCGGCGCGTCGATTGTTTCGACAGTGAACTCGGCGGTCGGCGTATCGTCGATCGCCCCGTCGTCAGCCGCCCAGCCGCTGCTGGCGGCCCAGCCGCCGCCGACCACGCCCACTCCAGCGAGTCCGGCCAGTAGTCGACGCCGGTTCACGGCCCGCCTCCTGGAGCGTTGGCAGCCTCGTCGGGGGTCGTTCGACCGGCTGCCCGTGCGAGCAGGGCGAACGTGGCGACCAGTAGCACGGTGGCGATGTCGTAGCCGATCGAGGCCACCATTGAGGTCGCCTGAGCCCCGCCGAGGAGGCCACCGACCGCCAGCAATAGCGGGGCCGCACAGCTCACACAGGAGGCCATTCCGAGGGCCGCCGCACGGGCCGATCCGCCCTGGGCGGCCACCAACACCGCGACGATGTGGCCGAGCGCGAGGTAGGCGACCAGTTTGAACGGGACGACCGAGAGGCTCACCAGCCCGTTGTCGTAGAGGCCGATCGGCCCCCAGCCGGGCAGCGTCGACACCACGCGGAGCGTGGTCATCCCGGAACTAACATCGACCAGCCCGCTCAGCCACGCGATGCCGAGGACGTAGGCGATGCCGACGGCCCGCCCGAGCCACGGCCGCGGTCGGTGACGAACGGTTCGGTCGACCCAGAGGGCCGCGGCGACGCTCACACCGATCCAGACGGGCGGGTAGACGAACACCCGGAGATCGGTGATTGTCGGCCCGACGGCCGCCAGATACGCGCTGGTGGCGACCGCATAGATGCCGACCGCGAGGCCCGCCCCCAGGAGGGCGACCGTCGACGGCGATCGATCGATGAGCTCCTGGAGCATGCTCGTCGCGTCGAAGGCCATCCGACTCACGAGGTGTCTTCGTCCGCGGGGGTCTCGGGCGTGACGCCGATCAGACCGATGGCGAGGGCGAATGCCGTGAGACCGACGATCGCGAGGGTCAGCAGCATGTAGAGCTGTGGGTTGGTGTCGATCCCTACCAGCAGCCCCAGCGCGCTGCGGATCTCCCAGACGATAACAAACAGCATCCCACTGCCGACGAGGATGCCCGCCTTCGAGGTTCGGTTCATGCTCCCACCCCTCCGACAACGGCAGCGAGCCGACCCAGCAGCGGCTGGAGGCTGGCAACGAGTGGCTCAAGCGTCGCCCCGAGCGGCTCGATGATCATCGGCACCGGATCGACGCCGGGACCCAGGACCCCACCGCGGCTGATGATGCTCGCCAGCGGCAGCGAGTAGGCAAGCACCACGAGCACGAAGGCGATCCCGAACCAGAGTTTCAGGTTGTCCAGGATCTCCGGCGAGTCGTGAGCCCCCGACAGCGGCTCCGACAGCGGCTTGCCGAGCCCGCTCAGTTTCGGTGCGCCCGCACTGAGCGCGATGTTCGAGACGAAAAGCACCGTCGAGATGAAAAGCAGCGTGCCGCCGATAGCGAGCTGGAGCCGCAGTTCGGTGATCGAACCGAAGGAGGTGACGAACTCGAAGCCCTCGTACTGCGGCTCGGCGGTCCGCCGCGGGACGCCGAACAGTCCCATGACGTGCATCGCGTTCGACATTAGGCCCATCCCGACGAACCAGATGACGACCTGGGCCAGCGCGATCGGTCGGCTGAACAGCCGTCGATTCGTCAACTGGGGCCACAGCCAGTAGGTCGCCGCCATGAACGTCAGCGCGACGGCGGTGCCGACGGTGAGGTGGAAGTGCCCCGGCACCCAGATGGTGTTGTGGATGAGGTAGTTGATGTTCATCCCGGCGTTGATCATCCCGCTGAAGCCACCAGCGGCGAACATGAGTCCCGCGAGCATCATCCCGGTAAAGGCCGGGTCACGCCACGGCAGCGCCCGCAGCCAGCCGAAGAGGCCAGTGCCGCCCCGCTGTCGTGCGCCGTGTTCGACGCTTGCGACGACCGTAAAGGCCGTCAGCAGACTCGGCAGCAGCAGGAACATCGTGTTTGTCATTGCGATCACTTTGAACCCTTCCGCAATGCCGGGGTCGACGTACTGGTGGTGGATGCCAACCGGCGTCGACAGCAGGAGGAACAGCACGAAGACGCCGCGAGCGAGCGGATCGCTGAACAGCCGACCGCCCGAGATCGTCGGCAGGACAGTGTACCACAGCAGGTAGGCAGGCATGAGCCAGAAGTAGACGACAGGGTGGCCCCAGAACCAAAACAGCGTCCGTGTTAAGAGGGGGTTGATCTGGTCGAAAATCCCCAGCGACCACGGCAGGAGGAAAACGACGACCGCGATGGCGATGCCGATGGTCGCAATGTACCACATCAGCATCGTCGTCAGCACCATAAACGCCTGCAGCGGGATGCGCTCGTCGGGGTTTTCGGCTTTCCACGCTCGCCACGACCAGAACCAGTCGGCGCCTGCGAGCCAGGTCCCGATGACGAAGATCGTCAGTCCGCCGTAGAACAGCGGGTGGGCCTGCATCGGCGCGTAGAACGTGAACAGCACGTCGGCGCTGATGTCGGTCTGGGGGACGAAGCCGCCGAGGATGGCGACGACCGCCATCAGCGTCCCGGCGACCATCAGCCCGTACCAGGTCCAGGTGTAGCGGATAGACTCGACGCCCCGATCGAAACTCCGGACGGTCGCCCACGTAAAGAGCCCCACGAGGAAGAAGATGGTAAACGAGACCACCATCAGCACGCCGTGGGCGGTCAACACCGTGTAGTAGTCGGTCGAGTCGATCAGCCGCAGGATGTTCGTTCGGTGGAGCGCCTGGATAACCCCGAAGACCGCCCCGAGGGCCAGCGCGATGAAGGAACTCCAGAGTGCCGCCTTGACGACCGCCGCCTCCTTGGGGTAGTCATCCAGGAACGTCGGCGCGCCCGATTCGAGCTGCTCACTCATCGTTGCCTCCCTGTTCGAACTCGTCTTCCGGCTGGACGATCAGTTTGCCTTCCATCGTGTGGTGGCCGCCGCCGCAGTACTCGTTGCAGAGGATGCCGTACTCCCCGGGCTCGTTCAGCTCGACGGTCAGCTCCGTCACCTCGCCCGGAATCACCATCGCGTTGGCGTTCGTGCCGACGACCTCGAAGCCGTGGATCACGTCCGGCGAAGTCACGTAGAACGTCAGCGTGCTGTTTGCGGGGATCTCGATGGGATCGGGCTCGAAGATGAACTGCCGGGCGACCACGTAGGCCTCGTACTCGTTGTCACCCACCCGTTCGACCCGCGGTTCGGCGAACCGATCGTCCTCTTCGAGCGCAGTCGAGTCGATCGTCCCGCCCTCGTCGTTGACCATCTCGATCCCGACCGCCGTCGCCCCGTAGACGACCGTACTGATAAAGCCGATAATCATCACCATCGCCAACACGAGCCAGAGTTTCTCGTAGTTGTGAATGTTCATCTTATGCGAGGACTGTGAGATCGTTACCCAGGAACTCGACGAAGTACATGAAGACCCACATGACGCTGAGGATCGCGAAATAGATCAGTATCAGCGCCAGCGTTCCGTATGGGTCGAACTCGTCGTGTCCGATCTCCCTGACTGTATTCTCTCCGGACATTGTTGGTTGTAGTTTGCAAAACATTCTGTAAAAGTGAGTTCTGGATTCCCGCTGGCTGGGAATGCGGACAAAGAGTTATATTTCAAGCCTCGGTAGGCTGACCAAATGGTATCACCACGTACTGCCAGCCTCCTGAGTCTCGGTGCCCTCCCAGCGATCGCCTACTACACGCTGGTTTCGGACCCGATCGTGGCCGTCTCGCTGCTCAATATCGGTATTATCGCCACCTCGCTGTATCTCATCTTCACCCCCGTCTCGAACGGGGGCCACGGCCACTCGACGCACGCCTGAGGCCACGATGTCTCGCCTTCGGTACTCCCACCTCCGGCCGCCCGACCGTCGACCATGAGCAACTGTACCCTCTGTGACCTCGATACGCCGTCGCCCCCGATCACGGATCCGGACGTCGACGGCGAGTACTGCTGTCGGGGCTGTCTGGCGGTCGCTCGGACGGTCGATGACGTCGCCGCGGCCGACGCCGAGACGGCCAGCGCCCAGCTCCGCGAGGCAACCGACGCCGCCGACGATCTGGCGGGGTACGACGAGCAGTACCTCAGCGTTTCGGGGATGCACTGTTCGACCTGTGAGGCCTTCCTGGAGTCGACGGCCACATCTCACGAGGGCATCGGGGCGGTCAGCGCGAGCTACGCGACCGACACCCTCAAAATTCACTACGATCCCGACCAGCTGGCGGCCGACGAGCTGCCAGACCTCGTCTCGGGGTACGGCTACGAGGCCACCGAGCGCTCGGTCGAGGCCGACCGCGAGCTGGCGGGCGATATCGAGGTCGTGAAGTTCCTCGTCGGCGGCGGGCTGTTCGGGATGATGACGATGCTGTGGTACGTCCTGTTTCTCTATCCGACCTACTTCGACATCGAGCCGCTGGTCGACCTCGGCGGCTTCGACGGCCTCTATCTGTTCGCGCAGCTCTGGCTTTTGGCCTCGCTCGTGCTCTTTTATACGGGGTATCCGATCCTCCGCGGAGCCTACGTCAGCCTCCGGGCGGGACAACCCAACATGGACTTGCTGGTCTCAGTTGCGGCCCTCGGTTCCTACAGCTACAGCACACTGGCGATGGTGATGGGCCGGACCGACCTGTATTTCGACGTCACCGTCGCCATCATCCTCGTAGTGACGGTCGGCAACTACTACGAATCGACGATCAAGGGGCGGGCCTCCGATCTCCTCACGGACCTGACGACGATCCAGGTCGACGAAGCCCGCCGCCCCGATGGTTCGACGGTTCCCGTCTCAGCGATCGAGCCCGACGACGAGCTGCTGGTCCGACCGGGCGACCGGATTCCGGTCGACGGCGTCGTCGAGTCGGGCGTCGCGGCGGTCGACGAGGCATTGGTAACCGGGGAGTCGGTGCCGCGAACCAAGCGGCCGGGCGACGACGTACGGGGCGGGACGGTCGTCACCGACCAGCCGCTGACGATTCGGGCGGGCGAGGCGGCCGAAAGCACCCTCGACCGGATCGTCGAGCTACTGTGGGAGATTCAAAGCGGTTCGCCGGGCGTCCAGCGCTTCGCCGACAAACTGGCGACGATCTTCGTCCCGCTGGTGCTGACGGTGGGGGTGCTGGCCGCTGGCTGGACGCTCCTCTCGGGCGGCTCGCCGACCGCCGCCCTGTTGGTGGGGCTGACGGTCGTCATCGCCTCCTGTCCCTGCGCGCTGGGACTCGCGACGCCGCTGGCAGTTGCACAGGGAATCCAGACTGCTGCCAGCCGCGGGATGGTGGTGGCCTCCTCGGCAATCTTCGAGACGGCGGCCGACGTCGACGTGATCGCCCTCGACAAGACGGGGACGCTCACCAGCGGCGAGATGCAGGTGACTGAGGTGGCAGGCGACGATCCCAATGACCTGTTGTCGACTGCGGCTGCCCTTGAGCGCGCCTCGGCCCACCCCATCGCCGATGCTATTGTCGCCGCCGCTTCGACCACTGACGCCACGCCTGCGGCGAGCGAACACGCTACTGATGGCGGCGAACTCGTGTCGGCTACGGCGACTGAGACGATCGGCGGCGTCGACACGGTCGAGACTTTCGACACGGGGGTCCGCGGCCGGGTCGCAGGCCGCGAGGTAACCGTCGGCCACTCCTCGCTGTTCGAGGGGTGGGCCGACCCCGACGATTACCACACCGAGGCGGACCGACTGACAGAACAGGGGGATGTCGCGGTCGTGGTCGGTTGGGACGAGACGATCCAGGGCGTCATTGGCGTCGGCGACGAGCCGAAGGCCGACTGGAAGGCGGTTGTCGACTCGCTGGCTGACGGCGACCGAGAGATCGTCGTCCTCACCGGCGACGACTCTGCCGCCACCCGGCCCTTCGAGACCCACCCGGCGGTCGACCACGTTTTCGCGGGCGTGCCACCCGAAGCGAAGGCCGAGACGATCCGGCGGCTCCAGTCCCAGGGTCGTGTTGCGATGATCGGCGACGGGAGCAACGACGCCCCCGCGCTGGCGGCGGCTGATCTCGGGGTCGCACTGGCCACCGGGACAAAACTCGCCACCGACGCGGGCGATGTGATCGTCGTCGACGGCGACCTCTCGGCCGTGCCGAGAATGTTTACGATCGCCTCCAAGACCCGGAGCCGCATCCGGCAGAACCTCGCATGGGCCTTCTGTTATAATGGGGTCGCCATCCCGCTGGCGGCGACCGGCCTCTTAAATCCCTTATTTGCGGCGGTCGCCATGGGGGCCAGCAGCCTGCTTGTCGTGTTGAACTCGACGCTCCGGCCGCTGGATTAGCGTCCCGCCCGCGAGCGGATCGCCTCGCGGAGTTCCGCGGCGCTCTCGACGATGGCGTCGGCTGCCGAGAGGTCGGTGTCGTCGTTCGGCCCGCTGCGGTAGGCGATCACGGCCATCTCCGCGTTCTTCCCGGCCTCGATGCCGTTTTTCGAGTCCTCGATCACGAGACAGTCGCCCGGCTCGCGGTCGACCACTCCGGCGGCGTACTCGTAGATATCGGGGGCGGGCTTGCCGTCACCGTCGATATCCTCGGCGCTGATCGTTTCGTCTACGTCGACGTCGAACCGCTCGGTGACGATCTTGTGCCACGACGGCGGCGCGGAGGTGACGATCGCGACCGGTACGCCCGCCGCCCGGAGGTCCTCGACGAGGTCGTGGAAGCCATCCAGGAGCCCCACGCGCTCGCTGTAGATCTCCCGGGCCGTCTCGTCGAAGATCTCGATATACTCCGCCTTACTGATTTTCGTCTCGTAGTGCGCATCGAGATGGTCGTAGATCTCCCGGTAGTTCATCCCGGTCGTCTCGTCGAGATCCGGATGCTCGCCGGCGAGCGTCGCCGGGAAAATGTGGTCGGGCTGTTCGGTCCGCCAGTAGCGCTCGGAGTCGACGATGACGCCGTCCATATCGAACAGGACTGCCCGGCTGCGGTCGGCACTGTCTGCCATACTGTCCCGTCGACCGCCGTGAGTGAACTACCTTGGGGTCACGTCCGACGGAAGCGAGATGATCGTCGATTTATAAAAGGGGCCGTGGTCGACTCGACGCTCCGGCTGATCGACCGAGCCGCTATCCGGCCCGCGAGAGGATCGCCTCGTGTAGCTCTTCGGAGTCCTCGGCGACAACATCGGCAGCCGAGAGATCGGTATCCGAATTGTGTTCGGCGCGGTAGCCGACGACGACGGCTCCCGCCCGTTCGGCTGACTCGATACCGTTTTTCGAGTCTTCGGCGACGAGACAGTTTTCAGGTGCGTGGCCGACGATCTCGGCGGCCTTCTCGTAAATATCCGGTGCCGGTTTGCCGTCGGCGTCGAGGTTTTCCGCGGTGATGATCTCGTCGACGTCGATATCGAAGCGATCGATCACGATATCGTGCCACGACGACGGCGAGGAGGTGACGATGGCGACCGGGATATCACGGTCGGCCAACTCCTCGCGGGTCTCGTGAAAGCCGTCGAGCAGTTCGACGCGATTGTGGTAGATGTCCATGGCCACCTCGTCGAAGAGGTCGACGAACTCCTCCTTGCTAATTGTCGTTTCGTACTCCTCGTCGAGGTAGTCGTAGATCTCCTTGTAGTACATCCCGGTCGTCTCTTCGAGCTCCGGCTGTTCGCCCTCCAGGGTCTGTGGAAAGATGTGTTCGGGCTGTTCGTCGTGCCAGTAGCGTTCGGAGTCGACGATGACGCCGTCCATGTCGAACAGTACGGCCGTGATTTCGGCTCCGTCGTCAGCCATACGGCCCAGTCCACGGCTTCGCCTAAAGAATCTCGCACGTACATTTAGAACTGAAAAAGCGGTTACACGGCTTATGTCCCCGCAAACCCGGATACTCGCCGGTGACTGTACCGTTCGCTTCGAAGGCACCCGTGACCGCATCCAGCGCGGCCATGTGGTGATTCTCGTCAAACCCGATCGCACCGTGTTGGTCCACGATGCCGACGGTTACCAGCCAGTTGCGTGGCTCACCCGCCCCGACGACGTGACGATCGAACACGACGGCGCGGCCTTCAGCCTCCGGGCCCACGCCGACAGCCAGGAGCTCCTGGTGACCTCAAACGACGCCAGCGGCTTCGAATCCTTCGCGGTCTCCGAGGCCGGGGTCCCGGTCGGGACCTGCCCCGACTGTGCTGGGCCGCTCGTCCGAGTCCGCGGGAAGATCTCATGTCTCGACTGCGAGGAGACCTATGGCCTGCCCGCCGGGGCAACGGTCCTCGACCGCGACTGCGAGGACTGCGGCCTTCCGCAGATGTGCGTCAACCGCGGCGAGTCGTTCGAGCTGTGTGTCGACTACGCCTGTGAGTCGCTGTCGGCGGCGGTCCGCGAGCGGTTCGACGAGGAGTGGACCTGCCCCGACTGTGGCTCGCCGCTCCGCGTCCGGAGCCCCGACGGCCGGATCTTCCTCGGCTGTGACGACTATCCCGACTGTGAGACCTCGTTTTCCTTTCCCTCGGGGGTCGTGGTCGACGACTGCGAGTGTGGCCTCCCGCGGTTCCGGACGGCCTCCGGCGAGCGGTGTCTGGACGGCGGCTGTGAGGCCACGCCGGAGTCCGAATCAGCGTCGCTGTGAGTCTCCCAGTTAGGCTTGCCGTTCGCTGATCTCCTCGGCGATCCGACCGTTCGGCTCTCGGAGGTGCCCCGACTCGACTTCGTACACATAGCCCGAAACCGTCACGTCATCCGGAATAAACTCGGACTGACGAAGGTACTCGACCTGAGCGGCACAGGCCTCGTCGATGTCGTCGGTCATCTTCACCCAGTCCAGGAGATCGGCATCGCCGATGGACAGCTCCGGAAGTGACGGATCGAGAGTGGCCGAATCGAGGTCGCCGACTTGTGCCTCCAACCCCTCGCGGACGTCCTCGTTGGCGGCGCTCATCATCCCGCAGTCGGTGTGGTTGATAACGATGATCTCGTCGGTATCGAAGAAGTTCGTCGTCAGCGCCGCCGAGCGGATCACGTCGTCGGTGACTTTCCCGCCGGCGTTCCGGAATATCTGGGCGTCGCCGAGTTCGAGTCCGAGTGCCTTCTCGACCGGAATCCGTTCGTCCATGCAGGCGATGACGAGCAGGTTCTCCCCGGTCGGGATTCCCTTCCGCCGCCGACGGGCCCAGTCGTCCCGCTCGGCTACTGTCGTGTCGACTTGTTCGTGATGGTGGTCGGTTGAATCAGTCATCACCACAAATAGTCTCCCGGCTGGCTAACTGATTCCGCAAGGGTACGTACTTGCCGCTGTCTGTGACTGACACACACGCCGCGGCAGTGTCGGGGTGGTGTTCTGGACTGTCGCGTTTCGTCCTCAGGGTTTGACCAGCACTTTGATCGCCTCGCGGTTATCCATCGCCGCATACCCCTCCGGCACGCCGTCGAGATCGACCGTTTTCGTGAAGATCGGCGAGGGATCGAGCGTCCCCTGGAGCACGTCGGCCAGTAGCTCCTCGGCGTAGGCTCGGACCGGCGCAACGCCGCCGTTGAGCGTGATATTGCCCCGAAAGAAGGGTTCGAGATCCAGTCCCTCGCCCATCCCGTGGGGAACGCCGACGTAGCCGACGGTGCCGCCGGGGCGGGCGACCCCGTGGGCGGTCTCCATCGACGACGTCGCGCCCACGCATTCCAGGACGTGATTCACGCCGCCGTTGGTCAACTCCTGGACCGTCTTGATCGCTGCCTCGCCGCGCTCGCTGACGAGGTGGGTCGCGCCGAACTCCGCGGCAATGTCGAGCCGATCCTCGTGGTGGCCGATAGCGATGATGCGCTCGGCGCCGAGCCGTCTGGCCGCCAAGACGCCACAGAGGCCGACCGCGCCGTCGCCGACGACCGCGCAGGTGGAGCCAGCCTCAACGCCCGCGCCGACGGCGGCGTGGTGGCCGGTCGCCATCACGTCCGTCAGCGGGAGGATCGACCGCAGGGTGTCCTCGTCGTCGGCGTGGCGATCCGGCACGCGGATGAGAGTGCCGTCGGCCTCGGGACACCGGACGTACTCGCCCTGTGCGCCGCCGTTGGCCCCGCTCCAGCTGTCGCTGTTCACACAGGAGGTGTGCAGTCCCTTCCGGCAGAACTCACAGCGGCCGCAGCTGATCAAGAACGGGGCGAAGACGCGGTCGCCCGGCTCGACCGAAACGACATCCTCGCCGACTTCCTCGACGATCCCCATCGGCTCGTGGCCGACGCGGGAGGGGACATCGCGGTCGTTCTCGCCGCGGTAGAACCAGAGGTCCGAGCCGCAGACGGCGGTATGAGTGACCCGGATGATCGCTCCCTTGGGGGAGTCGAGGGTAGGTTCGTCGACCGATTCGATGCGGATGTCGCCCGGGCCGTGGTATCTCGCTGCGCGCATACCGGATGAGGGTGCCGATAGTGGAAAAAGCCATCCGTCGGCCGCCTTAGCCGGTCGACTCTGCTGCTGCCGGTGAGTATGGCCCCGCGTACAGCGAGCAGAGAATCAGTATCACGCCGCCCGCCGTCGAGACGCTCTGGATCAACAGCCCGACCATGAGGGTCTCGGAAAACAGGTAGCCGACGGTGCCGCCCGCCGCACCGCCGATAATACAGCCGAACCCGACGGCGGCGAGCCCCAGTGGGCCGGTCTGTGTTCTGCGGAACGCTCGGCGAGCGAGGAGTGCGATGATTCCGCCTGCAACCGTCGTCACGGTGTTCGCCAGTACGATCATCGATATGTAGTGGTTCATGCTGATCACCGTCGGGGTGCCGCTCCCTCCGTACGTGATCATTTTCCGTGACTGTCTTGGCTTTAGACCAGTTTCCCACTGGCTGAAAATCGGTTCGGCGGGTTGGCCGCCTCGCTCACAGCCACTCTTCGGACCACGCGCTGATCTCGTCGAACACCGGGCACAGCGACTCGCCCTTCTCGGTCAGCGAGTAGTAGGTCGCGATCGGGCTATCCTCCTCGTACCGTCGGGCGACATAATTGGTCTCCTGGAGGTCGTCCAACACCCGCGAGAGCGTCCGGGAGTTCGCGCCGGTCGAGCGTTTGAGCTCGTTGAATCGCTTTTCGCCGTCCTGGAGATCGTAGAGGACCGCCAGCCGCCACTGGGAACCGATCTCTTCGAGCGACTCGATCACCGGACACGGGGAGTTGTCGTCGACGATCGCCTTGGTCTGCTGTTCTGCCATACCACAGTGTACGACTCAGCGAATATAGTGGTTCGTATTGTAACGTGGTTGCATACCGTTACTACGATGCTCCAAACGGACGAACCGCAGTTCCTTTTGCCCAGCCACACCCCGAACGGGTATGAACGGACAGCTCCGGGATGGCGTCGTCGAAATCGCTGGCAACGCCCGCCAGCAGTTCTACGACGCCCGCGGCTACGGCACGCCCGACGGTGGTAACTCGATCCGCGTCTCACGGGTCGAGGCTGCCCATCTCCTCTTCCGCGGTGATCTCGACTACATCGTCGATGGTGGCTCACACTTCGATTTCGAGGCCTTTTTCCTCGACTCCGCCTCGGCAGTCGACCGCTTCGCCCTCCGATTCCTCGTCTACGCCGAACTCCGTGACCGGGGATTCTATCTCTCGCCCGCCCGCGAGGGGTGGCCCGGCGAGGACGACAGCGAGTGGACTGATCTCACGGTCTACCCTCGCGGCACCAAACCCGGCGACGGCAAGCCTGCCCATCGGATCGTCGTGGTCGGCGAGCGCGCGTCGGTTCCCGCCGCCGAACTGGGTGGGGTGACGCTGGCAGTCGTCGACGAGGAAAGCGAAATCTCGTATTTCGAGACCAGCCAGCCGGAGTTCGATGGCGGCACTACCTACCAGCCACCCGACTCGCTGGCTGGCTCGCTGATCGACGACCGGGTCGTCGTCTGGGATTCCCCCGACGGCTTTTTTGACCACGGTTTTTACGGCCAGCCATTGACTGCCCGCGAGGCGATCGTCGACTCCGCGGTCCAACTCTCTCTCGTGGAGGCCGCCGGGCTCGCTGCCGAGGGACACCTCGATTTGAAAGACGTCGGTGGTCCCGCAGTCGAGGCAATTCGCGAGCGCGGTCGGGCCGTCGAGGGCGAGCGGTTCGACCGCAGGCTGACGGTTTACCGTGCGCTCCGGAGCCAGCAGGTCGTCCCGAAAACGGGGTTCAAGTTCGGTGCTGACTTCCGGACGTACAATACGGTCGAGTCGGTCGAGGACCTGCCGCACTCGGAGTGTCTCGTTCGGGTCGTCGAGGCCGACCACGCCTTCGACCCACGGGAGCTATCGCTGGACGTCCGGCTCGCCGGTGGGGTCCGGAAACGAATGGTTTTTGCGCTGACCGGAGCCAACGAGGAGGTAGAGTGGCTCACCGTGAGCCGACTGACACCATGACCGACGACGATACACCACGGACCGACGATGGTGGCACAGGACGCGGAGCCGAGCCGCTGGCCGACGGCGGCGTCGACGAGACCACCATCGACCCCTGGGGATCGTCGACGGTCGCCGACTACCGGAAGCTGTTCGAGGAGTTCGGCATCGAGGAGTTCGACGAGATTCTTCCCAACGTGCCCAACCCCCACTACCTGATGCGTCGCGGGGTCATCTTCGGCCACCGCGACTACGGCCCGGTCGCCGAGGCGCTGGCCAACGACGAACCTGCCGCGGTACTGTCGGGCTTTATGCCGACGGGCGACCCGCATATCGGCCACAAGCTCGTCTTCGACGAGATAATCTGGCACCAACAGCAGGGCGCGGATGCCTACGGTCTGATCGCCGACCTCGAAGCCCACTCGGCCCGCGGGATGAGCTGGGACGAGATCGACGAACACGCCGAGAGCTACCTCCTGAGCTTGCTTGCCCTCGGCTTCGACGCCGAGGAGGGGACCCTGTATCGACAGTCCCAGAACCGGGAGCTCCAGGACCTCGCGTTCGAACTCGGTTCGAAAGCCCGGTTCGCGGAGTTCGCCTCGATCTACGGCTTCGACGGCGAGACCAACGTCGGCCATATGCAGAGCGTCGCCACCCAGATGGCCGATATGCTCTACCCGCAGTTGGTCGACGAACCCAAACCGACGGTTATCCCGGTCGGCCCCGACCAGGACCCCCACGTCCGGCTGGCACGAGACCTCTCGGTTCGGATGCGGTTTTTCAAGGTCACCGAAGCCTACGCCAGCTTCGAGACCGACGCCGCCGAAGGCGAGTTGATCCGGCAGGCCTACGACGCGCTGGCGGCCGACCTCGACGATGACGAAATGGTCCGCTGTGAGGATGCCGCCGATTGGCTGGACGACCACGAGGTCGACGCTGAACTCACGGCGGCTTGCGCCTCGGCGGTCGACAAGCTCTCGGAGGCCGGGATGGAGCCGGTCCGCCCCCGCGTTCGGTTCTTCCACCGCCATGGGCCCGACGAGGCCTTCGAGGCGATGATTGAGAGTATAAATGGCGAAAAGCGGGTCTACGAGGGCCACATCGACGCCTTCGGGATGGATCTCGACGAGGCCGAGGAGTTAGCCCGTGAGGTCGAGGTCGACAACGGCGGTTACGGCTTCATCCAGCCCTCCTCGATCTACCACCGGTTTATGACCGGGCTGACCGGCGGCAAAATGTCGTCGTCGATTCCGGCGAGCCATATCAGTCTCCTGGACGACCCCGAGGAGGGCTACGACAAGGTCAAATCCGCGACCACCGGGGGCCGCGAAACCGCCGAACTCCAGCGCGAGTTGGGCGGCGAGGCCGACGACTGCCCGGTCTACGAGCTATATGCCTACCTGCTGGCCAACGATGACGACGGGCTCGCCGAGGAGGTCTACGAGGAATGTGTCGGCGGCGAGCGGCTCTGCGGTGACTGCAAGGAGCAGGCCGCCGTGCTCATGAAGGAGTTCCTGAAGAACCACCAGGAGAAACGCGAGGAAGCGAAGGAACTGCTCGACGATCTGGATATCGATCTCGACTCGAACCGCCGGGGGCCGGGCGGGTCGGAGTAGTCGGTCGCTACAACGCGACACTCACCACGTCAGCCACACGTCGCCTTTGACTGTCTGTCGCCGTTCGATCAGGCCGACCTGCGCCATCTTCTGGAGCCGGGTTCGGCTGGTCGACAGACTCGCTTCGACCTCCGAAGCGATTTTTTTGGTTGACAAGGCTTTGTGCTCTTCGAGGAGGTGGAGGATCGTCTCGTCCGGAAGCTCGTCTGCGGGGTGTGCCTCCTTATCACGGTCGACAGTCACGAGTATACAGGATCAATTATGGTTGTTAATACTACCGATTGGTCGCCTCTCGGCAGCCGGGCGACCGTCGGCTCGGCGGTCCCACCGCAACCGCTAACCGCCGCCGCGACAGTCTCTCGGCCACCGATTTCGTTATGGCTACCGAGAAAGCGGCGATGCTGAACGGCAAGCTGTACGACCCGACCGATCCCGAACTCGTCGAGGATCGCCAGCGCGCACGCGACCTCACGCGACGCTACAACCGCACCGCTGCCGACGAGGCCGACCGTCGCCGGGAGCTCCTGGATACCCTTCTCGGCTCACGCGGCGAGTGTTTCATCGAGCCGCCGTTCCGGTGTGACTACGGCTACAACATTCACGTCGGCGACGAGGTGGCGGTCAACTTCGAGTGTGTTATCCTGGATGTCTGTCGCGTCGAGATCGGCGACGACTGTCTGATCGGGCCGGGTGTCCACATATATACGGCGACGCATCCGATCGACCCCGAAGAGCGAGCAACCGGCTTGGAGTACGGCAACCCCGTCGAAATCGGCGATAACGTCTGGATCGGCGGCCACGCGACGATCAATCCCGGCGTGACTGTCGGCGACGACGCGGTGATCGGCTCCGGTGCGGTCGTCACCGACGACGTTCCGGAGGGGGTCGTCGTCGGAGGCAACCCGGCAACGATTATAAAAGAAGTCGACGCGGCCGACTGACTTCGAGTTCGGTTACAACCCCTCGCTATCGGCCCCGAACACACGCTCCTCGACGTTAAAATCGTTATAAAAGGCGTACACCCAGAGTCCGACCAACAGCCCGCCGACGAGCACGCGGACCAACTGGAGTCGAACCGACACGGCCAGCGACTGATCGAGTGTGAGGGTGTCGACGACCACGACCGACGGCAGGTGAAAGCCGCCGGTCGGCGTCCCATAGAGGCTCCCGAGGGCGATCGCACCACCGAGGTGGAGGCCGATCGGAAGCCCCAACCGACCCGTGAACACGTAGGCGGCGGCGTAATAGAGCCCGAGGAGTGCCGCCGGGACGGCGATGCTGGGCCCGCGAACCACCCCGCTGATGAGCAGCTCGAAGCCGCCGTAGCAGACCGTACTGGCGGCGACCCCGATCCCGACTGCCTGCCGTGGGTCCGCCCGGTCCCCGACTGCCTCGACGACGTTCGTGATGACGACTCGCCGAAAGAGGAGCTCCTGGAAGACCACTGTCGCCACCAGCGAGCCAACCAGTCCGACGAGCACGACCGCGCCGAGGGCGACCGAGTCGACGCCCACGCCGCTCGGCTCGACGGTCATCGTCGTCTCGCCCGCTGTGATCGGCACGGCAACCATACACACTGCCGCGACGAGGCCGATCACGAGGCCGCCGCCGAAATCCAGGAGCCACGGTTTCGAGGGGACCAAATCCCCGATCGAGGTCGGTCGGCGATCCAGACGCGATACGATTGTGAGCACAGCAACGAGGCCCCCAATCGGGGCGGCGAGCTGGCCGCCGAGTAACAGTGCTGAGGTCGCGGTGTCGACTGGGGACTGCACTTCGAATCCGACCGGGACCCACGCCGCGGCCGAGACACCGAGATACAGTGTCATACCGACGACGAGCGGGACGATCACCCGCCATGTCGGACGCACGCGGTCGGTGTCGGGCAGATACCAGACATGTTCGCTGACGCTGCGGGGAGACTGCTCGTCGGCTGGAGGGCCGTCCATACTGTCATTTTTGTCTACCTATTGAAAAATTTACAGAAACTCCACGACCGAGTCTTCGAGTTGTACTCGCTTCTCGTCTTCGCAAACGCTAACTGTCGACCCGTCTCATTCCCTCCAACAAGCGATGCGACTCCCGGACTCACAACTCGCGGTGTTAGAAGCCGCCAGCGCGACAGACCCGACCGCCGTCGACCGGCTGGCCGACGAGACCGACCTCGACCCCGCCGCCGTCACTCGCGCGGCCTTCGACCTCCGCGACGAAGGCCTCGTGACCGTCGACGAAACAACCGACACCAGCGCCGAGCTCACCGAGGAGGCCCACGAGTATCTCGACGACGGCCTCCCCGAAGTGCGCCTTTATAAGGCTGCCATCGAGGCCGGAGCCGACGACAAGCCCGTCTCGATGGGCCAGCTCATCGGGGCCTCGGGCCTCGGCGGCCCACAGGTCGACATCGCGCTCTCCAATTTTGCGCGCAAGGGCTACGGCTCGATCGACTCCGGCGAGGTGACTGCCGACCCGGATGCTGATCCCGACAGCGATCCCGAGGCTTCCGCACTCGAAACGCTCGCGGCAGGCGAGCCGGTCGACGACACCGATCTCCTGGACCAGCTCGAACGCCGCGAGTTGGTCGAGCAAAGCGAACGCACCGTTCGGAAGGTCACACTCACCGAGAAGGCCGTCACTGCGCTGATGGAGGGGATCGAGGCCGCGGAGACGGTCGACCGCCTTACCCCCGAGATGCTCACCAGTGGCGACTGGCAGGACGTGGAGTTCGCCGAGTACAACGTCGCAGCCGACGCGCCGAGCGTCGAGGGTGGCCGCAAACACATCCTCCGGCAGACCGCCGACCGCGTGAAGGACGTGCTGGTCGGGATGGGGTTCGACGAGATGGAAGGTCCCCACGCCGACGCCGACTTCTGGATCAACGATTGCTTGTTCATGCCGCAAGATCACCCCGCGCGCACGCATTGGGATCGGTTCGCCCTCGACGTGCCGCCGATCCAGGAGCTCCCCGACCAACTCGTCGATCGCGTCGAGTCGGCCCACCGCGAGGGCGTCGGCGAGGACGGCGAGGGGTATCATTCACCCTGGAGCCGCGACTTCGCCGAAGCCGTCGCCCTCCGGGGCCACACGACTTCCTTATCAATGCGGTATCTATCGGGCTTCGCTGGCGCGGACATCGAGCCGCCACAGCGGTACTTCTCGGTCGAGAAAGTCTACCGCAACGACACGCTTGACCCGACCCACTTGCTTGAGTTCTTCCAGATCGAGGGCTGGGTGATGGCCGAGGACCTCTCGGTCCGTGACCTGATGGGGACCTTCGAGGAGTTTTATAACCAGTTCGGAATCACCGATATCCAGTTCAAACCCCACTACAACCCCTACACGGAGCCGTCCTTCGAGCTCTTTGGGACGCATCCAACCACGGGCGAGCTCGTCGAGATCGGGAACTCGGGGATGTTCCGGCCCGAAGTGCTCGAACCGCTTGGGATCGAGTGTGACGTGATGGCATGGGGGCTCGCCCTCGAACGCCTGCTCATGTTGATGTATGGCTTCGAAGACATTCGGGACGTCCACGGGACGCTGTGTGATCTCGAACTGCTGCGGGAAACCGAGGTGGTCTACTAATGCCTGTTGTCGACGTTGACCCTGACGAACTCCGCGAGTTGACTGCCCACGACGAAAAGAGCGACGACGAACTGAAAGACGACCTGTTCAACCTCGGGCTCGAATACGAAGGCGAGACCGAGGAGGGCATGATGCAGCTCGAATTCGCGCCCGACCGCCTCGACCGCCTCTCTGTCGAGGGGGTCGCCCGGTCGCTCCGCTACCAGTACGGCGACGACCGCGGGCTGTACGTCCCCGACACCAACGACGCCGACTGGACGTTCCACGTCGACGAAAGCGTCCCCGACGAGCGCCCCTACGTCACCGGTGCGATCGTCCGCGACGTGAACCTCTCCGAGGATGCACTGGATTCGCTGATTCAACTGCAAGAAAAGCTCCACGCGACGATGGGTCGCAAACGCGCGAAGGCCGCCATCGGGATTCACGACCTGACGATGGTGAAGGGCCAGGCCTACGACGCCGACGAGGGTGGCCCCTCGATCACCTATCGAGGTGTCGACCCCGAGGGTGACAGCTTCGTCCCCCTCGACGCCGACGAGGAGATGACGCCCGCCGAAGTGCTCGACCGCCATGAGACCGGCACGACGTACGCCGACCTCCTGGATGGCTTCGATCGGTATCCGGCGATCTACGACCAACTCGGGCTGTTTTCGTTCCCGCCGGTGATCAACGGCCGCCGCACGGAAGTCGAAGCCGAATCACGGGATCTGTTGATCGAACTCACCGGCACCGACCAGTGGACGATCGACCACATCTGCAACGTCATCTGCTATGCGCTCTCCGCACGCGGCGGCACCATCGAGGACGTCGACATCGAGTACGACGACGCCAAGGGGGCCGACGACGAATACGGCCCGAATCTGGTCCGCCCGGACTTCTCGGTTCGCACCAAACACCTGAGTCACGATCGTATCGAGACCGTTCTGGGCGTCGACCTCGACCAGCATACTGTCCTGGATCTCTTCGAACGATCGGGCCTCTCGGCGTCGGTCGATGACTCGGCCGATGCCGACGGAACGGTCTACGAGGTCGAAATCCCGCCCTACCGGGTCGACGTGCTCCATCCGATGGACTTGATCGACGATCTGGGCCGGGCCTACGGCTTCAACGAATTGGAGCCGCGGTATCCCGACGTGGGGACGGTGGGCGGTCGACACGAGCGCACCCGCCTCGAAGACGCTGCCCGCGCGAGCCTCGTCGGCCTCGGCTTCGAGGACCTGCTGAACTTCCATATAATTTCGGGCGAGGCCAACTACGACCGACTCGGCATCGAGCCCGGTACTGACGTTGTTGGCGCGGGCGACCCCGTCGAGATCACCGGTCCCTACAGTGAGGACTACACCCAACTCCGGAGTTGGGTGCTGCCGTCGTTGTTGCTGGTCCTCGAAAACAACACCCATCGAGCCTATCCCCAGGAGCTAGCGGAGATCGGGCTGGCTGCCGAGGTAGACGAGTCCGAAAACACCAATGTCGCCGAGTGGCGGTCGATCGGTGCAGTCATCGCCCGCCACGACGCGACCTACGAGGACGCCAAGGCGCGGCTGGCCGCGCTCTGTGCGGACTTCGATGCGACCCTCGAAACGCCCGCCACCGAGCATCCGTCCTTTATAAATGGACGAGTCGCCGACGTGGTCGTCGACGGGGACACAGTGGGTGTGATCGGCGAGATCCATCCACAGGTCTTGGTCAACCATGACCTGGAACTGCCGGTTGCGGCGTTCGAACTCCGCCTCGACGCGCTTCAGTAGAACAGCTCCGACCGATTGCGATTTCGGTCGTATTTTTTATGGGTTGTAACTCGATTTGACTCTCCCAACGATTTATTTTTCCACACGACACCAGTGCCGGGTATGTTGTCTCGTCGTCATGCGACGATCAGCAGCCTCGGTCTCATCGCGGTGACTGCCGCCGCTGGGGTGGCCGTCTGGCCCCGCCTGCCAGCCGAAATGGTGATCCACTTCTCGCTGGCTTGGGAGCCGAATACCTACGTTTCGAAACCTCTTGCCGTGTTTTTGCTTCCGGCGATCATGCTGTTGACGCTGGCTGTGCTTCGAGGTGGGTTTCGGGTCGACCCGCCTGAGGACCCCCACGTGGCCTCGGTAACCACACTCAGCACCATGGGGCTCCTTGCGGCGCTTCATATCCTCGTGCTCGCGTGGAACCTCGGCTATCCGATCCCCTCCGATCTCGTGACTCTCGGCATCCTGCTGTGGGCCGTCGCCCTCGTCGGCTACGTGATCGTTCGCGAGCGGGGCAGCTCGATTTCGTAGCACACAGCTGTCGACACATCCAAACCAGTCGCCCCTCGTTATTATTTAAATGCCGCAGACGGGAAAGATACCACGGGAGTTCTTCCACTCACAGATCGCCCCACGGCTCGGAGCCGACCGCTCGGACGTGCGGATCGGCCCGAAACACGGTGTCGATTTCGGCGTGATCGACGTCGACGGCACCGCACTCGCAGTCGCCACTGATCCCGTCTCGATCCTCCCCGACCTCGGCTTCGAGCGCGCGGGGCGCTTCGCGGTCCGGATCGTTCTCGCAGACGTGGCGGTCTCGGGTCTCTCGCCCTCACATCTCGCTATCAGTTTCTCTCTCCCGCCGGAACTGACCGACGACGAGTTCGCCACCGTCTGGGGAGCGATCCACGACGAGTGTACCGACCTCGGCGTCGATATCGTCACCGGCCACACCGCCCGCTATGAGGGCTGTTCGTTCCCGTGGGTCGGCGGTGCGACGGCGATGGCAGTCGGCGACCACGACGAGATCATCCGACCGGACGGCTCGCGGCCGGGCGACGACCTCGTGCTCACGACCGGCCCGGCGGTCGAAGCCGCCTCCTTGTTCGCCTCGCTGTTTCCCGAGCAGATCGACTGCGAGCAGAGTGTTGTCGACCGTGTTGCGGTCCGCCTCGACGATCTCGATGGGGTTCGGGACGCGCTCGCGGCGGCCGACGCCAGCGGCGTGACCGCGGTCCACGACGTAACCGAAGGCGGCCTGCTCGGTGCGCTCCACGAGATGGCTGCCGGTGCAGGCGTCCAGTTTTCGGTCGGCTCCGAGCACGTCCCGACCGATCCCGATGTCCTGCGGCTCTGTGATGCTCTCGGGATGGAGCCGTGGACCGCGACCAGCTCCGGCTCGCTGCTTGTCGCGGTCGATTCCGCGTCCACTGACGCGGTGCTGAGCAGGCTCCGCGGTCGTGGGACGACCGCGGCTGTGATCGGTGGAGTCGAGGCGGGCTCCGGCGTCATCCGCGACGGCGAGCGGACTCGCCCGCCTGCGGGTGACTCCTCGTGGCCGGTGTATGAGGCGTTGCTTGAGGCCGATTCCTGATCAGCTCGCCGGTGGCTGCCTCTCGGCAGTCGAGTCCGTTTCACCGTCGACTGCCGACTCGACGACATCCGGCAGGGTCACCGTCACCGTCGTTCCGTCCTCGCCAGTGTCGAACGAGACGCTGCCGCCGAGGGCGGTGCTCGCCCATGTGACCAGCCACAGCCCGATCCCGCTGCCGTGTTCGAGATCCGTCTCTTCGCCCTCGTCGATCACATCCAGTTCGTGTGCCGGAATCCCCGGCCCGTTGTCACGGATATCGAACCTCGCGCTGTGGCAGTCGACGACCACGTCGACCGTCACTGCCGGTTTGTTCGTTTCGCTGTGTTCGAGTCCGTTTTCGATGAGGTTGGCGAACAGGCTGCGGAGCAGTTGGGGGTTCGTCTCGATGGCGAGATCGGTCGGAACGCGGTTGTCGACTGTCCCGCCGTGGTCCTCCGTGAGGCTCGTGGCGATATCGTCGACCAGTGGCGCGATTTCCACGGGCTCGGTCCCCAGCTCGTCGGCGTTGAGTGTCCGCTCGACCGACCGGGCCTTCTCTCCGAGTTCGAGCACGCCCTCGACGTTTCTCGCGGCGACACCCAACATGTCTTTCACCTGCTCGCTGTCGGTCCGTTCGCGGACGATATCGAGGTAGCCGCTGGCGACGTTGAGGTCGTTCCGAAGGTTGTGCCGGAGCACACGGTTGAGAACCGCTAGTCGTTGTTCCCGCTGCCGTTCGGTCGTGATGTCCTGGAGCGTCACCGTATGGCCCACAGGATTCCCACCCGAATCCGAAATCTCCGACAGCGAGACCGCATACTCCCGTTGTCGTCGCTCGCCGCGCCGCTGCATCCGCTGGCCGGTGGCCGAGAGATCGATTTCGGGGCAGATGCTGTCGAGCGGCGCACCCAGCAGAGTCCGCTTGTCGTGGTCGAATATCTCTGCGGCCGTCTCGTTGAGGTTGATGATCTGTGCGTCGTCGTCGACGATCACCACGCCGATGCCGAGATCGTCAATGGCGGTCTGGTCGCCCGCCCGTCGGGCCGCAGGCGTGAGTTCGAACATGTTCCGGCGGAAGAAGGCATACATATCCAGGCCGAGGTGGACCGGAAACAACAGGGGCGCGAGGTTGAGCTCCGGAACCGGTCCGATCTGAACGGCCCAGAGGACGATTCCTGCGAAAACCGGAATCGGCGAGACGGCGATCGCAAGCGTTTGGTACCGATACAACGGGCCGTAGCTTGCGAACGCGTCGGCCAACAGCACGATCCCGGCGGTCGTGATCATCCCGGTTATCAGGAGGATCGCGAACAGCAACGGCTCGTTTGTCACCGCAACGCCAGCAACCCCGGCGACCGGCTCGATGCTGTACTCGCTCCAGACGAGCCCGTGGATCGGATTCGTCGCCACGAGTGCCGTCGTAAACAGTTGAAAACCGACGAGCCCCCGCATTAGCGGCGACTCGACTGCCTGCGTGCGACCCGTGTACTCGAAAGCGAACGCCAGAAAGAAGACGGCACTCCCGTTGAGCCCGAGCCAGATCGGGATCTCGAAGGCGAACCGCAGCGTCGGTTCGAACACCAGCAGCGCGAGGCCGTAGGAGACCGTCCAGAGGGTGACACAGCCGATAACGCCCATAAAGTAATTCGCCCCCTTCTCGTCCCGATAGGGCCAGAGATACCGCAGAAAGAAGATCGAAATCACTCCGGCGACGAACGAGCCGACCGCGGGCCACGGAACGGATACTGCCACTGCGATCCGGTTTCATGCACGCTTAAATAAAGGCCGTGGGCGGAGTATCAGCGCTGATAGCGGCCGTTCGATCCACTGGGCGATTCCCGAGCCGATTAACATTAGTCCCCCCGGCGTCTTTCGCCGACTAATGCCCGATGGAGAGTACGATCCGGACGCTGTCGAGCCGAAATGGCAACAGCAGTGGGTCGACGACGAAACGTATGCGTATCCCGAGGCCTCGACCGATCCGAACACCACCTTTTCTATCGATACCCCACCGCCGACAGTATCAGGAAACCTCCACTGGGGCCACGTCTATGGGACGATCCTCCAGGACATCGTCGCTCGCTTCGAGCGCATGCAGGGCAACGATGTCTTCTATCCGTTCGGCTACGACGACAACGGGATCGCCTCCGAGCGCCTGACCGAGTCGGAACTCGATATCCGCCACCAGGACTTCGAGCGCTACGAGTTCCAACAGAAGTGCCGCGAAGTCTGTGCGGAGTACGAGGAGGGCTTTACCGAGAAGATGCAGGCGATGGGGATCTCCATCGACTGGAACAACACCTACCAGACGATCTCCCCCGAGGTCCAGCGTGTCTCCCAGCTCTCCTTTATCGATCTCTACGAGCAGGGCCGCGAGTACCGCCAGAAGGCTCCCGCGATCTGGTGTCCGGAGTGCGAAACGGCGATCTCACAGGTCGAAACCGAGGATCTCGAAGAGGATTCCTACTTCAACGACATCGCCTTCGAACTCGTCGAGAGCGGTGGTGAGCCGACCGGCGATGCCGTCCACGATGACGACTACGAGTACGAGACCGCAACCGAGCCGGGCGACGACATCGTCATCTCGACGACCCGACCCGAACTCATCCCCGCGTGTGTCTCGATGTTCGTCCACCCAGAGGACGACCGCAACGCCCACCTCGTCGGCGGCACTGCGAAAGTGCCCGTCTTCGGCCACGAGGTCCCGATCTACGAGGACGACCGCGTCGACATGGAGAAAGGAACGGGCGTCGTGATGTGCTGTACCTTCGGCGACCAGACCGACATCGAGTGGTACCAGGCCCACGATCTCGATCTCCGGGTTGCCATCGACGAGTCGGGGACAATGACCGATCTCGCGGGCGACTACGAGGGGATGAGCACCCACGAGGCCCGCGAGGCTATCGTCGAGGATATCGACGCCGCGGGCCAACTCCGGGACCGCCGCGACATCCAACACGTCGTCCAGGTCCACGAGCGCGACGACGTCCCTGTCGAGTACCGTGTCACCGAGCAGTGGTACGTCGACGTCCTCGACAAACGGGAGGAGTACCTCGAAGCCGGGCGGGAGATGGAGTGGTTCCCCGAGAAGATGTTTACCCGCTACCAACATTGGATCGATGGGCTCGAATGGGACTGGTGTATCTCCCGCCAGCGCTCCTCGGGCATCCCGTTCCCGGTCTGGTACTGTGCGGACTGCGACCACGAGGTCATGGCCGACAAGGCTGACCTCCCTGTGGACCCCCTCTCGGACGAGCCGCCAGTAGAGACCTGTCCCGAGTGCGGCCACGACGAGTTCGTCCCCGAACAGGACGTCTTCGACACGTGGGCGACCTCCTCGCTGACGCCCCTTATCAATGCGGGCTGGGACTGGGACGAGGAGAATGACGAGTTCACGATGGAACGCCCCGAGATCTACCCGATGGATCTCCGGCCGCAGGGCCACGACATCATTTCCTTTTGGTTGTTCCACACCATCATCAAGTGCTACGAACACACCGGTGAGGTGCCGTTCGATGCGACGATGATCAACGGGATGGTGCTCGACGAAAACCGCGAGAAGATGTCCAAATCGAAGGGCAACGTCGTCGACCCCGACGCCGTCTTAGAGGAGTACCCGGTCGACGCCGCCCGCTTTTGGGCTGCCGGAAGCGCTATCGGCGACGATCTGCCCTACCAGGAGAAGGGCCTGCGCGCGGGCGAGAAACTGATTCGGAAACTCTGGAACGCCTCGAAGCTCGTCGAGTCACTCGCGCCTGAAGTGGTCGACCGGCCCGACGAGCTGGCAGGGATCGACCGCTGGCTGTTGGCCGAACTCGACGCGACGATCGAGCGGACTGCCGACTACCTCGAAAACCGCGAGTTCTCGAAGGCCCGCGACGACCTGCGGACGTTCTTCTGGGGGACCTTCTGTGACGACTACCTCGAAATCGCCAAACAGCGACTCGACGACGGTGGTGACCAGTCGGCGGCTTACACGCTGCGCATCGCGCACAAACGGTTCCTCAAACTGTTCGCCCCGCAGCTGGCCCACGTCTCCGAGGAACTGTACCGGGATATGTACGACAGCGAGACAAGCATTCACCACACCGACTGGCCCGACCCTCTCGGAATCGAGGCCGACCGCGAGGGTGGCACCGCCGCGATGGCGGTCGTCTCGGCGCTCCGGAAGTACAAAAGCGACCGCCAGCTCCCGCTCAACGCCGAACTCGGCAGTGTGGACGTCTACGGCCCCATCGAGGACTTCGTTGAGGACATCCGCGGCGTGATGCACGTCGAGGATCTCACGGTCCTGGATTCCGAACCCGAGATCGAATCCGTCATTACGGAGATCAAACTCGACTACTCGAAAGTCGGCCCGGAGTACGGCTCCCAGGTGCCGGATCTCGAAGCCGGGATCGACTCCGGCGAGTACGAACTGGTAGCGGACGAACTCCACGTTGCGGGCGAAAAACTCGGTGCTGACCTCTTCGAGGTCCACCGGGAACGCCAGTACGTCGGCGAGGGCGAGATGCTGGAGGCTGGCGACGCGATCGTGATCGTCTCCGACGTGTAGGCTCGCGGCTCCGGCAGCAGTTTTTTATTGGCAGTTTTACACGTGTATGGGTATGGGAGTCTACACGTGGGACGACCCGGCGCAAATCGACGAGTTCGAGAGCGGTGGCCAGCGGCGTGTGCTGGGGTATACCGACCGGATGATGCTGGTTCATTACTCACTGAATGCGGGCGATGAAGGGGAACTCCATAGCCACGCTGACACCGTTCAGGCGAGCTACGTCATCGATGGACAGCTCGAACTTCGCGGCGAGTACGACACGACTGTCGGCCCCGGTGATTCGTACGTCATTCCACCGGGAACCGTCCACAGCGTCTACGCCAAAACATCATGCGACGTGCTCGATGCGTTTTCACCGCCGTTAGATGCATACAAACCGGAGTAACGTCGGTCTCGTTGCTCGATTTCGACGCCGACCGATTTGCTGTCTACGGTCCTCATCGCGTCTCTGGTTCGAACGTGGTGGTCGTCTCCGCGCGATAGGTCGCAGGACCGTCCGGCGCAGTGAGTTCCAGTTCGAGGTCGATCGCGATCTGTTCGACCGGGGCGGTGTTCGGGTCGACGAAGGTGTTGATAAACACCGTTTCGTCGGTGACATCCGGTGCGTCCGACAGTGCGATCCGTGCCGACCCCTCACCATCGACCCGTCCGTACGTCAGATTCGGCCACACCGCTCCGGTTGGGGAGGCGAGGTAGATGTCGGCGGGTTCGCCGGTCGGCGGTGCGCGGAGGTCGAACCGGAACGACTCCAGTGTCGTCGACTCGTCGTACTCGATGAACATCCCGAACCCGAACCGGTCGTCCAGTGACTGCGGGAACGATCCCTGATTGAACCCGACAACGCGGACTTCCTCGCTGTCGTGCCGGTAGACGAGGTACGTCTCGTTTTGCTGGCCGTCGTCCTGCCGTTCGGTTTCGGCTTCGAGTTCTACGGTCCGGCCAGTATTGGCCGCACACCCAGCAGTCGTGATCCCGACCGGTATCGCGGTCGTCGCGAGGAACTGCCGTCTGTTCATACCATCACTCCCGATCTGTTTTAAAAATAGATTGTGGAGGCTCAAACGCGGGTTTCGATTCGAACACGCTCGGCGTCGACCGTATCGTGACACTGCCGCTGCCGGCTATTGCAGGTCGACGCCGACGGCCTCTTCGATGGAGTCGAATCCGTCTCGGTCCAGGAGCTCCAGGAGCCCTCGATTAATATCGCGTGCGAGCGCTGGTCCCTCGAAGACGAGGCCGGTGTAGAGCTGGACGATACTCGCACCCGCGCGGATCTTCTCGTATGCCCCTTCGGCATCGCTGATCCCGCCGACGCCAATGATGGGTGTGTCGGTCCGTTCGGCGATAAACCGAATGAGGTCGGTCGCCTCGCCCTCGATCGGTTTCCCCGAGAGGCCTCCCGTTTCGGCCTTGTTCGGGTTCTGCAGCGAGTCGGGCCGGCTCGTCGTCGTGTTGGTCGCAATGACGCCGTCGAGGCCGAGGTCCTCGACGACCGCCAGCGCGTCTTCGATCGCCGGTCGGGCGAGGTCCGGCGAGAGTTTGACCAGCAGGGGTCGCGCTCCGGCGTCTTTCAGCGTGCCGAGGATCGCTTCGAGCGAGTCGCGGTCCTGGAGCGAGCGGAGGCCGGGCGTGTTGGGACTCGAGACGTTGACCGCGAAGTAGTCGCCCGCCTCGGCCACGCGCTCGTAGGTATACAGGTAGTCGTCGGCTGCCGCTTCGAGCGGTGTCGACTTCGATTTGCCGATGTTGACACCGAGCGGCACGTCGGGCTGGGGTTCGCTATCGAGCCGTCGGCCGATCCGGTCGGCTCCCTCGTTGTTGAATCCCATCCGATTGATAAGCGCGCCGTCTTCGGGGAGTCGGAACATCCGTGGCTTGGGGTTGCCCGGCTGCCGCTCGGCGGTGACGCCGCCGATCTCGACGTGGCCGAAGCCGAGGGCTTCCAGGACGCGTGGGATTTCGGCGTTCTTGTCGAACCCTGCGGCAACGCCGACCGGGTTCGGGAAGTCGAGCCCGAAGACAGTGGTCGCTAGCCGTGGGTTAGCGACTGTATACTGTCGGCGCAGGAGGTCGACGATCGGTGTTCGCTGTACTGCTCGAAGGGCAGTATGCACCGTTCGATGGGCCGTTTCCGGCGGGAGGGAGAACAAAACCGGCTTTGCGAGACTGTAAGGACGCATTATGTGGTGTGAGCGATTCCACCGCAATCAACTTCCCGAAGCGTCGAGCGGGAGGGCTAAAAGTCGTGTTCGACGTCGTCGGGGTCCGCTTTCTGGATGATTATCTTCCCGTCACGCACGCGGACGAACACTTCATCACCGATACTCATACCAGCAACTGCGAGTTCGTCTTCGTGTAGGTTGACGTGAACGTTGTGGTACTCGCCGTCGTCGTCTTTCGCACCACTCGGGCTGAGCTTTTTTTTGCGAACCATCGCGGGTGTCTGTCTCCACTTCGCCACACCGACTACATAAGTGTTGTTTACCGATTCTCACGCCTCGGGACCGCGCGGTACTCCGTTTGCCGTCCGAACCATCCGTTGTCACCGATAAACTACCACCCAACCGGCGGACGGGAGTACGATACTATTTAAATGTTTGGCTGAAAAGTACTCATTTCCCCGATATATTTATATTAGACCATGTACTCGGTTGCCATGGTGAGTAAAACCATGGTACGAGAAGATGGTAAGCGCAATTTCGCACTCCGCGACGATGATGGCGCAGAAGAAAGTGTGTTTTCCGGAAACACGCCCCGACAGGCTGCACTGAAGGCGGCCCGTCGCCTCGAACCAGCTCCGTCGGAGGACGACGCCGACCGTGTCGACCTCGAACTCCGCGAGAAGGGCACCGACAAGGTCCATATCTATGAGGGGTGGGCCTGGCACGAGACGGCTCCGGACAACAAGCCCGACTGGATGCCAGAGGAGATCACGGAGGCCAACGTCTCCAAGCAGGGTATCGAGCATCTCGAGGAGTGACGACCGGTCGACCGGGCTGACTATTTTCGTGGCGTCTCGTGGCTCCGATACTGTTTAGTCTCTTCTGCTATGAGTCCCATCTGCGCGGCTATTCACCCGACGGGACCGGCTGTGAAAGCAAGGGATGACCGTTCGATCTCCTGCCGCGTTACATTCTACGCACGTAGCCGCGTGTGTCGACTGTTTTTCCACTGAGTCGCTTCCACTTGCTATCCTGTTGTTTGAGTACGGTATGTATACTGCCCCACACGGCATGAAACCGCATGACGTGGCGGCTTTCCTTCGACGGGGTTAAGTATCAACCCGGCATTCGATGTAATGCGAAGGTCGCACGGGGCACTCCCGGACGACACCCGCCGTCGGAATCGCCCGACGGCGGCCATCCCAAGACGATGCCCTTATATGTGCGAGGGCATTCGGATGGAATGCAACAGACAACACACGGGACTGCCCGACCGTTCAACTCGGTCGGCACTCGTGGAGCAGATCAACGCCGTTCGACTCACACCGAGTCGAGTTCGACGGGTTTATACCCGTCAGTCGCGTTCGATCTAATCCGAAGAAATGGGGATCCCGCCCCTGCGGTACGCCGTACAGATGGGATCCGACGTTAGCCTTGGTAGTTCGGTGTCACCCGATCGCTCGGTGGACGCCGAACTCGGACCATGCAATGAGACACATTTTGGTGACCAATCCATCTCTGATGGATTGTTCCCGCCACCCCCTCATCTCTGATGGGGGAACATTCCGGTTGATCCTGCCGGAGGACATTGCTATTGGGATTCGATTTAGCCATGCTAGTCGCACGAGTTTAGACTCGTGGCAGATAGCTC
>NZ_JANHDJ010000006.1 GCF_024494645.1 Halohasta litorea | reverse complement strand
GTGAGTGGGTATCGGAGCTACAGGGGAGTAGCCCACGCGCGGTGGCGGGATGACGCGGGAGGGGCTGGGGCAGTAAGAGCGGGAAACCGGCGCGCGGTTTGCGCCGGGCAAACGTTCTTGACTGCCCTGGCGGTGGCCCCTCCCGCTTGGGCGGGGTAGTCGCGAGCGCAGCCGGACTACGAGGAGGGGGCTGGGGCAGTAAGAGCGGGAAACCGGCGCGCGGTTTGCGCCGGGCAAACGTTCTTGACTGCCCCGGTGGGAGCCCCCTCCGACATGCTCTGGTCTGGGGAGGCGGAGCGGTAGCGGTCCCAGTGCGCGCGTGACCCCGACGCGCGTGCGCCGCCCCAGTCATGTCCCAGTCGCGGTCTCGGAGTGGAAGACGGTCCAGTCGTTGCGCGCGACTCCGACGCGCGTGGTCGTGTCCGACCGCGGTCGCGGTGGCTGATCGGGACAGGACCGATGCCCTCCGGCGCAGCCGAGACGCTCGGGCGGTGTTGAGAGAGCGTCGAGGAGGGGAGGAGGGGAGGGTGGTGGAGCGTTGCGGTCCGACCCTCCGGGCGTCGGGGGAGGGCAGCTGTGCGGAACCGGCCGCCTCCGGTCGAGGCGGCCGCCGCGGCGCGACCGGTCGCGGCGAGCGGTTCAGGCCATGGCCGCGTCGAGTTCGTCCTCGGTGATCCGGCCCATCGCCCAGTCGTTGACGGCCTCCATCTGCTCGGTCGTGAGCGTCGCATCGCCCGTGTTGGCCGGCTCGCCGTTCATGTCGCCGATCCACTGGTGCGTTCGGGAGTCCACATCCCACGCCGACCGGGAGGGCTTGTCGCCGCCGAGCTTCCGGCGGGTTCCGGGACCGTCGCCGTGCGAGAGGTGGTGAATCTCGGCGTCGGCGTCGACGGCGATGCTGGTCTGGTATTCGCCGTTGCGCTTGTAGGCGTTGACCTTGCCGCGAGTGATCCGGACACGGTCGCCCTCCTTGAGCGTCGGCTTGCGGCCCGACTTCTGCCAGACGACGACCTTCACGGTCGCGCCGTTCCCATCGGAGAGGAGACCGACCTGTCGCTGACCCTTGCCGCGAGGCGACCACAGCACGTCGACGTTGGCCTCGATCGTCGTCTGGTACTGCTGGAAGGGGTCGATCTCCTTGATGGGCTGGCGGACCTCGGGGAATCGCTCGACGGAGTCCTTGACGGACATCATCGCCTGAAACACGGAGCGCCCGTCGGCGACCTTGCGAGCGAGGAGCTGGCTGAGGGACGCACGCGAGAGCGCACATTCGCCGTGGAACCGGTCGGCGAGTCGCGCCGCCTGCGTGTTCACGTCGCCGACCTGCTCGGGGGTGAGTTCCTCGAAGGGGTTGGTCTCGGGTTCGCTCGGGGTCTCGGGGGTCTCGTCGCTCGTCGTCCGGGCGTAGTGGGTGTCGCTCGTGACTTCCTCACGGCATCGCTCGGCACGCGACTTGATCTCCTCGCCCGCATCGGCGGCCTTCTCGCGCACGGAGTGGAATCGCTCGGCGAGTTCGGTGGACTTCCGGTCGGCCTCGGCCTCGCCCTCGATCCGTTCCTCGACCGCGAGCGTGTACGACTCACGGCGCATCTCGGGGTCGTCGAAGCCCCGCGGCGCACGCCGGGACTCGCGACGACTGATCTGGCCTTCCGTTCCCATGTCCGTCGACTTGAGGCCGCCCGCGGCGTCGTGGGGGTTGCCGAGCGCGACCGTCATCACGTCCGCGCCGACCGTGATCCCGCCCGACCCACCGAAGGACTGGCGACCGGTCTCCTCGTTCGACCACACGCCGCGGACGTTCACATCGTTGTCGGCGATTCCGTAGGCTCCGGTCTCCGCGATGTCAGGGGTTCGGTTGGACATGAGTTATCTCCCTCTATTACTGCCTACATGGGCAGTAACCTTAAACCCTTCGTTAGGCGGGTATGAGGGGGTTGAAACCCGGATTTCGGTCTTGGGAGTCCGGTGGGGGCGGGGACGAGAACTGCGGTCGGTCGAGGAAGCCGGACGCACCCGCAGCGAGGCTACGGCGAGCGAGGACGCCCGGCAGCCCGGAACGGCGCGAAGCGCCGCAGGCCCGGCAGCCCGGACCGACGGAAGTCCGGCGAGGCGGTGACGGAGCGGGAGGTGCTGAGCCGCGTACGAGAAACGTGCGCGATCGTCGTCGCGGTCGACGCGGAGGTGGTCTGTGGTCCTGGTGGATGAAAGGGCGAGGTAGGCTCGAACCGTCCCGGACCCCATAAGCACCGCAGCGAGCTGTGTGGAGAGCGAGGAGCGCAGTGCGGGTCCCGGAACGGTCGGTCGAGCCTGCCGAGGGCTTTCGCGGTCTTCTTCACCGACTCCGCTGTCGCTGTAACCGACATGTTCTTGCCGACGTAGGCACTATCTCTGAGTATGCCACGCCCACCGACCGTCTCCGATGACGACATCGTTGATGCCATCCGAGAGCACGAAGACGCCGTGTTGTCGACGTCCGAAGTCGCCGATGAGTTGTCACTGAAGCGTCGAGGGACGCTGAACCGACTGAAGGACCTCCATGATGAGGGGCGGATCGAATCGAAGACCTTCCAGGATCGGTTTGCTGTGTGGTGGATCCCACACGACGACGACGCGCCGGAATCGGACGATCGCTGAAGCCGGTCGCGGTCAAGGCGCAGCCCGAGGAGCGACCGCACCGCAGGGAGGGGGAGGCACGAGCGACTGGTGGAGAGCGAGTGTCTCCGGCCTCGGTGGGAGGACGGTCCGGTCGCGGAGATGGAGTGATGCTGAGTCTCGCCGAAGGCGCTCAGCGCCAGCTCGTCTGGCGCGACCCGGCGCGCGAGCAACGCGCGGATGGTCGTCGGTCGGCCGCAAGGGCGACCGTGGCCGTGACGGTCACGCCGGGGCGTCGACCCGCGGCCCGTAGTGGTCCATCAGCCGCCGAACGTACTCGGCGGCAGCCCCGGTCGTCTCGAACGTGTCGCAGGCGACACGGACGAGGAAGTCGTTCTGGTGGACGGTGACGTGGACGTCGCCGTCACCGGGGGTGTAGATGGTGAGCGTCGTCGGCTCGTCGACGGCGTGCTCGAGACACGCCCAGACGGTCGCCGCGTTCGGGACGTGCGCTATCGCGCTGGCCGGGATGCCCCGCTTGCGGAGCTCCCAGTCGCGACCGGCGGTATCGAAAGAGGCGGGGTCCATCTTATCGAGTCCGGAGTGGGGTCGCCGTTCCGATGGGTGCGCCCATGTTGGCCGCGCGGCGCTTCAGGTCCTCGATGCTGTCGTCGTCGGAGTGGGTGTGTTCGTTCATCTTCGGCCTCTACCCAAATCGGGGGACAGAAACTCTCGCCGGGGGCGTCGCTCTCCTCCCGGCCTCGCGTCTTGTCAATCGTTACAACGTCCGGGCGAACAAGTTGACAAGACCGGCTACAGGTCTGCCAGCGATTCGAACTCGGCGTCGACGTCGGTGTGCCACTCGATCGACGGCCGCCGGGAGCCGTCGTGTTTGTGCATCCGGACAACCGACCGGGACTGGTCGCTCGTCGCCGACGCGAGCTGTGCGCCGGCCCAGCGGATCATGGCTTCATCGGTCGGGGACGAAGCGAGTGAACGGAGGTGGCCCATGAGGTGTCGGGCGGTGTCCGCGGAGAGATCGTCGACGGCGAGCTCGACAGGCCACGCCGAGCCGTGGCCGGGCTGGTGGTTGCGACTGCGAAGGACGGTCGCGTCGAATTCGTTGAACACCGAGGCCATCCGCGTCAGGGCCGCCGGGGAGTGCTCTTCGATGAACAGCGAGAGCGCCTGACAGAAGAACGTCGATGTTCGCTCGTCGATGCCGTCGAACCAGATGGTGATCGCGTTGTGCTCATCGAGGTCGGCGTCGTACACAGTCGGCGTCTCGACGAACGGAGTGTCGGTGGGGGATAACTGACTACTCATGATCTCTCTCACTCGCCATCGAGAGGTAGAAACTCCTCGCGGGGCGCTCGGTGGTTGGGTGGCTCCTGCGGAACCCACAGAGGACGGACGCTGTTAGGCGTCGAACTCCTGAAGGATCGCTTTGCGGGTGGTCGCGTTGTCGAGGCGGAACACCTGGACATGGAGACCGGCTTCGCGAGCTTGGTCGATCATGTCCGCGGTCCCGTTGGAGTCGCCGTCCCAGAACGCGACGAGCGCGTCGGCGTGGTCGGCCATCTCGCCGTTGCGGCGGGGGCCGGCCCGAGCGTCGTACTTGCCGTACTGGCCTTCGCGGACGACGGCGTCCGGGTGGTCGATGTCGTTCCAGTCGGGGGTGAACTGGACGACGTCGACATCCGAACGGTAGCTGGCCCACGTCTCGCCCCACTGGTCGGGCGAGGAGTCGTTGCCGCCGCTGACCAGTTCGTCGATCGCGCGGCGGTCGATGCCGGCGGCGTAGAACGCACGGGCGACGACGGCCCGCTGTTCGGTCTCGGTCAGCGACAGCTGCTCGGAGAGGTCGCGGGAGCCGGCAACGATCACTGCGGGGTAGGCCTGTGCTGATGACGCCGTCCGGTCGGACATGCTACTACTCACAGTTCACTCGGAGGGTAGAAACTCTTCGGGTGGTACGCGGGTGCGCTACTCGGGGCCGCCCTGGATGATGTGGACGTCGCCCTCGAGAGCGTCGGGAGACTCCTTGATGTCATCGAGGATCTGGTAGCCGTCGTATCCATCCGCAATCCGGACGCGGACCTGCATCACCTCTGCCGGCACTGAGTTGACGTCGCCGAGGAACTCGACCAGTGTGGCGTCCTCATGGCCGTCGAAGTAGTCCTTGATGGCAGACTTCACTTCGTCTGCGCGTTCATCGAGCGATCCATCGAAGCCGAAATTGTACGTGAAGACATCAACCATATCGGTACACCTCAGTCGCGGGATAAAAACCACAGGGATCATCTGACCCCACCCCGGACTGCCGCTGTAACGCATCCAGTGATCGAGTGTCGTCGTGGGGGCACACCCCTCTATCGAAATGAAATCTGACCCCCCGTTATCGACTTGTAACCGGACCCCTCTATCGATGTGTTCGGTAGCGACCCCCCGTGTTCGATGTGTAACCGGACCCCCCTCGGCGCGACTGGGGGGTGACCCGGCGGGCGCTACACTTCGACGGCGTTCCAGTCTGCGTCGGTGTCGGCGTGCCACTCCATCGTGCTGCCGAGGTCGTCGGCGGTTTCGGCCACGCGGACGATCGACCGGGGCTGGTCAGCGGTTGCCTTCTCGAGGACGGAACGGAACTCGGCGATGCCCATGAGCGAGCTGCCCATCTTCCGGCCGGCGGTGACCATCCGGTGGGCCAACTCGGAGTCGACGCCTTCGATCTCGACTTCGACGGGCCACCGACAGTCGGGGGGCGTCTCGTCCATCGGCTGGATGCCCACCGTCTTCTCCACCGGGCTTTCGGTGACGTCGGTGAAGATCCCGAGGACCTGGAGGAACGGATCAGCGTCGTTGGTCTCAAGCGTTCGCGAGAGTTGCTCGGCGAGGGTGGTTGCCGTCCGGATGTCAACGCACTCGATGTAGATGGCGACCACGTTCTCGGAGTTGAGGCTGTGCGTTCCGTAGTCGGTGGCTGTCCGAACGTCGACGGTGTCTTCTTGCGGTGTACTCATTCAGTTCTCCTCTACCCCCGTCGGGAGCTACAAACCCCCGCGCCCTACTCGTGACCTCCACGTCGGGATCGGACAAACAGTCTGCGGCCTGGTGGATGAAAGGGCGAGGGTCACTCCTGTTCGCTGAGTCGACCTCTATCCCGGTCGCGGTTTGACCGGGATATGTTGCTCAGCGGGCAGGAGGGGACCGAGGGCTTTCTACGGCTCCTCCACCACCCCGCTACCGATACTCCATACAGGTACCCACACCCAGCCTGCGCTGACGGCTCCCCCACGGGTGAGTGACTGATAGCACACCCCCTCGCTGAGACGTTCCCCTATGGGGGCCGTGGCAGTACCACCGCTGTCTCGAGTAAGGGGCCGTCTGTTCCAACTGTCCAGTAGCCCGTTCTCCGTGGGCGTCTCCGTCGTGGTTGATCGCCGTCTGCTGATCGGACTCCCCCTGTCCGGGCTGGTGTCGCTGTGTCGGTCCTCGGTGTTCGCGAGGCTGGCTCCCATCGCGGGTGGTCTGAAGAAACGTCGTCGGGAGTGGTCCACGCAGTGCTGGATGGCTTCCTGCTGATGCTCACAAAGGTGGAGGGTGGTGTGTCCCCGTCCGGTGCTACTCGCATCGGTCGGAGGTGGTCCCCCAGCTGTTCGTCTCGCCCTGGTGTTGCCTGTCGCTGTCTGCTCGACGTCGCCGGGCGTTCAGTTGTCGTCGGCTTCGTTGTCGTCGTGGTACCAGCCGTCGTCGCCGAAGTAGGGGTGTGGTGTGACGAGGTCGACGCCGGTTGTTCCCTCGGGCAGCGGCATGTTCCCGATCTCCTCGCTGCGCTCTTCGAGCATTTCACCAAACTCACCATCTGCGTCGATGGCTAATTCCATCAGCATCCGTTCCATCTTGATGTTGAGCTGTTCCATCTTGATCCGCTGGTGGCGGTTGTTCACCCCTTCGCGAAGAAGTAGCTTCAGAGTCAGGCTTCGGGATATCTCGTGGTGGTCTGCGATGTCATCGATGAGCTCCGCTAGTTCATCAGACACATGGCAGGTGACGTTAGTTGCCATCGTAACTCTCCGTTCATCGGGTGCCCTCTTAAGTCGTCCCCTCAGACGAATCCCCACCTCCGTTCTGCCGGCCTCGGCTACTCCCCGCCGACGTGCCACCACCCGGCTCCGTCCTGTTGCCTCCTGCCCGCGGCAACCGGGGGGATGATCATCGCCTCTCCACCCTCACCCTCTACACCACTCCCAGTGGTTACCCCCGCTTGCCCCCACGCGCCGGAAAGCCCCTTTGCTGTAGCTTCCCATCTGGTGCTGTCGATCGCCGCATCGGTCTGTCCCACCGCGTGGCTGGTCGTCGATGCAGGTCCCCACACCGAGAGTTGATGGATGGTCTGTTGCTTCTGGTCGACGTCGATCGCTGTCCCTGTCTGGTTGTGCCAGCCGGGGGTCGTCTTCGCTCGCTGTCCGGTGTTGTTCTGTCCGAGTGGGCCACCCCCCTGTCTCGCACTCCTACGCGCCCCCTCCCAGGCTGTTTCCTCTGCGCCCAGAATCCAGTATCTGATTTCTGATATAGTTCTCCTGTCTCTCTCACCGATCGCTCACTTCTCCTCTCTCCCCCTCGGCCCCGTCCTGATCTATCGCTACGCGGTCGACCTTCCGGTCGTATTGCCCTCTAGGCCCCTAACACTGTGAATTCGCGGAACCCACGCAGACTGATCGAGAGGTATATTAGAGAAGCTCTAAAGCTCCCTCAGCCTGTTAGAACCCACGCAGCGGGATTATGGGGGAGGGTGCGTTGATAATAATCCCCCCAGAATCGACAGCCGTCTAGCGATAAACAACTACATCAGATGGAATATATAACATATCAGGTATGGTCCAGAAAGGCGTTGGGTCTTGCGATTATGGTCGGTTTTGAGGCAACTATTGCCACCTATCATGGAGTTAGGCTATACCGCTCTCATGTTGCGATTACATCGCTGATAGCATACCCCCACGAATCGGGTTCCGTCCTGCGATTAGAGATTGGACGCGGTTGTGTCAAATGTGTATTGTTCTGGAATTGTAGTACGATAACAACACCGGTCAAATCGCTTCTCGTCTTGCGATTATGAGAATTATCACAACTCCCCGCTATTCGCATCTCGTCTTGCGATAACAGAATTTGAGAGATCTTCACCCATCATGTCGTGATGGTCCGAGTGGCTGATAAAGAAACCCTCCAATCTAGTTGTCTTCGTGCGATTATGATTTTGATAAGAGATTGGCTGTATCGCTCTCCCGTCTTGTGATTTATTAGTACTGGTTCGTCGTAATTGTCTGAACTATTATGAGATGGTCGTTGTTGGGTTCAATGAAGCGGTTTGGTTTCTGTCGGGAGGAGATCGATTCTTAATTAGATTGTTCTGTGATACGCGATAGACATCCACCTGTTGTGCCCTGTATGACGGAGATATTTTGGCTAGGTTTCTCTGAGATTTTCGATTGATACCGATTTGCTGTGCCATCTGTGCGGCGATATTCTGATTAGATTGCCGTTCGCATATCGTTTTTATTGGGTTTTCTAACCGATACCAAAGCGGTTCACTCCCTTATTTTCAGCACAGTCTTGCTCTAGGCGGCCCCATTAGCTTAGAACGTGGTGTGTTCGTGGGGATAGTGTTTAGTGTTATAGTGATCGCTGAAGGATTGAAGAACTGTTGCTAGGCCTGTTCAAATGAGAGTCCGGAAGGGATGTCTGAGTTATGGATTGATTCCGCACAAGAAAATGAGTGGGGAGGATATGGCCGCTAGTCGTCGCCTAGATCTTCCCTGAGTTTGTTGATGCCGAAGATTCTCTCCATCCCCGGCACGTCCAGCTTGTCGCTAGTCTTCTCGAAGTTGGTCGTGCTGGTTGCTTCTACGTATCCGATCTGGTCAGCGAGAGACGACAGGAGCTGGCGCATCCCGTCGATGTCTTTGACCACCCAGATGCCGTCACCGGGCATGTTTGCGAGCTTGATGTAGTCGTCCTCAACGTGTCGCCGCTTGTTGGGAGATGTTTCAACCTCAACGGTTTTGATGCGATCGTCCAGAGAGTCGTCGGTCGGCTTGGCGTACAGGTCGTACTTCTTCTCTTCGTTGTCCGGGCTGTAGTACATGTGCGTCTCGTAGCCGAGCGCGTCGTAGTGTGCCTGGATGAGCTTGACGCCGACACGATGCTCCGGGCTCTCCCGGCCGTACTCACCGCCGTCTCGTGGCGCGAGATTGCGATCCACGACGACGTTTGCTTCGTCTGTCGGCCAGTAGTACGCCTGCCTGTTTCCGAGCGTGAACTTCTCGAGGTATCCCCAGTCACAGAGGTCTGCTGCCGTCTCGCTGTAGGGAAGTTCCTTCATCGAGTCCTTGATGTGGTAGCCGTTTACCCCATCGGTGAGCGCGTCGTAGACCATCCGCAGGAACATCTCGTGTTCGTTCGTGAACTCCTCGGTGTCCGCTGGGGAGGTGTCATCATCGCCGTCGTCGCCGTCATCGTCTTCATCTGCGCGTGCTTTCACGCCGCTGTCCATGTCGATCGCCTCGTGTTCGCGGTTGACGCAGTGGCGATACCGACTTCGTTCACGCACAGAATCCGCGAGCGAGTTGACGTTGAATGGTCCCGCGTTGTGTCCTGGCGGGATGGGAAGCGGCCGGAGCGTGAGTATCTCTGGCTTCTGTTTGTGGAAGCCCGTCGACGGCAGCTGGACGATCCACTCGCCACGCCGAAGCCCGGAGATGCGGTCTTTGATCTCATCATTTTCGAGGTCCTCGTGGAACAGCGACTCCGCGAGGAGGTCGTCGGTCGCGACGTTGCCGATGATCTTCGTGTTGATGTTGTTGAGAATCTCCTTGTACGCCCGCCGATTGTCGTTTGGATTGTCTCCGAGTACCTGCTCAGGATACTGCATGATGAGTCCCAGCGAGAGATTGAATTCCCGCCCTTTCGGGAGCAGTTCTCGGTAGACAATCTCGTTGCGAGCGATGTTTGCGGACTCCTCGATGATGACGTTCGTGATGTATTCGTCGTCGTCCGGCGTCCAGATGGACTGCGCCGATGTCCACAGGTGCGAGAGGAACAACACAGTGAACACTTCGCTGCTGGCTCCACGAAGGCTTCCCGTGTCGATGAGAACGACTTTGTTTGAGTTGAGGATGCTCTTCATGTCGAGCATCGGTATCTCCTTGCTGTACCAGTTTGTCTCGTCGTTCCAGTATTTATCCTCGATCGTGTACGACAGCATATCCCAGATGAAGTCGCGTTCCTTCAGCTTCCGGATCCGATTGAGGACTGCGTCCGTCGTGTTCATGAACTGCCGTGCGTCCTTCTCGAGGTGCGATTCGAGGATGGACGTGACCTGCGTGTCGGCCGTTCGCGGGATTGCTTCGAGGACTTTGTCGTAGTCTTCGTCGAGGTCTTCGACCTGCTTGCCGTACTTCTGGAACTCCTGTGCGGCCTGCATGAGCTCACCGATAGAGAAGTAGTCCTTTCCGTGGTCTTTGTCGAATAGCGCCTTGATGAGATTGGTGAGGATCTCGTTCGCGACGAACGCCTGTTCGACTGTCTTCTTTCCCAGAACGAAGCGCAATATCTGGAAGTAGTGGTCGATGATATCCTGTTTAGCCGTCTCGCGTGTCCGCCCGGCACCCTCTGTGAGCGGCCGGAGATCGAAGAACGGCATCCCCGGAACCATGCCGTCTGCCTCGGGGATCTGGATATATTCGACGTCGTCGACGTTGCCGAACAGCGTGCGATGACACCGCAGGTAGTTCTCACACATCTCGCCGTCCTTGGGGTCGATGAGGATTGTTGGCCCCTCGAGGTCATTGTGTGTGGTCAGCATATCGTTGATCGTTGCGACCGTCTTCCCGCTGCCAGTCGTCGCAGCACGGATGTAGTGCTGGGTGAGATGGTCCGCAGACAACGACAGTGCGTCCCGTTGCGAGAGGTGGTTCCACCACTCGTTTTTCGTCTCGATGGTGCTGATATCGTCGGGCTTGTCGCGGTGATCACGCAGCGCGGTGACGGCGTGACCGATCGTCATCCCCTTGGAGAACTCCTTGAACACCTCCTCGTTCGGCGAGGTGAGCGGCGACTGTGCCGTGGGCATCCCGCCGGTCCCACCGCGACTTGCTTTCGGGAGCGAGTCGATCGACGGGACCGTGATGAAGTTTGAGAGCTCGTCGATGTTACAGACGAGCAGCGGTTTTCGTCGCGTCCATGACTCCAGCCCGTTCGGGTAGGTGATGCCGTGGTTGAGCATCCGTTCGTACTCAGCATCGTTTGTCCCGAGGTAGTTCCCCTCGATGGAGTAGAACTTCCCGCTGACTTGGTTGAGCGCGTCTTGGAGATTGCGCGCCGTTTCCGCGTCGGATGCTGCGGCTCGCAGTGAGACGTTGTATGTGTGCGACGGGTCCTTCAGGTCGATCTGTCCCATCCGACTGGTTCCTGAGCGGTAGCCGCCGGTCTGTGAGTCGTGGATTGAACCACCGATTTCATGCGGCGTATCGCTCCGGTGTCGCTCCTGTTTCTCTTCGTCGGAGACGCCAAGGGCACCATCTATGAGCGTTCGGAGGACGAGTCCGCCGGTTGTATGGACGCCCTGCTTGAGGTTTCCTTTCTGCCGTTCTGCCTTTGGAGACCAGTCTGCCCGTGGCTCGAAGACACTCTGAAAGACGACCGCGCCATCCGATTGGATGATCGTCTCGAGGAGGTTTGAGAGTGGTGAGCGTTCGATTGCTTCGTTGTCGTACGACGAGAGTGTCGTCATCCAATCGCGCCGCTTCTCTTCGACACCTTCCCAGCGGACCATCTCGGGGACGTCCTCGAAGATGTTTGTGATGTCGAATTGTTTGCGCCCGAACTCGAAGTTTTCCGGATACTGCGATCGCGTCGTGCTCTCAAGCCGGTCACATGTAACGTCGCCACGCTCACCAGGCCCGATGAAGAACTTGAACTGCGCTTCGTCCTCGGGCTTGTAGATGATGAACTCGAAGTTCGATACTGGCTCGATCCCAGCGATGTGGAGCTCCATGTCGAGCGGGAGCTTCCGTCCGTTCCCGTAGCGGTGGAGGCCGTACAGTTCGCGTTTGACGGTCTCTGAGTTCACTTCCTCACGGACTGGTGTGATTTGGATGTACTCCTGTTCGGATTCGATTTCCTCAATGAAGTTTTCAGCCTCACCGTCGCTGAGCGTTCCACTGAGAGACGGATCAGATGCTGATTCGTAGTCCGCGGGGATGGTGATCGGCTCTTCGTCTTCATCCTCTACCTCCCCATCTATCGCGGCCTCGAAGATATCGAAGTCGCCGTCAACCACCTCGGGTGTCGGCGTCTCGTCGTCTTCGACCGATGGTTCGCTTGTCTCTTCAGCTGGTGCTGGCGAGGCACTGTCCGTAGTGTCGTCGGCAGTCTCATCGAAGAGGGTCGGCGGCTGTTCCTCGGATGGTTCGTCTGGGCCGGGCGGTTCTCCTGGCGAAGGAGTATCGCCTTCCCGGTGGTTGTCGTCTTGGCTCACCGTGAACTGTACGTCACAACCAGATTAGTTATGTCTTGTGCCCCCGTTTTCTCTCCTCTCCCGATGTGGGCTCACAGAGGCAGGATTGTTAGAAATCTGTGGGTTTCACCATCCGGTTCCCATAGTGGTTGTCGTCCCTAATCTCGGTACTTCATCCACCACACGAGGAACAAACCAAGAGCGATCCAGTTGATAAAGACGAGGAGGTTCGAGATCATCGCGTGGAGGTATCCGATCGGCATCCTCACGATGTTGAGGGCGACCTTGCCTGTCCAGACCTTCGTTGATGACTCGCCATAGTGGGTGTCGAAGTCCTCTCGGAGAGGGTCCCCCTCGAAGCGCACGTCGACCGTAGAGACGTTTTCACTTACCATCTGGGTGAATTCCCCATCGGAGTTTGTGGTGGTCCTGTGGACAGATTCACCGTCGATGATGATCTCACGGTTGGGGACGGGATCATCGGTTTCTGAATGCTCGAGGGTGCCAGTGACCTCGTACGTGGTTGTGTTGAGATCGCTAACGATCCGCGTCGGTTCAACGGTGATTCGGTGGACCTCACCGATGGGGACGTCATTTCCGAATACGTCGGTGGCGGTGATTTCGATGTCCTCTAACTCGCTGACCGGCTGTGACAACTGTGAGCCGACAGTCCTGTAGAGTTGAACATCGCCCCCTGTGTCGATGACGTTCTCACCGAGGTTGATCCCTTCGTAGATCTGGGCTTGATCTTGCATGGTGGGTTTCACTCCGAGGGTGTTGGAAGCCGATGTTCTGTACCCCGCAGCGTCCATGTAGTCACGGTGGAGATTCGGCGTCTCGTCATGTTTGACAGACGTTCGGACCCACTGTGCCGAGCCGTCTCGTCGGTGCTCGACACGATCGTAGAGTGACTGAGAGAGGAAAATCCACGGGCTGTGGATCTTGTACTGGTCTTGGTGGGCGCGCTCCTTACAGAACAGTGCGCCACGCTCGATACACTCTTCGTTGGCCTTCAGCTCGATGCTTCCAAGCGGGTTTTTCTCTGGTCGCTGGTCGCCGATGATGTCGAAGTAAATCTCGTCACGGAAGGCATTCTCAACGAGGTAGGCATCAATCGTGAGGTCCGTTGCGTCTGCGGCCTCGATGGTGTAGTAGCTCGGGTCGTGGAAGGCACTTGCTGCGGACACCTTCTTTGTTTTTTCCCACGAGTTACCGGGGCAGGTGCTGTCGACACCGTAGGTGAGTTCTAAACCGATGAGAACGTCAGAGTAGAGTCCAAGGCGACCGCTCTGAGGATTGTCGATCGTGAGGATGTTCTGGTCGTTTTCAGTAACGTAGTATTCGTTGTCGTTCTGAAGAGACATCACTGAACTGCTCTCGATGATCTCCCACTCCTCATACTTAGTGTCCGTTCCGGTGAGAGTTTCGTCACCACTGACGTATGAACATTGTTCGCTACTGCTGTAATCTTCTGGGGTGGTGGTTCGGTAGTCAAACACTGTTGTGATATTGACTTGATCCGGATTCACCAGCCAGTAGTCGTCATAGAGCGCGCCTTCATCCATCCGAGCGACGTCGGCGTAGTGGTCGTGGACGACCTCGACTTCATCTTGCCAGTACCCTTCTGCTGTGGCACCTTGGACATCATACCGGGCGGAATTGTTCCCGTACCCTGCTGCTGGGACGATGCTCAGGTCGTTGCTCGTGTTGATGAACGTACTCCTTACAACATCTTGGTTGAGTTCAGTATAGTCCGTGAACTCGCCTTCATAAACTTCCGCATTGCTGGGATTTAGGACAGTTACTCCTTGGAAGGTGCCGCCTTCTTTCTCGTAGATGAACTCGGCGTTGCGGACCGGAATGGTCCCTCCCCGTCCCTCGATTTCGGCAAAGAGGAGGTTGTCGTCGCCCGTCATGATCGACTCGTTGACGGGGCGGCTCTGCCCGATGTGGACTAAATCAGTGACTTCCGCTTCGTCATACGATATCCAAGTGTCGTCGGTGGTGACTTGATACTCTGTGTAGAGGGCTTCCCGGAACCCATCTGTGAGCTGGGCAAACTCCGTGGTTTGGTCGACGGTATAGGTCCGTTCATCGAGCCTGAGGAGTGGCCGATCTACTTTGTACGTTCTTAGATCGACAGATTGGGATGTGACTGAAAAGATATCATCGTTGTTCCCTGTTGAGTTCACATCAATGTCGTTTGAAGCGAGGATGCGGTACGTACCCACGTCGTCTACCGGTGGGTTTTGTGTAGCAGTTTCGATCGGTGGATACTCGCCGTAGTCGCTTTCTTGGCCGTCACTGATGAGGATGGCCCCGCTCCCGATCACGAGGAGAAGTGCTAGTCCAATAACAGCCGAGGTTCGTTTATTGGGTAAGAACATGGTACAGGAGGTTCCAGAAGGCACTGTAGTTGGCCCCGATAATTGAGAACAGAACACCGATGCCGAATAAGCGGAATCCCCACGATCGGCGTTGGGTCCGTTTCTTGTTCATCTGCCACGCCATGAACCCAAGGAGGATGAGAGTCAATCCAAGGATCCAGAATACGCGATCAAGTCCTTCGAAGTGCTCGAACGCGGACCAGAGCATATCGAAGTCGAATTGCATCAGGGGTCCGGAAGCTGATGTCGAAGCGTACTCGCTTGGAACACTGGACAAAGACGACATGATGTGGCGGAGCTGGGTTGTCACAAGAGAGGAGAACGTAGGTCCATCCTCTAAGATAAACTCTGCTAATCGGGGGCTCATTAGTTCGTGCTACCCGCTATGCGGCCAGGTGTCTAAAATATAGGGGGTGGATTCGTTGTTCGTACCGGACTTTACGAACTGCCGGAACCGCCTTCCGCGACCCACTTCAGGAGGCTCACGAACGCCGTGAAGCCGAAGTAGAACACGATCATGGCGAGACCGCCGACGAGCAGCCAGACTCCGGTCTGGGCGCGCTCACTGCTACGACGGGCGGTGAACCAGAGGGTGGCTCCCGCGAAGACAGTCACGAAGCCGGCGTATTGAAGCGTTGTGTGGGCAACCTCGAAGAGATTGTCCAGCATGTTGGTGTATCCGTCCATCCCAGCTTCACAGGCGGAGGGATCCGAGGGGCTACAGTCGTTTGCGACCACGCTCGCCGCGCCGATCCCACCCGCGGTGAGAACGAACGACAGAGCTAACATCGATAGTACAGCTCGTGAGATTGCTTGGCTCATGCGTCGAATTCTACAAAACAAGGTACTAATATTAATCTGCCGGTGGTTTTTGCTAAGTTTTCAACTCTAACAACATTATTCCTTGTCAGTTCACCAGTTTGAACATTGGAACGCCCTTACCCTGTTTCATGGCGAAGCTGTCGCTAGCCGAGTAGCGTTCAATAAATGAAGTGATGGACTATACGACTGGGTGGAAGTTCCGTTTAGGAACTACCAGAACCGCCTTCCGCGACCCACTTCAGGAGGCTCACGAACGCCGTGAAGCCGAAGTAGAACACGATCATGGCGAGACCACCGATGAGCAGCCAGACACCGGTCTGGGCGCGGTCACTGCTACGCCGAGCAGTGAACCAGAGAGTGGCTCCCGCGAAGACAGTCACGAATCCAGCGTACTGAAGCGTCGTGTGAGCAACCTCGAAGAGGTTGTCCAGCATCGACGTATAGCCGCTCATTTCGTTCGATTCGCAGTCGTCGAAGTTCTCAACGACATTGTCGTAGTCGTCGACGTTAACTTCCTCACAGTTCGTCGTGGTATCCGCGACGGCCGATCCAACACCGAGCCCCATGCCCGTTGCGACGAACGAGACGAGGAGCATTGACAGTACAGCACGCTTAATTTTTTGGCTCATGCGTACAGTATGACCTCCCCATGGTACCGATATATAATTATCGGTCAAATAGGCGTGAAACTTTCAAAATATACAATATAATCCCCTGTCAGTTCAAATCCGAAAACAAAGATAGTTGTTAGTTCAATTTGTTGAACTGGGGTTGTCGTCTCGAAATGGACTATCGTATAAAAAGAGCGGCCTAGAAAAGGTCCGACCAGAACGATCGAGACGGGCCAGTTTCGTTGGGATCGTCACTGGGTTCGGCGGGTGCTTGAGATTCCGCGGGGACCAGGTCGGTGCTGGTCTCTGTTTCATGCGCTGGAACGTCCTGAGGTGGCTGGCGTTCCCACCGTACACGTTCTTGCGCCTCGAGTCGCTCGACGAACTCTTCATCAAGGATGTCCTCCATGGGGATTTCATCGTCACTCAGCCCCTCCGCGATCTCGTCGAATACGGGGTGATTCTTCGCTTTACACATCACGAAGAGAACCTGCTGAAGCGTCTCCAGCTGGTGTTCGCGTTTGTCGACGATGCGTTCGTAGTGCTCCAGCTCACGGTAGACGCGGGAGACTTTGTTCTCCTGCATCTGGATCTCGTTTTCGAGTTGGGTCTGGTACTCGCTCAGTTCCTCTTCCATCTTCCCGAAGTCCTGCTCGAGGACCTCAACTCTCCGTCCGAGTTCGGAGGGGATCGTCTCGTTTCCGCTGACAGAGTCGCTCCCGTCTTTGATCTCCTCTTTCTCATCTTCGTCGTCTTCTGCCTCGCTGTCGTCGGTCTCCGAGTCTTCTTCACCCACATCATCCGAATCGCTGCTCTCCCCTTCAGATTCGGAACTGGTGGTTCCGGAGTTGGTGTCTGAATCATCGTTGTCTTCTTCAGACTTCTGCTGTTCGACGTGGTCTGCCTCTAATGCTTCAACTGCGGCCCTGCCCTCTTCTGGATCGAGTTCGTCTTCTGCCGCAGTTTCGTCGCTTTCTGTCTCGGTATCGCTATCGCTATCGGAGGGGTCCTCTCCATCCGAGAACATGCTCCCTTCCGACTCAGATGGTCGGTTGAATCCATCATCGAGATCGGACGAGACATCTACGGTCACCGTGTTGGACGACGGATCATCGTCGGTGGTGTCGTCATTTTGATCCTCGTCGGCGGTCGGTTCGTCGTCCGTATCCGCTATTTCGGCGGGTTCTTCTGTTGGATCAGCCGTAAAACGGTCTGAATCCGGTTCTGTCTTGCTGGGGGAGAAGTCCGAGACTGAAGGATTCCGCTCGCCACGAGTCCGGCGGTTTCTCTCAGTCCGGGTGTTTCCCCTGCGTCGACGGGTGTCGTCTGGGGTTGGGTCCGTTACCTCCTGATCGGATTCCTCACCAGAGCTCGCCTGACTGTTGGATTTGAACCCATCCGGCCCGCCTCGGCCGGTACTTCGACTTCGACGTCCGCCGCCGGTCGTGCTTACGGGATCAGATCCGGCTTCATCGTCGGTTGCCTTTTTTTGAGGAGTCGGTTGGGCGTCGCTCTGGGTGTCCTTGTCCTGGTCTGCGCTGTCGTCATCGGATCGGGTCTGTACTTCGTCATGGCGATCGTCGTCGTAGTGGGTGTCCACACGGATGATCGCCTTCTCGATGGTCCGCTCACCGTAGGTGGTCCCGTCCGAGTAGTGCTCCTCGTTCCACTTTTCACGCATGAGGCCGGATGCCCGGAAGATCCGATCGATGAGGACAGGATCGCCACTACACCAGAATGCGAGCTTGTTACAGAACACCATGTCTGCTTCAGATTGGCTGTAGCCCGTCTTGTTGTGGTCGTCTGAGAAGCTGAAGAACTCCTCCCAGTGCCCACGCCAGAGGAGCGTGAACCCGTAGCCGTTGTCTGCCTTCTTCGCATCGGTCAGCAGTTCCTGTTCGTACGCGGTGAGGTCCTCTGTCGTTGGACCGAGTGAAAACGGGATGTCGACATCTCTGTCGTACCCGAGATTCGCTAAGTTGGGCCGTTCTCCGCTTGGGGGAGTGATCTGTATGTTCTCGCTGCTGTCGTCGTCTTCGTCATCCTCGTCTTCTCCGTCCAAGAGATACTCGGTGTAGACGTTGGTGAGGCCCTCCTGGTTGCTGTTGAGCGTTGCCTCCTCATCCGTATCGAGAGGCTGCCCATCCGACGAGACGACGTTGCCGGTGACGGTGAAGTAGCGACCGTCTTCGTAGATTTCGATGTTCCCCTTTCGGCGGCGATCGCCGGGGATCTCGCCTTCGAGGATGATGTGAGCGCCTGTGCCCGACGGGCTGATCTCGATGAACCCGTCCATTTCGTCCATGACTTCGAGTGCCCAGTCTTCCCACTCGCCGGTTTCCGCATCGCGACACTTGTCGAGGTCGATCCCAACTAGGTCGTCATCTTCGGTAAAGACAAATCCGACGCCGTCGTGGTTTTTCCTCTTCACCCTCACATTTCCGAAACTGGTCCACGTAGATGGGTCGTCAGTCTGTGCGTACCCTCCGTTAGGGTCCTTGGGGAGTTTCGTTTCTTTTCCGTCTCGCATCCCAGTGTCCCAGCAGATCCACTGCTTGCGGTCCCTCAGTTCACTCGGGATATTAGTTACTTGAATGTCCATTGTTGGCTTCGTGTTGGCGTGTGTATCTACTCTCGCACCCACGGGTCATATTCTTAACCCCCATGTGGGTCTTCACTCTCACCGCTACCACACCTCTCTCACTACAAGATGAGAGATAAAAAACAAACCAGTTCGGCACTTAACAGGCGATTCTCTCTGGGGCAGGTGATCGCTCCTCCGTCAGTGTTGAGACCAGAAGTGCTGGAGTTCCCGGCCGAGCTCTGGAGGGGAGATCGGTCTGAATTCATCTGTCGCGTGTTCTGGGAAGTGCTCGCGAACACTGGTGAACGTCCGGCTATTCGCGTACCGCTCGTCGATGAGGACACGGACGCCGACGTCCTCGACGCCGCGGATGACTCGGCCGAGTGCCTGTCTCGTCTTCCGAACAGCGGGAACGGTAAAGGCGAAATCGAAGCCGTTGTTATCGAACCGTTCATCGTACGCCGATTGGATGGCCTGAGAGAGGTTCGTTGACGTGTTGGTGATCGGAACGCCACAGACAACTGCCGCGTTGAGCTTGTCGCCGTCGAAGTCCACACCCTCTGTGAGCGTCCCACGGAGGCTTGTTGCGAGAACTTTGGGCTCGCCATCGAAGAAGGCCTGCTTGAGCTCCTCAGTCGCCGCGTCGGAACTGCTGGTGTCGGTTAGAACCGGTTTGGTGACGTTCGGGTTGCCGTCTAACATCCTGCTTGCCCACATGGCTTCGAGGTAACTCGGCATGAACACGATCACGTTCCCTGGCGTGGTGTTCACGACCGAGGTTATTGTCTTCCCGTACGTAGTTCGCAGTTCCGGGTGTTCGTCGGGTGGCCACCGATTTGAGTAGGTGAACTTCTGAGCGTCGACGGCGAACGATGCTCTGTTCTCCTGTGGGAAGCCGAGATCGAACGCGACCTTGCCGACGTTTCGCTGTCTGTCTGTGGAAGGCGATTGTGTACTCCCTCCACCGCCCCCGACAGAACCGATATCAGGGATATGGACGGTGTCCTCGTCTCCTTCTGGAATGTTGGCGCTGGCGATCGCCTTGGTGACGAGACTGCTGGTGGGCTGGGTCCCTTCTCTGAGTTTCTTCACTCCAGTGACTTCTTCGTAGATGTCGAGGGGTGAGAGCGTGGCCGACATGAGGATTGCCCCACCGAAGGTATCGAGAGTCGCGGCGATCTCGTTTTGGGGGATCGCGTTGTTGATCTGGACCTGCGCGTAGTAGCCAGTTCGCCACGGGCGGGTAGAATCGGCAGTCGAGCGGGTCCCCTTCCGTGGGATTAGCTTGATCTCGCGGAAGTATTCGGAGTCACCACCTGTCCACCATCGGTTGAGGAGTTCGTAAACGTCGCTGATAGCAAACGATCCGTCTGGGCTCTTCTCGTCAACTTCGCGCGAGATGACGTCGCGGGCAACGCTCACTGCTCGGGCGGCGAGGAGGGTTTTCTCCCAGATGTCCTCGTAGTCGTTGTCTTCTACCCATTTTCGGATGCTGTCCGGGCCGGGGTTCTGTGGGTTTTGTAGCGCGATCGAGAGTTCGTCGCGGTTCTTCCTCCGGCACTTGTCCTTCCAGTTGGTCCCGAGTTCGTCTCGAAGCCCCTGTATCGTGCTTTTGTGGAATTCGTCTTGGATTCGCTCAACGAATTTGGATGCAGTTAGCAGATCGGGGCCAGTCAGACCCGTGTTTCCGATGACGGCATCTGCGAGCTGGCATTTCCGAGGGTGGCCCTTCCCGGTGATCCAGCGTTGGACGAGAGTGATGTCGTCAGCGGCTTTGGAGAACGTGGAGTAATTGACGCTGTACGACAGCTGGTCTCGTACTTGGTGGACGAGTTCGTGAGCTTCGTCGCAAATGAGCAGGGTGGTGTCGTCGATGATGCCTCCGGTGAATCCAGCCACCGTCTTCGGGTTGAAGGCGTGCTGGTAATTTCCGAATAGAGCCATGCCTTCGTCGTGGAGTCGGCGCATTTCGACGTGTGGGCAGGTTCCCGCGCGTGCCGCGGTCTTGAGTGTCTCTTCGCCTGTCGTCACATCGAAGATGGAGAGCGGGAACGAGTCTTTGACTGAATTCGTGATATGTTTAGCGTAGAATGGACAGTATTCCTTCCCGGCGACAGTCGGGATCGACGGTTGGACGCCCGCTTTCGCTCCGTCGAACGTGAGCGTGTCCTCGACAGATGGCTCCCGTTGAGCATACGAGAATAGGCCAAAGGCGGCGTTGGCTTCTCGACTGTTATTCTGTCGCGCCGCTTTCGCCATCAAACTCCGCGTGTTATCCCGCAACTCGATACATCGGTGGTAGATGTCTTCCTTCTCGATCTCGCCAGCCTGGACATACGGGCACAGGTCGGCCTTACCGACGAGAGTCAGTCCGGGGATGTTGTTGTCCGTCTTCCTGTTGATCGTCCGTAGGTCTGATTCGAAGGCGCTCAGTTGCTGCTTCTTCGATGTGATGACGAGTACGCGGTCGTATTTTGTCTCTGGGTCTTTGACGAGGCTGATACCCGCAGTGAGCGCGATGAGGGTCTTCCCGGTCCCACACGGACCCTCAAGAAGGAACACGCCCCCGTCGCGAACGGTGTCGATGCTTTGGTTGATACCTTCTCGTTGATTCGGGTATGGCTTGAAGGGGAAGATATCCTCCCAGATTTCGCTGTCGTCGGATCGCTGGCTCTCGGTCATGGGGCGATTGAGTACCTAGTACGTCGGAGGAGAGTTACTTAAATCCGTCCCGCAAAACAGGGCTGAAGATTGCTGAGCCGGTTATTCTTTGTCGGACTTCATATCCCTGTAAGCCCGCTTGATGTCGTCGAATTTGAGCTTCTGAGCCTTCCGGTCAACTGCCTTGAATTTGGCTTGGTTGATGAGGGCGTTCAGGTCTGCCCCACTCCACCCGCCGGTCTTCGACGCGACGCTCTGGGCTTGGTCTTGGGTGATCTCGTGGGGCACTTCCGCGAGCTTGATCTTGATGATCTCGAGTCGGGTGTCGGACTCAGGAAGTCCGATCTCGAAGTCCTCGTCAATGCGCCCCGGACGGAGGATCGCGTCATCCATCGACTCCTTGAGATTCGTCGTCAGGAGGATGATGTAGTCCTTGTCCTCCTTCGTGAGCGCCGAGAGGAACATATTGGTGATCTTCTTGTCCTCTGCGTGCGAATTGAGGCTGTCGTCACGGCTCCCCAGAAGCTGCTCGGCCTCGTCGATGAACACGACGCCGCCGAGTTCTTGGGCCTCCTCGAAGAGCCGCTGGATGATCTGCGGCGACTTGTTGATGAACTCGTGGGTGAGGTCCGCTTGGGTCAGCTCGACGAACGGCCGGTTGAGTTCGTTCGCTAGCGCACGGGCAAACAGCGTCTTCCCCGTCCCCGGCGGGCCGTAGAAGAGGAGCCCGCGCGAGGGCTCGATCCCGAAGCGGTCGTAACTGGGGTTGTTCCCCCGGAGCGGGCTGACCACCTGTTCGCGGAGTGCGTCCTTGACTTCGGGATACCCACCGATATCCTCGAAGCGCATCTCGGGCGGCTCCTCCCACGGGAATTGGTACTGAGTCACGGCCTCATCATCCGTTTCCTCGGCGGGCGTATCGCTCTCGTCGTCCTGTTCCTCGTCCGTGGCCGCCTCCTCGTCCGCTTCCTCGTCGTCACTATGGTCGACTGGCGTTACGGACCACTCAGGAGTGGTGTCCTCCTGAGGCCCGTCGTGCTGGTCGGTGTCCGGGGTATCTCGAAACGGGTGGTCGTCTGCCGATGCTCGGAGATCGGCGGGCGTCACGTCCGACGCCGTGTTGGTAGGCGAGCTGTGGCTGCCCGCATTTTCCTGCTCACTGGCCTTCTCGTCAAAGGGTGAGTTCAGGGTCAGCGTGTAGTCCATGAAGCCCATCCAGTGGAGGAACCGCTCAAAGCGGCTGTCGTCGTCTCGGCGGTAGCCAAACTTCGAGACCGAAGACTGCGACCGCTCGTGGTACAGGCCACTCAGAACCGCGAAATACCGGGGCAGGTAGCCTGTCGAGGTGGTGATCCGGGTCGTCCCACAGCCGGCGAGCGCCGTCGAAACGAACAGCGTGGCCGCATCTGCGGAACTACTGGCCCATTCAGGCGGCGTCGTACCAGCTATCACACCTGCGGTTAGGAGGATCACTCCGGTGGCAAGACTGGCAACGATCCCGCTGTGGAACGGACGCCAGTGCTTGTAGTTCAGATGGAGCCCGAGGCTGATCAGGCCCAAGAGGAGGATGAAGGCGGTGGAGGTCTCCATCACAAGGAGGATGAGTGCTGGGAGACCGAGGAATGTGAATCCCATCGGGGCGTCAGCATAGTCTTGGTGAGCGGGATCAACTTGGAGTAGCCACCGCCAGGAGAGCCACGCGAAGAGCAGCCCCGCGAGAATGTAGTAAATCATCAGAGACTCCCCCACAGAGCGTGACGCTTCTCAGACTCCGCCAACGGACCGAGGCGGGCGTACACCGGCTGAGGGGCGCGTTTGTGGTTCATTGTTTCCGTTCTAGATGGTTCTTAATGGTACTGATATATAAAGTCGTGTCCTGTGCTCAGAGTGGCACAAAAACCCCCGTCCCACTGTGAACTCCACTTCTAAATTATACAAACTGTCTCAAATCGGCCCATTACGTTGGTGGCGTTGGGTCGGGCTCTTCGGGCGAGTGGGATGAGGTCGTGTCGGTTCTAGCTTTCGGAGTTGTCGTTCTGTTCAACCGCCTCGAGCGCGACCTCGTGGGCGACTCCATACTGTTCTGCGAGGAGCTTTGCGAGTTCGTCGCTGGTGGGGTTTTCCGTGATCTGCGATTTGGCGTATTCACGCACGGCTGTTACGGCATTCTGTAGATATACGACAGTCTGTTCCCGAGAGAGTCCATCGGGGAGATAATACTCGGCTGTATCCTGAAATGGTGAGCCGAAGAGAGAGCCCGCATTGTCGTCGATGGTTACGGACCCTTGCTCAGATAGTTGTTCATCGAGCTTCTGCGGTTCGATCACGAGCCGGCTTCCCCTCCCAGCAGTGTATTCGCCTAAGGCGGCCATGTCCTGTGGTGAGTCTCCCGCCTGACCGAGTAGGTGCGCGATTGTGCGAGGGGCTGGCGGTATCCAGCCTTCTGTAGTGAGGATACCTTTGAGCTGGTACTGGCGATCGCTGGAGGGGAGATTGAGTTCTTCCCGGCTGAACGTGAAAATCCCAACCGAGCCTTCTGGGAGTGTTGCGGAGTTCGGAAGCCCGACTTGTGATAGAACCGTCGAGTGTCCATCTGTGTCGTTCGAATTGTGTGTTGTCATGGTCGTACTTTGGTGGTTGTCGTCTTAAACAGTCCGCAAACTGGCCCGATCGGTGTTACTCCAGTTGGCCGTCGTTCTCTGCGAGGGTCTGCGCCTCCATCGCTATAGAGTCGCTACAGGTGATCCCCTCGGGGGCAACCTGACCGAGTTCGAGCAACGACGGGATGATCCGCTCTCGGTAGGCATCGAGATCGAGTCGGATGTTCTCTTCCCACCGGGACGGGAAGCTGTTGTTCGGCTTGTGAGCGTATTCCGTGAGCCGCTTGCCGTCGCCGAAGCGGGCTCCGACGATCGCGCCGGTCACAGCACCGACAGTGTCGGCGTCGTCGCCACGGTTCACGGCCTCAATGAGTGCGTCTCCGGGGTGTTTCGCGTTGAGCCCGATGTAGAGAGCCGTCTCGAGCGTGTCAAGCACGTAGCCGCCGTTGCTCAGTTCCTCCGGATCCGTATCGGGGAGGTTCTCGAGGAGTTCGACCAGTTCGTCCGGGGCATCCGATGAGAGTTCGTCGAGTGCGATCCCGAGCGGGTCGTTACGTCCGCGGATGATGCTCGCAAGGACGAGGTTGAGGGCGGCACAACCGTGGGTACACCGCGGATCTGCGTGGGTGATCTCTGAGGATTGCCGGCTCACCTCTTGGAGCGTGTCGAGGTCGTCAGGGTAGGCGATCGCGAGCGGGGCACACCGCATGATACTCCCGTTACCTGCTGAGCGGTACTCGCCGCGTTCCTCGACCGTCTGGTGGCCTGCCTCTCGTGGGTCAACCCCATTTCGGAGCTTGTCGATAGAGCTCAACGTTGTACTACCGATATCGAACGGCATGGATTCGAACCACGCAACGATCTGGTCTGCGTAATCGTCCATATCGAAGCCGTTGTTCCGAAGCAGGCTGGCGACGAGATACAGAGCGAGATTCGTGTCGTCAGTGATCGTCCCCGCCGGTTGATGGTGAGAGCCATCGCCAAGAAAGTCGGTTACGCGGCCGTACTTCTGTTGGATCTGATCCTCCGACATGAACTCGACCGGACGCCCCAGAGCGTCTCCGTACGCCTGTCCGATGATGATGCCTTTCGCTCGGTCGAGAGGCGTGATCAACTCACGTGTGGTGGGGTCTCGTCCGATCGTCCCTTCCGTGGATGCCTCAAGGCCCCACGTCGCTCGGATCTGATCTGCTTGGACGGATATCTTCCCGCTGGATTTGTGTTTCTGAAGTGGCGTTCTGAGTTCGGCATCTGCCACTTCCTGGTACGCTCTCACCAGCTCGAAGTCTGAGTGGAACGGGTGGAGTTCCTCGAAGTGGCCACTCGTAGGCTTCGGCCGATTTACCGCAGAGTAGTTGACGGAGGGGTAATTCCCGCCGGGGTTAACGTCGGAATCCCGGTGCGGCGGGGTAGTAATATCCATGTCCTTGATTCGTCGCATGTACTGTCTTAGGCTGGTAATCGCATTTATACCTTTGTCCCGGAGTTCAACAACCATCACCCACAACGGGTGCTACAAAACAATTTTTCTGTAGTGTCCTCTTTAGAGGAATTCTGCGCCGTCATCTCCATCGTCGTGTTCCTCCGAAGCGCCGACTTCACCTACATCTGCCTCCGACTCGTTGAGGACCTTGTTTGCACTGTGTTCAGTGATTCCGGGACTGGGGACAGCATCTTCGTTTTCATGGACGTACTCGCCCCAGTTGTGGAGTCGCTCTGCGCCTTCTTGCGTCTCCAGCCCGGTCGTCTTGTCGGCCGCCATGTTCCGCACCGTGAAATCAACCAAGTTGTGATCCTCTTCTGAAGCCTCCTCCGGGTTCTCCATGGTCTCTTTCAACCGCTCACCCGCGTGGGAGTCTTCGTAGTTTTCCTCGCCCGTGAATCGGATGTCCTCCATCGGGATCGACTCTTTGCCTTGGACGAGAATTTCTCCTTCATCTTGGTTGTTGAACTCCGTAAAGTCGTGTTCGGTGGGCTCGTAACCGAGGCCGTCGACGGCGAGTACATCCTCTTCAGTTGCGTCCGCTCTCGTAACGACGGGTGAATTCTCCATCGACGAGAAGCCCTGTGCGACCCCTTCTTTGGTCGAATAGGCCATCGACTGCTCGTGTTCCGGGACCTCGACTTCGTCTGCTTCCGGGTGATCGATGAGGTCTGCTGCGATGTCGTTACCTCTGTAGCCCATCCCGCGGTGGACATGGGCCTCTCCATCTTCATCTGCGAGGTTCTCCTCGACGAACTTGTTTGACGCCTCCATGAAGTCACGGTGGACTTCCACCTCCCCCTCTGTGGGCTCGTAGTCGACGTCGTCGTCTCGGACCGGGTGATCGGTTTCGAGGGCCTCGTTCCCGACAATCTCCTGTTTGGTCACGTCTTCACTATTGAACTTCGAGGACCGCTTTCGCATCTGGAAGCGAGTGTAGAGGTTTTCAACGTCTTCGTCGCCGTGTTCGGCTTTCAGACTCTCGAAAAGCTCCTCCCGTTCGCCCACCTCAAGCATGTACTCCTCACCTTCTTCGGCCTGCTTGGTTGAGAGATTCCCGTAGTCCACATCGGCGTCGATGGCGTGTCCCGATTCTGGTTCCGGGCTGTGGGTTTCTGTGTGGTCACCTCCCGAGCTGTCGTGTGACGGTTCGTCGCCACCAGTATGCCCGTGGCCGTCCGTGCTGACAATGTCTTCACCAGCGACGGCATCGATGTTGCTCCGGATCACTTCGGCCCGGTTGTGTTCACCGCCGGAGACCTCGTCTTCGAGTTCTTCGACTGGCCCGAGGACATCATCAACCTCGCCGCTTTCATCGAGCTCGGTCGCAGTCTCGATCGCGCTGTCGGTGATTTCTTTCTCGTACTCCCATTTGTCGGTGTGGAAGTCGTCGTTGACTTCCCCGATGTGGGTTCCCGTGTCCGCGCCGGCTGCGGCGTTGATCTCCATCTCTGCGCTATCGGAGACGTCGCCGATATCGTCAGCAGTCCGATCGAAGTCCATCACGTGGAGGCCGCCTTCTTCATCGACGTGGACGTTGTCGGGGCTGGTGTCGAAGTTTCCAGCCAGCAATTGCGAGCCCATCAGGTCATCGAACTCCTCTCTGTCGACGTTCTCTAGGGCGCTATCTGGGGCGTCCTCGACGGCCCACGTTTCCGTTTCTGCGCCACCAACCTCCTGCTGGATGACTTCGTTCTCCTCCGCGTTGTACGCGACGTTGGGCGTTTCGTGGCCCATCTCCTGCGTGTACTGATGGCCGATCAGGGACTGCGTTTTCAGCTGTTCTGCCTTCTCTTCACCGTTCGCTTCTCCGAGTGCGTCGTAATCAGTGATGTAGAGGTCCTCTCCGGAGTCTTCGAGGGTCTCTTTCCGCATCGCACCGGCATCCACACTGAGGCCTTCGCCGAACCCTTCGTCTTCTCCATCAGATTCATCGACGTGGTCTCTCCAGTTGTGAGCGTCGTGGCTCCATTCGTCGCTATCGGAGACGCTAACGATCGGTTCACCCTCTGCATCCGGCGATTCGGAAGCCCCCGACGACGCGGTCTCGCTGCCCTCTGCCTCGAAGTGCCCGAAGTCCTCCCCAGCGGTGGGGGTGGGGGCAGCCTCGCTCGAATGTATTTCGTTACCACCCCCGTGTTCAAAAGGGCCGGTGTCACCCCCTCCCTCTTCCGTTTCTGAACCCCCACCCTCCTCCGTGGGTTCCTCAGCGGGTTCACTTCCGGTACCTTCACTCGTCTGACCGCCTTCACTAACGAATACGTCTTCATCTTCAACTGTGTCTGACCCGCCGGATTCAGTTTCGGAGCTGAAGTCGAACGGAGTGTTGACGTGTTCAGTGGCCGCTGACTGACCATCTGAAGAGTGAGATTCGGTGTCAGTTTCTGGTTCGCCTGAGCTCTCGGTGGCGACGTGCTCAGTGGTCATCGACTGACCATCTGAAGAGTGAGCTTCGGTGTCAGTTTCTGGTTCGCTTGAGCTCTCGGTGGCGACGTGTTCTGCGGCCGACTCACTCTCGTGACTCGAGGGCTCGCTGTGTGGCGTGTTGGGTTCACTGCTGTGTCCATCGCTGGAGGGGCCATTGTCGGGTGACGAGTGGTTGATCTCTTCTGTGGTGTGAAGCTTTGAGGTGGAGTCGTTATGCGGGACTAATTGCATGTACTCGTCGTCGGGATCGACTTCTTCCCCCTGTTCGTAGTCTCGGCCCATTGCTGGGGTTTCTCCCGCTCCGCCGTGCTTTTCGGAGTTGATGCTCGCATCGCCCATGGCGTTCTTCGTTGCCCACTGCCGGGTCGCGAAGCCATTGTCGGAGTCGAAGTTAACGACTTCTCCGCTTTGTGGGTCGCGCTCTTCTCCGTCGATCTCGGGCATATCGTCAGAACCCATGGCGTGTTCATCACTGAAGCGAACGTAGCCAACTTCAGCGCCGTCCTCCACCGGAGAGCCACTTTCGTCTGCTTCGGTGAAGATTCCTCGCTTGGCGATCTTATCGTGTCCTGCGGGCGTGGTGTCGCTGAAGGTCCAATCGCCTTCCATAGCAACGGATCCGGGGAGGTCACTTTCGGTATCTGCCTCCATCACTTCGTGGCCGGACTTCTGCTCTGTGCGACTCCACCCGCCAGATCCCGAACTTGAGTCGGAGGAGGGTGAACTTCCGCCCGATGGTGAGGAGACTCCACCGAATGAGGAGTCAGATGAACCGCCACTGGAACCACCCGATGTTGCGGCACTCGTGGTCGTAGAGCTACCGGCAGAAGTGCTCACATCCCAATCCGCTTCGCTTGAGTCGGTGGAACGTTCGGATTCGGATCCCGGCTCGGTGGTAGTCGTGGTGTCGGTCTCGCCCGAACCTTCGGTTCCTGAACCTCCCGACGCGGAAGTCTCTGTGGTTGTTTCACTACTACCCCGCGTGTCGGCGTCGTAGATCCCGTATCCTTCGGAAGTGCTACTCTCACTCGTCTTTGAGCCACCTTCTCCGGATCCGCCGATTCTGAGTGAGTTGTAGTTGTGGGCCCCCTCGTATCCGGTGTGGGTATCCTCGCTGAAGCCGTAGCGTTGTTCGGTTACTCCCTCGAGGTCAACCCGATCGCCGACGGCTTCTGAGAGGCTTTCGTTTGCTTCTTCGCTACCAGCATGAACAGGCGTTCGCGCTCCGTTCTCTGCTTGCGCGTAGTAGTTCCCCTCGTTGTTGGGGTCCTCTTGAAGGGTAACGTCGGACACTTTTGTCTTATCGCCCTCTATGCTGCTGTCGCCGATCATCTCGTCTACACGGACCTCGTTTTCATCGAAGGTCCGGGAATGCTCATCTGCCATCATCTGGAAGTTCCCATCGCTGTCCTCAGAGGTGGTTAGATTCCCAAGACGGGCTGTATCCCCGTGTGAGAAGCGCATGTCGGCATCCTCCCCGACGGCGAGGTCTCCAAGTTGGTCACCGCTCTCGGGATCGTGGACAGAGAACTCTTGTGCGTGTCCTTCTGCGGTAGCGTTGGGTGAGGACTGAAGCTGGACATCGTCGGAGAGATCGAATCGCTCTCCAGATTCTGCGACTGTCTCAGCGTTTTCGGTGACATCGCCAGCATTGATGTTCGCGGGCGGGTGTCGTCCAGGGCCTTCGTGACCTTGTCCCCCTTCTGATGCTTGCGGGGCCGCGCCGCCACCACCGCCACTACCGCCGCCTCCGCCGCCACCGCCACCGAACCCACCACCGGCCATTAGATACGGTGACTGAGCTCCGATCGTCCCTTTCATGCCTTCTTTGAAGAAGGCATCAGCAACATCACTACCGTGCTTGTTGATGTTGTTTCGGGTTTTCTGAAGACGCTCTGCATGGTGAGACATCTTCTCGTCGAGTTCGTCGGCGTGCTCGTGGTGGGCCTGTGCTTGTTCGTACTGGTCGTTCTGTTCTCCGCGGAGTCGGCCCCGATTCGAGCCCACAGAGGAAACTTGGAGTTCGCCGTCTTCGTCCAAGTATCCGAACTTCCCATCTTCGGTGAGTTCGGACACCCCTTGGCCTTCTTGCGGCGTCGTGCCTAAGCTTTCGCCAGCTTGGTCGATGTCGATCGCACCGTGTTCACCCTGACTCCAGTCGACGGAGTCGTTGAACTGATCGAGTTGTGCTCCCCGTTTGTCTCCTTTCTGTTGCTTGTAATCGCCGTAGAGCCGTTCCAAGTTCGCAGGCGAGCCCTTGCTTGCCGCTTTGGAAGAGACGCTGCTGACGGCGTTCGAGATGCGGGACTTGTTTCGGTCCTTGAAGTCTTTCGCACGAGAGACACCACCTTCGATGTAGCCTTTGGGTTCAGACGCTTCGGAGGAACCGGCAACGCCAGTGACCTCGTCGGAGGGGCCGCCGGCTTCAGCTCCGGTCCCGCCGGGCATGTCTCCGGCGACGCCACCCTGAGACTCCGTGCTGGAGCTTTTGATGGTCTCTCCAGATTGGCTCGACATCACGTCGTTGAGGCCACTCCCAGAGCCCGCTGCCCCTCCCGTTCCTGAGCCAGTAGTGCTGCTTCCACCGGAACCGCCACCACCGCCACCACCGCCACTGGCACCACCCCCACCACCGCCCATGCCGCTTGCTTGCTCAGCGGCGCTTGACCCGCTCTGTGCCGCTTCTCCCGCAGCACCACCGAGCTTTCCGGAGACTGCGCCGAGAGCAGCGCCGCCTGCCATAGCCATCCCAGTCATCGCCTGTCCGGCACCGATGGGTTCGCCCGCCCAAGAGACGATTTTCCAGACGGATGCGATCATTATGAATGGGAAGCACAGGATGAGCGTCATGTACGTCCACAGACCGGCGATGGTGTTGTCTGCCGCCACGGGGTCAGACGCGATTGTGACCATTGAGAGCATGATAATCGCGATGATGGGGCCGGACAGGAGGGTGTACGTGCCCATCCGGAACCATTTGTTTGCGAACTCATTGACCGACTCGAGAAGCCCCCAGTCCGCATACCAGAAGACGATGAGGAGAGGTGAGGCGATGTAGACGATGTAGATGAGGAAGATTCTCATCTGGAGGAGTGTGAGAACGATCGCGAGGGCGATGAACACCGCGATAACCACCTTCACCAGAATTGCGGCGGAAGCCGCGATGATGATTCCACCAGCAGTTAGAACACCGATGCTAAGCATTCCGCCACTGACCGGATTCAACATGCCAGTTATTTGCCCGGCATCGGGGAGAATTGCGAGAGTGAGCGCGTTGGAAACATCGACGCCGAATCCGATGATCGGTCGGCTGACAGCCATTAGGGCGACAACGCCGACGATTCGGAGCCCCTGTCTCCAGAGGCTGGTCTTCTGCTCATCTGCAAACGGCATTGAGAGGAGACCCAAGATGATCATGATTGGGAAGAGAGCGAGAGAGATCTCAAACATGCTCATCCATGCTTCATCGGCATTTCCGTACGGGGTCGGGTCGATGATGATGAAGTCGGTTAAGTCGAAATCGAGGAGCGCATCTAAGACCCCCCTGCCCGCGTCCATGAGGAACTCTGGAGCAAATGAAAAGAACCGATCGATAAGCCCCTCTGCGATGAGGAAGGTGCTATACCAGAGAAAACTCCCGAGGATTGTTGGATTCATGGATATGGATGTGTATCTGGGATGGGGGTGTGCTTCGTTGAATTCTACTTCTTAACCGGGGGTAATCAGTATGTCGGTGAGTTAACCCCCCGATGGGGACTACAAGACGAGGAGTGCGATGAGGGCAATAATGATGATGACCAGTGGGACCATCTTGATTGCCCAGCTGCCAAACTCGGTGTCCGCGAAGGCCTCGATCTTCGCGGGTAGCGGGCTCGTTTGGCCGTCTTCCTGTTCGCTCTCGTGTTCGTCTACCGTTTCAGAGATGCCCCCCTCCTCGTCGTCGCTTGAACCGCCTCGGTTGGGGAGGATGCGGTCGAGGAGCGTATCTTCCGATTCGGTATCGTCATCGATCTGGTCACGTGCGTCCGGGGACTCGCTCTGTGTCGATGGGTCGGTGTCCGAACTTTCGACGGGGGGCTCTCGGTTGGGTTCGTCCTCGACGGTCCCTTCCTCGAAGGGGTCTCCCGGTGGGGTCGTGGGTGCCGAATTCTCAACAGCCGACTCGGGCCGGGTGGATGCCTCGGAGTCACGGTGGGGGGCGGATGGTGTGTCGTCGGTGGGCTGTTCATCTTCGAATTCGCTTGGGACCTCGGGGTTGCCCGCCGGCTTGCTAACCCGGAAGGGGTCGCGCACTTCCTGATTTTCTGGTTCCGGGGCAGATTCTGTTTGGCCTTTCTCGAATGTCTCGTGGTCGTATTCGGTGGTGTCCACGGCAGGGCCGGTCGGTGGGGAACCGTCGAACCCGTCTGTCGGTCCGGACTCTTGCTCGGGAGAAACCTCTGTGGGGACGGACGAGCCGAAGTTGCTCTCGTCGTTGTTTTTGCCCGAGGGGCCGACTTCGTGGCCTTGCTGTCTCGCGTACTCTTCGATGTCGAGCGTTTCTTCGATCATGTGGCGCTCGAAGTCCTCAGTCCAGATCTCGAGACGCCGCCGCCCGTGTTCTGAAGTCGACAGGAGACACTCTGAGAAGCCAGAGTTCTTCCCTCTCGCTGCTTGTCGGAGGAATCGAGCCTCCTCGCTACTGAAGTCGAAGTAGTCGATCAGCCTGTCCGAGACGTTCTCTTGGTAGAACAGCTGCTTAATGTCGCAGTTGTCGTAGATTTCGCGTTTCTGGTCGTTCTCTAGGAACTCGTCCGGCGTCTGTGAGATCAACGTCAGGCCCGCATCGAAGTGGCGCGAGTGGCGGATGAAGAGGTTGAGTAGGTTCCGAGCGCCGGGGCGGTCTAACAAGTAGTGAACCTCCTCGAACGTGATGTCGATCCGGTGGGGGCTTCTGCGAGCCTCCTGGTAGGCCCAGTCCAGCATCGTGTGCATGATCAGCGGCATCTCGCCCGTGTCTGCGAACGCCTCCATGTCGAAACAGACGGTGCGGTCGTCGAGCTTGATGTTCGTATGGCCGTTGAGGTTGTTGTTGACTGAGCCTTCTTTGAACGACTCAAACTTCGGGACGAGGTTCTGAGCGAGCTTGATGTGCTGGTCGGACGGGTCCATGACGATCTCCTTCGTCCGAGTCGGACAGTCCGCTAGCGTTCCCGCACCGTCGGCCATCGCTTGGTTGACGGGCGAGGTCTCGGAATTGAGGCCCCCCTGGGCGACGACCCGTACACCCTCGATCACATCGTCAAGGATTGGCGACTCGTGGTGGAACGTTTCGGGGTCTGCGGTGATCCCCTTTTTGGCGTATGCGTAGTGGATACACTGAGAGATGACGCCCTCTTCGCCAGCGTCCATCCCACCGCGTTCTGCTTGGTCGAAGTAGGTCTTCAGAATCTCGATGACGCTCCGGACCTTCTTCGTGTAGAGGTCGGTTGCCTCTTCGTTGTTGGTCGGCGGTTCGATCTGGAGCGGGTTGATGCGGTCTTCGCCGCCGAACTTGATGACGGTTCCGTCGATCTTCTCGGTGAAGTCCACGAAGTCGTCTCCGAGCGGGTCGAAGATTATCGTCCTGATGTCGGGATCGTTGAGCTGGCGGCGGTACATGGCCATCTTGACGGAGAAGGTCTTCCCACCGCCAATCTTCCCGGTGACAACCTTTGAGTATCCACTAAGGTCGAATCGGTCGACGATGACGGGCCGCTTGTTGTCGTCGAATCCGAAGTGGACGCCCTCTGGCTGAATAACGGGCGGCTCAACGAAATTGAAGAACGTCGCGAGTGCCTCCAGTTGAACCGTATTGTTGTTGCGGATGGGGTCTGTTCCGACAGGGGCAATCGCTTGCTGGCTCTCGATTTGCCGGCCCTCGACGGGTGCTAGGTCCATGCCTTGTTCGGACACTTTTCGCTGGACACTCCGGCTGGCTTCCTCAAGCTCGTCGAGAGTGTTGGCGTGGACCTCCATGTAGAACGAGAAGTTGAACAGCTTGGTTGTCCCCTCGATCACGTTGCGGAGGAGACGCTCCAGTTCCTTTCGCTCGTGTTCCTCTTCGTAGACGTCGGTCCGGCCCCGGCGCTGCTTCCACTGAATCGCGCTTTTCATCTGCGTTAGTCGCTGTTGAAGCCGCCCCTTCACAGATGAGGTGTCTCGAGGCTTGATGTGCATCGAGAGTCGGACGTCGTGTTCTGAAAGCGTAACTGGGATCAACCATCCGGGGGTCACAAGACGCGGGAGGCTGGTCGTGGTGAGGATCTGATAAAAGTCCCCGTCACGAGTGTGCCATTTCGTTTCCCGCTCCATGTTGTTCGGGGCGACGATGGAACGATCGACACGACCTCGCTCTTCCCCTGTTTCGAACGCAGAGAAGAGCTCGATGTCGTCGTCGACAGTATCGAGGTAGTAAGCGGCCTCCTCGATGTCTGCTCGCTTCGTTTCCCGCCCGATCGCTTCGAGGTATTCGATCGCGTCTTGGAGTTGCTCACCGTCTAGACTGTCGATGTCGAGTCGACCGCCTTCATCGGTGTCTGTGTCTCTTCCGATGAGGTCGTTGAAGTTGTCCTTGATGTTGTCTTTGATAGCCATAGTGTGATGTGGATGATAGTGTAGCCGCTGTTCTTACGGCGAGACGTGGGTAGTGACCAGTCGTTTTCGTCCAGATGACATTAGTCTGCTGGTCGTGGGGGGTTGGTTGGATCGTCTGCTTCGGGCGTTGTCTGGGCGGTGTCTTGGATGGTCTCGGTGCCGGAAGGCGTGCTGTCTGCGTCGGTCGGGCCTTTCGTCAGCCAGCCGTGGTCTAGTGAAGCCGGCGGGTCTCGGCCCTTGTAGTAGTAGTAGAGGACTTCCAACGCATCGTCTCGGTTGTCGATGGCGTTGGTATCTACACCCGTCCGGGGGAGAGCTGATTTCACGTTGTCTGCCCGCGACCAGAGTTCATCGTATCGCTTCTCCTGGTCAACCTTCGAGCCCTTGGGCCTGAACCGATCGAGGAAAGAGCCCGCGCCTGCCTCCTCGTGTTCTTCGTACTTCTGAGCAGTTACAGTGATGAAGTGGCGGCGATCTCTGATCTCCCCCATTTCAATCGTCTTCTCCAACCACTGAACGTGGTGGATTCGACCGAATTCGAGATACTTGCTCTCGTTGGGGGGCTTATTCTTGTTCGTCTTCTTGACGTTCTCGGCGTATTCCTCTGCGTTGAACGGGACGGGGAGGGTGAAAATTTGAATTGGTGATTTCACCCCCATGAGGAATTGTGAGAAGGAGTGATACACCGCCTTTCGGGACTGACTATCCAAGATCAACCACGGCCGGGGTTCGATCTCGATCATCAGCGCGTACGCTTCATCCGTTTCGATGACGCCGTCGTCATGGACCGCTTCAAAGTCGAGGTTCTCAATTGTGTTTTCGTCTCCAAACATGGCGTTGGTGTCGTGGTCCTCTTCGGGTGGCTTCTCCGTCTGCGTGTTCTCTGGTCCATCCTGAATCTCAACGGGATCTGTTTGTGTCTGGATCGGCTTCCACATGAATCGATCAGGCCCGAGATAGTACCGGACCATACCGAACAGGAACGCAGCTGGACTCTGTCCCTCTGGTGTTCGGACGTAGACAGCCGTCCCGATCGCGCCCCCCACAAGCACGGCCGGACCGAAGATGATTGCGGGGAAGTTGAGAACGGTCAGAATGAGGCCAGGAGCCATCGGAACGAGGTATGACTGTAGAAGTCGCTGTAATGAAAAGCCAAAGAGCTTCGTTTTGAGCAACTTCTCAGCGACAGGGACTGGCTCCATCTTCGTCTATGTCAACCCAGACCGCTATAATATATCTTTGGGCGTTGTCCTGTTTATTTGATAAGATATCTGTGCGGACATACCCCTCGGTCAGGGTTGCGAAAAATATGAAACGGAGTTAGGGCGTTTCGTCCCTATCAGACGTCGCCGATGAACGCTGCTAACTGGAGCAGGATGTCCATCGCGAGTGCGAGACCGAACAGGATGAAGCCGCCGACCATGGCGGTGTAGCCTGCCTGCGACCACGAGGAGTTCTTACTGCCGAGTGCCCACAGCGTGATGCCGTGGAGCAGGATGATCGGACCGAGTAGGTACGCGATGTTCCGGAGCAGCTCGTGGATCCGGCCGAGTAGGCTGATGATCTCGAGTTCGGTGACGGATGTTTGGATGATTGTACTGGGGCTGCCGGTGGCCGCTGCTTCACCGACAAGCAAGGTCGTTACTAACGCGAAGGCAGCACTCCACTTCAGCGTGGCCCGCGTATTGGATTTCGTTGAGGTCGTCATTTTGGCTCGTTGTAGGTTTGGTTTGGCTCGTGCGACAAGGGTTTGAGAACCCGTTAAGTCGCTATTCTAAACCGGGGGATATGATTGTTTCCCCCCAGTTGTGGTTATTCTCCTTGTTCGCCGATGCCTTCGACAGTTGCTCCAATACGCACGTGGGCGAGTTGGGCTTCTGCTGCGACGTCGTCCCGGTTGTCGGATGCGACTAGTACGACGTGGACGTACTCTCCCTCAAGCGGGAATGTGACCATGTGGTCGTTGGTCACAACCTCGCCGTTGAATGAGAGGGCGACCTCTTCAACAGCAACGGCGTGCTCGTGGTTCTGGACGAACGTGTCGATGTTGTCCCCCTCTTCTCTGACGTAGTTCGTGTCCGGGTCGAGCATGTCGCCCGATTCGAGGTTGCCATCTTCCGTGACGTACACGCGCATGTTCATAGTCGTCTCGTGAACAGGCCCAACAAGACCAGATTGACCGCTTGCGATCCCCCTCACGTCGACGAAGCCCGTGTCTAAGGCGTTCCCCAACGAGATATGTTCGTCATATCTGACCGCCCCTGCTTCATTTGGTGTTCCACTAAAGTCGAGGTTGAAGGTTTCACCAACAGAGACAGGGCGAGCTTCTCCACTCGATCGCTGGTAGTCGAACTGCCAACCATTCATCGTCCCGTCTTGGAACTCAGTGCTGTAGTACGTCGGGGGTTCCGCCTCGAGTGCGGGGTTCGCAAGGGGAGCCCGATCGATGTCCCCAGTGAAGACCCAGGAGGCGAGGTTGAACGTCGGAACCACCCCGATTATTACAACCCCGGCGATGATTGCGCCGAATAGCAGTGATTGGGCGAGTTCCTGTCCGCGAACACTCTTCGTGTACGTGAACACCATGAACCCGACGACGAGTGCGATCATGACGATGATCAGCAGGTGGGTCGTCGAGATGTCGAGTGCGCTGATAAGCACGCCGACAGTTCGGTCATATCCCTGATCAGCATCAAGGACAACGGGACCCTCAGCAGTCAATGGGTCGCCCTCGGTCGTTTCCTGTAGCGTCACGAGCTTGAGGTCGACGATCTCGAAGGCCGTATCTGACGAGAGAGTGTAGTCGAACTCGTGTGTCTGAGGTTCAAACTCAACAGTCAGCTCCGATCGGGAGTTTCCGGAGATACTCCCAGAGCCGACTTCTTGACCGAACTGTCTGATAGAGGCGTCAACGGGTTCGTTACCAGTCTCTACGGTCGCAATCACGTAGACGTTGCGAACGCCGTCTTCTGTGATTGCAGATTCACTGAAGGATCTCGTGATGTCCCCAGCTGCGGACAGGGTTGGTTCACTCTGGGTGCTCCAGAATCCAGGGTTATACACAGCACCGCTGAACCCATCGATTGAAGCCAACTCACTAGCATCCTGTGTATCGGGCTGGCCTTGGTAGTTCGGGAATCCAAAGTTCTCGTTCAGAGAGTTCAGTGCACCAGTGCCGGGCGTTTCGTCGTCGTTACCGCCACCAGGTCTATATCTCCATTTGAGATCGCCTGTTTCGCCATCGATTTTGTACCAACGACCACCATTTCTGGAGGTTCCGGTGTAGACATTTTGGTTCGCGTCGACCGTCATGGTGTCAACATCGGCACGTGGGTTGTTACCCACGTCATATGCCCATTCTTCAGAGAATGTTTGACTGAATTTGTGGACAGCATCGTTGCCATGTGCGAAGATGTAACCACGCGGGCCGATGTGCATTGTACTGTAGTAGCTGTTTCCGGTGCTGTCAGGGTACTCAGCAACAAGACTACCAGTATCGTCAACACGTTTGAACATCTGGTCACCGCGGTCGTGGTAGAACAAGTCACCACTATCTGGCTCAATTGCGCCAGAGTAGATAGAGCCCTCAGCATCGCTGGTCGGGTTGCTCTGATCGATGTGCCAGAGAGAGGACCCATCGGAGAGGTTGAGTAGGCCAACACCAGCATGGCCACCGTAGTACATTTTGTCCCCGTCGGGGTGAATCTTAGTAAACCTAATGTCGGGATTTATATTCACCTGCCAGTATTGGTTTGGCTCGCCTGTTGATTCGTTCACTTCCTTGGAGTACGCACTTACTCGGCCCCCCAAAGACGATGTGATGAGTTTGCCGTCGGAGGTTGCACGCAGATGACGGCTCGAGTCAGAAACGGACCAAACGAGTTCGCCAGTGTCCGCTCTCCTCATGCGAAGTTCGTTTCTATCTGTGTCGGTGTGTGCCACCATGCTTCCATCGTCAATGACGGCAATACCCGCTATCCTGCCGTTGTTATTGGTCCGAGATCGCCAGAGATGGCTGCTTCCGTCGTTCGTTACACGGTATAGTGCGACATTATTGTGATTTTCGCGAGTTCCGCCGAAGAACATCTCGTCCATCTCTTCCAGATCGTATTGATCTGGATCAACATGGGAGGTGTTCTCGAATTCCTCTTCGTAGTATGTTTCCTCGGACAAGATCTGTCCACTGACCATTCCAAAACCGACTCCAGCCACAGCCAACGCAGCGATAGCTACGACTAGAACGGTAAGGGTTCGCTTCTGATTGCTCATGTGTACTATGTACGTGGAGACATCGAAAGGGGCTGATTTATACCTTTTCCTCAATTTCCCGATCCGGTTCAAAATAAAGACACACAACGGTGATACGTTTTACAGATTGGCAGTTCTCCCTCCAGATGGGCGTTAGCCGCTAAAGTCGATTTTGTCGGGCGTCTCTTGTTCGTTGATCACGGTTTCTGCGAAATTCTCGGGGAAGTTGGTTGCCTCAATGAAGATACGGATGTCCGTCGCGCCCGTGTGGGTGAAAATGTCGAACCGGGTCTGATACTCTTGGCCGGCGTCGAGTGAGAAGATCTGTTCTGCCTCTTCAAGGGCGACTGACTCGCCTAACGCTTCGATCGTTAATCGAAACTCACCCAGACGACCAGTGTTCTTCACTAAGATGAGGGTCCGAGCCCGGTCGTCGGTATTTCTGAAGTTGCCGATCTCGGAGACAACTTCAACGATTTCTGGGTTTGGATTGGGTCCATCTACCGACTCTTCGCCACTGTCACCCGTCACGGAGGCGCAACCGGCGATCGCACCAACCAATCCACACGCTCCTGCGGCTACTGCTTTGCGTCGGGTGTACTCGGTCTTATGGCTCATATTAGGCCTACTACGGTGTACAGCGAATGTGTTTATAAGCCTTTAGGGGGTAGGCTCGCGTAGTTGAAACAACATTAGGTCGTTTCAGACCCGAATCAGCCCCCGAAGATGAGGCTGATGAAGACGTGGACGATCGCCGCAAACGCCCGTTCGCTTACGGACATGGCCATGAGAACGATACCAGCGTAGGTGACCTTCTGTGATTTTGAGCGGAAGATACTGCGGTGTTTCGTGATACCCCACAGTGCCGAGCCGAATGTCGTTGCGGCCATACCGGTTATGGCAGCCATTTGTGAGAACGTTCCTGAGAGGTCCAGTATCCGGAGTATCCCATCGTTATCACTGAACTGTTCGAGATACAGATTCGGGTACATACTCTCAGCGTGTCCGATCCCGTTTGTGTGGCCAGTCATGATGTACGAGGTAGCTTCGTAGAATCCACCGACGAAGAGGACGGACACGAGTGCCATCCCGCCACCCAGAAAGAGGCCTTTGAATCGCCTGTGGGTAGCTGGGTTCGATCGCGTCGCGACGAGACCCAGCCCTCCGATAATAAATGCAACCCATCCGAGGGCTTCGGCAGTGATGATGCTGATATCGAAAATACGCCAAGTGAAGGATGTCAGTTCGGTGTAGACCATTAGGGGATTGGTGTGGTGAAACGGTGATACGTAGCTTAGCGTGGAGTGTGGGGTTCGGCCGATCTAGTCCTGTCCCACGCCGGGGGCAGTGGGGGACGCATCCGGGTCGGGTTCGGTTTCGGCCATCTCCTCGCGGATGATTTCTTGGACCTCCTCTGTCGCCTCGATCGCCGCGTCGCGGTACTGCTCGAGGTCAGTCCCGTATCGCTCTGCTGCGAGAGCGGCTGCGTCGTTAGCGTCGTTACTGAAGTTCGTGAGGCGGGTGGCCGTCTTCTCTGCGGTGTCTTTGACCCAAGAATCGTACAGGGCCTCAGGGATGTCGGTGATGCTCTCGACGCGGACCTTCGGGACTGGCCCAGAATCACCAGAGAACGTGACTGCCTTTCCCGTGACGGCGACAAATTCGGGCGGGTCAAGTTGCCGCATGTTCGCGATTGCCTCTGGTTCGAACTGGCCGGCGTCGATCGGGAATCGCCCAGTGGGATCCTGAAGTTCGCCGCGGATGTAGTTCTCGCTGTCCGGGTCGTCGACGATGTCGACGAGGGATCCGACGAGGAACACGCGGTGCGCCCACTGGCCGGTTGGGAGGAGAACCATGTTGGGCGATCGATCGCCGTCTCCTCTCGTTTCTTCGTACGTTGCGTCTTTGTATTCCCACGCGAACACGCGCCGGGCGGGATTTCGTGATGGTGTGCTTTGGCTCATGGGTCTGGTTACGGGAGCTGTTCGAGCTCTTGTTTGACGTTCTCGAGGTCAGTCACGGACGGCGGGTTGAGTAACTCGAAGTCGGAGACGTTGAACGATCGGCCGCGGTCGCGACCGTGGAATCGGATGTATTCACCGTGGAGTTGGCTGACGATGTACTCTTTGACGACTCCGGTGTAGTCGTATTTCTCGACTAACTGCTCGGCCTGCTCGAACGTTAACTGCGCGAGCGAGTCGGTCTGCTCGGCGTTGAGAAAGACCGTCCAAGAGTCTTCGCCGTCGTCGACGACGGCTTTCGTCCGGATGTCTGTCTCGGATTCCACTTCACCACAGTCGGGGCAGACGGTCGGATCCTGAAGGACCCGCCGGCACGTTTCGTTGGGGCAGCGTTCGATCAGGCCCATCTGGTCTTGGAAATCGACGAGGACGCCCTCGATGGTTTCCGTGTAGGTGTCAGGATCGATGCCGAGTGCGTCGTCGCCTTCGAGACGTTCCGCTTGGGTCGTTCCCGTGAGCTTCAATTCGACGTTCCCGTCGAATTCCGTCGTCACAACGGGATCGAATCGGTAGGTTTCCCCAGTGACCAGCTCGGTCTCGAAGCCGGAGTTCTGCCACGAGACGAATCGAACAGTCCCGGTTTCATCAGCGAGACGTCCCTGCTGGTCCATCTCACTGTACGAGGGATCGTAGGCCTCGATGACGGTGCCGATGAACTCGATCCACTCACCTTCTTCTTCGAGTTGGCTGGCGGTTAGTTGCGGGTTGACGCCCGAGGGAGGCGATGGGTTACTCCCACCAGAGATGTACTGGCGAGGGTTATCCGCGCCGGCTTCTCGGAGGAGACTCCGGGAGACGTAGCGAACTGCGTCTTCGGGATCGACTCGTTTCTGTCTGTGATCTTCGATGGCGTTCGAGATCGCTTCATCGGTCGTTTCGACTGAGATACCGTCTTTTTCGGCACTTTCCAATGCCTCACGGACCTCGTCGACGTGATCTTGATGTTTGATGTCAGTCATGCGTGTGTTCAGTTGCCGGAGGGGTTCATTTTGGAAAAGGCCAGATCAACGATTCGGCTCGTTAATACAGCGGGCCTTTGTCTCCGGTTGTGAATTCTACTTCTGAGCCTGCCTATATTATGTTTCCGGGGGTGGTGAGGAGGTAGGCCCCGCACATAGATTTTAGTTCTCGGGGCGTGACGCGGTAGATATGAGGGGAAAAGAGAAATCACTTAGTCGGTCTCGAGAACCCCGAGACCCATTTCGGTTAGTCGGCACAGCATCGCAAGACGGAGGGGGTACCAACCAACCCGAGATGTGGGATACACAAAGAAAAAAGCAGGGAGAAACCACCACTGATCGAAGTGAATCAACGGGTTCCGCCGAAGAGCGACCCTCTCAAACGAGGGGTGGCCTTCCTACAAGGGTAACAGTAGGATACGTCGTATACACAGACTCGCCGCAGTTGCGTTCTCGACCGGTCGATATCGGAGGCTCGTCAGGGGTCTTCGTTCACGGGGTGGACCACATAGAAGGCGTAGCGAGTAGACAGTCGGGGATATCAGATCTGTTGAAACAGGGTGGCGTCCCTTGGCGGCAACTGTCGAATCGAGAAGTCGAGGACCTTCCAGAGTCGGTTCGTCGGAAACTCGAAGAGCAAGATTGCGTTCAGGCGACCGCGTTGTTCGGTGATCTAGCTGGGGTGTTGGTTACTCTTGAAGATGGATGGAACACCGGGTATTCACATGGCGCAGATGTGCTTGCGTCTATGATTCTATCGGCAGACGGGCAGGGGTTCACACGGGCAGTCTACTACTATCTGAGTGTGTTCGCGACTGAAGCGGGTTCAGATCCTAAAGCACTCGCGGAACTGAAAGGGATCCAGCCAGAGACGATCCGGGCTGAGCTACGGAAGGCAGAGAGTGACTGGGGGGAGGAGCTTGCTGATCTGGTTCAGCGGTCTGATGCGTCCTAGGGGGTTACTTGAATAATTCTCCGTCGTTCTGGAAGTATCTCTCCTCTTCGTGGATATACAGTAGCGGGATCATGATCACGGTGTAGAGTGCGAATAACCCGAGGACGTAGTACGTCCTATCGTAGAGCATGAGAACCAGCATCCCGGTCGCTGCGACGACGGAAAATAGCAGGAAGTAGAGTTCGATCCGCTCGTTTTCCCACTTGTTTTTCATCTGCCTGAATGTGGTCGGTGCTTCTGAGAACAGTAGTCGCATCTTCACATCTCGTGGGAGGTCCTCAGCTGAGAGATCGTCGTTCTCTTTGACTTCTTCGACTGTGATGTCGGAGAGCGAATCCTCCGGGTCGGTATCAGCGGTCTTCTCCCCGCTTCCTACGCCGGGGATTTTCTCGAACATATGATCTGCCTCTTACACACCCCTCTGACGGCAGTCCTATTCAAGTTCCCCCTTCTCTTCTAAGGTACTCATCACGGATTCATGGTGGTTTTTGTCGAGGTCTTCCTCGGTCGGGTCGGCCGGTTCCGAGTTCTCCCACGTGGCTTTTGCTCGGGGTATCGGACCTTCGGAAGCTGTGTGGCAGGCCAAACAGATCCAACGACCAGCCCGGTTGTTTCCAGCTTTTCGGCTTCTGATGCCGTCGAAGACGTGTTTTTGCGCCGACTCACAGTGCGCGCAGTTGCGGAATCTGACTGGGTTGTCGCCAGTGTTGTAGCTCCGCTGAAAGAGGAGCGCGGGGACCACCCACTGTTCTTTTCCATTCTCCTCTACCCCAGAGAACATCGTGTCATCGGGTGAGTCCGGGTGGACTGGATCGCTGTTCTCGAGGAAAATGTAATCCTTTGAGGATAGAGTGGAAAACTGGCTGAAATCAATGTCGGCGTGAGAGGCGTTGGTCGAGTCTGCCTCCGCATCTAATTTGGAGATCGCCGACTCGAGGAGCGACTTCCCAGACGGGTCGTTGACGGGAACAGCTTCGGGGAGGTGACCGCCCCAGCCAGATGTGATCGTGTCGGAGGGGCTATCCATGGTCTCGATGAGTTCAAAGCTACGCCCATCGCCAGGTACACCAGTTCGCCGTTTGAACACCGCGGAGGCAAGAGCGAGTGCGTGTATCTTGCTATTAGCGGGGACGATGGCGAGCGCGACGTGGGAGTATTTCCACTGATGTCCAGCATCGCGCTTTTCTGCGGTGTTGGTGACCTCGTGGTCAACACACCGGGAGTCGGTCGGTGGGATAGAACACCCGCAGATTTCGCAAAATGAGGGGGCCTGCTCGTCTGATTGGTCTTCAAAATTGGAGGAGTGAGTATGTAATTCCCGTCCAGAAGACCGAGGCGTCCCGGCAGTACCGAGGTTTTCATCCTCGGGGAGGCGGTCGTCGTCGGGGTAATTGTCGTCGGTCATGGGTGAGATGAGTTGGTGAGAGTCCTTAAAGGTAAGCTAGAGTGTGTTTCGGGAGAACTGGTGAACCTAGTGTAGAGACTGTTCGAGCTGGGTTAGAAGAGACTCTGGTTAGCAGCGTTATCGCCGGAAAGGGTCTGCTGGTCTTCTTCGGCGTCGGCGAAGAGATTGGCTTGTTCACCTTCGCTACTGCGGGTTACCTCAGGGCGATCGTCACACAGGAGTCCCGTGGCTTCAGGGCGGTCAAGACGGCTCTCCCGTTCTCGCTTGTCGACGTCGACATCGAACTGATCGAGAGTGGTCGTGATCGCATCCTCTGCGGGCTCCAGTTCGCCACTATCGCCAAACGTCATCTGCTGTTCTGCGGCGATGTCGAACGCTTCCCGACCAGTCGTCGAGTCACTGTTGGCCGGGGAAGATTCGTCTCCACTATCGGTACCGTCTGCGGGTTCAGCGTGGTCTTCTGGCTGTACTCCACTGTCGCTCGGCGGTGTGCTAGTTCGGGTAGACATGTTTGTTCACCTACTACTAAACCTTCAGCTAAACTCGGGGGTTAAAAATATAAGCTGGATCTCAAGACAGAGCGATCAAAAACAGAACAGTACCGGCACTGACGGACCCGCAAAGCAGTAGCCCCCAGTTCCAGAGGCGCGAATCGGCCGTTGCCCAGCCGAGAGTGTACGGTTTGTTGGAGATGGGCCAATACGGATTGATCGTATAGTCGTAGGCCTCGGTTAGGATGTCACCGACGAGGTGGCTGATGAATCCGAGCATGAAACCGAATGTCGCAAGGAGGAGGGTCGGTATGTCTGCTACGAGCCACGAGAGGAATTCTCCGTTGCCGATCGTGTTGAACTCCAGTATCGAAACGAGCTGTGTGACGAGAGAGCCCATAGCCACACTGACGATGAGCGCGAACCAGATAGTGTGCGTGAATCCACGGTGGGTGAGGATCTTGAGTCGTTGGTCCATGTCGGGAACTCGGGCCGTCGTGAATGAGAATACGAGAGTGAGCACTCCCCAGTGAGGTCCGAAGAGGATCCCGAAGAGGAAGGCGAACGGTGCGGCAAACAAGAGTGCTAATCCGATGTGGCCGTTTTTATACATTGTATCAAACCGCTCTGAGACGGTGTTAGACGCTGGTTCGCGTTCACTTGATAAAAGTCTACCCCGGTGGTGGCTTGTCGTTGTATGGGTGGCGTCCAATCCTGATCAACATGGTGGAGGGCCATCTTGGGGTTTATTTGACCGAAACCTAGATAGTTGCGGGTAGAGTCGGTTGGTTTAGAATGGCGTATATCCGGGAAGTAGGTAGGTCGTTTCAACTGATGTTCACTCAACCGCGGGCGATCGGCCTTCACGTTGGTCTCCTCGGGGCTATTCTTATCGCAGTAGTGGTGAATCCGGTGGAGTCCGTCCCGCTCCTTGGATCTAATTGGATTGTCGGGGGGTATTCGCTGATGGTGAGTGGGATGAGTGTGTTTCTCGCGATCGGCGTTGCCGCGTCGCTGAGTGGACATGGCAGCGGTGCGATTCCGCCATTTCTCTCACCGGCTTGGAGTGCTTTTATGATCGAGTCGGGCTACATATTGGCGATGTTGTTCGTCGTGCTTCCTCAGGTTCTGTGGGGAGGTAGTATTGTTTCGGGGCTACTGATGGTAACAAGCGTATTGTCCGGGTGGGCAGATTTCTTGATGAGTGCTTTGGTCGCAGTTATTTTCCTTGTTGGTAGTTTCTTTTTGGGGGGTGGGATTTGGGCGTACCCCAGAATAACCCGGTCGAGAGATGACATGCTTCATAGCAAGGTGATATGGCTAATGAAGGACTTTGACGAGTTTACTATCGAAGATGCTGGAGATATGGCTGAGGCCCTAGTCGTGTTTGAAACTATAGGGGATCATACTATCGAATATTGGTCTGACATCACCTACTTTGATGACGAGTGGAAGTGGGAGATTCCCCCGGAAGCTATCCGGGACTGTGTAACCGATCCGTTGTTCACGATGCCTCGATTGATTCTCCCCCTTTCGGTGGAGAGCCACCGACGGTGGAGGATTATTGGAGTCGCCTTGATCGGTGCCGGTGCCGTAATTCATACACTGCACGGTTCAGAGCAATATCTACCCATATTAGAGATACTACTGACCATTTTCGTGTCGTACGTCACGATGCAGTTTGCTTTTGGCTCGGATTAGCGGGTGTTGGATGGTGCTGTAACCCAGCAGGCACCACATCGGGTGGGTGAAGTTGACCAGAAACTATTCTACAGATGAAAGCTATGGGTGTGTATGGTCGATTGCGACTACTGTGAGGAGACTGTCGATTGTGGCGACAGCCACGATCAGGAGTTTCTCACGCACTTGGCGGAGGAGCATTTTGATGAGCTTGGCGCGGTTGACAAGCGATTAGTAGAAAATGTCTGGGAAGGCAACGTGGGCAAACTCGAAGATGACAAGGAGCTCAAGCCGGCGATCGTCGCGGGGATTTTCGCAGGTGGGTTCGCGCTTGTCATCGGTGTGTTCGCAGTCCAGATGCTAGGTATCGGGACTGCTGATGCGACACCGGCGGATACGACTGGAGATTGGGTGTACGAACAAGGCGAAATGGAGATCACCGTCGACGGCGAGCAAGTGGACGCGGCTGAGTTCGCAGACGGTGAAGCGTTCTACGTTGCTGAGGGGAGTTCGATGTGGCACATGAACGTCCCGACAGAAGACCGTCTGCGGATTGCCGAAGGGCTCGAAGAACTGGGCGTGGTCACCGTCGATGGTGGGTCGGTGTTAGTTACTGAAGCGGTCACGGATGATACGGCGAATGCGGATATCACCGTTCATGTCAACGGCGAGGTCGCGGAGTTGGGAGATCTTGTTCAAGATGGCGACCGGATCGAAGTCGCAATCGAGTCCGAGAACTAGAGACCCCACACTTGGCGGTTGAGGTTCGCCTGTTCTAAAAAGGTAGATGAGAGATGCTAGTTTAGCACTCTGACCAGCCGCAGGACTCGCACGTCTTGCAGCCTTCGGAGTAGTAGAGGCTCATCCCGCCGCACTCGGTACACTCGGGGGACTCGCCGGCCGCGATGAGTTCCTGAGTGGCGTCTTTACTGACGCCCTCTGTTCCGGCCGCTGGTTCCTCTGTGACGGAGCTCCCACCGTCCGTCTTCTCTGACGGTGTGGTGTCAACAGCGTCCGCGTCGGGGCTGTTGTCCACGTCTGAGAGGTTCTGCTGTTTGGGGGTGTTCCGATCGATGTCTCCCGTGAGCGCCCGGTGGAGCGCAGTGCCGATTGCGTCCGGAATCGACTGGATCTGCTCGCTTTTGTCCCACGCGATTTTTGGACTTCGGGTTCCGCGGAGTTCGTCGACGATTTCCTCGGGGTCGACGCCCGAGCGGAGCGCCGTCGAGATGACCTTCGCGAGTGCCTCCGTGAAGGAGTTGGTGTAGCCACCGGAGTGGCCGATGTTCGCGAACAGCTCGAACGGCCGGCCGTTCTCGTCCTCGTTGATGGTGACGTACACCTTCCCGTATCCCGTTTCGATCCGTTGGGTGACGCCCGCGAGAGAGTCGGGGCGCGGGCTCCGATGGCTGTAGTCGATGCGGGGCTGTTCGCTCGCCTCGAGGATGTTTGCGATCTCCGTGTCGACCGCCTGTTGGACATCCTCGTTCTTGAGGAACGCTTCGATGCCGCCGAACACGTCGCTGATCTGCTCGACGAGGGTTTCGGCCGCTTCTGTTTCGTCTGCGAACTCGGCGTTTTTCGCGCGGGTCGTGAGGACCTGCTTCGAGCGAGTGCCGTCGCGGTAGACGGTGACGCCCTTTCCACCGTGGTCGTAGATGTAGCGGTACACTTCCTCCATGTCGGCCGCGCTTGCGTCGTTGGGGAAGTTACACGTCTTCGAGATCGCCGAGTCGACGCCCTCTTGGCAGGCACACTGGACCGCCGCGTGTTCGATTCCCGTGAGGTCGCCCGTGACGACGAACAGTTCGCCGATTGCGTCGGGGACGCTGTCGAGGCCGTCCACGCCATCGAACTCGTTGTTCGCCATCTGCTCTTGCGCTTCACGCTTGACAGAATCGACGTCGATGTCGTTTTCCTCCAAGGTCCGGAGGAAGTAGTCGTCGAACTCGACGAGCATCTCGTCGCCCTGGACGTCGTCGGAGACGTTCTTGTAGAACGCGACGTTGTAGATGGGTTCACAGCCGCCGGTCGTGTTCCCGATCATCGAGGTCGTGCCCGTGGGCGCGATCGTCGTCGTGTTGTGGTTACGGATGGGGAAGCCATCCTCCCACTCGTCGGCGTCGAGGCCGGTGTGGTGTTCGAACCACTCACGGTATTCCGTGGGGTTCGCGTACTTCGAGTCGCTCCAGTCGTTGAACACGCCTCGTTCCTCTGCGAGCTGGTGAGACGCCTGCTTCGACTCGTGGTTGATGTGGGTCATCAGCTGACGGGCGACCTCGTTACCCTCGTCGGACCCGTATCGAATTCCGAGTTGGATGTAGAGTTGGGCGAGTCCCATGATGCCCAGACCGATCTTCCGCATGTCGCGGACGGTCTCTTCGATCTTCTCGACCGGGAAGTCCGACATCGTGACGACGTTCTCGAGGAACCGAGTACCGTAGTCGATCCGCTCGTCGAACTCTTCGTAGTCGATGGCTTCGTTGAGGAACGCACCGACAGCCACCTCGTGAGAGTCGTAGTCGGCTGCGTTCTCTGCGGACCACACACGCCAGTCGGGCGCGTTGAGGTCTGCGATCGTCGAGAGGTTGATGTGCCCGAGGTTACACGACTCGTACTCCTCAAGCGGCTGTTCGCCGCAATTGTGGACGTTGAGTCCCTCTTCGCCGGATACGCTGGCGAAGAAGTTGTGGGTGCCTTCGACGGTGAGGTCGTAGACATCGGCCGTCCCGTCGAGGGTGACACTCTCGACAGTCTTCGCGACGGTTTCGTACTCCGCTCCCTGCTGGGTGGCGAGGGGCTTCGACAGAGAGACGATTGCGTCTCCTGCCGAGAGGTCCTCTGCTTTGACCCACTTCCCGTCGGCACTCCGCAGTTCGTGATCCGGGGTGACGCGGATGGCCGTTCCAGATTCGGTTGCGACCTTGACGATGTCGGCGTCTGTCTTGGTCTGGAACGCTCTCGCAGATCGGGTGACGACTTCTCGGTTGTTTCGCGATAAGACATCAACCCGACCGCCCGCCTCTGCCAACTCGCCGATGGTGGCGGTCTCGCCGTCCGCCAGTTCGACTTTCATCTCTCCGGTCAGGCAGGGGTTCGTCGCGAGGATGCGGTGGTCCGGGTGTTCTTCGACATCAAACGAGTGTTCCTTGTTCACTCGCTCAAGGTAGATGACGCCCGGCTCGCCGTTCTCGTGAGCGCCCTCGATCATGTCGTCCCACAGTTCCTGTGCGGGGATGGAGAGGACCTCTCCGGCTTCTACGTGCTCGCCGAGGCCGAACATCTCGTAGAGTTCCTTCGTTTCGGGAGTCGCGACGTGCGGCTCCTCGGTTCGGGGGTTGGTGAAGGCGAATTCCTCGCCCGCCTCTAGAGCCTCCATGAAGTCGTCGGTGATGCCGACGCTGATGTTGAAGTTCGAGAGGTGGCCCTCGACCGCGTTCCGGAGGTGTTCCGGCACACGGCCTTCGTCGTCGATGAGTTCGCGAGCTTCACCAAGTGCGTCCTTGAAGGAGTTGTGGGTGAAGTCGTCGGGATCGTTCAGCCGCAGCGAGTGGGCGAGTGAGACGTCCTTGTTCTTCGCGTGGATGAACTGGATGACATCCGGGTGGGAGATTCGCATGACGCCCATCTGTGCGCCACGGCGAGCTCCACCCTGCGCGATTGTCTCGCAGAGTTGGTCGTACGTTCGCATGAACGTAATCGGCCCGGAGGCGATCCCGCCGGTCGAACCGACGGCGTCGCCGTATGGGCGGAGTTTCCAGAACGCATACCCCTGACCACCACCGCTCTGGAAGACCTCTGCGGCCTCCTTTGCGGTGTGGTGGATGTCGGAGATGTCGTCGCCGGGGCTGTTGACGAAGCACGCAGAGAGTTGCTGGAGTTCGTCTCCGGCATTCATCAGCGTGGGCGAGTTCGGCATGAACGACAGCTCTTCCATCTTCTCCTGGAAGGCAGTCGCTTTCGACTCGACGTGATTGCGAAGTTCATCCGGGAGCTCGGGGACGACCGTGTCGTAGGCGAACTTGTTGACGTTGTAGACGCTTAGGAGCGTCTCGGCGTCGTCAGTGGCCTTGGTCCCCTTACCGAAGACCTCTGCGGCGAGTTCGTCACGTCGCGGGTGGTCCGGCTTGATCTGGTCGGGCGTGACAGTCACGTCGACGCCGAGGTTGTCGGCCTCGAAGACTGCCTCTGCGAGAGCGACGTTGCGCGCGACTCGCTCGAACAGTTCTTCAGGTGCCTCAACAGCCTCGCCCTCGGCGTTCTTCCGAAGATACCGAGCGGGCAGGATGTTGTAGTAGGCGTTGTCTGTGAGCGTTTCAGCTAGTGTATCGGCTTCTTCCCGCTTGATCGGGAGGTCTGGTGAGTCAGACGTGTTCATGGGCAATCTGTGGCGGTTGACGTAGGTGAGCGTCACCTACGGAGGCTGGTCGGTTCCAGCCATATAGGTTGGTTGTCTGTGTTTTCATAGTTCGTAGCCGTTGGGGCCTCACCCTACAGATTACTCCGAAGCAATCAGTGGAGATTTGGCTTGGTACATAGGCTATCATCGAGTCATTCTCGCGGAGTGGTTGTATCACTTGTGGTTAAGTGTCTAGTTAAATCACTAATCAACTCACTTTACCATCGTTGTATAAAAATTACCTGTGCTGTCATTTCAAATCATTTTACGTTCGTTTGATTTCTCCGGAGTCTATTTATATTCTCAATGAAAAGCAAAAGTTAGAACGATGGAGAATAGGTATGGACCTGGAAGTGAACCGGATCTACATGAGAATGTAGTCTCGTATTCTCGCCCACCTGTGGTATCTGCCCATTTTATTCCGGCGCGTAGCGTTACACCGCCGTTGTCGATGTGGCTACAGATGTTCGAAATACGGGGTCGTGTTTTCGGCCAGATATTCACACAGCGGAAGATGAGAGAGTTCGACGAATTGCCCCAGATGACGAACGTGGGATCAACTTCGTTGGAACTGGAATACGAATCGCGAGATTACCACGATCCGCTACAGTGCTTAGTTGAGAGCATCGACGCGCTGGAAGCCGTGGTGGACCGAAAAAAGGCAGAATCGCCTGTTCTGGAGAGTGTCGAAATCCAGGACAAAAACTACGCTGAGTGTGGCTCGGATCTTGTCCAGATGTTCGGGACGCCGTTTTCAGACATCCTTGGAGTCCTCTCACGGTCAGATATTCTGGTCAGCGGGTCAGATTTCGACAATCGCGATCGCGATGGTGGGTCGGGCCACATGCCGGGCGACCTGTAGGCGTTTAGCCCTCCGTGAATTTCTAGAAGACGAGAGTTTCAACGAGCAGGCCGACTCCGAATCCGATCAGTGCGCCGGGGACGGAGACGATGAGCGCGGCGATCGCCTTCGGAAGTTCCGCCCACATGAGAAGCCCGAGGCCAATGATGCCGCCGAGGGCGGTTGTGAACTGCGGGAGGGTGATCGATAGTGCGCCAAACTGAGCGGCAGCACCGTACGCCCCGGCGCTAACTGCGAGCGCGCCCGGAAGGAATCCATCGCCGATCCCCAGCATCGAGATGCCATGATCCGAACCGTGGAGACCTTCTAATCCCTCCTCAGAGACAATCTCTCGGAACTTCTCGAACGAGAAGGTCTTGGAGTGAGGCACGAGGATAAAGATCGGAATCCCGTATGAGATCATCTTCGCGGCCATTGATTGCATCTGGCCACCCTTCACACCGATCAGATCGTACACCAGCATCCCGAGAAGAAAGAGGATGAGGAGTGTAGCTGGGAGCTTCGTCCCGAACGAATAGCCGGCGTAGATCATCAAATAGACACTGAAAATGTTGAAGATGGTCCACGTGGGGATGGCTGCTGGCCACCCGGTTCGAACCATCGCGATGGCGACCAACGCGACGATCGGGAAGAACGTCACAACCGGTTCAAGATACTCCGTTAGAAGCGTGGGGGTGAAAATCGCGATACTGATGAGGGAGACGAAGAGCGTGCGACGTCCACCGGGTGTGTAAAGCGAATATGAGTGGCTCTGGATCGTGCTCGATTCGGCCATTGTGGTCTCTGCTTCACAACGAGGTGTTATGAAACTGGCTCTCAGATGGCTGTCGCGAGGAACGGATAGATGATGTCGAGAGTGTACAACGCGGTCGCGATGACGGCTCCAGCAAAGAGGAAGTGAGATCCGATGGCTCTTGCCCGGTCAAGAAGCAGCAGTACGCCCACAAGCGGGAGGGAGAAAACGACAGACGGGTGCTTGAGGAGGAATATCGGCATGGCGAGGATGGCAAGAACCCCGCGACTCCCCAACGGTGTGTTCGCCCATCTCGCCTTGGCCGCTGTGTTGATGTTGGAGATGTCCTGTGCGCTCGGGAAGGCGTGGAGACTCGACGAGAGGGCAATCCAGAAGCCTCCGCATAGGAGGGCGATTTGGAGGTAGGATAGAGACTCGAGACTTGTGTAGTGGATTGAGATGCCGATCGCGAGGTACAGGCTAAAAGCGAGCATCGTGTTCAACAGGAACGGAGCTGCTGATACTGCGAGGATACCGCGGTACGTCCTAGGCGTCTCGTGTTTCACGTATCCTGCCGGGCTACCGAACTTGAAGAGCCGATATTCAGCAATGGCGAGGCCGAGGTCTTCTGCGGTATGCTTGTGGGCTAATTCGTGGATGACCACGCCAGGAGCTGTGAGGAGGTAGTAAAGCTGGGATAGCCACGGCGGGATGGAGATCGGCAATGTACATCCACCGACTCGACTACCACGCATAACTGTTTCGCGGAGGTGCCACGGTCTCGGGTGTGAGAATCGATCTGAGCTTCGCTGAGTGAGAGATTGAGCGGCTGAGGGCTCGAAAATACTCTAATAGACCGCTGAAACAAACAACCTTCAAGAGGGGAGCCGTTGTAATATTCAGTATCACAATGCCCCAAGACAATAATCCGAGCCGGGAAGATCCGCCACCACTACCTCCAGAGGTGACTGGCGGTGAGCCGATGGAACCCGAGCTCGTGCTTAGCGATGGGTCGGATTCGTCGGGTGGGTCGGATACGATCGACCTGTCTGAGCTGGACGAAGCGTGGACGCCGTATTTTCGGTATGAAGCGGCGTATTCCGACCAGGTGGACGCGATAGACACGTTCCTCGACCTACTGGCCGATAACGGCTACTACGTCCACGAGGGCGCGTGTGGGACTGGGAAGACGCTGATGGCTGTCACTGCCGGAATCCACGCGATTCGCGACCGGAGTTACCTCAGCGAACACCGTAGCGAAGAGGGGGCGTTCCCCGAGTATTCCCGTGTCGTGGTGACGACGCCGCTAAAACAGCAACTCAAGCAGTTCATCGAAGAGATGAGGGGGATCAACCAGTCCCTCGCTAGCGGTGTATCCCCGGTTTCGACGGTGGTCATGCGCGGACGGACAGACATGCTCCCGTACGCCTACACGGATGCCGCCCCGTTCGACCGGCACCCTGTTACGGCGAAGATCGATGATCTCCGTGAGATGACGGCAGAGTTGATCCGGTTCGACTCGAATATCCCGTTGAACTGGCCTGACGGGATGACGCCACCGGACTTTTCGCGTCACGATTACGATTGGAGTGATCCCTCGGAAGCGGCCGAGCAACACCGAGAGAACTACCGATTCGACCCGGAACGGGCGAAGGCCGTCCGCCAGATCGTGGCAGATCTGGAGAGAGGTGGCGCAGAGACTGCGGATAACCTCGTTGTGGATGGGGTGGAGACGCCTTACCCAGATTACGTCCCTCACACAAACGACGTTGTCGACACGGCAGTGCTTGAGCGCCGCGGGACTGGTCAGTTGCCGTTGGACCTTCAGGGTAAGTTCGACCCGTTCTACGCTGGGTTCTTCGCAGGTGGACCGTCTGTCCCGTTCAGTTTCGATGACGCCGAAGATCACGTCTTCGACCGGCGCGAGCTGATCGAGAAGGCCGCCAGTAGGGGCATCTGCCCGCACGAGACGATGGCGCACCTCGCGTCGGACGCTGAAGTAGTGCTGGGGAACTACAGCCACCTGTACGACCCACAGACGCGGCTACTCACAGAAGAGAAGGCGGGCATCCTCGATCAAGAGACCATCATCGTGGTCGACGAGGCACACCAGATCGAATCCAGAGTCCGAGATATGCTCTCGGATGAGATGGATATCTACACACTCGACCGCGCGATCGCCGATGTCGAAATCGCCCGCCACTACGCCAACGGCGATTTCGAGAAGACGCCGTCGTCGGGGTTGTCCACGGAGAAGCGGCACACGGCGAAGAAACTCGCGAAGGAGGCGCTGAGTACGATACCGGGGTATTCGGTCTCGGTGAAGGATCTCTCTGAAGTAGAGCGGTTCCTCCGGTACGTCAAAGAGAAGATCCTCGGGTACGGGGCCGAGCGCATCGGCAAGGAGTTTGACGACGTGACGTGGGAGCAGGCGGTCGACTACGGATGGAACCTGAACGATATCGAGCATCCGCTGACCGACCCTGAAGACCCGGACGATCCGGACACGCTCATGACTGAGACAGTTCGAGAGTCTGACTACGATGCTGGAACCTACCGAAAGGTCTACCCGGTGATGCTCGCCCTCAAATTCGTCTATGAGGGTCTCGAAGAAGAGGGCATCCACGACCGGACGCCGCAAGGTGTAGGTGTCGGGGACTTCTTCAAGCGGTGGGCGGTCGAAGGCCTCGTTGAGTACCACCGGCACGTGGTGCTCGAGCACAGTCCGAAAGAGTCCGTTCCGGGGGAGTACCCCGATTGGGTCAGCCAGTGGACGCCGAAGCTCCAGCTGTTCAACTGTATCCCGCGGCGAGAGCTCCAAGGCGTGTTCTCCGAGTTAGGCGGCGGTGTGCTGATGAGCGCGACCATCAAGCCCGAGGATGTCTTCATCGAGGCCGTGGGTATCGACGAGGTCTCGTACCCGAGTGAGGACGACGAAGAGGAGAAACCCGGTGAGCGGCCATCGGAGTTCGAGCAGTACCCGCTTCGGTTCCCCGAGGAGAATCGGTTGTCGCTGATCGGCGACTTGCCGAAGTACACCAATAACAATCGCGGAAGCCCAACCCAAGATCCGCTAGAGATGACGGAGGTTCGCCAGGAGTACGCGAGAGTCATCAAGCAGGTTGCGTCGAGCCCCGGTAACGTGCTGGTCGCGATGCCGAACTACAACGAAGCCGAGTGGGCGTACGAACTCGTCAAAACGGATCAGAGTTCGAAGCGGCTCCATCTGGACCAGTCCAGCTCCTCACAAGAGACCGACCGGACGCTTGAGGAGTTCTTCGCGGATGGGGACTCGGTCATCTTCACGAGTACGCGCGGGACGATCACAGAGGGCGTCGACTACGACGGTGGGAAGCTCCACTGCGTCGTTGCGATTGGCATCCCGCTGCTGCCGACGTATCAGCCGACGATCCGGGCGATCAAAGCCGCCTACGACGACCGTATGGAAGGGTCCGGGTTCGACACGGCGCTGACTGTTCCCGCAGTCCGGAAGGTTCGGCAGGCCTTCGGCCGCGTGATCCGCGGCTCCGAGGAGACCGGCGTCCGGATCCTCCTCGACGAACGGTACGGATCTTCGGGGTTCTACGGCGTCAACGACTACCTCTCGGAACAGGAGCAGCGAGAGTTCGCCATGACCAACCCCGATGATGTGGGGCGAGCGTTGTCCACGTTCTGGGAGGAAACGCCACTCAGCTATGAACACGGAGAAACGGCTGAGGAGGCGGGGTCAGAAGAGACGGTCGCGGCGAAGAGCGTCACAAGCGAGGAACCGGCACAAACGGGTGGTCGGACTGGTGAGGCGGTCAGTGCGGATTCGTACTCGAAGATCTACTTCGGCGAGGAAGCTGGCCTTTCCGGGTGGGTCTCGGTCAGTACCCGCGTTGCTGAGAACGAGATCGTCCCGCTCGTGTACGAACACACGGTCGAGAGCGGAGACGCGGGTGAAGACACGATAAAGCTGAACTTCGCGAAGGAGCTGTCGGCGAGTGGCTGGACAGACGTGAAAGCGGACGTCGTTCTCTCGGAGATAGAGCCGATCGCAAGGGACGCCAGAAAGCCGGAGTAGCGGGCGGTTAGAATCTTGGGGTACGGGCCTTCCTGATCTGTCCGTTGTGTCGAATAAGGTCATCGCACTGGGGACAGGCTCGCGGGTTATCTAATCCGTCCGGCGTGAAGACTCGGACGTAGTTGTCGGTGACGTGACTTTCGCAGTTCTCACACGTGGGCATACAGTCGGCGCTCCGCTGCGGGGTGTAATATGTGGTTCTGTCAGATAGGGTCTGTACCGCCTGTTTTTGGCCAAAGCTGTTGCTCTGAGGGGCCGATCCCCGGCGTTTTGGAATGGCCTAACTCTGTTTCATCGAACCCACGCGCAGCTTCGATGTCGTCTCGCACGTGAGGCACTTGGTTACTCGGAACGGCGCTTTGCCGTGGGTCTTCGGGCCACCTGAGCCAGTTGATGTGAATTCGACGGTGACTTCGTGAATTGTTAACTCATTACAGGAGCCACAGTCCTCGTACCGTTCGTTCTGGCCAAGTTCACTGCTTCCAGTGTTCACTACTGACCTACCGGTGTGAGACCTCTTATGCGCTCGGGGCATGGCTGGCGTTAGCAGTCATTTGTTATAACTATATTGATTGAACTGACTACTGGCTGAAGAGGGGGAGGGGGTAAAACGAGGGGAAGCATTATCGTATGCGGGTGAATTTGGGGTTGTAAGAGAGTTGATCAACAAATTATGACGCCATCCGATAGAGAGACGACCGGTAGTGAGACTTCTCGCGGTGTCGAGGGCTCTGATCCACACCTACGGCAAGACGGGGGAGAACCAACCTCGCCAGTCCGTGAGCAACAAACCGATCCGCACCAAGCAACGGCTACATCGGAGCAGTTCGACGAACTTCCTGAAGACTATGTCCCCCCAAGTCAGCGGTATGGGGCTGGCGAAGTTGAAGAGTCAAACGCGATGGGGTGGTCCGATGTGGAAGGCCCGATTCACGTTAAACTGATGCTGATCGTGATGGTGGCGGCGAGTAAAGTGTCGAATCTGCTGGTCGGTGGGGTACAGTGGATACTCCCCAGAATAACCGGGACTGCGGACCCGCAAGAAGGGATTTCGGGGTACTTCTACCCGGACGATATGATCGGGGAAGACGAATTCATCGTTCACGAAGGGAACCCGAGCAGGTGGGTGATGATGGGGCCGTACCTCGTTGCGGTCGTGATGCTCGTTGTCGCGGTGGTCGTGACGATCGGCGTCCCGTTAGGGTATGGTGACGAGATGCTTGCGCTCGTCACACCTTCCGTACTTGATCTGAGCGTCCCTGACCGCTGGTGGTATTTCCCCTTGTTCCTCATTGGTCTGTCCGTGGTGCTGCTTACCCGGCAGGCGATCGAGCGGGGGTCGACATGGCACATCGTTACGAACCGGCAGATCCTTCACCGGTCTCACCTCCTCAACACGACGAAACAGCGATTCGACCTTCACGAGATACAGAACGTCGAAGATCACTACCCGCCGCCGGAGCGGTTCTACGGTGTTGGACACATCGACTTCTTCACCGCGGGGACGGGTGGGAGCGAAGTTCACTTCCACGGAGTGGATAACCCGAGTGAGCTTATCAAGGAGATCAAATACTATATGCGGCAAGATAAGGAGCGCCGGCTTCGCGGTGGTGTCTCTCCTGATCCGGCGGCGGCGGGTGATCCGCACGCAGAGGGTCCGACAGTGTATCAAAATGATGGAGGACATCAGCACCCGTCTGAGCCCCACGTTGATCAGCAAGCGGCTCAGTCCCCGGACAGTAACCAAGAAGTTGCTCAACAGCCGGAAGAGCCTACAGGCCCGTACGAGCAGGAGACGGACGAGGAGGATGAATCTGAATCACCAGACTACCCTTGGAGGCAGCCCCCTCAAGAGGAGGGCGATAGCATAGAGGAACAAGTGACGAGACAGTCCCTCCAAGACGATATGCGGGAGATTAACGATCGGTAATCGGTAACCGACTTTTCGAAAGGTGTTAGCGCGTTAGTCGCTCTGGATTCTCGGGGCGAGCATGTACGTCGTCTGCCCGTGGCCTTCTGCGAATCCGAAGTGGAGCTTGATGGGGAACTCCTCGCCCAGTTCCATCGTAACCTCGGCATCCTTCGGGATGGCCTTGTTCATGTCCTTCAGGTAGTCCAGGCTGAACAGCGAATCCGCGGGCGCAGCGGAACTGAGAGCCACGAGGTCGTCAGTCTCGAGTTTGAGGTCGACGTCGTCGGTGTCGCCTTCCGCGCTGAAGCTGAAGCTCTGTTCTACGTCGTCGACGGACAGGCGGATGTGGTCAGAGACCATGTCCGCGGCCTTCACACCGCGCGCGATCTGCGAGCCCTCGACGGTCACGTCGGCCGGGAGGTTGAGGTCGGGGATCTCCGGCTCCTGGCGGATGGAGTCGGGGTCGATGAGCGCCAGCGTGTACGAGAGGCCGTTGATCTCCACGTTGAGCTTGCGCGTCTTGTGGTCGTAGTCCAGGTGGACGAGGTCGCCGTTGTTCGCGAGGCCGATGACCTTCTCGAACCGATCCCACGAGATACCGAGGATGCCGACGTCGGTGTTGAGGCTCTCGAACGCGGGAGCGGAGAGGGTCAGGTCGACCATCCCCACGTTGGCGGGATCGACAGCGCGGATCTGGAGTCCCTCAGGGGACGTGCGGATCTTACACTCGTCCACGAGAACGCCGACGCTGTCGATTGCGTCTTTGAGGGTGGATGCTTCCACGATCGCGTCGAACTCCTGGGGCGGGGACTTCACGTCCTCGTCGACTCCAGAGAAGTCGCCATCGTCGGTCTGTGCGGGTTCGGGTTCGGCCTGGGTGTTGCTCATGTCGGATTCCTCGTTGGTCGAGCCGTCCTCGGTCGCCTCCTCGGTGGCCGCCTCCTCGGCATCCACGGACGGAGCCTCAGACTCGTCCTCGGAGAGGTCGTCGGGTTCGGCTTCGACTTCTGCTTCGGGTTCGTCGACGGTATCGCTTTCGGTCACCTCATCGCTAACAGCGGAACTGGCGGGGTTGGCGTCGGGCTCTACCGCAGCTGCGTCGGTGCTGGCTTCCTCGACCGGCTCGACGTCCTCGGCTTTGCCGGCCTCGGCGGGGCCCTCGCCTTCCGCGTCGGGTGCGTCTGAAGAGGATTCCTCGACATCCTCGACAGAGTCAGAGGACTGCGGCTCCGACTCGGGTTCGTCGACGGCAGACGCTTCAGCGACTTCTTCGTCGGCCGCGGCGGGCTCCTCAACAGCCTCGGGCTGGTTGTTCTCCACGTCGCTCGCGCTCGGTTCCGTCTGCGGCTTGTTCGTGATCACGATGCCGCCCGCGTCGTTGTCTTCGGTGTCGGTGCTTCCGTTCGACTGAGAGTCTGCTGCTTGGGACATTTTTTTGAGTACCTCTTTTCTACTGCTCCTCACCCCTCTCGGGAAATATAAAACAATCCTGAGGCGAGGCCGCGAACGAATCTAGAAGAGTCTCCTGACGGCGGAGCTACCCTCTAGTCGGAATCGGTGGCTGTGTGTCTCTTTCCACACAACCACGATTCATCACCATCTCTCGGAGGGTAAAAACAATATCTCGGGCGTCTCTCTCAACTTAGATCGGCTAGAAGGCCGGGTGGCTTCCCGCGTTTACTTGGTCTCGTCGTAGAGTGTTTGGATCGTCGATTGGGATAGCTCTCGATCGTAGGCATACACGGCCCCGATACGCCCTTTCGTATCGTCACCGTGCCAGTGGGATTTCCCAAAGAACACATTGGTCGACGTGGCTGTGTTCAAAGACTGATTCCCACCTCCAGTGTTTGAATCTAAGGTCGCATCAACGTACAGCGAGTGGTCATGGACAGCTGACCCACCAGATGGGAAGACGACGGTGAGCAGATGCCATTGGCCGTCGATAACATCTACTGAGCCATATTTCTGTCCGCTAGCGTTTTCGACACGCAGGACATCGCCATTTGCGTCATCGATTCGGATATCATATTTGTTCCCAGTGGTGTTCGCCCCGTATGAGATGAGGCGGTGGTCTCGGGAGCTACCAGACTTGAACCAGATTGCCCAGGTCCGCGGGTGCGTTCCCGTTATTCCTGACCAGCCGTTGAGGACGATGTAGTCGTTGCCCCCGTCGAACTGGAGCACCGATCCGTCTCTTCCGCTGTCAGTGGCCCATGTAGCATTGTGGATCGATCCATCGTGTGACCCTTCGATATCGGTGATGGAATTTCCGGAGCCAGCATTGAGGTCCCAGTAGGAAACGAGCCCCTCGGTGGGGATGTTAGGACCGTCCCAGGGAAACACACTCCCAGAGTTGATCTCGATCTCGCTGTTCCCATCAATATCTGACTGCCAGTCGCGACCGCCGCCCCATCCTAATTCCTTAGTATTGGATTTCAGCCGCCTGTTGGTGGTGAAGCGGTGCGACTCGCCCGGCATTAATACGGGGTTCGTAACCCGTCTGGCGAACTGAGGTTACAGTCTAACCACTCGGTCACAGAGGCGCAGATTGACGGTTTGCGTGGGGTCTGGCACTCCCATGAGGATCCATCATGTCGGAGCGTGTAGTACCGTCTGGGCTCCCGATAGTCGTTGTCGAACTTGACCGCGAGTCTGATGAGCATCTCGTTGAGGGCGGTGGACCCTAACGAGATGTCTGTAATTGTGACGCCGGCCTCCGACCGGCCGATCGCGTCGGAGAACCAGTGCGGTCTGTTCGGTGAATCTGATGGGGCGGATGGTTGTGCCATGAGTTGTCGGATGGCCTATACTGAACACCGCAGGGTGGCTATAAAAAGATTATCGCGGTGTCCGACAAAATCCTCATCGGGTTATTGGTATCTGTTCAGCATATCGAAGAAGAAGTCTGGCGGGTCGTTGTCGTCGGGGGCTTCCATGCCAGCTGCGAGACCGAGTTTGGTCCCGATCTGGAAAGTGCCGACGTAGTAGATGACCAAGAACAGCGGGATCATCCGGATCATCCCTAGGTCGATTGCTTTCAGTAGCACTGACGGAATGATGATGGCGAACCCGATGAATGCTCTCGGGAGAGGGCCGAGTTGGAATTCTGAAGCCGCCCACTGAACGCCAAAGCCGATCGCGGTAGACGCGATGAGGCTAATGATGACGATACTCCCGAATAGGATGATAGAGTAGGCTACCATGGGGTGTAGCTCGGAGTTCAAAGGCAGGTGTAATATCTGCTCCGGTCAGATTGACCGCTGTTAGAAGTAGGGGGCCAGCATCTCTGGGCCTTCCTCTGCGACGTCGACGTTCATCAACAAGAGCACCGACGCGGCGAAGAAGAACAGGAGGAAGATGCTCGCGGCGACCATCAGTGTGAGCTCCGTATCCAGCCGAGATTCGATAGTCCTCCGGGTGATGGGGAAGAGGAAGACACCGCCACAGAGTAGCAGGAGCCCACTCCCGACAGAGTGCATCGCGAGTATCCCCACGCCGTTCATAATGATGAGTAAGCCCATCAGATAGCCCACCCCCGACTTTACGCGGGGCATTAGCCCCTCTGTAGTGATTTCTGCGACCATAGCATACGCACGTAGACAGAGCCTGCTCAAAAGACTACTGGCCCTCAGAATCGGTTTCGCTGATGGGAGAGGTGGACTCGATGTAGGGAGTCACCTCCGAGATGATGCTGTCCGTGTAAAAGGAGTTCACATGGTCGAGGTTCCAGAGTCCGGTTTTGTTGATCTCGGCCCGCGGTGAGTGGTGACCGAGCCAGTCGTCCTTTTTCAGATGGGGATTCGTTCGGCGTGCGTGAGAGACAAGCGCGATGAGGTTCTTCTCGAGGCGTGCCCGATCGCAGTCTGCGTGGGGCTTGCCAGGGATGTCAATCACAAGGAACGGGAGGTTTCGAATCCGCTCGGAGACCCGTAGTTCGAGTGGGTGTTCTTGGGCGCGAATCTCTGAGGTGGATATGTTGTCTGGGAGCTGACGGTGCGGAACGCCCCAGTGAGGGTATTTGTCTTCCAGGCCTTCGTCTTCGATGATCGCGTTTCCGATATGGAGTCTGAACACGGACCCTCGGCAGTTACCACCGTCTGCGTAGTTTCCACTGGTGGTTCCTCGGTGGGTGCGGAGTCGCTGCCAGAGCGAACTGGAACTTCCTTTGGAAACGCCGACAGTACCGATCCGAGTGATGTGCCACTCGCTAACCGGGTCGATCTCCGGGTCTGTGGATTCGTCGAAGAAGATGTAGATCCCACGGTGAGGCCAGTCCATCGTTCCATCGACATCTGAGAGGTAGAATGGGCCTCCTGTTTGCGTTTTTAGCACACCAAGTTTCCGGTAAAACTGCGCCAGTTTGTTTGGGCGATCAGGACTGGAGACGGTGGAAATGAATACGACCATGGTATCGTCTGTCGGTAGTAGCGCGTCTGGGTTCTATTCAAACCCTCTTCTCACCTTCTCTCGGAAGGCAAAAACGGATTTGAGCAGTATTTCTTGTCAAGCTTTACAATGCTGCGGCTCATATCTATTGACAAGATGGAAGACACCAAACCGGCCCCACCGGACGAGATCGCGCAGTACATCGTTGATGGACTCCGCCGCCAAGAAATCGATCAGTTAGAGCTAATCGAGGAGTACGCCCGCCAACTACGCGAATACCGGATCGGTCAACAGGACCAGATGATCGACGAGGATGACTTAGATGTCGATGAGTCAGACGAGGTCGTCGACGTCCAAGATAGCGACGAGGGGACGGTTGTTATTCGGCGGAACAACTGCGGTTCAGACTGTAAGGGTTGCCCGCACGGGCCGTACAAGTACATCGTCACACCGGACGGGAAGGGCGGTCAAAACTGGGACTACAAAGGCAAGGTCGAGGGGGAAGGATCGTAATATTTTCCAGTTGAAATGAGGGGGGTTACACAACCCCGGTAACTTCGAAATAGAGGAAGAGGAAGAGGACCGCGTTGTAGATGCCGTGTGCGAGAGAGGGAAGGATGAGGTTGTCTGTGGTCTCGTACAGCCAGCCAAGGATGAGTGAAAGAAAGAGAACGATCAGGAGTGTACTCGTTGCATCCGCTGCGCTTGCGGTTAGGTAAGCCGGGAAGTGAACCATCGCGAAGATGACGCTCGAAACGAGTATAGCATATTGCCGGTCGAACGATTGGTAGAGCGACCCCTGAACGAGCCCTCGGAAGATGAGTTCCTCACACGGGCCGATGATCAGAATCGAGATAGGGATGAGCGCGAGTAAGATCGTGGGGTCAGCGGGAGATTCTGAGGTCGTGAAGGCTTCGTAGATCTGGTGATCGGAGGTGCCTACGTTGAGAAGGCCAAGGAGGAATTCGAGTCCCATCGCACCGGCAAGTAGAACTACGACACCGCCGAGTACCAGCAGTATCTCCTTCGAGGTTGGTGTTCTGACTCTGAGGAACTGGTACCTGTGATCGGTGAATTGGAAAAACAGTGCCGTGGTAGTTATAGCTCCCATCAGCAGGCCGAGGTTACTCACGAAGAGCTCTTGCTCGAAGGGGACTGCGCCAGTTGTGAAGTAAAGCGCGCCCAAGAGGATACCCGACCAGATGCCGATGAGAAGGTATCCGCCGATACCGATACCCGTGGCTGAGATGAATGTACGGACCTGACTCATGTGTTGTAGTTATACCGTGGACAGTACGTGGTCATTAGTGCTTTGGTCAGATTCGCATTAGAGATACTCATCGAGCGTACACGCGGTTGTGTCCGCTGGAGTGTTGGTCTCTGGGGTGCTGGCAGGCCCGGTGCCGAGTTTCTCGATCACTCGTTCAACGATGTCGGTTGAGCGCGGTTCTGCTGTGAGCTTGTCTTCGAGGACCTGTTCGAGGTGTTTGCGCCGGATGTAGGCGTATTCCCCCGAGAGAATATCGGACGGGAGGTGATCGGTGATTTCGGAAACGAGCTCGTCATCGGCAGCGACGTAGCTCGGATCCTTCCGATTACAGGACCCGTCGTGAAGTGCTTCTGCTTCTGTGAGCCGACCGGGACAGACGTCGGACTCCGTGATACGGTGGTCAGCTCCGGAAGGATTGATGGGCTGGCCGCTCTCGGAGAGACAGAGGTTCCCGGCGATCGCGCCGCAATCCGGACAGTCCACATAGGCCGCAGGGTGGTGGAAGTAGGAGTTCCCACAGTGTTCACAGTGGGAGGAGTTGGGGTGAGGCTCGAAGTTGGTCCGGTTCTGCTTGTCGGTGATGTTCGGTGCCCCGTGTGGATCTTGGTAGAGTCCATCGACCTCACCATCACCGAGCGTGGCAACCTCGAGGTTCTCGTGGGGTTTCTCGTCGACGGCGATGATCCAGTCGTGGGGTTCCGGTGCGTGGTTCGTGATTGTGACGCCGCGACGGGTGTAGTCGTAATCCGCCCCGCTCATCAGCGTCGCTGTCTGCCCGATCTGAATCACACGCCCGCCGTTTCCTTTGACGAGGTTCGTAATGCTCCGCTTGAGGATCGTGTCGATGTGGGTGACTCCAGATTTCGAGCTGGCCTCTGCTTGCGGGCTTCGGATGTTGCGTTGGAAGGCCTCATACGGGATGTCGAGGACGACCGCGTCGAACTCGCCTGTTGCGAACGTGCTGTCGATGTTCCACGGGGCGACGACCACATCAGCGGAGAGGGAATCGGCGTCCGTATCGAAGTCGGCTGACGTGTAGGTACAGGTGGTACAGGTGTACTCATCGAGCGAGAACCGCGGGGTGTCCTGGTAGATATGGAGAACGCGATCGTCATCATCGAGCCACGATGTGATGGACGGTTTGAGCGCCTTGTTGAGTGAGCCGTTGCTGAGGGAGTGGCGGTATTCCATCTGGATGTTTTCACCGCCGTTTCCGCCCTTGGAGATGTTCGACCCGCGGATGTTCTCTGCGCCAGCGTTTGGGACGACGGATTGACTGACGGTAGTGGCTGAGGGGGACTGCCCTGGGGTGGTCGGCTTCCGGGCCACCGTCGCGAGGTAGTCGTTTTGCGCGCCCAGCTTGTTGAACAGAGCAACAGCCTCGGTCTCATAGCCGAGCGAGAGGGGCATCACCGACGTCGAGTATCCGAACTGGATGATGATCCCGCCGGGCTTCAGGATTCGATTGAACATCTCCATCACTTCGTCGTCATAGAAATAGAACTCGTCGCGGGCTAAATCCAGATCGTACTTCTTCACCGCCTGTCCCCACGTGTAGGGCGGGTCGTAGACGATCGCGTCGTAGGTCTCTGGTTCTACGTGGTCTTCGATGGTCCGAAAGTCGATGTGGAGGTCGGCGTCTGCGTCTTCATTGATGTCAAGACGTAGGACGTCACCCGGTACGTCTAATCTCGCAACGCCGGCACACGGGTTCAGGATGTGCTCTGCGTCTTGGAGATGTGATTCAGTCCACCAGCGGAGCTTCTCGCTTTGAAACGTTGACCCCTCGGTCGTGTCTGACCAGTACGAGAGAAGCGTGTTCGGGTGGCTTTCCTCGGTGGCGGTAGTGTGGGCTATGGTGCTCATGGGCTCTAATCCAAATTCCTCTCACTCCCCTATGGAGGCTATAAACAGCCGAATTCTAGCTCCCCCCACCCCCCGGTGGATTTAATTAGGGGTGCTGTGTAGATTTTCACCACGAGACGCACGAGCCATGTCAAGTCAAATACAGAGGTCCGCCATTAACGGGTATACGTTTGGGCGGGAACTCCCGGTGGATGAAGTAGAGAAAGGAAAGTCGATTCTGGTCAAAGGCCCTTCAGACCCCGAACGGAGAGATTTCGTCATAGATCTCCTCAAGTCGGATAACGGTATGCTGGCCGACCCGTCAGTTGTGGTTACGACCAACGAAGTCGGGAAGAACGTCGCCCAGCGGTACCACTCGCGATTAGAGGGAACCGACATCCACCCGCCTCTCGGCATCATCGATTGTATGCCGAGCCCCACACCGTACTCAGTGCGAGAAGCATCTGTCGTCCAGGTGGGCGGCCCCGGCGACCTGACTGGCGTCGGCGTGGAAGTCACGAAGATGATCGAGTCGATGAACAACCGTGGGTACGAGCGAGTCCGACTCGTTCTGGATTCGATCTGTCCAATGACCATGTACGCAGACATCGAGGTCCTGTTCCGGTTCCTCCAGACAATGGTCGGTTGTATTCAGGCAACGGACTCGGTCGGCGTCTTCACCATCGACCCGGACTCACACGACGAACAGACGCTCTCGATGATCACCTATCTGTTCGATTACGTCCTCGACGTGGACGGCTACAGTGGGTTCGGTGTCGTCGGGTCGACTGGTTTCGATTAATACACCGACAGGAGACTTGCGAGCTCGTCGAGTCGGCTTTCGAGTTGTGACGGGTCGTACACTGTTGTCGTCTGATCGTATTCTCTGAGTAGCGTTTCAGCTTGTTCCGGTGGGTGCCCCGGCTTACAGTCGGTCGCGATCGTCAGTGAGCAAACCGGGTCGTATGAAGCCGCAATCTCGCTAGCGACGGCGTCGATGTCCGATGGCTTGTCGTCGGTCATCGAGATGATTAGCGACTCACGCGGGCTCGAATCGGCCAGCGTCCGCGCCAACGAAAGTGCCTCCGCGAGTGGCGTCTTTCCGCCGGTCTCTGTTGAGAGGATCTGTTCGCTGGCGAACTCCGTTTCGACGGCTGGTGGCTTCACGAGGCGAACATCGTCGCGGTAGAAGTCGATGATGGCGACGTCGATATCCAAGGACTCACACGCAAGCGCGAAGCGAGCGACGCCGTTGGTCGCGACGGAGATCTTGCTTTCCGCCTCGTCGTCGTAGTAGCTCGGCCCCATCGACGCCGAGCGGTCGAGGATCAGCACTAAGAAGTAGTCCTTCTCATCGCCGGGGAGGGTTTCGGTGAACGTCCGCGGGTCGCCATACCCCAGTCGGTAGGCTGTCTTCACATTGATCGTGGAGCCCGATGAGAGGCCGTCACGGTGGTTCGTTTGTTGATCCAAGCGGAGTTCCTTTGCGAGCGTGCCGCCCACGAGTGCCGCAGACCCCTCGATCGTCGCCCAGTCGATGTCGGGTACATCCCGAGGATCCGGTTCGGGGAGGATGTCGAGGTCCTCAACGGCGGCGAACTGCCCAGCGCCCTCAACGGCGAGCTGGTCGTCGATAGCTTCGAGGTCGCGTTCGAGCGCGGTTTCATCTACGGTGGCGTCAGCTGCGGTCTCGGCGGCCTGTTGGCGATCGCTTTCGAAGTCGGCTGAGGAGAGTGATTCTGGCTCGTGAACCGGTGAGGGGACCTCCGGGGAGTCCTGTCCCTCCTCCTCGGTTGGGGGCTGGTTGCTGGTGGTGTCTGTATCGGGCGCAGTTGCCTCCTGTGCGGTTTCCACTTCGGGTGCCCCAGCGGCCGTGTCGGGGGCCGCCGGCTCGTCTCGCGAGGCCGTGGGGCCGGTGTCACCCCCGGTGTCGGTGTCCGGAGTTGTCTCCCCGTCGTCTCCATCGTCGTCCTGTCCGAAGTCCGTGAGCGATGCTTGTCCGCTAGTGGTCTGTTCGGGTGTGTCCGGAGTGTCTGTCTCGTCGTCGGTGGGGGTGTCCTCTCCCGTCGTCTCGGCGGGCTCTGAAGCCGGCGACTCACCTGCGGGGTCGTCGGTGTCGTCTGAAGTGTCGGTCGTGCCGGTGTCGTCAGTGGTGTCGGTCGCGTCGGTCCCGTCTGAAGTGTCGGTCGAGTCTTCGTCCCCTTCGTCGACGCCGTCCGGATCCGGTTCGTCGCCGATGGTCGGATACTGGTCGACAGACTGCCGGCTGTCCCCGCTCTCGGTCGTTTCGAGCGAGGGGCCACCGTCGGAGCCGTCTTCGGGGGCGGTCTCTGTGTCGCCGTCTCCACCGGACTGTTGGGATTCGGGCTCGCCGGCTTCGTCGGAGTCGTTGGCGTCGGCGTCCCCCTCTGGGTCGTCCTGGTCGGCAAGCAGCGGTTTGAGGTCCTCGTTCCAGAATCGAATCGTCCGCTTAATCCGCTTGATCGAGGCCGCCTTATCGTGGTGGTGGATGGCGACGGTCGCGTCGGACCGCAACGAGAGGATGTCTGTGGCGAGTTGGTCGATGGCTGCGTCGATCTCGGTGAAGGCCTTGCGGTCGGCGTCGGTCGCGAATGTGAACTGGGTGTCCGTCTCGTCCAACAGGAGGTCCGTGACGCCTGAGTCGTAGATAAGCCGGTCGTGGAGGGCCTTGAGGAGGGCATCTCCAAAGGAGAACTCGTGGTCTTCGGGGTACTCGTCCGGTTTCTGCGTGAGCGCCTCGTTGATTAGCGTGAGCCGATTGGCCGACCGCTGAGAGAAGTCATCTCCCGTCATCGCTTCGTTTTCGATCGCGCCGTCCTCGGTGATGTTGATCAGCTCGTGGACGAACTCGCGGTGGGCAGGCTCGACTCGATCCTCCGTCAGTGACTGGAGCGCCCCAAAGGCTGTCTTCAGGATGTGGAGCGTCTCGTGGATTGTGAGACCGAACTGATACGCGCTGTCGGCAGTGAGCTGGTCGTTGAGACAGACGGACTCGAGTGGAGCGGCCCTCCCCGTGACGAGGACGAGGTAGTCGGCGTTGACGCTTTCGACAAGGTTGCTGGCCTCGCTTGGGGAGAACTCCGTCTGCTCGCCGTCGACGAGTGCCTCCGCGGATGCTGGGACCACGGCCGCCGTGGCGACGTTCTCGGTGACCCGAACTTCCACACGAGAAGTGATGTGCGCCGGAAGCAGCCCGTGGACAAACTCGCGGAGGTGGGTGGTGCGACTCCCCGAACAGCGTGTCTGTTTCGGCTTGGGGGGTGTTAGCGTCGATGCTAGATTGCTTGTCCGGGAATGTTGAGATTGACTCATTGAATTCTATTGACACCTCTAGAGACTCTTCTACTACCAGTCGAGAGATACAAACAGGCTACCTACCGGTTAACGGCCTTTTTCAACAGTTCCTCAACTGCCTATTCTCGGTTGGTCTTGCGGTCGATGACGGGATCTCTCGTGAGGCACGAAGCATCCACGGTGAACATTTCGTTCATCTCGTCCCACTGAGTTGGCAGCCACCTGTGGTTGCCCATGCCCTCCTTCCAGTAGAACGTCTTGAACCCGAGGGAATCCGCCAACTTCGAGATGTCCACGGAGCGGCGGTTCAATTCGACCGTGCCAGTGTGTGTTTCGCTCTCTGTCACTGGTGAGATAGCGAATACGTATGGCTGGTTCGACACGTACAGGTTCGCATGTTGGTATTGGCCGAGACGTCCCCGCACCTCCGCTGCGGAGTTGAACACACATTTGATCCGATGGCCGGCATCACGAATATCCACCATCGGCTCTTCGAACTCTTCGCCTGTGGCGTCCCCAATATCGTAGCTCGACTTGGCGAAATATGGCACGAACGTCGCGACATGGTGGTTGTGGTCGAGGTCTTCTTCTTTGACCAGATGATGGATTTTGGATGTGCTGAACGTCTTTGTGCCTCCATTCGGGTAGGCGACAGTGAATTCGGTACCGATCGGTGACTCTACAACCGCCTTTTTCCCGTCGATGATCAGTTCATCGCCCGGACTGATGTTTTTGATGTCGTTGATACCCATTTTGAACAGTAGCAACTTCGCTCGGTGGTGCATTAACGGATTCTCCAAATCGCCATCTGTCGATTCGTACAAAGACTTATTACGGCTTATATAGATGGCTGGGGCACGTTCTGTGGCCTTCCAACCTCCTACTTCCGATTGGTCTTGCGGTCGACGATGATATCTTCACAGAGCATCGAGACGTCAATGATGAACATCTCGTTCATCTCGTCCCACTGAGTTGGCACCCACCTGTGGGTGCCCATGCCGTCTCTCTTAAAGAACTTGGTCAACTTGAGTTCATACGCCAGATTCGAGATGTCGAGACTGCGGTAGTTGAATTCGACTGAGCCAGAGTGAGTTTCGCTCTTAACCACTGGAGAAATGGCGAATACGTACGGCTGGTCGGAGACCAACAGATTCGCATGTTGGTATTGGTGGAGATGCCCCCGCTTCATCGCGGTGGCGTTGAACACACATTCGGCACCATGGAATTTGTTGTGAATGGCCACCATCGGTTCTTCGATTTCTTCGCTCGTGGTCTTGCCAAGATCGTGGCATCTCATGCCCAAATACGGTACGAACTTGGCGATGCGCCCCTCGCGGTTGAGATCCTCTTCTTTGATCAGGTTGTGGGCCTCATCACTGCTGATCGTCCTTGAGCCCCCAGTTTCGTAGGTGACACAGAATTCACCGCCGAGCGCCCAGTCTACTGTTGCCTCCCTCCCGTCGATATACAGTTCGTCGTCTGGTCCGATGTTTTCCACGTCGTGGGTGTCCATGCTCTCTGTCTACACCCGCGGGGTGTATGAATGGACTCTCCAATACAATCCCATTTCACTCGTCCAAAACTATAATACACTGTGTGTCGACGGCGAGGGGTGCGTTCTGCGGCTGTTCGTGGATCCGGTACTCGAAAAAGAACCGCAGACGCGAAGTCGTTACCGCGACGGGTGGCCACCGTCGCCGACAGCCACATCCCCAGCGGTGGCTGACGTGGACGGTGTTGCCGTTCCCACGGAGAAGCCGCTGAGCAGGTTCTGGAGCTGGCTCGCCTGTTCGGAGAGCGTGTCGGTCGCCGAGGTCGCGTTCTCCATCGCGGCGACCTGCTGGTTGGCCGCCGTCGCTGCGTCGTCGGCCTCGCCGGCCGTCTTCCTGCTGATAGTCGAGACCTCCTCAGCCATCGAGACCGTTTCTTCGGTACTGGCGGCCTGTTCGTCCGCCGCGGTGCTGATCTCTTGGATGCCGGAGTTCGTCTCGACGGCGTTGTCGGCCACCTGCTCGAACGCTTCAACGGCGTCTCGGACGGCGGCGGCACTCCGCTCCATGTTCGCCTCGACGTCGCGAACTTCGCTCACGGTGGCGGTCGTCCGCTCTTGGGTTTCTTCGATCAGCGCCTCGATATCCTGAGCCGCGTCCTGTGTCTCCTCGGAGAGTTGTTTCACCTCGTTTGCGACGACAGCGAAGCCCTCGCCCGAGCCGTTCGATCCAGTCGCGCGAGCGGCTTCGATGTTGGCGTTCAACGCGAGCAGGTTGGTCTGCTCTGCGATGTCGCTGATTAGGTCCACGATCTCGCCGATGTTCTTCATCCGGTCGTCGAGGTTGTCCACTGTCTGGGCGGTCGACTGGATTGCCTCTTGCGACTCCGATACGGTGCCGATCGCGGTCTTGGCCGTCTCCTCTCCCTCTTCGGCGACCGATGCCGTCTCGTTGGCGGCCTGTGCGACGGAGTCTGCGGAGGACGCCACTTCTTCGATCGTTGCGGATAACGTGCTCATCTCCTGGGAGACCTGACCGAGCATCTCGCGCTGTTGGTCTGCGCCGTCGTCGATGACGCCGATGGAGTCGTCGAGTTCCTCGCTGCGCCGTTTTGCCTGTTCGACACTGATGCCCGTCTCGCCGCTTGCGTCGGAGACGGTGTCGGCGAACGACTGGACATCGGTTATCGTCGCCTCGATCTCGTTCATCATCCCGTTGAAGGACTCTCCAATCTGTTCCATCGCGGCACTGTCGCTTTCGGGGTTTGTCCGCACCGTGAGATCGCCGTTGGCCGCTCGGTTCATTAGCGTGCTGAAGCGGTCGGCTTTCTCTACGAGGTGAGCATTGAGCTCCTCGACTTCCTCCCTCTGTGCTTCGACTTCGGCTTTCGCTTCTTCGACGTTCTGGATCTGCTCTTGCTGGGCCGCCACTTGGTCCAGCTTGGCGTCTGCCTCTTCACGGGACTTCTCGATTGAGTACCAGTTGGTCATCAGCGCGGCCGCAAGTCCGATGATAAAGACGGCGTGGATGCCGCCCCAAACGACGGGGTTGGCGATCGCCGCGGAGTGGTTGTAGACGAGACTGGAGTCTATCAGGCTGAACACACCGTGGCCAATCGCCACGTAGGTCATCCCGACCGCGAACGGGAGCCAGTCTTCATACAGCGCGAGAACAGCGATGAAGACGAAAAAGTGGAAGTGGGCCTCGATGTAGCCGCCCGAGAGTTTCACGAGCGACATCGAGACGGTCATCGCGCTGAACGCCGCAAGCACAGTGCGGGTACGTCGGTCGAATCGCGACCAACTTGCGAGCGCGGCAGCCCCGAGGATGATCGTCACGAACGCCGCCATCATCATCGGCATGAGGGCCGGAATCTCCGCGCCAGTGAGCGGCATCGTCCCCTCGAAGAGCCCGAGGGCGACAAGCAGCGGAACCTGTGCGACGATTAGAAGCAGAATCCCACGGTGACGTGAGCTCCACATCTCGGACGGCATCGACGAGCCGTCGGGGATGTACTGGAGAACTTCCCGGATAGAGAATCCACGGCTATTTGATTTCGAACGTGTGTTAGTCGCTGCGTTTGCCATGTTTAGGTACATTCGGGGGGTGGCATGAGTGTTCGCGCCTGATTATTGACAGTGATATTCAAGTGGTCGGGTTAGTGGGTCCAATGACCGGAATAGCTATTGGGTTGTTGTGAGAAGAATCGAATATGTCAGACGGATCGAGTCGGTTTACCAGCGATCGGCGTGCCCGCGGAGCGGCGTCGTGGTCCGATGGTTCGGACTGGGCGGCGGGGACTGCTGAAAATGTTGCGGTGGTTAACGGTGAGTTGGTCTCTCGAAGCGTGAGTGGAGTGTCTGATCAACTCGCGTATGGGTCGCGAGACAGCAATGTGTACTTCCATAACACGGTGGATTGGACACGCGAACGGGCGCTGAGCGAAGTGGGCGACGTGTATTCGGTGGCGTTCTCGCCCGACGGTGGTTACCTCGCGTATGGATCTGGTGACGACAATGTCTATATTTACGATACCTCGGAGTGGACACTCAAACAGACGCTGACTGAAGCGGGGAGTGCCGTGCGGTCGGTGACGTTCGCGCCAGATGCTGGATCTCTCGCGTATGGTGGGTTCGACGGCAACGTGTACGTCCACAATACTTCGGATTGGGCGCTTGAAGAGACACTAACTGAATCGGGTAGCAACGTGTTTTCGGTGGCGTTCTCGCCCGACAGTGGTTACCTCGCGTATGGATCTGGCGAGGGGAATGTCTATATTTACAATACCTTGGAGTGGGCACTCGAACAGACGCTGACTGAAGCGAGATCGATTGTGTCGTCGGTGGCGTTTTCGTCCGACGGCGAGTCCCTCGCGTGTGGTGGGTACGACGACAACGTGTACGTCCACAATACCTCGGATGGGGAGCTCGAACAGACGCTGACTGAATCGGGGACCGACGTTCGGTCGGTGGCGTTCGCGCCAGATGGTGGTTCTCTCGCGTATGGTGGGTCCGACGCTAACGTGTACGTCCATAGCACGGTGGATTGGGAGCTTGAACAGACGCTGACTGAAGCTCGGCAGACCTTGTATTCGGTGGCTTTTTCGCCGGACAGCGGGTCTCTTGCGTATGGATCAAACGACCGCAACGTGTACGTCCACAATACCTCGGGGTGGGGACTGGAGCAGACGTTGACTGAATCGGGTGGTCGTGTGTTGTCGGTGGCGTTCTCGCCGTTGTGAAACTGCCCAGAAATCCTCCAGCATATCTCACCGGAATACATATTATTGTTGATAGAGACTGAAGAGCTATGACAGACGGATCGAGTCGGTTTACCAGCGATCGGCGTGCCCGCGGAGCGGCGTCGTGGTCCGATGGTTCGGACTGGGCGGCGGGGACTGCTGAAAACGTAGAAGTAACGGCTGGCGGGTTAGTGGGTCGCCCTCCGGTACAAAACGGTGGAGTCTCTGAATTTGTACGTAATCACCGGGTTATCGGGGGGCGTAGTGGGCTCTACGCTGTTAGTGCCACAGATGGGGGTGAGATGTGGACGTATTCGGTTGGGAACGATGAATTCACTTCACCGGCTGTAGTTAATGAGACGGTGTTTGTTGGGAGACAAGATGGGAATCTGTACGCTATCGATGCTCTTGAAGGAACAAGGAAGTGGCTGTATTCAGCGGGCGGGAGTATTCAATCGTCGCCAGCTGTTGTTGGTGGCACGGTCTACGTTGGGAGTAACGACGGTAAGCTCCATGCTGTTTCTGCCGCGGATGGGAGTGTGCTGTGGACATATTCTACGGGGAATATTGTCAAGTCGTCCCCGGCGGTTGTTGACGGAGTTGTCTATATCGGAGATCACGGTGGGGAGATTCATGCGATACACGCGGATGACGGGACTGGAAAGTGGACGCACACGATTGGAGGATCAATATACTCGCTCCCAGCAGTCGTTGACGGCATGGTTTATGTCGGGACCTACAATGGGACTCTTGGGGCTATTCGGGTTGCCGACGGAGTCGAAGAGTGGACATACGGGACGGGCGGTGGTATCTTTTCGTCGGTTGCGGTGGCAGATGGGAGCGTGTATGTCGGAAGTATGGACGACAGACTCCATGCGGTTGACGCTTCGGATGGGAGTAGAGAGTGGGCTTTTTCGACGGGTGGTGTTGTGTACTCCTCGCCAGCGGTGGTGAATGGAACCGTGTTTGTCGGGAGTAACGACGGGAACCTGTACGCTGTCGATTCAGTCACTGGGAGTGAACAGTGGAGATACGCAACGGAGGATCCGGTGAAATCGTCGCCAGCTGTGGTGGATGGGACAGTGTATATCGGAGGTTTTGATCAAAATCTCCATGCTGTGAACGCTGTAGACGGTTCTGCTGTGTGGGCGTCTCGGGTGGGAAGTGGTATTTCCTACTCTTCTACGATCGGAGGGGCCGACGGTTGGTGTTTCACAAACCGACCGGGGGTGATCGGCAACACGGAGCCACTAGCACCCTTCTGAACTACACCGCTTTCACGGGACTGTACGACAACACTAGAATATCCCGCGGAGTGCTTCGTGGGCGTCTTCGGGCCGCTGGTTCGGTTCGGCGACCATCCGGAGGACGTTCTTGAGAGCGGCCTGCGGGGAAGCTCCGTCTGCGATATGCTCGATCACGATTGTCAGATTCCGCGTTGAGAGCGTCGGCCAGTTGGTGAATTCGTCTTTGCGCGTCCGGTGGGCGAACTCGACGATTTTCTCGAGGGTGTCCTCGTCGACGACAGGCCTCGGCGAGTTCAACTGCTTATCCAAGGTTTCGACTTCGGCGTCGACGGTGTCGGGATAGCCCTGCCAAAACCCACGGAAGCGGCCGCGAGTGGCCGAGTTCATCGGCTCGGAGTCGCGGTATTCGCGCGTTGGCGGGTTCATGGTCACGACGATCCGCGCTTCAGGATGCGGGTCGATGGTCTGTCCGTGCGACTTGATGACGATCTTGTTCTCGTTGAGCAGCTGGTGGAGCGCCATTGCCGCTCCACTCTGCATGACGGGGAACTCGTTGATCACGATGACGTCGCCGTTGAGGAGACCCTGCTTCACGTCCGCGTTCTTCGGTTCGAGCTTCCCGTCTTCGTTGGGAGAAATCGGCCCGAACAGGTCCTGTGGCATCGTCGCTTTGTCGACGTCGAGCGAGCGGTAGCCTCGGTTCGTCTTGTGGCAAATGTACTTCGTGAGGTAGTTCTTCCCGCTGCCACGCGGCCCGACAATCCGAACAGGGACGTTCCGGGCGAGTTTCTTCGCGAGCAGCTCGTCGATGGGCATCTGGAGGTCACGTTCAAGTGGGATCGACGGGGCGATCACCTCCCCATCATCGTCGACGGGGAGCGCGGAGTGGCCGGCGTCCGGCTCGTTCGCCGCTTTGGGGACCATGCCGTAGCCAACGTCTTCGAGGACGGTCAGTCCCGTGTTGACCGGTGAGTCAGCGTTGTGGCCCGTATCCGAGACGTACACACCGCCGTCGTCATCGACGCTCAAGTCGTCACGCACGTCGATGAGCGGGCGACCGACCGTGGCGGTTTCTTCGGCCACGGTGGAGACGACCGCGCCGGCCCGCCCGAGTGTGGCCACGCGGTCGTGGTGACGCTGGAGTTGCTCGGCGGCCAGTTCCCCACCGACAGGGAGGTTCATGTACGCCTGCCCAACGATCTGGTTCACTTCTCCCGGCGTGAACGTACGGGAGGCGTCTTCGAGCGCGGACTGAGCACGGTTGATCTTCGCGGTTGTCAGCGTGGCTCGGTCGGCCTGCTCAACGACCTGCTCAGGGGAAGCATCGATGAGTTCTTGATCGGTCTGGATCCCCGAGTTCGCCAACGCCTCGACGTCGGAGTTGGTGAGACCGGGGATGGTGGAGAGGTCGGCCGCGTCCAGATCCGTTTCGAGATCGTTGTTGAGGGTTTCACGGAGGGCGGCGGCATCTGCTTCGGTCAGGTCGCGGAACGAGCGGTAGCCGGCGTCGTTCAACAGCGCCTCTACATCGTCATCAACCGCTTCGATGGCAGTGAGGTCGTTGGTCACCTGGTTGAGTGCGCCGAAGTGGGCGGTGACGGCGGCCGGCTCCGGGGCAGTCGTCGTCGCTCGTGTGATCAGCAGTTCTCCGCCGGAGTCCCGGTCGGTCTCGAAGCGAGACGTGTCGGCGTCCTTGAGCAGACTCGCGACGGTGTCGCGGTTGATCGAGGTTGCGTTCTCGACGGAGTAGACGAGGTCGTCGGTCGAGATGGGGCCGCCGCGCTCTCGGATGAGCCGATTCGCGAAGTGGGCAACGACCTCCTCGGTGGGCACGGCGTCGGGAGAAGTGGTGTCTGTCGTGGACATTATCAGTCACCCGTCGCGCCGCTGTCGGCGCTCGGAAGGCGCTGCTGGACGCGCTGTTCGATCTTCTGTGCCTCGGTGGGGTTCAGGCGGTTTTCGGTGACGCCCGTCAAGTCCATCACGTCTTGGAGGGATTCGCCGAGCGTCTGCTGGGCGGCGTCGAGCGTCTCGGTGTCGTCGGTGTCGCTTTCGAGCTGGTGTTGCTCTTTCGCGAGCGTGATCTGGGTTGCTGGGTGACGCAGAATCTCTCCGGCGAGCTCTTGGTACTCCTGGTAGGTCGCCCCGGCCTTCGAGCCGCTGTAGTTGTCGAGGATGGCGAGTTTGAGCGAGAGTTGGAGATTCCACAGCGTGGGGCGTTTCGGCGGGTCCGCAAGCGCGGTCGCGCGGTCGGCGGCCTTCTCGGCGTACGTCTCGTTTTGGATGCCGAGATACTGGTAGAACTCCGTGATCGAAAAGGGCAGCTCCTCGAAGTCCATCGCGACGGCCCGAGCCCGAGTGATCTCCTTGTTGATGTCCGCACACAGCGAGTCGATCTTGGAAAGAATCGTCTCGTGCCAGTCGATCGCGTCGGCCATCAAATCACCCGTGTGCTTGCGACTGAGGTCCGTCCCTGCGTACGGCAGTGGGATCATCGTCCCTACCGAGGGAATGAAGATCACGGGCTTTACCCACAACTTCTGATGCCCACGGAAGTCGTAGCCCATCCGGTCGCCGTAGTAGATGGTCACCGAATCTTCACTCGGCGTCGTGTTGGCGTCGGCGTCGGCGGTCGCGAGGGTCAGTTCGTTGTTCTCGAAGTCGATGTCGGTCTCATCGGGCGTCCCGATCTCGTAGGCCTTGGATGGGTAGATGGTCGTAATCGTGACTGAGCCACCCCAGTCGTAATGGCGAATCCATCCGAAAGCGTCCGTTGCGCCGTGTTTCTCGCAGGCGGCGATCTTCCGCTTGAAAAACGACCGCATGTTACCGGGGTTGTATCGACGAGAGGCGATCTGCCAGCGGAACTTGACATCGTACCCGAGCGTCCGGAGCGCGAGTCGACGCCGATCGACGATGTCCTTGTGCGTACTGACCTTGATCTGTGATTCCGGCTTGGCGTTCGCGACCAGTTGGTCGACCGTCCGACCGGTCGCACTCGCCAACTCGCTCAAATCGAGCCCGTGAACGTCGGTGAGCGCGTCGACGTCGACGGTGACGCCCGACCCGTCCTCGGCCTCGGAGACGAACTCGTTGTCGGCCCACAACTCGCCTTCGCCTGCGTGGGGGAGGACCTCGAGTGCGTCTTTGAACGTCTGGGTGCCACTGGAGACGTAGCGCCGGCCTGCCGTTGAGACGGCGTCTGGATACGTGGCCTGTGCGGCTTCGTTCACGCCGAGGAACGGGACGGTGCCTTCCTGTTCGAGCAGATCGGTCACGGGAACGCTGGTAGTCGCGCTGACCGTCTGGCCGAACCCGGAGTTACTGTTGGACTGACTCTGAGACATTATTGAATCACTCACTGGATCTGAAATCTCTCTACAGCTAATCTCAGACCCTTCAGGGCTCCTCGGGGGCTATAAATAATCTCAGCGGTGCTTTTCACCCCGGTTATTGACGGGGGTTATCTTCAGAGAGTGGTCTAATCCCACCAAGTAATCTCAGGCTCAATATCTTGGCCGATTGTGAAGCTAGGGTTGGGGGGAAGGAATTCGTCCTTGAATTCCAGTAATTGCGCCACAGCTACAGAGAGGTCGTCCGTAGTAATCCCTTTTGAACCATGGAATGGTTCATTAACAGACACTTGGACCTGGAATCTGTGTTCAGCTGGCTCGAAGTAGTACAGAATAACAGTTCCCCAGACCGTCCCGACGTGTTGGAATTTACACAGCCTGAATGCGGGTGGGAGATGATCCTCGGTGGTGCTCGGGAGGCGGGAAACGTGCTCCTCAATTTCTGATTCAATCCCACTTTGTGTGGGGAGTTCTTGCGCCATCAATTTCATATCAACAGGAGAGTCTATAACTATAGCGATTAGGGCATTTTGTCAATCTAGACAAGAGGTATAAAACAGGCTGGAAGTGCATAGTTATCGGCCCGAAGAGGCGGTGGCGTTACTCGGAGACGGGCTCGGGGGAGTTGACAACGCGGGCGTCGACAACCCAGCCACGGCCCCACTCGCTTTCGTCGTCCAGTATCTGGAGTTTCGAGTAGTAGAGGTAGCTTCGGACCTGCCACGGTTCACGGGTGGGGTCACCGATTCCGGTGCGGTACATGTAGGTCGCATCGCCGGCTGTTCGCTCAACGAGCTCGAGTGTGTAGTCCCAGTCGATGTCGGGGGTTCGGCGGTCGTTTTCCCCGCGGCGGGCCTCGACGCGGCACTCTACGGAGTCGATCTGTTCAGCGGTTCCGAACGTGATCTCGACGACGTCGCCTGTCTGGACGTGGGTCAGCACGTCAGAGAGGCGGCTGGTCTCTCGTGCTGGGGGCGTGGCTGTCTCTTCGTTGCCGATGTAGAAATCGGGTTCTTCTGGATCGTCGGGACTGTCGTCGTCGACGCTGGCACTCGGGGTCATGTATAGGAGTCTGCGTGGGGGGTGATAGGTGTTGTTGTCAGATTTGTCGGGAGCTGGCGGCTAAGGCGAGGTTACGCTCCAGAGTCTTCGGTTGTTTCGAGCTCGTCAAGGCGCTGTTTCATTCGCGCAGTGTGGAGTTCGTTCCTGATGGCGACCTGAGTGACCCAGTATTGGAGTCGCGCATGGAGTACCCACAAGAACGCGACGGCAATGTGGCTCAGGAACGTGGTTGTGAGTTCGCCCGTTTCAACGAACTCGGTGGTAGCTAACCACGTGAAGTACAACATTCCGATGCCCGAGAGCAGGAGGTACCCTTGAAGCCGGCTCCGACGCCATGGGGTCGCTTCAACCTGATTTTCGTGTGTCGGGTACATACTGAGTCGGAGAAGGGGCTGTCTGTTAACTGTTTGGCCTTTTGGGCTCAGTAGCGGTACTCCAACGATGAGGCATCGGTGTCGAGATCGTCGCGGGCGTCCTGGCCGTGGATCCATCCGCCATGCGCCCAGAACAGACTGAGGATGGGAATGGCGGCCCACCCCCAGCTGGGTATCGAAAGCCCGGTGAGCCAGGTTCCGACTACGGCGGCGATCGAAAAGACCAGTCCGATGGTGACGAAGCCAACGCCTGCGTACAGGAACGGGAGTCCATGCGGGAGCTCGGTGTCTGCCCAGAGTTTGAATCCCTCTAAGGAATCCTCGTACTCTCGGTTGCTAACGGGGTCTTGCGGCATAGATGACGGCTCTCGTTGAATGGCTATAATGGTCCCGGTCAGACTACCCCGTGTGTCGGGAGAGATAGCGAAAGCTCACGGAGGGAGAACGCGAAGGTTGGTCAGTGGCGATTCAGTTGCCTTCTGCGACGTATCGAGCCAGTCCGACGAGGGACGAGAACCCGAAGTAGAAGACGATCATGGCCAGACCACCGACGGTCAGCCAGACACCCACTGAGCCGCGATCAGAGTTCTTCCCGGTCGAGAACCAGAGCGTCACACCTGCGAAGACGGCCACGAAGCCAGCGTACTGAAGCGTGGCTTTCGCGAAGTCGAAGATGTTGTCGAGCACATCGGAGAACAGGAGGTCGCCGACACTATCGCCGGGGTTCTCGCATTCAGACAGTTGCTCAGGGCTTGTGAGTCGGCAGTCGTCCGCAGCAACCATCCCAACAGCCCCTCCAGCACCGATTAGGACCATGGAAAACAGCATGGCGGCTACACCTATACGTGAGGCTCCTCCACTTGGCAATCGCATACTCGAACACTCAAAGCCAGCTAATATGAATCTAACGGGCGATTATTTGAAAAATCGGCGGTAATGTTCAACAGTTTGGAAGAAGAAGCGTACAGATGGTAGATAGTTCAACGGTTTGGAAGAAAATTGGTGTATGAATGTATGTCATCTCGGGGTCCGTCAGTCACTTGGAGTCTGGTATCTCCGGTGGTTCTTCCTCTGTCGGTGGTTGCGGAGTGGCTGTCCGTGTTCGCCGGGCTTCACGCGCGATATTCTGTGCTAACTCCACGGTGTACGGGACCGTGGTTTTGCCGGCGTAGACTGTTCCTCCAAGGAGCCAGCCCAGCGGGAAAGAGATCGAGAACCACATGAAGAGGTGATTGATGCCTTCAAGCGTGAACGTCGAACGGAGCCACGTCTCGAGGCCGAGGATTGTCGCATAGTTCGTGAGCAGATATTCGGCGAATAGCACGCTCTGTTCGAGGATCACGTTCAGGCGTGGGTCATAGACCGCGATGACGACGGGCGGCAGAAGGATCACGTTGAGAGCGAACGGGTACCCGAGCAGGACGGTTTTGACCTTCCCAGGTGCGAGAAAGCAGAGTGCGCCGATCGTCGCGGAGACGATTGCGATAAGGACGGCCATGACGAGAGCGGTCATTCCGGTGCCGTTGAACGTAAGCGCCCCGTAGATGATGCTGAGCCCCCAAATCGAAGTTGCGAATGATGTGACGATCATCAGACTTCGAGCGTGGGTGTCGATGATGGATTTCCACTTGTCGACCCACGCGAGCGCGTATCCTGCCCATTTGTAGTAGAACGGGATCTCCTTTTGGCGGCGGACGTCGTCTTCGGTGGTCGCCTGCTTACGCCGTTCGTCCCGTTCCGCTTTGGCCTTCTCTAGGTCTTCAAGCGAGCCTGGTGAGCGCGGCCGTTCCTGTTCTTCTGTTGAGGGGCCGCGGGCAAGATACGAAGAGTCGATGGGCGTCTCGCGAAGGTGCTTGTTGACCGCGTCGATGCCCTCACTCGAGAACGTCGCTTCAGGACGTGACCCACAACTCCAACACGGGCCACCAGTGCTGCCGTTGAGAGCGCCACAGTGAGTACACTGCTTGGGGTTGTTCTGGATGACCTTCTGGCTCTGCCGGCGTTTCTTCGAGTGTGAGGGGTCGAGTGGGCCAGTGACCCCAACTTGGATGTCTGCTTCGTCACTGTTGGATGTGTACTCGGCTTTGAGCGTGTCGCTCATCCCTTGGTGGCTACTGTGACCGCCGCTTCCACCCGTCGCTATTTCGACGGAACTGCTGCCTTCCTCTTCGTCCTCTCGCGGGTCGAATTGTGAAGTAGCAGCTCCAATCAGTAGGACGATGGCACCGACGAACGCGGTGACGATGACAACGATTGTATCTTGCATGGGTGTTGAGTGGGCGTCAGCTGCGGTCGTGTATTTCGCTGACGTGGGTGGAGTGGTTACTTGTCGGCGTTGCTGTAGTCTTCTTCTTCAGGAAGCACCGGCTCCTCTGCTTCGACGCCTCCAATGGGGTAGCCTTTGTCGACCCACGGTCGGATGCCTGTGTAGAGCGCATACGCGCCTGCGTTGCCAGAGTTCTGTCGAGAGGCGGCCCGAAGGCCTGAGAGGTAATGCGGGCACATACAGTAGGTCACGATGCGCTCGTGGTCGCCGATGTCGTTCATGGGATCGTCCGCCGTTCCGTCAGGGGCAGGGCTACTTATCGCCCCTTTCACGTGGACTTGGTTGTACCGCTCGGCAGTACGGGCGTCGACAAATCGGGCCTTCCGGGTGTGATACCAATAATACGCGACGTCCAACGGGACTTGCTGAATCTCCGTCCCTTCGGAGTTGTAGTCGGTGAACTGGCTTTCATCGACTTCGCGCTCGGGAAGATCAATTGGGTCGGGTGCGAGCCCAGCCTCGGTCAGATTCGGATCGGGATCGCGAACATCCGCGGTGATGGCCTGAGTAGTGGCGTTGCTGGTACAGCCGGCGGTAACTGCGATCGCGCCAACTGCCGTTGTCAGGTACTGACGTCGCCTCATGCTCCTACTGAATATGTACTCTGACATAAAGAGACCGGTCAGATGGTTCGGGCGAATAGTTGGAACGCGGTAAGGCTGTTTCAGGGGTGGAGACCCCATAACTTCATACAGACGGGGGGGTGAGAGAGAGTATGAAACAGTACCTCTCTGCTGTTGAGCGGGCATTAGCCGGTGGGACGTACAAGCCGAATCGGACGGGTGTCGATACGATCAGCCGATTCAACGTTGGCTACCAGATAGATCTCGAGGAGGGATTCCCACTTCTCACGACGAAGAAGATGGATGGGTTTCGATGGCGGTCGATGATCCATGAGCTGCTCTGGTACCTCTCTGGCGAGGCCCACATCAGAGAGCTTCGCGAGAAAACCGGGATCTGGAATGAGTGGGCAGATGAAGACGGCAAACTCGACACGGCGTACGGTCGGTTCTGGCGGCGGTATCCTGTCCCGGAGCTCGAACAGCAACTACCGGGTGAATCGTGGCCCGATGACGCCCACCGCTGGGTGTCGACCGAAACGCAGGATGGTGAGACAGTGCGGACCTTCGATCAGCTTCAGTACGTACTGGACACGCTGCGGGAATCACCGCACTCTCGACGACTGGTCGTCAGTGCGTGGCACCCGTCGAACGCGGCAGTATCGACGCTCCCGCCGTGCCACTACACCTTCGTCTTCAACGTCCAGGGCGATCGACTCAACCTCCATCTCACGCAGCGGTCTGGGGATATCGCTCTGGGGATCCCGTTCAACATCGCGGCGTACGCGCTACTCCTGAAGATCATCGCTCAGCGGACCGGCTTCGAGGTCGGCGAGTTCGGCCACACGATCGTCGACGCCCACGTCTATTGTGGGGCCGGCGAACGCGGAGCGTGGTACGATGAAAATCTCGAGGCTCTCCAAGACCGCCTCGCGGCTGTCGATAAAGCCGACGGGTACCTCCAGGTCCGCGAGTGGGTCGAAGAGAACGCACCGGAGGAAGCAGAGGGAGACGACCAACTAGATCACGTGCCGGGGCTTCTCACCCAGCTGTCTCGGACGCCGATGTCGAGACCGAGCGTGTCCGTTCGCGATGTTCCCCTCGATGAGCTCACGTTCGACGATATCGAGCTTCACGACTACGAATCCGAGTCGGGACTGTCGTTCGGAGTTGCTGAATAACAGAGGGTCGATGTTGCGGCGGTTCTGCGTTAGACTGATGGGATGAGCGGGGTCGCTGCTGATTCTGTGAAGCGAATCATGGGCTCAGCGGTGCTGGCCTCGAACGGGAACACCGGAGTCACGACGATGGGGATTAGACCGGGGGCGAAGAAGTTCACAACACCCAGTCCTACTAGAGCAACCAATCCCAGCATCGTGAGATACACGGCGATGTCGATCAAACCACTGAGGATCGAGAGACCGACAGTGAGGATAGCGACCACCGCGATCGCGGTGAGGTACCATGACTGCGTGATGGTGCCGATCGCTCCATCAATAATCCCAAGCACGACCACCGCTTCTGCGCTCGTCATATGCCCAGTCCTGCGGGGCAGTACATAGCAATTCCGCTCAGATTGACCGCGACACTTATTATCAAGGTATGTGAAGCGGTTGTTGTGGTTACCCTAGCCGGACACTCTGGCCTGCCCCAGACTGGTTCGGGTGGCCCCTCGAGTCGAATAGCAACATTGTGTTTGTCATGGCCGGCCCACTCGTCATGGGCCGGTAGCCTCCTCGCCTGAGGAGAATCTCTGAAAGCCGGTGAAGCCAACAATGCCTCAACAGAACCACACCCGGCGTAGTAATGCGATTACCGAGTCTCCCAGTCCACGCTCTGGTCGTTGTGAGCTGGCCGCCGTCTCCCCGGAGGTGGCCGGGCGGTAACGGGGTGATCTAGATGCTGTCTCGATGGGCAATTGGTGACGCCTACTGAGTCGGCGAAACGGTTCCCCCTAGTCCTGCCTTTTGCTGTGTCCTGAATTTTCTCGTCTAGTCAGTGGTCGCGATACTCATAGTGGGACGTTGAGTTCCCAACATGGCAGCGGGGCACTCCCCGGCACGGCTCTTGTCAATCGTTGGGCGTCCCACGTTGTAATGATTGACAAGACGGTGCTGTCGCATCCGAAGCGACACAATCTCCATAAACGCCACACTTAACAATTGGTTCGGCAACCGTGTAGTTGGCATGAAAGAATCCGCCGCCGCAGGTCGTGACCGTCGTGTTGTTGAGGATGGTGCTATGGTAGTTTCGAACCGGGTGTCGCCCGATGTTTCCGAGGAGGTTATCGATGGTCTGCTCGACGAGGGTGTCGTTGGTCTGGTCGATTACGGAACCGGACCGTCGCTCGATCCCGAGGCGCTTTCCGTGGACAACGCTACCGGACGGGGCTCGCTGAACGATCTCCTTGAGTTCTCTCGCGTGGGCGGGTACCTGGTCGCTCACAAAGATGGACTCGATCGGATCGTCTCTGGCCGGGCTCGACCGGGCTCGCTTCGCTTCGAGAGGATCGAAATGTCGGATGGCTCCGAGAAGGTGCTGAAATGCGTCCAACTCGACGCCTACGCTGAAATCGGCGAAGATGAATTGGACGGGATTCACCAGATCTCCGGGAGGGAAGGGCTATCGCGACACACGTTCACCGATCTGAATGATGAAGATGAAATCGAGCAGGTGGTTGCCGCTGTGACGATGCTGGAACGCGAAGGACGGCTCGTGTACCGATAACGGAGGATCGAGGATCCGATTTTTGCCGAGTCGTCACCCGCTGATCCGACCTGTGGTGTAAAGATTCGAGGCCTCACTTGCGGTGATACCCTTAGAATACAGCCGAAGGTCGTCAATATACCCGTTCCACCAGTCGTTATTCCCGTCGCCCCGACATCCAATTCCAAGAGCATCCGGGTTCGTTGCGATGGTTCCAGTCAAGGGCTGTGAGCCTACCTCGACGCCATTTTTGAAGAGCCTCTGGATAGTTCCATCCCACGTGCCTATCCAGTGGGTCCAGACACGGAGCGGTATTGGTTCGGGCGAGTCCAGAGTAGCGTGTTCCCCATCTATGTACACCCGGAACGCCATTGAGTCGTCGCCGTCTACGAATTGATCCTTGACGAGCCCGTACGACTCTACTGTTTGGCCGTCAGTCCGCTTCGTGATGATGCGGCTATTTTCATCGTCCCGGCCGTTGAGATATGACCAGGTCGAGATCGTGATCGAGTTCGTAAACTGGAGCTCTGATGCGTTCGGGACTACAACGCGGTCTGTGCTCCCATTGAAGATTTTCGCGTATCCCCCGGTAGGGGCTGAGGTGTAGCCCGAACTCGTGTAGTCGGATCCGTGGTTTGTCCCCCACGAATCTGAGAGGTCCTGTTCGAAATTCCATCGCGCTACTCCACTCTCCGGTGGGTCCATCTGAGACACGAGAGCTCCGTCGACGATCTCCACGTTGGTTCGCTCCCCAGCTTGCCAGTCCAGTTCTTCACTCCAAGAGACATTCTGGTTGGTCCGTCGATCGCTCACAAAACGGGAGGAGTTAGTCATAAAGCGCGACGGACGCATCCGCATTCATCGCATTGGGGCCGAACGGTGTCGTCGGGGCGTGGTAGCCCTTGATGAACAGCACCCAGTCGGTCCCGGCGGTTACAGTTCCTGTAACAGATGTCGATTTTGTGGTCCCGGCTGACGTGGAGCCGCCGAAAGTCACACTTGTTGAGAGGGTGTCAGTGGTAAAGCCATCAGCATCCTTCATCCGTAGGCCCATCTCGACTTTTACGCTCTCATCACCATTGTGGCCACCATTCTGTGTGACCTCCATTTCGATCCTGAACTCACTACTCGTCGGTGCGGCCTCCTCGATAGACCACTCACCTTCGTAGCTAGTATAAGTGATGTCTGTCCAGGCATGAGAGATTCCGTCTGCTGGAACCTCGCTCGTTTCGATCACCGGAACTCTCCCGATGAGTTCGCCGTTTCCGATGTCGAGGTTCGAGCTCTCGCCGGCATTCCAATCTTCATCGTCGCTCCAAGAGGAACGCGAAGGGTCGCGAGAGTCGCTAATGAAATACGGCACGTCGCTCATACTACTGCTCTCTTCGCATGATAGCATAAATGACCCGGTGAGGTGGCTGAACCACCGGATCAGCCGAACAGGGCTTACCGAGAGCCGATGAGGAGGTCGTTGAGACTGTCCCCGAGGCGTTTCGTCCCACTGCTTAGTCCGTCCGACGTGTCCTGTTCTTCGGTGAGCTCCCCTGGGAGAACATCCTCGACGTCGACGTCGACTCCCGAAACCTCTCCACTGTCGGGTGTGGTGTCCGAGTGTTCAGATGGTAGCTGGAGGAGGTCCTCGGAGACGTGGTCGACTGCGTACTCCTCGAAGACGAAGTAGTCGGGTCCATTCGCATCGGCGAAGGCAGCAGTAGTAACTGTCCCACGCACCTCGTACGTTCCCGGCGCGTCCGGGATAGATAACGCATCGTCGACGCCGGTCAGCCGAAGCGGGCGATCCTTGAACGGTCGGTCAACAGCAAGATTGCCGTTCGAAGACCTGAGAACGCGGACTCTTACGCGATCGCCTTTCTCCGGGGGCGTGTGTCCGTCGAGTAGCGTGTGGTCCATACCGCAGGTAAGTTGACCCATGTATATCAACGTGGCTCTGGTCGGCCAGTTAGATTGGTCAGAATCGTGTTGACGGTTGTCACCCCCAACACCTTCTTATGGAGATACCATCTGAGGACGGAGTGATGACAGAAACCACCGACCGCAGCGACATGCCAGGCCCCGACCACACGGAAGAAGAGACGGCCGAAGACCTTCGCGAGCGCGTCGAGGTCCTAGAAACCCAGAACCGGGAGATGGAGAACAAGCTCCTGGACGCGGCCGCTGAGAAGAACCGGGCCGAACAGCAGCTCGACCGAGTGACGCGCGAGAATACGAAGCTCAAGAAGTCGCCGCTGTTCATCGCGACGGTTCAGGAACTCACCGAAGATGAGGTGATTGTCAAGCAGCACGGGAACAACCAGGAAGCCCTCACGGACGTGACCGAGGAGATGCTGGAGGATCTCGAGGCCGGCGACCGGGTGACGGTGAACAACAACCTCGCAGTGACTGGGAAGTTGGACAAAGAGACCGACGCCCGCGCACAGGCGATGCAGGTCGAGGAATCTCCGAGTGTGTCCTACACGGACATCGGCGGTATCGACGACCAGATCGAAGAGGTCCGCGAAACCATCGAGATGCCGTTGGAGAGTCCGGAGGTGTTCGACTCGGTCGGGATCGACCCGCCGAGTGGCGTGCTTCTCCACGGTCCGCCGGGGACGGGGAAGACGATGCTCGCGAAGGCGGTCGCCAACGAGACCGACGCGACGTTCATCCGGATGGCTGCCTCCGAACTCGTCCACAAGTTCATCGGCGAGGGCTCCAAACTCGTCCGCGACCTCTTCGAGGTTGCGCGAGAGAACGGACCGTCGGTGCTGTTCATCGACGAGATCGACGCGATCGCCTCCAAGCGGACGGACTCGAAGACGTCGGGCGATGCGGAAGTCCAGCGGACGCTCATGCAGCTGCTCGCGGAGTTGGACGGGTTCGATGACCGCGGTGATGTCCGGATCATCGCCGCGACGAACCGTCTCGACATGCTCGACGACGCGATCCTCCGTCCCGGTCGGTTCGACCGGCTGATGGAGGTTCCGGCTGCCGGCGAAGAAGGCCGCGAGGACATCTTCGATATCCACACGCGAGACATGAACGTCGACGACGATGTCGACACGGGCGAACTCGCCACGGCTGTCGGCTCCATCACTGGCGCGGAGATTCGGGCTGTCTGTACGGAAGCCGGGATGAACGCGATCCGCAACGGCCGTGAGACCGTGGAGATGTGCGACTTCCGCGATGCGTACGCGGAGCTGGACGACGGCGAGGAAGAGACGGTCGCGATGAGCGGCCCGACGGCCTTCGCGTAGGGACACGCGGTTCTACTCTGGCGGTTCTGTCTCCCCCACACCGTTTTTCCAGTGTTCTTGTCTCACCGTACACACCGTATTTCGAGTGCTATCCTCGATTAGTCGGTTACCCTCCCACACCGTTTTTCCAGTGTTCTCACGATATCGGGTGGACACTCCAAACGAAGCGAACGGTGGTCTGATCCCGATCTCACAAGGACAGAAGCACTGTCGTATCGATTACCCTCCCACACCGTTTTTCCAGTGTTCTCAAACAAAGGGTGTCTTCTACTGTATGCCACTCACTCAATAACTATATTATATATTTTATTGTATAGGCAATATAATAATAGAGAGATAGACAGACGTAGCGGGTATTGTCTGCGTAGATTTCCCTTAAGATCGTCTTATTTATAACAGGAGACGGGGTGTCTTCAACTCGTCTGAAAACCGCGATACGGCGAAGAACATTGGAAAAACGGTGTGGGGGTGTGGGTGACCGGCCCCCGAACTGGACGGTGGTACGGTCAACTCGAGGAAGAACACTGGAAAACCGCAGGGGGAGGGTTACCCCTCCGCGCCTGGTCTAATACGAATCGTGACCCAGTTGATGTCGTTCATCGTGTCAAACGCCTCTTTCACGGTCTCTTTAGACAGATCCTCAGAGAACTGGTACTCATTATACCGGCCCCCTTTCCTCCCCTCATTATTCGTGAGCTCCTCAACGAACCCGAACATGCTGAGCCGGCTTAGATGGTTATGGAACCCACGCAGCGTCAATGGCTCTGTGTTCGTCCCTTCCGCGAATTTCTGATACGCTTCGTGGAATGTTTTGGTTCGGATCGGCGTCTGACCGAGACGTTCCGCTTCGGCTAGTGCGCCGAGGGCGATCAGCTTGTGGTTGTCCTGATGAGTGATTGAAGACACCATGTCGCCCTGCTGGAGGTCTTCATGCGCCTCGCGAATGTATGTGTCTTTGAGCTCTGTCGCTCCTTCGTCCTCGGCGATCTCGGCGGCTCGTTTTATGATATCGATTGCTTTCCGGGCACTCCCAGAGGAATCACGACGGGCTAAAGCAGAGGCTAGCCTGAGGTTCTCTTCAGAATACGATCCATCGACAAGCCCCACCTCACATCTGGCCGCGAGAATATCCCCCAACTCTTGGGCCTCGTATGCCGGGAATCTGATTTCGCGTTCGCACAGCGTGTCCTGAACCTTCGGAGAGAGGTTTTTCCGAAACGTGTAGTCGTTGCTGATCCCGATCACGCCTATCCGGGCGTTGTGGATGTCTCCATTTGAACGGGACCGGGGCAGCTCATAGAGTATGGTATCATCACTACCGATGGCGTCAACCTCGTCAAGGATGACGAGGAACGTCCCGCCAACACGGTCGATCTCCTCATAGAGCATATTGTAGACCGCCTGTGGGGCGTATCCCGTTGTGGCGATCTTATCTTCCTGATGCCTCATCTCGTTCACCATCGCGATCGCGACCTGATAGGAGGAATTGGTGTCGCTCTTCGTTGGCAGATTCTGGCAGTTTAACTGGATGATGGTGAGGTCGACGTCGTCGTCTTCGGTGACCTCGTGGGGGAGAACAACCGTGTCGCTTACAATTGAGAATTCGTTCGCGACGAGAGTGTGGTCGTCCTTCTGCTCTTTGATGTCTGAAATGAGCTGGTCGGTGAGCCGCTTAGTCACTGCCGTCTTACCGACACCCGTGTCACCGTAGAGAAAGGCGTTCTTCGGAGGGCGACCTTTGTAGATGGGCCTGAGCACCTTCACGTACTCATTCATCATCTCGTCCCGACAGAGAATCTCGTCCGGCGTATAATCCTCCTCGAACACCTCCGCGTTCTCGATGATTTCTGATTTCGAGTCGAATACGGAATCGGTCATGCGAGATTCGTCAACCCCACTCGACTTAGTAGTTTCCACTGTTTCCCACGTTTCATGTGCTTGGTGGAACGTTCTGAGAGACAGTTGAGATACATCAATCACTCACGACGAGAATGGGTCGTGGCATAGAGGTGGGTAGTACAATGGATTCGTTGAGAACACTGGAAAAACGGTGTGTCCCTATCACCAGGTGGAATCGGGGCGTAGATCGGAGTCTGCCTCTATAGAGGCTGTATTAGCTGAATTGTGGAAAAGAACACTGGAAAAACGGTGTGGGGGTCAATGAATAATGGATGGCTTGAAGAACAGACGAAATCTGGGGAGGGGGTCCGTGAATAATGGATGTGGAAAAGAACACTGGAAAAACGGTGTGGGGGGGGCCCGTGAATAATGGACGTGGGAAAGAACACTGGAAAAACGGTGTGGTTGCTCTGTGACCCGTTGACACGATAAACACTGGAAAAACGGTGTGTCGAGAAGCAAAGAACACTGGAAAAACGGTGTGGGGGGTCTGTGAATAATGGACACAGGGGAGAACACTGGAAAATCGGTGTGTCTTCAGAGGTAGAGTGGTGGTTCGAGTGGCTAGAATATCTCTTCGGCGTGGAGCTCTCCATCTTTGACCGCGCCCCGTACGGTGACTTGTTGACCGAGTCGGAGGTCCTCATCAGTCACGACAGTGTGCTGCTCGTCGTTGGCTTCGAGGGTGGCAGTTTCCCCGGTTCCGAGTATGGTCCCGGTGACTTCGATCGTCTCCCCGTCTTCGTCCGTGTCTTCGTCGTGATCGTCTGCTGCCGACTCATCGTTGTCGTACTCGTTGAGGCCGGTGGCCTGGGAGTTCTTCTCCGTCGGTGCCTCAGTTTCTCGTTTCGGGACGTCGGCCGCCTTCCGGATGGTGGTGATACTGGAGTTCCAGTTGGCCGATCCCTCGGTGCCGCCTTCGAACCCTTCCTGAATCGAGAGGTCGGCTAAGAGCAGTTCGTCCCCGTGTTCGATATCTCTGTCAGCCTTGTCGCCCCAGAGAGCGACCCGGAGCGACCCGGTGCCGTCCTCGACGACGATGTTGCGGACCGAGCCCTCCGATCCATCGTCGCGAGTGAAGCTGTCCTTGTCGTAAGCATCGCTGACGGCCCCAGCGATCGTCACAACCCCGTCGTCGATGTTCTTGATGTCGGTCGTGTTCGGGCGGTACTCGATGATCTCGTCTACCTCTTCAACGGTAGACCAGCTCCCGGCATGGAGTTCGAGCTTCTCATCTCGCTCGCGAACGTTCACGTTGGAGACTTTGACCGCTTCGCTGATCTCGAAATCGTCGACGACCTCTGCTTTGTCGTCCCACAGTGCGACTTGGATGCGCCCGGTCTCGTCTCCGAGGATGAGGTTTGCGACCTGACCAGTCGATCCATCGTCGCGGTCGAAGGTCTTCAGAGGAGTGGTGTCGAGGAGCAGTCCCGTCACGTCGATGCCGGAGAGGTCGGTGTGGAGATCGTCGATCTGGTAGGTGTCGAACGTCCGAATGTCGATCCCGTCATCGGACACTCGCTCGATATCTTTCACGCTGACTTCGAGACCACGATAGCCGTCCTTCGGGTATCCTTTGACTTCGAGGACTTCGCCGGCCTCGAGGTTCTGCGCTGCTGCCTTGGCCATCCCGTCCCACAACGCGAGCGTGACGTGCCCGGTCTCGTCTCCAACCTCAACGTTACAGACCTGTCCCTGGGAAGATTCCCCGTCTTCGTCTTCTCGCTCGAAGGTCCGGAGCTGGCCGACTGATGTGACCTTCGCCGTGAATTCGGCGCTGTCCATCGCCGTCGTGAGGTTCTCGATGCTCTCGACTTTCCCCTGATCGAAGTCCTGAGAGACGAGGATGGCGGCGGCGTGTTCGTCGACGAGGCCGCTCATTTCGTCTACCTTATTCTCGACCAGTTCCTCGAACTCACTGAAGGGGATTTCCGTGTTGAGTTCATCGAATACGTCTCTAACACCACTCATACTAATACTCACTCTGGACTCACCCGGTGGCTAAAAATATACCTCCTCAACCCCACCCACCCCCCGAAATAGCATATAGTGATATGCCATATACGGCAAAGACGGATCGCCCGTCAGTTACAGAGACAGACTCCCCCTTCCCGAATCTGGTTCACACTGAATTCGTGGACTGCGAGAGCAAGTTCGGCCATTGCGTCTGCCTGCTCTTCTGTCGGTCTCCCGCCTCCGTAGTAGCTCTCTGTTCGGTTATCGCTATACAGATCCTCCATGTCTTCTGCCGTTTCTTGGGTGAACAGACCAATCTCGTGTGCGCGTCTGTAGCTGAACTCGTGATCTTGGAAGTCCTCAAGATCATCGTCCGACATCGCGAGCGCGTACGCTTCGATGGATCTCTCTATGGTTCCAAAGCTCACCTCGATGATCGCTGTGTAGTAGTCTCCCTCCGTCTGAAGGGTGTTTGTCACCTCAATAAGCCGGCACGCTTTCGTCAGCTGGGTCTTCCAGTCCTCGTCGGCACTAATCCCGTCCTCGAACTCTGCTCGACCACGGCCTATCAGCTCGAAGGCGTCTTGTGCCCGTTCTAGGGCATCGAGGATGTCACCTGGGTCAGACCGCTCACTCATCGCTACCACCCTCCTCGAGAAGGAGCTTTTCGACCGTCTCAAACTGGTTAGTGCTGTAGATCGGGATACCTGAAACGACAATTTCCCGGATGTCGTCGGTATACGTGGGAATCGCTTGGACCGCTTCAACGTCGATGTCGTACGCATACCTGTTGCCGTCGAACTCGGCGTCTTCGAGGTCGCGACCAACAGCGTTCGCCTCCCGCTGGTTTGGGGCTCGTTCGTTCGTGGTGAGCACCCAGAGGTCGATGTCGCTACGCCGATCGGCTTCGCCACGCGCCACGCTTCCGTACAGGACGATCCCGATGACGCCGTTGAGACGGTCAGTGAGTTCGTCGACGGCGGCCTTCACGGGCTTCTGGAACTCTGGTTGCGGTATTCGGAGGAGCGGGTCGTCCGGCACAGCAAGTCGCTCTCGGTTGATCTGAACGAGCCGCTGGTTGTTATCAGGATGTTCAACCACTAATCCGTTCTTGACGAGGGTGTTGACCGCTCTCCGAACTGTCTGTTGGGAATGGCCAATCTGGTCAGCCACCTCGCGCTGTGAGAACTGCTTGAATCGGTGGTTCGTTAAAAATAGCAAGATGTCGTCCGTTGCCTTGCTTTTGAATAAATCCGCGTCTGAGGCGGGTATTGGAACGGATATGGACACACCCTGTTCGGGGCTCGATTCCGTCTCATGGCTCATGTGCCATGCTACGGCTCACTACTATATAAAGTTAATATGGAAATGCGGGCTGTACTTATGAGCTATCGAATCCAGCTATCCGTCGATGTCTTCGATCGCCTCGGCAGCGGCATCGCCGAGCTCGCCTGCTTCGATGTGCGAGTACCGTTTCCGAACCATCTCCTCGGAGTTGTCTAGATATCGAGCAGCGACCGTGTAGCCGAATGCTCGCACTAGGACTTCTCCCATCCCCCGACGTCCCCCGTGTGGCGCGAGATACTCGTGTTTTGAATGCTCGACGTCCACGTCGCTGTCCTCAGTGATCCGTTTCAGCGTACCGCGAGCGCCGTCTGTCGTGATCGAGGGGACGCGGATGTTCTTTGAGAGTGCGAGGAAGATATCGTAGTCACTGTCCTCACGGAGAGTGGAGATTTCCTCCTCGTCGAGCCCTCTATTCGCCAATTCCTCTTTGACCTGCTTCGAGACAGTCGCGAAGTGGAGGGTTGGAAACACCGCCCACTGGTCAGAGGGAGGATCGAGACGCCGTTTGTAGAGGCGTAGTGGTTCGATTACGGGATCTGGGAGGCTCGCGCTGTCCCATGACTGCTTCTTCCGGTAGACGTCGATACTCCCGTCGCTGAGGCTAACGTCCTCCCAGCGGACTCCTCGACGGCGGGGGTCGCTCCCATCACGGACTAACTCACCAATGCGAATTGCCGTGTAGGCGACGAGATAGACAAGTGCGCGATCGCGAGCTGCTCGAAGAGCTTTGTAGCGGGCGCGAGCTTTCGCATCGGGATCATCGGCTGGGACTTCTGAAAGCCTCTCACTCGCCTCATAGGCGGCGTCGTCGACGTACTGGGTGAGGGTGTGTCGCTGGTCGGATGTCCACGCTTGTTGATCACCGGGTCTCCGGCCGTCGTCATCGGGCAAGGGGGCTGTCGCGCTCGCCCGCTGCGCGAAGTGCGTATCGAGGTATCCTTCGGTGACGCACCAACCACACCACGCTGAGAGGTAAGCGTAGTAGGTCTGGACAGTGTTTTGCTTGAGACCCCGGTCACTCGTTAAGTGACGGGCGTACTCGCGAAACACGCTTTCGGAGAGGTCGTCGAACTTCGGGTCGCGATCGGCGTCGTCGGGGACAATCCCGGTCCACTCGTCGGGGCCTCGCTCGCCAGCTGCCCACTCAACGAACCGTTCTAACTCTCGCTTGCTGTTTCGCCGGTAGTGGCCCCCGCTGCTGCCTCGACCCTTCCCGATATCCTGAAAGTAGCGAGTGAACGTCTCGTCAAGGCTGCCCCCAGCTCCTGAGTCACTAAGCATCTCGGATCACCGCCGGGGTAGCTTCTCGGTCGAAATCCGGGGGTAGAGGCCTGTTCTCTTTGGAGATCACGTTTCGTGTTTGTGTGACGGCGTCGGGGTACTTCAAACTACTTCTGATTATCCAAGTAATCATAAGTAGTGCTCTATTCACCAATTCCGGCGAAATCACCCCGCACAGGCTGTGTGAGCTAACAAACACATCTTTTAAAGTGTATTTCGCTATACAGAATATCTCCTCGATTTTTTTCACAGATTCGGCGTTTGGATTTCTACAAACCACCAACCAGACGACAGATGGTGCGTCTCGCAATTGGCCTGATTGCCAACAGGCGCTTCGGAGGATGCCGTACAGCGTGGTTGATTCTCAGCGTCTCACCTTCCCAAACAGTTATCACCTACAATCGCCTACAGTCAACTACAAAGAGGCTTCCACCATGCCTGTCGACCTTCGAACTCACGACCCATCCGACGACGTCCATATCAACCCGCGTACGAACAAGGCTGCTATTATCCGCGTCCTCTATACGAATCCCAACTACGGGTTCACCCCCTCTGAGATCCACAACCGACTTGATGACATCCCAAAGGGAAGTATCACGGGCACGCTCACCCGTCTTCTCAACGACGGCGACATCGGCAAGACCGCTGACGGCTACTACCACGCCCTCAAGGGCCGTGATGACCTCCGGCGATTCGCCCGCGGCCTCGTTCAAGTCCAGGCTCTTACCGACCGCTACGACGATGACTTCACTCCTGACGATATCGAACAAACGGACGACCACCCCACGAGCGACGCACACTCCGAGACCAGACAGCACAGCGGTGCCGATGAAGAACCTGTACCCGAAGACTGGATTGAGAGCGTCGACGACTCCGAGCAGGCGTAGCGACTTGATATGACATGGTATTTTCAGGGCAGTCTCGTCTTTGCGGTTGACCCGACGGGAGCTCATACGAACCCACGGCCTGTCGTTGTTATCTCAGATGCTGACCGGCCCTACCTGGAAGAGGAAGCAACTGTTGTTTGTCTCGGCACGAAGGCCGACGAGCGGTACAAGCACTCAACGCCTGTTCTCCCGAACGATGTCATCAACAATGCCCACCTCAAGAAGACTACGTACGTCCTCCCGTGGGCGATCTACACGATCTCTCTCTCCAGTATAGACGATACTCTTCCACGGGGACGACTCACCGACGAAGGTATGGACCTCATCTCAGACGCTGTCGACAATATGATTCGACCGTGTCCGCCGTCAACGTGAAAAGCCGTATCGTCTACCTGACATTTATCGTGGATTTCGGGGAGAAACGTCGAGTGAATTACATATCTATTCACCAGTTCTGTTACCAGCTCTTCCTTAGAACAGTCTCTAAGTTCTTTTGACATAGCAAATAATTAATGTATCTTTATTGGTAATAGTCTTTTCGTCGGTTGAGAGATTTTGCGAAATTTGAGGCGAGTTTGGAGGGTCGAGGGGTAGGGTAGATGGGTCTATTCGGCGTTGAGTTTCAGAAAATACAGGATAATCCGAAACGCCTACTCTATCTATACATCGCCAAGAGGGACGTAGTGAGTGTCTGAATTAGAGAATATACCTGCGGGTTGTGCCGCAAATCGGTATGTGCCAGAAGGAACGTCAAAAATCACAGAGCGTGTGACCGACAAGCCCGGCTGTAGCTGATCGAACGAAATCGGTTCTGCTGATATCCGGCTGTCTTGGTCAGCGTAAATACCTGCTTCTGTGTCTGCATCGAATGTTCGATCCTCTCCATCAATCACCTTCAGAAAGTTTGTGGTGATGTCCAGAGACTCGTCACCGACATTCTCCATGTCTAAGTTGACCACGAGGAAGATCCCGTCAGGAGTAGACCCAAGATCAGGGCCAGAGCCAATGTAGTCTTCAATAGTTGAATAATCATTCACGGTATATTGAATTTCCTGCGCTCCGTCGCCAACAGTGAATGTTTCTCCTATATCGTGTGTGAGTGTCTGTTGCTCATCTCCACCATCACTCCCTCCATCGCTCCCGTCATTATTACCATCGTTACTGCCTCCATCACTTCCTCCATCATCTGTGCCACCATCTCCAGAACATCCTGCTAAGGCGCTAATCCCAACCACACCGGAGGTGACGATGAATTGTCTTCTGTCCATATGCCAGTTGAGTGAGCATAGGTATAAAAAGATAGGGCATACCTAATCCGATTGTTATCTACTCCAGTTATTCACACTCGAACGATATCACAAACAGATGACGGAGGAAGAACAGCTTGCACTTCTCCTCTATAATTGCTCTCGCCTATTGGAATAGGATCTACTCCTCGTCCTCCTCCTCTCTCATCTCTCGTAGTTTCTTTTTTAGTTCGATCTCGTCTTCCATGTCATCAGGTGAGGTGTAGAATACATCCCCATCGACGTTTGCGAGGACAGTGCCGTTGTTCTCCTCGATTATAGTCTGATCAATCTCATTGATAAAGATCATCTTGTTATTGACCTGCCGTATCCCAATGTTAGAATCATCTCGTTCCTGCAAGAGTTTATAGATGTTAATGAGGGTGTTGAGGCTACTAACAAGTAGAATTCCTACAGAGACATCGAAGGTTGACAGAGATTTTCGTTTGAATTGACCGCCGTACTCAATCTCGTCTTCTGCATCGAGTTCCTTTGCTAGGTCTTCGATTAGTTCGATTTTCTCCTCTTCAGACAGCTCTCCAGCTCCTTTGAGTAACCATTCGACTTTGTATTGTTCTTTCGTCATATGCTACGTTGTGCGCTATCGCATTTAAACCTCCAGATGGATTGAACTGTTCTACCTCAAAAATTCAATCTGTAGATAGTAGTCGTCAGACAGCCCCTTGGATCCAGTCTACGACGTTTTCAATACCGTATGCACCAACCGAGACCGAGAATGCAAAGACCAGAAAAACAAACGCAACGAACAGGAATTCTACTCCATAGCTCACCCAATTTCGGCGATTGATCTTCCCGATTGTATCGTTGAATGCGTCTCTCACATCATCTTCATCGGACGTGATCCTATACACATATGGATCAGATTGAGAACCACTTTTTTTGACGAGATGATCAGCATTCACAGCGGCTTTTTCAGCTCTTCGTGTTAGATAATCCTCCTTATCCTCGCCCACCATCACCAACGAAACATCGTCTCCTCTATCAAGCGCCTTCAGGTTCTGCCTGTATTGTCTTCTAATATCTCGTCTGAACTTCCGAGCTTGGGCAAAGTCAGGATATACCTTCTTTAGAAAATCGACAATAGAACTCATCAGGTCGAGGCCACGTATATATTAGATTCTGCTTTCACATGAACCGCATATTCTCCGTCAGTCTCTGAATAAGCATCTTTGACCCATTCATGATCTAAAACTTCCTCAACAGTAAGCCCAGCACTCGATATAGATACCTCTACTGTGTAATCTCCGTTCGGATGAGGGCTTTTACGCTTGGTTTCAAATTCAGATTCAATTCGAGCCTCGATACGCTCCTCTGTAGACATATCTGCCGTTTATTTGTAGTGTCTCATAATGGTTTGCCTATCTACTACCCTCGTGTTCAGATAAGCTGATTCCATGCGAAGGCAAAAGATCTGAGCCACTCGTTTGCTGTTTCTGCTTCGGCGTTGCTGAAACAGTTTGAGAAACTGGTAGTTCTACGTTTTACTTCACGAAAGACACGTTCAATGCTGTTCCGATTTCCATGTCGTTCGTATTTGAAATTGAGATCATGTTTTTCACAAGCTCGATGAAGTGGAACCGCACCATCAACGAGAAAGATCGCATCGTCCACATCGTGTTTGTCGCGGAGTTCCGCAAAAAACTGATCGGCGATCACGTTCGTTCTTGTCGGCTCAAGCCTTGTATGTAGTAAATCGTTCGAGTCGGGATCGACGGCAGCATACAGCCAATACTGTTCATCGTTAAGCTGAATCACAGTCTCGTCAACCGCGACGTGATTCGGGCTCCGATCTGATTCCGGCTGTAAATCGGCCTTATGAACCCAGTTATGAACGGTGGATCGAACCCGATCAACACCGAAAACCTCAAGAAACGAAACAGTATTCGAAAGCGATAATCCAGCCAAATGGAGCTGAATACTGAGCTTCATCAACAGCCGCGGTGTTGCTTCTCGCTCCACAAACTCTAAGTTGATCTTGTCCAAACAGCCGCTGAGGCGGTCGTTTTCGGGCATGACCACTTTGAAAACGCACCGCCTCACTTTTCAAACCTTATCTGAACACCGTCTCTACTACTCCAACCGATCTTACATACCTACCCTACCCACCCCCCACTCCAATGCGGTCGTGCGGGCGGGCGTGAACAGACCAAGCTCCTTACCATACTCAACTCTCTAAAATCGCTGTTTGAAGGGGTCGGAATATAGCCCATATAGAGGGTGTTTTCGGGTCGTTTTCCCGAAACCCCATCCAGAACCTATAGAGAACGCCTGAGAGTACAAAATCAAGGTGGAAAAGAGATTTTGAACGGCGAAAACCCGCTAACCCTTCGTCGTCTATTGATCTTCGTTTTCTTCCTTCGCTTCTCGTTGAGCTGTCTCACGGAGGAATTCAATCATCTTCTCTTCATTTTCCTCAACTCGTTCTGCTTGACCCGAATCGTCGTGGATAGCGCAGAACCCGTGTTCATTCAATCCATTCTGATTCTTACAACGCTCTCCATTATCCTTCTCAAAGAGGCATTGGCCCCAGAAATCGTCCCAATCTACGTCCTCAGTCTGGTCGTCCAGATCCCACTCCTATTCTGATTCTTCTAGAGTGTCGTACTCCCAATCCGTCTGAGGGATCTGAGATAGAACTTTCTTCGGGTCGTCTGTATCAGCGCCTTCGTAGATTTTTGCAGTCTTCTCACTCTCTTTATAGACGAGATCGGATAGCATACGAACGTCCTTATGAACGTCCCGTGCGTCCTCTCTATGCGATATGAGGATAAGATCATCCGTCTTTAGTTAAGTCTGATAGTAATATTTCTCTGTAGTATTATGCTCAGAAGTATTGAGAAGTACTAATCGAACGAGTTGGACAGCGTATCCATCGAAACCAAGCGATGAAGCAACCTAGAAACGAGGTTTTCTTACCGTAGCGAGGGTAAATGGGTAGAATTCGAGCGGAAACTGTGCTAGAATAGTATTACTGAGAGTATTAACTAAAGACCGATGCTACTCCTCTACGACCCACAGATCTACAGGTTCAAAAGCAACTCCCGGAGACAGGTCCTGATCAAAGACCTGACGTCGTCGACCAGATCAATCTAACCCAGTTCCACAACGCAGAGAACGCCGTAATATCCAGTTCCAGCAGCGAGGACTACATTCGAGGCCTACACAGCAGAATCGACGAAGTACGCCGGAGAGAAGAAATCACAATGCCTCTTGAAACAGAATCTATGGAAACCGTAGAGGTAGAAAAGACTCCGGCCTACCAAGCACCAAAAATCTCTCCTGACATACCCGGCTGTACCACCATGACCCATCTCCGGTACGACAAAAGGCGTCCCAGCTGCCAGGTACCAAAAGGCCGGAACCTGGCCCGCCGGATTTTCAACGAGGTCGGATTCCCTGACGCAGCACTCATCTACGCAATCAGATTCTTCGAAGAACAACTGGAACTATAGGTGGCATACTGAGTATATGAGAGCTCGATAATCCGGTCAACAACGCTGTACTCCTCGTCTAAGATTTCTGGGGACATCAGCAGCTAAGTCACTGTTACTGGTTCTGGTTTAGACTAAGTAAAGGTTATAAGGCCACCATTACGTAATATATGTATCAAATGACTCAGAAAACAATCGGACAGAATACCGGCCAATCAGGCCGTGTGAATCTGTCTGGTCCTGAACTTGCTCAATTCGATGCTGACGTCGGCGATCCAATAAAGATAGATGTCGCTGAGTCGAAGGGAATTGCTAAAGCCATCATAGAGAATAGTGTCGAAGAAGAATTCGTTATTGTTTCCAAACCAGTCAATATATCATCATCTACGGGGGAAATAAATGAGTAGCGAGTATCCCTCTCTGTTCGACAGTTGCCAACCTCGCGAGGATGTGCTCGACGGTTCTCTTCAGGAGGAACAGTTTGCTGCAAAACTATCTACCGTTGTTCACAACCCCGATAATGCTGCCCCTGTCTACCGCGATTCCGGCTCTTTCTATGATATGACCTACCCCACAGAGGGGCTGCAAACACTCCTTTCAAACCTCACCGGGCGGTTTCTTGCGACGACAGAGTACGATCCCGGTTCATACACCTCGAGTATTCTTTGTCTTGACACACGCTTCGGCGGTGGGAAAACACACGACTTGATTGCTGCCTACCACCTCGCGGAAAACCCGAGCACGATCAAGAATCTCTCACACTATCTTTTGGATGGCGACGATACACTTGCGTCCAACTACCAGGACGCAGTTGCTGATAATCTCGATATTGCGACCGGCGTTTTCATCGGGACGAAAGCCGACAGCAAAGATGCTCGCCACGCTGACGACGATCCGAATGCTCCAAACACCCGTACAATGTGGGGCGAACTGGCCTACCAGCTCTACGGTCTTGATGGCTACGAGTTTGTCAAAGACTACGATCAAGACCAGGCTGCTCCTGGTGAAGGTACTCTTTCAAAGCTCTTCGCTCAATATGACCAGCCGGCGCTGATCCTGATCGACGAGATTGCTGACTACATGAACAAGGCCGCCGGCATGCCTGTCGGCGATAAAACGCTTGCCGATCAGACGCTTTCGTTTGTGATGGCGCTGCTTGAAGCAGCTTCCGAATCGGATAACGTGACGGTCGTCTACTCTATCGCAGATACAGCATTCGGCGAGCAGGCCGACCGGGTTCGGGACAGCGTTAATGACCACATCGAGGAGGTCAACGAGATTGGTCGCCGACAACACAAGACAATCACCCCCACGGGTGAAAATGAGATCGGTAAAGTGCTACAACACCGGCTGTTTACTGAGGTTCCAGACGATACTTCTCGTGAAGCCGCTGACACCTACTTCCAGTTCTACGACCAGGAAGATCGTCAATATCCACAGGAAGCAACTGACGCCGGCTACGTAGATGTCCTTGCACGTGAGTACCCCTTCCACCCCTCACTGATTAATGCGCTCACGGACAAGATCGATACAATCCCCCGGTTTCAGCGTACTCGTGATGCCCTCCGCTTGCTTGCGCGAGCTGTCTACTATCTCTGGAATCACCAACCGGAGAGTTATGACCGTCACTGGATTCGGATTTACGACCTTACAGTCGCCGATGACGATCCCGGTGGTGGGGTTCAGACGATTCTTCGTGAGCGGCTCTTTGACTTTGTCGATCTTGGCCCTGCAGTCACTGCCGACATCTACGACGATGACGGGACTGCTCACGCCCAACTTGAGGACCGCAAATGGACCGAAAACGGTCTTCCACCGCTCGGCACTCACCTGACAACGACGGTTCTCTGGCACAGTCTCGCGTATGGTGAGCAGGCAGCCGGCCTGACACACGCCGACTTGAACCTCGCCATCGGCCACCCGGACCTGAACTTCGACGACTACGATGCCGCACTATCTGCGCTCCGGGGCGACGACATGGACGTCGCGTGTTATTTCCTCTACGAGGAAGAGCGAATCCGGTTCAAGCAAGAACCAAACCTGATTCGAATCATCGATCAGCGGATAGAGTCCACTCCAGAAGCGACCGCACATTCGCGTTTCGAGAACCGTCTCACTTCGAAGGAGATTGGGGACGGTGGCTTCCAGCCAGTCGTGTTCCCCGAATCGCCGGCGGACTTACCTGATACACCCGACACACCGAAACTCGCGGTTATGCATCCGGACACCGCTGCTGTCGAGGATGGTGGTGATACGCCGCCAAGCCGTGTGACCCAGCTTTACGAGCAGCAAGCCGCGAAACACGAGGGGGAGACAGAGACGCGTATCTACAAAAACTACGCCCTGTTCCTCGCTCCTGACGCTGACCGGATGGATGCAGCGATCGATGAGGCTCGGCGTCTCGAAGCAATTGAGGCCTTACTTGATAGTCCTGAGCAGAAGGCCGACCTCTCGTCGGAGCAAATCGAGGAGCTCCGAGAGCGAAGCGACGAGGCACAGCTGATGCTTGGGGAGCTCGTACGGAACGTCTATCGTCACCTCTACTACCCAGACCGGAACGGGCTAACTCACATCACCATCGGCGCGACCGAATCTAACGGCGGGACGACGTTGGTCGATGCTGTTCAGACAACGCTCGAAGATAAGATCGTGAAACGCGACGCCGGTGCTCGTGGATCCGCGCACGTTCAACAGAAACTCTGGCAACAGACTCAGGACGTTATGTCCACCGACGCGCTGGTCAACCAGTACGCGAAGAAGCCCGGACTGGACTACCTCTTCAGCACGAAACCGATTCGCGAGACTGTCTCCACCCTCGTTAGTGATCACGGGTACGCCTATTGGGATGGCGAGTCCGGAACTGCGTACTGGGCCGGGACAACAGAGCCTAAGGCGTGGCCACACCCCGAACCGTTCGTGGATTCCCCCGATGTTGAGACATCGATTCGGGACAGCAACGTCCAGATCGGGAGTGCCTTCGTCGTCTACCGAGATATCGACGCGCTTGTCGACGACCATCTCGACGAAATCGACCGACCAGAACAGACGGTCGCTACCTGTGCTGAATGTGGGACGGAGATTGAAAACCCAGAAGGTACCGAACCCCACTACTGTGAGGAACACCAGTCTGATACGACCTGTAGTTCCTGCGGCAAAGAGGTCGCTAGCGAGCAGTTGCTGGACGAACGCGGTCGCTGCCAGGAGTGCCAGCCCGACGAGTCCTGGGACGCGAGCAAGAAGATGATGTCTGCCTCACGGGCGTTCTCGGAAGTCCGGCGTGATGCGGAATCGAAGGCCGGGACGGACCGGACGCCACTACTTGAAGAGGTGACTATCCAGGTCGGCGGGGATGATCCCTTCCAGGCGGCCAAGTTCGTCAGTCAGCGCCCTGGATTCAAAGCCCGTGAAGACGCGGTGACGGTTCGAATGGAGTACGAAACCCGGACTGACGACGGAACGTACAGCGCCGAATTCACAGGGTCACCGAGCCGATTCCGGGACGTGATCGACCAGCCCGGCTCGTTCGGCGATGATCGAGAAACAATCCAGTTCCGCTTCCAGTTCGACGAGCCCGAACCGATCACCGACGCGGGCGATGACCTCCTCGCTGGCCTCGATAATGACCTCGATGCGGGCAACATCGACGTCCGGGTCGAGGGTCGTGGCCCGATTCGGGCGAGTTCGGAGGTGACGGTCTGATGGCGAGCCGCGGATCGGATTTTGCGACCTCACCTGCTGAGGGAACAGAGGAGGATCGGTTGGTCCGCTACGGAACGAGTATGTTCGGTGGTCGCCCAACGTTCACGCTCGTCCGCCGAGAGACAGACGGTGGCGGCGAGTGGACGCTCCACGAACTACTCCCTCGCGAGCAGGCCGAAGCCCGCCGTGATCGCTTGGAGCGGGATGGTCGTTCGCTGAGTATCACTCCAGTCGAGGATCTCGTCTCGGACATCGCTGGCGACGACCTCCTTTCCAAGCTCGATGGTTGGACGTGGGATGAGTGGGCCGGCGCAAAGGTCGCACGGCTTGACCCGACCCGCGTCCGTGCGCTCCAGGACGTCGTCCGGGAAGCGATCGAGGGCACGCCAGGAGATTCATCAGAAGTTCTCACCGGGGGGGCTGGATTCGTGTTCCTACCCGAGACGGCAGGCGTGCGGCTTGCTGTTGCCTTCCGTGGCGTGAAGCCGATCCAACGTATCGACCGGATGCGGTCGCTGGCTCGAGGTGTTGCACGGATGAGCGATGAGGAGTGTTACTACTGGTACGCAAAGTGTCGGTCTCCGTCGAGTCCGAACGGTGAAAAGGCACTTCGAGTGTTGCTGACGGACCACATCAAGTGATCTAACTATGAGTCAAAACCCGGAAAGTCAGGATAGCGATTCGGAGCTGAAGCGTGTCGCAATTGAGGGGAACCTTCCCCTGAAGGCGGTTGGTATCGAGAATCTGAAAGAGGCCAATCCTTACTTTATGCCTCCGCATCGGTACCTTCACCCGTGGTTTGCTCGCCGTCCGACTCCCGCTTCTAGACTCGCTATTCTTTCGTCTGTACTCCCTCCAGAAGTGGACGCCAACACGCTGCTTGATTGGATGCAGATCAAGCCCCGTGACGACATTGATGTCGATATTGAAGAGTACGTGGCAGAAAAGAAGCGTACTGAAGATGACCGAGATGGAAACTTAGAGGACCACTACGGGTATCCTCGCCCGTACACTCGGACACCGACAACAGATGAGAAAGCGGAGATGCACGAGTTACTTCGGGAACATTGGGATGGAGAGCTACCCACTGTCTTAGATCCGACTGCTGGCGGGGGCGTCATTCCGTTTGAATCTCTTCGCTACGGCCTGCCGACAGCAGCAAACGAACTTAACCCCGTCCCGACTGTGATGCTCAAGGTTCTTCTTGAGTATGCGCCAAGCGTTGGTTCACTTCAGAGTGAACTCAACCAGTGGGCTGACCGAATTAATAATCTGGCTAGCGAGGAACTTGAGCCATATTTCCCGAGTGATGGTGAACGCCAGACTCCTTCTCACTATGCGTGTACCTACGCAGTCGATTGTCCAGAATGTGGCTGCGATATCCCGATAACGAAGAAGTGGTGGCTTCAGAAGCAATCCTCCTCAAAGGGTGTGGCAGCACGCCCCTCTGTGTCCAATGATGGCACCGAAATTGAGTACGAGGTTGTTAGATTGCCCGATGACGTTGAAAAGTCAGAATACAACCCCCAGGAGGGCCCTCATACTCGGAGTGGGGCCGAATGTCTCAATTGCGGTATTGTAATGGAATCCGACACCATTCAAGACCGGATCCGCAATTACGAATTTGAGTATGAAATCTACGGCGTGAAATATGAGAAATCGAGTGGAGGGACCGCTTGGCGAGCGCCTATTCCAGAGGATTACGAGGCCCAATCAAAGGCCGCCGATCGAATTGAATCTGATTTCGAACTTAGCTCGCTTCTGGATGTCCCGCGCTATATCGGTGACGAAGACCGTGCAGGACCATATGGGGTCACAAAGTGGAGGGATGCGTTCACACCAAGACAGCTGGTCACCCAATATGAGTACCTCCAAGCTTACAAGCAGTGCCAAGATGAAATCTTTGAACAGTACAGTAAGCAAAAAGCAGAGGGAATACTGGCAGTATTGGCGTTAGTGGCCGGTAAGACTGTAGATCGAAATGTTCGCTTTGCGCCATTAGACATCAGTAATGGCCTCCTCGGAAATGCCCTTGGTGGTAAGCACTTCACACTCCAGTGGTCGTTTGTCGAAAACAACCCGTCGGCGGGGAACCAGAGCTATCTGGATACGGTTGATAGAGTTAGGGATTCTTACGAAGAGATAGCTGATTATCTCCGTAATGAGGATGCGGAAGATGTCCAAGTCTCACAAAGAGATGCTGCTGATCTATCGTTTGAATCAGACTCCATTCAGGCCATCGTAATTGACCCTCCTTACTACGATAGCATCATCTATTCTGAAATGTCGGATATGAGCTATGTTTGGCTCAAAGAATATCTCCAAGATATCTATCCAGACGTCTTCTCTGGCGATCTTACTGATAAAAGCCAGGAGGCAGTCGCTAATGTAGCTGAATACGAGGAGGTCGCTTCGGACTCCAAGTCTAAGTCCGAATTAGCTGCCGAGGACTACGAGAACAAGATGGCCGAGATTTTCCAGGAGCTCTACCGTGTTCTTGAGCCCGGCGGAGTCATGACCGTCATGTTCACCCACAAGGAATCTAGTGCGTGGGATACGCTCACAAAGTCGCTGATCCGGTCTGGCTTCACAATCACATCTACCCATCCAATCACCAGCGAGATGCCCCAGCGGACCGACACCCGTGGTGGAGGTTCAGCTGACAGTACCCTGCTGCTCACAGGGAGAAAGCCGCACGAAAGCAAGACAGAATCTGAAAAGCTCCCCACCCTGTGGAGCGATGTTCGTGCTGAGACTCGTGAGGTAGCGAAAGAGGCTGCGAGAGATTTGCTAGATGCTGGCCTCTCTCTGACGAAAACAGACGTCATTATTTCCGCTTTCGGACCGACACTACAGGTCTACGCAGATGCGTACCCTGTGGTTGACGACCAGGACAACGAAATTCCTCCCCGTCGAGCCTTAGAAGAAGCACGCGAAGCTGTTACGCGAGTCCTCGTCGAGGAATACCTTGAAGGCGAACGACTGGATGACCTGGATGACATTACAGAGTGGTATATTCTCTCCTGGCTGGTTCACGAGTCCGATACTTTCCATTACGATGATGGTCACCAGCTGGGCCTCGGCGTTGGCGTTGATATCGACGATATCAAACGCTCTACGAAAATCTGGGGGAAGAAACGTGGTGACATCCAGCTAAAGACCCACGAAGACCGTGTCCAAGACATCACACTCCCACCCGAAGAAAGATCCAACCGGACGCCGGTTGATCCCGAAGCACTGTCCTACACCATCGCCCTTGATGCGGTTCACGCCGCGATGCACGTTTACGAGAAACAGGGCGAGGACGTCACAATCGATTGGCTCAAAGAACGAAACTTCGACACCGACGCGGGATTCAAGGCGACGTTGAAAGCTCTCTTGCAAGTTCTTCCCCAGAACAGTTCGGAATGGGAGGCTGCTCGCGACCTCGCCATTGGTCGGACCCACGACGCTCTCGGTCTCGAGTTCACTCCCACCGATTTTACTGACCCTTCAGAAGATACACTCGAACAAAGCGAACTCGGTGACCACGCTTAACTCAAAACCCTTCCAGCATGACTAATCTACGTGAACGCGAGTGGCAGTCCATCTACGAGAGCAAACCCGAGCAGGGACGAGCCCACTTAGTCAAGGACTTCTACGAGCCCGCACTGGAACGCAGCCAGCAGTATGACCGGATCGCGGGCTACTTCTCTAGTACGGCACTCGCGGCTGCTGCTAACGGCGTTCACGCCCTCGTCGAGAACGACGGCGAAATGCGGCTCATCGTCGGCACCGAACTCTACGAGTCGGATCGACCGGTTCTTGAGACGCTCACCGACCGCCTCGAAGAGAACCTTGAGGACCTAGACGACGAACGTTTGGATGCGAACCTTCGCATTCTGGCGCGTCTCCTCCGCGAAGACCGAATCCACATCAAGGTCGCCTATCCTCGCTCTCCCTCTCACGATTGGGAGATCTTCCACCCGAAAGTCGGACTCTTCCACGATAGCGATGGCAACACGATTTCGTTCGAGGGTAGCGTCAACGAGACTGTTGGCGGCTGGGCTCGCAACTACGAGCGGTTTAAAGTCCACCGTTCGTGGGTTTCTGAGCAGGCGGACTACGTCGCCGGCGACGAGGAGACCTTCGAGCGGCTGTGGAATGATGAACACCCCTTCGTCGAAGTGTATGACCTCCCGAAGGCTATCGAAGAGGACATTATCGACTGGAAAGCTCCCGACACCGAGAGCGACCTCCAGGAAGCGATTCAGATCGCGAACGGGACAGCACCGCCGACGGAGCGGGACAAGGCGAACATCATTCAAGATGGACCCCTCTCCCCCGGCGGCCTCGCACTCGCCGAGGAAGCAAGCACGATTACCCCGTGGCCACATCAACGAGTGGTTTCAGATACACTCGTCAACACCTATCCACAGAGCTTCCTGCTGTGTGACGAGGTGGGGCTTGGGAAGACGATTGAGGCCGGCCTGACACTCTCCCGGCTAGGGCTTACAGGCGAGCTTGAAACTGGGCTATTGCTGGTTCCGGCGAGTCTGCAACGGCAGTGGCAAGAAGAGCTCTGGGAGAAATTCAACATCAACGCCGTTCGCTTTGACCGGGACACAGCGGGAGATCACGTATTCCGAGATGTCCGTGGTCGCGACCACTATCCACCATCGGTGACGGACCTCGATCTCGCCGGCGAGGCCGAGTGGGTGGACAGTCCCATCTGGCGCTTCCTCTACGAGCAACAGTCGACTGATACTGACGCATCGTCGCCGCTGGATGGGCCGACGATCGTCATTATGTCCTGGCATACTGCTCGTCTCGACGACCGATGGGATCAGGTCGCTCCCTTAGACCGGGTATCCGACCGGTCTCGGGACGTCATCCCGGCAAGCTGTCGCGGACGTGACCACGATACGGAAGACCGGATGGGTGTGTGGGACGCCGTCATCGTCGACGAGGCGCATAACGCCCGGCACGGCAGTAATTTCTACGCTCTTCTCGAACAGCTTCGCGATTATACGCACGCCTACTACCTCCTGACTGCTACCCCGATGCAATTGCACGCTGGCGAGCTCTACGATCTGATGCAGCTGCTGGATCTTCCGGCTGGTTGGGATAACCGTGACACCTTCATGGAGTTCTTCGAAACCCGAGACGGGCTGTCGCAGGCCCTAAACGAAGTTCTCGGCACTCCCAGTTCAGAATCCGACGAAGCGGAGGCCTCTTGGAACACGCAAGCTACGCTCGATGGACTGGAACATCAAGACCGGCTCCCGACGGACCGACCATTCTCTTCACAAGTCTTCCAGCACCTTGCAGACGAGCTCGAGATAAATGAGGACAGACAGGACCGTGCCATCGCCAAAGAGCGTGTGCTGACCGCGTGCCGGCTCGCACGAGCTTATGGAGACGCCTACGACGGCTATCTTGACCATGTTGACGACGCGATGGCAGATTATGACATCGACCGCTTCGAGGCGAGCGAGGATACGAAACTCAAACGTCTCCTCTATCCTGAAGACGCCGACGAGTGGTTGATGGCGTCGCGCAGTGACCGACAGGACGCACTTGACGAACTCTCCCCGGGCGGTTGGCGAGTCATCCGCGATGTTCTCGCGGCGTCTACACCCGTCGATGCGCTCATCCACCGGAATACGCGGGATACTCTCCGGAAGTACGAGGCTGTCGGTCTCCTCGATACGACCGTTCCGAACCGGAATCCCGAACAACGGAAAATCAAACTCACGGAGGAGGCACGGGCGGTCTACGACCAGATCGACGAGTATACACGTGAGTTCTACAAGCGAGCCCAACAGACTGACGAAGCCCAAACACGCGCCATTGGGTTCGTGATGACCACGTACCGGCAGCGACTCACGTCGAGTGTCTATGCCATCAGTCAGAGTCTGAAACACCGGCTTGAGACACTCCGGGCGCAACGAACCGTGCTTGCCGGACGAGAGCGCGCCCGTGATCGGGACTATGGTGATGCGGAGCAGGTCGTCCTCGAAACGCTACAAAACGCGGACCTCGACGACGGGGACGTTCTGGATGAACTCGACGCTAGTAGCGACGACTTGGACCTCTCTGAACTCATCCCGAGCGTGACTGAAGAGGGGAAACAGCTTATCGAGGAAGAAATTGAGGCCCTGGAGGCATTCGTCAACGACTTAGACTTGGTTGAAACAGACCCGAAGATCCAGCAGCTGTACGACGACCTTGACGAGCTGGACCGGGCTGGCCACAACCGGGTGATTGTCTTCACGCAGTACGCGGACACAATGGACTTCATCCGGGACAGTCTCGCGGACCTTCTCGGAGCGACTATCGCGACGTACTCCGGTCGTGGCGGCGAGCTGTACGACCCTGAGACCGAATCTTGGGAGCACGTCGGGAAAGAGCGTGTGAAGCGTGAATTCTCACGTGATGATGGGCAGGTCGATATCCTCGTCTGTACCGACTCCGCGAGTGAGGGGCTAAACCTCCAGGAGTGTGGGGCGCTCATCAATTACGACCTGCCGTGGAACCCGATGCGGGTAGAACAGCGTATCGGTCGGATTGACCGTATCGGCCAACGGTTCGACGAAATCCGTATTCTCAACTACAGCTACGAGGATACGGTTGAGACGGACATCTATGATCGCCTTGACGACCGGATTGGCCTCTTCGAAAACGTCGTCGGTGAGATGCAACCCATACTCTCCGGCGTCAGCCAACAGATTCGGGATGCGACCTTGAACGCCGACAGCGCTGACGACCAGTCTGCGGTCGAATCAGCTGACCGTGAGTTCTCCGAAGAGCTCGAAGAACGCAATCAGGGCGACCGCGTTGATGTTGGTGAGTCACTTGAGGACGTCGACGACCTCGTCGCTCAGGACGTCGTCGACGAAGCAAAACTTGATGCGTGGGAATCCTACAGCCACCCGGATCTCGTCGACGTCGGCGAGGAGGAATACGAGTATCAGCCGCCGTTCGAGACGCCGAGCCTCCAGTCAGTGTTGGTCGATAACGACGCGCTTGCTGAGGCCGGTGTCGAATTCACTCCGGTTCACGACATCGACTTCGAGTACGATGACGGGGACTTCGACTTTGCGGACAGTACATATCGCCTCTCAGTAGGCAACGCACCGATTGAGGTTCCAGCTGGAGATGGGGAACAGACGATTGCACAGGCAATTGCGACTGCTGCTGATGAAGTAGCGGTGACGTTCTCAGCTGTGTGTGCTGATGAGTTCCCATCGGTTCAGCACCTTGCGCCAGGTCATCCACTTCTCGGACAGCTCCTCACAGTGCTACTGGATGAAACTGAGGAGCCGTCGCGATTCCAAGAGCGAATCGTGACTCGACCCGATCAAGACCAGGAGCCAGTAGTGTGTGCGTGGGGGCGGGACGGTGTGTTCACCCGGATTGCAGTTAGTGGGACAGTAACTGAAAACGGACCGATGGATTCTCTTCCGGCGTGGTGTGATCAATTCCTCGATAACCGCGAGAAGTCAACAAAGCAGCCACAGTAGCTGGGTAGTTTTGTAAGCATGGACTCTCCAGATGAACTAATAGATCCCAAACACTGCTCTTGAAGCAAATCTCCGCGGTATCGGAGACGGTGCCAGACTGGAACAGTTAGCTGTTGACTTGCTTGGTCGAGAAGGATACGAGGTTGATCCTACTGGCGTGAGGGGCCGGACGGCGGGCGTGATGTACTTCTTTAGCGTAGGGGCTTGACACGATTTCCAGTACAATCGAAGAATTCACAGGGGGGATTGATTCGGGGACGTAACCAGTCACAGGGCAGTACCGCCGTCCAGAAGCGCGTCAGGGCATCATAATTTACGATACTACAGCACACACTCAGTCGTAGACACGAGATGTTCAGTGATGCGATCGGAGAGAGAACAATCGATATTACCGGGCACGACGAGTTCAATACAATCCGTGTGACGCTTACTGAGGATGGGTCGATCGTTGGTGCAGTCACAGAGATAAACGATGTCGGCGGGATGGAACTGCTTCAAAAACTTGTGAACGAGGAGTCACAATCAACGTTCGACGTAACCGGAACTGACCGGGAAACCGGTGGGCATGTAACAATCAGTGACGGGTACATTACAACGAACATTCGTGAACAACACGGAACTGAAGACGATAAAATCGGGTTCCGAGCCGGGGCCGTCACGACAAGTACCGCGCCTGACGAGACAATAATCCTCGACAGTCCCGTCACTATCCAGTTCGACATGCTGAACTTCGATCCGCCGACCGCGTACGTCCCGCTCAGCAACGACGCACCGCTCCTTGAACGCGAAGATTTCGAAATCCACGCAAACGAACTCCCGGACACTGACGGCCGAATCGAGGAAATCAAAGAATGGCGACGCCCGCTCCGCACCGGGAAACTACGCATCACGCAGCAAGTTAATGGCCCGCCCGATCGGCAAGTCAGTCACGCAACTTCCACACTCGAACCAGTCACGTGGCTCCTCGCATTCACACAAGGTGTTCTACCAGCGCCAGTCAAAGCCACGATCACGGCCGTGAACGGCACGGAACCTGACTGGCAGTACGAAAAATGGGTTGGATCATGGCGGACGGACATCGGATCCGCATTCGCCGGCCGGAGTATCAGTAGAGCAAACGATCCGTACGCTTTTCTCGACCACGCGTACGACCAGTTCGTACGCCGTGAAGAAGAGTACAAGTACCGGCGGTGCTTATCGTGGTACCTTGACGCGTTACTGAAGAACCGGACTGTAAACGCGAAAACCGCATCAATCGCAGCAGGAATCGAATCGCTCGCTCGGCGGTACGCAGCGTACAGTGACGAAGTCGGGAGTGGCACGGACGAGGTTATCGATAATCTTGCTGATGAACTTAGTGTACCAGTTAACGACCTCGCAGATTTCTCAACCGGATTCGAAGAATCAGGAGAGGGGAGTAACGCGTACTTCTATGTCGGGACACGGAACGCTGTCGTCCATAATGACCGGGTGAATGTTCCGTTCGACGACTTATTCACAGGTTACGAAGCAGCTCTCACGATGTTACGACGCGTGATCTTCCACGAATTCACACGTGAAGACGAACGGGACCAGTACACAGGACTGAACGATCTTGAACCACGCGACAACCGGTTCGATTAACACAAACCCAGTGTTGAATCCGGGTATGTGTCACTCTTGCGTGTATTCGTCGTACTGTTTTTGAAGAACTTTGTTCAGCTCGGTCCCATCCCGGTAGTCGGCATTAACCCCACCCTCCACGTCACTATCGAAGATCTCACCCACCTCGTCATCTTCTTCCAACCGCTCTGCCTCTTGCTCGAGTGCGTCCTCGACCTCCATGACGACGCTTTCGACAGTTCCATCTGGTCCCTTCTCGGAGTCTGGTCTGTTTTCTTTCTGTATGACCTTGTTCCAAGTCTGCTTGGCGGGATCGTAGCTGACGCCAACGACATAGGATTCGGTGGCTAGAACGGCGCTTACGACCAGCGATCGCGAGCGGTCCTGGTCCGGATCGAGTACAACATTGATCGGTGCGGCAGCGACAAGTGAGCCGCTCCTATGGAGAGACTGGAGCTCGTCAACAGACAGGGGGCGGGCCGGTAGGCTTGAGAGCATAGGACGGAACTCGTTGCTTGCTCCTATACGGTTTGTGGTGTAGTTCCACACGTAGGGGCGGAAGAGACAGCGAACTCACGTTGGACGGAGCGCCACGACCAGATGTCGGTTAGTTTCTCTCTGTTGATTGTTTCTACACTCGCCAAGACTAGTACTCGGTTCCGGAATCGGATGTTGGTATAGGAGGGGGAGAGGGGGGGTCTATGAATAATGGAAGCGGCCCAAAAGGTGGGGTGGGGGGGTCGCCAGAATCTCCCGCTAGACCCCGTCAAACGCCGATAACTCGCTCCATGACCTCCCAAACCCTCATATCCAAGATCCTATCTTTAAAACTGAGGGTTTTATATAGGATACACGCTAACCATATCCGCGATGGGAAATAATCAAGTTGTGTAGTAGACAACGCGATTGGTGTTTGACAGGACCGAACCACCGTGAGATCGACTTCTGTCTTCTCCCGTGGACTGTAGCTACGGTGTCTCTCTCGTGGTATCTCCCGTGTTTTCTGGTCGTTATCTCCCGTGAGGGGGACACCTTCTGAGCCCGATCCATTATTCATAGACCCCCTCCCCCCACCCTTACCGATAATCTGCGTGATTGGACTGTGGTGATCTCGAGATCGGGTGGCAATTCTGTGTTTCAAATGTTTGATGGGTAGTTAGGCCACACAATCCTTGTCCGTCCTTTTGACCGAACGCTTTCCGTCCACTATTCATCCGTCTCTGTGTCTCTGGCGGGCTAAATCGCCCTAATAGTGTGATAGAGGGCTTGTAAACAGTGTATTTAGATATTCACAGGGGGATATCTTTTTAACCCCTCCCCTGTAAGGTAGTTTCCAATGACAGGATCAGGCAATCTTTCTATTGGTGATATGGTCCGGACTGAAGAGCCGGCCATATTCCGAAATCGCAAGCTGCTCTCCACGTCCCGCATCGTGGACGAGGATCGTATTGTGGGTCGTGAAGAGCAAATTCAGTCGTACGTCACGCTGCTTCAGTCGCTCAAGACTGGCGATACTCCGCCCGATATACTCGTCTATGGGCCAAGCGGCACTGGGAAGTCGCTGATCACTCACCGTGTTGCGAGCGAGTTTCAGACTGTCCTTGCCGAATCTGGAAAGTCTCTGGCTGTAATCGAGCTCAACTGCCAGTGGCTGAATACGAATTATCAGGCCGCCGTCGAACTTGCTGAATCTCTCCCCCCAGAAGCGGGCTCGATCACCGTTCAGGGAAAATCGACTCAGAAGGTTCTCAAGGAATTCTTCAAGCGACTCGAGGAGAATTTCGATGCCTCGTTGGTCATCGTCGACGAGGTCGATCACTTGGTGAATCCGGTCGACAACACAGATGAACCGGCTTATTCGTCTCTCCTGTACCAGCTTTCGCGCGCGGAGGATCTCACAGATATCGAGACGTTGGGAGTCATCGCAATCACGAACGCTCCCGACTTCGTCGAGGAGCTCGATCCACGGGTTGATAGTTCGTTTAACCCCCGAGATATCGTCTTCTCCGATTATGACGCGAACCAGCTGAGGCAGATTCTGTACCGCCGTGAAGATGCTTTCGTTGAGGGTGTCCTTTCGGACGACGTCATCCCGTATGTGGCGGCTCTCGCGGCACAAGACCACGGCGATGCTCGGAAGGCTGTTGACCTACTCCGCACCGCGGGGGCGCTAGCACTCGATGAGGACGCCGAGAAAGTATACAAACACCACGTCGACCGGGCTCAAGAAGAGGTCGAGCGCGATCGCCTGCTTGAGCAGGCAAATGGCTACAGCAGTGGGAAGAAACTCGTTCTGTTCGCGACGGCGGCTGTCCACGCTTGGTCTAGTGATCCGATTGACTCTGTCCCGAATCCTGTCATGCAGCAAGTGTACTCGTTCATGTGCGATATAACTGAGTTCTCTGAGAAATCACAACCGACGCTCTCTCGGTATGTTGACGAGTTCGAACAGGGCGGTCTAATCGAGACTTCACATGCTAGCAAGGGGGTTTCGACCGGTGTTTACCGCCAGATCAAAATGGCTCGTTCTTCGGAATTACTTGTGGAGACTCTCTCTGAGAACGACAGTAGCATTCACGACTTGCTCGATGATCGTGAACTGATATCCTCGGTCGTGGATACGAAACTGAACGAGTTCTACAACTAACGGGTCTCACCGTTCCATTATTCATTGACCCCCCACACCGTTTTTCCAGTGTTCTTTCCCACATCCATTATTCATTGACCCCCCACACCGTTTTTCCAGTGTTCTTTCCCACATCCATTATTCATTGACCCCCCACATCGTTTTTCAGTGTTCCTGGCTGGTTCCATTATTCATTGGCCCCCCTGTTTATTCATGCCACTGTTGTCTGTGGCTCCGGGTTCGGGCCTGTCAGCTTCTACTACGGCCAATTTCGATGGTGTCCCCGGCGGTGATGCCTTCTGTCCCGCCGTTGATCGGCCTGAGTAGGACGTGCTTGCTGGTCACCTTCTCGACTGTCGCGACTGTTGTGTCGTCGGTGATCTCTTCTTTGAGCTCCTCGAGGTGCGCGATCGCCGACTCTATTTCCAGGACCCTTTCGGATTTCGGAGCTGGTGGGGTGTTCTCGGGAGTTGGTGCTTCCGCGACGGCCCCGTCGGTCCGGACCGGTTTCGGCTCCGCGCCGGACGTTGTGTTGTACTTCGCATCCACGGGGTGGGATGGCTTGGAGAAGGTGATCGAGCTCATGTCGAGCCCCTCAGCGGCGAGACTGACGCCGTCAGGGGCGTCCAGCGCGTGGCCCCCAGTGGAGCGGAACTCGATGTTCGATCGCTCCTGTGTCGTCTTGAGGAGGTGTTTTGCCGCCTTGTCTTTGACCCAGAAGGGGGCGATCCACTCGCCGTTGCGGTACAGGGTGTAGCACTTGCGCTCTCTGGGTGCCCAGACGATCGCACTGTACTTGTCCCGGTATCGCCGGAGTTCCGACCCTTTCTGATGAGTGAGGTAGATCTCTCTCGGGTTCACGAGTTCGATGTACTCGTCGACGGCGGTCTCCGTGGGGTGATTGCTGAACCGAAACTGGTTGAGAGTACAGTTGTAGGAACCGATGTCTGCTTCCTCGTCACCACTCAGGAGAATGGCCCCAGCGTTCGGATCGTCTTTGATCTGCCTGAAGAGCTTCTTCGCACCTCCTTCGGTAGGTAAGTCCGGCCCGGTGATCGTGATTGGATTCTCGGAAAGGACGGTCTCTGGGGCGTACTTCGGGATCGCAGTCACATGAGGCGGGTTGAGGCCGAGTTTATCGAGCATCTTCGCGGCCTTCCCGACGACGGACACGCCCATCTCGAAGTCGCCCTCTTCAATCGCCGTTCCGAGCACTGTTGCGAAGTGGACGGCGTTCAGTGCTGTAGCCGTCACAAGGGCGGGCGAACCGGAGAGGCCCTGTCGGATTGTCGTTGCGACGGCCTCCGTGAGGTTGTCCTCAAAGTCTGCCTCTGTTGCGCCTGTCAGAACAACGAGATCGGCGTCTACAGGTGGGAGACCGGGATATCCGGCAACTGGCCGCCGGGTGAAATCACCCGTGATGAGGATGGATTCAGTTTCCCCGCCGCTCGATAGCTCGAGGTAAAATCCGATCGCGCCGGGCGTGTGCCCAGCTGGAACGGCAGTGATATCGATCTTCCCGCCAATGGTAACGCCGTCGTCCACCGGGGTGGCAGAGCGTTTGATCTCTGACTTGTCGATGGCGGTGTCCACAAAGTTGTTCGCGTCGTCGACGGCGACGTCGAGGAGGTCAATGTTTGTCTGAGAGGTGTATACGGGCGCACCATCTCGCATGTTCTCACCCAGCGTGGCGTAGTGGTCCATGTGGAGGTGGGTGAGCAGGATCCCAGTCAGGTATTCGTCCTGACCGAGCAACCCGTCAACATCGACCCCTGGGCCGGGGTCGACAAGGAGGTTCACCGACTGTCCTTGGAGAACCCCCTCAACGGTAAGGAGTACACTCGTCTTCGACCGGTTCGCGTATTGGCATTTGATATTCATGATCTGTGGATAGTCACGTCCTGCTGACTGATCTAACCTTCACGGACCAATTATAAACCCATTTGGGTCAGATCAGCAATTCAACTTCTATCACCCCACCCTGAGAGCTAAAAATCTCTCTCCCAGTGTGAGTTTTTAGCCGTCGATTCCGGCAGTCACGTTCTAAAACCGCAACAGCGTTACAACTCATAGCCGCCGGGGCGTTGCTCTAATTTGGGGGTGTTAGCGTTGTGGTAGACTCTTCACAGCATGATCCTCGCTGCGAGACCAGCCATCACGCCGATGGTGAGGATGGACGCGCCGACGAGCGGGCTGTATCCGAATTCGATGCTTGCGGCGATCGACCAGCCGCCGACAAGAGCGCCAGCGAGTGCTCCACACTGAAGCCGGGCGGCTTCGTTTTCGTGGTCGATTGCCTTGGTCAGGTCGAGTAGCCGGTCACTGATCGCGGTCTTGCTCTCTTGAAACGACATCGTCAGTCACTCCGGACGGCGGCGTTGAGCTTCGCGCTGGGCTGGAAGTACGACTTCTGCCAGTGATGCCGAACGGCCAGCATCTCCTTGCCCAGTTCTGTGATCACGTAGATGTTCGACCGCTCGTCTCGCTTCGACTTGTCGACGAGGCCCTGTTCGCTGAGTTGATCCATGTTCGGGTACAGCCGACCATGGTTGACGTCCTTGCCGTAGTAGTCTTCGAGCTCGTGCTTGACAGCCAGTCCGTGCGGGCGGTCCAATCCAGCGATGACATGCAGGATGTCTCGCTGGAAGGAGGTTAGTTCTTCCATCGCAAAAGAACGGTTCGCTGGTATGTGGTTAAAACACTTCGGTCAGATTGACTTTCTTACTCGTTCGCCTTCGCCGACTTTTTCGACGATGCGGTGGTCGCGGGAGTGATCTGTTCTGGGGTGGTTGAGAGGATGTTCGTACGGAGGTGCGTCGCGATGTTGCTCGCTAAGACTGGTGGGACTGCGTTCGCAACCATCTCGTACTGTTCTGTCTTCGTGCCGGCGAACGTGAACGGGTCAATGAACGTCTGGATACGGGCGACCTCGCGCACGGTGAGCCGGCGGACCTCGTCGACGCTCCCGTCATTTGAGGGGGTCTTCCCGATGTAGTGGACGGGTGGTGTCCCATCGGAGTGGGTCATTGTCGGGGCCGGCTTCTCGGGGTCGAGCCGGCGGGCGGTTGTCGGCGGGCCGGACTTCCCGAGTTCGTACTCGGCCATCTTCTCACGGTGCGACCGACTGTGGTCCTGGTGCTTGTGGTTCGTCGGGATCCAAACGTCTTCGCCGTCGCGAGTGACTGGGGCAGAGACGGTTCCGGGATCGACACGGGTTCGGGTGTATGCGTTATCGTGCGTGCGGAACCGCTCCGCGAGTGTATGGTGTATCGGGTCGTCTTTTGCGGGCTGGCTTTTGAGAGGCTCTGGGAGGTCGCTGAGCGCCTCGTAAGCCGTGGTGTATCCTTCGAGCCAGTTCCCGCCGTTGATGTCCGTCAGCCGTTGCTGGCCTTCGTTACAGACTCGCGGGGGTTCCCACTGGTCCGGTGGGGTGATGTCATCGCGAACCCCGAGGATGAATAGCCGCTTGCGGGTCTGGGGGACTCCGTAGTTCACAGCGTTGAGGGTGAGTAGCTTGACTTGGTAGCCGACATCTTCGAGGGCGTCTGTGAGCTCGGTGAGCGTGTCTCGGTGGGAGTGGTAGAGTCCGGTGACGTTTTCGATCAGGACCAGCTTCGGGTTCACAGCCGCCGCCCAGTCCACCATGGAAAACGCCAATCTGTTCCGGGGATCCTCTGTGTTCGTTTCGCCTTGTGCGGAGGAGAATCCCTTACAGGGTGGGCCGCCGGCCAAGAGATCGAGATCGTCGGGGAGCTTCGAAGCGTCGACGTCGGTCGCGTCTCGGTGTAGGGCGATGTTGTTGGCCTCGCAATGGTGCTGGTGATACGTCACCCGCGGCATGTCTGCCTTCTCCCATGCCGCAACGACTCGGAAGCCGCCGCTCATGAGCCCCCAGGTCATCCCACCGCAGCCGGCGAACAGATCCGCTGCTGTTGGGGCGTCCTCAGGACCTTCAAAATGTGGACACATAGTTGGTGTTATCGTACTTCTCCGCGCGGGCCGCTGCTCAGTTCGTCGTCTGCTGTGTGATCTGTCCCTCCGAGACGGTCGGATGGGTATCGTAGGTAGTGGCCGACGCCGTCCCCCCACTCTGCGACTGATCGGTTCTTCGTCTTGGGGATGGGGATCTCGATGGCGGGACAGTGACCGAGGATCCACCAAACGTACTGCCAGGGTATCGCTGAGCGCACGTCTTGCTTTCTTCCGCTCCACGAGTCGGGGACGCCCTTGGCCTCTGCGAGCTCCTTTACCGATTGGTCACCTCGGGTGTCGATCGCGAGGTCGGGATTTCCTTGGATGTACGCATCTGGCACATCGAAGGTCGTCTCGAAATGTCGGGTCATGCTGTAGGGTTCGCCGAAGGCGAGTCCGTTCACTCGGCAGTTGGCGTCGAGGTCGCCGATGGCGGTCGCTCGCGGAACGTTCTCCAGCACGTAGTGCGCGTGGTTGTCAAGAAGCCACTCGCGGAACGCATCGGGGATTCGTGGGTTCTCTTCGAGGGCGGCCTCCTTTGACCCGTAGTGCGTGGCTGAGAGACTCGAGTAGGCCGTACATGGCCAGCTGACCCACGCGACGTCGGCGATGGTCCCTGAGAAGGGAAGGTTGGTCTCTGAGGAGTCTCTGTGCTGGCTGGTGAACGGGCTGATCAGATCTGCTTGGAGGAACTGTCCGGGGTAGTCGTCTCCATACGGTTCGATATCGACGCCGAAGTACATGTGCCGGGGGAGCCACTTATCGAGGGCAATTCCGACACCGCCTCTGCCACAGAAGTAATCCGCCACTTGGTATCGCCATTTTGGGGTCCATGTCTGGGGCCAGTGGTTTCTATCGAACCGTGGCGTGCCTCGTAGATACTTCGGTGACGGCATTGTGCTATCCGATTATTCGCGATCGCCCACAGCGGGTACAGGTCTGCTTGTGTGACCCGGACTGTTGGAGGCTGGAACTGAGGGTGCCTTGGCAGTACGGACAGCCGTCTCCGGTGTGGTCGTCGATCGTCCCCGGCTCGTCACTGAGTAAGAGAGCGAAGACTTCGGCAAAGTTCCCGAATCGCCACTCTCCCGTCGGGATCTTCAGGCCGTCGCCGAACTCAGAATGCCACACATACACCCAGTCGCTGTAGCCGTACAGATCGACGCGGAACACTCTCCAGTACCCGTTGTCTGCGAGCGTCGTCGTGTACTCCTCGTGGAGCTCGTCGACGCCGACGTCATCGTCAGCGTCGAATTGTGGGTGGCTCTCGAGGAAGTCGCTGAGCCCGTCGCTAAACGGGAGTGGGTGTTCGGTGATCGGTGTGAAACTGCGTGGCTCGGTGGTTTCTCGTTCTCTAGTGGTCATTTCTGTATTAGGCGTGTCCGCCCCACTCGGGCGTTTCGGTATCAGACGGTCGGAATTCCACTTTGGGCTCTGCGATCTCGTGGCCTGCTTCCTCGAGGGCCGCGTGCATCGCGTCGGAGAGGCAGCTGTGTTTCTCATCGGAATCCTTGACCCGGTACGTCGAGTCGTCGACGGCGTCTTCATCGATCTCCCACTGTACATCCGCTTGTTCGTTGACGAAGACTTCCTCCGAGCCGTCCCACTTGAGTTCGCAGGTGGCCCATCGAGAGGTGTTGGCGTCGAGGTCCGGAAAGACCGGCTCCGTGACGATCACGGAAGGGACTCCGGTGTCGAGTTCTCCGTCCTTCGCTTTTTGAACGTGCTCAGTGGCTTCCCCGAGATGGGCGAACGTCTCCTCACACCCGGTACAACAGAGGACGATTTCACTGTTGTACGTCTCTCGGACCTCCGAACGCTGGTACTTCAACTCACCGTCCACCAGCTTCATCACTTCCTGTAGGACGGATCCCCGGTGTTCGCGAATGATCTGATGGCCGTGATCCGGAACGCGCGACTGAACGTACTCGTAGGTCTGGATATCGTTCGGCTCGACGAAACCCATCTGGTCGCCGATGAGAGCGACAATTTCTCCCTCCGAACCCTCCATCACGAGGACGTTATCGCGGCCGTGTTCGGTAGCGAGTTCATCATGCGCCTGTTCAACTGCCTCAACATCTTTCGTAGATTCCGACGTCTCGTAAGTCATCCCTCACTACATTCGGGGGATAAAAACAACTCGCGGCTCCCTTGCGGATTGGCTGGGCTATACAGCGCCGGTCATGGCGAGGGTAAGGAGATCGGCGAACACGACGTACAGGAGGGCGAGAACGAACGCGAGGAACCCACCTGTCCACATGCCGAGGGTGATAAGCGCAAATGTTGGCTTACTCGAATGGGCCATCCCTGGGATGCTCGTGAGGCCTGCGATCGTGAGGGCACAGAACCCGGCAACACCGAGGACCGGATTCTGTACTAACAGGGGAAGAACCAAGCCCACTCCACAGATGCTACCCACCGCGAGATACCGCTGTGTGTACCGGTGCTGTCTGTCCAATCGCCGTTGTGCGCGTTCTTCTATCGATAGCTCCTGATAGTGGCTCTCCTCTGTCGTGTTGGTTCCCATGTGGTTGTTGTATAACGGAGTATTCGTCTTTGAAACGGACTTAGGGCGTTCCAAAGTGCCTTCCGACTTTGCTATCTACCTCTAAATCAGCGCGTAAGGGGGTATAAAGGTTGTTTAACGGCCGGAAAATGGAGTGTTTGCCTATACGACTCGCATCTCTTCGTTAGAGACCACATCCCACTCGTCTGGGGTGAGGGTGTGGCCACCGAAGTCGCCTGCCTCGGGGTAGGCGGTGGTGATGAGCATCTCACTCGCACCCTCTAGGAATTCGGTGAGACCCTTGATGTGCTCGGCGGCGAGCTGCCCGACCCCGTCCACGAGAATAGCGGGGACGATCTCGTCGACATCAAACGCCTGGTGCGCTGCGAGCGCGGTCACGAAGCCGATAAGTTCGACTTCACCTTCGCTGAGGTTTGCGACCGACGTTTCGCGCCCGTCTCGCAGGACGACGAGTTCGAAGGCTTTGGTCGACCCGTCATCGGTGACACTCCGGTCAAGACGCAGCATCTCGAATCCGGGGTCGAACTGCTTGAGCATGTTCTTCATCGCCGTCTCGAAGCGATCGACGACTTCCTCGTGCTTCTGGTTGCGGCGTTCGCGAAGGTTCACGATCTCGTCTTTGATCGTTTCGAGCTCGTCTTCCAGATTGTCGGTTTTTCCGGCGGTTTCATCAAGCCGTTCGAGCTTTTCTCGGGCATTCTCGAGTTTCGTTTTCAGAGAGCCGATCTCTGTGCGAACCTCGGTTAGCTCCTCGTTAAGATCGTCTTGGGCCTCCTCGTACTGACTTTCCAGTTCGTCGATGTCTTCTTGGAGGTCCTCGACACGCTCACGGGCCTGTTTGAGTTCCTGTTCATCCTCTTGGATGTCCAGTTTGAGGTTGCCGATCTCGTCTTCGAGGTTGTCTCGTTTTCGCTTTTTCGACCGAATCGTCCGTTTTTTGCTTTCGAACTCGTCGACTTCTTGTTCGAGTTCGGACTTCTCCTCTCGGAGCTCGAGTCGCTTTTCGTTGAGCTGGTCCAGCCGTTCTTCGATCTCGTCGGCGGTGGTCTTGTCGCCCGACAGCCAGCAGACGATATTGTCTCCTTCGATGCCGTGTTCGACATCGGTCACAAGGTCGACTGCGTCTTCGTCGAGGACCTGCTTGTTCGCACTGTGGACTCTCCGAAGGAGATCGATCTGAAGATCTAACTCATCGATTCGCTCCTCTTTCTCGTTGATGTCCGTGTTGATCTTGGGCTCGGATGGGATCTCCAGTTCGTCCAGCTCGTCCTGTTTGTCTTCGAGATTGGACTTCTTGCGTTCGATCCGCGATTCGAGCTTCTGGATTGTGTTTCTCGTATTGTTCAGACGCGACCGCTTGTCGCTCAGTTTGCTGCTGAGTTCCTTTTGCTCGCTGTCTTCGTCTACCTGGTCTTCTAACTCGTCTTTGCGCTCTCGGGCTTCCTCAAGCTCTTTCTCAAGTCTCGTGACTTCTTCCTGCGCTTTGGGAAGTTTCTTGTTCGCCCGCTCAGCTTCATCGATCTCGCTTTCGATGCTGTTCCGTTCGCTCTGGAGCTGGGCGATCTTAGCATCGATCTTGTCGACGTCGAGCGGCTCCATCAAAAGCTCCGTCAGCCGCTCGTCACCATCGGGGGTCGGATCTCTCACCGCGGCTCGGACTGGGTTGTTCTCACCGAGGAATGCGAAGTGGTGAGCGCAGGTGACATCTGTCTCTTCAGTCAGGTACGGGTTCCCAGACCGAACGACGCTCCCACCTTCTCGCTTGAGCTCTACTCGGTAAGTACCGTCGTCGGTTTCCAACTCGGCGAATCCTTCATCTTGGCCTTCTGTGAGGGGGTGGGAACCATCGACGCCTGAAGTCCCCATTACCGTTTGGATCGCCTTCAGGAGACTCGACTTGCCTTGAAAGTTTGATGCCTGTACGACGTTTGTGCCTTCCTTGAACGTCGCTGTACCCGATTTGATCCCGGCGATGTTCTTGACTTGAAGCTTCCACATGGTAGTTATTGAATAGTGAGGAGTCTCTCCTAATAAAGCCTACCCAATATACTGCCTAAAAACGCCGTAGAAGGTGGATTGGTTGGCTGCTGGGAAGGTTTCTATACGGGCGAGGACTGGAACTCGTCTTCCATCTCAGCGGTATCTTCTGAGGCATCGTCAGCGAAGTCGCTATCTTCGCCCATGTGTTCCTTACAGATGTAGCCCCGATCGATAGCTCGTTTGAACCGGACCCGCGTCGTACACTTCGGACAGGACAGCATCAGGGGCACGCTCACTTCTGCCTTCGTCGCGTGGGGGATTTTCCCCTTGTTCTCTAACGACTTCAGCGCCTTGAGGGAATTGTCGAGTGCGTTGTTGAGTGCGTACTGGATGCTCTCTGCTTCCCAGTTCGAGTCTGTCTTCTCGTCTGAGGACTCCTTTTGCGCTTCCAGACAGTTGGTGAAGTGCCGGTATAGCGTTGTCTTGGAGATGAAATCACTCGCGAGCTGCTCTCCATCGATTCCATCTTGCTCCAGATCTGCGATTATCTCGTCTTTCGCAATCTCGTCATCCCCGGTGAGGGCTTCATAGTCGGATTCCACCTGCGTTTCGATGGTCCTCCGATCGTGCTCGGTGTAGACCTTCTTGAGAATTCTGAGGTTGAAGTAATCCGTTAGCTCCTGGAGCCCCGTCTTCGGGAATTCGTTATGCCCGTTCCACCGGGCTAGAAGGTAGTCATTCAGATCCCCAGTTACCACGTCGGTTTTGAGGTCGTATCGGTCGATAGCCTTCCCAACCTTACAGCAACCCACCATATTACCATTCACTACGGTTTACTCCTATACAAAGCTTGTGTAAAATGGCGTGGCTATTACATATGGGGGTATTTCAACCCGGTGGTGTGAATATCTTGGTGTGGGTCCGGTTCCGGTCTGTCAGTTTTTCGTGTGTTTGGGGTGGGTGTTGGTTGGTCGGCTTGTGTCAGTTATTCCTCATGCGCTGTCGCCATGACATCCGCCGGCCGTGCTTGGATGAACTCGTCTATTTCGTTGGGGTGGGCGATGTGATCGAAGTTGTCGGTGTCGTTACAGCAGCTACACTGTTGGTCGCGTAGCATGATTATCTGCTGTTTGTAGCCGTTCTCACGTTCTGGTGTTGGCGGCATTAGATCCGTCCAGTGGACCCTCTTCCCGCAGCTACGACACGAGAACTGTTGTTGGAGCTTCCCGATCTCGATTGCGTGCTTGACCTTGTTAATGATCCGGGCCTTTTCGATGTCGTTCTTCGTCGGGGGCGAATCGAAATAGTACGTGAGGTGGTCGTACCCGTGGTTGGCGTCGACTGCCCAGTCTGTCGCGAACGCTTCGTCGGTGTTGCCGTGGGAGATGAGGCCCTCCTCCAGCTTGTTCTCCGAGTCTCCGTTCAGATCGAGGCTGTACACCGTCGCGATTTCACCAGTGTCCATCTCGATGTCCTGGATAGGGACGTAGTTGATACCTGCCTGAGTGAGGATGGTTCGGGTGGGATCTGGGTTGAACTCACGCTGGAAGTAGCCTGATTCTCTCGCAAGCCGCGCAAGGTGCCGCTCCGTTGAGCCGTCGATAAGAACACTGCCCTCCATTACTGCTGACCCCCGATTGCGAATCCGTTGCCAGACTTCATCATATTCCACCCGTAATCAGGTCGACAGTATAAACCCCATAGTTATTTGAAGAACTACCGCTTAGGGTCTGACTACTATGAAGAACTCCGCCTCCACGTCCCGCGATTCTCCGTCGGTACATTCTGACACGGTACATTCTGCCACCATTGATAGTATATCAGAATCGACAGTTGTTCTTGTCGGTGAATCTGAAGGTGGTGGTTGGTTAGCTTCTGCTGCCGAGAACCAACTGTGGGATCTGGTGCGACACGACAGCTATGACGAGGCTCTTGATGCTGTTCGAGCTGGAGAGGTTGATTGTATCGTCGATAATTCTTCTGTGCCTGCGAGTAGCAGCGCGGATTTCCTTGCGGACGTCCGATCGATCGACCGACCGGTCCCGTTCCTTCTCTGGACGGCGGACTCCGATACTGAGTTGTTGCGCGATATTCTTTCTGAACCCCATACGACCTTCGTCCCGAAGGCGACGGAGGGGGCCTCTGATGGGGTCCTGCTTAACCAGATCAACGAGGAGTTACGCAAGCACTATCTCCAGTACATCGCCGACGTTCAAGTCGACGCGATCGAAAATGCGAAAGACGGGATTGCGATTCTCAACCCGGATGGGGAATACGTTTACGTGAATCAAGCCCACGCTGAGATTTACGGATTTACCGGGCCTAATGACTTCCTTGGAGAAACGTGGCAGCTCTGCTACCGGCCTCAAGAGGTGAATTGGTTGGAACAAGAGGTCTTCCCACAGGTAGATGATGAGGGTGAGTGGGCGGGCGAGTTGACTGCCCGTCGCGAAGACGGGACCTTGTTCTCTACGGAGGTCTCTCTCACGGGCCTCGCAGAGGGCTGGCTGATCTGTGTCGTCCGAGACGTCTCCAGCCGGTATGAGTATCAGCGTGAGCTGGAGACTGAACGGGAACGGTTCAGTAAACTACTGAATGCCGCTCCGGACCCAATTCTAGTTGTGGATCCAGCCGACCGGACGATCGTAGAGTCGAACATGGCGGCACGTGATATCTATCAGACGCCGTTCCAACTCGAGGGCACGAGTATCTATGAACTGCCTTTAGAGAAAGATCGCGACCGTGCTGAGGAGTTATTCTCCCACATCTATGACAGGGGTGAGGGGTCTCACCAGGAATATTTCGATGGCGAGCCGATCATTTTGAAAACGGCTCAGGGCGAGACTGTACCTGTTAGTATCAACTCGAAACTGGTGAGGATCGATGATAGCGACTTCATACACACGATTATCCGCCCCATCGGCGAACAACTTGAGTATGAAGACAGTCTGAAAACACTCAACAGCGTCGTAACGGACCTTCTCGAACGCGACGGCGTGTCTGATGTCGCCCAAGTGGTTGTCGAGTCCGCGGTTGAAGAACTGGGTTACACTTCGTGTGGGTTGTTCGAGTTCGATTCGGATGCTGTCAGGCTCCAATTGTTGGGCTCGTCTGGCCCGATGCCGGAGGGGGTTGTCACTGAGCCCACGTTTGGGGCCGACGGGTCGAACGCATGGGAGGCGTACCGCGATGGCCAAATCAAGATCTACAACGGTGTTACGCTGTCTGGTGAGGGGGGCGGTATGGGTGATCGGGTTGGGAGTGAGATTATCGTCCCGTTAGGTGATGAAGGCGTCTTGCTACTCTCTGATTGTACTGGGTCGGAATTCGATCCGGTCGATATCGAAATCGCTGAGCTATTCGCCACAGCGGTTGAATCTGCCCTTTCGCGGGCGGAGAAGGTGAGATCTGTTCGTGAAAAGCACAAGCAACTGCGGAACGAGCGGAAGCATCTGGATTATGTAAACGACCTGAATGAGCAACTGCGAGCAGTTCACCACGCGCTTGTGAGTGCCGACTCCCGCTCGGAGGTCTACGCTTCAGTTGTCGATTCCCTAACCGAGATAGATGATTTCCTTGGTGCGTGGATCGGCTACACCGATCGAAAACGCGAAGAGATCGTCCCCATGGAGTCGTCTGGTGTTCCGGATTGGTATCTGGACGAGATGGACTTCGATCTGTACAGCAACCAACCTCACATCTCCGCGCAGGTTTCGACATCCGGGATGCCTGATGCGATTTCGAATATCGCATCGGGGCTGAAAAACGCTCCTGCGTGGCGGAAAGAGTCGGTCGATTACGGAGTCAGATCGGTTGCTGCGGTCCCGATCACGTACGATGGGGTCGGGTTTGGTGTGCTGGTGGTTGAAAGCCCCCTCTCGTCTCGCTTCGACGCACAGACTGTGGATGTTCTTTCAGAGATTGGTCTATTGACCGGCTTCGCGTTAAATTCGATCAGCCAGCAGCACAGTCTCATGAACGAAGGAACCACCGAGATGGAATTCGATATGCGGGGAGAAACGGGTGTGCTGTCGTTAATCGCTCAACGGCTTGGGGCATCTCTGCTTGTCCACAATGTCGTTCCCACCGCTGAGGGGTCATACCTCATCCACTGCGGTGTCTCGGATTCGGCGATTTCCGTGAGTGAATTTGCTGAAGCGGCTTCGTCTCACGAACGGGTGACGGATATCGACGAGATTTACGGTGATCCGATTCTGTTTGAGGTGACTGTGGACGGTGAATCGATCCCGACGAAAATCGGCGGGCATGGGATGAATGCTCGGGAGTTAATCGCGAAGCCTGATGGGAGCTACCGATTCAAACACACAGTGCCGCCTGAACTGCCGCAGACCCGATTTGTCGAGGAAGTTAAGGACTTCTTCCCCAACGCAAAGATCGACTGCCACGAGGCAAATTCGTCTACGTACACGGTCCCGTGGAACACCATCCTTGGTGACACCCTTACGAAAATCGAACTGGATACACTTCGCACCGCGTACGTGCGTGGGTACTTCCTGACCGGCGGTGACTCTGGGACGGAGATTGCGGAGTCACTCGGGATTTCCCAGTCGGGATTCTCGAAGCGGGTTCGGCGGAGTCAAGAGAAACTGAACAAGGTCCTGTGGGGGGACTCGCCGCGGATACCGTACAAAGAGTAGTGCCGTCTAACTGTTGAACTGAAGCCCCCACTCCTCGGCCATTTCGAACAGGTCATCGGCGTTCATCAGGCCGTAGATCATGGCGAATTCTCTTACGTCTGCTTTGTTGATCTCCGCGTCGTAGCGATTCTCGAACTCTCGCCTCACCGTCTTCACGAGGTCGTCGAGGTCGGGGTTTAGTTCGATCGTCGTCCGGCTACGTCCGGTCGAGGTCCCGTCTCTCCACATCGCGTACGGGACCTGTGGGTCTTCCTCGTGGTACTCTCGATCCATGAGCAGCTGGGCTATCTCCTCCGGGGAGTAGCGTCGGAGAATGTCGACATCCCCAAGCTCTGGAACGTTTCTACCGCGGGCCGAGTCCTGTTCCACCTTCGGGGCGGGGTCGGCGGTGGTTGTTCGCGTCCCTACTTGTTCTGTTCCCGAGGTCGTGCTCTGCTCGTCTCTCGTGTCTTCCACGGGCTCTGTTTCTTCGTCCGGTTCCAACTCGGTATCGTCGCCACCCTCCTCCTCGCTGAACGGATCCTGCATCGGCTCGCTTCCGTCCTCGAAGCTCATTGGCTGGCCTCCGTCGTGACAGGCTCCTTGACGGCTAACTCGGAGCTGTCGATCTCGCCCCAGAAGCCATCGCCAAGGAACAGCTCGTCTTCGTCCCAACCGCCGTTCGGTAGGTCCGCACCGGCCCGGTGTGCGATGTATGCCGCGAGAGTTCGGAACTTCGGCATGATGTCTGCGTTGTAATCGCGCATCCGCTGGCCTTTGAGATGGTCGAAGACCGTGTTGAACTCGTCCTCCGCCTTCTCGTACGCGCCCAGATTCTTGAAGTAGACTGGCGAGGGGTACGTCTCCTTTATTTTCTGAGAGTATTCCTGGTGGATGTTTTTGGACTTCTTCACCATCGTGGGCACGACGCCGACGTTGGTGATCGTGATGTCCATCGCATCGCCGAAGTTCTCGGTGCTGTTTTTCACCCCCTGGATGCTTTCGAACCCACCCCGAGTGGGGACGGCCGGGATCAGGATGTTTCGGGTGGCGTAGAGGGCTAGGTAGAGTGCTTCGTCGGCCTTTGCGTTCGGGTCAACGAGAATCACGTCGTACTCGCTCTGGATGTCGTTCTGCTGGAGGATCTGGAGGAATCGCTTGTAGCGTGGGTACTCCCACCCATCGGGCTTCCCCGACTTGAGGTACTGTGCGTGGTCGTCGAGGCGGTCGTCGACGGAGTTGAATCGTTTGTGCGACGGAATCACATCGATGTGTTGGGTCCCATCGACACTCCGTATCAGATCCTCGAACGGGCCTTTCCCTTGGTCGATCAGATGGAGCGTGACGTCGTCGGCATCTGGGTTGTGCTTGTCTTCGTCGAGGTCCAGGTAGTTCGAGACGCTCCCGTTTTGCGCGTCGAAGTCGACGATGAGCACGTCCAGCTCCTGTTCTGCGAACGCGCCAGCGAGGTCACGGGTGATCGTCGATTTGGCTTGGCCACCCGACTGGTTGTAAACGGTTAATGGCAGGACCATAGTGCGTGTTATCGTTCATGCGGGTAATAAATGTTCGTAAGACATACATCACCTTAGTGACTGTAGCACCTCCTGTTCAGTGTGTATGATGGTACAGAGTCGTAATGGTGGTTGTTCGTTATGGGTGTTCACAATGGGTGTTCATACTGTGCGTTCATAATGGATTCTCCAACATGACTCTCGTACAGATTGATCTTCCACTATCCTCGGTCTTGGTGGCCTCTGTGTCGTGTTTTGAACCACGAACGTTGGTAGTGTGTTTGTTCTGTGTCAATACTGTCTGGCCGGAAAATGTGGTAGTGGTGTTCATCCGGTATCGCCGATCGCGGACATCAGGATTCCATCGCTGTCACCCTGTTCAACACCCCTCAACAATCTTTCATCTCAGTCTTCCTTTTTACACTCGGTGTTCGGGGGTTCCTCTCCTCCACTCCTCACTGTGGGTTCTACAGCGGTGACTTGGAACGGACTCACCGTGTTTCACGGGGGGACTGAGGGGAAGAGTAATGACACCCCTTGGAGTATCCTGCTACAAGCCCTATGAGTAGTGACGGCAACGCGACGGGGGTAGTCGACGATCCGCAAGGCGGTTTCCAGCTTGGCGGCGACCTGACGGAGGCCGCTGCGGTGAGCCTTGACGCCTTCGTCGACATCCTCATCGGTTTCTTCCGAGTGTATCTTATCACGACGACGAGTATCTTCATCCCGATCCTGCTCTTCTTCGTTGTCAGTTACTACGCCGGTCTGTGGCCCAGCAGTTACGGGTCAGAGATGATGATCAGGCGGATTCGGCGTTCCTCTACCGGTCTCTTTGCCATCTCCGTCATCCTTCCCATCCTGTACCTTTCGATGTGGTTCCTCACGGGGACGGAGTCGCATGATGGACGGGCGGCCGATCTTCCATCGAGCGGTGTGTTCGGGACCTCGTGGGAAGAGCGTCTTATCGGACCTGAGCCTGCTTCGGGTGGTCTCGGGATGCTGGCCGACATCTTCGTTAGCATCTTCTACACGTACCAAGTGACGGTCACGTTCGTCCTGATTTCGATTCTTGTGTTCGCGTCGGTGATTTTCCTCGTGATGAAATGGCCGTCCGAAGTGGACCCACTGGTCCGTCGCGATCGCGTCTACCGCATTTCGTTTGGGATGCTCGTGTCGTTTTCCATCCTCCCGGTTCTGTACGCTATCAGCTGGATCGCAACTGGCTGGTACACTCCGAACGAGTCGTTCACCCGTGTCTCCCCGCAGATATCACTCCCGTATGATTCGCTGTTCGGGGGCTCTCAACACCCGTTCTTGGAGCAGTTAGCGGCCGAGAGCGACCCACTTGAGGTGACCTTACAGAATGTTCTCTCACTACACGTTGAAACGCTTCTCTTCGTCGGGATTCTCGCAATCGTGTTTGGTTCGATCCTGTTTGTGTTTTTGGGCAGGTCGAATTACTTTCAGACCAATCTTGGACAACAGTCGTTCCGCGGGGGCGTCATCATCGTCCTCGTGCTTCTGTTAGCACCGACTATCCTTGCTGGTGGGGCGTGGCTGGCTACTGGTGTTGCTAGTGGTGTCGATCTCGGTGAAGGCCCGCCCGGATTCACGTCGCAGTGCCAAGAATTCAAGGATGGTGAGATGGGTGCGTGGTCGGCATCGAGTGGAAGCGCCCAGATACAGCCTGATGGCTGGTCACTCCGAATTGATGGGACCCTAGAGCGGAGTGTCTCGGCGGCAAACCACGCCGATCGGATGGTTTCGATCACGCCAGCACAGGACTCGTACGGCGAAGATGAGTTCCATATCCAGATGTACGACGGCGACGAGCTGGTTCTGAATGAAACGACGACATATCGGGCGTCATTTACCGAAGAAATCCAGGGTGATGCGACCATCCAGATCAGTTCTGATGGTGGGGAACTCGACCGGCTCTGTACTGGTTTTCAGACGGTTGCTCTTCCCACCATCGCGTTGGAAATGGATGCACCTGAGGAGGTGATCCTTCGTGAGGGGATTGACATCGATTACAGCGTGTACAACGTCGGCCACGTGCCCACGGGAGAGGCGTTCGACGTTGGTGTCTACGCTAATGGAACTGGGTTCTTGGGTGAACACACGGAAGCATCTCAGACGTGGCGGCAGGATCCGCTGACCGGTGGTGAATTCAGCCACGAACAGGTCTCGTTCGACGGGCTGATCGATGCTCGGGCTGTTGGAGAAGTGGTGATCGTTACTGAGGTCGACCCGAATGGGGAGATGTCCCAACGGACGACCGTGCCGGGGCGGTCTACTCGAACGGTCAATGTTCTGTACGCGAACCTCGAGAGTTCGATTGATGCTGACGACGTCGAGCGCGCCAATCAAACCGACCTTCGCACTGAGGTGTTCAACAACGGGACGGCTTACAGCCTTGAAACGCCCTCTGACGTGCGGATACTCGACTCGGATGGTGGAACGGTCCGGTCGTGGTCTCCGATGGTCCCCGAATTGGATCCGCAGGAAGTCACACGAACTGACTTTGAGCATGTGTTTCGGGTTCCGGGGAGCTACACTGCCCAGATAGATGTCCACGATACCCTGTTCCCCGAGGGGTCTACCGACGAGGTAGACTTCGATATTATCGCGCCCGATCTTCGTGGTGAACTGGTCAACGTCGACGAAGACTCGCGGGTGGACACTGAGACGGATTTCGACGTGGTTGTTGAAAACGCCGGTAATCTCAACATGAGTGGTGGGACGACGGCTGATGTCGACCTTCGGAATTCCCAAGGCGATGTCGTTGATGAGTGGGTGGTCGATGTTCCTGAACTCGAGGAGGGGGGGACGTTCGAAACGACGCTCACGTCGACGATTGAATACGGTGGCGTTCACACGGTTTCGCTTGACGTTCACGACGAAGACTTCCCGTACGGCACTCAGGACTCCGATCAGATCATCGGCATCGGGCCGAACCTGGCGACGAACGTCGACGGCTCCCGGATCGATGTGGGCGACACGACGGACATCGACGTGGACATATCCAACATCGGGTCCGACGTGTCACTCGCGACGACCGCAGATGTGACTCTCCGAAACGAGTCCGGTGACGTGGTCGCCGAAACGCAACTGGATGTGCCGCCGATCGAGGCCGGCGAGCGATACACCGAACAGCCGTTCGATGTCGTAATCGACGAGGCGGGGTTCTACGACGTTGATGTCGATGTCGCCCCGACTGCTGATACGGGCCGGGCGACGGACTCGGATCGGTTCGAGGTGCGATACGTCGATCTCGTTGTCGATGTAGAGGCGACTCCACTCTCTGGTTCGAACGAAGCCCGGATCCACGTAACCGTCTCGAACGAAGGGACCGGACGAAGCGAGTCCGTTGATGTTGACTCGGTTGTTACTGACGAGGGAGATACGATCGTCTTCAGCCGAGCTCTCTCGTTTGGTGAGTTGAACCCTGGCCGTTCACAGACGCGGAGTCGCACGGTGGAGCTTGATTCTGATGGGCTTCACACCGTGACTGTTGAAATCGATGAGGAGGATGGCGACACCGACACTGCGACGTTTAGCAGTATGTCGCCGAACTTGGAGGGGAATATCACGGCGACGGAAACGGAGGTCTACGGGCTTGGAACGGACGTCCTCACCAAGGTCAGAAACGTGGGCTCTGAGGCGAGTGATCGCACAACTGCGGACATCACGGTCTACGACACGGCTGATGGAGACGTAGTTGATACGTCTCGTATCTCTGTTCAGAGTCTTGAAGCCGGAGAGCAACAAGAGCGGGGGGTGTCTGTGAACTTCCCCGGTGCCGGCGTCTATAAGGTCAAGATAGATGTCGATGACGACCTCTATCCGGGGAACACTGTTGATCACACCGAGGAGATTCACGTGTATCAGTCGGATCTCTCGGTGCGCCTCAGTGCGAACGATAGCGACCTCCCACCGGGGGCGACTGGTGGGGTGGAAGCGACGGTCTTCAACAACGGGAACCACCGCAGCGACCCGTACGATATTGAAGTCGAGTTCGTCAGCCCCCGCGGGTCGACGATTGCTGTTGAACAGGATACTGTGGAGAGTATCGGGGTTGGTGAGAATACGACGCTCGCGTTCGAATCTGTCCTCGACGACATCGGCAGGAACGACGTTATCGTCCGAGTTGATACCACGGAGTCTGGGAGAATCACCGATTCGACCGAGATAGATGTCTCCTTGCCACTTGAGGTTGAGGAAGTCGAGAGCCACATCCCGCCGGGCGAACAGGGCGTCGTCGACGCGACCGTTTCGAATCCGGGTGCTGTCGAATCCGAGACGTACGATGTTACGGCTCGGTTCATCGCCCCAGACGGTTCGACTGTCTCTACGGATTCGACGACTGTTGGCCCGATCCAGCCCGGTGAAGAGGAAACGCTACAGTTTGAGTCGACGCTGGTTGATGCTGGTGTTCACGATGTGATCGTCGATGTGGACACGGGTGGAGAGAACAAGCCCCGAGAGGGTGTGTATATTGAGGTTGTCCGGTCTGAACTACGGGGCCAGGTGAATGCTCGCGATATCGATGAGGGCGATCCCACGGATATTGATATCGTGGTGGATAACGTTGGGACCGACGTAAGCCCGGAGACGAACGTGACTGCCGTCCTGCGCGATCCTGATGGTAACGTGGTTGCTGATGAGCAATACACGGTGGGCGTCCTCGAGGAGGGCGAGAGCGACTCTCAGCAGGTGTTCGACACCGAGTTGGATGCCGTTGGCGTGTATGAGGTGGAGATGGTCGGCGAGCTCGAGGGGAGCGATGACCAGATCCAGTCCGTGCGTTCGTTCGAGGTCCTGTACTCAAACCTCACTGCGAGCGTCACGGCTGACGATGTCACGCGGGTCAACGAGGGCAACGTTCAGGTTGCAGTCGTCAACGAAGGGACTGGCCGGAGTGACGCAGCGCCCGCCCAGGTCGTTATTGAAGCGCCGGATGGCTCTGCTATTCGGAGTGTTGACCTTGATGTTCCCGCGCTGTCTGCTGGTCGCTCGTACAGCGAGACACTCGAGTTTACGACCGAGGAGGCCGGGACACACCGGGCGACTGTCGATGTGGAGGATGCCGATCGTCCGGATGGGACAGTTGCTGAGACGGAGTTCCACATCACTTGGCCGAACCTCCACGCTCACATCGAAGCGGAAAGCACCACCATCGAGGATAACACAGCAACGCTGAACGTGGATATCGAAAACGTCGGGCCGGGACAGAGTCGATCGACGACGGCGAGCGTGGATATCTTGGGTTCGTTTGGGAACATCGTCGGGACGCGAACGATTGATGTCCCCCCGATCGGTTCGGGTGAGTCCCATGAGGTGTCTGTCGATCATGTGTTTGACCGCCCTGGCTCCTACTTCGGTCGGATTCAGGTACAGGACCCCGAGTTCCCCGAAGGAACGACCGATAACACTGAAACTATCGATATCATTCACGGCCACCTGAACGGTGAAGTCGAATTCGATGAGGGCTACACGGTTGTTGAGAGTGAGACGCAATTCGAAGTGACCGTCCAGAACGTCGGCAACGACGGCGCTGCGCCGACCACCGCTGACGTGTGGATCACCAATGCTAACGGTGAGACGGTGTTTACGGATGTGATGGAGGTAGGCTCGCTTGCCAAGCGTGGTTCACAGAGCGAGAAGTTCACCGCGACTCTCAACACGAGCGGGGATGCGACAGCACACGTCGACGTGAACTACCCGAAGTTCCCGCTGGGGACTGAAGATCAGGATGACATCCGCGTCATCTCTCCTGACCTTCGTGCCGACCTGACGATCGACGACGTCCAAATGGGTTCGGAGACGACGATCCGGGTCGATGTGACGAACGTCGGTGAGACGCAGGCGGAGGCGACGACTGGGGAGTTGCTCATCTACAATCACGACATGGATCGCGTTGTTCGCGAGGAGTTCGCTGTGGAGAGTCTCGCCCCGGATGAGTCGACGAGTATCGAGTTCGTCCAGCTGATCGCAAAGGAGTGCTGGCGGACGGAGATGAGTTGTGCTCCGGGCGCGGAGCTTGGGACGGCGGGGACGTTCACGGGCAGCGTCGACATCTCGACGATGTTCGCTCCTGAAGGGTCTGAGGATTCTGATACGTTCTACGTAAGCGAAGACTAGGGGGTTGACTTCCTCTACGGGGATTGCTTGGAACTTGCGTATATGCGGTTATCTAACAGTCTGCTAGAACTGTGTCGTTAAGCGAGTCGCGCCGTGAGAATTTGTGTGAACTAAATCAGGAGTTATGTGTTCTCTGAATCGCCGGTATCGAGTTTTCCGGCGAGGTAGGCGTGGCCGCTGTCGGTGATCCTGTACACACCATTACCTAGGTGATCGACGAGATTGTGGTCGGCGAGCTTACTCAGCCGGCGCGAGATATTGCTCGATCCGACTCGGATGTTATCCCGCTCAGAGATCTTACTCGGGGTTTTTGGCCCCTCCATCGACAAAATTTCGAGGGTTCGGTCATCCCATATCGACATCCACTTGCCCGACTGTCTCATGGTGAAATCCACATTGGCGAATTGGGACACTACTATGCGGGGTATCACTCTCTGGATTACAATTATCGATTGGGCGAGTGGTATCAAATCAGGATTGACTGGGGCAGCAGCGGTGATTTTGTAGTCGAGATATACGGTGAGGACGGTTCTCTTCTTGATGGTCCATTAGTCGGGAATGACTCTCGTTGGAGTTCCGGTGGGATCGGATTCAATTCGGCTGGTACAGCTGATGAAGTGTATGATTACGTGGTCTTGGAGTAGCTGAGTTTGATGCTTATACCTATCCAGATGGATCGACCGGAATGGCTAATATTGCGTGTCTTGAGCGTTAGCGTATGACTGATGGATCGAGTCGGTTTACTAGCGATCGGCGTACTCACCAAGAGGCATCTTGGGCTGGTCAAGCGGACTGGGAAGCTGGCACCACTGAGAACGTCGAGCTCGTGGCCGACGATCTAGTGGGCCAATCTCCACTTCAAACAGGTGAGATATCGGAAGGTAGGGTGGCCCGTTGGATGATGAATGATGGCTCTGGTCCGGTCACGGATGAGTTCAGCAATTTCGACTTGGCGCTCAGCGGTGCATCATATTCCTCTAGTGGATATGAAGGGCCACATTCTCTGCGATTCGATAGGAATGGGAGTGAGTACGCTCACACAACTACTAGCGACGTTTGGAACGACATATCTACTAATGACTCATTCACGTTTATCGGGTGGGTGTACCCGTTCATAGACGACCAGCAATTTTCTGCACTCGTCATGAATGCCCCACCTGATGGGAACCAATCTATCCGGTTCGGCATCAATGGTGGGGCGAGTGGTTATGATATGCACATAACCCTGGAAGACAGTTCCTTCAATGTTGGCGGGAATAGATATTCAACAAATACGTGGGAACACTTCGCTGTTACATATAATGGTTCAACTCTCACGTTCTACAAAGGTGGAGCGGATATTGGGTCTGAAACGCTGAATGAGCCCCTGCCGGATTACAACGAAAATCTGTATGTTGGTGTTTGGCCTGGTGGGGGCAACCCAGATTGGTTCGACGGGAAAATAGACGCAATGGATATTTACAGTCGGGAACTGAGCAGTTCTGAAGTCTCGAATCATTACGATACGGGGGGTGTCAGTGGATGAGCGGTTTAGTGTGGGGCCTCTCTTGCTGGGGTGGCTGGAATGCCTGTCGTGTGTTTCTGGAGTGTGGTTTGTATGACTGATGAGTCGAGTCGGTTCACCAGCGATCGGCGGCCCCGTGAGGGCGCATCGTGGGGGACTGGCGAGGATTGGCTGAATGGTACTACTGAGAACGTTGTGGTTGTTGGTGGTGAGTTAGTCGCTCAAACCCCACTCGACGATGGTGTGCCTACTAGCGAAAAGTGGCAGAAACCTGTTGTTGCTAATTCCGAGGGAATCGCTCGAACGTCAGGGAATGGTTCTATTGACGGTGACGTGTCGACGTACTCTGTCCTTGATTCTTCAGAGAGTGGTTATATCGAATATTCTGTTGACCAAGAGTACAAGCAGATCAGATTTGATTTTGACGGTACGAAAGGCTCGATCGACATCTCACTTCAACCGTCAGGAACCGTGATTAAAGAGGATTGGGACGTCTCCGGTAACCCTTGGTATGTCGTCTCTTTGGATGATGAATTAGATAACGGGTGGAAATCCAGCGAGAATTTCCGAGTTCAAGTTGATGACTCGACGAATAAGCGAATCGCTGAAGTAGAGGTTGACGTAGATACGTGAGTTCGTTGTGTCTGTTTTTGTAGCGTTGTGTGCTGACTTAGTTGGATGATACAGCCGCCGAAGTGTGGTTACTCTTGGAGTCGTCCCGCCCATGGCTGGTTTTGGGTGTTAGCGACCGGAACACCTAACGTCGTGTACTGGAACATGTAGGCTATGACGGGGGAACCGAGCCGGTTCACTAGCGATCGACGTCGTCGGGAGAGTGCGTCGTGGGTGGATGGTAGTGATTGGCAGGCTGGGATTGCTGAGAATGTCGATGTCGTTGAGGAGGGGCTGGTCCCTCGCACCCCGCCACAAGCGGGGGATGTTCCTGCGACAGCCGTTGAGACGTTTGAAGACGCTAATGTTGGTGAGTATAATAAGGATAGCAATGGTCGGGGATCATTCTCGACAACGACGAGCCGGTATTGGATGGGGTCGCGCTGTGTTGAGTTCGATAATGCCAGCTCGACGAAGGTGTTCTCCCGAGAAGGTGACGGTCTAAACTACTACCCACAACAGGGGGATGTTGTTGAGTGGTACATCTATGCTGATTTCATCGAAACGTGCTCCACTTCCGTTGTCATCGGGACGAATGGGAACCCGTCAAATTGGGTTCAGGGGTATGAGTGTGAGATCCGCGCAGATGGGAATAATTCTGATTTCTCCATGGCGTTAGATTCTCGTGAAGGATCTTTTTCGAGGGTGTCTATCGGGAACTACCTTGACGAGTGGTTACGGGGGCGGTTTGAGTTTTCTTCGGACGCCAATTTGGTCTATGAGTTGTATCAAACGAACGGTAGCGACGATCGGGGAGATCACACACTCATCAATTCAGTAACGTACGATGCTGCGGGTGAAGCCGCTCTCGGTAATCGGGCTTTCGGGTTTTTCTCAAACAATTTCGGTAATGGTGGTCGTCGATCACGCGCCTTCTTCGACGAGGTTTGCGTCAGTGAGGGCGTTGTCTGATTTTTTGACCGGAACACCTAACGCCTCTCTCTGAAATGAGGAGTGTATGACTGATGGATCGAGTCGGTTCACCAGCGATCGGCGTACTCGAATGGGGGCGTCTTGGACTGAGCAAGCCGACTGGGAAGCTGGAACTACAGAGAACGTTGGGCTGCTGGCCGACCGATTAGTGGGTCGCCCCCCATCAGAAGGGAGTGGGACACAGACTCGTGTAGTCGATGACTTTGATGAAGTCCTCTATGAAGGCGAAGGGAAGGCCCTCAGTGACTACTACAGTAACGATGTATCCCAGTTCACACGCCGAAGTGGTGGTGTCCACGAAGGAGGGTATGTGCTTGAAGGATCGCATAATGGTGGGCAGTCAAATTTCTGGATGGTCTCTTACGAAGGCGATGGGTTGGATTACCCACAGGAGGGAGACACGTTTAGCTACTGGAATTGGGTCGATAAGGCTTCTATTGGTGGCAACGCTGGTAATATATTCTGGGGGTATGATGAGAATGATGGCACCAGGTTTAACTTGCGATTGAATCGGGGTAATTCAGATTTTTACGTCTATGCTCCTGACGGTACAGTAATTATTGACAGGGTGTCGTACTCTTACCCCGCAAATGCGTGGGAAGAGTGGGAGATCCAATGGTTGCCTAACGAGATCGTTGTGACCGTGTACGATCGAGATGGTAATGAGCAAACATCCGTAAGTGGTTCACATAATAGTTCTCGAACGTCTGGTGGGGTTGGATACTACGTCGGTGCTAATCGACCTATTGTTGTTAGGATAGACAACGTGGGCATCAAATGAGCGTCTCCCCGGCCTCTTGGTCTTTCACGGCAGTTTTTGACCGGAACACCTAACGCCTCTCTCTGAAATGAGGAGTGTATGACTGATGGATCGAGTCGGTTCACCAGCGATCGGCGTCTCCGCGGGGATACTTCATGGGAGAGCGAAAGCGATTGGGCGGCGGGGATTGCTGAGAACGTCGACGTCGTTGATGGGGGGTTGGTGGCCCGAGATCAACTTGTCGAGAGTGGTGAGCTTCCCAGTAATGTCGTCGACGACTTTGAGAGTGGCTCGCTGTCTGAATACGGGTATATTGATTCTCCGTTGGAAGTCACTCAGGCGCGAGCGTTCGACGGTAGTTGGTCACTTCGCGATGATCATCCGGAGCGCACGAGTGAGGTCTTCGCTGTTTCAACGTCCGGGCTTGATGACTATCCGAAGGCGGGGGATGTGATCTCGTACCGGAATTATATTGAATCGTCGTCGGCTGGCGATCCTGTCTCGCAGTTCTACTTTGCGGCTCAGTCCGAGTCTGCCTACCCTGATGGCTACTGCGTCAATCTCGACAGGAACAATAACGGTGTAGAGTTGCTTCGGGATGGGTTTGTGTTGGATTCGGTTGGTATTAGACCTCCAGCTGACGAGTGGTTGCGGGTACAGATTATTTGGGGGCAAAATGGCCAGATCGATGTTGTCGTCGAGGGCTCTGGCGGATCGGAGATTGCGTCTTTGAGTGCGCTGGACCCCACATACGTGGCGGGAGGAATCGGGTTCGCTTGTAACTACTACGGGGCTGGGAGTGGTTCGGGAATTGATGAAGAGGTCTACTGGGACGAGATCTTGACGACGTGATCGTTATTCGATGCTGTTGTCGGCTCGGTGGTGGGGTTGACCGGAACACCTAACGCTCTGTACTTGGTCAGATAGGTTATGACAGGCGGAGAAAGCCGATTCACGAGCGATCGGCGTGTCCGTGAGGGTGCGTCGTGGACGGGCGATGGAGACTGGGCAGCGGGTGTGTCTGAAAATCTGGATATCGTTGAGGGTGGCTTAGTCCCCCGGCCCGCGGTGGGGGTTGGGGTTCTGCTAGAGGGTTTTGAAGGAGGGTCGCTCAACTCTGCGTACGGCGGTGGGACTACACACGCTTCGATACAGAGTTCACCCGTGTATGCGGGCGATCACTCGATGGAGCTCATGGGTGACAAGTACAACGTGATTTCGCGGACAGATCTGGCTGTTGAACGCGGTGGTGTTTACAGCGGGTGGGTCATGAACAAGAGCGTGTCTAGCTCGACTGTCTATCAGCGTGAGGCGGGTATTATCTTCATGACTCAGGAAGGAACTGCGACGCCTGGGGGGTACTACATCGAGCTTCGACAAGACGATAACAACGTCATTGTTTTCAGGAGTGGGGCCGGTGAATCCCCAGTAACAGACAAGATCGCGACCAAATCTCTGTCGCAGTCGCTTGACACGTGGTACGAGGTGGTGTTTGAGCCGAGGGTGGGTGGGACTGAGGTATACCGAATAAACGATGCCGAGGGGGTTGAGCTAGCGACTTTCTCGACTGCGGATGGCACGTTCGATGCCGGAGGGATCGGGTTCTCCCATGGCGGGGACAGCGATGAGCATCAAGGACAATTCGATGAAGTGAGGCGGTGGGAATGACCCAGTTAGCATCTGAGCCTCTACCACACCCCACGCGCAGCGGGTGTTGATGTATGAGTGAGAAAACAAGCCGGTTCACCAGCGATCGGCGGACCCGAAGAGGGGCGTCTTGGGCTGATCCGGAAGACTGGGGGGCGGGTGTAGCCGAAAACGTTGATGTAGTTGACCGTGGCTTGGTGCCTCGCAGGTCGACGCCATCAAGCGACGGTGAGCCCAGTAATGTAGTTGAGAACTTCGAAGACGGGAGTTTGGGTGCGTGGTCTGAAACCAGCAATGTCAAGATTGTAAGCAACCGTGCGTATGACGGTTCAAACAGCCTTCATGCTTCTTCTGGGACGTCTACTCGTGATTATCTTTTAGGCCAGCGCAGTCTGGGTGCGGGTGTGTCTACTGTTCAGTTGTTTTGGCGCGAGACCGGTTCATCCTACGGGCATGGCTACCAGTTCCTAGATGCTGACGGTGGGCGTGTGGCCGGCGCTGGGACTAGCAACCCAGCTTGGATCTATGTAGACGGCGGAAGTGGGTATGAACTGTATTCCGGTGACGGATACGGTAAGTGGGTTCGTCTGCGTCTAGATTTCGACTACGCTCAAGAGGATGTGACGTACACTTTTGAAGACCTCGAGTCGGGGGCTCAGCGGACTGTGACAGCGGATATGGATGCTACGGGGTCTGTTACGCAGATACAGAAAGTCAACGTTGGTACTGAGAATACACTAGCGGAGCAGCGTTTGAACACAAGTGGAAGTTATTACGGCGCTCTCGATTCATGGACAGACTACATCACGATAAACTGATGAGCCGGTTTTCACGTGGGGGACTGCTTTCTTATGTCCCCACCGGAATACATAACCTTCTCTGCTTGGTTATTGGGCATATGACTGGCGAATTGAGTCGGTTCACCAGCAATCGGCGGACTCGAGGAGAGGCGTCGTGGAAAACTGATGAGGATTGGAAGGCGGGCGTGGTTGAGAATGTTGAAATCTCGGGTGGGGGGCTGGTACCGACACCCCCTCCGGAGGGCGGCGAAGACCTCGATTTTGTCACGGACAACTTTGAGGATGGAAGCCTCACAGAGTACGTTGTAGACTCCTCTAAGGACAATGGTAGCGCAAGCGTGGTTCAGAGTTCAAGATCGTTAGAGGGGGATAACCTGGCTCGGATCGCTACGAATGGAAGGGTGTTCGCACTGGGGTCGACGTCTGGTTTATTCTCGTATCCGAGTGCGGGAGACATCCCAACTTTTCATGTTCTCTTCCCAAACGGAGACAATAATGCGCTGTATCTATACTATGGTGTTCAACAGGGAGATCGGGCGAACGGTACAGGATACCGAGTCACACTTCGGAACAAGCATAATTCCATGCGGCTGGATAACCGGCGCTCGGGGGGAACGGTCGCGAACAGCAGCACTCGGAATATCCCGTCTAATGAATGGCTCACAGTTGAAGTTGATTGGCGTACGGACGGAGACCATTTCGTAAAAGTATTCGATTCTGAAGGCTCCGAGTTGGGGTCTATGTCTGGTACAGATAGTGGGCTTACATCTGGGGGGATAGGGTATGGACTTAACAACCGGAATGGTAACAGTTCAGTTGCTTACGTGGATTTTGTCGGCTATCGTTCACCGTGAGGGCGGAAGACCTAACCTCTCGTGCGGGGTCCGATAGAATATGACTGGTGAGGGGAGTCGATTCAAGAGCGACCGCCGCGGGTGTGATGATGCTTCGTGGTCCAGCATACAAGACTGGGATCAGGGGGTGGGTAAGAACGTCGACATCGTCGATGGTAGTGTGGTCCCCCGAGCACCAAATCAAATCGCTGAGCGGCCTGATAGTGGCATATCTCGTTTTGCGTTTGAGCAAAATGTAGCCGATTCTTGGGGAGATAATGGTGGTGTTGATGGAACCTCTGTGGGGTATAGTGTGGATTCCCCAGTTGGTCAGTATGCTAAGCGATTTGACGGTAACGGTGAGGTCACTTTCGGGGAGGTCTTCCAGATTTCATCTGACGCATCGATCTCAGTGTGGTTGAACGTGACATCCGGAATTGGCGATGTCGTTCCGATGGTCCACAAGGGGCGGGCTTACCAATTTCATGTACACGCTGATGGGTCGCTCTGGTTTGGAACATTCGGCCATGGCTACGTCTCTAATCAGTTGTCTTGGGAGCTGGGTAGGTGGTATCACTGTCTTATCGCTTGGGATGATTCGAATAGCAGAGCACAGTTCTACCGTGATGGGGTGGCCGTTGGAGCGATGTCTGGGAATGATGGTCCAGGTGGTTCGGGGACCTTCCGAGTAGGTCACAAGGCTGATGGTGGTGGTTATCTCCATGGAATGATTGCCGACCTACGCATCTATGGTGAAGCTCTCTCCTCGGTAAGAGTGTCTGATCTATACAATACGGGCTCTATTCGTTGAGGTTCCTTACGGTCTGATCGTCGGGGTTTCTTGGGGGAAACGGTTTTAGTTGGGTACTGCTTGGATAGGGTATGCTAGGCCAGTCAGCTCTCCGAAAAGGCACTGTGACGTATGCGGTGTACTTCTACGTGCTGATCACCGTGGGGAGTCTTCTGTCGATCGCGTACTCGCTTCAAGGTGGTCACTACCTAAGCTCGCTTCATGCGATTGGGTTGCTCCTCGTGATCCTCGCGATTGGGTTCTCGGTGTTGCGTGGTGATTATCTTCAGACAGATGTGCGATCGCGAGTAAGCGAGGACGGTTTCGAAGAGGATGGAGATCACGATGCTGCGGGTGACCTCCCCTTTAGTGCTGGTTTTTGGGAGGCTCTTTACACCCGGTACATCGACCGGTCTGAGTTCAGGCGTGTCGAAATGGGGATGTACGCCGTTGGTGTCCTCTCACTGGGGATTGTCCAAGCAGCCGTGAAGTTCGGAGTCTGAACTTACAGAGATACCGCTGAGAGCGCGATGATGTCTCCGATGGTGACTGCGGCCACAACCCCGAGAAATAACGGAACGATAAGCGGGAAGGCTGGCTGGATCCGTACCGACTGAGCGGTCAGTATGTGCTCGAGGCCGCCCCGGAGGTCGTCTGGTGACGCCCCATATGCCGTGTGGGTGATCGAGTCCAGAAACGTTTCTGTCCCCCACACGTCGTCTTTCTCGATGGCGACGTTCCTGTCGGCAATAGTGGGATTCTCGTGGCTATCGAAATCCTCTGACGCAAGCGGGTGTCCTGTGGTGATCTCCGAGTAAACCACACCGTCGTCGATTTCGTAGACGGCTTCGATCTCGGTGGGCGTTCTGTGCTCGTCCGAGTGTTGAAGGATGTCCTCTATAGTGACGTTCTTCCACCGGAGGTACATACGGAGTGCGTCGAGATCGAGGGTGTTTGATTCTCCTGTATCGTCGGTCCACCGCAACTGTCCGGGCGTTTCCGGGATCTTGCTGACGGGGACCTTTTCGGTCATCAGCAGGTCGAGGCCCCGCTCTCCACGTCTGAGGTTCTGTGCCCACATCTTGAGGAGGTACAGGAGCACAGCGAACAACATCGCGTTGAATCCGATTGCGATAAGCGCGATCTGGGGCCGGTAGATAGGTAACAGTATGGAGAGTGCCGGTAGGGCGTACTCGATGGGGGTCGGGAACACAAGTCCGAGCGCGAACAGCGCCTTCGCGTCAGCTCCTCCGAACGCTCCCGTCCGGAAGAGAACCATCGCGAGGAATCCGGTCGCGGGTGGGACGATGATGAGCTGTGTGAGGATCCGGTACTCGTCAACTGTGTGGATAGGGGCGATTTGGTCGACCTGCCAGACCGCGGCGATAGCTCCGATAAAGATGAGGACCGCCCAGACCCGGCGGTCGACACGTCTGGTGTGGTGGTCGCTCCATGCGGCCCACGCTAGCGGGGCGATCGCCAAGAGGCGAAGTAGATCCGGATCGGCATCTATCATGTCGTACCATTACTGATAGTCGGACCGGTGGTATGATTCTACTGGTCAGAGTGGGGTCTTCCCGGCGTTCTCGGGAATATTGTCTGATCAGTACCCACAACCCGGCGGCGCTGGGACGCCTCCTTCGGTCTGGACCATCCCCTCGGCAGCCCCGAGGTTGTCGTTCCGGCTGGGGAAGAACTGAATCTGGACGTGGACCTCGACGTCGTGGTTCCGGTACTCCGCCGGGTGTGCCTTACCGGGCGGGTTCTTCCGGGCCTTTGTGATCTGCTCGGACTCTGTAGCGGTCGTCGACGCTTCCACTTCGAAGCCGGCTTCCCCGCCGGCCAGGTCGTTGACCGGCAGCACAGTATCGACTGTGAGCTCGTCAGTTTCCCACCCGACGTTGCTGGTGTCTTTGATCCCGTCTGTCTCGATCGCGGTCGCGATAGCCATTTGTCCGATGCTCTTCTTCCATTCTGGGAGTGATTTGGTCGTCATTGTGTGTTGGTGAGGTGTCTCTTGTCAATCTGTTCGGAGTGGCCGTTGTAACGATTGACAAGAATCGATTTAGCGCCAGTCGCTTAGCATCGCCTGTTCTCGAACGGTCTCGACGGGACAGGCGAAGACCCACTTGTATCGGTCGCGGATCGCTTTGTAGTCGCGGTTGGATGCCTGCTTCGGAATTGACCAGCCGAGACACTGCCACCCCTTCGTCCGGAGTGCCTTGATCATCGAGCCCTCGAAGTCTGCTCGGACGAACGTTATCAGGTACTCAACCGAGTCTGGACATGCTTCGGAGTCGACGAACGTCTCCTGGCTGGCCGCGAGCGAGCAGCTGGCTAGGTTGGCCATCTTGACCCCGATACAGATCCGATTCGCTTCTGCGAACTTGTCGCCCTCGAGGACGACGGACTCGCCGACGTCGCCTTCAGAGATGTCTTCAAAGAGGTCGCGAGCTTGGTACTCCATCTCTGGTGGGAGCTTTTCGAAGTCCGACTCCGTGTACGGCTGTGGCATCAACTCACCGTCTGTATCGAAGTGGAGCTTTTTGAGCGAGAACGGCGGGTACCTCCACGTAATCGCGCCGGTCAAATTGTTCTGATAAAATAGCCCGTGGTGGGTGAAATTGGCGTTATGAAGGTCGCTTCCGCCCATGTAGCCGTGGTGTTCATCGTAGATGTCGACGGCCCACTGCTGCGGGATGGACTCAACGTGGACGTGATTCGAGAAGGGCAACCCCAGCGGGGCGGTGAAGGGGTCTTGTTGGCGATTCCGGTGGATTGGGCAGGCACAGTCACCGTCGTGTGGTTGGTGCTGGAAAGCCTGCGGCTGGACAGCCACTGATGATTCTGAAGACATGTCTGAGTGTTACGCGGTGGTCTGTTCTTTCGACGAGTCTGGCTGGGGGCGCTCGGGCGTCACCCAGAACTGGTTGGTGTTCACCACGAGGTAGTTAGACGAGTCTTCGATCGGAATGAAGGTCACCTCTTCCCAGTCCTCTGCGTTCTTTGGAAGCTGGCTGGGTCCGATTCGCCCAAAGGCTTTCTCCTCAACGAACATCCGGAGTTCCGTCCCGCAGTTCTCACAGGTGTGTGCGGCGGAGTTTCGCCCTCGGTTGTTCGTCCAGATCACGTCGCGGTCCTCGTAGAAGCCGTCCGTGACGTCGGGGTCGATCCCACTACCGCATTCGGGGCACTTTGCGAACTCGCGGAGGACACACGACGCGGTCGACGGCTCGATACCATCTCGTGGACCACGCATCGCCATCGCTCTGGTGTTCCAGCCGATTTCTTTCTGAATCACTCTAATCCCTCACCCCTCATGGGATTCAAAAACACCTCTACTCGGAGCTGATCGTCCAGATCTTCCAGCCGTTTCCATCCTTGATCAGCACAACCGTCCTGGTGGGCCGGCGGCGGCGGCCGTTCTCGATCAAATCAAGGACCACTTCGACTTCAGCCATACCGGACACGGTTGCGACTTGTGGGGTTGTCCCGTTCTCGTATCGCTCAATTTCCTCTTGTATGACTACATTTTCTCCTTCAGTCCCGTCTTGATACTCTCGGAGGTCTTCTAGTTCTTCTGCGACTTCTGATTCATTTAAGAAGAACTCTTCTTCCTCCAATTCAGCCCCCGTGTTCGTGACGCTAATGAGGCTATGCTCATTGATTTGCGTTCTCTTGGCGTCTTGGGCGGTGATCTCTCTGATCTGGCTTTCGGGGTGGATGTGTGAATTGGCGGTCTCTACGTCGAGAGCGAATTGTGCCTCGTAGAATTCAGTAACCACCTCCTCTGGAGTCATCCCGATGAGGGGGATCCTATTGAGACAGCCCGATAACCCACCGATGACTATAACCGAGGTTGAGAGCAGCTCTCGTCGTCGCATACCCTCTGTCCACCGGCCACCTACATATCTGTTTCCGTGTCTGACGTGTTCTCCCGGTGAACTTTATATAGGATCACCATCTTATCTTTCGATATCGATGGACACGCAATTGATGGAGACGATCTCAACGGAGAACGTTGTGGCGTCGACGACGGTTGGGCAGGAGCTTGATCTCAACGCTGTCTCGCAGGACCTCCTCGGCGTTGAGTACGATGCTTCTGAGTTCCCCGGCGTCGTGTATCGGACTCAGCAGCCGAAGGCAGCATCTCTCATCTTCCGCTCAGGAAAGATCATCTGTACTGGGGCAAAGAACGTCGACGCTGCTCAGGAATCGCTTGAGAGTCTGTTCGGTGAGTTTCGCGACCTCGGGATCGATGTTGACGACCCTGACGTGGCTGTCGTGAATGTGGTCTCTTGTGCTGACTTGGGTTCGCCCATCAACCTGAGCGCCGCAGCGATCGGGTTGGGGTTAGAGGCTGTTGAATACGAGCCTGAGCAGTTCCCCGGCCTCGTGTATCGCCTCTCTGAGCCCGATGTTGTGGTTCTCCTGTTCAGTTCGGGCAAAGTTGTCATTACTGGCGCGACGGATGTGTCGACTCCGCCGAAGGCACTCGAAGCGGCGCACGGTAAACTGGATTCCCTCGGGCTCTTAGCGTAGGTCTGGTTCTGCGAGTGCCGACCACGGCCTCATCCCGCGCCTGAGTGGGCTAGTGGTGGGCCCGGTCGAGTTACGCCGGGGCTGAGCTGTTCGTGTCTGTCTCGGTATCGACGGGAAGCGGGTCGGCGTTGTAGGTCTGAAGGTGGTTCCGAAGGCGGGCGTATGGCCCGTCGTTCGTTCGCGTCGACGCCGGGAATCGGTTCTTTGGCGTTTCGAGCGGGTCGCCGTTGTTGGCTTCCCAGTTTTCGATCGTCCACTCATGGACGTCCAGGTCCTCGCCGGCCTCGTAGACGCCGATGACTACGGGGACATCGTGATTGTTCGCTCGGTAGGCCAACTTGACACGCTCGTCGCTCGCGTCGAATCTGTGCCATCCGCCGACGTTGTCCGGGGGACTGTTCTGGAACTTCCGTATCTGTAGCTCCCCCTCAGCGAGCGCAGCTGCATCATCCCACATGGAGCGGATGTCGCTGACGTAGTTCTCCTCGATCTCGACGAGGACCTCGGCGTCGATGTTGTCCCGAGCCCACGCGAGGACGGTGCGTGCCTTCTGCTCTTTCGTCTCGCCGTCGCCTTCGAGTCGGCCGAAGTTGATCTCGTGAGACGAGAGCCCGAACGCGCATTCGCCCCAGTATCCGGGATCGCCGTCGACGTCTTCGTTGTACTCCGGTGCCCACCCGTGGAGAGACCGCCTGATCTCCGTGTGGTGAGTGAATCCCGTCCGGTTCCCGCCCGCGTTCAAGACTCTCTTCGCGAGGCCGATTAGGTATTCACGGGGGGTGTCGGGGGCAGACTCGGGGTAGTCGACATCGACGAAGTACGGGAGCTCGTACTCGCTCTGAATGTAACTCTCGAAGCCAGCCTCCAGTATGCTCTCCTCGAGGAACTGTACTTCACAGTTTGCGCTGTCGTTGTTGGGATCCATCTCTAAACCTCCACCTCCAATCGGGTTCTAAAAACTCTCCCCGGCCCCCCTCGCGGGGGCGTTGAAACGCGGTTAGCCCGTTCCAAAGCGGTGTGCTTCAGCGGATCTGGGGGAAGACATAAGACAACTGACTGTGAGCGTTCTCATATGGCGCAGCGGTCATCGTCCGGTGGCGACAGCCGCGGACCAAGCGGGATGAGCCTCTTACGGGATGCTGCCGTAAACTGGGGCTGGGCGATCGCACGGACTCACCGCGACGACATCGGGGTGTTCGCGCTCAAACTCCACACGGGCGAGGAGTACGTCTACGGCATCACCAAGGATATGCCGTATCAGGGGTGTGCTTCGTTCCCGAAAAAAGTCGCCAGTCGAGCGTCGGACAACGGCTGCCCGGTGATCGTGTTCTTCGGTGAGAAACCGCGGCTGGGGAACTCGTACGTCTTTGACTCAGATACGGTCCTCCGTGACGGCTACCCGAACATGGAGTGTACATCTCCGACGCGACGAAAACTGTGGCATGACATCCCTCTAGAGAAGGGGGTTCTTCTCGGGGATTACATCAGCGGCCGGGAGACGGTCCTTCCGTAACCCCTCCGTCACTGTGAGTTTCACTTCATACACCCTGCCGGATCTGTCGCGTGTGCTTGCCTGAAGCGGGGTCCGGTATGTCGTGTCTGAGGGTTACGCTTCTTGAGACGGGGATTCAGCAATTCCCCAGTCCCACTCAGATTCTGATTCGGTTGCTTGAGCGTCTCGGTCCTTCTTGATCTGGTCGTAGATCATGTTTCCGTACAGCGTTTGGAGCGCGTAGTAGCAGTCGTGATCGAACCGTTCGTTGAGGGTGATCGACTCGAGGAACTCCTCATCGCCGCCGTGGGCGGGGATATTCCCGTCCTCGTGTATCCCGATCAGGTCGGATAGGTGGGACAGCACCGTTGGAAGGGACATGCCCATCCCCGTCCCGACGACTTCGTACACGCCGATGTAGTACGATGCTTCTTCCAAGTCTTCGACATCCAACCGCTCTCCGATGCCGATCGTTATCTCGGCGAGTTTCCGTAACCGTTCGCGCGGGTCGTCGATCTCGCTTGCGTTCTGGATCTGTTCGTCTTCTTCTGGGGTGAGTGCGAGGGTCATTTGCTCTGGTCCGTAGCGGTGAGGTCGTCTTCGATGGTCTCTGTGAGTAGTTTACTGACGGCTTTGCTGTGGTGGTGATTGATGGGGCTGTTTTCGGACTGGATGTGTTCTCGCAGTTGCTCACGCGAGGTGACGCCGAGGAGAATCAGGTCGCGACTCTTCGCCGGGCCGATTCCCTTGATCTCCTGTAGTTCACTTTTCGTCTCGCCCATCTCAGACACCGGCCGTGGAAGCGACTCTAACGTGTTCACGGCGATCTCATAGGCCATCGTTTTACTGACGCCTTTCGCGATCGTGGTCGACTCTGTGTCCAGTTCTCTGTATGAGATGGTGTGCGGGCGTCGGGTGTGGCTGTAGTGAGAGATGATTTCTGTTTCCTCGCAGAAGAGCTCGGCCCGTCCGAGCCCGAGTTCCCACTTCGCTAAGCCGATTGGTTGCTCTTTGGGCAGCGAGACGGCATCCCACTCACCGACGCCGGTCGGAAACGTGGGTGGCTCGGTGAACGGCTCGATGCCGGGGTACCGCTCCATCTGCTCTTTTGCCCGATCGCAGATCCAATCGAAGTTGGACGGTTCGTGTTGGCTGATGCTTTGGGTGTTGAGCAGATGGCGATACTGGTTGTAACATCGCTTCACGAGGGTGATGTCTCCATCACCTCGCTGGCGAGCGACGAGCTGCTCGAACGAACATGCGATATGGGTACTTCCCTTTCGCCAGTATTCGAGGATGTTCCCCGGTTTCGTGGTCCGACTGGTCCACCCAGACACGGTCTCTGGAAGGGTACACTCTGGGATGTTGGACTGTGGCTGTTGCTCTTCGGTTGGATTCTCTGTGTCGATCATATGGGCTGATTCGCTACACTGGTTGGTTCGGCTCTAGTCTATTGGCTGGGAGAAGTCACGGTCAGTCACCACAGAACCAATTTTCTAAGCGTCCACTCCTCTCGCGGGCTAAAAACTACTTTTCGCCGTTCGTCACGCGGTGATATCGTGCGGTTCGTAGATGATGACCTTGACTGGCGTCTCTAGGGTAACCGTGTCGTTGTAGTAGCGATTCAGGGTGAGTAGTAATTCTGGGATGGTCGACAGTCCGTATTCGGCTCCGTATGCTCTGATGGGGCCGAAGGCGCACATGGCGAGTAGCATCTCACAGTGGACTACCGTTGCCGTGCCGAACGGTTCCCCGTTAGCATCCTGTAACTCGAGGTCGCTTCCCGCGTTGATCTCCTTTTCGTCGTCGTAGCGGATCGTCGCCGCGAGTGTTTTGTCTTCGTGGGCGGTTCTCGCCGTCTCTTGTGGGCCAGTGCCGTATTTCAGGCCGACTGGTCCGGATGGTTTCGTACTCATTTGCGTCCACTGCTGTTTTCGAGTGCTTCCTCGATCGCCGCCGATATCTTCCCTTCTGAGCGGTTCACCGGGTTGATATCTGGTAGTCTCTGTCCATCTATAAGAAGTGCGGGGACGGCATCGATTTCGAGACTGTGGGCGTATCGTCTGTCTGCTTCCGTCTCGGATTCGTATGTTTTCCAACTCCCATGGGCGATCGCAGTACATGGATCTACACCAGCGGCGCTAGCGGCGTCGCCAACGCCCTGCCATGTCGGCTGGTCAGAACTGAACAGTTCTGCTGCCGTCTCGATATAGCTCTGGTAGCCGTCCTGACCCGCCTCGGCGTGAATGTAGCGAGCGACACTCGCGAGTTGGTGCGCCCAGTCTGGGTCGCCGGGTACGGGTAGGTCGTAAAACTCGATTCGAGCTGTGCCTGTATCCACATAGTCGTCGAGAATCGCGCTGAGGGCGTGTGTGGTGAACGCCCACGTCGGTCTGTTCGAGAGGTCGTGGAACACCTCAACGCTTACTGGGGCGCTCTGCTGTCCGATGTGGGGCTGTCTTGTATGGGGGGTGGTCGTTGGTTCGTCGACGGCGCAGTCGTAGGCGGTCTCAACAAGGACCCCTTCGGTACACCCACTAAGGCTCACAGCGGAGCCGGCGGCAAGTGTGCCGAGGAAGGCTCGGCGCGAACTTCTCATTACGTACTGTCTCGCTGACCGGGGTAATGACTGCTTCGCTGCTGTCGTCGCGCTCTGCGCTTTCTAGCGGCGTTTCTGATGTGACCCTTACGATGGGACGTCTTGGTCTTCCATTAGCTCAGCGGCGAGCTCGGCGCAGGCTTCGTCGGTCTGCTCTTCAGCTACGGCTGAAACGACGTTGCCTTCATACCGCCACTCGGAGTGGTCCTCGTTGTATTCGTACCGATCAATGTCGACGCCTTGGAACCCCGAACCGTACACTGCCTCGAAGTAGGTATCCGGTTCATCCGGTTCGCGATCGCCAACCTCGTCTCTGGTACTCCAGATACGACAGAATATGTGGCCCCCCGTGTGGACGACTGCTCCTCGAAACCACCCGTCTGGGGTGTCGATTGGCGATTCGTCTAGCGGGTCTTCCCAGCCTCGATCCTTCAGCTCGTCAGCGGAGAGTATTGGCATGGTGTTGAATCCTCTCGGGGCTCTAACCACCCCTTACACCCCTTTCTGGGGCTAAAAACAATCTCCGTCTCCAGATGACACGCGGTGGGTTGAATAGGGCTGCCTGTGTACTACTGTGTATGACTTCAGTAACGTATTGCCCTAACTGCGGGGAAGATGCCTTGAAAGACGACGGGTCGTACTCGTATGAGTGTGAGGAGTGTGGGTGTTTCTGGGAGATTCGGTGATCTGCGATTGAATGAGGTCTTCTTGTTCTCGTTTCAGATGACTCGACTGTCGTGGTTCACTTGAGCGGGCTCGCGAAGTCTACCTTCTCGGTGGTGAACTCTGCGAAGTGGTAGAGGCCGTTCGTTTGCGTAATGCCCCCTGACAGCGTGAGGTTGACTTTGAATGTGGGGCTGTCAAAGAGCCACCCGATGTTGATGTCGATGTTCTGGCCCGCGGTTTCGACCTGTTTCGGTGGGCTCCCTTCGTGAGTTAGGAGGTCGTCGATCGCGAGATATGTTGAATCGCCTTCGGAGAGGAAATAGCCGCCCAATTCGTGTGGGTTGACCGGCGTGAATCGACCACTGTTCGGTTCTGGTGCGATCGCCGCGTTCGCGAACGATGTCGTTTCGATGCCCTTGGTGAGGGGAACGTCCTGAGAGGGGTTCCGAACAATGATCTTGTCTAACCGGGTTGGGCCTCGGCCACGGTTCGTGATCTCGAGGATGGGCGTCGCTGCTTGGATCCCGTCTACCGGCTGGTAGTCCATCGATCCTGCGGTGTGAACGTCTGTAAGCCGTACAGCGGGGGCGTACGTCCACTCGGTGCGTTTGAACCGAGTCCCTTCGGTATCTCGGAGTGTGATTGTGAACTCCTGGTCGTGGCTGTAGGACTGCTCGGCTGTCCCGATTGTTGCTGCTTCGCCTATCTCACAAGTGGCGACGGGATTGTCCTCGGTCACTTCGTCGACGCCAATCTGCTCGTCTGCCGTCTCGAAGATCACCTCGCTTATCTCTGATGGGGCGGTGATTCTGGCGTTGAGCTGGAGGTCCTCGCTCCAGACTCTATCGAATTCGGCGGTGTACTCTTTGGTCTCCCCCGTACACCCTGCGAGAGAGATAAGTGAGGCGCTACTGGATGCGATAAGGAAATTCCGACGACTCGGTGGCATTGGCTTGTACAATCCGTCTCAACGCCCCTGCTTAAACTACTCGCTCACTTTGAGACAATCGGGCCTGATTTGGTGCGGTTGTCTGCTTTCCACTATGCGCTGAGAGTCTTCAAATTTTGAATCGCCACAGAGGGGGCGGATTTGGGGCTGTTGGCTGCTCAGAAGTCTTGGAGACTGGTGGGTTGTCCCCCTGCTTTCGAGAAGGCCACATCAGCGGTGGAGCCGTCTTCGGACGGGCTGATCTCGAGTGCCGTCTCCTCTTCGGTTGCGAGGTTGGTTGCGGTGAAGTCGTTCGACTGGATGAACTCGGAGATGTTCTTCGCCGTCACGTCGCCGATCATGGTGACTTGCTCGCTCAGGACCTCCTCAAATTGCTCGGCGCTTGAGGTGTGGTCGTAGAACCCGGTAAGCAGCGTCCCGAGGGACTCGCTTGAATCGAGATCGAGCGTCTGGGTTGCCATCTTCTCGAGGTACGCTCGTAGGAAGCGAATCCGGGCACGCCCCATCGCGTTGATGTCGGCGGCCACGCCGACGGCGTCCTCTCTGACGCCCTTGTCCACGCGGAAGACGAGGCTGTCGTGCCAGTCGGGCTTCCGAGCGTTCGGTGCGGCTTCGACCACGTACTGCGTTGCGCGGACCGTGTTGCTCAACTTGCGGGCGAGTCCGGGCAGATACGTCGGGTCGACACCCGTCTCCTGTTCAATCCGTTCGGTCGAGTAGTTTCGCATCCAGTACCAGCGCACCAGCCCGGCCGTGATGCCCTGTTCCGTCGCTTCGTACCCGTTATCGATGAGCGTCGGTTCGAGACGCCCGTCGACGGCCCTCACCGTGAGCGCGAGATCGAAGTTGTCGATCACCTGGTGGAGGTAGTCCAGCTGCCGGATGTCGCCGGAGGCGGTTTCGTCCGCCCACTCGTAGAAGCTCTTGATGCTCTGTAACTCGGCGTCGACGAAAGAGTTGTAGTGGAAGTTGACGGCCCCCCGGCCGAGGTGCTTCGTGCTGAAGCCTTCGCGGGTCGCGTCTTCGCTGATGAAGTCCTGCTCGACGAGCCACGCTGTCGAGTTCTTGAGCCGCTTCGTCAGCTTCTCGTCTTTGGTTTCCGGTCCCTGTCCCCAGGCGTTGTTGACCGTCATCTGGTGGTAGTAGAGCGATTTGTGGATGAACTCTCGCATCAGGTCGGCGCTGTCCCACCCGTTCGCGATGAGCTCCAGCGTCAGCCACCGGAACTGTTCGTCGTTATCGATGTGGGTGTGGACGTCTTCGAGTTCGCGGGTGGGCTCGAAGAATCGCTCTGCGGCCTCTTCGGGGTCGTCCGCGAGTACGTGACAGTAGCCCTCTTCGTAACCCATCGACGGGCGAGCCGCGCGCCCTGCCCACTGTACGTATTCGTATATGCCCACGTATTCGCCACGGCGCTTGCAGTCCGCGACGATGACCGTCTTCACGGGAGAGTCGAAGCCGTACGCCAGCGAGGTCGTCGTCGTGAGGGCCTGTATCTCGCCTTCGTCGTAGAGATCGAGGACGAACTTCTTGACGGTCCCCGGAAGGTCGGCGTGGATGTAGCCGACGCCGTTGTGGAGCATGTCGAGGATGTCTCGGTGGGTCTCGGTGAGGAGGCCGTCAACCTCGTTCGAGAGCTCGCGACGGAGATTCCGATCCTTCGATGGGCCGTCAAAGATGCCCTCTTCGGCGAGGGCTTCCGCTCGCGATTCTGTCCAGGTCTTCGCAAAGCAGAACACCAGAAACGGGCCATCGTTTTGGTTCTGCTTGATCGTCTGGACGATGGTGTCTTTCGTCGAGGAGGTGCTGGAGTCGACAGCGAACTCACGGATGGGCGTCTGTCGATCCTCCGGGCTGACGTGGACGTTCGCGTTCATCCACTCGCCGATCTCGTTGGAGTCTTCCAGCGTCGCGGATATTCCGTAAAGGTCGATATCGTTGTTTAGAGCCGCTGAAATTGCCAATTCTATCCCTGTCCCCCGGAATCCCCCGTAGATTTCGTGGAAATCATCGAGTATGAGGGCGTCTAAGGACCGAGCGCCCTCTTTTCCTTGGAGAACGGCCTGATAGAACGAGTCGAACGTAGCGACGGCGACATCGCCGCTACGGAATTTGCCCCGTCCGGAGTAGATCGAGTAGGTATCGCCAGCCCACTCTTCGATAGCCTCCTTTTTGTCCCAGACAAGCTGGGTCGACGGAACGAGGTAGGCTACGCGGTTGCCCTTCTTCAGGTGGTTCAGGGTGACTGCCTCGGCGGTCAGGGTTTTCCCGTTCCCTGTTTCAGCGATCAGGAGGTCGTTTCCTTCGTCGAGGATGCCACCGTTGAAGGCGAACGCTTGTGTTTTCTTCAGCCCAGTGTATCCGTGGGCTTGCATGATCTCTGCGATCGTTGCTTGCTGTTCAGGTGTGACGTCGAGGTCGGCTGGCGTGTTCATGGACTCAAGACTACGCTCTCGATCTGCGGGCTCGGTACTGGTAGTTGGATTGTTTGTACTCAGGTGGGCCATATTGCTCTTTCGCAGGGGAGTGCGGTCACTCCTTCCTACCAAACTACTGCTTCACCAACCCTCGGTGGCTAAAAACTTCTTCTGCGGGTGACGGCAGATCGATTCCCTGACTGGGGGTCGGCTGGTCTGTTGGGTTCGCTATCTTACTCGGTGAGGAGCGGTTCTTCGATAACGTTGTGGCCTGCGACGGTCCGTTCAAGCTGGGCGCTTTCTCGAAGAGTATTCCGCAACTCTCTGGCGAGTTCGTAGGGCATCGGGGTTTCGTGTTCGGAGACGACGATCCAGCCATCGTCGCTGCTCGGGTTACACCAGAGGACACGGACGATGTTCTCCTCGATCGCGATGACCGCGGGGACGACTTGGACGTAGTAGCCCTGTTCGTCGGTGTCTTCGACTCGGAAAATGGGCAATACCATGTCGATGCCAGCATCGCGCTCCAGTTCGTTACACTCGTTGACTGTGATCGGCTCATCGGGGAACGCACTATACTCTGAGTGGACGACATCGCATTCGGGGCACTCGCCGCTTTTGATGTGGTCGGGGAAGCAGGGAATCATGGATCTGTTTCGGCTTATACACTCCTTTCGCTGTAGTTGACTAATAGTATTCGGGTGTTGGTGCCCGGTGGCTGGGCTTCTTCGCTCCACTGGAGGGGGGCAGGGAACTCCGTACGCCTGTCGCCCCTCAACTGCTCTGATCCGAAAGTATATATCAGCACAATTGGTATACAAACTACATGAGTCACAGAGCGTTAGTAGCTGTTCCTGCTGAGAGTGACAGCTCAAAATACGACGTGTACAAAAGTCGGAACGGCGCACACAGATTCAAACTCCACCCTCACTTTGAGGCGCTCGGAGAATCCGGTCTGGCAGAGCTTCAGAAAAAGAACTTCGAACCACCGCGAGTGGTTGATCCGCCTGAAGGCGAGACTCATGTTCCACAGTCTGACGAGCCGATGGTCCAAAAAGAGCCTCTCTATGAGGGCGTCTCTATAGATGAACTTCTATCTGAAACATGCTTCATTCTGTTTGACGCATTGTACGTTGTCGAAGAAGATGGGGTCTCTACGTATTATATGAACTGGACTGGGGTTAACATGCAGAGTACGCTAGCCGCTCATGGGACACTTGAGGTCTACCCCGAACTTGGCGGTGGGTATCCGGGCTCAAAAGACCCATATTACCGGATAGAGGGGGATGCTTTCCTCGATCTGACCAAAGCGACCCAGCACCGGCCTGATGCTCCGCCGATCGGGTATGTGGAGGATGTCCTGTCGAAAGTTCATATGGGCATTTTCCGGAATATGGTTCACCAAATGGGAGAGAGCAGCGCCCATCGATCGTCCATGCAGACCTAGCGTTCGTGTATCGCCCGAACGGGAACCCGGTCAAACAGTCACTGGGGGTGACAAGGCAGTTTGGTGTTTGTATTGACGCGGAGATCGGAGATATCGACCCCGGTATCGTTTGGGAAGACTTCTATGAGCGGGCGAACACCCTGCGGTGGAACCACATGTTACAGTGGAACCGCCACTTCATGGATGGAAAATCCAGATCACCGGAGGTCCTCAATAATGCAGTTCTGGATTTCGTTGAGAAGACTCGCATCGAATTTGGAAACGTACGAGCTAACAACCCGAATACCGTCGCTTAGGTATCTACAGAATTCGAGGCAGAGTGCCTCGGGGCTTGACCCCGAGGCAGTTCACTCTGCGTATCTCGGGAAGCGAGAGATGTTTTTCTCGATGAACTGAGTCGGGAACTCCCACTCGTTTGCGAACGCTCGGAACTGAGCGAAGTCAGGTTCGGTTCGAGTGAGGGGTGTATCCGGAACCGACCCGATCGTCGGGGAGAGGAACAACTCACGCAACTGCGAGAGGCCGTCGATGGTCGCGCCTTTGTCCTCAAGGATCTCCTCGACCGTCTTCCCGCTAGTGATGTACTTGACGCCTCTCTTCGGGCCGATCCCGCTGATGCCATCGTTGTAGTCGGTGCCGCACATGAGCCCGATGTCGACGAGCTGCTCGTGGGTGATCCCGTGGTTGTGGAGGGTTTTGTTCAGTAGCATCTTCTCTGCTGGGCCTTTCCCGGTGTATTGGCGAATCGTCGTTGGTGAACCGAACAGGAGTGCGTCGTAGTCATCGGTCATCGCGGCATCTGCGAGGCCGTATTCGACCATCTTGGCTGTGTAGGCTTCTCCAGCGCCGCCGGCTTCGATGTAGGGGATACCGAGTAACTCCAGCGCCTCTCGGGTCGTCTCGTGGATGGCCGGCGTCAACGACTGGGTTTGTGCCTTGTACCGCTTCATGGCGGCGGTGTCGCCAGCTTCAGCAGCGTCGGCCATCTTCTGTTTCGCCTCCTGCTTCGCGTCTCGCCGGCTCTGGATCTCGTCGGCTTTCCGCTCGTGGGGCTTCCCATCGAACACGAAGACCGGGGTGATGTCTTCCCGGAGGATCGGGGGGAGTCCGCGGAAGACACCCGCGACATTCGGGAGTTCCGTCCCGTCTTCGGTGGTGTAGATGTTGTCGTCCATGTACCTGGTCAACCCGGTGAGATACCGATAGATCCAGTGGTGGGCGTCGATCGCGACCGTTGCTCCTGCGTATTCTGAGAGAGGCGTCTCCTCTAATGTCGCGAGCGTTCGGAGTGCGCTATTCCCCATTACACCCTCCACCGTTTCCGAAGCTTTTGGTTCTCATTATCTACTCTACTCTCAGCCGGTGGGCAAAAAACCACACTCTCACTTCGCGGGGTCTACACGCCCGAGCGTGTATTCCTCGATGAAGTATTCGACTTTCTCTTCGGCGGCTCGGCCCCTGATCTCTGCGAGCGCACTGATGGCTACTGTGGTCCCTTCACCGGAGACCTCGCCGATGACGTAGAAGAACTGGCCTCGCTTGTCTTTGAGGTGCTGCTGTTCTTTTTCTCGACTCTCCTTGTTGAGTTCGGGATATGGGGTGTCGAGTTGGATCGCGCCGCTTTCGGTGTAATTCGCAGTCACCCAATCAGATGTGAACTCCGATTCGATGAGGTCCTCGGCGAGAACTGCGTCTCGTTTGGTGACGTTGATGTCGTCGATGTCGGTTGGGGCATCATCGAGTCGGTTCGCGCACTTGCGGAGTATCGTCTCGGCTTCGAGATCTTCGCTGTGGTAGTAGAACCCCATCGTTGCTTAGCACAGAGATTCACGCCGGGGTATGTAGGGGTTCCGGTGGTCGTGTTGATTGATATGAAGTTGTTTCTAATGGCCTGTTTACTCTCTTACGCCAGTTTGATCAATGTGAAGAAGTTCACGAAGGATGGGTGATCGCCGGACCCTTCGTAAGCTTCGGTTGACTTGAATTCTACGTCATCGAGGTTGTTTGGTGTGTAGAAGTCCGCCTTCTCGAGGCCGTATTTGATGGCTTCAATCACGTCGGCTTTTGTTTCGGCGTGTTCCTCTGATATGTTACCGAATTCGGTCAGGTTCTTACCCTCTGACACTAACTCTGTGCCTGCTGTTTGGTCGACATCGACCGTGATGGGCTCTGGGAGTCTTTCCGTCTCGTGGTAGAAGTTGATTGACAGTGTCTCCATATCAATTCCAGGACTGATGTGGAATTGGATTCCCTCGCCGATCTCGATCGTCTCGTCGGTCGCTCCACTTTGTGTTGCTAAGACGCCTTGTAGCAATTGGCTAATCCGTCGCTTTTGATCGTCCGACATGAGTGAACTTTCGCTTGCGGTTACTGCTGGTATCTCGTCGGTCGGCTTGACGTTGCTTAGGGATCTGACGGTCGCTTCAGCTTCGTCCTGCTTTCTCCGAACGCGGGAGTTGTATTTCCGTACTGTCCCCGCACTCTGGTCTGTTCCAAACACCTCTGAAAGGATGCGCGCTGTTTCTTGAGGGCGGTATCTGGCGCAGAGATGGAATGAGGCGAATTCCCGCTCTGTTAGGTTTGAGAGTTCTATTGATTCGTATAGGTGGAGGAGGGTCATTACGACACATTGGGTGCGGAATTCGGAGTCTAGGTGACCGTCCGCATCCACCACTCCGAGGTCCGTTAGGACCGTGTTTGTATCTACGTCGTACCTCGCCTGCCTTGCTACTAATGGCTCCACTAGGAAATCCAGGGAAGTAAGACGCACGTGGGTCTCCCAGGAGTTCTCGATTGCTACTACTGCCGCTTCCGGGTTTTTACTGTTCTTTTCTATCTGCGTCAACGTAGATGTGTTATCTTCTACAGAAGGGACGTCCGCCGTGTGCGGGTTCTGTTCTTCTCCGGCTTTTCGCTCAGTGAGGGCCATTTCGATACCAGCCCGACTCCATTCATGCTCCATCTCCGTTGTTGTGGCATGGAGGATTGCGATGAGCCCACCGCCAGTGATTGTGGCGTGCTCTGGTAGCTGCTCCTCGACAGCGGCTACCACCGCATTCGTCCGCTCTTTCATATGGTTTTCTACCATGCGAGACGCTATTCGTCTCGGGTTTATATAGATATGGGTTACATCTGCCTGTCACTGTGTAGTCAGAATGGAAGCGGTGAGCCAGAGATTGCGAGATACCAGCGGCCGAAGATCACTGAGTTATAGGCTCCGTGCATCACGGCGACGACGATGAGGTCCTCGGTTATGGCGTAGAACCCCCCGAGAAACAGCGAGAGGGTGAACACTGTCGCGAGGCTGGTCAGTAGGCCTGCTGTTGTTCCTGTCGCATACGCTGGGATATGAATCGCTGAAAAGATGACGCTCGCGATGATGACGGAGCTCGCTTTTGTGAAACTCTCATAGAGTCGCTTCTGGACCAGATTGCGAAATATGAACTCCTCAGCGGGGCCGATCAACAGGAACGATAGCGGGATCATCAACAGAACGTACTGTGGATCGACTGAGCCCGCCGCTACCGCTTGAGAAGCGGTGTGTTGTGAGGCGTCGACGTTGAGGTGTGACTTGAGGCTGTTAATTGCGTACAGGGCTGTGAGGAGTGAGAGCGTGCCGCCGATGATGAAGATGGTCCGTCGCTTCGTCGGGATTTCGACATCGATGTACTCCCGGCCCTTCCCGGAGTATTTCAGATAGAGGAGGCCGATCGTCACTGCGGCGAGGCCCAAGGCGATGTCGTTCATCACCATTGCCTCTCCGTAGTCGGGTGTGAACGAGGGGAGGTCTGAAGCGAGTCGGAACGGTGTGTACCAGAAGATACTGAGGCCGTAGCCCCCGAATCCCAGTACACAGGCGACTCCGAGGGTTCGGAACTTGTCTTTGAGGTCGGTAAGTAGGTCTGATTCATCGGGGTTGTCCATGTGGTGGGTCGATTATTCTGTCTCTCGAGCTGCGTTGATGATCTCTGAGCGTCCTCCGACATCCGTGTAGATCGCTGCGTAGTAGTCGATCGGGGGGGTTCGGCCTTTCAACTTCTGCTTTGCTTCGTCCTGGTCGTTCGCTCTGATGTGGTGGGTTTCGTCTGCTGGGTGGTCGCCACCAGTTGGGATATAGACGGTACAGACTTCACACCAGCCGACATCCGCTAATTCGACGACTGAGAGGCTTTCAACCTCTTCTTTTTGACCCCACTTCCCCTCTGTTTCTGCGTAGATGTAGGTTCCGTCGCCAAGCCGAACGACGAGCAGGTACCGCTTGCCTTCGTCGTCGGTGAGTACCCGCGCCCAGCTGATTGCTCGGTTTGAATCGGAGACAGGATCGGTTCTCGTCAGGGTTGCCTCGGTGTCGTTCACTCGGATTCTGTCACCTCCCGCCAACTCGAGGAGTGCTTCCATGCCCTCGTCATCGTATCCACCGCAGATGTCGAGTTCGATATCGTCGTGCCCCTCCGGGTGTTCGCTCGCTGCCATCTCTACTTCTCTGTTCACGTTCTCTGACTTGAGTCTACGGGTCGATCGTGACCCGAAGGACCGATACACCTAACCTCACGTGATTTGATGGCTCTGGTATGACAGACGGGTTGAGTCGGTTCACTAGCGATCGGCGTACTCGCGAGGAGAGCTCGTGGACTGGTGAGGAGGATTGGGCAGCTGGCACAGCGGAGAATGTCGATGTCGTTGATGGTAACTTAGTTTCTCGATCGACGGGTGGTGCTGGTGACATACCTGACAGTGCCATCTACCGCTGGAAATTTGATGAGGGCGTTGGAACATTTGCCGACGCGGATGTTGGGGGGATGGATTGTTCGACCAGTGGAACTTCGTGGGTGGGTGGTGATTGGCAAGGGGGGTACGCTTTGAGTTACGATGGACAAGATGATTATACGGAAATAAACGGCTCTAACCTACTTCCCGATGTGGGCGCAGTCGGTCTTACGTTTGAAGCGAGCGACCTGTCAAATCCCTTTGCGCTATTCCACGATGGGGGGGCGGGAGAAGACGGAACTAAAATGGTGTGGGACGGTGACAGCAACCTATTCATAGATGTTGGGAACCTGTCTGATTTCGGTGGAATAGGATATACTGACTTCGATTTTTCGACAAACACGAAGTATCGGGTCTTGGTAAACTACGACATTCCGAATAGGGACTCAACGTGGTATATAAACACCCAGAACGACACCCACGACCGAGCTAATGGCACTGCAAATACTGCTGGTGATTACTTCTACATTGCCGCGAAAACCCCTGGGACTAGCCAGTTCCCTGGGGTCATTGATGACTTCATCATATACTCGGAGCAGCTGACAGCGGACGAGATCGGTTCAGATTACACCGCCCAACCGTGGTCGTGAGTCGTTCGGTGTCTGCGTGTGTTAATACGTGAGTCGTTCTGGGGCTGGTATGGCGTCGATGATGTTGCTCACACGAAGGTCGTGAGAGTATTCTGGTTATTGTCGTGCGGGCGACCGGAACATCTAATGTCCTTTCCTCGGTGGTATGCGGTATGACAGACGGGTTGAGTCGGTTCACTAGCGATCGGCGTACTCGCGAGGAGAGCTCATGGACTGGTGAGGAGGATTGGGCAGCTGGCACAGCGGAGAATGTCGATGTCGTTGATGGGAACCTAGTCTCCCGATCTGCGAGTGGCGTTGGTGACACACCCGACAGCGGGGTCGCCCGATGGACGTTCGACGATGCTGACATGGAAAGTGGTGAAGCACTCGACGCATGGAACGACAACAACGCAACGATAAATGGAGCGACGACGGGCGCGACTGCTGTATATGGGGGGGAGTCGTATTCATTCGACGGTACAGGCGATTACGTTAGTGCGGGGAACCCATCGTCACTTGACCTGACGAACGCCATCTCAATCTCGTTGTGGATGAATTCGCCCTCGTCGAGTAGTAACTGGGCAAAGGGCGTCTCGAAAGGCCATGACGCCGCGTACACTCTCCAGATAAACCACGGAGGTAATGAGTGCGGTTCAATGCGGGTGTGGGGAAGTTCGTCGGCGGCGGGTGCAGTTGGCTCAACGAATATTTATGACGGGAATGACCATCATCTCGTTGGGACATATGATGGTTCGACTGTTGCCTACTATATCGACGGCGAGTTAGAAGATTCTGTGAGTGCCCCACCGTCTCTAAATTCAGTTTCTGACCCCGTTTGGATCGGACGAGACTCCCACTCCCGTTCGAACGGCGGTCCCTTTAGAGGACGGATCGACGATCCACGGATATACAATAAAGGGCTGGCTGAAACAGAGGTCCAGAATCTCTACCAAACGGGTTCGATATGAGCCATCCGGTGTCTGCGTGTGTCTATACATGAATCGTTCTGGGGCTAGTATGATGTCGTTGATATTCTCACACGAAGTTCGTGAGAGTATTCTGATTCTCGTCGGTTAGCCGATCTGGTTCGCTTACGTCGACGCCGATTCGAGACTGGGCTGTCGCGATATAATCTTCGTTGAGTTCGATGCCGATCCACCGCCGTCGGAGTGATTTCGCAGCCCTCCCCGTCGTGCCGGATCCGAAGAACGGATCGACCACGATCCCCGCTTTCGCCTCCGTGTCTGTCTCGCAGGAACAGGACGGAATGTGGCCGGTCAGCTCCTTGTTCGGGTTGGTGAACTCTCTCGCGTAACTGCCGAGTGCGTCTTCTGCCTCTGTGGCGAGCTGTTCGACGCTGTCGGTATTGTTCCCGGTTCCGGACTGCGTTCGCTTTGCTTGTCCGGTGTGGCCGAGCCCGACTGATCTGAGAGCGCGAAGGTGGTCGTCGGTGAGGTCGTGTCGTGACGCGAGTTCGAGAGCTCGCTGAGCTTGTGGGCGATCGCTGGGGAGGTTCCGAATGTCGGTGACCTCGTATTGCTCTTCGTACGGTGCGCCACACTTCGGGCAGACCTTCTCGGGGACGGTCGTCCGGATCAACTCTTTCGGCAGCCCGATGGGGTAGATGGCGTCATGGTCGGCGTCGCTTGTCCCGACAGCGAAGTCGAAGACGTCGGTCGGGTCTGCCGAGGCTTGCTTGTGGAAGTAGTGATCGCCGCCGTCGTGGGCGATGATTAGGATGTGCTCGTGACGGTGAGAGTAGCGATTCGTCGCGGCGTCGGGCTTTCCGTTTGGCTTCGTCCACGGCGCGTGGTGGACGATCTCGAAGCCCTGCTTGGTGATCTCTTGGTGGAGTCGGTGGGGGATTCCCTTGACCGACCCGCCCTGATATGCGTCGTCGACGACGAGAGCTCCGAGACCATCGTTGCGGGTGACCCGCATGAGCTGGTTGACGACGGCCATGATGGACTCGAGATACTCGGTGACAGACCCTTCTCGGCCGATCTGCCCGTCGACGTCGTAATCCCTCAACGAGTAATAGGGTGGTGAGGTGATCCAAGCGTGGACCGAACTGGTCGGAATCGTCGCCAAGACCTCACAGGCGTCGCCGTGGTGGATTTCGTTGGTGAACTCGCCGATCGGCTTCGTCTCGCCGGCTGTTGCGGTGGTCAGACGGATCGCCCTTTCAGGTGGGTGGGTGTGGGGGTAGTTCTCCTTCGCGTACGCAGACGGGTTCCCATCGTCGGGGAGGATTTCCGGACACGGGGGGTGGGTCACATCTGCGGGGATGTTCGTGGATGGTTCGATGAGTGGGGCCGCATCCTCGTGAAGAACGTACTCGCCAGTCTCGTGATCGAGTCGGTTGCCGGAGAGATTGATGAACGCCCCACCGAGAAAGAGCCTGTAGGACTCGCTGTTCGACGAGTAACAGAGGATACGATCCGAATTGGCGATTTCCAAGCCGGGGCGGAACTTCGCGGGCGTTGGTAGAATCGCTACCACGAGAAGGTACTCCTCGTAGTCGCCGCCACAATACTCGAGGATGTCGCCGGGTCTGATTACATCCCCGCTGTGACCTATCGTTGCGGCCGTATCCTCTCGCAGGCGCTGAAACACCGGGACTGGCCACAGGTAGTTTTCAGCGGTTTCCCGGTTCCCGCCTGTGAGATACGCTTCGGAGAACAGAAAACCGTCATCTCGGAGCGTATACTGGACATCTCTACTTGGTGATCGAGTGGACATGGAGATCTTCTACTTCCTCCTCTGACTCCACTCGGGGCACAAAAACTCCCCTCTTTGTTACACTCGCTCTAGTTGTGTTAGACGACGAGGAACGTCCAGCCGGCCATCAACACGTAGAGGCCGATTGCAGATCCGAGTGCTTTCCCTCCACTCATCTGTTTCGAGAGAGCGATAAACAGCCCTGTCGTCGAAAAGAGGAGTAGCACGAGGACCGCCAACTGGAGTGGGCCGATTCCGAGCGGTAACATGAGCGGAACCTGAAGCGGTGTACTGAGCGCAAGCGGTAATGTCGGCATTTTCCTATCTGACGGTTGGGGGAGACTGTCTTAGAGATACCGGTCAGATCGGGTGGTGTGACTTTGTACTATAAGGTATCATTGGATGGGTGTGCGAGTCGGTTTAGTAACTTACGTTGACAGAGGATGTTATATACTCTCGCTCGGAATATAAGATATGGCGACTCACCAGCGTTGGGTAGAGACACATGAAAAGAGGGTCGAGCTGGAAGAAGAGCTTGAAAGTAGACTCTCAGACTTCGAACACATAGTCGTGAGATGGGAGCTGGACACATTTGTTCAAAATTTGGGGAAGTTAGGATACAATCCTGCGGCGTACATCTGTAACAACCCTAATTGCGAGAAATTCGACTATGAGAGTCGAGTAGCAGGAGAAACCGCTTGCGGGATGTATCTGTCTCAGAATTACCCGCTATCTGGCACGGAACAAGAGGAGTTACTGGAGAAGGGAATGGAGGCAGTGGATGTCCCCCTCCATTCTGTTTCGGTCCCGCTTGAGACAATCGAGATTGTCGTCGGACCAGAAGATCTTTCGGAGGAGTTCAAGATTCTGGGGTGGTATTGTAGCACCGAATGTGCCCGTACAAGTGATACTCCGAGTGGTTATTTTGCGGTGACTTGTTCTGTATATGTTCTCCATCCCCCAGATATCAAGCGAACGTCTGTCGCCCCTGATATCCACCGAGTCTTAGGCCCCACGCCAGACCGGCCTCGGCATCGGGTTGCGGATTTTTTGGCTGGTATTGAAACTCACCATTAGAACGCCGGCACGACCTCGTACGATGATGTATGATTGTTCGGTTGTACGAGACGCCCCTGTGGTCGAAAAAACTGTTCCGCAAACGTTGGGTCTCGGTGCTAGATAGCTCGTTAGAGCCGGACCGCTTCGCCGTTTTTGCTGAAGAGGTCCGGGGCACGGAGTTCGACCTGCGTCGTCGCGCCTGCGGGCGACACGATGTCGAGGGTTGCCTCCTGACCCTGGCTGAAGGCCGTTCCGTCGTCGAACGCGCCCGCGGCGGGGTTGATCAGGATAGTGTAGTCATCCTGGTCGTTGAGGACAGGTGACGACTCAAAGTCTCCGTCTTCACCGACAGCGAACTCGTTCGCTCCGAGGTCAGTGACACTGCTTCCCCCCGTAGTCGTGGTACTCTCGGCTGCGCTGCCGGAGTCCACAGTCTGGGTGACCTGTGTGTCGAGAACGGAACTGTCGCTGGTGTCTTGGAGGTCAACAACGAATTCGTCTCCAGCCGAGAGCGACCCTCCGGTGTTGATCTCGTTGTCTCCACTACCGGCCGAGTCGAAGGTGAACGACTGACCGTCAAGGTCGGCTCCTGTCACCGTCGTGGTGTCGTCCGCAGTGGCGGAAACACCGCCAGCGTGGTACTCGAGAACCAGATCCTGATCGGTGTCGGCTGCGTCAAGACCGTCGATGTTGTTGTAGCTGATGGAGATGGAGACACTGGTGTCACTTGCACCGATGGCCGGAGCGGACAACTGAGTCACCTGCGAACCGCCGGATGTAGAGTCAACGAAAACCAGATTCTCCTGCCCACCCGGCCCGACGGCTTGGATGGTGGTTTCAGAGAGATCGATCTGACCCGCACCGGGAGCGCCCGTGACTCCGAGGCGAATCTCGTCGAGCGTGCCTGTACTACTGTCGCCGACAACACCAACCTCGCTGTTCACGTTGACACGCTCTGAGACGAGGTCCGTGCTTTCTTCGCCCGTTGCTTCGGCCTGCGTCTGAAGGAAGCCGGCCGTGTTGATGAGAACGCCTGCGGCGATCGCAGCGACGAGAACCATCGCGATGAACACGATGAGCGTGCCGATACCGACCTGGCCTCGGTCCTCTGTGTTAGTGATGAACTCGAACATCGTTACAGCCTCACCGAATTTTCGACGACGGTACTCGGGATACGGATCTCCGTGGTGGTTGACGCCCCCGAAGCCGTTGTGAACGAAACGGAGAGGGAGTCACCCTCTGCGAGCACGTAGCCCAGTTCGTCCCCGTCAGCGACTCCGATGTCGTTGTCGGTGGTGAGCGCGATGGAGACCTCTGCTCGGTCACCATTATCGGTCAGCACGTTGTTGCTGCCCCCAGTGAAAATGTCGATCGAGGCGGAGCTATCGTCAAGCTGAATGGTTTCTTGTCCGTCTGCCCCAATCAACTCTGCCGATACTTCGTCCAAGTCGATGTTACTGGCACCTGGCGACTGGGCGACCACGAACTGCAAGTGATCGACGTCACCGGCACTCGGGTCGTCGAGGTACCCCGACTGACTCACGATCTGGAGCCGGTCGCTGACCTGCTGTGTACTCTCTTCGCCCGTTGCTTCGGCCTGCGTCTGAAGGAAGCCGGCCGTGTTGATGAGCACGCCTGCGGCGATCGCGGCGACGAGAACCATCGCGATGAACACGATGAGTGTGCCGATACCTACCTGCCCTCTGTCTGTGTCTTGTGTCGTCATGTTGTTGTCATTGTGCCCGTCCGTCCGTTGAACGGGTGGTTCACTACCATCTGCCGTAGTGGGCTAGTCATGATCTGCCACTCCGGAGTGCGTCGCTGTCTGGCTACATAGGGGGTCGCTGGGGTTCGAACCCAGAGCTGCCTCGCGTGAGTTGGAAAGGCCGGACGATTGTACAATGTTCGAAGTTGTCTCACAGCTAAGGTGTTCTGCCGTTTGAACTACGGCCCCTGTTGCGGTTGCCCGAGGTGATCGGGCGTCTTCTATCTATTTGATTCCCACACCCCAAACGGGATATATAAATAAAATCTAGAGGCGGCCTCTCTACCCAGTCCGGTCTACTTCGATCCGATTTGGAACGCCCTTAGGCCGTTTCATATCTGCGGGTTGGAATTATTCGAAGAGGTCCGCAAGGGCGATTCCTGAAACTCGGTGGAGGGCCTCCCAGTAGGTTTCCGGCTCTGTGCTTACTCGCTTGAACGTAATCCGCATATCTGCGCTGTAGCCCTTCGCGTTTTTCCACTGGATATGGAGTCGGTCTTGGCCCCACCGGTTGTCGTCTTTGATCCTGACGAAACCGTACGGGTCGCCAACCATCTTCGGATTAATGAAGTCGGCTACCTCTTGAGCACTGTAGATACCTTCGTCGCGAGCGGTGTTGGTGTCGATGGGGAACTTAAAATCGTCCTGGCGGTCGCACTTGAAGCGTCCCGACACGGTGTGTGGGTTGAGCGTGTCCGTCTTGTCGTCGTATGTCAGGACTGTTGCCCGGTCTGGTTCAGGGGTCTCTCGAACGAATCGGAAGGGCTGAGAGCAGTCTGTGTTGAGACATCGCTTGATTTCGATCGTCTTGGTTCCCTGCTCTTCGATGCGGATCGGTTTCCCCGTTCCATCGTGCGTACAGCTGGGACAGGACCGAGTGTCTGTGTCTGGGAGATACGAGTGAAGCATCTCCAAGCCGTTCGTTTTCAGCTTGTAGATATCCCCGAACTCGCCGAGGAGGTGTGCTTTTCGAACGCCGCCTGTTTCACAGTCTGCGAGTGTGTCGACCCACGCGACGCCACCGGCTGAGCCATCGGTCATTCCTGCTGCGAGCTTCCCATGCGTACCGTCTTCGCCGACGACGATGAGGGGGTTCTTCCCGAGGATGGTGAATGACTCGTCGACGACGACGTACTCCGTCCCGGCGATCCAGAGGACGTCCCCTTGCTCACAGTTGAAGACTTGTTCGGGAGTGGTGATTGTTTCTTCAACCGCCGATTCGTCTACTTCAGGGGCGGCGATGGTCGTATAGTCGATATCTGAGAGCGTTACAGCACCGCTTGATTGGGTTGTTGATCCGGTCATATCTCTTCTCACCTATTCCGAACTCCGCATCACTCGATCTGGTGGATAAAAACTTCAGGTCCAGTGGTTCAGATCGCTTTGTCCGTCGCCGGAGTCTGAGTCTGTTTCTGTGTCTTCATCGTCCGACTCCGGTTCGGGGTTGTCCGTCGGGTCTGCGTCTTGGTCGCCGCCTGCCTTCCTGACGTGGGTGATCTGCTCGCCGTTGTTCTTTGCGGTGATCTCGTCAATCGCGGTGGAGAGTGCGTCCTCGAGTGTGGCGTTGTCTGTGAAGACTGGGCGGAATGGCTCGTAGTTCGCGAGGCCCATCACGGTCCATCCTGAATGGGTGGTTGCTGGATTCGTCGGGTAGATCGCGATCGAGTAGCGCGTTTCCCCTTCCGCACGGAGCAGCGAGATGTGCTCCTCGATGTTCGTGGAGACCACCCAGCCAGACGGAAGATCGGGAATGTCGTGGTGGGCCATGTTGTTATCGGGAAACTGGTGTCTGAGGGTTTGACCTTATCGCTCTATATCTCCCCGAGGACGCACACGAGGTGATTCGCTGCGGGGGTATCGCTGTTGTGGATGTGGAGTGAATTCATGTTGTCCACCCAGGCGTACTCTGCGAGTGCCTTGAGAACTGGGAGTAGTACCGTGTAGGCGTCGAGCTCAACGAATTCGGTCGTGATGAACGATGTTCGGTTGCCGACCTCGGCTATTGCTGGCTCGAATGGGGTCTCGTCGAACAGGTCGGTTGGGAACTGTTCTAAGCCCCCTCGGTTGACGATGATGCTCAGCTTTGTATTGCGAGTGGGGTTCGAGACGTGCTTGAAGTTAACCGACACAGCTTCCGGCTCGTGAGTGATCGTGACGCTCTGCTCGGTCTCTTCGTAGGTGAATTTCCGGTTCTCGTTGTCGGAGTATGGGTAGGTGGTCATGGTCATGGGATGATCGTCGCGACGACGTGGGAGTGATGGTCCGATTCGACCGTCTGGACGTTGAGCCAGCAACCACCGGGATACTCCCAAGCGTAGTTCGCGACTGTCGAGAGGATGTCGACCAGTTCTTCGTACGAATCCACGTTGTGGAGTTCGGTCGTGAGGAAGAAGTGAGCGGAATCCTCGTGGACCGTGTCGATCTCGAAGTCGGTCTCGGCGAACGGCCCGACGAGGTGGTCTGCGATCAGGTGTTCGTATGCGACGACGCTGAACTTGGTCGGGGCGTCTTCATACGCCTTATCGAACGTCACCTCTAGCGGCTCATCTCGGTGTGAGAGCCGGACTGAGTGTTCGGTTTCGGTGTAGTCGATACAGGTCTCGGTGCTTGTTGCTGGGTGGTGTGCTGAACTCATGAGAATTGATTCGGTGCGGGCTACAGATCGACGCTGGTCTCGTTGATGGCCTCGACCAGGTCGTCATGGATCCGGTCTGTGAGATCGAGTTCGTCCGCTTCGAACCGATCCAAAGCGTCGAGTGCGATGTCGGCTTCGTCGGAGCTGGTGATCATGATGGTCGGGTTCTGTTGAGACCGACCTTCCCAGAGTCGCTTGAAATTCGACACCTGCTCGGCGTTGCCGTACTCTCCGCCGATCGCCTCTTTGAGGAGGCTGCTGAGTGCGTCGTCGACGTCGACAGCCTCCTTTCGGGTGACTTCGACCTCGATGTATGCCTCCGCGTCGGTGCTGACCTCAGCTACGTTTCTGTCGAGTGTCTCGAACGCTTCGACGGTGATTGTATCCATGTGTGGTGTCTCCTTAGACTCCCCTACATCTCCTTTCGGGGGCTACAAACTCTCTGAGGTATCCAACTGGCTCTTCTCGGCCACCGTGGTCAAGTCCTCGGTCAGTATCGCACTCGCAGCGGGATTTGACGAAACGGTGGTGTACGCAGACTTCGACTCGAGCCACTCGGTGAGATCGTCCGGGTGGCTGGGATCGACGAGAGGGGCTGTCGCCTTATCCTTCTGTGGCAACGAATCGCTTGAATCGGATGCGGTTAGTCTGAGTTGGTTATGCGACAGTCCGAGCTTCAGACTTTCCTTGGGGACGCAGTCGGGCGCGTCTGTGGCCCAATTGCCACTCACCAGATCGTGTCTGACCAGATCCCACGGCGTGTCTTCTGTGTCGGGGAGGTAGTTCCGAATCGGGACTGGTAGGTGGTGGAGGAGAGAGATGAGGTCGATAAGGCCGTCTCTCGGGTCTACGTACTTGCGTTTTGTTCCGCCGAGAACGGAGAAGTCACCGGGATTGTCCCCGACACTGTGGCCGCGAATCCCGAGCATTGGCGACTCGTCGTCCGGGGTGTATGACCGTATCTTCTCCCCGTTGGTGTAACCGACGACTTTCTCGGTTCGGAGGTGGTACTTGTCGTCTCGATTGGCCCCGCGATCGTTTAGCGAGAGCTTGAATCTGACCAGCGAGCCGCCTTTGCCGTACTCCGCATCGTAGGCGGGTCCGTCTGCGAGATAGCTCACGTGAGTGGCATCGTGGGTGACGAGCTTCCACTGGCCAATTGTGTCCGGAAGCGCATCAACGCCGTCTGGGATTCTGTTCGTTCGGTATCGCCTTTCCTCCGGGTTGAGGGGCGTGACGATCGATTGCTCTCGAAGAAATGCTGGGTAGTGTTCGATGATGTGCGACTCGACATCTTCGTACAGGTCTGCGAGGGGGGTCTTGGACTGAGACGCCGTGGTCGGTGTAGGTGTAGTTCTCTTTCCCGCGTTGGACTGTTCGGACTGTTCGTCCGTTTCGTTCTGTTTCTGTGGTGTATTCTGTGATGACGGGGTGTCTGTTGTCGAAAACGCCGAGAGAGACTCTTGTGTGTCGGTCATTCACCCTCTCCGGTGATGTCGTGGTGCGTGGCGAATGCGAAGAGGAGTTCTCTGAACGCCTCCGGGCTCACATTGTGATGGTCGAGCTTGGATTTCTGGTCGATCGTGTTCGAGAACTGGGTGAGGATGCCACCTGCATCGATGGGATACCGGCCAAGCGCGTGTTCGACTCGGGGAAGTCGGAGCAGCTGCCGGTCAAAGGCGAGCTCGGTGTCGAGGTCGTCCCGCATGAACTCGGCCATCCGCCTCACGGCTTGGCCCCACTCTGGGTAGGTCGTATCACCCCGCCCGTTCACCCAGTCTGAGTCAGTGATCTCGGTACGGATGTACGGTAACAGTTTGTCTAGCCGGTCCGTTCGGTCGTGATCGGTGACGTCGAGCGTCTCGACAGGGGCGACCTCGGTGGGTTCATCGGGGCCGTCGCCGGCAGGGACGAATCCGACTCGGTCGGGGATGTCGTCGCTGTAAGAGTGCGAGTGGGCGAGGACCCCGGCGAACTGAAGGCCGTGGTCTGCTGAAGGTCCGTGGTAGAGCCGGTATGATTCGGTGTGGCCGTCCGTCTTTGCGCCGACTAACAGCGGCTCGTCCATCTCGTTGATGGTAACGGCCGTTCCCCACGAACTGAGGGCGGTGAACGCCTCCAGTACGTGAGCGGACGCTGATTCGCTGATCTGCTCTACCGAGGTGGGGACCCCGGCTAACTCGAAGTCGCCGATCGTGGTGCTGGATTCACTCATGAGTATTCTATCTCTGATGGGCTCTTTTCGAACCCCTCCACCTCTAATCCGGGGGAGAAAAACTCACCCCCGGCGTGGTGGGTGGGTGTCTCTTGTCAATTGCGTCCGCTATCAGATTGTAACGATTGACAAGACCGGTTCTGCTACTCGTTGTCGAGTTCCGCGAATGTGGTCTGCCCAGTCGGATCGGTTCCGTCTGCTAACTCCTTGAGTTTCCCGCGCTGGTCGAATAGTTGGACCCCCTCAAGCGGGTCCCAGATCGTCACACTGGCGTCGAGGGCGTCTTTCAACTTCTCTGCGTAGTCTCGCCCCATCAGGATGAGAACCTTGTCTGCGTGGCCCACGTTGCCTGCGACCTCCTCGGCCAACTCCCACTGTTCGTCTTCGGGGAGTTCTGAGATCTGCTGGTCGTACCACGGGAGCTTTTCGTCGGGTTCGACGTAGCCGAACTTCCCAGAGAAGATCGCCCACTCATCGCAGTTCGCTTCGAGGGCGTCTCTCCGGGAGTCGAACAGCCAAGAGTCGTAGAGGTGTTGTGCCTCGATCTTGCCTTGGAAATCGTCGTCGACGCTCTTCGACTTGCTACACGCCGTTATTCCGACTACTGTTTGGTCTGACATGGTGTTAGTCCTTCTTTCGGCCGAGGAGGAGGAGTCCGAAGAGCGTCCCCCACGCGAGGATCTGTCCAGAAGTGCCAGCTACTCCGAAGATGACTGGTAGAAACAGAAAGAACAGGATTGCGATGCTGATCGCTTTCAGCCAGTCGGCGTCTCCCGACCGAGCGGCGTGATAGACGACGGCGAAGAGGGGCCAGGGAGCCATTATTCTGGAGTGTACTTCTGAAGCTGGTCATATATCTGTTCGTGTTTTGGCAGGGACTTGAGGATCTTCTCGATCTCTCGTTGTGACCCGGTGTGTGTCTCTCCGTCTCCGAAGAGCGTCCATGCGAGTGTGTCGGCGGTCACCCGCTCGTCAGCGAGACGCTGGATCTTCCGGCTGGTCTTCTCGCCGATTCCGTCGAGGGATTGGAGGGTCGTTTGGAGCCGCGGTTCGGGGAGTGGTGATTCGAGGACCGTCCTGTCTGGTTCGATGACCGTTGGGTCCGGTGGGTGGTCGATCGTCGTGATCTCGATGTCCGAACAGCCGAACCTCACGTCGCGAGTGAACGCTGTATTCGGGGTGGGCGGTGTCTTTTTCGACCCGCTCATGTAGCACGTGGGACCGTCTCGGTACCGCGAGTTGGAATTCGGATTCATCCCGATCTGATAGTAGCCGCCTCGCGGATTTGCGACGACGACTGCGGTCACTGGAACTGTCTTCTCTCCGAGCGTCCCTCGCGGGATGACCGCGTGTGTTTCGTATGGCTCGGAGATGACGTCGAGCCGGGTCGCGTACTCCGGCGTCTCGATCTTGTCGCCGGGAGAGAGGCTGTCGAACGCTTCTTGATGTTGTTCTTTGGCCTTCTCTTGCGCCCGTTTTTCGGGATTCAGATGTTCGAGTTCGCCGGCTTCCCAGTGGGTCAGCGCCTTCGCTGCGCGTTGGCTGTCGTGGTCCGTTTTGGGGACGAATACCTGATACGAGCCGAGTCGCTTCGTCTCGGTGGTGTCTCGGCTGTGCTTGGCGTGTCGGAAGAGCTCTCGATACTCCACCTCGACGGTCGCGTCGACGGTCCTGGTGTCTGTGAGGCGTCCAAGGACGAATCCGCACCCCATCGGTGTGTTCATTCCCCCACCGGTCACGAGAAGTGGGTGACCGTTGAGCTGGTCCAGTAGTCCTGCTACCTCGTTGCGGTGTTCGATCTCCGCGGTTGGCCCCATACCGCCCGACCCGGCGAGGTGAGTGAACGTTACTGAAACTGTCCCCTCTGGGATACACAACGAGACGCTGATCGTTGATCCGTCGGTGAGCGCGCCGATCTGGCTGTCGGGATACTCGCCCTCGGTAGATTCGAACTGGCTGTGGCTGGGGACACTGATCGGTTCGGGCGGTGTATCTGCGGGCTCTGGCTTCGTTCGGGCTGTCTTCCCGTCGAACTCCGAGAGCGCGGGTTGGGAGTCACTCATTGAAGAGTGGGGGGTATTCGACGGGGCCATCAGTGACGATACCCTCCGGGGTGAGCTTCGCTGGCGGCCCTCGGAAGTACAACTCGGCGGTGTGGCCTACCTCCTGGGCGATACTGAGCGTCGTGATGATGTTGTGGTCGTCGACGTCGTTCGCGACTGTCCACTCGGAGGCAGGCGCGGTCAGCGTGATCCCTCGCTCTGACCCCCTCGCGGGAATCGACTCGACGATGATGACGGGCTCGTCCTGCGCTTTGAAGCAGAGAGTGATCTCACCAGTCGTGTCGGCGTAGTACGGCTCCATCTGGTACTTGACTTGGGAGTCGCCTCCAATGTCCGTGTCTACCTGCTCGCCAACTGTTTCTCCGATCGCGACGAATTCCTCCCGGCTGAGCCCGGTCTGGCTCATCGGTGGCTTCCGCTGTGCTTGGGCATTATTACACATCTTCTACTACCACTCGGAGGCTAAAAACAGACTACTCCGCTGCTGAAAACCGGCTCAACTGCTGATTGTTCTGCTGTCGCCGCTCGATCTGTCTGGCTTCCGAGCAGGGGATACAGAGGTATTCGCCAGCGAGTTCGGTGTCGTCCGGAACTTCCGTGTACTCGTCGATATCTGCGACGTCTTCCCAGCAGTCGACACAGACATCGCGAAACTTGAGGTCGGATGTGAACTCCGGAGAGAGTGGGTACACTCCGGTGGTCGCGATCACGTCGTAGGCCGTGATGTAGTGGGCTTCCTTGAACACACCGTAGAGGTCGCCTTCGATGTGCTCTTCGTGGTAGGCCTCTGCGTCGAATTGGGTGTACACTTCCGCGAGAACAGCTCGGTGCTGTCTGTTCCAGTGTGTAGCGATCGCTTTCGCCATCTCGGGGATGCTAGCCTCGGGAAAACTCACCCCACAGTGAGCGCAGGAGCAGCTTTCGAGCGGGAAGTTGATCTCTGATAGTCTCTCAGTCATGGGTGGCGAATCGGGGTAGTGGTTGTATTGAACGTTGGACCCGCTCTATTTAGCTCTCGGTGTTCGGCGATTCTGCCTCTGTCTCATGAGGCTCCTGGAAGAGCTCGGTTGGTTCCTCCTCTTCGTTGATCATCAGCGTGTCGAGGTCCGTAATCGCTGAGAAGCGGTCCATCGCCGCTGCCGGGGTGAGCTCTTCGTAACAGGAGTGGAGGGCTTCCCACTCGTCTTCGATACAGTGCCGGGTGTGGACGTGGTAGCTGTAGTGGTTCGGGATCGACTCCCCCTGCTTGCTGGGGGCTTCGATGAGGAACTCTTCGTTTGTCGGGTCGAACGGATTGGGGTGCTTCTTGACGATGTGGACCGGGAACTGGTCGCGATCGTCGATGAGTAGCCGACCGTGTTCTCCCGTGTCGATATACAGATCCTCAAGGCCGGTCTGAGGGCACGTCTTCGTCGCGACCGCCAGATCGAGAACGTCGGTGGCTTCTCTGACGATCTCCTTCAGATCAGTCCCAGTTGACTGGTGTTCCCACGGCTGTTCAGCCCCCGCTCGGTGTTCCATTTCGAACTCCTGATCTGACGGGACCACCCTCACGAACTGCCCCGTCTCGGTGTTGTACAGTTTGAGGTTCGCGGGTGAGAGTTCCGCAAGACAGATGAGGTACTCTGGACTGGGAGCGAGCACGGCGGCATCGGTGTCGTCTGGGTGTGAGTGGTTAGAATCCATAGATGGAGACTCCTTTAACAACAGGACACACACAACGTGTGGTATAAACTCTATCCCCCGTCTGTGTTTGACCCTCAACACTTTTGATGGGGTGGTGTGAATCGGTGGGTAAGAGACAGCGGCCAGCCGCTGTATCAACAATGAGTGACGAACACACGAATTCGAACGGAGAAGTGGATAGTGACGACGCTGCTGAGCCGGAGGAAGCGGTGGAGTCTGAAGATGGACACCCCTCCTTAGTGCTCGTTCTAGCGGGGGTCGCGGGATTCGGCATCCTCATCGGAACTGGCGCTCTCATTGGGGTTGAAGCGTACACCGTGGATTGGGATGGTGAAGTCGAGCTGGTCTCGGAGGGCGAGACTGTTGAGACGTTCTCTGTCGTTCACGCGGACACGCAGTCGGAGAAAGAGTCCGGGCTCGGTGGTGTCTCAGAACTTGAAGCAGGTACGGGAATGCTGTTCCTCCATGACGAGATGCGGACGTTTACCTACGCGATGCCACGGATGGAGTTCGACATCGATATTCTATTCATCGATGATTCGTGTGTCATCCAGGCGGTTCACGAGGCGGACGCGCCGACCGGAAACGAGACCGGGGTCGAGCCGCATCATCAGTACCGAGGTGTTGGGAAATACGTTCTAGAAGTCCCCAAAGGGGCCGCTTCTGGTGTTGTTGAACCGGGCGATTCCGTGCGGATCGACGGCGGTTGTGAGGCATAACTCACGCTGACGAACGCGGTGAATCGTCGAACGCCGGCTTCGTTGTCCCGGTGATCTCTTTGTTCCATCTGTTGAGCCGGTTCTGGAAGATACAACCACGGGGGGCAGAACGTTTCTCGGGGGCCAGTTGTTCGGCCCACCAGACGCCGTCGACATCGAGGTCGCTGGCGTACCAAATCGGCAGTAGCCCTTCTATCAGGACTGGTGAAGCGTGTTCCGGCGCTTGTCTGAACGCTTTGTTCCAGTAGTCCACTCCTTTCGCGGCAAGTGTGAGGATTGGTTCCTCAGCGTATCTCGACTGTCTGGATGCCGCTTCTTCCTGAGCAGTACCTTCGTCTTTGACTTTCAGATACCGCTCGTCGCCGTTTTCGTCGGTGAAGGTCACACGATAGCCGGTGACCTCGGTGATGTATTCCGCATCGAGACACCAGGCCCGTTCGGCTTCTAACTCGGCAGTTGGGTCGACGTAGTAGAACTCCGCTTGTCCGTTTGAGAGCTCGTAGGTATGGAGGGTTTCGTGGGTTGCTGTGCCGTCTCCTCGGATGATCCCTTCCCACACGTCTGGGTGGACTGAGATAGAGAGTTCACCCCCTTCCTGTGAGGTGTATGGGACGGCTCGCTCTTCATCGAGGTTCCCGACATGGTAGACTGTCGGTAAGGAAATCGTCTCACCGTGGGCTGCGTTTCTGTGATTCATTCTGTGGGTTCTGGGGCAGATCGGGGTTAGTACCCGAAGACCGGCGTTCCGGTTTCGGCTGTCTCTGGAGTGACCCGAAAATCGCGGACTTCCTCTTCTGTGAGGCTCTTCGTCTCGTCAAATCGCAGATCGGCCAATTTGAGTCTGTCTTGAAGATCTACCACAACCCACGCCTTCGGGTAGTGTTTGTCTCTGGGGTCAGGCGTGTAGACGAGCTGGTAGAGGTGGAACGTTGCTCCTCCGTAGGATGCTGATGTGGGGACGTTCTGATGCTCGGTCGTCTCTCGACAACGCTCTGTGCCTTCGCTAGCCTGTGTGGTCATTCCTCGGTCACGCCTGTCGTTTCGCGGGCGACTTTCTCTCGTGCTTCATTGAGAGTGTCGCAGGGTGTCGTGTCCACGGTCTCGTCGTCGTCTCCGTGGTGGTGTTCGACGAGGATGTCTGGGTGGTTGTCGTCGTCTTCGGAGGTCGTCCAGATGATGTACTGCTCGCCATCTTTGTTCTCGTACGCCTCGACGCAACTGGCGATCGTGCTGTCGGGCTTCTCCGGCATCTCGACCCAGCCGGTTTCGTTGAACTGTTTACACCGCCCGATCCACTGGCGCTGTGACTCAACGATTGCGTCGACGCCTTCTACAGCGGTTACTGCTGGGTGCTTGCTCACTTCTTTTGAAGCGGCTTCTACCGCAATGAGGGACTTGGAGAGGCCGAGCTGGGCTTCGACGCGGCGGAACTCTGCGGTGCCGTTGATGATCGAGAACAGGACGTCTGTCTCGTAGGGTTCCGCAATCCCCGGTGTGTAGAACTCGACGGTCAGCGTGATCGTCGACGGCGAGCCCAACTCACCGCCCGATGACTGATAACCAGTGATTTTTGGCGGGTCGGGGAGGTGGGTCGGCGGTGGTCCGGTCTGTTCTGTCTGCTTGAGGGTCGTGGTGTCGCTCATGTTGGATTACGCATGTCCGGCCGGCGTGTTCTCGATGCTGTCTAGGGTAGTCGTCTCGGTGCTCGTGTCCGGTAGGAGCTTGATTACCCCGAGCGCGAGTTGGTTCTGGAACTCTTGTGCGTCGATTTCGTCACACTGCCCATCTTCATCGACAGTGACGACGCTTCCAACGAGCTTTGGTTCCTCTCGCTTTCCACGGATGTCGATAGTGTGGATTCGTTTCTCTTCGCCGGTACGGGTGTGTTCGTACCGAGTAATGCTACTCCGCTTCAGTTCTTTCAGCGACTTGATGTTGGTCATTCGGTGGTTCTGTTTGGGAGGTTGAGCGCGATCGGGTAGATGTCCGGCCCCACTTCGTCTTCGACTTCTTCTGCGACCTTTCGGTGGGCGTTCATTACGGCGCGCTGGAGGGGTTGGTGACCGTATCCGAGTTCTCCTAATCCGATGGAGTGAGCGTCGTACGAAGTCTCGATCACGAAGCAGTCTGCGTAGGCTGCGTAGATTCGGATGTATCCTTCGTGGACGGATTCGAGGTGTCCTTCCAGCTCCTCATCGAGGAAGTAGGCCTGGTACTCACGGAGGAGAGACATGAAGACCTCGAGGTCCGGCTGGTCATCCTCCGTCTCGAAGGCGGCTTCGAGTGCCTGTTGTGCTTGGGCCTGCGTAACCGGCGTTTCCATCAATTCCATAACTCACCCCTCTCGGTTTCTAAAAATTCTCCCTTGGCGGCTTCTGTAGGTAGCTATCCCCCCGTCAGGGTGCCGCTCGGTCTGCTCACACCCTGTGTCTCTACTGAGGCGCGGCGGAAAGTTGAGCCAAAGATACTTGATAAGTGACTGAGTACGAGTTGTAATGAGCCAAGACGATGATGGGTCAGGGTTTGTCTATCCCGATCCGGATTCCGATTCGGAGTCTGAGGCGATAGAATATCCCGAAATGGAGTCGCCTACTGATGGGGGCGGTGGTAAGTCTACTATCGGGTTGTGGATCCGCGACGGAAGTCTCGGGTTCGGGATCGTGATTGTAGGGTTGCTTCTACTTACGGTGGCTGCTGGCGTTTGGCCGCCGATGACTGTAGTTGAAAGCGGGAGTATGGAGCCGAACATCAACCAAGGAGACATGACTATCGTGTCGGCTCCTGATCGGTTTGTGAACGAGAACGCTGACGAGAACGGCGTCGTCACTCACGACTTCGCCGTTCAGGAAGGGGTCGAGAACCTCGGCGGATACGGGACGGTGATCGTGTTTCAGGATCCACAAACGAACGGTCCAGCAACGATCCACCGTGCCATGTTCCACGTTGAGGAGGGTGAAGACTGGTTCGAGCGGGCGAATGAATCGTTCCTTCACGGGGCGACATCGTGTTCTGACCTCCGGAACTGCCCTGCTCCAAATGCTGGCTACATCACGAAGGGAGACAACAACCCGTACTATGACCAAGCTATCGGCCTGTCCCGGCCGATCGACGGTGACTGGATAAGCTCGGTTGCTCGCGCGGATGTCCCCTACGTAGGCTGGATCCGACTGATCTTCTCCGGTCGGCTCATCGTCTAGCTGCTAGGACTCACTATACTCGATTTCGAGACCGTCGTCTGTCCACTCGAAGTCGTGAATTGACGCATCGCTGGGGATGTCAGCGGCCTCGAGGAGCGATTCTATCGGGAGAGTAGTGGTTGTCATGGGTTGGGCGTGTTAATCGAAGTGGTAGCCGACCTGGGCGCTTCCGTCGTCGTTCTGTTCGATGTCCTCCGTACAGATACAGCTCCCACCGAGTTTCTCGATGAGGTCTGCGAACTCGTGGACTGACGAAACGTTGAAATCGGCTCCCGTCGGGTAAGGGAGGTCGTGGCGGTGGGAAGTGACGACCGTTAGTAGGTCGAATTCGTCGTTCATCTCGATCAGGGTTCCGATGGTCCGGTTCATCGGTGCGCCCTGTAAGTCGAGATCGCGGTGGATCTCGCTGGACTCGTCAACTGCCTCGGTGAATTCGTCGATGTCGGTGTATACTCCGTTGTGCATGGGTCTAGGGGGAACAGGATTCGATCTGGGTGCGGTCGTGTCGCTGCTTGATTTCGCTTGGGGATTCGTAGGTCTGTGCGATCGCGGTGATGATCGGTCGAATCACGTCTGTGTTCAGCCGTCGGTCTGTGCCTTCTAACGAGTAATCGCTGTCACTCGCTTGTCCGTCTTCAGGGGGGAGCGTCCACTCATCGACAGTCCACGCGAGCCACTCGCCGCCTTGGGGGTCTCGGATGTAGACACAGCCGTCGTCGACGACCGTCGCGAACAGCGGGAGTTCGTCCCGGTGATCAACGTCGCTCTCGTACCACTCGACGAGCTGGCGAATGAACGCCAGAACCTCGTTGGGGTCGGCGGTCTCGGTCAGGTCCTGCTCGACCTCTCCGTCATCGACGACGTGGACTGCCCGGTCTTCGGCGATGTGCGTATGCCGAGAATTCACCGAACGGTGTGGCGGGGTATCTCGGGCAGTCACGCTACTGCGTCCATGGTTGCCGGGTCGATTTTCCCCTGCCGCCAGTCCTGATACAGTCCAGTGATCGGAACGCTCCACTGGCCGCTTCGGGCATCTTGCGGGTGGTTCACCGTGGGGTCGGCGAGGACGAGCCGATCGACGGCTATGTCGATGGATTCGATCTGGTGGGCCTTTCCGTTCGCGAGGTAGACATCCCCGCTTTTCAGCCCCATCTCATCGATCAACGCTTGCGTGTAGTTGATCGGGTTGATGGCACTATGGATATCTTCGTCATACCAGTGGGTGAATCCCTCCTCTGGTGATTTTACCTTCTCCATCTCAACCCCATCGGTGGACAAAAACACCGGCGCTGCGGTCTCTGTAGTCGATCAGGTGGGTGCGATGAAGCAGCTGTGAATGCTACAGTGAAGGCGTCTTTGGTGTTAATGAGTCCGCTTCGAATTCCTCAGGTAGCCGTAGAACACCGTCTTGATCCTCAATTAGTGGGAGTGTGGTTTCGTCTGAATACTCATCAGACGCTACGTATTCCCGCACCTGATCGCTATAACGGCTATATATTTTATCAGAGATTGCTTCTCCAATTCCATTTACTCCTTGTAGCCGTTTTTTATCCGCAAGTATGATCGATTCAAATGAATCAAACTCAACACCTAGCTTCCTTCTAATACTCCGAGTTACCGGCAGTTGCGCCTTCGATTTGTCGATGATGGTCTTTAATTGACAGATATTAACGTCATCGACCACCTCCTTTTTGCCGTCATCGAGTGTGAAATACTTATGTGAGTAATTATTGTCGCCCTCTCCGGTTCTTAGCCTTACTGATTCAAAATCTTGAGCGACGTTCTGTAGCCAATCGGGAATCTTGTAGGTGTCAACCACGTTGTCGCGGTTGGGTAACTGTTCAGTTGATGTCGCTGTTCTATATTTAATAAGAACCAGAAAATGTTGTCTGAATGTGTTATGGATGCTCGCCAGATCTCCCGAGGTGAACCTGTCGATGGTCTCGTCTGAATAAGTATCTACTAGCTCGATTTCACAGTGGCCTGCACTATCTGGCTTTTTTGCCCGGAGTTCCTCTACGACCTCTTCTGCTTTTTTTGATTTCATATATGAACAGCACACCCTTCTAATGTATAAAACCACACTGCCCCTGTTAGAGTTGCTTGTGTCTGTTTCTCGGTATTCGTCGGGCGTGTTGTTGGCTGGCTGAAATTCTCAGCGGTTCAGGCGGGTGACTCGGTGCGAGTGAAGGAATCCTGTGACCGGGCCTGACTCTTTGCATCACCGGGGTCCATCTGTGTCACGCGGCCATCGACGATGACCCGGTCTGTGTAGATGAGAACCTCCTCTCCGCTATCTGTGACCCACGTTTCATCCGGACTGTCGTACTTCACGTGGGAGAGCTCCCAGCTATCCAGAGTCTCTTCGTCGGGGAGGTCGCTCACGTACGCATACCGGCTGTGATCCTCGGGATACTCGACGGCGTCTGCCGCGTTCGCGAGGGCCTTCTTCGCTCCATGCGGGAACGGTCTGTACGGCGAGTAGATCGTCTTGAATTCGTCTCGCTCAGGCGGGCTGTCGTCTAGGTTGTTGGCGTGTGTCATTTGTCGGTAGGGTCCGGGCTTAGTTTCGATTTGATTTCGGCGGAGTTCATCGATTCGAGCTCTTCGAGCGTGTACTCACAGGTGGGGTCGGCGTCGAGGAAGAGCTTGTAGGTGTTCCGGACCGTCACTTCGCTCGCTAGTCCGGATTCGTCGACGGTGTTCTGTGTCATCTGCGTTCCGAGGGTGATGCTGGCCGCATAGAGGGCGACAGCAGCGAGCGCACTCGGCTTCCGACCGGAGATGTGGTTCGTCTCCGAGAGATGGTTGGTCAGTCGCTTCGCTTCTGTGACGACTCGCTCTGAGGCATCCAGTTCGTTCGCGAATCGCGGGATGTAGACCTCGGGCGTCGTCGGCTTGATGGGGAGCTTCAGTTTCTTGTCGATCGCGGACTGGGCTCGTCTGATGGCTGCCCGTTCGACTCGTGAAACGTGAGCGAACTCGTCGAAGGTCCGGGGGATGCCCTCTAACTGCGCGGCTAAGTAAGTCGCACCCGTTGCGACGGCTTCGATGGATCGTCCGAGCAGGACTTTCTGCTCGGAGGCTTGCCGAAAGATGACTGCGCCCGTTTGTGCGATGTTAGTCGGTAGCCCCAGTGCAGAGGTCATCCGCTGGATCTCGGTGAAGCCCTTCTTGTTGTTGCGATCGCGGACGTCCTGCGTTCGGAATCGCTCGTCCCATTTCCGGAGTCGAGACATCCGCCTCCGCTTTCGCGTGGAGATCCGATTCCCGTTTGCGTCTCTGTCCTGCCAGCTGATCTGAGTCGAGAGGCCCTTATCGTGTAAGGCCTCGGAGACCGGTGCTCCGACTCGGCTGTTGTCCGTTTCGTGATCGAAATTCCGCCAGTCGGGGCCGTGGTCGATTCGGTTTTCCTCGACGACCATCCCACAGTCAGCACAGTGACGCTCCCCGGCGGCCTCGTCAGTGATGATTGTGCCCTCGCAGTCAGGGCAGGTGGTTTCGTCTTGGCGACTGCTTGCCGGCTCTTGGCGTGTTTCTTCGGGTGAAATGGCCGACGTGGTCGCGGCTTCTTGCGATGCGGTTACTACGGATGTTCGGTGAGTCATTAGTGGGTGATTGGAGTGATCTGTCTGGGATCTACGGTGGTGCTTCTAAGGAAACCCCTTCGCACAACTCCGGGGGACAAAAACAAGGAATCATATCTATTCTATCAGGAAGTTCCCCCGCTGTCGTCATTTGATATTCCGCCCGTTTCGGCCCCATCTATCTCCTATAAACAAGGTTTATATTGAGGGGCATCAGAGTATAATTCGCAATGTCTGACCTAATCGTCAAAGCGGCCGTAAAGGAAGCCCTGGATGACAGCAACGTGGCGGCGGACTTCTACGACGCACTCGATGCGGAAGTCGAGGAACTGATCTCCGACGCCGCGGCCCGAGCTGAGGCGAACGATCGGAAGACGGTCCAGCCGCGCGACCTGTAGATACCGGTCTACTACCCTCTTGTAGTTGCGGTTTCGGCGCTAGTATGGTGGTGAGTTGAGTCCAGCTCTGCTGTTTGAGGGCTCGGTGTACTTCGCGATCAGTTCGGCATCAGTGACCGTTCCGTCTTGGCCGATGGTCGTCTTGATGAAAAAGCCCTTGAGTAGAGTGCCGTCGCTATCACCCTCGATCTCCTCGTTGTCGTCGTCGTACCATCGCTGGCACGCAGTCACGATCGGGGCAGGCGGCGGTTGAAGATGGGAGACTGCCGGCGTGCGAATCGACCTGCTCGTGAGGGGGTCGATTAGCGTGTCTGTATCCGGAATGTGAAGATTCCAGTAAAGCGTCGTCTCGTCTTCTGGCCACTCTTCACAGAGGGCGGCCATGTCTGCGATAATTTCGTGTGTGGCTCGCTTGGTGTCTAACGGAGCAGTTGTCCGGTGGTGGATGGGGGCGATATTGACCCACCTGATGTTGACTCCGTCACTCGTCGCGTTCCTGAACGCTTCGAGGGCAACTTCCTCTTCGACTGCGATTGTATATTCTGTTTTTGCGGGGTTCATACGTTTCCTATCCACGCTAAGCGGGGCGCAGGTCTTCGACTCGCACTGTACCTATCTGACTGGTTCTGTTCTTGGTGACTCACTAACAGGTATGTCACAGTATTATAGTTTCGCTCAAGTAGGGTCTTGGAATCTACTTCCAAGTATTTGTTGTTTCTATGAAAAGTCTTGGCCGACCGGTGACTATTGCTGGTTGGTCGGTTTGCGCTGTGGGAGACGGGGTTTGATCAGGCCGAACGTGTAGCGCCCGATGATGATGATGCTCACGAACATCGAGATGATGACGACTGTGGGGTCCTCGCCGCTCGCGATGAGGCCAACCGACGGGACGATGACGTACGTCCCCAAGATGATTCGGTGGGCGACGTCGTCCGCCCGCATCATGTAGTTCATCGAGTACGCAACGGTCCCCGCGACGGTCCCGGCGATCAGAATGCCGATTGCGAGAGTGAGAAGCGTTGTGAGTGGTGTCATGGGTGTGTTCTGCGTGGCTGTGGGTTTGAACTTATGGGTGTGCCCGCGTCGGGCCGTCTGCCGGAGATTCCGTGTTCGAGCGAACGAACTTCCGGAATCGTGAATGCGCCACGACTGGCGAGCAGTGTTCCGGCGTCGGGATAGACTCGGTGGTCTTCCGGCCGGTCTCCCCCACCTGCTCGATCCGTGTCACGCGAAAGTCCGTGCTTTTCGACGGCCCGGCGATCTCGATGAACACGTTTGTCTCTTCGTCTGAGGGCGTCTCTTTGCGGTAGCGGACGTGGAACTCGGTTCCATACCGAACGCCCGGTGACCGATCAAGGACCCACCCAGCCGGTGTTTCGAGCAGCTGCGCGTCGAACGCTGGGTGAGCCACGCCGCCGGGACTGTGCTGTCGCATCCAGCGGACGGCCTTGTCTCGAAGGTCGCTGGCCGAGGTGGTCGATTGGACCTTACCGTCAAATCCGTCCGGCACCATCGCGGCGTCTGCGCCTGAGACCCGGCTGTCGAACACCTTCAGAAACGAGTAGTCGCTGGGGTTGTGGTGGAGTTCGACTCGGCGTTCCGGCGTCGTCGTGCTTCGCCAGACCTCACGCGACAGCCTGGCGTGTGGATCGTACTCCCAGCCGTTGATCGCCATCGGAGCGCCCGGACAGAAGTCCCACGATGGGTCGAACGGTGACTCCGACTCCGGGTGGTACTCGACCGCGGCTGGCTCCCACGCAAGATACGGGTCGTCCGTGTCTTCGTGAGACTTCTCGAAGTAGAACTGCTTGAGGTGTGCGCTGCCCTGCGTGTGCCACCGCCCTTGGAGTATCCGGATGAGCTCGCTGGTCTCAGCGGTCTTCGTCGTCCACTCGTATCGCTCTGGGCGGTGAAGCACGATATCGAACTCTTTGTCACCGGCATGTCTCGCCCAAATCGCGTAGTCCCACTCCCACCCCGAGGGGTGTTCAGCAGGGCCGTCGCCGCTCGTCGCGTGGAGCACACGGTCGGCGTCGTACAGTGGCTCCAGTTGGGTCCACTCTGGTTGGGCTTTGAACCACGGCTCCTCGGTGGTGGCTTCTCCAAAGCTCGCGAGCCCGACTTGGTTCTCGAAGAGTGTGTCCAGCGTGATGCTGTTCGCGAAGTCCTCGTGAGCATCGATCGCGACCGTCTGTCGGGTCACCGGAGGGTTCTCGCCCGGCACGTTCCGTGGGTCGTCGATGCCGGCTTTCAGTTGGTCGATGGCCGCCTGTTTCGAGTCGGCCTCCCAATACTGGGCGTCGAGAAAGCGGGCTCGAACGATCGCCCAGCAGTCGTCTGCGAACGGCGGCCGGATCGAAATCGGCCACGTCGTGGTCATCGGCCCGTTGGGCGGCGTCGGCCCATCAGCTCGCGGGCCTGATCGAAGATTGCTTCTCGCTTTCCACGCCGGGACTCGCCAGTCGCCGTTACGGCGAGCGTGTACGGCTTCTCGTCGGCGTTGGGCAATCGGACCACGCGGATGGTCCCGCCGGCTGGGTGGCTCCATAGCGCCGTCTCTCGGCGTGGCGTGTCGGCTCCGCCGCCGACGAGGTGGGCGTCGAGGTTCCAGTCGTTCGGCGGTGTGCCGTTGATCGGGTCGAACCGTTCGCCGTCTTTCGGGTAGGGTCCCCCGCGGCCGTACTCGGTCTCTGTGGCTGGCATGGTCGCTACTCGTCGTCCTCGCGAAGGCCCCACGGATCCTCGTGAACACGCAGGTCGTACTCACTCAGGTCCTCCCGGAGGAATTCGCTCGGGTAGTACGTGTACCGTTCGTCGTCGAGGATCCACACCACGAGGCCGTGGTCGTACACTTCCAAGACGTATCTGACATCGGCGACCGTCCCGCCGTTGCGCGTGTTTCGGCGTTCGATAACGTCGCCGACGTTCACCGCGACCTCGGTCTCGTCGTCCGACTCGGTGTGCGGCTTCCGCTCTGGCGTCCCCGGCTTGGGGATGGTCGTCTGGTCGTATGCTTCTCGCAGATTTTCGGGGTTAATGGCTTCTGTCATGGATTTCACTTCGCCGTCTGCGCCGTGGCTGGTTCGTTCTTGTTGAAGGACTGTTCGTCGTGGAGATGGACGTTGATCAGCTCCTCGAGCGAGCGAAGCGCGACCGCTTCGAGAATCGAGTCCGCGTACTCTGCGTCGCGGTACTGTCGGTACGTTTCGAACTCGTCGCCACACAACGTGTGGATGGCTCGGATGTCCCGCAACAGTTCGAGGGCGTCGCGCTCGCCGTCGTCCATCACCACCAGCGATTCGTGCTGGTGGGCGATCTCGTGGGCGGCCCCTACTCGCGAGATGTCATCGTCCTCCTCCAAGTAGGCGGTCGCCTCGTCCAAGATTTCTCTGAGGTACTTTGGTATGTTTCCCATCCTTCACCTCATTCGGGGGCTACAAACACTCACAGGGGCAATTACGCGAAATCCAGGTCGGCGTCGGAAGTGTCGAAACCGTCGAGCGGTTCTTGGCTGTCGCTCGCGGTCGTGGGTCGTTCGTGTTCTTCGTCGAGTGTCTGTGCCGCGTCGATCAACTCCTCCTTTGTTGGATCTGTGATAGCTGGGACGTGACTGCGTCCTCTCTCCAGCGTTGCCTCCCGGTAGTCCCAGATATAGAGGTCGAACGTCTCGGCCGCTTCGTGTTCGGTGTAGGTCTCTTTGTCCACCACTTCGATATCGAGTGGATTCCCGCTATCGGCGATGATCCCGCTGAGTAGAGCGTCCGACAGACTGTGCTTGTCGTAGATGACGGCGTCTGCGATCGCATGGAGGTAGGCCTCGACAAGCTGTTCCGCAGATGGCGTCCCCGAGCCGACGAGGTAAAACCGGTTGATCTGCGTGTGTGGTGTGAACTGATCGGCGTGGTATCCTTCGTGGCGAACGTTGAGTGTGAACGTAGTTTCTGGGGAGTCGTCTGTCATGGGGTTCTGGTGTTTTGGGCCGTCTGTGTGGTGTATTCGGTCGTACGTGGCTGTGTCTGTCTTCACGGTGTCTTCACGAGAATGTCGACTGACGGTCGACTCCCGCAGCGTCCGGCTTCGGCGTTTCCGGCGCGAGCTCTGGGATACTTGACTCGGCGAGTGCGCTCGCCACCTGGTCATCGTCGATCAGGTCGCTCGTGAGTAGGCTCAGTTCGCCGGCCAACTGGACCAACGGACACGAGTCCGCTGTCAGATTCTCCGTGCCTTTCGCCGAGAGGTACGATGTCGACTCCGTGGTTGCGAGTCCCGCTGTGTCGTGGGGGAGCGTCACCGAGTTGATCAGCCCGTTGTGGTTGCGGACGATTCGAACGAGGTCGGCGCTGACGTGAGGCGCGTGGATGTTCAGATTGACGCCGCCTTTGAGGACGTCCTCGATCGTCGTGAGGATCTCCTTGAACTGCTCGTAGCTCTGTGTTCGCGAGGAGAGCCCACGGACGGCGAAGTCGGTCGGATTGTTGATCGACCGGAGTCCGCTCGTGTGGTCAGTCTCGTACAGGAGATGCTTGATACAGGCTCCCGTCAGCTCGTACGGCGCAACAACCGGTACAAGCAGTGTCGGTTCCGTTCGGAAATCGTAGTTCGAGTAGAGCCGAACCGCGTCCGCGATCGCGTCCCTCGCCGTCCCGGAGTAACTCGCCGGAAGCACCTCGTCGACGTGGGCGTCGTCGGCCGTCTCGAAGAGTTCCATCGGGAAGTTGCTTCCCGGTGGTCGGTTGTCGACGAGTCGGAGTGTCTGTGTCCGGCGGCGCGTTCGTTCGACTGCCTTCGGCTGTTCACACGCTTGCTTGAGCGTGACTGACCGGTGGGGCCAATAGTCGCCCGCCAAGTCCGACACGTAGCGAGAGTCATCGAGCTTGGGCACGAAGACGTTGATATCGGAGCGCGACGCGATACGAGTCCGGTCGTCGTCGTCTGCGATATGTTGTGAAAGGCCGTTCATGGTGGATGTGTCGTTGAGCGGTGGCTCACCGGATCTCGGATTCGTCGATCGTGGCCGCCCAGAAGCCGGGGTTGACCGCGTATTCGGTTTCGACGCCGAATTTCTGCGGGAGCGCCGTGATCTCGAGTGTCGAACCGATGTGGCTGGTGACGAGCCAGGTGAGCTCGTCGGCGACCTTCGCATCGAGATAGACCGAGCCGCGTTCGACGGTGAAAAACTCTCTTGGGAGGCCCCAGAACAGCCCCGTCTCGGGGTCGATCTGACTTTCGAACAACGCGGGCTCGAGGATGCCTTCCACGCGGCCCTCAGTTCGGACTCGCGTTCTCACGCCGACTTCTTCGTTCTCTTTTGTCTCCATCTCACCTCCCCTTGGAGGCTATAAACCCCCTCAAGCGGAGCCGAGAGCCGCGTTGGCTCTACCGCCGAACGTCTCCTGATCGAGGTGGTCAGTCAGCTTGTCGCGAAAGTCCACAAGGAGGTCGGTGTCGATGTCGTCGGCGTCACTCGTCGCGAGCAGTTCGTCGAGAGAATTATAGCGCGACTCGAGCAACTCCCACTCGAAGTCAGGATTTGCGTCGAGGATGTTGTTTTCGAGCCGCTTGTGGTACTTCTCGAACTGGTCCCAACGGACGCGAACGTCCTCGTCGCTCGTCATCGTCGGCGAGAGCATCCGGGCGATGTCTACCAACTCGGCCGACATCAACTGCGCCGAGGTGCTGGCGCTGTCGGTCCCCTGTGCGGTCCCCACATAGATGGGGATTCGCGAGGTGCCGGCGATCCGGCCTGACGAAGCGTGGTGTTGTGGTGTCGAGAAGTCCACCGACTGGAGCAGCGCCGGGTCCTCTCGCAGGGCCTGAATGAGCACTCTCGAAGAGCCCACACCGAAAGCGTGGACGTACGGTGCGTATCCTGCGACTTCGCGGAAGGACTTGATACAGGCCACTTGCTCAGTCGGCGTGAGATTCTTCATCCCACCGAGCGCGAAATGTCCCCGTTTGGCCTGTCGGGGGTAGTTCTCAGCAAGATACGCGAAGTGGAGGGCGTGATTCGGCTGTAGAGGCACGATCACGGTCGCCGGGAAGGTGGTCTCATCGACGTGATCGAGAAACGCCGCAACCTTCTCGGCGGTCTCTTCGATTGCCGTTCGCATCTCGACGTTGGGCGTGTTCACCGTGTCGTTCGGGATGATATAGTCAGGTCGGCGCTCGTAGGCGGCGTCGACGAGCTCGTTGATCTTCGCTCCGGACAGCGACGGTTCACTGGCTGGCTCGGTTGTCGCGGTGGCCTCTCCGGTGAAATCACCGAGCGTGGCGTTGACGGGGGTGTCTGTGTTCGATTCCGCCTCCTGGAACCCGGAGTCGATAATGTACTTTGAGGAGCTGCGGCGGACGGTCGGGATCGACTCATCGACCGGCTGGAGTCGACACGGCCAGTAGAGCCGGCCGTTCCCGCCTGAAAGGTAGATATCGACGACGGCGCTCCGGTTCGCCAGAATCCGCTGTTTCACGTCTTCTTGCATGGCTCAAATCTTCCTCTCTACTTCCCTTCGGAGGCTAGAAACGCTCTTAGGCGGCCTGTTCGGTCGCGCCAGCGTGCGTCTGCTGGTTCCGCTCGTGGTCTTCGATCAGCGTCTCGATGTCGGTTTTCAGACTCCATGTTAAGCACTCGGACATCGTGTCATATCCAGTGGCGAACTTTCGTGGCCACTGGAAGTCGTGGAGGATCGACTTGACCTCGTCGGGGAATTTCGGCGTCGAAATCCCCACGGTGATGGTGCCGTCGTTGTCGATCTCGAGACTGGCAGATCCGTGGTCACAATCGATGTGCGCGAGGCGTTCACAGAGAGCTTCGAGTGCCGCCTGCTTCCGCCGGATTGCCGCTCGCTGTTCGCTGTACTCGTCGTGGAGTGTTTGGGCGTCCTCGAAGTACAGGTCGGTGCTGCTTGCTGGGGTGTTATCGGAATTCATGGTTGTGTCGTGGTTCACTCTGTGAGTTCTACGCCGCCGGGGGGAGACGAACATCCACGACGAAGCCGTACGCCGTCGTGTCGCCGCGAACGAGCGTATCGAACTGCGCGTCGAGCCACTCGTCGAAGTCGACGTCGAGCGGAATGTCGAGATCGCCTCGCGAGGCGACCCACTCGCCGACGTTGTCGGTCCACCAGCACGCAAGCGTTTCGTCGTCCAGTGTTTGGAGTTCTTGGAGGTATTCGTCGAGGTCCTCGTCCGAAAATCGATTCGGGAGCTCTAGTTCGAGTTTCCAGCGACCGAGGTCACGTTGGATTCGCCGTCGCTGGGCCGTCGTGAAGCCGTCTGTCGGCACTTTCTCTTTGGACATCTTCTCTACTCACTCCCGGAAGATACAAACCATCAACTAAACGATGTGTGTGAATTGCGCTACAGAGGCGGGTTGTAGTCGGTCATCCGATTGATTCGACACACAAATATGGGGCAACCTTCTAGAACCAGTCGTCAGGGGCACGGGGGCGGGTGTTCCCCCTCCCGTCCTCAAAACAACGTTGCCTGCGTTTCCTGTGTCGCCGTAAACGCCGCCGGATCGGGCGCGTACAGGTGTTGGCTCGTCAGGATCACCGGCCCGTCGATGGACCGTTTCAGTGTTGCTTCCGTCGAGCCGCCGTTCCCGTACGTCTGGTCGCGCCGAATCGCTTTGAGGTACTTCGATTCGATCTCATCGAGCGGCCGCCGGCTGAGTACGTCTCGGTGGGTGTTCGTCACGAACGCGGCGATGGCGGTCTGCTGGCTGTCGGTGAGTTCGGACCAACCGTAGTTCGGCTCCGTGAACACGGCGTTCGTGGCCCCCGCCTGTCGCCACGACTTCGTTTGCGCTGGGTAGTCCCAGAGTTCGATCGCGGTCCCATCGGCGAAGATGGTCGCATACGCTGCGCTGTGGAGGTGGATGGTTTCCGCACAGGGCACACAGACGATGGCGTTGAGCCCGACGAGTCTCGCATCGACTGGCGCACAGCCACAGAACGGGCACGTGGGGCTGGTGTGGAGGAGCTGCTTGAACGAGTCGTTCATGCCGAGGCGTGTTCGCTTGCGAGTTCTCGCTCGAAGATGTCGGTCGTTGACTCGAAGAGGGCGTCCCACTCCGGGGGCGTCTCGAGAATCCGGTTCAGTTGGGCTTGGAGCTGTGCCGCCGTCTGGACGGGATCGGTGAAGGGGACGTACTCGTACGTCCAGACACTCGTGTCGTCGGTCGAAAGCCACGTGGAGTGCTCGCCGCTGGCGAGGGCGTCATCCTCGCTGGCGACGACTGGAACGCCGTCGACGGCCTCGGCGGTCTCGTACCGCTGAATGTGATCTTCGTAGAAGCGCCGTGCGCCGAAATCGAGAAAGACGATACCGGTCGGCGAGAGCGAACACACGCGACCCGTTCCACCGGCCGCCAGCTCGAAGAGATCGTGGTGGCCTTCGAACCACGGAACCGGCTCTTCGAACAGCGGGACGAGTGCGGGTTCGACGCGGTAGCCGTCGTGTTCGACGCCCTCCGTCAGCGCCGTGACCGACACGTCGAGTGGATCGATGGTGCCCACTCCGTCGCCGATCAGCGTGACGACCTCGCCGTCGACCTCGGTGATGAAGACGTTATCGCGGCCATGTTCAGTTGCGAGACGGTCGTGTCGGGTTTCGATCAGGGGAGCGTGCTCGTGATCTTCAGCGTCAATATACGTCATCTTCCACTCCCAAACGGGATTTACAAACCTTCTACTGGCCGTATCGTTGTGTCAGTTGACAGCAACACCCAAACAGATATAACACTAGGCTGTGGAGGTTGAAGTGTAAGCCATGGGATACGGAGAGTACGACGAAGACGAGTACGCACGGTTCGAAGAGATGGCCTCGTTCGAAACTGATGAGGAGCCCATTGCCGGCCAACACAATGGACAGCTTCGCACGGAAGGCGGAGAGGACACGACCGCGCTGATCGAGAGGTTGGACGAGATGCGGTGACCGGTGCTGGAGTTGTTCGTTCTCTGTGGGTAGTCCCTTAATCTGAAACGGCCGAGTTGCCCGTAACCGCATTACCAGCGAGCTGCTTCTCTAACGATTTTAACTTGCGGACTGATTCTTTAAACTCGTCAGTGTGGCAGTTCCCGAATGTGGATTTTCGGAGGGCGCGGTGCTTGGATTCGAGAGCAAGGAATTCGCGCAGGGTTGAGTCGTGTAATGCTCTCGAGAGCAACTCTTCGACAGTGCTGATCAGATCGGGTTGTTTGACTGGCTTTTCGAGGTAGGCGTCACACGGAATTTTGAAAATGTCAGTGTCGGCAGGGTTGGCGGAGACGATCGCGACTGCCGGATTGTACTCGCTTTCTCGGATCGCGACGGCTGTCTCGGTTCCTGAGAGGCCAGGCATGTTCCGATCAAGCAATACGACATCGGTGCTGTGGTCTAAGGTTTCTAGACCTGACATCCCACACTCAGCAGTTTCTACCGAGTATGTGGGCTTCAGAAGGAGCTTTTGTAGTTCGCGGAGATCGTCATTGTCGTCAATAATAAGGACCTTCTGAACTCGATCTACCGACTCTGTCATGTCTGAACCAAATTGTACATTATAATAACTGTTGTCTTCTGAGTTACCATTGATGGTTGTTATATTGTTGACGGGAGGGCTGGGATTCGAACCCAGGAGTCCTCTCGGACACCGGTTTTCAAGACCGGCGCAATAGGCCGCTCTGCCACCCTCCCCTGCTGCGTAGTGAGTACAGCCTGTTAAGGCCGTTTCGGTCGGCTGTTCGGAACGAACGTCATGTTCCAGTGGCTCATTCTTCGGGGCCTGATCTGGCGTTCTCGAGGGTTTCAACTACATCCCTGTATTCGTCGTGGTCGTGGTCTGTGTTTGTGAAGAATTCTCCTTCGAATGCACCATCCGGCTTGTTTCTCGTTGCCAGACGCTCCCACGAGTCTCCATTAAAGTGGACCCCGTGGATCGAATCCTCGGTGATAAGGACGAAATCGGAAATGGTTGGAGCGTCTTTCGGGTCGCCCATCCTCGTGGGAGAGACCGTCACGGCCTCGAGAGCGGTGGCGGCTAGTTGTTCTTTTTCGTTAAACGACAACTTTCGGTTAGGAAGTGAGCTGATGTTCATGGTGGTTGGTTAATCTGAAAGTGCAGTCTGGATGTGCTCGATACTCTGAGAGGGTTCCGTGTAGACGCCCGCCGGTTCGAGATAGGTCTGGATGGAGAGCGTTACCGCGTGTATGAGTACGGTGACACTCCGGTCGTGGCTGTCTTCGTGGATCAGCGTGAACAGATGCCAGTCACCGGTCTCGTCGACGCACGGTTCGGCGGAGTCTCCGTCCAGTATCCACGAGTTGTCGCACTCGAGAGCCGCAAGCAGTTCCTCACGCAGGTTCTGTGCCGTTTCCTCGGTCAGGTGATCGGTGTTTTTGAGTGTGGTCTCGAATTCGTTCATCGTTTGGGTGTTGGGTGGTGGTGTCATCGGTGGTGTTGTTACTGCGTAGTGAGCTAAAGAGAGGAGAGAAGGCCGCAAGAGCCAGAACAGGGATTTGAACCCCGGTGAATCTCGGTTACAAGTCGAGTGCATGAACCACCCATGCTCTTCTGGCATCGTGATAGTTCCGGGCGGATTCGAACCGCCGTCAATGGCTAACTTCCGCCGTCCGAGGGGACGAACGACGCCCAAAGGCCATTATGATTGGCCGTCTACACCACGGAACTTCGTTGGTTGGTCTGTGTTCCAACGTTGGGGACGGGGAGTATCTACTTTTCGGTGAGTAGAGAGGGCGCTCTTCCGCCCTCACACCATCTCTCGGGAGCTAGAAACTCTATTCCGTGGCCGATTCTGCCTTTTGGGCGATGAGCGGAGCGGCTTCGAGGCCGGCGATGAACGCTCGCATCCCGGCTTCATCGAACGTCTCGCCGAGGTCTTTCTGGAAGTCGTGGTCGTGTTCGCTCGGATCGACTGGCTCAATCACCAGCCGATACCGCGGCGTGCCGGGGATCTCTCGGAGGACGATTTCGCTGTCGGCGAGGTCGTCGCTGTAGCGGTTGTTGAGTCGGTTGACGTCGTCTTCGAGTGGTCGATCGGATGAGGAGTCGCTCATGGTCACACCGGGGCGGGCGCTGCGTCGGGTTCCTCGTCGGCCGAGATGAAGTCCTCGGCGATGGGCTCGACGTCGTCACGGATGATGCTTACGTCGAACTCGTACTGTTGGTCAGCCTCGCTGTCGAACGGGGCTGTACCGTTCTCGTACGCCTGTACCCGTTCGAGCGTGAACTTCGCCGCCTCGGCCGTCCACCGCTCGCGAGTGCCTGCGTCGGAGACGAGGAGGAATTCGGGCTCGACCGAGACGTAGGTCTGTCCACGGTCGGTGGTGTAGCTGTTCGGCTTGCCCATCACCATCACGTGTTCGACTTCGGACGCCGTCAGCTCCTCGCGATCGCCGTCGGGGGCGAGCTCTTCGAGCACGCTGACCGTCTCCGGGTCGTACTGGCCGGCGTACACGTAGAAGACGCCCGTCGCGTCGCGGATCTTCGCCCGGTAGGTGGTCGGGCTGTCGTTGACCTTCGCGACTTCCATCAACGTCCCCATCATCAGGACGCGGTGGACGCCTGCGCCGGTCGGCGTCAAGTAGTAGTTCGGTGCGCGGTCGCCGTCGGACTCGATGTCTGCGGGCATTTTGAACTCGGTGTTGGACTCGTTGAACTCCGTTGCGAACATCCGGGTCGCTTTGTTCCGTTCGCGCTGGCTGCCGTTGCTGTTGTTGGTGTCGTTGTCACTCATGGGTGTAGTGTTGTCTGGTGGGTGGTTGTCGGTCGTTACGCGGCGGTCTCGGCGGGCGTTGCGTCGGCGCTGATGTCGGCGTCGTCGCTCACGAGGTCTTCGAGTGCGGCGACCACATCGTCGTCTGCGCCCGTACAGAAGGTGGCGTCGTTGACGAGGAGGTACTGTCCGAAGACGGGACCGCGAATCTCGACGTACTTGCCGAGGACCTCCGCGCGAATCTCGTCGGCGACGACGGTCGTATCGAGCGCGTCCATCGCCATCTCCTTGGCTTTCTCGAGGTCCATGCTCGTCGCTGCCTCGGTCGCTTCCTGATCGAAGACGACATCCTGTGCCGTCTCGCCGTTGTCGATGACCGCCTTGATCCGAAGGTCGAACTCGCCCTCGACGGGGCCGTGTTCGGCACACCGTCCGTTCTGGACGACGCGCGTACAGTCGTCGTCGGGACACCGCTTGATCAGTCCCGAGCCCGTGTTGATGGCGACGATGGCTCCTTCGTGAGCCGTCTCGCTGCTCTGGATGTCGATCTCTTCGTCTTCCGCGACGGTGACCTGGCTGTTCTTCGTGAACTTCACCGAGTACCGGCCTTCGTACTCGTCGGCGACGACGTTCTGAATGTGGTAGGTCTGTCCCTCCTCGAGTTCGGGGATGCCCTCCGTTCCCTCCCAGATTGTGAACTTGATTTTATCGGTCTCGTCCCCGAGCAGGCCGACCTGCGCCATGCTGTCGCTGTTGGGCGACCACAGCTGGACGACCTCGACGGCGAGATCGTGCCAGGTGCCCTCCTCGGTGATCTCTTCGACAGGGGTCGGGTCGAAGGCGTCGTAGTTCGTCTCTGCTTCCGTGTCGTTCGTCGGCGTCTCGGACCGCTCGATGCCGGCGTTGTCGCAGATCGTGTTCTCGACGCTCCGGGTTGCTTCGCCGACGGGCAGGAGGTACTCGTCGACGAGATTCTGGATCTGCGCTTCGATCTGTTCGACGTTCAGGTCTGCTTGGTCGCCGTACGTTTCCACGAGGTCTGCCGCGTTGCTTGCTACGTTGCTCATGTCTGTTGGTTTCTAGTCCGATCTTCCGAGAGAGGCTTGAGCGGAGGCTGCTTCTCCCCTTTTTCTCTCTCCTCACCCCCTCTCGGGACATACAAAACCTCTCTGCGGGGCGCGCTCTTTTCTCCACTCTTCGAATTGCGGACGTGGCGGGGGGTGGTGTTTGTCTTCTGATTTTCTTTTAAGAGCAATTCAGAACATCTTGTCGACGTTCCGCCCGTATTCGTGGAGGAATTCTTCGGTCGTGATTTTTCCTTCTTTGAACGCATCGATGGTGTCGTCGCCTGCGACCTCTCCAATGGCGAGCGTACCAGCCATGGACGCGCCGTACTTGAGATACTGCCCGAGCGTTTCGGCGTTTTGTACTCCACCCACGAACTGCGTGAGTTTTGGAGCGTTGCCTCCGAGAAGTTGTTCGGCAAGTGCACGAGCTTCGTTCGCCGCATAGCCCTTTTCGAACTTGGTATCGCCAGCCTCTGTTTCTATACTTAGTTCGGTCAAGTACAGAGATGGTGTTTGGAGAACTACCACGGTACAGGTGTAATCGGACCCCTCGAAGTCTAACACGCATCCTTCCGGTTCGTATATCAGTTCGACTGGTTCGCCTATCGGCGAGGTTCTTCCCGGTTCTGGGTCGACAGCACGAAAGCCGTCGGGCGTGTTGTCGGTGTCATCGCTAGTGTCGGACATGGTGTGATTTTCCCGTCGGTGCTGGATGTGATTAATCTTCCCCGCCGGGTCACCCACCTCGCCGGATACAAACTAACCTCCAGATCTCCACTATTGTTAACGGGAGCAGGCTTTTGTAAAGTGGTTGTGAGCGGGCTGTATGGAGTATTCGACCGTCGGTGTAGACGAGCGTCTATTCGTACGGCTACAGGATGGAGAGGAGCTTCGTGCGGGAATCGAACAAGCTGCGTCGGATGTTGGCGCAGAAGGGGGCTGGTTCATCGGGTTCGGTGGGCTTCGCAACGCGACTCTCTGGTTTTTCGACCAACAGGAGCGGCACTACGACAGTATTCACTTCGAGGAACCGCTGGAGCTGACCTTCTGTGTCGGAAACTTCGCGTGCGTCGACGGGTCGATGTTCGCTCACACTCACGTCACGGTCGCGGACATGGAGGGCAATTCGATCGGTGGCCACCTCGAGTCCGCAGAGGTGTTCGTCGGCGAGGTGTATGCGGACCTGTTCGACGAACCCGTCGACCGAGAGAGCAGCGCAACGCCCGTGCTGGATACTCGACAGTGGTTGAGTGCCGATATCGAAGCGAGCCCGGAGACGCACCCCGAGACTGGCTTCAACCTGAATCACACCGATGTGTGACTTGGAGGAATACGTCCGGCGAGTCGAGGGGTGGCTGCCCGATTCGGAGATGGTCGAGCTCCACAACGGGATCGCTGTTGTCCGGACGGTCGAGGGAGATGTCCTTGAGACAAAACAGACGAAACACGGCCTGTATCACCAGTTCACGATTGCGAACGATCCCTGCTGGCTCGACCTTCTCGCACCCACGGTTACATGCGACGAGTGTCTTCACCTGGGGGACCTGAGCGTGGAGTACGACGATGGATTTCTCGTCGTTCGGTGACCGGCTACTGGCCGGCGCGGAAGATGAGCACGTACTCGTCGGCGATCAACCCGCCTGTCTGGCCGGGAATGTTCTCCGGGGCGTTCTCGTATGGGAGTGTCTTCGAGGGGATGGACCGCGGAAGACTGTGTTCGAGGTCGAGCTGGAACTGCTGGGCAATTTCGATGGTGATGACGTTCATCGGAATGGGGACTCGCGAGACCGTCCGATTGCCTAAGACGATCGCAACGGGCTGTCCTGGCTTCACGACGCGGGCCATCTGTTCGAGCGTCTCGGCGTAGTCTGCGAAGAAGTGGAGCACGTCGTCGTCTCTCCCATCTACGTCTTTCAGCGCGTCGACGGTGGCCCGAAGCGTTGGCGACCACTCGCTGACCGTGGCGAACTCGATGTCTGAGGTGGTTTTGCTCCCACCGAGGCCACTCGGGTCGACGTCCGTCATCTGGTCGAGCTTGAGCGGCGTCGCGACGGCTGCGGGGTCGGTGCTGAAACCGCCGTACGCAACGGTGGTGGAATGGTCACCATAGGGGGGGCTAGAGACAACAGCATCGGCAGAATCTGGTGCGAGAACGCTTGTATCGCGACAGTCCGCGTACTTGATTGTCGCGGTCGTTTCATCTGAAACCTGCGTAGCGTAGTCAACAAGCCCGTAGAAGTTCTCCCTGAGAGTCTCAATGAACGTCTCCGTGAACTTCGGATCGTGGCTTTCGCGGTCGGCCTCTGGGATCCGGTGGCGCTTAAACTCGGAATCTCGCTGATAGCTAATGTTCCGCGCGGCCTGTGCGAGAGCGATCCGGATGAACCGGATTACCTCGTGGTCGTATTCTGCTCGCAGTTCACTTAACTGCCGGCTCATGGCCGTGATCTTCGCTAGTTGCGGTTCAGGGAACCAACCCTTTCGGACTCCGTATGCGTTGTAATTCTGGTCTCCCGAGTCTTCCGTGTAGATGTCGCCGCCGTGTTTGGTCCGGTGTTGGCTCGCTGCGGACTGGTAATTCTCCTCGATGAACTGTTCGCGAGTCGCCCAGTCTGTCCCGAGACACTGGCGAATTGCGGACTCGAGTGTATCGAGATCGGGAACCGTTGATTTGGTTCGCGAGAGGAGACACGCGAACGGGTTAATATCGGTCGCGATAGCGTTCAGGCCGTGTCGCCGGGCTTCAGCCGCTGTCGTGCCGCTCCCGGAGAATGGATCGAACACCAGATCGCCTTCGGAGAGCGTCCCTGTGTGCGTCCAATGTTCGAACAGCGCGTCCGGAATCTGGGGGATCATCCGGGCGGGGTACTTGTGGAGGTCGTGGGTGCCGTAGTCGGTCGTCGCACCCTTGAACGACCAGTCTCGGTCCTCGAGGCCGGGGCGATAGTCGGTGGTGGCTGTTAGGGTCGATTGCATGGTTAGGCGAGTTCGGGGAGGACCTCTGGAGCGGGCCTCGCGAACGCTCCGACGTCGACGCCGGCTTTCTTCGCACACGAGGTACAGACGACCGCTGTTCCAAGCCCGTCGTCTGAGCGGCCGCTGAGGACCTCGCAGGCGTTGTCTTCTTTCGAGAAGCCGTGGTCGCATCGGTTACATTCGGGGCTGTTCGTCGTTTCGTGGTTGGTCTGTAGAGTCATTGGTTTGAGCCTGAAAACGTGGTAACGTAGATGTCTGGGCCGTTTTCGTTGATACAGAGTTTGCAGTCGCCGCATTGGATCTCGCCGTCCGTCGCGTCGTACGGGCAGAGGACGTGTTCTGGGCCGGCTGGTATCTCTTCGACGTCGTCGACCACCTTGTACCGCCGATGACCGTAGTCGCCGTCGTTGGACCGGTTCACAGTAAAGCCGTCTGCCTCATCCCAGTTGAGCCACGACGAGGCAGAATAGGTGTAGATGTCGAATTCGGGGAGTTGTCTTGCGATCTCCGTAACTTTGAGGATGTCGTGTCGGCTCGAAAAATCCCCGGCCTCGTTCAGCCGAATCGTCGTAACCGGATTCTCTTTTCGTTCGACGTGAAGCCTGAACGCATCCGCCCAGGTGACCGGATCGAGATACGACCAGATTATCTCCTGTTTTCGCCGGAAGTGGAGCGGCATGGGAAAATCTCGTTCGTTTCTCGCGGCGAAACAAGTCATTTCATCTACTTGACAGAACTCAGTCCCGAGATTGACGCAATCCGTGGCCGCGCTCATGTTGACGATCGCAACATGTGGGGCAATCTTCGCGTTTCTGTAGCTCGTGTAGGTGCCGAGGATATGTGACCACGCTTTCGCCCGATCGACGGCGTACTCGGCCTCGCGGATCCGGCGGCGGAACCGATCGATCCCCTCGACGGCGTCGACGTCGAAACTGTACGCCCAGTTCGGCGCGATATACTCCGCCAGCTCGTCGTCCGCCGGGGGCGCGGGTCGGGCCTCGGCAATCCGCTGGGCGCGGTTCTGGCCGTTCTGGAAGGAGTTAATACGCGCTTGCATGGGACTCGGGAAGTGTGTCTAGTTGGCCGACGTGAGGTCGTCGGGGCCAGCTGCCTCGAGACGAGTCGTCCCGCCGCGGCTGATCGGGAGGTCCTGTGTCGAGATGCCGGTGAACTCGGCCCAGGTCCACCACGTCTCATCGACAGTCGTTGTCTGGCCGTTCTCTCGCTTGTAGACGGTTGCGGAGACGCCTTCGGTACCGCGCTTGATTTCGGTCCAGATACGCGGGTCTTCGTCCTCGTCGTCGGTGCTATTCGGGGATGCTTCGGTGGCGGTGTTGGCTTCCATTTCTACTCTCTCTCTCGGTTTCTTCGGAGCACAAAAACTCCCTATGGCGGTGCTGCTGACCGGTGTGGCTACTCTGACTGGGCCGCCCGCTTGGACCGCCACTGCTCGCACTGGGGGGCGATCGTCGTCGCGAGTCGACAGTCGTCGTCCGGGTGCGCGTAGCCGTAGTCGATGAGGTACGATTGGCCTCGATACACCCCCCAGTTTTCATGAGCGTAGATGTCGGAGGTCGTGAACCCGAGCTGGTCAAGCTCCTGCCAGGCACGTTGGATAGCCGGGCCTGCCACCGTCGTCTCGTTTTCCGGGGCGGCCCGCGGGTATACCCCCCATCGATGCCCGTCCTCCGGCGTGGCGAGACAGGGCAATGTGACTGTCGAGAGTGCTGTGGGCGTCGTTGAAATGTGGTGTTCGAGCGCGTTCTGGAGCGTCCCGCTCGTGAAGCCAGTCCCCCATTGGGGGATCGCCAACTTGGCGACGGTGGTGTCCGGCAGCGACGGGATCGCGACGACGAGCCGGCCAGCACCCGCGCCGAGGAACTCGGTGCCGTCGGGAAACATCTCGCGAACGTCGGTCCAGATGACGGTCTCTCGGTCCGCGATCGTATCGAGGATGTCTGCGAGTGTCGTGGCGTACGCGGGTCGGTCGTCGAGTGACTCAGCGAGCGACTCAAACGCGGAACTGGCCATCGATCTGCTCAGTTGGGCTCGGCCGACCCAAGCCGGTCGCCGACGTCGACGGTCTCGGCGTCGGTCGCCGCCAGCGAGGCGAGCCCGTCGAGGACCGTGAAGTCAGCATCCTCGGGGATCATGTACGTGTCCGGGCCGGCCCAGACGCTGTCGTCGTTCCGTTTGGAGAACGGAAGGACAGTCGCGGTGACGGTGGATTCGGCGCATCCAGACGAGACCTGGAGCGTGGTCGGTTCCGCAAAGACGAGGATCCCTTCGGGATCGTGGATGAATTCGGCACTCATTGGTTGGGACGGTGGTTGTCGACGCGCTGTTGTTCGAATCGCTGCTCTGCGGTATCGGCCTCGGCGTCTTCGACGAGCTGACGGTGGAGTTCCTCGTCGTCGACGCCAGCAAGTGGGCAGTCGGCCTCGTGGTCGCGACCGTCGTGGATGACTCGCTCGCAGTCTGGACACTCCGGAGCCGGTGGGGCGTTCCACGGCGCTCGCGAACTGTTCGGATTGATGTGTGATGGGAACGGCAAATTTCAGTCTCCTCCACCATCCTCGGGAGCTACAAACTCTCCAACCGGGTCGCTCGCCGTGGAGGTTCGACTGAATCGAGCGCAGATCGACTGAGTCGAATAGAGTTCAACTGAGTCGAGTTGACTTCGATTCAGTATGGCTGGCTTCGATCCAGCCGATTGGGGTGTGGCAGATTCGATTGAATCGGGTATGGATCGACTGAGTCGAATTGAGTTCGATTCAGTATGGCTTGCTTCGATACAGTCGGGTTGATTGGTCCCGAACACCCCCCGCACTAACTGTGAGTTCTGTATCGGGACTGGGGCAGGGAGGAAGGATGGCAGGGGATGATGGGTGTCGGCCAGACCCCACAGGGGAGAAGAAGTGGGGTGGCCGCTGTTAGACCTGGTACTCCATCTTGACCAGATGACCGCACAGGAGGCACTCTTCGACCCCGCTTTCGATCTGGAAGTCTTTGCTACCGCAGTCAGGACACGCTTGGTCGATGAGCTCTTCGCATTCGGGGCACTGGAGCCGGAAGGCGCTCCCACCTTCGGTCTTGACCGTCGCGTTCTCTAACGTCAGGTACTCGTCACACTGCTTGCTCGGACAGAACGCCGGGAGCGTCCCGAGTCGCAGGAATCTGTTCTCCTCAATGGACAATTTCTCCCCTGCCATTGCGTATAACTATACACAAGCACCCGACTTAAAGTTTACTATCGAATTGGTTGGTATATCAACGCACAAGCACTCAAAAAGAGAGAAATTGTTAGAGTTTTCCAGCAAATTGCTGTCGTCATCTAAAGATAGGAAGCACGTAATATGCCCTTCTGTTTCGGGGTGAACCTGACCTCACTTTGAGGGGTGATGAAGACGGTTCGGAGCTGTTCTCGTCCGGTATTAGATGTGGGCCACTCGGGGAGGGTGTTCGTATCTGTGGGGGTGATGATTCGGTACTGCTGATCTGTCTCCGTGTCTTCGAGGAGGGTCTGTATCGATTCGATCTGGTTCTTTGAGGTAGCGACCTCGAGGTGCGGGTTGGATTCCGGCTCGGTGTTGATCACTTCGATGCCGTTTCGAGCGAGTCGATCGGCGACCAGCTGAATGTCAGTTTGGTGTGGACTGGTGGTTTCACTCGTTTCGATACACTCTGGTTCGGGGGTGTCTCTTGCGGACATTTTTCTATAATCCACCCCGTTCGATGGATAGAAAACCACCTCTTAGGCAGGCAACGGTCGGTTCAGTATTCGCTGTTGGTAAAATAGAGCAGTGGGAGGATGACGAGAAATGAGAGCAACGCAATTGCTCCGGTGAGCATCGTAAAGCCCCACTGGACCGCGAAAATCGTGACGCCGATACCTACGATCACAAGCGCGATCGTCTCTCGACCGAGGAAAGAAATGAATCCAGAGACGCCGCCGGCATCAGGTGCGTCGGTGGTGTTTTCGTCTGTCTTTGGCTCGGAATCGTCACTTGGTGTGTCTTGAGACTCGTCAGAGTCCCGGTTAAACTTCGTTTCGTGCTTGCGGATCGTCCAGTCGGTTAGTCCTTCACAACTGAGGCACCGTGTGAGGCTGATAAAGGAGTCGTCTGGGAGGCCGTAGCTAACAGATTCGACTTGGCTTGGCCCACAACTACAGCGTTCTAACTGCTTGTGCGAGACGCGATCTCGGCCACCCTTTGGTTTGGTTTTTGTCTCCGCTTCTGCTTCGGCGTCTTCCATCTGCATACTGATTCCGACCACTACTATATGTAGGCTTTCCCGTCCCTTCCTGTCTCTGGGGGATTCGCGTGGTAGTTGACGGGAACGCCTATGGTGATTGCTGGTTGGAACTGACTCGTGGTGCCCACCTGCGCTCGGGCACTCAGTCGTCGTCTAACAGGAGTATGGTGTAGGGGTTGGGGTTATGCTGGACTATGTTGAGGACGAACCGCTGTTCAGCTGCTTCGAGGAGATCTTCGATCAGGATACCTTCTGAGATCTCGATCGTGTAGTCCTCGTTAAACGGCGTGCCGGTGACAGACTCGAATTCGTCTTCGAGACTGAGTTCGTCGACGACGCTTCGCCAGTAATCGAATTCGAACGTCTCTGCTGGTTCTACTAGGGTCATTTTTGGATACCTCTCACCACCCATCGGAGGTCACAAACTCTTCTGGATGGGTTCTGGATGTCGATCTGACCGGAATTGCTATACCTGATTGCTGTGACGGCGGTAGTTGTATGAGCGAATCGAGCGCGGATAGTGCTGCTGTGGATAGTCTGGGGCCAGACAATGCGTGCGAGCTCGTGTTCTTTGGATTCAGCGAACAGGCTGTCGAGGAGCTTCGAGAGGGTATCGGGCTTGCGGGAGTAAAAGTCAACAATGTGGGCTTCACCACTATCGACCAGGAGACGCAGTCGCCGTCCGTGACCATTCAGGGGCTGGACATGCAGAACTCCCGGCTTCTGGCGACAACGCTATCGGAGGCTGGCCTTGGTGGCCTCGTCGAGTCTGACCCCATCGTCATCATCGAGCCGAACTAACTGTACGCGAAGAGGTTCCCGTTTTCCCTGTCCTGTGACGCTGTAGCGTTCGTTGAAAGCCCGTGATCGAACGTCATGAGTGAGACACTAGCCGGGGTGTGCTCTTCGAGCGTTTCGAGCGTGGTGTGATCCGGCCGTGCTTTCGAGGATTGGGCCATGAACGCGACCCCATAGTACCAGTTCTCGTCGAACATATCGCGACTCTCGCCGACGTAGTCGTGGGTGTCGATGTTCGCTGGGTACGGCTCGCCGTTCGGGAAGTAACGCTCTACTAGCCGGCGATCGTGGACTACGTTGTCTGCTTCGTTCTTCACGATGACGCCGCCGTGCATGTCGATCTTGACCTGATAGCCGTCCCACGGGCACATCTCACGACTGTTCGCGTAGACGACCTCGTAGGGGTGGATGCTTTCTCGCGTCCAGTCGCCGAGCTGCCTTGGGAAGTTGACGGGCGCAGGTCCGTATCGCTGATCCCGCAGGCTGTCGATCTCATCGGCGTCTCGAAGGTCGTATGCGGACTGGAAGTGCGCCGGGTTGAGCGACTCCATGGCTTCGACGGCGAGGCTGATGATCTCCCGGCTGGTGACGACTCGTTGCGGGACGTCAATCTCGTACAGGTAGTCGTTCTCGCCTTGGTTCGCGTCGGTGAGCGTTCCGGGGATGGGGGCAGTGAGATAAAAACAGTTGTACCCCCCTCGCCATTTTGCCGTGATATACGTCGACTCGCCGTTACACCACTGTATCTTCGTGATGAGGTTGTTCTGGAGGTGATTCGTGTCGCGGTCGTATTCGTCGGTCTCCGAGAGCGTCCAGCCGTTGACTTCCTTGGGGATGTCGATGTCGGTCCCTTCTGTTAGCCGCTCTCTGTACTCATCGAGATCACTTCGCGAGAGCAGTTCGAGTGGGTCCCGTCCGGGCTTCGCAGAGGCGCTCTTCCCCGATGAGTTGCTGTAGGTCGGGTCAAACGAAAGCGAGACGCCGAGTTCGCTCACCCGTGTGAGCTCCGTTTCGTAAGTGGCTGTTTCGTCGGGGTCCGGCCTCCGCCCCCAACCGTGCCGTGGCTTCTGGACTTCTGCGCGCACCGTGTCGCCTAACTGGTAGACGTTGCCGTCTGGGCCTAGGACTGCGAGGGCGGTGTTGTTCACCTCCTCAAGGACCCGAGAACGCCGGGAGAGATCGTCGACGTCCAGGCGGGTAAAATCGAAGCCGCCCCACGTGAGGTGCTTGGCTGCTTGGGTGATCGTTTTGCCGTCGTGGTTCTCGAATACTCGCGGGTCCCCACACCAGATTGCGCTCCGGAGTTCGGATTCCGTAGTGATCCCGTCTCCCGTTAGCAGCTGGTCGATGCTGGCGTGTCGATCGCTCATTCTGATTCTGGCCTCAGTTCGCCGTGGTTGATGAGGTGGGATAGTTCGTCTTTGAATTCGGAGATGGCTTCTTCACTGAACTCTTCATCGTCTTCTGCGTCCCACTGTCGGCGGGTGTTCCACGTGTTGCGGCCGCGGAACTTCCGGCCCTTCTTTTGGATCCTGACGAGTGATCGGGTGTATACGGAGACACGCCAGCCTGCGAGGCCCTGCTTACGGAACAGGTCTCCGTCAGCCCCGGAGTACGGAAAGAACCCGAGGTCTGCGAGAACCCTGAAGGGGGTCCCTTGATCCCAATCTGCGTCGGAGAACGACTTGCTCATTTCAATTCACCTTCTACTCTATTCGAAGGGCAGAAACTCTCTCTGTGGGGGTTAGTGTCCGTCTGAGCGAGGCTCCGGTGTGTCGTTACCCGGTGAAATCTGCGAGTGTTTTTCGCTGGCGGTCCTCGTTTTGGACGTTCGTGATCAGGACCTCATCGACTTCACCACGACCACTGGCATCGCTATTAATCGCTCGTGTGGCTCCTACATATGTCGTTGAGAAGGACTCAAAGTCTTCGTATAATTCCGCGACGGGCGGGGAATTCGAGATGACAACCGAGATATCTTGGTTGGAGAGTTTAACAGCGACATCCCGTAATCGCCGTTGGTCATCTCGGTCAAACCCCTCTGCGTGGTACGAATTGAAGTCGGCTGTCTTCGAGACTGGTTGATACGGGGGGTCAAAATATACAAGATCGCCGCTTTCGGCGGTCTCTACGATGTATTCGAAATCTGTGTTGTAGATCGCTGTTCCTTGGAGTCTGCGGGAGGCTTTGCGAATCCGCTGTTCTTGTACCCAGTTGGGGTTCGTGTAGTCGCCAAATGCGACGTTGAATTCGCCGTCGTTATTCTCCCGGTAGAGGCCGTTGAAGCACGTTCGGTTGAGGTATATGAGGAGACTTGCTTCTCGAATGCGGTCCTGTGTAGTCAGGTTCTGTTTTGAGAGAAAGTCGTTGAATTCCGTCCGCATTTCGTAGTAGTAGTCTTTCGAGTGGTCGTGGGTCCTGTTCTCTTCGATGAGTGCTGCCGGGTGGTCGCGGGTGATCTCGTAGAGCGTAGTGAGGTGGGAGTTGAGATCGTTGACTGTCCCTGTGCTAGGATTGAGGTAGAAGAAAACCGCCCCGCCTCCAATGAATGGCTCGTGATATTCGTTGTATGTCGTCGGGAACAGGCCAGTAATCTCCGATAACAATTGACGCTTCCCGCCTGCCCACTTCAAAATTGGATCCGTCATTTGGCCTTGTGAAGTGGACTGTATCTTCTGGGGATTCGTTACTCTGCCGGCGGGGTGTAGAGGGTCTTGTCCCGGAGGTAATCTCCGTGGAGCGACCAGATGAGCTCGCGTTCGGCGGTGGTCGGTTCGTCAAGTTCGGCGTCTCGGTTCACGTAGCCCACACCGAAACTGATGGGGAACGGATCGACGTTGTTGCGCTTGAGGTTGTACTTCGTAATCTCCTCGGGGTCTTTCCCAAGCCGGTGTGCGAGCTCGACGATGTTGACGAGTTCTTCTGGGGCGACCTTCCCGGCTTCCGTCTCAACGGCGTCGTAACTGACTACCATCGGGTCGGGGTTGGTCGGGTGGATGTACTTGATGAGGATTTCGTCGCCGTCCTCCTTGACAGTCGCCGCATACATGCGCTGATCGAAGCGCGTCATCGACATGTGCTGGCCGTACTGTGCCCAGGTCTCTGGGATGGGTTCGCCGTCGACGAGGCCGTCGGCTGGCCGTTCGGGGATGACGATCTCGTCTCTGCTCGACCGCTGGCTTTTCTGGACGGTTGGCGATAGGCCATTGCTTCCAGCCTCTGTTCTCTCGGTTGATTCGGTCATGTCTGAGTGGATGTTATAGCGAACCCCGGGCGACGTGAGCGACGACTTCCCCATCGAGGAGGAAACACGGCGGATCGATTCCGGGCTTGTATGGTCGCCCGTCGAAAACGAGACCGCGCTCTACCGCACGGGTGTTGAGTGGGTGTTCGTGTCCAGAGTTGTTCTCGTGGACGAAGAGTGTGGCCGTCTCCATGTCTTCCGGGAGATCGACGAGGTCGAACGCGAGCCAGCCACAGCTATTGGTGCCGTCTATCTGGACTGTCTCGGCGCTCCACCGATCTCCATCGTGACAGGAGATTTCGTGTGTTTCGTCAGGGTCGCGATCGAAGTCGCGGTGTCGCCCTCTCCACACACGGATGGTTACTGTCTCGTCGTTAGACATCGGCGCTGCGATCAGCTCCGATTGTGACATCGGTGTCGGTTATCTGGAGACTTGCTGGTAGCGACGTTCGGATACTGTCTTCGATGAGTGGGAGTTCGTAGCCATCTCCGATGACTGTTGCGGTCACCCCTGTGTCTCCTGTGCTGGTGTCGACGCTTACGGGGGTGTTGTTGCCTATCTCTGTGATGAGGTTGGCGACGTGTTCGCGCATCGCGATGCTTCCGGACTCGATCGTGTACGTCACCTTGTCGGTGGTCATGCGCTTGCTTGGTCAGAGACGAAGACGAAGTCCCCGATGTAGTCGGCTTCGTTCTTGAGGGTGTGGGCGGCCTTGCTGATCTGTGGGTACTTCGGCGAGCTGACGACGAGCAACTCTGTTTCTTCAGAGACGCCGATATCCCCGATGGTCTCGTATGCGCCTTGGTAGTTGTACGACGCTTCGTCGACGGCACTGATGACGTATCCGCTGATATCTTTGTGTCGCTTCTCACCATCGATTGCGGAGTCGGTTCCGAACCAGAGTCGGATGCTGCCCTCGCCTTCGGCTTGGAAGTCGTTCGCACCGAATATTTCGAGGAAGCCCGATCCGTCTGATTTGAGGATTTTGAGGTACATGGTTACTCGTAAAGCACGTCGTCTACGGGCTCTCCGTTCGAGAGGAGTTCTTTGAGATCGGTCGGGATACCGCCGATGTCGATGATCTTGATGCTGAACGGCCCGGACCAGTTCTGGACCCAGAACGGCGCTCGCTCGTGGTCCTTGAGCTCGTCCGCCTCGAAGTCGGTCGGGCTGATCAGCACCCCTTCGTCGTTTACCGCGTCCTCGACCGGGACGAGCCACGAACGCTTCCCCTCCGTTTCGACCGGTTCTGCGCGGCCCCGGATCCACTCTTGGGGGGTGAACTTCAGTTCTACGTACGGGCCGTCGATATTGTCGACGTCCTCGACGGCTTCGATGGAGAGGCGCTGTTCTGAAAGGCCAGTCACCCGGCTTACCTCCCGAAGTGCTTTCTCCGGGTTCGGCGCAGAGACGTTGACCTTCTCTGCGACTGCTACAGTGTACTGTTTGCTGGATTCGGTCGACATTCTTTCTAAGACTCCTTCACCTCCTCTCGGGTCATATAAACCTCTCTGGGGGTCGTTCGGACTGCTGGAGATGTTTGGGTCAACGACGCTCGTCGGCAGGTCTGAGCGTACAGATGTGTTTTCCGTCGGGCCAGCCGTATGCCCCAGTGTGTGCTGAATCCAAGAGGAGGTCCGGGGAACGGCCTTCTGTATGAGTTCGGCAGGCATCTGAACAGTAGCAGTGGATTGCTGGGAATACCCGGTCTGTCTTGAGAGCTGGTTCGCCGCTGTTTGGGACCGAGTCGTAGTTTCGGGGGTCGTCCTGTATCTGGTGTTCGTAGGAGACGACCTGTGCCGTATCGGTCGATGACTCTCGTTCGGTCTCTCGGTGAAAGATGTGATTCCCGCATCCGGGGCAGATTGGTTCGATGTGGTGTGCTCTCGGCGTCGTGTACTCAGTCGAGCCGGAGAGTGCCCCATCGGGCGTCCAGTTGAGGTTAGAGAAGAGCGCGGCGATCGGTGAGAGCGGTTCGATGATGGTGGCTTGGGTGTCGTCCGTTCGGTAGATGGGTTGGGCTTTCCGCTCGGTATGTGGCGGCGGGGAAAGCAAGAGTTCACGCGCGTCGGAGGTCGTGTTGAGTCTGATACTCTCGCCAGCATCGGCCGTGAGGAGTTCGTCTCGGGTCTGGATGTCTGTCGGGTCGGTATCTGGCCACACGCCGTGGGTGATCCAGTAGTGTTTCGCGTTCAGGAGTGAGTACCGGATGAGGTCTCTCTTCGGCGGGTACTGGTCTCTGAGGTTACGGTGCCACCCGCCGTTGGCCGAGGCGTAGTCGCCGTGGTCTTCGGCGTATCGCTGATAGCCGTTCCAATCAACGCCGCCGATGTCGGCCGGTGGCTTCCCGGTGATGCTCTCTTGGGTCAGATTGACGATTTCAGCGTGGGTGGTAAGCGGCGTCCCCCCGAGGATGTGGATCCTGTTCTCGACCGATCGCCACTCGTCGTACGTCGCGATATCTGTGGCTTGGATCGGCGATGAGCCGTTCGGGTAACCAAGGACGAACTGATCTGGGATGTCCGGGAGAATGCCCTCGCATTTGGGGACGATAATGATGTTCGTATCTGGGTATGAGCCCCAGATTTCGTTGGCCGCATCGATGTGTTCCCGGAGGGAGGCCCGATCATAGATATCGCCGACGACCGCGATCTCAGGTTCGTACTCGAAGACGCGGTCGATAAATCGGTCGAGGTCGGCGTCGAGATACTCGTTATCGAGAAAGTGGACCGGGAGCGAGACTTCCTCGGGGATCCACTGATACGACGAATCTTCACGGTGGCCGATGCCAAACCCGAGACGGGCGGCGTCGAATACGTAGGGGTAGCGTCCGGTGAATACGACCCAGTCGGCGTTGCGAGCTTCGCGGATGGTCTCTGGAAGCGGCTCACTCGTCGGTGTCGATTCCAAGCCAAGCTTTGGTCGGGTGCTGTTGTAGGTAGACTCGGTGGTCGACTCGGGGACGGTCGCGCCGTAATCACCTAATCCTGCTTGGCTACTACTCATCTACAATCACTCTACAAGCTGCCCTCGGAGGCTAAAAACCTCGAGCGGGGCGGGAACCTATTCATCCGTCTTTAGTTAAGCGAGAAATCGCGTGATAGCGGCGGCTTATCGAGGCATCTTTCGGAAGGAATGAGGAAGCCGAGTTTGTGCCCAACGGCTCCTCATCTCGGATTATGCGTCGGCTCACTACACTGTTTCCCTCTGAGTTCCTCGAAGAGCACGCCGAGGAACTCGGCGTGGTCGAACGTGACCGCAAGCTCCAGATCCCTGCCTTCGTTTGGGCGTTCGTGTTCGGCTTCGCCGCAGGCGAAAGCCGAACACTCGCCGGGTTTAGACGCTGTTACAACTCTACTGCCGATGAGACGATCTCTCCGGGTGGATTCTATCAGCGGTTGACACCGACGCTTGCGGAGTACTTCCGCGACCTCGTCGAGCGCGGCCTCGACGAGGTCGCTGTTCCTAACGCTGTTGACGCTGATCTCGACCGATTTAGAGACGTGATGATCGCTGATGGAACGGTGCTGCGGTTACACGAATTTCTCTCAGATCAGTTCGAAGCCCGCCACGAGGAGCAGGCTGGAGCGAAGCTCCACCTGCTCCACAATGCCACAGAGCAGACGATTGAACGGCTCGATACCGCTAACGAGAAAACGCACGACAGCACCTTGTTCAACACGGGGCCGTGGCTTGAGAATCGCCTCATACTGTTCGATCTCGCCTACTTCAAGTACCGCCGGTTTGCGCTGATCGACGAAAACGACGGCTACTTCGTGAGTCGGCTGAAGCAGAACGCGAATCCGCTGATTACGGCGGAGTTACGGGAATGGCGCGGCCGCGCCATTCCCTTAGAGGGCGAGCAGCTCCGAGCTGTTCTCGATGATCTTGACCGGAAATACATCGATGTGGAGGTCGAAGTCGAGTTCAAACGGGGGCCGTACAATGGGACACAGTCGCTGGATACGAAGCGATTTCGCGTCGTCGGCGTCCGCGACGAGGACGCCGACGACTACCACCTGTACATGACGAATTTAGCGAGAAAAGAGTTCTTTCCGGCGGATTTAGCGGAGATCTACCGCTGTCGGTGGGAAGTTGAGTTGCTGTTCCGGGAGCTGAAGACGCAGTACGAACTGGACGAGTTCGACACGAGTGACGAACACGTGGTGAGGATCTTATTGTACGCAGCGCTGCTGTCGCTGCTTGTAAGCCGCGATCTGTTGGATCTAGTCACTGAGCAGGCGGATGATGAGCTTGTGTTTCCGACAGAGCGCTGGGCGGCGACCTTCCGGTCGCACGCCCAGCTCATTCTCCACGAACTCGGTGAGTTCCTCGGCTACTCACCACCGCCGCTGCTCGACCGGCTGATCGAAGACGCTCAAAAGATCCACAAACGACGACCAATCTTACAAGAGACGCTCGCTACCGCTACACAACCGAGGTGTGAGGCTTAACTAAAGACGGATGGGAACCTATTTGTAGGCGCTCTGTGTCATCAGAGTAGGTAGAATGTCCACTGACAAAGCGAATGCGAGGAGGGCGGAGTGTGAATGGGTCCATATCGCCGCAGTCGCGGAAAACGGAGTCATCGGGAGCGACGGCGGTATCCCGTGGGACCTGCCGGAGGACATGGAGCGGTTCAAGGCCGAGACGATGGGCCACCCCGTCGTCCTCGGGCGGAAGACCTACGAGAACATCGCTGACGGCCTTGGTGGGCCGCTACCTGGGCGATTGAACGTTGTGTTGAGTTCCTCCGATGTCGGCGGCCCGGAGTCCGTAGTTACCGTCCACGATGTGGATTCCGCGATCGCCGCTGCTGAAGCTCGAGCTGATGAGACTGGTGTCAGTCGATGCTTCGTTGCTGGTGGGTCTAGTGTCTATGAACAGTTCCTCCCGATGGCAGATACGCTGTTGCTGACCGAAGTTCACATGGAGGTTGACGGTGAGAGCCGGTTCCCTGAGATAACTGCGGGGGACTGGACTGAGGTATCCCGACAGGGGCACGGGCGGTACGACTTTGTCGAGTATCGCACCGTGTGACGCGGGGCTGGCCTACAGTGAAGTGGAGTCCGCGTCGGCGATCGCGTCTATGATGGCGTCTGTAACTGTCTCTTCTGCGTGGTTTCCCTCGACGACGGAGAGTGGTTCTCCCTGCTCTGCGAGCGTCTCGATCGTCGTGTGGTAGTTCGCCTGTATCTTGGCGAGGAACTCACGCTCTTCGAAGATGTCCGTCGAGTCCCGGTCGCCCATCCGGTTGAAGCACTCGTTGAGGTCGACGTCGAGATAGACAGTCAGGTCGGGTGTGAGCGCGTGCTTGTTGATGGTCTGAAGCCAATCGAGAGGCGAGCCCGCTTCCTGCTGGTACGCATACGAGGAGAGGTAGTAGCGATCCGTGATGACGGTCTTCCCGTCGTTGAGGGCCGGTTCGATGGTGGTCTTGATGTGGTTTACTCGATCAGCGGCGAAGAGAAGTGCGAGTGCCTGCTGGCTGAGTTCGATGTCTCCGGCGAGACCCGTTCGGATCAGCCTGCCGATTTCGCCGTCTGTTGGCTCTGCGGTGACGAGGATGTCGTCTTCGGTGAGACCGTCGTGTCGCTCGACGAGCTCGTCGGCGACAGCTTGGGCCTGTGTCGTCGTGCCAGCGCCGTCCACGCCCTCGATTGAAATGAATCGTCCAGTCATGTTCAGAAGAAATCGTCGAGACGCCTTCGCACTTTCTGATCTCGGCTCCCAATTACGCATTTTCCCTCGCCTACCGGGTCGAATATGAGTCGTTCTTGACGTTCGTATCCGAGCCTCGCTGACATCGAACTACCGTGAAAAGTGATTTCCAGGACCTCACCACCCGGTTTTAGGAGCCAGTTGAAGCCTTCCTTAGCGAGTCGTGAGTGGCCAATCTGTGTCTTCTCCTCCGGGCCGGGGGTTTCGAACGGGAGGGTTGTGAGGTCGATATCATGTGTGCCGTCCTTCGATACCATGTTTTTTTCGTACCGTAGATTTGCCTGATAAAGTGACCAAGGCGGGTCGAAAACGACTCGGTCGATGCTACCCTGTTCGAGGTCGGGGTGGCTTGCGAGCTCTGCGACGTCCATCTCGAAGTCGAGGTTGGGACGTTCGCCGCTGATGTCGTTACGGAGGATTTTGCCTCCGGGGGGTGGGGTAAGCTCCGTCTGCCCGGCACAGGCGTTGAGGATAATTTCGCCTTCCTCGAATGAACTCTCGACCCAGTCTCGGATGGTCTTGTCCTCGAAGGTCCACTTACTGAATGGCTGTACAGGGACGAAATGTGTTGGAACCGCCTGTGCGCCGCGTGGTCGCCTTTCGGTGTATTCGTGGCCAGAACCACTCATTGGTTCGTCCGGGGGTGTGGCGGCGTCGTGCGGTCCAAAGAGTGTGGGTTCTGCGTCTACACTCTCGAGAGTTGGTGCGATCTTCGCGATGTCGGTCGCGACCGGTCCGTTGGGTGGGTCCAGTTGCTCTAACAGCGGCGTGGTCTCTGTGGCGTCGACGTCGATCGCGACGGTCAGGTCGCCCACGCTGAAGTACGTGCTTTCATCGACGGTTTTCAGGACGCCAGTTGGAAGCGGCGTGAGGTCGCCGGCTTCGATCGCTCCGGCGAGGTCACAGATGTTGTCGACGAAATGGTCGGGCAGGTCCGGGTCGGAGAATCCGTCTGAGAGTCCGTTTGCTTTGTGGCAAGGGGCGAGTGTGAACGTGTCGCCGCCATTTTTGATGTCGGTGACGGTGTAGACGGTCTCTGTCTCGTGGCAGACGAATCGGGAACCGGGGAGGGCGTGGTGGCCGTACCAGATTCGGTCATTTTCGATTCGGCTCGGCCAATAGGCATCGAGTTCCGCGGGGCGGTCCTCGATGTGCTGTCCGTCTGTGGGTTGGGTAGTGGTTGTACTCATGCGTGATCCGAGATAGTTCCGAGTGTTTCCTGGTGATCCGGTGCGATGACGGCGTTTCGCCGTGTCTCGTATGCTTGCTTGGCGGTCTCGGTGACGTCGATACCGACTGCGCGAGCTTGGGTGTCCCACAGCTGCTCGGCGGCGATCAGGGCGGGGCCTGAGCCGGCACACGGTGCGAGGACAAGCTCACCCGGTTCGACGAGAGCGTCCATCCAGACACGGTACGGTGAGACTGGCTTGACTGTGCCTTGTCCGTATTCCTCTGTGGGTTCGTTCCACCGCGGGTGCCGGGCGGGTTGCCAGACTGATTCAGGGAGCGTCCGGTCGGTTTCGCCTTTCGTCGCGAATATGATCGGATAGCCCGCCTCGATGCCGTACTTCCCGGTCGTGGAACAGTCTGGTTCGCCGGATTTTGTGTGGTAGCAGACTCGGCCTTGTTTCCTGAACCCACCGCCCGTGTACGGACGGCCGTTCTGGTCGTTGATCCGCGCCTCGCCGTATTCGCTTCGGAGGTACGCTTCGATCCGGGGGGCCGCGTATGAGTCACCGTCTGCGATGAGCCAGCCGCCGTCTTCGAGACAGTCCATGGCGACATTGATTAGTTCGCTCACGAAGCGCGTCGTGTCGATCTCGTCGCGCTCGAGCTCGCTTTCGGGGAAGTCGGAGAGCGCATCTTCGGTGATGGGCCAGGTGCGATAATCCACCCCACGTCCACCATATCGAGCTGGGGCCGCCCACGGTGAGTCTAGGTGGACGAGACTGGCTTGGCCAGCAAACTCGTCGGCTATCTCGGTGAAATCGGCGATTCGGTAGTCGATTCTGGTTGTCATTGGGTCGTGGCAGATTCGGTGATTGGTTTGAGGCAGATCCGGATTTGCTTCGTAGCAAAACCGACTCTACAGAGACTGAAGCTCCGCTTTATCGGTGGTGAACACACGAATTGTACTCTCTGAGGGCGGGTTGGAAAAGGAACGCCCTTACGCTGTTTCACTCGGCTCAGGAGAAGAGTCCATCATCTCGCCTCCCGGACTTCGTGGTTCCGTGCTGGTCGATGGCTTCGATGATGTCGTCGACGGCCGGCGTGTCGCCAGCGACACCCACGTAGCCTGCGCCGCCTTGCTCGTTGTTGATGTTCGGGCTGTTCGCCTCGCCAGTGATTGGGTTGTTCGAACAGACGACCATCGCTTCCCCGTTGGCCCACACGAACACGAAGCGATCGCGATAGTCGATATCGACACCCCGGCCCATGTCTCTGAAGACTCGGTAGTAGTCGTCGACGGGATCGAGGTTGCCTGCGTCGAGGACCGCAACGAAGTTCCGAACGCCTTGGCGACCGCTCCCGAACGATGTGAGGTCGTACCCGTACTCGTTCGATTGGTTCTGGTGATGGACCCCGCCGTTCGCGTTCGTGTCTTCGGTGACGAAGTGATCGGTGTCTGGCTGTGGGTAGCGTTCCCCGTACCCCACAGTGTGGCGCTTGATGTTTCGAAGCGCCGTCGTTACTTCTGCGGGATCATCCGCGTGAGTCTCTGAATTCATCCTCTACCAACTTTTCGGGGGCTAAAAACCCACTCGGGGAGGAAGGGCGACTGCTCGATAGGCGTCTGAATCCCTGCGTGTGGCCATTTTGTGTGCTCAGACCATGTGTTATTTTACCCAAGTCCCTTTGAATGGGGGTATGGTTGAAATCTCAGATTCGCTTCGTACTCTTTTCACGGGGGTTGTTGAGGAGCGAGATGGTGACTATGTGGTCTCGATCCCGTCGTCAGAAGTTGAACAGGGCGATCTGGCTGTGAGTGAAGCGTACCGTGTCGGCCTGATCGGGGTTGAAGAGACCACAGATGTGGAGTCTACGCAGACCCAGACCCGAGAGCGAGACAGTCAAGCTAAACAGTCCGCTGGCCCGGATCAGCAGCCTGTCGTTGAGGGTGAGACGTATGAAGTCGAAATTGAGTCGCTTGGTGAGAAAGGCGACGGGATCGCCTACGTGGATGGGTTTGTGCTGATGGTTTCTGATGTAGATATCGGCGAGCGAGTTGTCGTGAGAGTCGAGACGGTGCTGGAATCAGTAGGGTTCGCTGATGTTGTAAAGCGTGTTAACCCAGGCGTCTGAGTAGCGATTCGAGGGTTCAGCTTCAGTAGTGCTTCTAATGCGGCGTGTTGACCGGTATCTCTATCTACCCGACTCAGGAAAGGTAGTGTATATGGCAGACGGATCGAGCCGGTTCACCAGCGATCGGCGTACTCGCGAAGAGGCGTCTTGGGCTGACCAAACTGACTGGGAGGCTGGAGCCCCTGAGAACGTTGATGTAACTGCCGATGGGTTGGTGGGCCGTCCTACTCTACAAGCCGGTGTGGCACCCGACAGCGGGGTCTATAGTTTCGAGGACGATTCTGTTGGCTCATCGCCTGACGGGTGGGAAGTTCGGGATGCGGAGGTCATAGATAGTACCGCAAGCAACGGTTCACATTCTCTACGTAACCACTACTCCCCAAACAATGACGAGTATGTTGCCCGGCGAACCGGATTGTCTGCAACACCTACCGAAGTATCGTGGGCATATAAAGAAACAGCCGATTCGCGTGGGATTTTATACGAGTTATTCAACGAGAATGGAGATTCTATCTTTGAACTCTATACGCTAAACCCACAAGTGGGATATGAGTCTGGATTCGGTCATCGTGAACTGACTCCAGATCCGTCTCCCAATTACGACGAGTGGCGTCGATTCACTGTGACGATCGATTGGGGTCGCAACGAATTTGATGTTCTCTGGGAAGATCTGACAGGGTCTACGCCAGACCTCACCGCGAATGGCGAATCGTTCAAAACTACATCCTCAGAAGTAAGTGAAGTTTTCATCGGTGGTGGACGGCGAGACAAAACGGGTGGGAATGCTAACCCAACCGGATACGAGTGGGTAGACGAGGTATGGGGATGAAGATCCACTCCCGTGTCTAGTTTTCTCGTGTGACTGACCGGAATGGCTAATATTGCGTGTCTTGAGCGTTTGCGTATGACTGATGGATCGAGCCGGTTCACCAGCGATCGCCGCGGCCGCGGGGGAGCATCTTGGACCGGTCAGGCGGATTGGGAAGCTGGTACCGCGGAAAACGTTGATGTGACGGAAGATGGGTTGGTTGGTCGTCTATTCACTCAAAATAATGAGACATCCAACAGCGTAGTCTACCGATGGACCGCTGATGACTTTGCCATCCCATGGACAGATGGTGTTTCATCGGTTGGGATGTCTGCCAATGGCCTCTCTTCCTCAACATTTAGCAATGGGGTCAAGTCCGTAGCCGGGAATGGTTCGGATGATTACGGGCTGGCGAATGGGCCAGAAACTATCCCCGAAAATGAAACGTTCGGGGTGGCCTTCACGGTTGAAACTGCTGATAAAACGGACCTATCTACTTGGTTCGCGTCGACTGATGGCAGTGGGTGTTTTGCGTTGTATCAAGATGATGCTGTAGGCAGGTTGGGTGAACCGAACGTCCTTGTCAGAGATGGTAACGGCAATGAACTCAAAGTGGCGTGTAAGACTGGTATTGTAGACGGAGACGTCCATTTGGTGGTGATAAATAAGAGAGGGAATTCTGCATCGGAAATTGACTTCTATGTTGATGATATGACGAACGAGACTTCGCAAAATAATAGAAGGGATCAAGGATTTGACCACACGAAATATTCAGTCACAGCTGGTATGTCATTTTACGCCGAAAACTCCTTTGGGAGTATTCGTAGGCACATGAACTACCATGCTGGCTTTTTCGAATTCCGAGATGAACCATATGGTGAATCTGAGAGAAAAGCACTGAGAGCTGTTCGTCCCGAGGTCTGATGCCTGATGCTGGGATCTCCTACATACGTGACCAGAATGGCTAATACTGCGTGCTTGGAGGTTGGTGTATGGTAGATGAATCGAGTCGGTTCACGAGCGATCGGCGTACTCGAGAGGAGGCGTCTTGGGCTGCCCAAGCAGACTGGGATGCTGGCACTGTCGAGAACGTTGATGTTACGGTTAGTGGGTTAGTGGCTGATCCTCCTGTTCAAGCTGGTGAGGTGCCCGACAGCGGGGTCGGGAGGTGGAACTTCGACAGTGAGGGTGATGTCTCTGTCTCGATCGACAGCTGGAATGATAATGACGCAACGAATCACGGGGCAACGTGGTCCTCGGATTCCGCCGTGGGGGATTTCAGCACCTACTACGATGGATCGTCCTACCAGAACCACGGAATCGAGATTCCCTCTGAGATTGAGTTCACACTCACCTCGTGGTTTAAAGCAGACAATCTGGAGGGACAGCAGTTCATAAACAACCTGAAAGGATACGGACAGCCCGCCCTCAGAAAGGCCTCTGAAGAGTTCGGTGTCCAGTATCACGATTCCGTTGACGGGTGGAAAAATAACGTAATGACTGGTACAGCTGGTCAGTGGCTGTTTGTAGCAGGGGCGTGGAACGAAGCGGAGGGGTATTGCCGTGTTTGGTTCTACGATGAGAACGGGAACAGGAGAACACAGGATACGATTTTTAACGGGTTTTCAAACGACAAACACGCAGAGGGCGACATCGGCGCGAGTTATTCGCGCGCTGGGATTCAGTTCTGGGAGGGTCACATAGACGACCCGCGGGTCTACTTTAAAGAACTCTCCAGCACGGAAGTTGATAACCTCTACAACACGGGGAGAATCGCCGGATGACTCTGTGCTACTCGATGGGTGGGTTTTCGGTAGTGAGTTGGTCGGAGCATCTAACGCCGCTCTCTGGGGTGTGGGCTGTATGGTAGATGAATCGAGTCGGTTCACGAGCGATCGGCGTGGTCGCGGGGACGCAACTTGGTCGGATGAAGGGGATTGGGACGCTGGTGTCTGTGAAAATGTTGCTGTAGCTGGTGGGGGCCTTTCTCCACACTTTGCGGAGGGTGATGTACAGTACACTGTCTTCGACGATTTTGATGATGGTGTTTTTGACACCTCTATCTGGCGCAAAGTGATAGTCTCTGGTGGATCCGTCTCGGAACGGAACAACCAAATTGAGCTCAGAGGTGGCGGGCGAGGTGACAATAGGCCATATCTCCGAACAGCGGATGAAGTTCAAGACGGCCAAAATGGGAATCCGTGTTCACTCGACGCTATGATTGAGTTCGCGGGGGACAGACAGCAGATTGTGATTGCGCTGTTTTGGGATGGGACAGCCGTTGGAAAGTATGCCACTGCTGAAAACTCGATTGAGGTCCATTACAGCCAGGATGCCCAGGAGTGGCGCATCCAAATGAGGGAAGGGACCGAGTTCAGACGTGAAGTGCAGGTGCCGTTCAACTTTGGAAGCGGGGCGCGGCAAGTCGAGATAGATTTCAACGGTGACTTTAGCTCGTTTACTATCGACCTCGTCGTCGATGGGAGCTCTGTGCTTTCCCATTCGGATTCGTTTTCTCCAACAGCCCCATGTCCGTTTGTGGGGTTTGCACCTCGCGAATTCAGTGGAGGCATAAATATAGATTCGATAGGATTTGACCGGTGACCTGTCGTGGCTTACTATCGGATCTGGTCGGGATGGATACTGTCGCGCCTGGTTGGAGCTTACCCGGTGTTGGCCGGAATGTATAACTCACAGTGGAAGGTACCTCGAGTATGACTGGGGAGAGCCGATTTATTAGCGATCGGCGCGGTCGCGAGGAAGCATCTTGGGCGGATGAGGAGGACTGGAATGCGGGGGCTCCCGAGAACGTTGGCGTGACTGCTGATGGGTTGGTGGGCCGTGCTCCTACACAGGACGGTGAAGCACCCGATAGCGGTGTCTCGCGATGGACGTTTGACAACGAAGACACGAGCGGTTCGGTCGCGATTGATAGTTGGGGAGGTAATGATGGTTCTATCTCTACAGGGGTTTCGACTGGTACCAGCGGCGCGAATCAGACATACGGTACAAACGAGGCGTATTATTTCAACGGTGACGGGGAAGTGAACTGTGGAACTATTACCGAAGTTCAAGGTTTGAACAGCATGACTCTCGCTGCGTGGGTAAAATACGATTCAATACGGTCGTTTAATTCATCCATCGCCATGCACACGCAGAATGATGATGGATGGGGGTTCACGCACAGTGACAATTCTAGCATCCGCTTCCGGTGTGAAACTAATGGTTCACATGCTAGCTCAAGGACTGTATCAATAAATCTTGGTCAATGGTATCACGCGGTTGGTGTATTCGATGACAACGAAGGTAGGATGTATCTCAATGGCACTCTTGCGGCTGGACCGGATGTGTCAAATGATATCACAGTGACGAGCGTCAACGACCCGTTCTGTATCGGGAATCAGAAGTACAACTCGTCTCGTGACATACCGATGGATGCTGATGACGTTCGTATCTACAGCAAGGCTCTCAGCGACACGGAAATTTTCAACCTTTACAACACAGGGAGAATCGATTGATACCGTTACACGTCAAGGCGTCTGGGTCGTTCATGCTGCGGGCTGTCGTCGACCCAAGGGATTATGGTCGGTTGTTGTGTACCCGTATTTACTGATATTCGCCTCCACTACCTACAATGGCAACTAAATTCACTGGCCCACGCGATTACTGGGCAGACATCTTTCCGTTCGATAGTCCGTATCAGAAGCAGACGGTGGGGATCAACGAGGCCGTTGATACCCTACAAGATAATGGCGTCTACCTTCTTGAGGGAGAGTGTGGAACGGGAAAGACGCTGATTGCGCTCACCGCCGGCCTCTCGCTCGTCCGCGATCGCAACACACGGTTCAAGCGGGTGTTCGTGGTGACCTCGAAGAAACAGCAATTGCGGGCGTTCGAGGATGACTTAGCGGCCATCAACAGCGGGAACTCGTATTTTCGGGGGCTGACCCTCGTTGGGAAGGCCGACGTCTGTCCGTATGTCGATGCTGGCGAGATCGACCGGTCGGATCTGTACCATCGGTGTGACGAGCTGCGGGATAACACCGACCGGATGATGTCTGAGGTGGTGAACGACGGTGGGGCTGAGCGAAAAGCCGACGTCGGTGCGGGCTTGGCGTCTCGGGCCGAGGCAGATGATCCGCGGACTGACTCGCTTGAGGCCGCTGGCGTCGAATCACCATATCAGCGTGAGGTTCCCGAGTTCCTCGGTGAGGCGTACTGTCCGTTCTTCGCGAGGCACTTCGTCAACGACTTCACGGATCAGAAAGCGTTCGACGCTGGTGATGGGGTCACGCCGGAAGAGACGCTACGAAATGGCGTTCAAGCGGGGACCTGCCCCCATGCGGCTATGAAACACGTCGTCGAGGAGTGTGAGGTCCTCATCGGCAACTACCAGCATATCTTAGACACGCTAACCGTCCAGGGGTTCACGGGCAAGCTGTTCACCAAGGACACGCTTGTCGTGATCGACGAGGCACACGAACTGGTCAGTCAGGCCCGCGATCAACTGTCGTACTCGGTGTCGATGGAGACGCTTGATTACGCTATACAGGACGTCGATATGGTTCTCAACTGGCTCGATGGAAAGGGCCACGGTGGGAAGGCTGCTCTCGTTCGGAGTACGGTCGAGAACGCAGAGTATACTCAGGAGGACATCAAGAGGCTGCGCTGGTTCCTCGAAAAAACGCGGAAGCTCTTCACGAGACGGACGGTCTCGTATCTGAAAGACGAGTTCGGAGAGGGGTGGCAGCGGTCCCTCTCTAATCGTACCCTGTCTGAAGTGTCCATCTCGGCTCATGAGGAGGTCCGCCCTGGAGAAGAGAGCGACATCCTCCGCGAGTGGATGGGTGAACACGGCGCGGAGGATGACTGGCACCGGATACTGTACCTCGGATTCTCTGTCGCGTATCTCCGCGAGAAGGTCCAGAAAAAGATCGACAAGGAGACGCCGAAGGGTGACTTCGCCATCGAGCAGGTCCGTGAGATGCTCCACCGCTGGCTGCTCGGGAACCACACCGAATACTACCGCGAAGTGAACCTCCACCCGAAGGACACTCGCGACACCTCGCACTCGGGCGACCGGCCGTGGGAAGCGGAGTATGAGACGGAAATTCGCGTGAATAACTGCATCCCACAGGACGAGATTGCGGCGACTCTCGACGCCTTCGGTGGCGCGATCGTGATGTCGGCCACACTGGAACCGATTGATGTCTACCAGCAGGTGACTGGCATCTCGAAAATCGAACACGGCATCCAGCCCTTTGACTCACTCGTCACTAAAGCGGCGTCCCGGTTCAAGAACGTTCAGCGTAATCAGGGAAGCGCACGCGACGTCGACGCCGGTCTCGACGAGGACGATGACGAAGAGGAGGGTGATGACGGAGACAGCGAGGACGATGAGAAAGATGAGTCGTCAGATTGGGATCCGGAACGACGGAAACGTCGGGTGACGACCGCGGTGTTCGACATGAACTTCCCAGCTGAGAACCGAGCGAGCTACGCGGTTGAACTCCCGAAATTCACGTATTCGAACCGGTGGCCGCCTGAGCAGAACGAACAACTTCGGGCGCAGTATCGAGACACGATCTCGGCGGTGGTGAACACGACGCCGGGGAACGTTCTCGTGTTCATGCCCTCGTACGCTGAGGGTGAGTGGGCGGCCGAGGTACTCCGCGACATGGACTCGGTCACGAAACCGATCCTCGTCGACGAGAGCAGTTCGGACGCGGAAACGGAAGCCCTCAAGCGGGAGTTCGTTGCTGGCGAGCCGAAGGTGCTGACCACCAGCCTCCGGGGGACGCTCACGGAGGGCGTCGACTTCTCGGGCGATCAGCTCCACGGAGCGGTCATCTGTGGAGTACCGATTACGAATACGGGGAGCGAGGTGGCGACGGCGATCCAAGACGCATACGCCGAACGCTTCGGAAACTGGAACGGCTTCAACTATGCGTTCACCGTGCCTGCGGTCCGGAAGACGCGGCAGGCGTTGGGGCGAGTGATCCGAGGGACGGAAGACGTCGGAGTTCGCGTCCTCGCAGATGGCCGCTATACTGAGTCGGCTGGCCGATCGAGTGTACTGCGGCACTTCCCGGAACACGCCCGCGATGAGTTCGAGTCGGTCTCTGGTGGAGAGTTGGGTGATCGTCTGGCCGAGTTCTGGAGGAGCCGACGCGAGTAGATCGGCATACTACCACTGAGGGATGATGGGTAGAATCTCTGGATTGGGGCCACCTTGGCGATAGATATATGATATACTGCCGTGTTCGTTGATCCATGTCAAAAAATCCATCCCATTTCATTAGCGATCGGCGTGGGGCTAGGGAAGCTTCGTGGGGGGGTGAAGCTGATTGGGCCACTGGCACTGCTGAGAATGTTGCTGTTGTTGATGGTGTACTGGTCGGTCAAGCTCCAACTCAATCTCGACAAATATCTGGGGATGTGGAATTGTACAACGAAGGTGCGAATGAGGATAATTGGAGGTATGGCGGTACAGAGGGAGATCCAAATACGCCTCTTGGCGGGACACTGACGAAAGAAACAGACCACCTGTTCGCGGATGCGGATCCGAACCCAGATGGTTTTAATGCTGTCTCGTGGGTCTATGACGACATAATCGACTTCGGAGGCTACCGCGAAATTGTCGTCGAGTCAGCCTCTCAAGAAAACGAGGGATTTGTGGCGGTTGTTCTCTCCACAAAAAAGTACGTTGACATTGAGGAATTCTATAGAACTGGTGGCTCAGATGATCACTCCGGGCCGTACCCCCGTAAAACAGAAACCCTCGATGTCTCAGGTGTTTCTAATGAATACTACGTCCATTTGATGGCTAGAGATAACGTGATTAGTAGTGATGGGTACGATGATTCACGTCGGTCTGAGGGTGAGTTCTATTACGTCGGGTTGAATATTTGAATCGGTTGTCCTGCCCTGAGAAACCTCTTAGAAAGAACTATTTGTAGAGGAAGTCGGCACCTGCTCCGACCCTTTCCTCAGCAGCATCAAGCCACATCTGGTATTGGTGGGAGCCCATCGATCCACGTGTCTCATCCCACGCAGCGATGAACTTCTGGGCGACGTCGTCTGGATCATCTGGATCGGCATTCAGCCGCTCAGGATTTTCAAGCGCCGAAACGGTGTATTCCATGTTACGCCGCGCCATCAACTCGCGGAGGACGTGGGTCCGTTCTCCATGCTCGACGATCGCTTTAATGATCGGGTCGCTTGGTGAGGCTGGGGTGAGGTCACCGAACTCGTGCCAGTATTCTGCCAACGGGTTGTCCTCCCAGTGGGCATCGGTAAAGCGAGATAACAAGCTCTTGTAGCTGGCTGCCACAGCGTCACTGTCTTGCGTTCCGAGTTCGACTTCACCATCCTGAATGCCCTGAAGACATAACAGAGTGCCAAAGAGAATCTCATCCATTTCTCGGGGCGTGTTGATCGACAAGGTCCCCCCACCCACTTCCGTAAGCCGGAGCTCTGTAACACGACTGATGAGGTCGTTTAAAACGGACACCGTGTCGTGAATGTCGTTCTCTCTGTAATCTTGGTTCGGGTCGCCTCGGGCATTCTGCCAACTGTCTCTGTTGCTTTTGAGTACCCATTCTAACATTCCGAGTTCGCTGTTGCTCAGATTGACTTCTGGGTACTCGAATTCCACCGGTGATGGTGTAGTGTGTATCATTGTTGGTTGCGGGTGATTGAGGTTTTCACTGAGGTCCAGTGATCATTTCGATTTCAGTGTAATGCTCTGAAGCGGCCTTTCCAGTTTCTTTGTGGATGTGGCCCGCTACTTCAGGCAGACTGTCTAGTCCGATGGTGTCTACGACTCGCCAGGTTCCAATCTCGGGGTTAAAATTGGTGAAGATGACGGAATGTTCTCCATCAGGCGATAGCTCCATGACAGCAACCGCTACAATTCCCGCCTCCGGGTTTCCCCAGATCGCCGTCGCGTCCCCAAGTTGCGGCCAAGCCTTGAGAGAGTCGTAATCCTCAGGTGAGAGTGCTCGGTGCCGGATGCAGAGTTTCGTTTGGAACCCTGGAGGCGCTTGGAACTGGACTTGGTGACCGAACATGGAGTGGGGATTCGGAACTTGCCTTTCCGCCTCGGCTGCCATGTCGTCGGTGAACTGTTCCATCACCTGATCGTTGTGGAAGTATTGATCGATGTCTTCACAGTGGGGGGTGAGGGGGGCCCAAGATGCTCCATCAAATGCCGCTGCGCTCATCTGCCCTTCATGCTCAAAGTAGATGCTGGTGCAGCGGCCTGCCTCATCCTGATGTAATGGAGCAACGAATCCACATTGGCGAGGTGGGCGCATCAGGTCAAATGTTTCTTCAACGGTGATCGCCCTGTCTGGCAGGGCGTTTGTTACTTTTTCCACAATTGTGATTTTCGGAGAGGTGTATTAGTTCTTCCTGCCATTTCGTAGGGGGAGCACCGGCGTGAACGCCGGGGAGGATGTCACTAGATTGTCGACGATAGCGTCTCGAGGAGGCTTTTGCGAGTTGCTTCACACCTCTTGTCGATCTGATCACCGTATCGCTCGCCGAACAGTTGGATCTCCTCGTCGTCGGTGATACGGATATCGACGAAATGCGCCGCAGAGCCGTTCGTAAGGCGGAGGTAGCTGTCGTACAGGTACGTGGACATGTACTGATTGTATTCGTCGTCGAGCCATGCTTTGACGTCGGTGATGTCGGGTGTTGAATCGCTCATGGGTTATTTTACTCAGTCGCGCCGCATCCACTTCGGCGGCTAAAAACCACCATCAGATCGCCCCCTGTGAATACAGCCTCGCTGCTTCTTCGCTGGTGATCTCCTTCGCGTAGATCTGGATGTTCTTCATGAAGCCGTGTAGTGGGGCTCGGTGGTCGGTGCGTGTCTCTCCCCAGGAACTGCCAATAGTCACGTTAGGGCGTGACGAGTCGCTGAACCCGGTCTGCGAAGTCGTGATACTCCCTTCGTATTCGCCGTCCAGATAGAGTGTGTAGGTGGATCCGGATCTGGATAGCGTCACGAGATACCACCGCTGGGTCTCGATCGGATTGGAGAGCGTGAAGAACTCGATTCCATCATACCACCGTATCCGCCCGCTGCCCTCGCGATCGTATGTGATCCCAGCTCCTCGGTCTTCAGTGTCGTAATTGCCGAAGAACCAGGTCTCCTGTTGGCTCTCGAAGCGGATCAACTGCGAGACGGTGTACGCCGAATCGAGCTGGAGAGACTCGACTGACCCGAGTACCACATGACCGGTTGACCCATCGAATTGGTACGCCGGTCCCACATCCGTCTCGACGTCTGGTTGAACGCCGCCGTAGATCGCACCGTCGTTGTCTCCCCATGTGTCGAGGGCGGTCGTTCCATCGGTGTCCTCTGGTGAGAGTGTCCACCGCGCTACGCCGGCTTTCGGCTTCATCGACGGATCAACGACGATCCCCCCATCTCGGATCACGACCCCCGACTTGGAGTGGGCCTCGTCACTCCAGTTGCTGTTATCCCACTGAGGGGGTGGCGTCCCGGATCCGACCCGCTTCCGTTTGGTCCGGAAGAAGGGCGTCTTCGAGCTCATCAATTGCTGTATGAGACTCTCTTCGTAGTGATAATACTTCTGCCTACAGCGTAACCGGGAGGAGCGCCGCGACGTGAATCGTGTTTATCACGGTGACAAGCGACCACGTCGCTGCGAGGCCGAGCGGGACGGCGGGCCGCTTTTCAGCTGATAGCTTGGCGGCAAACAGGAGCGCCCCGGCGAGGATAGCGATCTTGAACAGGGTGAACCCCGCCCAGCCCGCGGCCTCGAGGAGCAACACGATCAGGTGGTTGCCTTCTTCGAGCCCTAACTGGAGGCCGATACGGGTGGTCACAAGGTCGCCGAGGCCCGTTAGGACGGCGAGCCCCCACCAGAGATCCATCTTCGGCTTGTCCATCTCTCCCGCCCGGCTGACTTCTACGACAGTGCTCATTTCTATCTCACTCACCTCACTCGTGAGCTACAAACCCACCTCTCCAGACAGACTCTCTCTTCTCCCTTGACTCTACTGGCCGTCTTGTCAATCGTTACAACGCAATCCTTGGAATGGTTGACAAGACGACTACTCGAATGTCTGCTGTCTGTGGGTTCGGTCCGCTGACTCGTTGCTGGCGATCGCGGGCGATGAGGCGTAATCGTCGGTGGTTCCGGGTAGCGTTTGCTGAGTAGGGGTGGCTCGGGCGGCTCGTTCTTTGGCTTCCTCGACGTTGGCTTGGACTGCTGGCGAAAGCGTGTAGCACGGGTCGCCACACGATTCACAGAGGGTCTGCTGGGATGCGTCAGCACTCGCAGTCAGATCGCGGAGTTCTTTCGACGAGAGCCCACCGTGGCCGATGTACGATGTGGGCTCCGTCTGCCCTTTGAGGATCGCCGTCTCGGCGTCGACGTCGACGATTTCCCGAAAGACGGTCGGGAAGTGTTCTTTGAGTACCGACAAGCGCATGGGGTACGGGCGGGTCTCCTCCCGGAGTGACTCGACTTGCTTGGCTATCTCCGGGTGCGTCTCTTCGAGAATCATCACACGGCCGCGATACTCCTGAACGCGCTTCTCGACCGACAGTAGCCATGCCGCGAAATCGGGGTACTCCGATTCGATCATGATCAGCTCTTCCTGGCGGTTCCCGTAGGCGAGACACTGACAATCCCCACTCCGGTGGATCTTCGCCGATACCGGGTTCTGGGGAAGGCTGTGTTCTTCGCGATACCGGGTTATCCAGTCGTCTGACTTCTCGATCAGCGGCGAGACCCACCATCCGGTGAAGTTCCCAGAATGGGATGTCGACTCGTATTGGACCTCTGCTTCGATGTTTTCCATCCGCCGATCCGATTCGAGCTTCCGTACACCGGATAGGTACTTCACGTTGCCGTGCTTCTTGCGGTAGAAATGCCCGAGCTGCCTTCCTTTGAAATAATTATACGCCATCGTGTGAGAGGGAGCGCCAGCAAAGCCATAGCGATACGCGAACGTATCTAACGGCATCGGAGACGAGATTATGAGAAGCGGCCAACAGAAGGTCTCACAGACCTCACGAACGTAATCGAGATTCTCCGGGATAGAGGAGTTCGTTTCGAGGTGGATAACGAAGTCAGCCCACCCCTCCTCCATCGCGAGGTGGGTAAGCGCAAGCGAATCGTCGCCGCCGCTGAAGAGGACCGCATCTGTCTTTTCACCCCGTCCGTTCGGGACTTCGAGGATCCGGTCCGATTCGAGGATGTCGAGCGGCTCTGACTGTGGCTGTGGCTTCGCGATCGTTTCTGAGTGGATTGCTTCGGGAGGTGGTGCAATCCCGTATTCTTCCATTTCAATCATCAGTCTTCTACTCCAAGCGAGCCGTACAAACCTACTTTTGGCGGGGGTGGTTTATATACTAAAATTGCTAATTTGGCGTTTCTTTATATAGGGGTATATATGTGAAGACGGGGAAGGTATTTAACCCTATGATGATACGATCAGAGTATGTCTGATGACGACATGCTAAACGAGGTGACGGTCTGCTTCACAAATGGTGATGAACTCAACGTTGACGCTGTAGTTCGGCTGGTTGGTGCGGAGTGGCTTACAGCAGAAATCGTCCAGCCGTCGGATGATGGAGAAGACGGTTCGATGGATTTTGAGTACGTCGCTCTTCGAGCGGACGATGTGCGATACATCAGAAGCGATCGGGTCACCCCTGCTGGCCAAAACGGAACGAACTTCCGAGTTCATCACACTCACGGGTATGAGGGTGAAGAGCCGGACATCATGTTTGAGGCTTGGATCGGGCAGCACCAACTTCACCCCGACGACGATCCAAGCGCCTACCAAGGCTCTGAGCAAAAATGGCCCCCGGATGGTGCCGATCCACGGCACCCAGGTGAGGCACAACCCTAATAATAGGGTCTGCCTGGATAACTTGAACTGCGGTAAGGGCGTTTCACGCCGCCGCTTGAGCGAGCTCTTCTTCGAAGTCGTCGAAGCCAGTATCCGAGAGTGCTTCCTTGTTATCGGTGATCGTCAGCAGTTCCGTATGGGAGAAGTAGTGGTGACTCAGTCCGCAGCTGTTGCTGAGAAGCTTCACGCCGAACTCGTCGTGGTTGTGGAGTTTTTCGAAGAGGTCGACCCAGAGCCCCTTTATTCGGTCTGACCGGTGGTAGCCGAGGCCGCTGGCTTTCAGTTGCGCTTCGCCGATGTCGTGGAAGTCAGGGACTCCGCGTTCCTCTTTGGCGAGTTCGTGCTGTCGATCTGCCTCGCACCAGAAGTGGATCTGTCCCCGTCCGATCTCGATGAGTTCCTGCTGCTCTGGTTGCTCTTTGAGCCACTCGTTGGCTTCTTCGGCTTGCGATTCGTCGATCAGTTTGAAGTTGATGTATGCTCCCATGGTTGTGGTGGGGTGGTGGTTGTGTGGGTGTCTCTGCTGGTGGTTGCTAGTCGTCGAGGTCGTACGATTCGATGATCTCTCCTTGTGAGTTCACGGCGTAATCAAGGTAGACGTCCCCCTCCGAGTTCTCGGCGGGTGTGTGAGTGAGGGTGACGTAACAGAGGATGGCGTCGACGCAGCGGGCGTTGCCGGAGAAGACGTAGTCGCGGATCTTCCAATCGACGGTGTAGCCGAGGACGGTCTTCGTCGTCTGAATCATTGGAGCGATGGTGTCTCCGATGCCGTGATCGATGTCTTCTGGCTCAACCGTTGCTGAGTAGGTGGTTCCACGGTAGTCGTAAGTGTGCTCACCGACGACCGATGAGGCGGGTCCTGCTTCGAGTATTGGGCCACCTCGGGGGTAGAACTCGCGTCCACATGTGGTGTGGAATATGTGCTTTCCCCGGTCACGGTTGAACTGGTACTCGCTGACTTCGTAGTCGGTGTAGGTTTCGAGAGCGTCGAGAACCGCCTCAGTCTTCTCGAGAGCGGTTTCGTTCTCTTCGGGCATGGAGAACCCTCGGACGTTCTGATACACGTCTGCTGGCGGTTCCTCGTCCGTCCTGTCGCCTTTGATTCCCCAGAGGTCCTTGATGAACGCACCGCGGGGGCCGGTGACGAGGACGGTATCGTTCTCACAGAGGATGACGTGGGTCTTGTCGTGGTCAATTCGCCCGGAACCGTTGGCAAGTCGGACGAGTCCCCGGAGCATGTTCTGCTCGATTCCGTACCCAATCCCGGTCGCCGTCGTTGTCCAGGTGTTGATGACGGGCTCGAAGTCCGAGAACCGGCTGTAGTAGTCGGGGATCTCGATCTCTTCGATGCCGTAAGACTCGATGTAGGCACCGACGCCTTCCACTACTGCGTTCGCGGGGAGCTCTCCGTGTGGTGGTTGTTCCGTATCGACGCCGGCTGGCGAGGTTAGCGTATCGCCTTTGACGTATCGCGTCTCGCCGTCAGTGTCGAACAGTCCCCAGACGATGCCGGGAATGTCGGGGAGATCCGCCTTCTTCGGAAGTGCGTACTGTTCGGAGTTCTCGATCGTTGGCGGCCTCGGCTGGTCTGGTTGCTCCACGTCGTCAGTTCCCGGTAGTTTTGCTTGCATGATTACGCGCTGGCGGTGTCGGTGTTGTTGACGGGTTCGATGACGGTTTCGCCGTAGGAGATGCTTCCACGAGTACGCATCCCGTTGAGGTGAAGCTGGACATCGTGGGTGGTCCTGCCCGGCCCCCGCATGTGGTTCGTCCGTTCTGTGTCCTTCTTCACGGAGATGGAGAGCTCGTACGTCCCGGCGATTTGATCGTGGGTGGGCCTTCCTGCGACGGTCACCGACGGGCCGAAGAATCGGTAGATGGCCGTGTCGTAGTCTTTCGTCACATGGAACGCGAGGCCGCCGCACTTGTCTTCGACCGGGAAGTCCTCGGGGATGCCCGGCCCCCGAGACGACTCATACAGCGGGTGGCCGTGATAGCACGCTATCGAGTGATCGAAGTGGGAAACAACTGCGGGGTCGTCGTTCGGCTCCATGTCAGATTTGTAGACGGGCCACCCGTTGAACGCGAGCTTGTTGACCTCGGCAGGGAGTTTCTCGAGGACCTGCTTGGCCCTCGCCTCGCTACCTGCTTCGATCTCCACGATCGTCGAGATGGTAGTCGTGTTCGGGGTGAACGATTCAACATCTGGCCTCGGCTGATCGATGAGGCGTCTCTGCGTACCTTCTGAATCCATACTCTACCCCAGATGGTAGCTACAAACTCCACTCGATGGGCCTGGTTGCTGTGCCCGTCACTACAGAGGATCCGGGCCGGGGTTACGGAGAATCGAGGAGAAAGCCTCGCCCTTTCAGCGCGAGGAGGATGTCAAGGGTGTTCGATCGACTTGTCCAACTTGTTGAGTTCCTCCTCGAGGAGGGTTTCAACGTTTATGACGGTCTCTACGCTGCTTGGGTTGATGTAGCCTTCACTCGGGCCATCGAAGTAAAACACATATTCATCAGGCTCGAACCCGCTGATGTTGGCGATTCGCTCTGGGATGTCTGTTAGCTCCCGGAGAATCGTGGCTCCGATCGTGCCTTCGGTAGGATATGCGCGACCCCCAACCACGTAACTTCCGTCTTCTTTGGGGACGATGATGTAGTTTGGTGTGGCCATGACGCTCAGTTGGTGTCGCCTCGGCAAAAATTAATGGGGTGTTAAACTCGTCACCGTATTGGTGGTTCTATGGGGAATTCTCTGTGGTTGGGCTGGCTCACTTGGTGATCCGTGTCCCGTTTTTCGTATCGATGAGGTACGTGTGGCGGTGCGTGTCGATATCCGGGTTGTCGTGACATGACTTGCAGTACCAAAATTCTTCCTGGGGCCGGTGAGTGAACGAAGAGTGCCCGTTCGGACAGCGCGTTCGCCACAGTTCTGTGAGACTCTTCATCCGCTGGGCGGTGTCCTGTGACGGGGTGGGTTCGCGTTTGCTCACGCTGGTTGTTTGAGGGAGTCCACGCCGGTTTCGTAATCGGCCTGTTCAAGCAGTAGCTCAGGCGTTTGGATTTGGAACTCCCAGTGGCTCACCTGCTCGACGTGCCAAGCGAGCGCGTCGTGTTCGTAGCCATCTGGGATCCGAGCGAACTGGTCGTCTTCGCCGAGCTTGCTTTCGATGATGTGTTCCGGGGGGTTGAGGTGGTATTTGACTCGGGATTCGATGGAGTTCCGCCAGCTGGGGGCGTTCGAGGGGATGTCGTCATCGCGAGGGACGAGATTCGTGTAGACCGGCTTGTCCTGGTGGGTGTCGACGATCGCGCAGATCATCGGGTGATCGACTTCTCGGGCGTTCTGCGAATGCGTCCCGCTAGTCAGGCTGTGGGTCCTCCGGATCTGATTCCCGATTGCGTTTCTGTTTCCAATTCCGCCGTATCGGCCGAAGATGTAGAGTTTCGCCTCTCTGAGCGTCTGGAAGGCTTTTCGCCCTTCTTGGTGGCCGCCCGCTGAGTGGTAGGTGTCGATGACGGGGAGGCTGATCTCTGCTTGGAGGGCGTCGAGTCGTTCATCGAGGTCGAACGAGAGGGCGACGTCATGGTCGACTTGGTACTCTGTTAGCACACGGAACCGGCAGTCGTCCCGTGGGCAGTGATCAGCGACGTAATAATCGAGGACGGGGTGGTCGGTATGCTCTCGGGTCTCGAGAGTAACGCTGTCTCCGTGCCTCTTGTGGGTGAACTTATCTCTCGACATCTATCATCACTCTATCCACAGTCGGTGTCTAAAAACACACCTCTCGGCGCGTGAGTTGGACATCGGGCTACTCGTCAGGTCGTGAAACGCTGATGCCGGATTCCTCTGGTGACCATGTCTTCCCCCAGTAGTTACTCGAACTCACGTAGAACGTGAACTCGCCGTCTTCGTTTTCAGTAACCCGGTAGCGCCCGTAGCGGTTCTCAGCGATCACCTTGTAGACGCGACCATCCCAGTCGGGGGTGGGTTCTGCCTTCTGGACCTCCATGCTGGTCTTCCGGCAGGAGACCTCGATCATATCTCCCGTCGAAAACTGCGAGAGATATGGATCAGACATTAGTTCTCGTCCGGGAGTGCGCGTTTTGCGTTCTGTAACTCGCTGATGGCGTGTTCAATAGCGCCATGCTGAACCTCGAGTGATTCGTCTTCGAAGTCCGAGAGGAACGCTCGTGCGTTCCCCACGGCGGCTTCTGCTTCCGCGGTGTCGTTGGTGTCGGACATGGTTAGATCTGGGATGTGATGTCTTCGGAGAGCGTTGTTAGGTCCGCGTTGGCTATTTGTTCGGTAGCGACGAGCCGGAGTCGTGGGCGGCCGACGTCGATGGGGACCTTCTCTGTCGTGATCAAGCCGGCCTCTTCAAGCGCCGACTTCGTCCGTGAGAAGGTGGCCTTCGAGGCGACGCCGATGTCTTCGCCCCACCGGGAGATGTCGTACAAGAGGACTTCGTTCCGGGCAGCGAGCAGAAGTGCGACCTCGACGATATCGAGGTACTCGTTCGTGTTGGAGATTTCTTCGGCGTGGGCGAGCACTTCTTCGAACTCGTCGGCAGTGTCGTCACCGATCTCTTCGCGAAGGGTAGCCTTCACCTCCGAAAGTGCTGGTGTCCGGAGGTGGTAGGATTCGGCGGCTTCGAAGGTGGTCTCGAATTCTGTATACAGCGAGGTTGCGGTGTCTTCGTCTGATCCCGTGACGGTGTGGCCGCTCATGAGCGGTACAACGACCTCGGATTCGGTTGTGAGGATGGCATTTTGGACGGGTTCGTCAAGTATCCGAATGTCGAGCCGCCCCTGATCGACCAGTTCGGCGATTTTCGAGGCCGTGATGAAGTCAAAGAGCGCATCCTTGATTTGACTCTCATCAGCCAGAAGGTGAACCACCTGCTCATCCCCATCGGCGATCATGTCTTCGGCGAGCGTGGCGATCTGCTCTGAATGGAGGTTGACACACAACACTGGGGTATCGCCTTTCGGGAGTGCCTGTGAGATGATCTGATGTTGGCTCATATTTCTGTATTCTTGCTGAGGGGGCACTTAATGGATTTGGTGCCTGCCTTGTATTGAGAAAATGGGCTGTTATCGGTTCCCGTTGCTCCAGATCTCGACGCTTGGTTCCGAGTGAAGTAACTCGAAGGGGGTCGCGTGGATGTCCAGCGAATCGCATTCTGCGGGGGTACGTTCTGGATCTTCTTCAGACTCGATTCGTTCGGTTAGATCGGAGAGCTCGGTTGATGAGACGTAGCCAGCTGTGACGATACGGATGTCGAGGTCGCTTTCGTTGGGAGTGGCGACACCGCGTGCGAATGAGCCGGTGATATGTATCGAGTCGGCACTGGTCGAGAGTTCGTCTTGGGTCACATGGACGAGGCGATGGCAAAGGCGGTCGAGTTCCCGTTCGTCAAGGCTGTCGACACCAACTCCGCTGTTGTGGTCTTCCATTCCGGTGGTAGTTATGAGAGTGGTGGGCCGCCCTGACATCAGGACGGTTTCTGTTAGGTTATCCTCGTGTATTCGCTTGCGGAGGCCAGTATCGACACTAGCGACATCTGGTGCGATCGCGATGCCCGGTTGGCTGTGGTTTTGAAGAAAGTCACTCGTCCGAATCTGCGAGCCTGTCGCAGACCGTCATAAACCGGAACTTGGCATCAGTGTACGCTTCGCTTGAGATGTGCTCGTCGTCGTCTCCGTCTAGCGAGTTGTCGTAGGTCCCGGCTTTGATGAGCGAGTCGAGTGCCCTCGTGATCGAATCGTACTGAGTGGTGAGCATGTCGGGCTCGGGCGTCTGGTTCATACCCCGTCAGTTGATGTGGGGAGTATTGATGTTTTCGAATGTGTTTCTGAGCTATCAATAGTTCCGATACTGGTGTCGGCCTCTTGGTAGCTCTATACCGTCGGGTTGTCTTTCATGTATTCCTTCGCGTAGTCGAGCGCGGCGTCCTCGTCATCGAAGAAGTGGGTGTTCAGCCCCTCTTCGTCGAGCGGATGTTGGACGGCGAACTCGCCTTCGGCGGTGGCCTCGACGTCGGTCCCTTCCGTGCGGTAGACGAGGACTTCGTTGTTGAGGCGCGCTTCTGTGTTCTTCCAGCCGCGGATGATGTTTCGGTAGCCGTTGCCCGTCAGGTGCTCGCTCGGCATTTCAGTCCAGTTTTCCATGATGTGTGGTCTTGGGGGCAGAGTTCACGAAGAGAGTGGACTAACACGCTGGTTTCTCTGACCCTTCACCCCCACAGGGGATAGAAACTAATAGCTGATCTTCAGCCCCACCTTCTACGGGGTCAGGCCCGGCTGATTTCGCTGTCTGGAACGCGATCTGGGTCGAGCTCTCTCACCAGTTCGTCCTGGTCGTCCCACGTGTCGTAGCAGTCTGTACAGATCCAGCAGTTACCGTCCTCGACGGTTTCGTAGAGGGATAGATCGGTCGTTCGCTCGCTGAAGCCACACCACCAGCAGCGTGTGAGCGACGTAAATGCGTCCTGTTCGGCGGCGTCGTCCCACACGGTCTTGGTGGCGGGCTTCCAGCGGTAGGCCTTACTGACCGGGAGTAACTGGACGGGGTGATGTTTGAACAGGGTGATCGCTTGGTCTTCGTCCAGCGTGGTGGCGTGGATTCGGTCGATCTCCCCGTAGCCGGCGAGCTGGTACGCACCGTCGCGGTATCTGACCCACGGCCTATGGTATCCCTGTGCGCTTACGTCAGCGCAGACTGACGGGTGCTCTCGAAGATACTCGAGGAGGTCATCTGCGATTTGTTTTTCTGAGGTGGTCATCTTCCTTATTTGCTGGTTCTCAGGCTATCTACTTGACTCCGTTGGGCAGGTATTCTTGGCCGACGTCGTATTCCCGCTCTGTCGCGATGTCGATGAACGTCGCTAAACAGAGTTCGTGCATTCGGGTGGGCGAACCCTCTGCCATGTCTGCGAGACTGTCCAGAGTGGGGTCGTCCATCGGGGCACCGACCGTCTCGAACCCGCTTTTCCCGATCTGTTTGAGGCTCGGTTGGTCCCACTCGGGGATGTGGGTAACGGTGAGCTGGTCGCGAAGGTTGGGGTTCGCTTCGTACACGGCGTCCTTGTTGTCGTCGCTGACGATCGTGGCGGTGCCGATCTCGGTGTCGACGTAGTCCTCGATCCAGTCGGCGACGTATTCTTGGATTCCGCTGGGCATCTCCCCAAAGTCGTCGAAAACGAGCGTGTAGTGGCCAGTCTCGATCCGGTCTTTGACTGCCCCTCGGACGAGTTTTTCAGATCTCGTGATTGACTGGAGGTCGGGCTCGGTTATTTCGTGCCTTGGCGGAACGGGCTTGCTGATCAGGTTGTTGAGGAAGTGACTGAACATGTCTCCAACAGTCGTCACTTCGACGCCGTCGACGACGAGAGGATGACTGCCTGAGAGGTGGTGTTGAACAATAGCTGACCGTCCGGAATCGGAGGGGCCAACGATGTGGGTGTTCCCATCCGGGAGGGTTTCATCGAGCTTACTGTGGTCGATTTTCTCATCCCGTTCGATGTAGTTGCCGCGGGGGTACCGATTAGGCGCAAAGATATCATTAATGTCCATCTGAGAAATTTTGGGTGGTTGACGTTCTTATATTATTCGTTTATCAACACGTTTTATACTAACGACTGTACAGCGGATGTCTGTTCGGCCATGGGGCCGGTTGGTGTGTCCGGTGTTGCCGGTCCAGTGGGGCCGGTGAGGGCGTTTCCATCTCGGTGTGACGAACAGGTCTGCTTCGTGGCGTTGCCGCCGTTGTCGTCGCTGTGGCCTCCGAAGATGGTCCCGTACGGGGTGAAGTCGACGGTGAACTCAGCGTAGTGGGTGACGAGTGGGTTGTTCTGGCGGGCTGTTTCGGGGTATCCATCGATGGGAGCCCGCTCGGTGTGGAAGGTGAATTCGGCTGCGCGATACCGCTTGACGAACATCGCTAAGGTGGCGTGGGTCGCCTTGAGGCGGATCTGGAAGTCTTCCTCCGGCTCGAGCTTTTCGGTGAAGCTAACGGTGGACTTGCCGTTGATGATGCCGTGGCCGATGTTCTGTTTGATCTCTTCGAAAAACTGGAGCGAATCATGGTACGCTTCACGTGCGGTCAGAGTCTTCGTGTGGCTCATTATCTATATCCTCTACCCCCATCGGGTCTCAAAAACTCACGCGGTGTGCCGGTTATTGGACTAGAGCTTCCCATACCGCCAGCCGACAAGTCCGGCGCAGCCTGCGAGGAGGTATGCGAGCCCGTGTATCCAGAGAGTAACTGTCGTTCCGGTTACGAGTTCTGCGATATTGAGGACGAACAGGAGAGTAGATAGAGAGGCAACGAAAAGGATGCTACTGTAGAAGAGCGATGCTCCGTGGGCGGTTTGCTCTTCGAGTGTTGCTCTGGCTTTACTCCATACGGCGAGGTAGCTGGTGAGCAGCGAATCGTCCATACTACCCGCTCTCACCCCTATTATTAAACAATTTCTCAGGCGACGCTTCGCTTCGGAGCGGCACTTGAGATGGTGGCTTGGGCCGGAGATTGGTCCGTTTCGTCGGGGAACGAACGGAACTGGCAGTTGGCACATTCGTAGAGTCGGGCTTCAGAACTGGTGTTGACCTCGCTTTGAGAGACGGGATACAGATCGGTGTGGCCACACTGTGGACAGCACTGATCGGTCGTCGCGGGGTCGACGATATCGAGATCGAAGCTGTCGGGGTCGTGTCCGTGAATCTGGGTAAGCTCGTAGTGTCGGTGGGCGCGGGTGGATTCCTCGAGAGTAGACGGAGATGGAGTGAACTCACGTTGGGTGAGGGGTGCCGAGAGATGTCGCGCTGTGTGGACGGAGTCGTGGACGGTGTAGAGAGAGGCCCAACTGACGTTCGGCGTTCCGACTGACCAGCGATCGGTGTCTTGTCTCGGTACGAGGCGGTCGAGGGTGACAGGGCCGTCGGCGGTCGGCGTCCAATACGCATTGAAGAGTATCCTCCCGCCGGGCTCGGTGATTCGGATCAACTCGTCGAAGAGGCGAGCCCTCCGGGCAGTATTCAACTTGAGCCAGGGGGGGTCACAGATGACGAAAGCGAATGTGTCGTCGTCGAACGGGAGCGTATCGCTTAGCACGTCTGCTCGGACGGTGTTGTTCGTCAGGATGTACTCTGCTGCCGGGTGTTCTGAAGGATTGTCGGCTGTATACAGTGATCCGACGACGTCGATCGGCGGGTTCCCGACGATGAGATCGGCGAGATACTCGCGAGCATCTTGGAGTGTAGTGCTGGACTCGGCTTGGAGGTTCTCGATGAGTTCGACTGGCGTCTTCATGTCGATCCGGACGGTCCCGAGGGGGGAGAGCCCAGCCGCGATGTTGGCTATCGGTCCGTCGACGTCGGCAATGAGCGATTCGACCCACGCTTCGAACGGCGCGGGCCACCGCCAGGTGCCTTTGAACTCGTGATCGGCGTCGTGGGTGTCTGGCATGGTGTTAGTCGGTGGCCGCGATTCGGGGGAGGAGCGATCCGAGGTTGTACTCGCCGGAGTAGCCACCCACAGCGGCTTTCGCGTGGATAAGGTTGGCTGCCCGGCGGTAGGCTTCGTTGCTCGTTGGAGCTACTACGTGGTACCCGATGTCGAAAACGCGAGGTCGAGACTGCTCGACGGTGTGTGCGTCGTCGAATTCGTCGATGAATCCGCCTCGTTGAGCAGCGTCGTCGCTTATTTCGATGATACCGTGTACGTAGTACACGTCTTGTTCTGCCTGCTGGTAGGTAGTTCCGTTCATAGGGTCTTGCTACGGGGAGGAGAGACGCGATCTAGTGTTACTGCTCGGTGTCGTGGGGAACGACAGGTTCGGGGAAGTGAGCGGGGCACGCGCCGTCGCGGATGAGTCCTTCGAACTCGCCAGTTTCTGCGTTGGCGTACGCCCAGACATTATCGCGGTGTTCGCCGAGGAACTTCATGTCGATCAGCTCGTATCGTGGGTCGTCGTCGTTGAACGAGAAGACGTCTCCAACGTCGAGCGTGGAGAGGGGGACTTCGTTTGGTTCGAGCTCTCGCTGCGGGCTGCTGTCGTGGTGAGTATCTTCAGTGGACATGGTGGTGGTTTCTCAGAGTCGCCTTTCTCTACTAACTCTTCTCCCCACCCCCGAGAGGTAAAAACACCCCTGTCGTTGTGGACCTATGTTGGGGTTATGCGGTGTCGCTGATGCTGATATCGTCGACGTAGAAGTTGCCGGTCCCTTTGCCGTAGTGGGAGGCATGGATACAGAACTGCCCCACTTCCGAAGCGACTAATGGGTCGAACGTTGCTTCAGCTGAGTCGTATACATGACCATCCTCGCGGTCGATTTTCCAGTTGTAGGTTCCACTACCGAAATCCACATTGGAGACGGTGATTCGCACCCAAGTGTTAGACGGGAATCTCCACCCTCTGTTCGTGTGGTTCACGTGGACGTTCTGTGTGGTCTCCCGGTTGAAGTTCAGTCTGAACAGTGTCTCCTCAGCGGCGGACTTCCAGTAGAGTTTCACATCGTCGTAGGGGTCAGCTGTCTGCTGGATCCAAGCAACGTAGGGGCCAGATGCCGTTGTTTCCGGAACTGGCCTTCGCACGGAGCCTTTGCCATCAGTATGGAGACGCCCGGCGAAGTTTCCTGAGTGGGTGGGCTCAGAAGCGAGCTGCCAGCTAAAACCGCTTGACCTTTGCTCAACGTCCCAATCATCTAGGTCACCAGACTCGAAATCTTCTGAGAACGTATGATCTCCTCTGGCTTCCGAGGGAAGGATCTGCCCACCCTGTAGTTTGATGCCCTCTTGTTGGTCCAGTTCTGGTTCCCACCCGGCGGTGCCACCCCATCGCAACTCGCCATTCCGCAGGGTCTGTTTTGCTTGTGATGTGTAACGGTGCGTTTTATCTGCCATATCGGTTACCTGACTGCGCTGTAGAGGCTCTCGACGTCTGCTCTGGGTAACGCCCGGTTGTATATCCGAACATCGTCGATCCCTCCGTTCCATGGGCGCGATCCGTTGGTTGCCCAGTTTCCAATCGTATGTCGTGTGTTCGAGTCAATACCATCTGTATGAGTGACCGAGTCGAGGAGCGTTCCATCGATGTATACTCGGAGATATTCGTTTACCGCATCGTACACGGCAGTGTAGTGGTAGTACGTACCGAAAGAAAATCCGGGGCGCTCGTGGTGGATGCGTGTGGCTTTGGAGGGCGTTTCCTCGTTAACGCGAAAGCCGGTGAGGCCTGTCGATTTGTTGTTATTGTCAGCGACGTAGAGTTCAACAGTTCGGTCATCCTTCCCCCGCCCCTTCTGATAGATCCGCTGCCACCCTTCGAGGGCACTTCCGTCCATCCGGGCGTATGCGGCGATCGTGAATGAGCCTTGGATGTCTAACTCACTGCTGGTGAACGTGACCGACCCTCGACTTCCGGGATCGACCAGCAGTGAGTTCGCACCGACTCGCCCAGCTCCCGCGTACGTCGCCCCGTCGATCGCTCCGTCGTTGGTCCCGACAGTGTCGATTGCGTCGGGGGTGGTCGGGTCTTCGAACGTCCACTGTGCGACGAGCCCCTCTGTCGGGCCTCGAATACGATCCGCAGTGATAGTTCCGTTCGCGACGGTGACGTACTGAGCATCAACAACCTCACCTTCCCACCCACTCTCGCCTCCCCAAGAGGTGGAGTTATCTCTGGGAGCTCGCCGATCGCTCGTGATACGGGGGGTATTGGTCATAGGGGCGATCTGTGGGCCATAGCTTGGGTCCTGTTGGTTACGGGGGCGGTGTCAATCCCTCAGGCGAGTGATCTGTGGCCGTGCTGTGGTTGACTCTACCCAGTAGATTGTATAAACAGTACCGGTGAGCACATGGTCGATGTGTCGGTAGGGAGATTATTGGTAAAGCGGTCCGAACTCTGCTGTGTATTCTGCCCAAGACATGTCTTTGACCTCATCGTGGCAGTCGGTACAAGTGTAGAAGTCGGTGTGAGAGGCGTGTTCTGGCTCTCCGGGAGGGATTTCCTTTTTACAGTGTTGGCATTTCCCGCGTGTCAGGATGTTTATGAAGTCGAAAGGCTGGCCTAAGTCATCGATTAATACCTCCCGCTCAAGACCACAAATGGCACAGCGGACTGATTCATCGTCTCGTTCGTGAGGTGTGGTTGGGTCTGCGAAGAATACATGCTCAGCTGGGTGGCAGGCCTTGTCCAGTGTAGGGCGTCGCCGCTCAACTTCGCGTGAGGCTGGCATATACACCATCTGATCTGAGAGGTAGTTCGGGTAGGTTGGGCCACCGAGTTCAACAATATCGCCGTCTTCGTACTGGAATAACCAGCCGATGCCGTTGTGCCCAAGCACAACGGCGTTCTGCTCGTGTTGGGTATCGTAGAATAGCTGTCCGGGCTTGAGACTGCTTAGGGGTGCTGGGCACATTGTTGGGGCGTTCTATGTACGCTGAGTGATTACGGAGGTTAGTTGATGTGCCGGCGCAGGTTTGTGAGGTTCTTCTGCCCAACTCCTGGGAGGTCCAAGAGGAACTCGTCGCTGGCCGCGTGGACATCGAGTTCGGTCGTGACACCAGCCTCGCGGAGGTTCTTGGCTGTTCGGTCCCCGATCCCGTCGATCTCGGTCAGAGGGATGGGGTCTGTCGTGTTCTTCGAGATGAGGTTGATGGCGTCGGTGATCGTGTCCGCACGAGTGTCCGTTGGATCCAGCTCTTCGCTCGCCTTGTAGGACTGACGGAGAACGGCTAACGAGGAGATGAACGGCTCTGGGGTCGTGACCGCGGGCGAGTCGTTGTCAGCTTGAGCGTCTTCCGCGAACTTCCAACGATCGCCTCGGGCGGTGTCGAACTGGTCTCGGCTTTCGAAGCGACGGTGTCCGCCGCTGTCTTCGAGAACGACGGTCTGGTGATCGGCGAAGATGATGGTGTATGTCTCGGCCGGTTCTGGTGTCTCGCTTTCACGGCTGTCGGTGTAGACTTGTCCTTCAGACAGCGGGGTCTGTGCTTCGGCTGTTACAGTGTCGGCTTCGGTGGTGGCTGACATCGTGGATTGTGTGTACTGCCTCAGTCTGGGGATAATAGCCTTTGGGGGTCACGCGAACGACGTGATAGTTGTCTCTTCGGTTTCTGGTGGCTGTTCGTGAGACGGGCGAGTATGCGATGCTGTAGCGGTGGGGTTCGTCTTCCCGAGGGTGCCTTCTAGAGAGACGGTCATCAGAGCGGCGAGGGCGGGCGTCTCGTGGTGTTTCCAGTTGAGTGCGTATATCGTGTCGATGTCAACCGCCTCGCTGTGTGCGAGGCTCCTGGGGGCTTTGTAGACGATCGTCCCGTTCGGGCGGGTGACGGCCGATGCTTGGTACAGCGGTTGGTGTCGCTTGAACGGGCTGCGGGAGGGATTGACCTGAACAGTCACATCGAACGTGTCGACGTCAAAGGGGAGCTCTTCTTGCGCTCCTGCGTAGGTCTCGGCGTGGGCGATTGGGGTCCCTAACTCGGTCACGATGTCGCTGTGAAGCCGGCGAACTTCCGACTCGTCTTCGGCCAAGATCAGGACATCGTCGGTGGCGGCGTCGATCTGCCCGGCCGCCAGCGCCGCGAAAGACCCCTCCCAGAGGTGGGTGTCTTCGTGTTCGTGGAGGTGCATGAGAGTGGCTACTGGTGGTCGGTGGGTTCCTCAGAGAGGGCCACATCGACGAGGTGATCGATTTCGTCTCTCGTGATATACTCGTTTTCGGCTGCGTTGCGAATTGCCTCGAATATGCCTTCTGCGAGGTCGTTGGTGTTGTATCGCAGATTGCTGTTGTAGAGGCGGAGCCACTCAGTGAGCCACGTAAGCGCCAACTCTGACCAGTCGGTCGTCCCTTCTGTGTACATGTGCCCGACGTTTTCTGCGACCACGTCGTCGGCGCGTGCGTTTTTCACCCGCGGGTCGTGCGTGTTGATAGCTGATTCAAGTGCCTTCTGGCACTTGAGGTGAAAGACGTCGTACCCGTCGTAGTCGTTCTCGAACGTCTTGTCGGCACGGAGTTCTTCGAGTCTGAGCATGTACTTCGAAGTGAGCTCTTCGACGGGGATGTTGAACAGGATCGATAGCTCGTCGATTCGACGCCCATTCAGAATTGGAAACGTCTCGCTTCCATCGTAGCCCTGCGGTTCGAGCGTGACGTGGTCTCTATCTGCTAGCATGGTTAACTCCCGTGGGTGCTGATGTCGGCGTTCGGGCCGGCGTAGAACCGTATCTTACGCTTCGCGGCTTGGATTTCCGCGTGGTGGTTGGGGTGGCCGTCGATCCCGAAGTCTTCGAGGAAGTTGCGGGCGTTCTCCTCGGGGTCGTATCCGTAGAGTTTATAGCCCGAACTGGTCGCTCCCGCAGACCGAACCAGGAGGAATCGTTGAACGGTGCTGCCGTCTCTGGCAACGAACTTCATCTGATCTCCGTAATTCACAATTGATGACCTCTCACCCCCCACCGGAGGGCAGAAACCCTCTACTGTTCGATGAGCTTCAGGTCCTCATGTGTGAACGAGATGTCGAAGTTGGACGGTTTCTCGCTGATGGTGGTGCCTGAGTCGGTTAAAGCATCGACAGTGGGTGGGAGTATGGTGCTGATCTGGCCAAACAACTCTGATCGGATCTCCCACGTCAGTTCCTGAGAGCTAAGAGCAGACCATGCGGCGATTTCGGTGTCGTTGAAGAAGATGAAGTGCATCACGAAATCACGGTGTTGTTCTTCGCCTGTGCCAGGGCTGACTATCGTCACGGCCACAGTGTTCATCTCCTCCGTCTCTTCAAACTCAACGCCTCTTTCTTCAACATCTTCTGCTTCCAAGACGAAACAAACGACCTCAACATCGTCCCGCTTCGTGGTCCCGTCGTCTGGATCGACACGGAAAAATTTCTGAGCCCGTGTCAGAGGAAGCGTCTCGTTGACCGGTATGTTGCCAGCAGAGATGTCGGCTTTTAGGTCTGCTTTGAGAGATTTGACTGCGCCTTCGAATTGTTCGTCAACCTCGGTTTCAGGTGGCTGAATACCGAATATTTGGTATAGTGCGGATATCTGTTCTGATGAGAGACTACAATTAGTGCGGATCGCGTCCAAGAAGGACTCCACCTCTTCGCTGGTCAGATCGGTCGAATCGATTTGGTCGGGGTCTGGTTGGAACTTCTCGTCGTCGGGGTGGATAACCCCAGTATCGTCGGTGTACACCACACCGACAGATTTGAGCGCGTTAATCTGCTGCCAAGAGATGCTGCCGTCAGTTGGGAGGCTATCCCAGTCGTTGATGATATCCCAGCCTTGAGGCTTGAGCTGGTAGTTGATGTTCCCCAGCTCGGAGGTCCAAGCCCGGATGTAGTAACCAGGGTCGTTTTTGTATGAGTTGATTGTTGGCATGGGTGCTAAAAACTCAGAAGATAATCTACTCCCTAAGTGTGTCGCTTGATATCTTAGTGCCCCTGAGACATACCGCCATCCTCGAGAAGGTTGTCCATCGCGAAGGCGTAGATCGTTGTCGGAATCTCTTGGAATCGCTCTTGGTTGAGCGGCCCCGAGTCGTCGGGGAACTCACAGTCGAACTCGATGTGGGGGCCGTCGGGTGCGTAGCGGATCGCGCTCACGGTGAGCTGTGTTCCCTCCGGGATTTCCAACTGCCGGTTATCGTAGTCCATCGTGTATTCCCCACCGAGGGAGACGACGTGGCCATGTTCGAGCGTGTGCGAGCTGGTGAACTCGTCGATGTCTCGAACATCGTCTTTGTCGACGTAGACATCGCCGTTGTTCGTGTGGAGCTTCATCGTGGCTGTTCCGTCGTCGTCGAACTCCTGCCAGTCCCAGACAGCGATGCGGAACACGCCATCTTCGCGGCCATCGGCCGTGTCGACTTCTGCGTTGTCCAGATAGACGATTGCGATTGGGTTGATCATGGTGTTTTGGTGAGGCCGGTGGTCACTGCGCGACGGAGACGTCGGCTCGCTCGCGGAACTGCTCGTAGGTCTCGAAGAGGTGATCGCCGTTGAACGCGACGATGGAGGTGAGAACGTTGAGCAGGTACGGGCCATCCTCTCCATTGTTGTAGTCAGACTGCATCGCGATCGCGAAGTGGTCGTGCTCGACGAGGATCTCCCAGACGAGACTGACTGCGTCGGCGGGGATTACGTGGTCTTCGTGAACCGAGTCACGGGCGTCTCTGAGCGTTTCAGCGTTGTCGTCCTCGTCGATGTCGTGGTAGTGGTCGATGTGGACGTTGATCGCGTGCTGGACAGCTGAGGCTTCTTCGTCGCTGACGATTGGAACTGGTCTCATGGTGTGCTTTCGGGGGTGTTCAGAACGCTGTGTCCGGTGTCGGACTCCTCAAGGGTCCCCCTCACTTCTCTGGGGGGTAAAAACAGTCGGCTGGGGGTGTGTTCGTGTGCTCTCACCCCACGTTTCTGAGTGCGAATTTCATCTCGCACACGGGGGGTGAGTCAGAGCGGGTAGCCCCTGTGTTGGACACAAGGAGGGTTCAGGAGGTCGCCGTTTTGAACGTAGGTGAACCACCCTGATGGAGTGACCCCGCAGTCGTGACAGCGCGTTTCGTTCCATCCGCAGTCGTCGACGCCGCGGTTGGCCCAGCATCGAACGCGATCGCCGCCGTGGCTAACGAGGACGCCCCCGCCGCATTCCGGGCAGTTCTCCGGAAACTGCTTGTACACGCCTTCGCGGATGAGGCTTCCAATCCGGGAGAACGCGAAACGGAGGTCGGTGTCTGCGAGTGCGTCGGCGTATGGGCCAGTGGGCGGCGGTGGTGTCATGGGTGACTACTGTAGGTCCGCTTCGAGGGCCTGGCGTATGGTAGTAACTGTCGAGAGTTCACGTTCGCGGAAGGGATTCGACTGGCCGATGATAAACTGCCGGACCATCACGTCGGAGTTGAGTCCCGTGATCAGTCTCACCGCGGCGAATTCGGCTTCGGGCCGGCTCTCGTAGCCTCTAGAGAGCGTCGGGAGGAACGCTCGGCCTCGTGGGTCGACCTCGATCGTGGCGTCGAGTAGCCACGTCCCGTCCTGGGGTGTCGAAACGTGGATCGAGACTCGGACGCCGTCCAGTCGCTTGTGGTAGCGGTACGTCGTCCGGAGCGAACTCTGCCGAGTAACGCTCCAACGTTTGGAGACGCTGTCCGCTTTCGGCGCTGGGCCTTCGTTCGGGCGGTCGTTCGTAGTGAGTGTTTCTTGCATTTGCTTAGGTGCTTGCCGGGGGCTTCGATGAGCTGGCGTGGGTGGGTTCTGCTGGTGCTTCGAACTCCAACTCGGTGAACCCGATCGCGTCGACGAGATGGAACTCACGGCGATCGGATGGGTAGACGATTTCGATGATGTCTCCGACAGAGGCTGACCGGACCATGTGTCGGGCATCCTGAACGGTGTTGACGATCTCGCCTTGCGCGTGGTGGTACGCTCGGTCTCGGTCAGTCACGTCGAGAATGGTCTCTGCTGGGCGATACGCTGTCTCGAAGGTCTCCTCGTCGGGGTCGCGATCACCGTATCCGACTTGGTGTCGGAGTTCCCGGTTTTCGAACGGGAGGTGGTGGATGGTGCTGTATCCGCGAGATGGGTTAGTAGACATCTATGAACTCCTCTGTCCCACTTCCGGGAGACAAAAAATCTCAGTCGGTCCGGGGGTGTTCGTCGACGTAGCGGGTGGCGCTCGACCAGACCTCCTGTTCTGGATCGACGCGAGGCCGCACCTGCTTCACTCGTCTGCGGGCTTCGTCGACGTCGCCGCCCGAATGAACCGCGAGGACCGCGGCACAGACTGAACAGCTGCGCGAGACGCCGGCCTGACAGTGAACGAAGGTCACCTCCCCGCTCTCGACGGCGTCGAGCACGTAGTCAGCGGCCGCCTCGAACGTTTCGTACTCGTGGGGGCCGTCCGGGAACACGAACTCATCGCCCGTTGTAGATTCGCGTGGGCATTCCCTCCCAAGGACCCGAGCGTAACCGACTGTGACCACCTCGTCGAATGGGTTGTCGATTTCAGACAGTGCGCGTGCCGTTCGGGCATCGCCGATGTGGAGGTGGGGGATGATTTCGTTCATGGTTTTTCTGCTCGCTTGACGGTCAAAAACGTCGCGGCGGGCTACTCTGCTGCGAACTGGGTTGCGATCGCGAGGTCGCGGACGGTGTCGACGTGAGAAATGCCGTTGAAGTCGTGTCCACGTCCGACGGTGGCGGCGTATGTGGATATCTCACTCGAAGCGAACTCGAAGAGGATCTGGTTTGCGTTCTCGATCACCGCCGGGTCGACAATGGACATCGCTCCAGTGTGGAGGTCCATATCGACGGTCTCGGCGTCGGTGGTGAATTCCTCGCCCTGGTCATCAAACGTGACGGTCCCATCGGGGAGTCCCTCGGTATCGAAGTCGGCGTCGATGGACGTGGCGGTGAGGATGGTGTCGGTATCGTCAATATACAGGCGGTCGCCTTCGCTGAGGTCTTCTAGTGAGGTCATGGTGGGTTGTGAGAGCGGATCTGCGTGGTGGTTCTCTGGGTGCGATTCAGTCGTTGGGGCAATCCGGACAGATGGGATCGCCGTTACGGTCGGTGTCGGTGCCGGGCTCTTCTCCACACTGCTTACAGGGTGGGGCGACGCCGGTCAACTCGCTGATGCTGGCGTCGTCGGGATCGCCGACGTGACGCGCCTCTTCACGATGAATGTGACTGAAGGTCATTGGTGGGTGGAGTCTCAGAGCCGGGTGTATCACTCAACACTCACCTCCTTTCGGTGAGCAAAAACACTCTGCTGCCTGTGGGAGTATTGAGTGTGTCAGTTCTAGTGTGGACTGTGGTCATGGGTCCGTTTACGTTTCGAAGCGCGTTTATTGGCACTATCGCGTTGATTCTCCGCCGTCGTTAGGGATCTCCGGTTCCGGGAAGGTATCACCGACCTGTTCTTCGAGGTTGTATGGACTCCCCGTATCGTGCTCACTCAGGTTGTGCCAGCGGTTCTTTTCCGAGCTGTAATAGAGCGTGTTGAGCGCCATATCCGTTGCGAACCAGTTGTCGTCGGTGTCCATCACGAAGTCGAGTGACCAAGAGGCGTCGTCGAACTCTTGGGCGGCTCGGGACGCCCACTCGTACAACTGGTCAATGTTATCGTCGATGGCGTCGATCACGCGCTCGTAGTGTGCGGCCCCATCAGTTGCTCTCGCGAACGTCTCCTTGTCGACGCGGGGAAAATGATACAGCACTTCGCCATCAGCGATGAAGAACCGGACTTCGGGGTGGAGGGTGTAGCGGCCGTCTGGGTAAAAGTCTAAATCGAGGTGTTCGCGGATGGGAAGTGGGGTGAATGGTGGCATCTCAGCCATGAGCCGATCCTGGAGCTGGTGCATGACCGTCCTCACGATTTCGGCCCGTGAGTTGACCTCGATGTGGTTCCCGTCTCCGAGGTTTGTTGCGGATTTGTAGTCACTTCGGAGGAATGCCTGCTTGTTGTCGGTATTCTCCACGAAGGAGGTAATCACGCTGAAGTCTGGCTGACCGAAGAATTTGAAGACCGGCTCGGGGTCTTCAGTCATGATGATGCCGATCGGGTCGATCTCTTCCTCCTCGAGGAACTCTCCCCCACCCCCACCCTCCAATTCGAGGATCTGGGTGTCGATGGTTGGGATATTGAGCGGCTCTAAGCGGGGGAACCAATGGGAAAGGCGGTTCCGGGTATCGAAGAACTCCACGACTTCCGGTCTGAAATCACTGGGGAGTCCGTCAGCGAACCGGTCTTGATACCGGGAGAGCTCTGAAGGGGGGCTGACGGAGAACTTCGCTATCTCCTCTAATGCCTCTCGTTTTTCGGCTTCCATCTCCTCCTCCATCGCTGTGAGTTCTGCGAATCCCTCGGCGTCCTGCTGTTCAGCATCGCTTGATTCTCCGTTGTTAGATGCATTAGTTGTCATTTTCACTACAGTCTGGACAGTAGTCTTCGCTCCCACGGTTTGTCCATCCGTCTTCGCGGGCCTTCTCTCGCTCTCTGGTGGCGGTCCAACATGCGTAGCCCGTTGTTTTCGGGCATCCTTCACCGTCGCATCGGAAGATCACCGATTTCATGTAGGTCATCGGCTAGCAACCCCGTTCGTCTTTGGATTGTCCAACCATATCTCTCACTCTCCCCGGAGAGCAAAAACCACCTCACGCAGTGGCGTCAGCAAGCTGCTCGAGTTCGTCTTTGAGATACGTCCGGTGACAGATCTTGTCGTCGGTATTCTCGTAGCACACGAGGTAGACGGCGGTTTCGGGGAGCATCGAGAGGATATCTCGCATCGCCCGACGCTGGGTGTCGCCCTCGAGGTGAGCGCGGTATCGCTGCTCGAAGTCGCAGGCGTCGATCGCGTCGTTGTGGCCAATCTCGTCGGCGAGTTCCTTGAACTCGGTGAGGAGGTCACGCGGTGGGGCGAGGGCGGTGATGTTGGTGTCGAGGTGGGCCTGGATGCCGTACATCGGCTCGCGGACGACACCGACGACGTAGTCATCGTCGTCAGGGACGACGTGACCGTGCTGGAGAGCGGCGTGATAGGTGTCGTGGAGTCCTTCCATGCTCAGAGATCAGGTGGCGAGGGTAATGAAGGTGTCCGAATCGCTGCTTTACGCGGGTTGGGAAGCCCGATAGTAAACCTGGATTGGGATCAGAAGTAGGAGAAGTACGGGAAGAACGAATCCGAGACCGGGGAGAAACCAAAGCGAGGCTGCCCCAACGAATGCGAGACCCAGCGACCCTGTCTCTGTAAGGAGTAAACCACCCCACGCCAGCGGGACGATGGTCCAACCGAGCGCAAGAGTGTGGGCTTTCAGGCGGTCAAACTCAGCAAGGGTAGCTGCGCCTGCCATGAGGGCGAAGATCGAAAACGCCTCGACGCCCGGTTGAGAGAGCGATTCGGCGATGAGGTCGAACAGGGGCATGTTACGCGGTGAACTCAGGGTCGTCGCCGATGCGAGATGGCTCGGGGCCGGACTGGCCCTGATATTTCGACCCGCGCTCTGAGCCGTACGGCCTCTCGGCAGGCGACGTCATCTGAGTAAACGTGATCTGCGAGATCCGCATACCCGGCGTCAGTGCGACTGGCGCAGCGCCGAGGTTTGAGAGTTCGAGGGTGATCTGCCCCGAGTACCCGGCATCCGCGAGGCCTGCCGTGGCGTGGATGATTATCGCAAGCCGCCCGAGCGAGGACCGCCCCTCGACGTGCCCGACGAGATCGTCGGGGACAGTGACCGATTCGATGGTTGTTGCGAGGGCGAACTCACCGGGATGAAGGATGAACTCACTGTCGTTGTCGACGTGGGTTTCGGAGACGTACTGGTTCACTTCATCGACGTTGTTTGGGTGGATACAGGGGATCTGGGTTCGGTTAAACTCCAGAAACGTACTGCCCAGCCGGAGGTCGACGCTACATGGTTGGACTTGCTGGTCGATGTCGGTTAGCGGGTCGATCACGAGGTCGCCCTGTTCTAACCGATGTAGGATGTCGGTGTCTGAGAGGATCATGGATGTGACTGGTCGGTGGGGCTGGCTGCTCGCTGCGTTATCCGTGCTTTTCGGGAGTCTGGTCCATGTCGACCTTGACGGCTTCATGTTCATCGACCCACTCACATGTGAAGCGTCGGGCCTTCTCGTAGTTCAGGTCGAGTCGCTCGTACAGGGCGCGAGCGTTGAAGCCATCTTGGGGGTCATTGCTGATGCTCTTCTTCGAGGAATCGTCTTCGTCGTACTCGTTGAGGGGGACGATCCAGAGTGTGTTCTCGTCATCGTCGAAAATGTACGTGACAGCCTCGTACCCCTCGAATAAGTCGACTGCGCTGCTGGTTGGAGCGATCGCCGCAGACGCTCGGAACGAAAGCTTGGGCGGCTTCTTGATCGGGTCCTTCCCAGTGAGCTTGGAGAGATTCGCGAGCTTCTCGTCATCAGACAGCTGTGGGCTGTCGGTCTCTGCTTCGGTGGTGTCCGGACTCTCTGGAGTGTCCTCTGCGCTGCTGGCCGCATGTTCTGGTTCGCTCATTTGCCTCTACAGGAGAGTCCCAGAGAACCGATAAAAGTGTACCGTCCGATTATCTCTCTGTAACGGCCATCACGCCGAAAGATTCAGATAGAGGTGTGTCAATGTACGATATGAACGAATCATGCGCCGACGGGTATTTCTAGCATCTAGTATCGGGTTTGCTGCTTCTCTGTCCGGCTGTTTGGGCATCGGGGGGAGCGATGTGCTTCCAGGGAGCGGTTCAGATAATCAGCCAGAGCGCGATGAGGCCCCCGATCAGGGTGGTCAAAGTGGTGAAACCAGCGAAGAAAACGACAGTGACGTGGGGGAACAAGCGACTGATCCGTCACCCGAAGAAGCGGATGACGAGGCGAAGGTGACGTTAGAGAGTAACGACCCCGTCACGGTTGTAGAGACGTTCTACGATGCTCTCTACGCGCCAGACCTTGAGATGGCAAATGGGCTGCTCCATCCTGAGAGCCCCGCGCCAATGTACACTGACGAAGTGGTGTCGTCATTCGAAGCGTATACGCACGAACTCGAAGATGTTGAGCTGGTCGAGGAGGGTGATTCGAGTGCCGTGGTTGCGTTCTTCCTCGTTCTCACGGGAGAGGAGGGTGTTGTCCGGCGGAGCGAAGTTACACTTGAGGTCCGGACGGACGGCGACGACTGGAAGGTCTGGCAGATGAGGCGGTAGGCAGCATCGAGTGGTTACTTGACCGGAACTGCTTTTTAAGACGCCTTTGTATCGGCGTGTATGGGTATCGACCGAGGAACATACACCAGTAGGCGCGTTGTCCCTGAGAATGCCTCATGGGCCACCGCCGCTGATTGGGAGTCTGGTGATTTGTCCTCGGTCGATCTCGAAGGCGACGGGATCCGGTTCAGGGGGACAAAATACGGTGGGCCTCCAGCAAGCGGTGTCGCACGGTGGCCGCTTGAAGAGACCGTTGAGGACGTGTGGGGCGAGCATGATGGGGTGAACAGGGGTGCTTCGTTCACGTCTGACTCTGAACTCCGTGACGGCGCGTGGTTTAACGCTGGCAGCGAGGACTATATCGCTCTCCCCCAGGTACAGCTTGCCGGTCCTGAAATGTCGGTATCTGCCTGGGTGAAGCCAACGCATCACGGCGAATCGTCGTATGATAGAGTCCTATCGGCAGGGACGTATCAGCCGTTCAATTTGGTGATCTACGGTCACGGGTCGGGCTCTTGGGAGCCGTATTTCGATATCACGACAGAGCACGATCGAGGGACGGCCGGCCAACCGTGGGAATACCCTGATCAGACGTTTGCGTGGGATACACGACACCACCTCCTCGGCGTCTACGGTGATGGGTACGTTCGAATGTACGTAGATGGATCTGAGATTGCGTCTCAGCAACTCACCGGAGAGTTGGATACGTCCAAATACGGTTATACGACATACTCGTACATCGGTACGAGAGAAAAGGACGCATCTGGAGGCCCGATACAAGAGTTTCTGAGTGGCTTTCTGAAAGATGTCCGAGTCTACGACAAGGTGTTGTCCCCGAGTGAGGCAGTGGGGCTATACGAGACTGGGACGATCGACGGATGAGCGGTTAGACGAGTCGGATCGCTCCGGGTTCGTCGCCGTCTGGATCAATCTGTTCGAGAGCCGGACCCCGAGAGCCGAGCGATGGATTGTCGAGACGGCCACGGAGATCGCTTCGAGCGGAGCGCACGTTGTCGCTCACCGTCTGCTGTGTCTTGCCTCTCGCTTCGGCCCAGGTCTTCTGCCATGCTGTCTCTCGGAGCTCTCGCGAACCCGGCGGTCGCCGTCCGCTCGGTGGGATGTCCGTTTTGGTCGCGATGAAGTCGAAAGCGGTTGCCGCGCTATCGACAGTCGTCGCGTAGCCTGTCCGCACGCTATTCTCTAGTTCGCGGATGAGGTGGGTAGCAACCCGGCTGCTTGTGTGACGGTCGATATGGTCAACCTCGAACCCGTCACCTGCGTCGTCGACGATATCGGTGTGACCCACTCGCCCCCAGCGGAACGCGCCGTTCTGGACGAAGAGGTCGGCATAGACGAGGACGCCACCGCCGCAATCGACGCTCGTCCGGATACCGTAGCCGAATTCGTGGAGGCGATCGGTGACGACGCTGACGTCCCACTCGGGGTTGATCATGAAGATGGCGTCATGGAGCATCGATTCGGGGTCGATGTGGATGACTTCTTGGCCGTCTTCGGTGTCCAGCTCGTGTTCCGCCCTGTACTCCGGTTCGTCATCGTCAGCATCGAAGCCTTGGCGATCGTCGATTCGGGTGATGTCCATGACGAGAGACTGTAACCCGTGAATTGACTGCTCGAAGAGGCGTGGGTCGAATTGCGCGTCTTCGTCTGCCGGGATCTGCTTTCCGGCTTCGTCGACGCGGTGAATTGTGTATTCTCGCATGGAACACACTACGAAAGAGTCGTACTAAAAACTGTGGGGTCTCATATCTGTTTTCATCAATAACTGTCTCGGTGTTCAATATAGAGACACTTATTACGGAAGGGAAAAACTCCCGAATGTGTCCGTAGAAGCAACATCTGTCGGCAGCAGCCCGGATCTGAACGAGACCGAGCGCCAGTTGGAGGAGTATCTGTTGGACGAAGCCGACGGCGTCGCGTATTTCAAATCGCGACTGATTGCGAAGGACCTCGACCTGTCATCGAAGAGTGTCGGGCATAACATGCGTACCTTGGCTGACGCTTCCGGTGTGTTGTGTATCGAGAAGTGGGGGTATTCGGGCGCAACGACGTGGATGGTCCAGATTCAGGAGTGACGCGGCCGTTGGCTGGTGACTGGCTATTTCTCCCACTCTTGTTTGATGAGCATCCGTTCTGTGGGTGAGCGGATAGGGATCCAATCGGCTAGTTCCCAGTCGTGTTCCGTGAGGTTGACATCGACGGTGTGTGAGGCCTGCCGTAAGGTAATGAACGGGTGCGATCGCTTGGTAACGCGGCCGGCGTGCTGGACGATTTTGTCTGCTTCATTCCGCCGGACGAGGACAGCCCTTCCGCACTCGACTTGAGACATCGGCGCTTGGAGGAGCTGCGTGGTGTTCGCGATGTCTGTGCTCTTGAGGCTGGTGTCGGTCTTAGGGGCCATCGGGGTTATCTTTGGATAGCTCGGTTGTCTTCCTGCTTGAACTCACGTTGAGGCGGTACTTACGGATACGTTCCTCCGATTCGTGCTTATACGTATCGGCAAATTTTCATCGGGCGGTGTGGGGACGTAGCATCTACACCACGGCGTTAGTCTGGTCGAACGGTTTCTGGCGGTTCTGGGGGATGTTGTTGTAGCCACTCTACGATCGCCTCGTCGGAGTGGCCGACTCTGAATGGGGTACGGTCGGCTGGGAGGTGGCGGCGGTCCAGAGGTTTGGCTCTGGTAAGCCCGATGCCTCCGGCGCAGCGCGTTACAGTCGTCCAAGAGGATTCGGACACTGTGACAGACGGCCTCCCAAACTGGTATTCGATCATCTGAACTGAGCCATCAGAAACGGTGAACCACCAGAAGGCATACTGAGTATGCCGCTCTCCGAACAGCTGGAGTACGGTATCTCCCTCGCCGAGTGGCTTGCCCCAGTCGGCGTATGCGTCTCGTACCTGGTACCACGGTTTTTCTTCGAGCCGTGACTGGGAAGCGACGCCGAATGAGCCGAGTGTCGCATCTCCCCAGATCTCGCGAGGGCCGATTTCGCCTTCATAATCCGGGTGGACAACGTAGCGTGTGTTCGACGGTTTGGGTGGTTCTGGGTAGTAGTTGATGCTCCCTCGGTATTTGTCGTCGAGAGACTTCTCCTCGAGGTCGTCCAGCGTCTGCCGGATGTAGCCGATCGCCTCGCTGCGGGTCTCGAACTTTCGACCAGACCGGCCCCAACTTTTCCCCTCAACCCGGACCCGGCAGTAGGTGGTATCGCTAGCAGTCGGCGGGGAGATGCCGATCGCGTAGTGGTCGTTTCCGGATGGGTGAGCTGGGTCAGCAGTGATCTCCTTCCGGTACTTCGTCCGGGGCATGGGGCTAGTCGTCGGCTCGGGCGTGGCCCGTCGGCGACGGACGGGTCTCTTCGTGAGTGGTCAGGTCGGTGGAGACACCGTGCTGGGTGGATTCGACGTCGATGGTTTTCTCGCCTTCCTGTTGTTCGAGCGTGTACATCCATGCTTCCCCGAGGCCCGTGAGAACCTCGTCTTTCAGCGACTGGCTCATATTGGAGCGCCTGTCGATGTCGTTGATCAGGATGGCGAACAGAGTGTGTATGGATCGGTCGTTCGGCGTGGAGGTGATCCCCAGTTCATCATCGAGCGTGTCCGTACTGTACGTCCGCGGCAGGAATGGGCGTGAGCGTCTCATGGTATTAGTCCTCTTGATCGGCAACTCTCAGAGTCACCGACCTTCACCTACCTTCGGGGGATACAAATTCTCTATCTGAGGGGTGGGTTCATTACCGGGGGGTCCATATCCTCTCCCAACTGTGAGCTCTAGTGCGGCCCCGACAACTCCAGAAGATCGGATCATCAGTCTCGACGTTCTCCGAGGCGTGGCCATCCTCGGGATACTCGTCATCAATATTCAGTCGATCTCGATGCCGTCGATCGCGAGGATCAACCCCGCTACGTACGGTGGGTTTGAAGGCGCGAACTACATCGTGTGGTTGCTAAGCCACGTCTTCGTCGAGCAGAAGTTTATCGTACTGTTCTCGATGCTTTTCGGCGCTGGTGTGCTCCTGTTCGTCTCTTCCAAGCAATCGAAGGGAGAGCCGGCGCTGAAGCTCCACTACAAGCGAACGTTCTGGCTCTTAGTCATCGGGCTGGCTCATGCGTATCTTCTCTGGGATGGTGACATCTTGGTCACGTACGCACTGTGCTCGTTGGTGGTCGTTTTAGCGTATAACTGGCCTGCGGAGCGGCTTGTGGTTGCGGCGGTGGTTCTCCTCTCGGTTCCGTTCATCCAGCAGGTAGAGACGGTGATGATGCTGGATCACGGGATGGAATTGGGGTATTGGACTACAACGCCCGAAGAACTCCAACAGGAGATTGCTGTCCATCAGGGTAGTTGGTCGGCGCTGGCTGCTGATCGGTTCGGTTCGAACGTGTACTCACAGACGATTGCGGTTGTGGACCGGGCGGGATGGCGGTATTCTGGTGCGATGCTGTTGGGGATGGCCCTGTTCCGTTGGGGTGTACTCTCGAATGAGCGGAGCTCGGAAGAGTACATCAAATTGGTTGCTGGGTGTTTCACTGCGGGCATCACGATCACGGTCGCGGGTGTCGCGTACCTCCACTATCACGACTGGGGGAGCGTGGCTGGGTTTTCCTGGGGGCTGTTCAACTACTGGGGAAGCATCCTCGTCTCTATCTCGTATGTGGGCGTCGTTATGCTGTTCTGTCGGCGGTGGGCTGGTGGGCGTGTCGAGAAGGCTTTGTCGTCTGTTGGCCGAACCGCACTGAGCAACTATCTGCTTCAGACGGTCGTCGCGACGACGATCTTCTACGGACATGGGCTTGCCTTATTCGGACAGGTGAGCCGCGTGGAGCAGATGGGCATCGTTCTCTTGATTTGGGTGGTCCAAGTGGTGTTATCCGTTCTGTGGCTCCAGAGATTCCGGTACGGGCCTGCTGAGTGGGTGTGGCGATCGCTGACCTACGGTCGGGCGTGAAACGGCATTAGGCTGTTCCAAAAGAACCAGCAGGGGAGACTACTTCTCGATGTGGCGTCGGTCGATGGACGTGACATCGAACGGGAGCCGAGCTGGGACTTCACCTGTGTCGGCGTCGAGAGCGTCGATCTCGACATGGTAGGTGTCGTGGGTGTTGAACGAGAGCGTCGTGGTGAATTCTTCGCTGACGCCGCTCGAGAGGGCGATCGGTTCATCAGTGATCACACTGGTGAGCGCCGAGCCGTCGGCGGTTGCGGTTCCATCCGTGAGAGTGATGTCGCCCTCTTGGATGCCCCCGTCTCGGGTGACGCGGAAGAGGAGGTCGACGTTCCGCTCGTGGTTGTTTAGCGCGTTATCGAGCGTGATCTTGTATTGGACTACAGTCTCTGCCTCGACAGTGGTTGGGCCGGTACTCTCGACGCGGACTGCGGGCTCGATGATGACGTCGTGGCCGCCGATTGCTGCCGGTGGGCCAGATGATCCGCCCTTGCGGATGAGAACGTCGAGGAAGTCTGGGACGCTGTCCTCATGGAGACGCTCATGGTAACAGCACCAGCCGTCCATGCCGTTTTGGGTGAGACCGAGATGCTTGCCTGCGTCCGTGACAGTGATACTGTCGAAACTGTCCTGACTGGCGCTGATGTTTGCGAGCGGGCTGATGTACTCCCACGATTCACTGTCAGAGAAGCCGTGCTGAGTCTTGCCCAGGAGTGCGCCGCCTTCGTTCACGAACATGGCGATGTCGAATTGGCGATCGATGAGTGCGCGGTTCTCTGAACTCGTTAGGGCGGTACCTCCATTGATTTGGTTATTGCTGCTCGGGATACCGATCATCGCGTAGTCGGTGAAGTCGACATTTCGGATGTTGTCGGCCCCAGAGATGAAGGTGACCTCTTCGTCGACCTGTGGGTCATTGCCCACGTCGCCGCGCCAGTATTTGACGACGTCGTCGCCGTTGTCAGCAGCTCCGAGAACGATGATCCCGTCGTTGCCGTTGGTGACGTTTTCAAGCATCGACGCGACCATCGAAGCGTGTTCCTCCGGTGGGCCGTGGTTGCTGTTGTTTGGTTCCTGCTCTGAGTCGAGCCCCATGAGAATTATCGGGCCGCCTTCCTGTTGACCGACGACGTCGAGAGTCTCGGTCTTCGTCTTGACAGGAGGGCCGATCGTCGTTGCGATTTGGTCGAAGAAGAAGAGGGATCTCGATTCCTCGATAGAGGCGTCCCATTCTTCCTGTTCTTCTCGGAAGAGCACCTCTTCGTCGCCGGTTACGGCCTTCGGGTTGCTCCTCATCCACGGTAGATCTTCCGCCATACGAATTCCGACTCAACACTCTGTTAAAGCCGTTTCTCTCGGGTGTGGTGTGTACTGAATTTGACAGAGGTGGGGCAGGTGATATCGCGTGGGAGGTCACGCGGTGGTGACGGTTGGGCCGTCGTTGGTGACTGAGAGCTTGAGATTCTTCCCGTCACCGACACCGTCTACTGTGAAGCTCGCGGTGGCGATGTCCTGAGACGCGGTTGGTTCTACGTCGACGTAGAGAGTCACCGCTTCGCCGCTGCTGAGGGTGGTTGTGGCTGTGGATCCATCGGGTGAAACGCTGGTCGCGAGCGTAGAGCGGAATGAGACGCTCTCAGCCACAGCTGGGTCGAGGGTAATGGTGTAGTCACCGGCCGTGGATTGGTGATTCGAGATCGTGGCGAACTCTTGGTTGGTCGTGTTCTCCTGGATCGAAGTCTGTGGAGAGATGCCGATGATGGCGTCTTGGCTGTCAGTTTGGACTAGGTTTACCTCCGACTGGCGAGTGATATCAGACGTTGTCATCGCTTCAGCCCCGATGAGCCCAAAGAGGAGAGCGCCGGTCAGGAGTGCGAATACGCTGATGTAGATGTGTGGGCTAGTCTTCGAGTCGGCCTGTCTCCGGTTCATTTCTTAATCCAGATCTCGTCGATGGCGTCCGCTGTGGGGTTCTTGGACTTTCCCGCTGGGATGACTGACGGGTCATCATGGCCGTTTGTGGGCGGGACTGCTTCCTCTTGAGGCACCTCGGCTGTGTCGGTGCTGCTGTCCTCCCAAATGAACACCCCGTCTTCCTCCCCGTTGTGAGCTTGGCTTCGGGACGTGGTAGATTCTAGTTCGGTGATATCGATGTTCTCTGCGACGAGAGGTGGTTCGGGGGGGCTGTAGATATACTCAGTGTCTCCGTCGACGAAGACGAACAGTTGCTGATCGTAGCAGTACACGGCACGGTCTCCCTTGTCGATCGCGAGGTTGATGATGTCTTTGAGAGACCCGACCGCGGATGTCGATCTGGCGTCCGAACTGTCGAACTTGTCGACGACCGTGATCCAGTTTTGGTTTTGGACTTCCTCGAGTCTCATTTCGAGTATCTCGGCGTCGTAATCGTCTCTGTGACGGTAGCAGTAGCCGGCACTCGCTCCGCTGATGAGAAAGAGGAAGGCCGATGTGATGTTCGTGAGACCGCCCTCAGAGTCTGTTGACTGGGAGAGCCCGCCGGTAGTGGTTGAGGTAGTGTCTGTGGAGGTCGGGATCGTGAAGACGGTATTTCCGAATACGATCTCCTGTTTGTGTTTCGCGGTGGCGGTGGCGATGACGGGCTCGTCGTCGCTGATCCGGGACTCTGAGCTCTCGTAGGAGTAGTCCGTTTCGATGATAGTGTAGACACTCAGGGACGCATCCTGCCCGAGTTCGTTGTCGTACTCCTGGATCTGTTCGTGGACATCATCGATATCGATCAGCGAGCGAATGGAGGCGGTCTCGCCTTCTTCGTAGTCATCGATGGTGGTCTCTTCAAGAGTCGAGGTCTCGGTCCAGAAGGCGGCTTCTTCGCCGTTGACCGTGGCTTCGTATTGGAGTAGCACCCGGTGTTTGGTGAGGGTCGTTTCGGTCCCAACAGCGGACGCTGTAAACCGTATGTCTCCGGCTGCGTCTATCGGATACGTGTTCGTATTGGTGAGTCGTTCTCCCTCGGTGTATGCGGAGGTGGACGTGTCGACCGTCGTCGAAACCTCCTGAGTTTGATCGACCAAGTGGTCGATTTCCGGGGGCTCTGGTTCTTCTTCAGCAAGGAGTGTTGCTGGGCTGTATGCACTGGCCGGGGTCACAAAGCCGGTGAGGACGATGAGACTTGTGAGGACGCAGATAAGGATGCTCACTGCGATGATGGCTCGTGCGTGGGCTGCGATCGCCCATTTACATTTGAGGTGATATGGATGCTCGCTCATGTCTCTAGTCGACTATCAAAGTGGTCACAGGAGCGGGTCATAAACCTGCTTGTCAGTTCTGTAGTGTCAGCGTCTGTTTTCATAGATAGTGGCCTTCTTCTGCCGGGTGATCCGGTGTGGATTGATGAATATGAAGGCGGACGCTGAGAGGATGAAAGCAATCACGCCGCTGCTTGCTAACGCTGCGAGAACTGGGTGGGTGTTCGCGAGCGTCTGTAAGGTCGATTGTGGGAGTGTGCTCGGGTACGCATAGAGGGTGATCTGAGCGATGTCCGCTGTTGGGCTTTTCCGGGGTGGGTTGCTGACGAAGACTGTTGTCTCCGGTCGTATTGGTGAGCTTTGGACTTCCTCTAGACGGAGATCGCCTTCTAAGTGAGCAGATTGGGTCATCCCGACGAGGGAGTCGCTGGTGAGAATCACCTCCTGGGTCGTTGAGTGGCCGATAGCAGCTGTTCGTTGAGTATCGTCTTCTGGGTTGACCGATTCGGATGAGATGATGGTTGCACCCTCGGTAACGGGAGTCCCCAGTATTGCGACCGGGAGTAGAAGCATCGTACAGATGGCGACGCCGATGACGATCTTCCGGTCTGATGAGCCCCGTTCAACGGGGACAGATAGGGAAGTCCGTTGGTTATCTCCGAAGATGGTGGGCGCGAAGCCGATGAGCGAAATTACAACCCACATCGAGATGACCGTGGTGGGGTTCGAGAGGATCGCACCGATGATTGGTACTGATACAGTTGTTGACCCTCCAAGCGTCATGACCGAACCGTAGATGTCGTCGTCACTAACCGGTTCGAACCCATCTTGCTGATCCGTGAGATCGTTAGCGTCGCCTTGGGTGATGTACTGACCGTCCTCGGTAGTGTCGACGATCCGGTGGAGGACGTTGCGGTTATGCTGTGACGTTTCGAACAGGATCGCATCACCGACTTCGACATCCCCGGCAGTCACAACGAGGAAGTCGTCTTGGGTGATTGTCGGGGTCATGCTGTCGCTGATGGGCGACGTGAAGACGACGGGCATGGTCCCAGCTGGGGCTACGAGGCTAAGTGTGGTTATGAGTAGGAATAGGAGCGCGAAACCGGTCAGCACCGATTCTACACGTCCCATTGTAAGACCGTCTAGCTGAAGTCTTCGTTCGCCGATGACGAGATCTCGACGATGCCGGAGATATCCGTATCATCGGTTGACGTCTCGATGGCTAGGATCGCGTATGCGACCTGGCCGGGGTCAAGAACAACGACCTCACCAGTGTTGTCGACAGACTGGATTTCATCGCCTCCGTCGTTGCGAAGGGTTACTTCGCTGAGGGAGGGGTCTTCTTCGATGGTGTCGTCGGTTGTGAACTCTGCTTCGAACCAGAGTTCGTTTCCGTCGTCGAAGTCGATGTTTTGGAGCTCGTAGGTGTTGGTACCGTCATCAAGCGCAACAAGTTCTTCGTTGACCGGGGCGGCGTCATCGTTTGGGTCGGTATCTTCATAGACGGTGATGTCGATTCCGGTATTCCCCGGAAGGGACGCCGTGGTCTCCATGACGATCAGGTCCGAGCTGACTGCGGTGATCGCTCCAGCAGAAGACCCGAGTTCGTTCCCGTTGATGTCGAAGAGGCTCACGCCTACTCCGGCGGTCTCGGGCTCGACGTAGGACGTGAGGGCGTACTCACGCTGTTCTGTGAGGTTGTTCGTCATCCGGAATGCGTACACGTTAGTTGGGTCGGTCCCATCACCGAAGACGAACGATCCGTCCGGTGTTGTGTACTTATCGTCTGCTTCACCGGTCACAACTAATTGCGACCCGCGAATGTCGGTGCCTCCTGCTGGACCCGGCTCAAGTCGCAGGGCTGCGCTTGCGCTGTCGTCCGCTTCGACACGAACATCGACAGTGCGCGCCGCCGTTGCAGACGTATACGCGACGGACCCGACGGTAACGGTTCCGAGAGCGCCTGCTGAGCCGAGTAAGAAGTTTCGTCGGTTCATTTCATCCTATATTTTGTGAGGGTGTGGCGGGTGATTAGTAGTGACTCTAGACCAGTTTCGAGTTGGATTACGCGGAGGCCGAGATCGTCACGTCGCCAGTGACGTTGGAGTCGTCGGGTCCGGTGTGGATCTCGATGACACCGTAGACAGTCTGGCCTGAGGTAAGGGCCATGCCCGTGAGGTCGGTCTCGCCGTTGACCTGACCGAGTTCCGCTCCCGTGTCGTCGAACAGCTTGATGACGAAGTCGACGTCGGTCGTCGCGAGGTTCGCGATCGAGATGTCGAAGGTGCGCTCGGAGGTGAGCTGGTTGGTCATCGTGAAGGCGTTGTTCGTCGAGGGGCTCGCGACGTCGCCGAAGGTGAACTCACCGTTCGGGGTGAGGTAGGCGTCGCCGCCGCCGTTGTGCTCCGAGATTCCGTTGATTGCGATCTGTCCGTCGTCCGTGATCGTCGTACCGTCGTTGGACTGGAACCGCAGGGCCGCGTCGGCCGAGTCGTCCGTGACAACCTGAACATCCAGATTGCGCTCGACGGTCGCCTGCGTGAACGCAAGCGAGCCGACTGTTCCCGCGGTGATAGCGCCGCCAGCACCGATAACGAAGTTGCGTCGGTTCATAGTTGGTTTCTCGTGGTTCTAGACCACGTACTACCACCTCCACAGACAGGGGATATAAGCATTTTCCTCGGTTACTGGGATTTTTCCACCCATGTCAAATGATTGTACGAAAGAATGGCGTATAATCAGACGGTTGTACATAATTGTTCAAAAGGGACAGTACCGGTGAAACAAGGTAACCGCGTTTCGTCTCGGGGGTTAGGGGATTATCGATCCGGTGTGGTATAGGCGGTCTACTTCGTCTTGGGTGATTGCCTTATTGTAGAAGCGTAGGTCCGAAATGCGGCCGTGAAAGCCTCGGTCATAGGACCGGGGATCTCGACCAATGCTTGCTCTCTCGTTCGTTAAATCGAGGGGGAGAGCGTTTGTAATCGTGGTTTCATCGACTTGTTCGTTTTCGATGTAGAGCGTTAGAGAGTCAGTTTCGATGCTAAACACGAGGATAATGTCGACCCACCGATCCGTGTATGTAGCCCAAGGGGTGTCCAATTCTAATTGGTTGCTGAGCCGGAAGTTTGGATAGTCAGATCTCTGTCTGAGGAGGATGTAGTCGTCGTGGTTGTCGGAGATGAACCCGATTATTGCCCCAGGCCCTGTACGGTAGACACGGATGGCAATTGAGAAACTGGTTTGAGATAATTCGGAGAGGATATCGCGATCGAACTCTATGAATCCTGAGCCATCGAACGAATATGCGTCAGAGGACCGCCCCTCGACGCTGGTTGTAACTGAGTGTAATGTGCCGTTGTGGTCGCCCCAGACATCGGATATAGTGGTGTCCTGGGTTTCTGAATCGTTGAATGTCCAGTGGGTGATCCCGCTCGGGGGGCGGGTGTGTACTTGGGGCTTGATCCGGCCCTGGGAGATGGTGATGTTTGAATGGTCGTCGAGATCGTCTTCCCAACCTGCACTTCCCCATGCGACTACCTCAGCAGGTGTCTTCCGGTTGGTGGTGAATTTCCCTTGGTTGCTCATTTGTTGGTTGCTGTGTAGAGTGACTCTATTTCGGTACTCGAAAGCGCCCGCGAATAGTACCGAGCTTCACTGAGGTAGCCCACGTAGTAGCGGTCCTGGTGGCCCCCTGTGTCGCGGCCGAAGTACGTCGTGATCGTGGCTTCCTCTCGCGGAATCTGGAGTGTTGTGGCTCCCTGTTTCGCGCCATCAAAATATGATATTGCGACCCCGGACTCGTGGTCATATGTAATCGCGTACTGGTGCCACACATCAATGTTCGAGATGGGGTGGTCATCGGCAATCTGGTGGTGCGAGTTGTCGGTTGTGTCTAGAACGTACCCACCCCATTCGCGGCTTCCATCTCGCGGATGGATGATGAACCCGTTCGCGTCTCGAGCGGAAAGCAGCACTCCAGATCCAGACCACCCACTGGATGGTCCGGACTTAGCCCAGATGGATGTCGTGAAGCTCTGAGTGAAAGGAAGTTCGACACTGGCGTGGTCGTTCCCGTCAAAGTAGACTGCTGTCCCCCGGCTGGTATTCACGAAGTTGCCTCCGTGGAGTGTGGCGTGGTGGCCGCCAACCGAGTCGGTGAGCGTAGATGGGGAGTTGCTCTCGGTGAGCTTCCACCATGATTGGAGGCCGTTAGTAGGCCCTTCGGCAATGCGGTGACCGTGAACGGCTGTGCTTTCAACGTAGGTTGCTGACTGCTCGGAGATGTCTGTTTTCCAGTTGTCCGCCCCCCACGCTACCGGCTGGCGATCGCATCCTTTCCGTATAGTGGTGATTGATGGGCGGTCTTCCGACATGTGAAAAGATACCCAAGTCGGATAGATAAAACAGTCGGTCGTGTAGGTAACGCGGCTACTGATCGACGTATTGATCGACCCATTTCTGGCGGGCCTCAATTTCTCGCTGGCCTCTCCGGGTGAGCGAATACATGTTGGTCCGTCTGTCCTTCTCAGATTTTTCGACAAGCCCTTTCTCGACGAGTGTGTCCAAATTGGGGTACAGTCGGCCGTGGTGGATCTCCTTTTCGTAGTAGTCTTCGAGTTCTTCCTTGAGGGCGAGGCCATGCGGTTCCTCGAGGCCAGCAGTCACGTACAACAGGTCACGTTGAAAGCCAGTAAGGTCATACATAGTGTACGATGCCAAACTTAGTCGGATAACTGATAAAATTTTGGAAACAGTAAGGGCGATATTCAATCCCTGAGGCAATCCGAGGGTAGTGGGGCTGTTGTCGGGTAGTTGAGGGCACCGGGTAGTTGAGGGCACCGGGCAGTTGAGGGCACCGGGCAACGGGGGGCACCGGGCAACGGGGGGCACCGGGCAACGAGGGGCACCGGGCAACGAGGGGCACCGGGCAACGAGGGGCACCGGGCAACGAGGGGCACCGGGCAACGAGGGGCACCAGAATTCTGATAGTACCGGCTGTTGGGGGCACCCGAGCTTGGACCGTCCGGGCAGTAGGGGGCACCGGGCAGTTGAGGGCACCTAAACAGAGATGGTCTAAAAATCCAAACCCGGTCGCACTGCGCTCTCTTGGTTGGTATTCCCCGCCGCTTGGTCGTGTGGCCTGAGCGAAGACCGGTTACAGGGTCGCTGGGACTTGAACCCAGAACCGCTCGGGGCGCGGCGCACGTCCGTACGCACGAGCCAAGTGGAGCACGAGCCGTACTGCCCCCCGAGTGCTCTGCCGTTTGAGCTACGACCCCGCGGCGTGGCTTGCTTACAGGCACATCTTCTCTGCCATCTATGAAAAGAGTTTCCGCTTCTGTTATTCAGATATCTTGATGGGGCTTAGACGCTTTCTCGTCCCCATCGGCGAACGGAGCTACTCGAGGTTATGCTGTGAAATGTCCTGATGGAACGCTAGTTCGGTGACGAACTGGGCCTCTCGCGGGGGAGATTCCGCATCCAGGTAACCAGTCGCTTCGAGACCGATTTCGACAGCATCGAACATGTCGTCTGGGGTGTCGTACTCCAGAGTCTCGAAGAGTTCGGGACAATTGAAGCAGGTAGCGAAGATGAGTTCGCGGTGACTTCGGATCTGTGCCCAATTCGGAGATGGACTAAGCGGATGTCGCTCTTCGAACTGTGCGTTCGTGAGACAGACTATTGCGTAGATGCCCGTGGTCACTTTCGTAGCCTGTTCGGCCTGTTCAGTTGGAGAGGTTGGCTCGGTCCATACCTGAAAGCCGAGACAGTACAGCACTGCGTCGATCGCGCCTTCTGGGTATTGTTGTGATTGCGTCTCCAGAACTTCTGGAGTCGGTAAGTCGGCCCGACGCCGATCCGTGTCGTTGGTGTCGATGATCTCGCCGCTATCAGTGGTTGTCATGCTTTGTCACCCGGATTGGGTGTAGAATTCAGGGGCGGTTCGCTCGACGTCGCGGGTGGCGCTATTTCCGGTCTTCACCGCAGGGACCGCAGGCGAGTTTGAGCGGGTGGTCTTTCCGGACGGTCTTGATGAACGACTTGGCCGCGGCCGTCGCCGGCTTCAGCCGCTTCTGGTTCGCCTCCGAAGCGTGAGTCGACAACTGAAGATCCGCTTGGACGCCGCCGCGGTGGGCGTACTCGATTTCGATGAGTCGAGTGTTTCGAGTCATCCGCCAGATCTCAAGCAGGATTTCCTCTCCCTGCTGGGGTGTGAGATCGATGTCTTGGGTTCGGAAGGTATCCAGCCGGAGAGGTACCTCAGGCTGTGCGTCGGCTGTCCCAGATGCTGGGCGCGATCGGTTTGATGTTCCCATGGTGGTGTGGCTGCTGGACCGGGCTGTAGATTCGGTGTTCGCGGACATGGTATTTGAGTGTACGGGTCAGGCCGGAGTCGCTGTCTTCGAGGTGCTACTACCACAGTTCGGGCAGCAGTCGGGACATTCTGCGTAGACGATCGCGATATGACCCTCTGGGATGGACCGGTCGAGGTGTTCGCCGACGCCCTCGGCATCGTCGAGGACGAGCTCTTCGTCAGCGACGATCGTGTTTCCGAAGCAGGCGTCGACGGTGCCGTCTTCGTCGATTTCGGTCTCGATGTCGGTTCCACAAGACGCACAGCCGACGGTGATGGATGATGGCATTTTTCTGAATTCCTCTATCTCACTCGGGAGATAGAAAACCACCAGCTCGCTGGTGGTAGACGGTTGATTTTCGGAGGAGCGACTCCAGATGTTGTTGGTCGACGCCGGCCGTCAGGCCATTGCGGGTTGCGCGGCGGACATGATTGCCTGATCTGGACCAGAACACCAGTGGCAGTCGCCGTCGTCGCGCTCTGGGTCGTACCGGTGACCACAATCGGAACAGGATTCGAGGTGGCTATCGCGAACGCGAATGTTCTCGGCGTAGATGACGGTGACGAGTCGGTCGTTTCGCGAGAGGATGATGATCCCGCTGGGCTCGTGGAGCCGGGCGTTATCGTAGTGGTAGTCGGGTGCGCCGATCGGGACGCTGAGTCGCCATGCAGTTTGGATATCGATATCTCGGTTCGGGTTCCGGCTCCACCACTGGAGCTGAACATGGTTCGATGCCTGAGGTGCGTGAGGTACGTCCATAAGAGGAGAGAATTGTGTAGATGGCGTAGTGGTTACAGCGTGCTATCAGTGAAGAGGTGGAGGTGCCCCTCAGAGACGGGATCGACGCCGAGGAGGTACTCCGGGTTCGTCAGTGGCTCACCGTCGGTGTCGACCAGTTGGATGTTGAATACGGTCTCCAGGTCGACGTCGGCGAGTGGCGGCGTCTCGCCGGGGGCGGCTCCAACGTGGAGCGCCAAGGTACCGTTGTCGGTGTGAGCGGCGGCCAGCGGTGCTTCGCGGGCGGGTCGTCGCCCGTGGTGTGATTCGGTCAGGGAGACGCTTCTGACAGCGCGAGCGTCGGTTTTGCTGAGTGGGTATTGGCTCATGTCTGGGTAGGTATGCGCGCGGCTCTGTGGGTTCTGTATCGGCTCGCAGCAATCGAACGAGGTGGGGTGACCCCTCCTCGCTGGTTAGATGCTCGGTGCGGTGGTCGGCGTGGCGGGCTCGGCCGTCTGGGGCTGCTCGACCGGCGACGGGACCGTCGTGGCCCGGAGGCGCTGGCTGAGGAGCGTGATCGCATCGCCGAGGGTCTCGGCCGTGTTGAGAACGTCGCGACCGCTGGACGGAGACTGACGGCGGGTGACCGCCACTTCTCCGTTCGGGTCGAACGTGTCGGTCGGTTCGAGCCGGTACTCGGTCGGGAGTTGATTGTGGGTGATCGTCGCGACCTGGTTGAGACTGCCCGAACGCCCCTGCGTGATCTCGAACTGGACATCCCAGCCACCTTCGAACTGGTGGGCGATCTCGCTCGGAGTGATCACGTCACGGAGCGTGGTTCGCTCTTCGACACCGTCGAGCGATTCGGACGAGTCTCCAAGGCTACAGATGGGTTTTACGACGGTGCTGGCAGCTGCTAGTGCGATTTCGAACATTAGTATCTTTACCTCTCATTTCAAACGGAGAATACAAATTCTCCTGCGACGTGTGGTGGTTCATCACTGAATAGAGCGTCGGACGAAGGGGATATAAGCGGTTTTCAAGATTCGAATAGATGTTCTGATTGGAAAGTTGTTGAGATTGGACATTAGAATTGACCGAAAGAGCCAAGAGCCAGATCCGAGTGAGTACAGGTATGCGACCCCGCGAAAAGCGTACGCTGGCGGTTCGTCTGCTGCTTTTCGTGGGGATGGCCTGTGTCGGCGTTGGGGCGTTCGCTGGGGGCGCAGCAGCTACCTCGGCCGTTGTCCTCTCAGGTGCCGACTTGGCGTTTGCCGCTCGGGTGGATTCGTACGGGACAGTCCTCGATGATCTGATGGGCAACCTCTTCGAAATCGTCCATGTGACGGTGTTCTACGTTGGACTGAGCGCCCTAATGATCGGAGTGGTGCTCAGCTTTCTTGGCTCGCGCCGGGGCGACCGTTCGCTTCTGGGCTATGCGATTGGGACCGGCGGCGGGTTCTTGTTGCTGTTGTACTACGGCTACGATATCCTGTTCGGGCTGCTCCGCTGGACGTTCAAGGTCGGGACTTGGTAGTCAGGCCATGTTCGGCGTCGGTAGCTGCTCTACCCAGTCCGGGGCGGCGACATTCGCGTCGCCGTTATAGCGGATGCCGGAAGCGTTCTGGACGGCGTTCCGGAACGTGTTGAACTCGTTGCCCGGCATATAGCCGTCTAGTTCGATCTCGACGGCCCCATCCTCACGGACGGCGAACGAACACGGGTCGGTGAAGACGCCTTTGTCCTCGAGATACGCTTCCACCGTCTCGATCCGTTCATCGATCCCGCCAGTCGGCCCGTAGGCCCCGTAGTATTGGTCGAGGATATCGACGCGCTCCTCGAAGTGGTCTGAGAGGTACTTGCCCTGGTCGCGAACGTCGGCGATGACGGCGTGGTCACCGTTGCTCGGGCGAAGCGCACGGCCGGCACGCTGGATGCGCTCGATTTCGGATTTCCCACCCTCTGCGTGGACGATTGCGCTGATTTCCGGTATGTCGACGCCCTCCTTCAGCAGGGTGCTGATCAGGATGTCGATTTCGCCGGCTTGGAACTGGTCGAACGCCTCCTGGCGGACGTCGTTGATGTCGCTGCCGTGGAGGAACACGGCATTGTACTCGCTGATAGCGTCGAGGGTGTCGATCGCGGCGTCCTTCTCGGCACGGGCCTGGGTGTCGTCGCCGTCGCCGATGATGTCCTCGCGAACGTCAGCCGCCGTCGTCGACGCATCGAGAGCGTACTCGAGCAGTTTCCCCTGGTTGATCCGGTCGACGCTGACGTGGACGGTGTAGCCCTCGTCGACGAGGTCGGCGGCAGTCGCCGCGACCGTGCTGTTTCGGACGGGAGCGAGCTCACGGCAGTGACGGACGACATCGTGGTAGTCTTCTCCCGGTTTCGCCGTCCGCTGGCCCTCAGCGTCGACGAACCGGAACTCCGGTTTCGCGAGATGCCCTTCGTCGATGAGCTGCTCGGCGTCGATGACGCTGATACACTCACCGACCGCGGCTTCGATTTCGAGTTCTTCACCGGGCGTCGCACGCCACGGGGTGGCCGACAGCCCAATCCGGTACTCGGTGTCGAACTCGAGGCCGATTTGTTGCATCTTCTTCGCTCCGGAGGTCGTATGACACTCGTCGAAGATGGCGACGCCGTAGCGGCCGTCGAGGTCGCCGATGTCGTTCGACAGGAGGCTCTGAATCGTCGCGACGGTAACCGGGCCTTCCGACCACTCGCCGTCGCCGATGATCCCCGGCTCGACGCCGAGGACGGATTCGATCTGATCTGCCCACTGGTACAGGAGGTTCTTGGTGTGAACGAGGACGATCGCCTGCTGCTCGACGGTGTGGATGAGGTTGAGCGCGACGACGGTCTTGCCGCCGCCCGTCGGGATGGAGATGACGCCCATCTGTTTGTCGAGACTCGCTTCGACGGCCTCCTGCTGGTACGCACGGAGCGAGTGCGGGAAGTTCCACTCGGTCGCGATCGACGCCCCCGAGCGGTCGCCCTCGATGGTCGTCTCAACGGTGTAGCCTTCCGCTTCTAGGAGTTGAACGGCCCGACCGAGCAGCCCGATTGGAGCGCCGCTGTGCTCACTGTTGTAGATCCGGTGAAAGCCGTCCCACGATCCGTTCTTGTAGCGGTCAGTGTATTGCGCGTTCGGATCGCGCCACGCGAGTTCGTCTGCGAGTAGCTTGTCGACGACCGTACTAGCGTGTTGGACGAAGAACCACGTATACCCCTCGGGGACGACGATGTCGATGTGGCTGGCGTCTGCGGTCGGCTCTGCGGTTGTTGCGGTTGGGTCTTGTGTACTCATATTATTTCACCCTCTACCCCCCTCGGGGGGTATAAATACTCCCGCTGGGCGCTCTCGGGGGTCTAAGCGTCGTCGGCGAACTGCCCGTCCTCGTCGGCGAGCTCGACAGTGGCCAGCGGCTCGCCACAGGCACACTGGACCGGCGCTTCCGGGGGCGCTCGCATGTGTGGGGGGTGGCCGTCGTCGGCTGGCTCCTCGGTGACGAAGGTCGCCCGACCGCACTCGTACACCGCGATCGCGACGGGGTCGTCGTGGTAGTCGGCCTCGACTCGCTTCTGGGCCTGCTGCCGGTGTTTCTCGCGCAGGGACGGTCGCTCGTCGTCACAGTCCTCACAGAGGAGTCGGTACGGGACATCCGGCTGCTGGAGCGCGAGACAATCAGGGGCGATCAGGCTTCGTCGCGCAACGGTCTCGTTCTGGGCGTCGCAGTTGTCGCACTCGGGCGTTCGATGCCGCTCGACTGCGCTCGGCATCGCGGCGTGTGCCTGTTCGTTCCGGATCGCATCTGCGACCGGATCACCGATATCGCCGGGACTGAGGCCGTCTCCGTGTGGACTTCTCATTAGATATCTCCCTCTACTTCAGTCGGGGCGTACAAACTCTCCTCACGGGGAGGCCGTCTCGGCGGTCGGAGACGCGGTCCCGTCGGTGGCGCTCGCGTGTGTGGGTGTCGAGGTGGACTGCGGGAACGAGAGGTGCTGGCGGCCAGTCTCGGTCAGCCACTGGTGGATCTCGCGTTTCTGCGTGTCGGAGAGGCGGGAGTAGACGACCTGCTTCTGGAATCGTGGGTCGAACACGGCCGCCTGGACCCAGCTGAGTCCGTCGTTGCCAGATCCGTCGATGGTCTCGTCGATGACCATCCCGTCACAGCCGGTCGGGTACTTGATCCAGTCGTTCGAGCCGTTGGCGTGGTCAACGATATGTTCGTGGGGGTTCACGCCGTCGCCGAGGATGAGCGCGTGCTTCGCGGTCGGGATATCGAACCAGTCGTTGGTGATCTGTTCGAACCGCTTGCTCTCGGCTTTCTGGTTGGCTCGACAGAAGCGGTCGGCCTCAAGATGGCGGACAACATCGGAGGTAATGCGGGCTCGGTCCTCGTAGTCGCTCAGGTCGAGGTCGTCGACGGAGTCGCGTGAGAGCTTGTTGAGACCGGCGAGGTACTCGCCGACCACCGGGTCGTCGCGGACAACGGATGGAATGTGAAATCCGTCTCCAGACTCCCCAGCGTCGTCGAGGTGGCGGCGGAAGGAAACGTGGTTGTAACTCACCTCAACGTAGGCTGGAGTGATCTCGTCGATGGCGGTCGCGATACAGGCGGGGCCGGCGACGACCACATGCTTGATCTTCTCGCCAGCGATGCGGAGCCGTCGGTCAACCGGCGCAGCCGCGGTACAGATGTGCTTTGCGAGCTGTTCAGGGTCGGAGATACAGCGGGGGTTCGCGAGGATGCCGGTGGGGATGACCGCGAGCGTGAACATCGGGTCCACGAGGGAGGTGACTCGTCGGGCTGGCTCGGCCATTCAGTTTCGAAGTGTGAACTGGGGTTCAAGGCTGGCTGGGGCGGCTCGGCCGGTGGACTGGGTGGGTTTCGGATACATCTTTGAGAATATCCCTCGCTCCAAACGGGGGTTAAAAACCCCCTCTGGAGCTTCACGCGGGAGTGGTGTGGGTGTGCCGGCGTAGCCTCGTGGGCGTTACTCGTCTGGATCGAGTTCGAACGCGAGGTCGCCGTCCATATGGTCGAAATCCGCGCCGTTGCCTGAGTGGTGGATGCGGATCTTGGGGACTGTTGTCCGCTTGATGTACTTGGCGTCGATCGCGACGATGTTCTCGGTCTGGATGACGAGACGGTTGGTCTCGACCGTGTCGCTGTCGGTGATCCGACTCGCGTACGCCCAGTCTTTCTCGAAGTGCCGGACCACGTGTTGGACGTCGAGTGTTTCGCCGCTGGTCGTGTGAATGGTGACGCCGTTAGCCTCGTCGGGGTCGTTGCTCATGCGAAGTCACCTAGCGACCGGTTCTGCTTCTCGCGGACTCGGTGCTCGAACGCTTCCGGCGTGTCGATGTCTTCGTCCTCGTCGTAGAAGGTTAACAGCCAGACGGTCTGTTCTCGTAGCTCGGTTCGCTTGGGGCCGGTGTCGACGCGGTGGACCTCTGTCCCGTCAAGTTTGAACGCGAAGGTGTCCTTCGGGCCGGGGGTCCGCTTCGAGGAGCGGGTCAGTTTGGCCCCGTCTTGGTGAACCCACGTGGTGTGGAACGGACCATGATCGTCGATATCCCAGCCGCCGGGGACTGGGTACCGGAGGTTGGCTCTCGACCACGTTTCAACACCGTTCCACTCGGGATGGTCGGGTGGATCTGGCATCTCAGGCGGGCTGTCGCGGTCGGTATCTCGGTCAGACATGTTACCCGAACAGCTCCAGTCGGTGGTCCAAGTCGTCGAGGACGGTTTCCAATTCCTCGGTGAGCTCTTCGTCGGTGAACAGCAACTCCAACTGCCAAAGCATCACCCGCGCGTCGACGAGCTCTTGGAGAAGGCTTTCCCGTTCCTGTTGTCCGTTCAGGCTTCGGTTGATCGCTGCTGAGAGTTCCGAGAACTCTTCGGCGGCCTTGTTAAGTTGCGAATCTCTGCTCCAAGCGAGGTCGGCTCGCTTCCGCAGATCAGACTCGGAAAGCGCGGCATCCCACCGTTCAGGTTCAGGTTCGTCTTCTAGTGCTTCTGTCATACGGGCTAGCTACTCACCGTCATTATCGTAGCAGTCGGAGCGCGCCGATATAACGCTACTGGGGGCCTATTCCGTAGCGAACGGCGTTTCGGTCTCGTACTTGCGGCCACGGTACGGGATCTGGGTGGCGACGAGTCCGGCGGTCTGCTCAGTGAGGATTTGCTCCAGGCGATCGTTGATCTGCCAGAAGCCGGGGTCGATATCGAAGCGGTCAACGCTCACGTTGGCGAGACGGATGTCGACCGGGTGGAACCGCCCTGCTGTACCGGCCTTGAAGACGATCGAGATGTCGACACCGTGCCGAGGGGTCGGTTCCGTGGTGTCGCCTTCGATGGTGATCGGGCGGTGGATGAAATGCCGGATGATGTTCGCGAGGTCGGAACAGCCGGGCCAAACGGCGGTGACGTCTTGGATGGTGCGGTACGTCCTCGTTGCGTGGAGTTCGTAGGTTGCTGGTTCGGGACTGTCCTGTCCGGTGACGGTGAGGACCGTCGTGAAGTCGTATTGCTCAAGGGGGTCAGCCGGCCCCAGGGGCGCTGTACTTCCGTTTTCTGGATTCGTCGTGATGCTCATGGGTGTGGGTGGTGTGTTGGTGTGTCCGTTGATTCATTGAGTGTGGATTAGGATCGTCGATACCGTCGGTTGATGGGCATACTATGCGAGTCACTAACAGACAAGATAAATGTTCTTGTCGTCGGGGGTGGGTGAGTGGTCATCTCTCTCCTCCATTTCAGTCGGGATGTACAAACTCTCGGGCTCTACTGCGGTATCTCGCTTCGGACGGTCGTTCGTGTTGAGGGTGAGTCAAGCCCTTCGCAACAGCCTAACGACGGCGAGCGTCAAGCAGAGTCCGGTGGCGAGCCCAAAGAGAATCACGCCGAGCATACCGATACTGCCGATCGAAGGGGTGCTGGGATTGGTGATGACGCCATACGCTACGCTGGTGAAGCCCAGCGAGAGCCACGCCATCACGATTCCGACAGCAGGGAGTTCGCGCTGGTTTCGGTGTCGACGTCGAGCTTCTGGATTCTCGTTCTCGTGTTCTGTATTACTGATCTGGGTTGGTCTTGAGCGCATCTAACACTCGACCTCACCAGCGGCGGAGGTGAGCGGGGGCGTGGTCTCGGTGTAGGTCGACTGGTCGATCATGCCGGAGAACATCGGGAGCTGGAAATTGTAGTTGTACAAAAGGTCGAACGCGGCAAACGGGTTGACCCCGTCTTCGAGAAGGCCGCTGCGGCTCAGACGGACGCCAGCCGCGAGAGAGATGATTTCGTCATCGTTGATCTGGCCGGCGAGTTCAACGCCGAACTCGTTGCCGTTGGTCGGGTCGGTGAGGATGGAGGCATGAACGAGGCCGTCGATCGTCGCCGATCCGTTTCCGATATCGAGAGCGTGACCGCTACCGGCGAAACAGCCCGTCAGGGGCTCGGTAGTCGCTTCAGCGGACAGTTCGGAGTGGTTGTCGAGAGTGTCGTTGGTGGTCGCGAGCATCTCTTCTTCGGTGTCGTTGAGTTCGTCACTGTAGTTGGCGGCGGACGCAGGGGCGGCGGTCATCGCGAGGCCGATCGTCGCGAGCAGCGCGATTGTGACTATGATTGGAACGTAGCGACTCACACGGACGAGGCTTATCTTGCTCTGGATCATGGTTCACCTTCTACCTCCAACGAGGTACATAAATACCTCCCGGCCACCCCTAAACAGAGGTGTGCGACGCTAAGACGGTTATTCGCAGTTGGGGTAGAGCAGCATAACCGTCTCGCCTTTGAGTTCCTCGGCCCATGGGCAGAGAGGCTTGCCGTCGTAGTATTTGCTTCCGGTGAGAGTGATCCATTTGACCCCCTCACACGGGGTCTGGTGGATGTCGGGATCGAGCGGGAGGTCGGTGTCGCTCTTTGAGCTGGTGACATGGTCGAAGTAGTCGAACTCGTCGAACGTGAAGGCGAGTTCCGCTTCGATGGCGGCCCAGATGTCGTCGAGGCTGTCCCACGTCTCGGTCATCGTCCGGTCGAGGAGATGGCCAGACGGGTCGTAGTTCCACTTGCGGACCTCCTCGATGAGGTCGTTGCGGCCGTAGAACCACACGGAGTCCAGCCAGTAGGAGAACTCCTCGAAGTTGTGGAACACAACGAGCGGGCGTGCTTTCACCCAGTCGGGGAGAGTGTGGTAATCCCGATCGGGAATGGTTTCGAGGTCGTACTTGGTCACCGGGTGGGAGTCGCCCGGTGAGAGAGCGTCGTCGTCCTGCGGGAACCAGTCGGGGAAGCCTCGGTTGATCTGGGGTCGTTTGAGCGGGAGGAACTGGCCGTCGAGTTGGAGTTTCCGACAGCTCATCCCGGCTTGCTTCCGGATGGAAAATCCGGAACTGTCGGGTAACAGGATGCCGAACTCGTCGGGGAGGTACCCGATCTCGAGGGTGCGATTTGCTGGGGTGGGTGCGTCGGCGTCGGCGCGGTGGGTAGCGTCCATGGGTGAGTTCACTGGTGGTGGGACAGCATCGGTGTCGGGCGGATGGGTACGTACCTGAGGTAGAACATCGCGGAGATAATCAATGCTCCGCCGCCCACCGCCGTTGTCGCGAGCAGCGCGACGGCGACGCTGACGAAGGCCACTGTTGCGAAGAACAGGAACACCTTCCCGAGCCAGACGACGGCGTCGGCGGCTGCTCGAACGGCGATCCGGCAGATGGGTCGGAGTTGGGTGTCGGTGAACGCACTCTGTGTCGACATCGGTGGGAGAGTGTCGGTGTCGCCAGCCTTCGGCGGGGTGCTCATCGCCACGACCTCACGTGCGGCGTGGAAGGAGATGCGCCGGCCTCGAGCCACCCGAGAACTCCCAGAATGGTCAGTAGGATGGCGGCGGCGATGGCGGGCGGTGCTGTCGTCGCGACGATCGTCAGGAAATCTGGTGGGGTGATGGGCATTATCTAATTCCTCTACCCCAAACGGGGTTTAGAAACTCTCTACGATACGCTCACCGGGATGTCACTGGCTGAGGGGTGCTGCTGTCCGATCAGACCCGCCTGCTCTTCGATAGCGGCCAGAAGTAGCCAGTAGGGGGCACCCGAGCTTGGACCGTTTGGGCAGTAGGGGGCACCGGGCAGTAGGGGCACCGGGCAGTAGGGGGCACCGGGCAACGGGGGGCACCGGGCAACGGGGGGCACCGGGCAGTTGAGGGCACCGGCATCGCCCACACTACGCACTGCCTTCCTGGCTCGCTCTGCGAGTCTGGCTGGCTACGGGTTATTGAGGGCACCGGGCAGGAGAGGGCACCGGAGCCCCTCGTATCTCGGTTGTTGCGGGCACCAAAACTCAAGCGACACTGGTTGTTGGGGGCACCCGGTTGTTGCGGGCACCCGAGCCCCAGCTGGCAGTCGCATCGCGCTCCTCGCTGCCGGTGTTGATCTGCGACTCCGTATGGCCGTGTGGCCCGAACACGCGGTCGTGGCAGCAGCGACTCGCTGTTGGGCTGGGCTTGGCACTACCCGATCGACGGCCCCGGTGCGTGAAGGCCGCCGCCTTGGAGCAGTGTCGAGTCCGGGTCCTCCGGATCGTAGCAGACGAAGATGTCCGTCTCCGTCGTACAGAGCTCTGTCGTCGGATCGGGATCGTGGATCCCAATGACTGGTGGCTGTTCTCCCATGCTAGTCTCCTCTCGTGAGTGGTGGAATGTTCATTCTGACCTCCTCGCCGCCCCTCGGAGGGTACAAACTCTCTGGGGCGCTCAGGCGGGGCTGTCGGGGTGGACTGTGCCGGTAGCGGGGCTGTATCCGCTACAGAACGCCTGTTCGGGTGGGCGATCGTCGCCGAGAAGAACACTGGAAAAACGGTGTGGGAGAACATGTGGGGCGATAGCATGAAAAACACTGGAAAAACGGTGTGTGGTGGGTGTCGTTGGTGGGTCGTATCGACCCGATGAATGGCGGAGGGGTGATCCCCTCCAGGGATGGGTTGGAGAGACTGGTGCCGAGTGGAGCGTTCAGTCAGCCTGCGCCGGGGAGACCTCGCTGGCCTCCGCCGCCACAGCCGCGTCCGGTTCCGGCTCCGTCTCCGGGGCCGCCTGCGGCTCCAGTCCGAGGTACTCCAGGTCGTCGGCCGACAGCCGGGCACGCAGGTCCGCCACCTGCCCGTCCGTCAGGTCCTCGACCTCGACATCGCTGCGCGAGGACTCGACGAGGTAGCGCGCCCAGTCGAGGATCTGATCGCCGTCCTTGTTGGCCGAAACGTCCACGTAGTCGCCGCTGAGCTCCGTTGCGTACTTGACCCACGGATTCGTGCCGCGAGCCGTCGTGATCGCCTCCATCCCCCGGTCGGTGCCGTCGTGGAGGAAGACGGCGTGCGTCGCCGTCGTGACCGTGTCGAAGTAGTCGTTGTACACACGCTCGTCCGTCTTTCCACGCGCCTTGGCCTTCGCGCGGTTGATCCGCGACTGCTCGAGGAGACTGTAGTCGATGTCGTTGCGATCATCGCGATCGCTCAGGTCGAACGCACTCGCGTCGACGCCGTGCTCGGCGGCCATCAGCTGGCCGACCGGGACATCGTCCTCCATCATCACGCCCTCCACGGAGAAGTTGTCGCCGTCCTCCGCAGGGTCGTCGAGGAACATCCGCCAGTCCATGCTGTAATACTCCACGTCGGGGAAGACGTCGTCGTCGAATCGCTCTTCGAGGAGCTGCGAGAGCGCGTAGTTCTCGCGAACGACGATGTTGTCGACACGCTGGTCGGCCATCGCCGCGATCTTCTTGATGCCCTCCTCAGCGCGGTCCGCGAGTGCGTCCATGTCGCGAACGTACCGATCGTTGCCCGTCAGCCCGAGTGCCGCCACGAAGACGTTGAGCTCGTCGTTGGTGTTCGTACTGGCCATGCTACCGCCGTTCTGGGATGCTTCTGTCGACATTGTTATCACTTGGATTGTTTGACCGCAACCGCATCTGCCGTTTGGGGATTCGCACCGAGACAGTCTGTCTGGACTGCCTCGATCACATCTCCCCCTACCCCAAATTGGGAATACAAACTCCCCAACTCACGCACCTGGACTGACAGGGCGCGGCGGCGCTCGCTGTCATCCTCACCGCAGAGGACGATATCCCGAACACCGTTGGTCGAAGAGAATTCGAGTTCCCCTTCGCCCATCCCCGAGGAATACAAACCTCGCTGGGACGGACTGCTGGACAGGGGCCAGGCGGGACATTCACACTCAACTCGCCGCGAGTCGAGACTGGAATCTCCCCCGAGTGCCTGCTTTCGAATCATCTCCTGTACCTCCATCGAGGAGTAAAAACTCCCCAGCGGAGCGTCGAGCTGGCCGTCCAGCCCGTCGGAAACCCGAAGTCGTGTCTTGTCAATCGCTTCGACCATCTGCGTTAGAATGATTGACAAGACAGGTTCCCTCAGTGCGTTTCGTCCGCAGCGTCTCGGATCTCGGTTGAGACGCCGATGTCCGGGATTTCGGCTTCGCGCGCCGCCATGGTGGCGTCGAAGTCGTTGGAGAACGTTCGATCGAGCGTGCCGAGCTCGGCGTCGTCTGCGTCGAGGACGACGACTTCGAATGCCCCGTGGTCTGCGCTTTCTCGCGCCGCTTGCGCTGCTTCCGGTTGGTCAATGACGTATGAGTCACACATGTTGTTTTATCTCTCTCCGCCTCCACTCGGAGGGTAGAAACTCTCTGCGGGGCGTCCCTATTTTTGTGAGCTTCGCTTCGCCCGGTCCCCACAGACAGGCCTCCGGCGCAGCCGAGACGCTCGGGCGGTGTTGAGAGAGCGTCGAGGAGGGGAGGAGGGGAGGGAGGTGGAACGTTGCGGTCCGACCCTCCGGGCGACGGGGGAGGGCACGCGCAAAAACGAACAACCGGTGTCATCCGAGCAGCGAGACGAAGATCGCGGCGGTGACGAGCGTGCTGGACAGGAAGCAGCCGGCGGCGATGGGATATCCGATATGCTTCTCCATGGTCACTCCTCCGTCGCGTCGACGACGTCGACCCGGACGTTCTGCGTGAGTGCCTTCCGCGTGGTGTCCCAGTCGGGCCGGTCGATGACGACGTGGCCGTACTGGTGTGGGCTCTTGGCGGCCGGAACACGCTCGACGATTTCGACTTCGAGGTCCTCGTCGAACGCGGTGTACACGGGCCGGAACGTCGACCGGGGCTCGTCTGTGCGCTCGCCGATCGGCTCGACGCTGGTGTCGGTTGGAGTGTCCATCGGGCCTGTGTATGCTTCGGTCGTCTCTTTCGGTGGTTTGGTCCATCCCATATCAGAATTCACTCTACCCCCCTCGGTGGGTAAAAACTCGCTCTGGAGCGAGTTCATACAGGCGGGCAGGCGTCGATTCACTCGGCCTCCTCGCGGTAGTCGTCGATAGAGAGGTCGTAAGCGCGGTGAGCGCGGTCGCCTGCGCTGCCGAAGTGGCCGCGAAGCTGGGCGAACGTGTGGAAGCCGTTCGCTGTACAGCCTTCGACGGGACAGCCGTCTGGAACGCCGACGTGGTCGGTCTCGTACTTCGAGCGGTTGCGCTCGGCGAGCTCGGACGGGCTCGGCACGTCGCCAAGGCCGGGCACGCTGATCGTCTCGTCGGTGAACTCGCTCATCGGCCGTACTGGTTCTGGAGCGTTCGCTTGGCGTCTTGGACGGCCTCGTCGATCTCGTCATCGGAGAGGCTGTGCTGGAACGCCTCCTTCATCACGGTGCGACGGATCGCTTCCTGGGCAGAGTCGGTTCCGAACTGCTCGTCGGCCACCTTCTGGGCGTCGACGCCCTCGAGTGCGATCGCGGTGAGCGGGACGATCACCTGCTTGATGCTGGTCCAGTCGGTGGTGTCGATCTCGGTGCCGACGAACTCGTCTTGCCAGTAGTCCTCGCGGATGTCGGCCTCTGAGAGGTGTCGGTCGGAGGTCGCCATGTTGAGGTCGGCGAGCTCGTCAGGGTCGCCGAACCACGTCGGGAAGCGGCCGGAGAGCGCGGCGGTCGCGACGTTGACGGCTTCGAGTTCGGACATCGGTCCGGGCTCGGACGTCTCGCCGTTGACGATGGCGCGGTTCTCGATGGCGGCTCCGAGATACGACAGCAGTCGGTCGACCTTGCACCGACAGCCACGATGCTCGAAGTCGACGAGCTGATCGAAGATGTCGTACTCGACGACACCGACCAGCCGGTCCGGCGTGATCGCCTCGAAGTCGATTCGATCAAGAGTGGGGGAGTGAGCATTCATGTTTCCTTCTACCCCAATCGAGGGATACAAACCCTCTGCGCGCCGTTTTCCGGGACTGACGTAGTCGCCGTTTCGGAGCGGGGACCGCGCCCGCCCGCTACCGCAGGCAGGCACGGTGGAACGTGTCCCCGAAGGGGACGCATCGCCCCGTCGCTGTCCGGATCGTGACCGAACGGAGGGAGCGGCCGCCTCCGTTCGGGATTCAGTGCGCTCGCACCTTGGCAAAAAAAGACGACGATGGCCCGGTGTTACTCCTCGCGACCCGCGTCGAACTCCTCGTCGGAGATTCGGCCCATCAGCCAGTCGTTCGTCGCTTCGATCCGCTCGGCCGAGATGTCGTGCTCGCCGGCTTTCGACCCGTCTGCGTTCATCTCCATCAGCCACTGGTGGTTCTTCGCGTCCATGTCCCACGCGGGCGGCGAGGGCGCTTCACTGGACATCTTGCGACGGGTGCCCGGCCCATCCCCGTGTGCGAGATGGACGATTTCGGCTTCCGCGTCCACCGCAATCGACGTTTCCCACTCACCGTTCCGCTGGTAGGCGTTGACCTTGCCGCGCTCGATACGCACCTGGTCGCCCTCCTTGAGCGTCGGCTTGCGACCCGACTTCTGCCAGATGACCACCTTCACCGTGTCGTCGTTTTCGTCCGAGAGCAGCCCGACCTGCCGCTGGCCCGTTCCACGCGGGGACCAGAGCACGTCAACCGTCGCCTCGATCGTCGTCTGGTACTGCTGGAAGGGATCGATAGAGGCAATCGACTGCTTCACGTCCGGGAACTGCTCGACGCTCTCTTTGAGCCCGATGGTCGCGTTCGTGATGTGCTGGCCAGCCGCGAGTCGAACGGCGAGACACCGGGCGAACGACGCGCGTCCCATGTACGTTTCGTGCCCGAAGTGGTCAGCCAGCCGCTGAGCCGACGTGTTCGCCTCCGCAACCTGCGATTGCTCGAGGTCGCCCCACGGGTTCTCGTTCGTCTCGACCTCCGGTGTCTCGTCGCTCGTCGTCCGCGCGTAGTGCGTGTCAGCCGTGACCTCGGCCCGACATCGCTCGGCCCGGTCCGGGATGTCCTCGCCCTTCTCGGCCGCCTGCTGGCGCACGCGCTCGAACCGCTCTGCGAGGTGCGTCGATTTCCGGTCCGCCTCGGCTTCGCCTTCGATCCGCTCTTCGACCGCTAACGTGTACGATTCACGGTCCATCTCCGGGTCATCGAAGCCCCGAGGCGCACGCCGCGACTCACGCCGACTGACCTGCCCTTCGATGCCCATGTCAGTCGTCTTCAGCCCGCCCGCCGCCTCGTTCGCGTCACCGAGCGCGACCGTCATCACGTCCGCGCCGACCGTGATCCCGCCCGTCCCGCCGAACGACTGTCGGCCAGTCTCCTCATTCGACCACACGCCCTGCATGTTCACGTCGTTGTCTGAGATGCCGTACGCGCCCGTCTCGCCGATGTCGATGTTACGCATTTGTATTCAACTCCAAACCCAATGAGGCCTTTCGAGAACCCCATCACCCCGACTGGGTGATAAAAACTCTCTGGCGAATCAGCGAGCAGCCTGTGTGGAACAAAACTCACACAACCGCCGCCGACAGCCGGCACGACCCCTACTGGGTTCATCCTCACTATGATTTTCAACACCCCTCAACAGTTGGAAGCAACCGGGCGGCGTCCGGCACTGCGAGGAGCTCAGGCACGGTCGATTCCGAGGGAAGGGTCCCGCTCGGAGAGCGGGAAGGGTCCGGAAGGAATCGGGTGTGCCTGCGCCCGCAGCTGTCGGAACAGCGGGGGTCGCGCTAGCGGTCGGCGCGACCCTCGCTGTGTTCTGGTCGGGCCGAGCGGTGTGGAGAGGCCCGGACAGAACCGTGAGGGATTGGCCGGTGAAGTGGCCGATACCGCTGGAAGGGACCCGCGAGGACCTACCGGATCCGAGCGGGTAGGGTCCGGCGGTATCGAGGACCACATCACCGCCACAAGTTGGAAGCGTACAGGTGGGTGCCCCGTTGAATCGGTCGGAGACGGTGGAAGGGACCCGCCGAAGGCGGGTAGGGTCCGGCGTGATCCGACCGATATCAACGAGGGCACGCGCCTGAACGAACCGACAAGTGGTCTCCCCAACCCGCCCGGTTGACCGCCGACAAGTGGGGGGTGTGGTTAGCACTTATCCGGTCCTTCCGGCACGGCGAGGAGTGCTGTCGCGGGCGATTTCAATCGGAAGGGACCCGCTCGAAGAGCGGGAAGGAGTCCGGCAGGAATCGTCCGCGACAGCGCCCGCAGCTTGCCGGAGCAGTGGTGGTCGCGCCTGTGTGATAGCGCGACCGCCACTGGGTTCTGTGGCGGGCCGAGCGGTGTGGAGAGGCCCGGCGCAGAACCGCGAGCGGTTAAGTGCTAAGAAAATTGTGCTGTTTCCGCGGACTCCGGCGGTCGGCCCCCACCGCCGGAGCGGTTCCCGGTACGTGGCCTGGCAGCCGCCGCCGTCGAACCGCGTCACCCGTCAGATGCGCTCGATGAACAACGTGAACCCGGCGCGCACGGTCGATGTCGTCGGAAGGGACCCGCCGAAGGCGGGTAGGGTCCGTCGAGATCGTGAGCCGTGCGCGGTGGAGTGAACGCAGATGAATCGGGCGGATATGGTCGGGATTCCGCGCGAGCCGTCGGCTGCGAGCGGGCACTCTCCAGCGCGAGCGTGGTCGCTGAGCCGGTCGATTTCTGTGAGAAATCGTGACCCGGCTCAGTGCCGCTCGCGGTTCGGAGAGTGGCCAGCGAGTACGACCGACGGCGAGAACGGCCGCCGAGCCGGTCGAATTGCGGCAGACGGGACCCGCGCGCGGTTTGCGCGGGGAGTTGTCTGCCGGATTCGGCCCGGCCCGGCTCGGCGAGCCGTTCCGACGACGCGGAATGCGAGCGCGCAGCGAGCAAGCGGTTCGGTGGGGGCGGCAAGCCAGGGCGCGTTCCCGGAACCGTTTCGACTCGGCGGCACTGCCAGTCGACGCGCCGGGATGCGGCGGAAGGGACCCGCCCGGAGGGGCGGGTAGGGTCCGCCGGATGCCGGTGGGTCGAGTAGGCAGGGCGGCGAGTGCGCGGCGCGCGCTACTGCACGCGCCAGCGCAGAAATCGAGGAAGTGAGGAAACCTGGTCGTAGCACGACCCGATGTGAACAAAGGCCGCCGCAGGCGAGTGACGAGCGGTGTCGCGACGCGGCTGAGGTCGGTGGAAGGGACCCGCGAGCGGCTTGCGCTCGCGGGTAGGGTCCGGCGACGTCAGTCGGGTCGGGGCCGCGCAGTTCTCGACTGCGGTGGTCGCAGTGAACATCGGCTCTCGGGGGGTGGGTACTGAGCCGTGCGCGTCCGGCGAAAGCAACGCGATTCGCCGGAGGCGTGCGGGGTCAGTAACCCACCGCGCGTAGAGCAGCGTCCCGGAAATCAGCCGCTATAAACGACGTGCGCCTAAATCACCCACGTGCGGCGCGGTGAGAGTGGCCGACTATCTCCGATCGTCGTGTCGCTCTGGATCCAGCTGTCGCGTGCGAGGAACGCGCGTGCTGGTGGCTCGCGGTACTGGTGGGACTGAAAGGGGCTCGCCCTGTCGCGTTCACGTGGTCGCCTCGACCGGCCCCTATCCGAGCCGAACGGTGTGGAGAGGCACGGATATGCCGTCGAGCGGCCGCGACAGGGCGAGGGGCTTTCGAGGTGGGCTCTTAGGTCTCGTCGTAGAAGTCGTCAGCGTCGACGCGGGTCTCGCTACCTGGTCCGTGGACGATCACCACTTCCTCACCGAGCCGGTAGACCTCGTCGGCAGGGGTGATGTCGTTTGGTCCGTCTGGCGGATGACTGTAGTCGGGGGTGTTGGTCTCGTCCATCTGATCCTCCACCTGACTCGGGAGGTAAAAACGGCTGGTGGTCGCGGTCAGGCGCAGCCCGAGCGAGCGGTGTGGAGAGCGAGGGAGGGGGAGGCCGACGCAACTATGTCCGTCGGTCTCCGGCCTCGGCGGGAGGGGCGGAGCGGAGCGTAACGGTAGCAGCGAGCGAAAGCGAAAGGGACGGACTCGATCAGTACCGCATCGAGTCCGCGCCCGCTTCGATCATATCCGCTGCTTCGCGGAGCGTCTCGGCGACCTGCTTTGCCTCGTCTTCGTCGATGGTCTCGACCGCGGAACAGCTCATCTCGCGGCACTCGATGAGGTGCTCGAGGTGTTCGGAGGCGTTGGTTGCTTTCTCGGTACCACGCACGAGGGTTCGACCGCCTGCGCTTCGCGCCATACGCGCTCCCGTACCCCGAACGCCCCTAATGGTCTTGCCGCGAGCGAAGCGAGCGGCCCCAGTGGGGCAACCGCAAGCCGGCGCTACTGCACCGGAAGGGCGGTTGCATGGCCTTTAGGGGTGTTCGGGAAGACCGGGCGCTGGCGCGAAGCAGACATACCCGGCGAGTGGGTCGCCAGCCTGCTGGCGACGCACGCGCCGGCCCCGGCAAACATCTACGTCTTGGCGCAGCCCGAGCGGGCGGTGTGGAGAGCGAGGGAGGGGGAGGCGCGAGCGATTAGCGGTGAGCGAGCGGCTCCGGCCTCGGTGGGAGGGGCGCTGAAAAGACGAGAAGGTCGGCTAGGCCATCGACCACAACGAGGTTGCGTTGGGGCGGAGATCGAGGAAGGGGATCGTCTTCGGGACTGAGCCGAAGTTGATCTGCGTGAGGACCAGTCCGGTGGCGGCGTCTCGCATGTCGAGTTTCGACGCGAACGCGGCGGTGTGGGTGAAGATCGGCGTCCGCGGGGCGTGGGCGGGAACCTCGTGACGGTCGCGGTCCTCGACGTCGATCGCGGCGACGACGGCGGGGACATCCTCGGGGCGGACCAGAATGCCGTAGAACACACCGCCGTACTCGGTGTGGACGGAGCGGACGTCGACGCCGCCGAAGGATCCCTCGGCATCGCCTGTGGTTTGGAGTTCTGCGGGGAGGTCCTCACGGGTGACGCGCGGCGAGTCGAACGAGAACGCCTCGACGGAGTCATCAACGACGGTCGCGTGCTGGGCGAACTCCTCGACGCCGATCCCGACTTCGGGGCCGTCGTCGCTGGCCTTGTGGCGCGAGGCTGCGAGATACCTCGCGTCGAGTTCGCTGTTTTCGGAAACGGTGTAGGTCTCGTCTTCGATTCGGACGTTGTATGCGGTGGTGGACATGGGTGTGGAGTCTCTGCTGTGGGTTTCGCGGCGAGCTCGGAACAGTCAGCGGTAGTCGTCGATCCGCACTTTCAGGTGCTTGTGAGAGTCGTCGCCTCCGGCGACCTTCCCGCCGATATGGCCGCGGAGCTGCTTGAACTCGTCAGAGTGGAAGCTACAGCCGCTTGCGGGACAGGCCCCCGTCTCGACGTAGGGGGTGACTGCTCCACCGCCGGACTGTTCACCTACGGGCTCGGCTGCGGTCTCCGCCGCGGGGATGTCGATGTGCTTGAGGAATGTCTGGAGGTGTCCCGCGACATCGTGGCCCCAATCGAGGAAGTGCTGGAGACAGCTCTCGGTAGCGCCCGCCTCGAAGTGCCACCGGCCACCATCGAATCGGGCGTGCGCTGTGAGTTCGGGGATCGCGTTGAACGCATCTCTCGTCTTGTACGGGGTTTTGGTTATGAGCCGTTCATTCATGAATCGCCCATCGTCGCTGGGGAGCGAAACCGAGCCGGCAAAGAAGATATCGTCCTTCTTCCGGTACGTCACGTCCTGTTCGTACACGGCGTCGCGGCTCGCCGGCAACCCACTGAAGCGGATGACCGGATTCGCGTCGACGAGCTCGGGCATAGTGTGAGCGATCTCGGTGAGCTTCTCGATCGGATCGTCGATGGTCTCGCGGTTGTGCTGGCTAACTGGGCTAACTGTTGACTGTGACATTGTCTCGAATCCTCTGTCCAAATCGGGGAATAGAAACTCTCTGCGGGTTCGTTTACCGCCGAGTGGGGCCGCTACATCTCGCGGAGTAGCCCACGGACTGGCGTTACAAGAACACTGGAAAAACGGTGTGGGGGGTCTCGGGAAGTGGTGGCACGAAAAACACTGGAAAAACGGTGTGGGGCAGGGGGGAAGAACACTGGAAAACCGGAGTGGGTCTACTCGTCGTCGGCGAACTCGTTGAGGACCTCGTCGGCGTGTTCGTATTCGTGGCGCGTCCGGGGGGAGTTGTACCGCCGGATACAGTCGAGCATCGGCGACGAGATCGCGTGCCAGCCTTCCACTGAGGCGTGCTCGGTAACGTAGCCGACGAGGTCGTCCTTGCTGAAGTCGCGCGAGGATGTCTTGATCGAGTCGACGGCGACGAGAACGTCGTTGTCCGGGGCGTTGAGGATATGTCCGTAGCCGGCGGCGTGCGGGTGCGGGTACCCACGGAGGATTCGCATGTCGTCATCGACTTCGTCCCGGAAGGCGCGGTGGTGTTTCGGGACGACCTTGAGGATCCGGCCCTGCTTCTCGTCGTGATACACTGCCCGCCCGAAGTCGTCGACGCCGACGAGCCACGTGTTGTAGTGGGTGGTTTCGCCGGTCTGGTGGTGGACCTTGGTGCGTCGGAGGGAAGCGTCCCACTTCTTCAGCGAGAACGGAGTGTAGCAGCTTCGGCAGATGCGGCCGACCTCGGGGAGGGAGATCGCGTCACGGTCGGTGGAGTGGCCGCATTCGTGCGTGCTCTCGGTCATCGTCTCTTGGGTCTGGGGTTGTGAACTGCCAGTCATATCTCTCGCTTCAATCGAGATGTAAAAACTGCTCTGCGGGGCGCGAACCTGCTGTCCGGGGCGGTGATCAGGAATGCGGTCAGGCGCAGCCCGAGCGGGCGGTGTGGAGAGCGAGGGAGGGGGAGGCCGACTGAAAGGAGGGCTCCGGCCTCGGCGGGAGGGGCGCACAAAAGAGAAAGAAGAGAAGAGAGGGGCAGACGCACACAACAACGACGGAAGGGGGCTCGCCTCGCCTCAGTCGTCAGCCGGGCCGGCGACCGCAGCGGCCTCGGCCGCGACCGGGCGACTGTCGTCCTGGGGCGTCTCCGGCTCGGCCGTCTCGGCCGGCTCTTCGACGCCCAGCCCGACGTTCTCGAGGTCCTCGTCCGAGAGGCGCTCGCGCAGGTCCGCTTCCTGCTCGTCGGTCAGGTCCTCGACCTCGATGCCGCCCTCGCGGTTGCTCTCGAGGAGCGCGCGCGTCCAGTCGAGCACACCGCCGACGCCGCCGCTGGGTCGGACAGAGCGGATCTCGCCCGGTGCCTTCGACGCGAACTTGACCCAGTCGTTCTGGCCGCGAACGTCGCCAGCCGCGTGCTCGTAGCTGTCCGTGCCGTCCTCGATGATGATGACGTGCTCGGCCGTCGCCAGACTGTCGAAGTAGTCCGAGAGGAGCCGCTCGGTCGCTTTCGCCTTCGACTTCGCCTTCGCCCGCCCGATACGCGCGCTGCCGCCGAACTCGCGCTCGCTCTCGTCGAGGCTGTTCTCGTCTTCGAGCAGCTGGAGAACCTCGTAGTTGATGAGGTTCCGGTCGTCACGGTCCGAGAGGTCGAACGCCTCGATCTCGTCAGCCGTCATGTCGTGGACCTGCGCGACTGCCGCCACGATGGGCTTGTCGCCGTCCTGGGCGACGCCCTCCACGGAGTAGCCGCTGCCGCTCTCGGCGGGGTCATCGAGGAACATCCGGAAGTCGAGCGAGTAGCTGTCGACATCGGGGCCGTCCGAACCGAACATCTCGCCGACCGCCTCAGCGATCTCGTAGCTTCCGCGGACGACGACTTCGTCCATGGACTGGCCGAGGTTGCCAGCGAGACCGTTCACAGCCGAGCAGATCTCGTCCGCCATCGCATCCATGTCCGCGATGTATCGCGGGTTCCCGGCGATGCCGGTGGGGATGACGAGGACAGTGTTGTTGGAGTCGATACTACCGTTCTGGGGAGTGCTGGTTGCGCTCATTGGATTCACCTAAATCGAGGGATGGATCATCGGAACGAACGAGAACATGTCTTCGTTCGCGCCTCTCACTTCAACGCCCCTCGCCCCAACCGGGGTATATAAACCCTCCTGCGGTCGCTTCGAGGAGCTTGGGATGCGTTCCGACATCTCACCCAGCACGCTGGCTGTGGTGGTCTGGTCGGAGTGTGACTTCTCGAACATCCCTCTACCCAATTCGGGGACTATAAAATCTCCCGGCGTGGGCCTGCTGTGTGGGATACACGACGGAAGTCCCTGTCCAACCACTCTCGTAGGCTGGTCAGTGGTACTCCCGTATGCTACTGTTCGAGTCATCCCTCACTTCACTCGGGTCATATAAACCTCTCCTGCGGTGCTGCCCTTGGTATCGCATCAGTCGGTCGCTGGCTCGCTTGCGGATCGGTGGCTGTCCCCCGGCGCAGCCCGAGCGGGCGGTGTGGAGAGCGAGGGAGGGGGAGGCGCGAGCGATCGGCGGCGAGCGAGCGGTTCCGGCCTCGGCGGGAGGAGCCCAGATCGGGAGTACGGCGAAGCGGCGTGATGGTACCAAAAGGGGGGTCCTACACTCGCTGGCGGCGACCAGTGTCGATGGGTGACGCTGACGAGGTGAGGAACTCATCGAAGACGGGTTCGTCAACACGGTGGACGTGACCGCAGTTGCTACACTGGAATTTGTTCTCGCTGAGCGGTTCTGAGTTGCAGCCTGATTGGCAAGCCATTGTTATTAGACCTCACTCGAAACCGGGGAATAGAAACTCTCTGCGGGGCGCTTGGACATACTTGGGGTGGGCCGATACGAAGCGAAGCGGGCGGAATGGCGCAGCCCGCCGCGCTCGCCGTACGAGCGCAAGGGAGGGGGAGGCCGACTGAAAGGAGGGTTCCGGCCTCGGTGGGAGGGGCTGAGCGGTCTGTGGTGTCTGTGGGGTCCCACTCGTCGCGCGTGACTCCGACGCGCGTGGTGGTGGCTCAGACGCCGTAGGATGCTCGCTGTGCGTCCGCCGGATTCGGGTGTGGTTTTCCACTCGCGGGAGCGCGGAACGTCTCACGGTCGGCGGTGGCGTCTGGAGGGCGCGGGGGGAGACGACGCAGTCCGGTGTGGTTCGGAACGGGTCGTCACTCGTCTCGGTCGAGCGCGTCGAATATCGAGGCCATGCTGCCGTGGATCTTGGTGAACGCGGCTTTCGCCGCCTCAGCTAGCTGGATCATCGTGTGGTCGGTGACTTGGAAGTCGACACTGTCGTCCGTATCACGGGCGACGAGTCGGATCGTGACGACGTCCTCGGCATCCTGGTGGATCTTGATGTCACCGAGAAAGCCCAGTTCGTGCGTCGGTTCAGTGATCAGCGGGTCGTCGAATTTGTTGGGGTTGTCCGTCATAGGTGGTTAGGCGTCGAGTTCCGCGACGATCGTCGGGTCGTGCTCCTTGAACGGCTTCCAGGCGTAGTTGCCGAAGTGGTAATTACACCGACCTGCGGCGAGCGACTTGAGACCGCGGGCAGTATCTTCGCCGACACCGTCGATCAGCGTGAGCTTCCACTTCTCGTTGTGGTGGATGTCGGGAATCGTCGAGAAGCCGGCCCGCCGAAGGTTCGTCGCGAGCTGCTTCCCGACGCCGAACAGACTCTCGATATTGATCAGCGCATCCGGCATGTGCTGGATGGCGAGCGACCGGTTGTGAATATCGTAGATGTCGAGTTCAGCGATTTCGGCCTCAGTCTGTCCGGCTCGTCCTGCGGTCTGGGTCTGGTGTGTACTCATTTCGAATACGCCTCACCCAAAACGGTGGTTAAAAAAATCTCTGCGGGGCGCTTAGGGGGTGGTGTTCTGAGAGGTACATTAACTATAGTTGAACGTGATATCTGAATATGAAGGTTGAGATAGAACCTACTCATGTTGGAGAAAGGGCAGCCCCAGAAAGAGTGAAATTGGACTATGAGGGGGAATGGGTGACGGGTACGATGGTCATAGAGGAGTGTACTACGGAGGGAAGTACGTCCGGCGGTTCCGGGCATCTGATCTTCACGACTGGGGGGGACAATATGTACAAGTTCAGGCGCTGTGCCGATGGTGAGGGTATTATATCAACAGTTGAAGATGTCGAGTTTCCTGCTCTGGCAATTCCTAGTGATTCTGCTATTGCCCTCGAAGATAACCTCTATCTGCTCTGTGAGAGAGAATAAGACAGGAGTTTGTTCGTAGTGAACTGAGTTCGGGTCTTGAAACGTGATCGCCGGGTCCGATTGATCGGCCTCGTTTTCTAGGATTGGTGCTGCTTTCTTCCGGCGCAGCCCGAGCGGGCGGTGTGGAGAGCGAGGGAGGGGGAGGCGCGAGCGATTGGCGGAGAGTGAGCGTCTCCGGCCTCGGCGGGAGGGGTTGTCGCTGCTCGCGAAGCGGTATCGCGCGGATCGGTGCTGTCGACGGTCGAGGACCGCGCCTCGGTCAGGCGCAGTCCTCGCAGATGACCTCGCGCTCGGGGCCGCCGACGAAGCCGGATGCGTACTCGAGGTTGGCCGTGGGGACGACCCCCGACTTGCCGCAGCGGTCGCACGACGCCGTCGAGTGGGCCGCCGCCGCGCACGTCTCGCCGTGGGGGTCATGGTCGGGCTTCTGGAACTCCGGTTCGTCGCGACTCTTGAACGTGACGACCATCGGCTCGGGTTCCTCGTCGATGCGCTCTGTAGCGGCGGTGTCACCGGGCATGTCTGAATCCGAACCGCGGTTGCGGGTATTACCTCGCCCCCTTGTGGGGTGACCGAAGGGAACCGCGAGCGGGCGGTGTGGAGAGCGAGCGGCGACGGTTTTACCAGCAACCGCGGAAGTCGGGTGAGTGCCCGGTGACTCCGCCAGCGCCGGAGAGCGCGTCGGCGGCCGAGCCGTCGGAACGTTCAGGCGACAACCGCGGGTGGAGTTCTGCCGGCCATGACGCGGCGAGCGGGGTGGTGGCCCCGGTGCGGCGTGCGGCGGCAAGCGGGGCGGCCCGAGCGGACGGCCTCGCGGAGCCGGCGGCAGCGGACAGGCGCAGCCCGAGCGACTGGCTGAGAGCGAGGGAGGGGGAGGCGTGAGCGATTGGCGGTGAGCGAACGGCTCCGGCCTCGGCGGGAGGGGCCTAGTGGCGAACGGTTGCTTGGAGTGTAACCCACTGAAGAAACCGAGCGTGTCGGGGTTTTCGCGGTCCCCGGTATGACGATTCTGTACGCCCTCACCGAAGCTATCTCGAGAATGAGAGGTGGTTATTTGCCGGATCTGCAATGCCACTAAGGAGTTCTGCGATGCCTTTCCCGACGGGGTCTGGGTGAATGTTGTTGATGTCGCGATCCGAAACGGACAGTAAGCCGTCGTGTTCTGGGTGGCCGATGGTGCATGAGTCGGTTGACGTGAACTGGTGAGCGTCGATTGTGTTGACGCTATGTTTGGCGTGAAGCTTCTCGTTGATGTCGAACACGTCAGAGTCTCTGAAACTCGGCGCGGCTTGATAGACAAGGGGAAGAATGTCCATTTCGGCGATGTCCTCTTTGGTGACATCCTCTGCGAGGGTTTCCTCGTTGACTCCTGTGAGTCTCGGAGCGTAAATGAACTCTGAGTCGCGGTGTTGGATGGTTAGCAATACATCACGGGAGGTGCCATCGGTAAAGATGATCTCCACGTCGTTCGTGATTGGGAGTTCCACACAGCACTTTTCTCGGTATGTTGATAAAGCTCTGCTGGTCAGGACAGTTCATGGGGCGGGGTTGTATCGCTGAATGGCGCAGCCCGAGTGGGCGGTGAGGAGAGCGAGGGAGGGGGAGGCCGACGCAACTATGTCCGTCGGTCTCCGGCCTCGGCGGGAGGGACTGAACGGAAGCTGGCCGCGGTCGGCGGGGACCCGGTTGGAGCGGTCGCCTCTAGTCGCTGTTCCACGCCGGCTTGTTGTGCGTTTGGTGCCGGTGGGCGATCCGTTCGAAGTAGGGGATCATCACGTCGACCATGGGTTCGAAGCGGCGGGTGTCGTGGAGTTCGACGCCGAGCGCGTATCGGGCGGCCTCCGGTCCGTGGCCGGACTGGCCTTCTCGCGGCTTGTTGGGGTAGTCCGGGTCTTGGAGTGCTGCTTGGAGTTCGTACACCTGCGCCTGCTTCATCGGCGTCCAGTAGTCGCCGCCGACCTTGTGGCGACGCCAGGCGATCGTGGAGCAGTCTGCGTACTCCGAGTCCATCCCGACGACGGTCGCGCGGCGGCTGAATGCGTCTCGGATGGGGGACCAATCCGCGTCGGCGAGTTCTGAAAGGTCCAGCTCACCGCCGTTGCGACAGGTGTCTTCGAGGGCGTCCTTTTCCCAGAGTGCGTCGACATACGCTTCGCCTGCTTCGATCGCGGCCGCTTCGTCTAGATGTTCGAACTGGAAGGCATCGACGGCGGCGAACGCCTCGATGGATGCCGCTCGCTGTCGCTGGTCGTGGTACATGAAGCCCATACCGAGGGATTCGGCAACAGTTCGAGGCGTCTGCTCGCTGGTCTGACTTGGAGTCATTTCTATCTCTCAGTTCCCCTCGGAGGTCAGAAAATACCCAACGGCGAGGAGATCACAACGACGGGCGACGGGACTCGGCTGATTAGTCCGGTGCCGTCCGGCTGGGCGTTCGCGAGTGGTCAGGCGCAGCCCGAGCGGGCGGTGTGGAGAGCGAGGGAGGGGGAGGCGCGAACGATTGGCGGAGAGTGAGCGTCTCCGGCCTCGGCGGGAGGAGCGCAACAGCGTCGGACCTGGGAGTCGCCCGAGCCGATAGGGGATCCCGGTGAGCCAGGTGAGCCGTGTGCGTGGCGTTAGTTTCGGAACCGGGAGGCGAGGTCCTTCGCGTGTTCTGGGTTGAGCGACTGGGGGCCAACGTTGTTGAGATCGTGGTCGGTAGCGAAGGACTCGGGTTTCACAACGTGAGAGACGTCGTCGAACGCCGCATCTCGGGATTCGCAGAGGGTTTCGCAATCGCGTTCCGCGCCAGTTGCGACGACGATTCCGTCCGAGGGCTCTTGGTGGGGGTAGATTTGGACGAGGACGTGGTGATCGGTCGGCGAGCTCTCTGATTCGGTCGTCGTGTTGGTGGACTTCATGATGTACTCCTCTACCTCAGTGTCGGGAGGTAAAAACAGTGCCGCGGGGGGTGAGACTGCGGACACCTGAGCGACTGCGGGTAGGTACCGAGCTGTGGCGCAGCCCGAGCGGGCGGTGTGGAGAGCGAGGGAGGGGGAGGCGCGAACGACTGGCGGAGAGTGAGCGTCTCCGGCCTCGGCGGGAGGGCCACAGTGGCGAACGATTCACTCGGAGCGCGTCTCACCGGCCTGACGAGAGCGCCGAGGGTGGCTACCCCCAGGTAGCTCCGCAATTGGCGCACTCATGATAGACGGCGCGATCGCCGTCCCCAGTTGGGAACCGCGCCTTTGGTAGCTTCCCGACGTTCGGGTTGTCGCAACACTGGCCGTCGTCGCGCTGCTCGCCGCCGTCGTCCGATTCGCTTCGGGCCATGTTCGACCGAAAGCCGCGGTTGTGGGTAATTCCTCGCCCCCTTGTGGGGTGACCAAGGGGAACCGCGAGCGGGCGGTGTAGAGAGCGAGCGGCGACGGATTTACCCGCAAGCGCGGAAGTTCGGGAGTGGCCCGAAGCAGCAAATCGGTCGTCGGCAAGTCGTGACGACGGCCAAGTCCGTCCACCCGAACGAGGTGAAGTACGAGGCGGTGAGCCCGGACGGGGAGCGCGACGCTCGACATCGTGAGTGGGTATCGGAGCTACAGGGGAGTAGCCCACGCGCGGTGGCGGGATGACGCGGGAGGGGCTGGGGCAGTAAGAGCGGGAAACCGGCGCGCGGTTTGCGCCGGGCAAACGTTCTTGACTGCCC
>NZ_JANHDJ010000005.1 GCF_024494645.1 Halohasta litorea | reverse complement strand
GATCTTGGTATTGCAGTGGTTCGATTCCACTGATCGGCGTTACGGCGGCCATAGCGACGAGGTTCCACCCGTACCCATCCCGAACACGGAAGTTAAGCTCGTCTGCGTTCTGTGCAGTACTGGAGTGAGAGATCCTCTGGGAGTCACAGTTCGCCGCCCCCATTCATTTGGGTGATTCTTCTGGAATCACCTGTTCATCAGCCCGCGAGCAACAGCGTTGTTGCTCGTGGGCTTTGTGCAGTTATAGACGAGCGGCAGCCATACGGCTGTGGCTCATTCAATTAGGCATTCGAGAGCAGCTGTGCCGTAACGTCGACTCAGCGAACTATTCGTCGACTCCCTCCGGCGTAGTCAGGTCGTGTGAGACGACCGTCCCATCCGGTCGGAGCGTCACCGTTCCGAGCGTGACGGTCTCGCCGGGCGAGGCCTCCGCTGCAATCGCTCGAAGCGTCGGCTCCTGATCGAGGTGGTCCCACGTCACCTCGGCGACGAGCTGCTGGAACGCTTCGGGATCGCGCCAGCCAGAATCGATATCGCTCGGCACGCGGACAACGAACTCCAGTTCCGACTCGGTAACGTGAATAGCGACCAGAAACCGGTCGCCCTCGCTGTCGTCGGTGGTCATAGCCGTGTTTCGGTAACCGCGGGCAAAACGACTGTGGGTCGACGGCAGACTGTCGACGAGTAGCTCCTGCCTACTGGCGGTCGCCTGTGTATAACGGTAGCATAACGCGGAGAAGACGGAGGTAGAACAGTTTTTGCCGACCGAGCGGCCAGAAGGGGTAATGAGCTACAAGATCGGCCTGGTGGGCAAACCATCGGTCGGCAAATCCAGCTTTTTCAATGCGGCGACGATGAACGACGTGCCGGAAGGGGCCTATCCCTTCACGACGATCGACCCCAGCGTCGGCGAGGCCTACGTCCGCGTCGACTGTGCGGCCCCCGAGTTCGACCAGAGCTGCACCCCCAACGTCGGTGTCTGTGAGGATGGCACGCGCTTCGTCCCGACAAAACTCGTCGACGTCGCCGGACTGATTCCAGGAGCCCACGAGGGCAACGGGCTAGGCAATCAGTTCCTGACCGACCTCAACGAGGCCGACGTGCTGATCCACATCGTCGACTTCTCCGGGAAGACGGATATCGAGGGTGAGACGACCGAGGGCCACGACCCGCGGGACGATATCGATTTCCTGGAGAACGAACTCGATATGTGGTATCTCGGGATTCTGGAGTCGGGCATCGAGAAACACGAAACGAAGTATCAGGGCGCAGAGGCCAAAATCGAGGTCGATCTCGCCGAACAGATGAGCGCGTTCAAAACGAACAAAGACGAGATCAAACAGATCATTCTCTCCCTCGGGCTGGGGCTCGACACCGAGACGTGGGACGCCGACGACCGGGAGGCGCTGGCCCGCGAGATCAGAAAGCGCACCAAACCCATGCTGATCGCGGCCAACAAGATGGACACGCCGGAGGCACAGGCCAACTGGGAGGAAATTACCAACGATCCCGACTACGACCACCTGACCTTCGTGCCGACCAGTGCCCACGCCGAGAAGGCGCTCAAAACCGCCGCCGAAGGCGGTGTCGTCGACTACACCGCGGGAGAGGACGGCTTCGAGATCGTCGAGGAGGTCTCGGCCGACCAGGAGGCCGGGCTCGAACAGATCCGGGAGTTCGTTGCCGAGTTCGGCGGGACGGGCGTCCAGGAGGCCATCGAGACCGCGCTGTTCGACGTGTTGGGCAGTATCGCCGTCTTTCCTGGCAGCGCCAACGGGAGCGCCGACGAGAAGGGCGTCTTCCGGGACTGCTTCATTCTGCCCGAGGAGTCGACCACCTCGGATTTCGCCTACTTCCTCCACTCAGATATCGGCGATGGTCTCCTGCATGGGATCGACTGCCGGAGCAACCGTCAGATCGGCGCGGACCACGAACTCGACCACCGGGATGTCGTCGAGATCATCTCGACGAACTAATCTTCGGTTTCGACCGCCTTGATGGCATCTTCGAGCGCGACAAGCGCCTGTGTCGCACTCTGTTGGGAGACTGTCAGTCGATCCCCGTCGAAGACGTGCCGGTCGACGCGGGTGAACGACGAGCCGCTCCCCCACGGTCCAGCGTAGGCGACGCCGATGTAGACGAGTCCGACCGGTTTTTCTTCCGTGCCCCCGGTCGGTCCTGCGATTCCGGTCGTCGAGACGCCCCACGTCGTTCCGGCTGTGTCACGGATACCGCGGGCCATCTCTCCGGCAACCGACTCGCTGACTGCGCCGTCCGCGTCGAGCGTCTCCCGCGAGACGCCGAGATCGGTCTGTTTGGCCGTATTCGAGTAGGCGACGACACCGCGATCGAAGTAGTCGCTTGCGCCGGGGATGTCGGTCAGGCGGGAACAGACGAGCCCGCCGGTCAGCGATTCGGCCACTGACAGCGTCTCGCCGCGATCCTGGAGCCGCCTCCCGACAGCTTCCTCGATGAGTTCGATCTCGTCGGGCTGGTCAGTCGACATACTACACGTATCCGGGGGCAGACTCTTGAACGGTCGGGAGCCACCCACAGAGCTACCTACCGAGCGGTCGACCGTGGGGTATGGAGCCACCCTACACAGCCGGTCTCGAATCCATCGACAGAGAGTTCGACCGGATCGAGTGCTCGGCCGAAGGGACGATTCCGTCGTGGCTCTCGGGCACGCTACTTCGCAACGGGCCGGGGCGATTCGAGGTCGGCGGCCAGCCGGTGACCCACTGGTTCGACGGGCTGGCAATGGTCCGCCGGTTCCGCATCCAGGACGGCACCGTCACCGTCTCGAACCGCTTCCTGCGCAGCAAAGAGTACGAACACGCCACACACGAGGGCGAGCTTCGGTGCGACCAGTTCGGTACGACCGCGCCTTCGTCGGTCCTGGACCGCTTGCGGGAGATGATGAATCCCACACTCACCGACAATGCTTCGATCAGCGTCGACCGAATCGGCCAGCAGCCGATCGCGATCACCGAGACGCCGAACGCCGTCGCGTTCGATGCCGAGACGCTGGCGACCGAGGGCGGCCTCGACCACAACGACGGGCTGTCGATCACCGGCAGTCTGGCTCATCCCCACTACGATTTCAATAGGGAGATGGTCGTCAACATGGGCGTGGAGTTCGGCCGGACGAGCGAGTACGTCCTCTTCGAGCGACCGACAGACAGTCGGATCCGACGCGAGATCGGTCGCGTCGCGGCCGACCGCCCGGCGTATTTCCACTCGTTCGGCCTGACCGAGCGGTATGCCATCCTCCTGGAGTCCCCGCTGAGACTCGACCGGACCGCGCTGCTCCGGCATCGGCCGTTTATCGAGAACTACTCGTGGGACGACAGCCTCCCCAGCCGGTTTCTGATTTTCGACCGGGAGAGCGGGGCGGTCGTTTCGCGGCCCGCCGTCGACCCCTGTTTCGTCTTTCACCACGTCAACGCATTCGAACTGCCCGCCGAAAACAGAGTCGTGGTCGACGTCATCGCCTTCGAGAACAGTGAGGTAATTCAGTCGCTGTCCCTCGACCGGCTGCGCAGCGGCGAGGAGCCGGTCCCGGGCGGCGAACTCCGCCGGTATCGGCTTCCGATCGAGGGCGGTGCCGTCGAGGAGCGGTCGCTGTTCTCAGGGCCGATCGAGTTTCCAATGATCAACTACCGACAGGTCTCGACGCGTCCGTACCGGTATCTGTACGCGTGCGGCCATACGAACCCACCGGCGATCGGGCTGTTGAACTGTCTCGTAAAGTACGACCTCGAAACGGGTACTCGGAGCGTGTGGCATGAGCCGGGGGTCTATCCGACCGAACCGGTGTTCGTCGACCGAGCCCCGGCCCCCGTTCCCGGCGTCGATACCGGGACCGACGAGGACGATGGCGTGGTGTTGTCGGTGCTGTTGGATACGCGGTCCGATCGGTCGGCCCTGTTGGTGCTCGATGCGGCCTCGTTTTCCGAACTCGCCCGCGCCCGACTGCCAGCCGGCTTTCCGTTCGGCTTCCACGGCCAGTGGTACCCTGACGACGGTCGGCCCCACCGAACGATGCCCTGAGCTGGCGGCTACGTTCCTTCGCGGATCTGTGCCCACAGCTCTTCGAGCCGCTGGTCGGCCGTCGACTCCCGACTCGGCCGGTCGATGGTCGCCGTCAGGGTGTGTTCCTCCGAGAGGAGGACCGCGATCTCGGTAAAATCGATCTCGTAGCGCGTCGTGTGTTGGCCGCCCTGTCGGATCTCGGTCGATTCGGTGACCAGCGACGCCTCGGTCAGCTTGTCGAGCTTGCGGTACATCGTCGACAGCGGGATGTCACAGGCCTCCGAGAGCTCGTTGGCCGTCATCGGTTCGGAAAGGGTTTCGATGATGGTTCTGGTTGGCTCATCACCGAGCGTACTGAGTACGTCCTCGCACTCGTAGTCATCGTCCCGCCCCGACGGGTCACGCACCATTATCCCACGCTATACCCGACTTGCTGATAAATATACTGTTGACACGCTATACTGGTCACCACTCCCACACGAATTTGCCGCCTACTCCGTAGCAGGATTTTAAAACGGTGGCCGGAATGGACGTCCCGTGTCGGTTTATTCGCCACCGTTCTGCGGCGACTCCGGGTCGACAGCCCGTGGGAGCGTTAACACGACTCGCGTGCCGGGCGAGCGCTCGGTGATCGTCACCTCGCCGCCGAGCAGCGAGACTGTCCAGTAGACGAGCCACAGCCCCAGGCCGGTGCCGTGCTGAAGCGGGGTCTCATCGCCCATCTCGATGGTCGCTCGCTCTTGTTCGGGAATCCCTCGCCCGTTGTCGACGATGATTATATTGACCCACTCGCCGGAGCGTTCCCCGTCGGATGGGGTGGCGGTGAGCCCCACTTCGGGGGTCGGCCGGTCGTTGTGGTCGACGGCGTTGTCCAGGAGCTCCGCGAGGGCGACCTTCAGTCGGCTGTCGGCCCGGACGGCGATCGGATCGATATCGGCGACCGACAGCACCGCCTCGGGATATCGCTCCTCGAAGGAGGCTGCGACCGCCGCGAACAGCTCGCGGAGGTCATAGGCGGCGTCGGCTGGCGGCTCGTGGTCGAACAGCGAATCGATGGTGCCTGCCTTCTCGCTGAGCTGTGCGAGCGCCGCGGTGCGCTCCTCGATCGACGTCACGAACGACTGGAGTTGTGGATCGTCGACGCCGTCGCCGAGCAGGGCGGCGTTGCCCTCGATGACGTTCATTCCGTTTCTGAGGTTGTGTCGCAACACGCGGTTGAGCACCGATAGCTGCTGTTCCCGAAGCTTTCGGTCGGTAACATCGGACTCGATCGAGACGAAGTGGGTAATCGTGCCCTCGGCGTCGGTGATCGGCGAGATCTCCTGTCTCACTTGGTAGAGCTCGCCGGATTTCCGCTTGTTGATGATATGTGCTTCCCACCGCTCGCCGTCGAGGATCGTCTCCCACAGTGTCGCGTAGAACGACTCGGGCTGTTTGCCCGATTTGAGAACCCGTGGCGTGCTGCCGATGGCTTCCGCCCGGCTGTAGCCGGTCTGTGTCTCGAAGGCCGGATTGATGTACTCGATGGTCCCCTCGCGATCCGTGATCATCACCGCTTGGCCGACGGTTTCGACCGCTTTCCGGAACAGTTGGAGCTCCTGTTCACGCTCCTTCCGTTCGGTGATATCCCGAGCCGACAGGACGACCGCCTCCGAACCCTCGTAGCTGAGTGTTGCCCCCGAGACTTCGAGGTGGCGACGCTCGCCGTGCTTGGTGGTACAGGTCAGTTCGCCGGTCGACTCTTCGCCGGTGTCGCGGACCTCCTGGAGAAACGACTGCAACGTCTCATTGCTACCCTGAATCACGGTGGTCGGATCGAGCGAGCGGAGTTCCTCGCGGCTGTAGCCCGACAGCTCGCTGGCGGCCCGATTCGACTCGATGATTTCGTCGCCGGTGAGGACGAAGATCGCATCGTTCGTCGAGTCGAACAGCCGCTGAAACCGCAGCTGGCTGTTGGCGTACTTCTCGGAGAGGGCGACCGACTGTCGACGCCGAGCCAGGAGGTTCTGGAGCCGCCGGTACAGCGTCGATCGGTCGACCGGCGCGGCGACGACCTCGTCGACCAGCGGGATCGAGTCCTCGCCCTGCTCCGATGGCGGCCGAACCGACCCCTGTGTCTCCGGCCGCTGCATCAGCACCACCGGACAGAAGGTCGGATGCTGGTCGGTCTTCATCGCGCGGAGCGCGGCGTGATACTCGCCGAGGGTTCGGTCGCCGACGAGATAGCAGTCGACCGGTTGGAGGTCGTCGTCGACCACGACCTCGTACCGGTCCTCCAGGAGCGTCGTCAGCGCCCGCCGATCGCCGTCGCCGCTGACGATGAGTTGTATCCGACGCTTCGATTCACCCCCCGACCCGCTCATCGTACTCACCCCGTCTCCGGGTCCCGGCTCGGTCATCGTGTTACTCCCGTCCGTTCGGCCCGTTTCGGGTCGGTGTCCCCTGCATAATTCCCCCGACGTTGTCGAACGGTCCCTCGACGGTCAGTCCGGTGTCGCGATTGATCGAAAACCGGTGGAATCGACTGTCGAAGTCGCCGAGCCGCTTTTTGAGCACGCCGATCGCCCGGTCCAGCTCGCCGTCGACCTCGACGTAGGTAAGAAAGACGATGTTGTCGGCAAGATAGCTGGTGTTGGTGCTGGTCGCCCGCGGTATTCCGGTAAGGTGGTCGGCCTCGTCGGTGATGACGACCGCGATCCCACGGTTTTTGAGCACGCGAGTCAGTCCGTGCAGGCGGCGGACGAGCCGCCGGTCGTCGCCCTGCATCGAGATCTTGTAGCCCGACAGCCCGTCGATGAGAACCGCATCCGGGTCGTACTCGTCGACCTGATCGAGGACGTGCTGGCCGAATTCCTCGGCCGAACGCACCAGCGGCTCGAACTCCGTCAACTGTAGCGAGCCGTCTGCCCGACGTTCGGAGATCGGCATGCCGAGGTTCTCACACCGGTAGCTGAACTGTTCGATCGTCTCCTCGAACAGATAGCCCAGGGCAGTTCCGCCCGCCTCGGCGACACCGTCGAGCAGCTGTGCGCCGATCGTCGACTTGCCGATGCCGGTCGGTCCACTGATAAACGACACCGAGCCGCGCTCGAAGCCGCCGCCGAGGATTTCGTTGAGGGCGTCGTGGCCCGTGGGGATCAGCGACGGATCGAACGTCCGATTTCGGTGTTCGGGGATCACCTGCGGGTAGATCTCGATGCCGTCGCCACGGATTTCGAGGCCGTGGGTGCCGTCCATCTGCCCCAGTCCTCGGTGTTTCGGGACCGCGATACGGCGTTCGCTTTCGTCGAGCGAGAGGTTGATGATGCCGTCGCTCAGGGACTCGAAGTCATCGTCGGTGCTCGGGAGGTCGCTGTTCCGGTGAACGGTTCTCGTGGCAACGGTCGTCACCTGCCGGTCCCGGAGGAACCGGATCAGCGACTGGAGCCGTTTGCGGTACTGGTACTCGTCGCGTTCGACGTACTGCAGCTGTGTGATCGGATCGATCAGGATCCGGTCGGGGTCCGTCTCCTCGATTACCTGTTTGATGTCCTTGGTGAACCGCTCGGATTCGATCTCGGTCGTCTCGACCAGGTCGTAGGAGATGTCTTCGGCGAAGAAGTCAGTCCCCGGGCCGATATCCAGGAACTCCGCGCCCTCGATGTCGACGTTGAGCTGGGCGGCGTTCACCACGATATCCGCCTTCGACTCCTCGCCGTGGATGTAGACGACGGTCTCGCCGTTCGCAAGTCCCGCCTGGAGGAAATGCTGGCCGAGGAGTGATTTGCCGGTGCCCGAAATCCCCTGGATGAGATAGATCCGCCCGCGAATGTACCCCCCGCGGAGCAGTCGATCCAACTCCGGAACGCCGGAACTGACCGGTTCGATCTCCGCGCCCGATGGTTGTGTACTGTCGTCCGGCATTATTTCACCCACATACAATACGTTCGGACGTATTTTACCACAACTGAGAATAAGGGTTTGGGTCTTTCCTACTGTTTCGGCACTCGCGGTCGTCAGTTGAGCTGCCAGATCGTGTAGTTGAGTACCGCCGCGAAGCTCACCCAGGCGAGATACGGCACCAACAGCAGCGCTGCCCGCCGGTCGACCCGATCGAACGCCCGGACTGTCGCCACGATCAGCAGCCACAGCAGGGCGATCACGCCGAGTGCCAGTGGTGGGTCCTGGAGCGCGAAAAACGCGGGCGACCACGCGACGTTGACGAGCAACTGGAGGCCGAACAACCCGAGTGCGATCCGAACCGGTCGACGCCCGATTCCCTGTCGATAGACGAGATAGGCCGCGACGCCGATCAGCGTAAACAACAGCGTCCAGACGACGCCAAAGGCCCACGGCGGCGGATAAAACCACGGCAGCGTCAGCGACTGGAACCACTGGCTGTTGGGATCGGTGAAGACGACGCCGCTGGCCCCGATGAGATTGACCAGGAGGGCGGCCGCGAGCGCGCCGATCAGGTCCCGTCGGTCGAGGCGTCCGGTCGGCTGCAGGCGCTGGCTGAGGGACATACTGATACGTTCGTCGCCAGCAGATTGGGTCTACCGGCCAGTAGTTAGATATCGGTGACTCGGTGGTAGTCGTCGTCGAGTGCCTGGGCGTCCTCCGGCAGCAGCGCGACCACGATCGTCTCGACGTAGTCGTCGAGATACTCGACGAGGGCGGCGATTCGGTCGGAATCGATCGCCTCCAGGGAGTCCAACAGCATGAACGGGACGACCTCATGGACCTCGTGGACCAGATACCCCGCCAGCGCGAAGACGAGTCCCGTCACTTCGCGTTCGCTCTCGCTGAGGTGGCCGATCGTATCCTCGTAGCTCCGTCCCTCCTCGGTTCGCCGCACGATATGCAGCCGGAAGGCCGACTGCTCGACTGTCCGTCTCCCCTCGGTGACCTGTTCGGTCGTCCGCTCGATCCAGATGCGTTCGATGTTGTCATAGTCGAGGATCTCCACCACGCGGTCGATATGGGTATTAAAGGCCTCGACGGCCTCGCTTTCGAGTTTGTCGACTTGGGTTCGGAGTTCGGCCAGTCGCTCCTGGAGCTCCTCCCGTTCGGCTTCGAGTGCCTCGCGCTCGTCGAGTGTGGCTTCGATCTCGTCGATCCGGCTGTCGATCCGTTCGCGGTCGTTCTCCAGCCGTCCGAGCTCGAACTCCAACTGATTGATCTCCGTGTGGTGTTCCAGAACGGTACTGTCCGCGGCCTGCTCGTGGTCCTCGATCTCGGCTTCGAGCTCCGTGGCCCGCTCGCGGAGCTCCTCGAGTTCGGCCGATAGCGCCTCGACGCGGTCGGTCCGGTCGTCGAGCTCCTCGTCGGTCCGGTGGAGTCGGTCCTGGAGGCTGCTCCGCGTGTCGCTGGCGGCCTCCAGGTCCCGTTGCCGCTCGGTGAGCTCGTCGATCTCCTCGCCCAGCCCCCGGCGCTCGCTCAGCATCTCCTGGCGGAGGGATCTGAGTCGGTCGAGCGTCGACTCGATCTCGCCCTGCTCGATATCGCTGCCACAGGTCCAACAGACGACCGATTCGCTGTCGGTCAGCAGCTGGTCGGTGACTGTTTCGGTCGACTCCCCGTCGCGGAGCGCCTCGGCGATCGCTGGCGGGGTGCCGTTCAGCATCTCCTCGTTGAACTGGATGACGCTCTGAAGCTGGCTCGTCGTCGAATCGAGCTCGGAGCGTCGCTGGCGGCATTCCTCCAACTGCCGGTCGATCCGCTCGCGCTCGTCGGTCGAGGGCTCCGGCAGCTCGTCGAGTTCGGCCTCGATTTCGGCGCGCTGCTCGCGGAGCGTCTCGATGCTCTCGCGTTCTGTCTCCCGCTGAAACCGTGTCTCTTCGAGCTCCGTTTGGACCGTCTGGAGCTCGTCGAGCGCCTCCTGTTCAGCGCGGGTCGCCTCGACGGTGCCGTCCATCGCGTCGATTTCGGCCCGTTTCTCGTCGATTTCGGCTTCGATGTCGGCGATCTCCGTATCGAGCTCCGACTTCTCGGCTTCGAGCTCCGGTAGTTCGCTTTCGAGCCCGCTCAGCTTCTTGATCCGCTCGTCAAGGCGGCGTTTTTCGGCGTGTGTCTCCTCGATGGCCTCGTTGATCGCCTCGACGTCGACCGGCCGCATAATCAGCTCTCGGAGGTCATCGCCCCGACTCACCGCCTGTCTGGCCTCGTTCGATTCGAGCAGAAAGGCAAACAGATCCGCCAGCGTCGGATCGTCGAGATACGGCTCTCCCGAGGTGTGGACCCTCCCGTTTCGGCGTTCGAGCTGTCGGCTGTACGTTCCGTCCGGGGTCTGGAGCGTGACTTCCCCGGCGTCCCGGTCGGCTTTCAGCGAGACGCCGTCGCTGCCGAGTGCGCCCATAAGCGCCCGCAGCAACGAGGTCCGGTTCGTCGCGTTCCGCCCCGACAGCACGTTGACGCCCGTTCGGAGTCGGACCGTCGACTCGTCGATCCCCCCGAGGTTTCGGACTGACACGGACAGCGCCGCTTCGCTCATCTCTGACTGTCCCATGGATATGGTTGTCGACTCGACTGGTTAACCATTATTACTCGGGTCGACGCCGGAGTCCTCGCTGGGATCGGCCGACAGCTCGCACTGACAGCCTCCCGCAGCCAGCAGCTCGCCGATCCCGTACTGCTGGCCGCAGTCCTCACAGAACACCTGGACGTCCACGAGCACGCTGAACGAGCCGATCGTGAGCTCCTCGGCGCGGTCGAGCCGCCCGATCGTGTCGTCGGTCACCGCCTCAAGACGGCTCTGGAGCCGCTGGATCGTCTCGCGGTCGGCCTCCAGCCGGTCGGCCGCGGAGGGACCTTCGGGCGGTTCGATCTCCAGGTCGCTGGTCAGGAAGGTATGGATCGCCTGATGGGAGACGAAGTCGCCGGTCATCGTTTCGGGATCGACCCCCTCGCGTTCGAGGCGGCGGCGGGCTTGGGTCTCCATCCCGGCGCTCACATCGTCGTCGGTCAGCAGCCGGTAGGTGTTGTCGACCTCGCCGTCGAGCGGCGAGAGGCCTGCCGACTCCATGCTGGCCTCCAGGACCCGCCTGTTGAACCGGTCGGCGAGCGCGCGGAGGCTCTCCCGTTCGTAGCCGTCGCCGACCCATCGCGCGGCGAGTTCCTCGCCCAACCCCTCCAGCGAGTACGTCTCGATCACGCGGCGGACCTTCGTCACCATCGATGCCCACCCCTCCATTGGCTTGCTGGTGTCCTCATTCAGTTCAGAACGGTGGCTGAGCTATCTGAATCTGTCGGACTCGCTGCTCGTCTCCCCGGCCGTCTGCTCGTCTGTCTGCACCACTTACGGATTCCTGAATTAAGTTTAACGCCGAGAACCGAATACACACGGACTGAACGCCGGTATGGCCCCCTCCCAGCAGTCCATCCCAGCAGTCCATCCAGCGTCCCCTCATGATCCACGAGACCTACCACTCGCTCGTCGACCGCGTCCGAACGACGACGACCGCAGTTATAAACGAGCATCCGACCGTCGAGCCAGTGCTCTACCGGCTTCGAGACGGGTGTGCCAGACTGCTCGTCGACGCCACCTGCCTTCGGACGCGACTTCGCCACGAGGCCCCGACCGACCCCTACCGTCTCTACCGAATCGATCCCGCCGCCATCACCGAGTCGATCTCGTGGCAGGAGCTGTCAATCGATCGCGGCGAGTCGATTCCGGAGCCGTTTCGCCTGCCGAACTACCACTTCGCTGGCAGCGTCCTGGACGGCGACTGGGACGCCGACCGCCGACCGTTTTCGGAGTCCGTCGTCTATCGATCGTTTCGGGCGCATTTCGAGGCGGGGGTGCCGTGGCCCGAGACGGACCTCTATGCGCAGTGTCTCGACACCATCGACGCCGGGGGCGCGCCGTGGGGCTGTACCACTCCCGCGGACGTCGACCGGCGCTGCACCGAGATCGACCGCCTCTACGAGACCATCGAGAGCGATGGCTACCGAACGCAGTCGGCGCTCCTGGAGTCGGGAATCGACGAGCCGTTCGACCACGCCCGGCCGAACACGTATACCCGGACGGTCGACGGCGAGATCGCACTGACCGTCGGCCGCGATGGGGAGCTGCTGTTTTACGACGGGCGCAACCGGCTTGCGATCGCCAAACTGCTGGGGCTGGATGCTGTGCCGGTCGTGATTTTGGTTCGCCACAGCCAGTGGCAGGCAGTTCGGGACCGCGTGGCCACCGGCGAGACGCCGCTGGCGTCGCTTCCCGACCGTTTGCAGACCCACCCCGATCTGGTCGATCTCGCCGAGTAGGCTACTCCGCTGTCGTGTCGATGCCGAGAGCCTCGTTCAGCCCACAGAAACAGGTCACCGCGTTGATTCCGAACCCGATGGCTCCGGCCGCGGTCACAAGCAGTGCCGGATAGTTCCGTTTCCGCAGGGCGTTGGCTGCGAGGCCGGTGAAGACGACCGCGAGGACTGCCCGCAGGAGCCGATCCGTGCCGCCGACGTTCTGCTCGGGTATCATATGTGGCCCGTGGTGGCCATCATATATGTAGCTTAGCCTCCATAAGGGCCAGCAACCGGTATCCAGCCACCTCGGCACTAGTCGTCCCGCCGCTTCCGCGGTCAGTCGTTCCGCCGCCTCGGTACTCAGTTGCCCTGTCGCTTCGGTACTTAGTCGTTCAGCCGCCCGTTCAGCACTTTCGCGGCGACCAAGATCGGGTCCCACACTGGGCTAAACGGCGGGGCGTACGCCAAATCGAGCTGTTCGATCTCCCCGACAGTCATCCCGGCATCGAGCGCCGTCGACAGCGTGTTGATCCGCACCGCCGCCCGGTCGGGGCCGACGATGGCCCCGCCAAGCAGTCGCTCGGTCTCCCGATCGGCAACGAGCGTGACGTCGGTTTCGGCCGCTCCTGGATAGTAGCCCGACCGTGAGCCCGCGGTGATCGTCGCCGCCACCGGCTCGAACCCCGCCGCAGTCGCTTCCTCCTCGTCAAGGAGTCCCACCCGCCCACACTCCTGATCGAAGGCTTTGACCACCGCCGTCCCGGCGATGTCGCCGACCGGCATCGGCTCGCCCGCCACCGTCGAGCCGATGGCCCGCCCGCCGCGGTTGGCCGTCAATCCCAGCGGGAACCACGTCTCATCGCCGGTGATGGTATGCCGGGCGGTCGCGCAGTCGCCCGCCGCATAGATATCGTCGAGGTTCGTCCGGCCGTAGTCGTCGGTCCGGATCGCTCCGCCCGCGCCGAGTTCGATTCCGGTCCCCGCGAGCAGTTCCGTGTTGGGTCGAATGCCGACCCCGACGATCGCGAGGTCGACTGCCAGCTCCGCCCCATCAAATTCGACCGCCTCGATCCGGTCTTTGCCGACCAGCGCCTCGACTGGCGTGTTCGTGTGGACCGTGACCCCCTTTTCAGTGAGTTCCTCCTGGACCCGCTCGGCGACCGCCTCGCCGAACGGCGGCAGGACGTGGTCCGACCGCTGGAAGAGGTGGACATCGAGATCACGTCCCCGGAGGGCTTCGGCCATCTCGACGCCGACGTAGCCGCCGCCGACGATCGCCGCCGTCTCGGGGGCGGCTAACGCGGCGTTGTGCTCGACGCGTTTCCGGTCGACCGGGGTGTCGTCGACGCGGGCGAACTCGTAGGCATCCGGCTCGGCGATGTAGGCGTCGATCGCCGCGGCGGCGTCCATGTTGTGGAGCGTGAACGCGCCGTCGACGCCGCGGACATCGAACGGACCGGTAGTCGCCCGACCGCCGGTGGCCACCAGGAGGTCAGCGTAGGGTTGGTCGACTGTCTCGCCGTCGCTTTCGACGCTGACGGTTTGGGATTCGGGATCGACGCCCGTTACCTCGTGGCCGCGCCGGAGGTCGATCCCCCGCTCGTTGGCCTCCTCGGGCGACAGCGACAGCAGATTCGACAGCTGGTCGACCCGGCCCTCGATGAAATAGGGCATCCCGCAGTAGGCATACGAGATCCAGTGGCCTTTCTCGAAGACGATGACCTCGCGGTCGGGGGCGGCCCGACGGAACTTGCTGGCGGCACTCAGTCCGGCGGCATCGGCACCGACGACGACGAACGGATCGGTCGACATACCGATCGATTGGCGTACAAATATAAAAGGCTCAGTCGGTTGTGTGGGCTCTCGACCACCTTGCCAGCGGCTGGGACCGAACCACGGAAGTGGTTCGACGGTCTGGAGACGAGCGAATGGTTACGAGCCCCTGTATCAACGTCTGTACGGTCGACGATGGCGTCTGCACGGCGTGTGGACGGACGCTTGCTGACATCACCAACTGGGCATCGATGACCGAAGCCGAGCGCATCGAGCGAATGGGTGAACTCGATGTGCCAGCGGACTCCTGAGCCGCCGGGCGACTACTCCCGACCCGCCGACTGACCGACACCCGGCACGGCAACCCGGTCTTCGAGCCGCTGCATCGCCATCGCGGTCGTGAGCACGAGCCCGAGATAACAGAGCCCGACGACGACGTAAATCTCGGTGTACTGGAAGGTATCCGAGCCGATATCCCGCGCTCGGCGGAACATATCGGGGACCGTGATGAAGGCGGCCAGCGAGGAGTATTTGATGAGATAGACGAACTCGTTGGTCCAGCCGGGGATGGCAAACCGCAGCCCCTGGGGGAGGACGACGTGGCGAATCCCCTCACGCTTCGAGAGGCCGACCGCACGGGCCGCGGTCAACTGCCCCTCGTCGACCGACTGGAGTGCCGCCCGGATGTATTCGGCCTGATACGCCGAGGAGTTGACCGTGAAGGCGACGATGGCGACGACCGCCGCGGTCCGAGGCATTCCGCTGAGGTTCATCACCTCGAAACTGCCGACGATCCCCGCCAGCGGCAGCCCGAAATAGAAGAAAAACAGCTGTGCCAACAGCGGCGTCCCGCGGATCAACTCCGTGTAGGCCAACGAGATCCAGCTGCTGATCAGCCCGCCGTAAACCCGCGTCACCGCCAGCGGCACCGCGATCACCAGCCCGAGGGCCATCGAGATGACCGTCAGGTAGACTGTAATAAAGGCCCCTTCGGCCAGCGCTGGTCCGGTCGACGTGGCGAACGCTGCCACCTCGAAGGGCCACGCCAGCCACTCGACGAGGAACTCCAATGGGCCGACGGCGGCTGCCACGCTATCGAGGGCGTCGGCAACCGCCTCGAACGGTGCGGCTGGAATCCACGGCTCGCGGGCTCCGACGCGCACCTCCGACCGGATCAGATCCGGAAGCCCGATGGCCGTAAATATGCTGTCGAGCAGCGTGTTGTGGGCCGCCCAGCGTGCGAGTAGCCACAGCCAGAGGGCCCCACCGACACCCCCGGCGACCACCTTCTTGCGGCCGCGGATGGTCCCGACGGCCGAATCGACGGTGTCGGCGCTCATTGGTGGAGGCCAGTCAGTTCACCGAGGAACGTTTCGGTCCGTTCGTGTTCGGGGCTCTCGAAGAGCTGTTCGGGCGGGCCCCGCTCGACAATGCGGCCCTCATCGAGGAACGTGATCGTGTCGGCGGCCGACCGGGCAAAGCCCATCTCGTGGGTGACACAGAGCATCGTCATCCCTCCCTCCGCGAGGTCTTCCATCACCGTCAGCACCTCGCCGATAAGTTCGGGATCCAGCGCGCTGGTTGGTTCGTCGAAGAGAATGAGTTCGGGGTCCATCGCCAGCGCGCGGGCGATGCCGACGCGCTGTTGTTGGCCCCCCGAAAGCTCCGCGGGATACGACTCGGCTTGGTCCGCGAGGCCAACGCGGTCGAGATAGTCGTCGGCCTTCGCCTCAGCTTCCGGTTTCGAGAGGCCCAGCACCTCACGCAGGCCGAGGGTGATGTTGCCGCGGGCGGTGAGGTGGGCAAAGAGGTTGAAGTCCTGGAAGACCATCCCGACTCGGCGGCGGAGTTCGTTTTCGTCGACCGTGTGGATCTCTTCGTCGTCGAGATAGATCTCGCCGCTGTCGATCTCGGTGAGCCGATTGACACACCGCAGCAGTGTCGATTTCCCCGAGCCGCTGGGCCCGACGATCACTTCGACCTGCTGGCGGTCCATCCCGAAGCTTACATCATGCAGTACCGGTTCGTTGCCGTAGGATTTGTCGACGCTGTCGACGCGTAGTAGACTCATTGGGTGCCTCCTGGAATCGCATACCGACTGTGGACGTAGTCGAGCGCGCGGTTCGTCGTGAACGTGAGCACGAAGTAGATCACGCTAATAGTGATGATGACCTCGATCACCGCAGTGTCGCGGCCGGGCTGCAGATAGAGCCGCTCGGCGCGGGTCAGCAGCTCCGCGAGCCCGATCGCAAAGGCGACGCTGGTGTCTTTGAGGACGATCGTGAACTCGTTTTGGAACCCCGGCAGCGACCGTCGGACGGCCTGCGGGAAGACGACGTGTCTGATCGCCTGTAGCTTGGTCATGCCGACCGACCGGGCGGCCTCCAGTTGGCCCTCGCCGATCGACTGGATCGACCCGCGGAAGACCTGGCCTTGATAGGCCGCACTCCGCAGTCCGAGCGCCAGCGTCGCCGCAATGAACGCATTGAGCTGGATGTCGATGACTGGAACGGTCCCTATACGGGGGAGTGGCAGGGTGAAATAAAACAGCACGATCAGCACGACGATCGGCGTCCCGCGCAGGACGATCCCAGCGGTGCTGACAGCGTTGGCAAGCCAGCCGTCGCCGTAGACCTCGATGGCTCCCGAGGGGAAGCCGAGCCCGAAACCGAGGGTGAGACTCGTCGCTGTCAGGAGGACGGTGACGACGACGCCCAACACGAGGGTATCCCAGTTGGCGAGGATGAATCCCCAGTCGCTCGCCTGCAGTACTCCCGGCTCCATCGCTCTACTCGAACCACTCGGCGACGAGTTCGTCGTAGGTGCCGTCCTCCTGAATTTCGGCGAGCGCGTCGTTGATGTCGGCGAGTCGGTCGTCGTCCTGTCGCATCCCCATCCCGTAGACCTCGCCGGTCTCGATGGTGAAGGCGATACTGACCGCTCGGCCGTCGGCGAAGTTCCGCGCCACGGGGATGTCGATAATCAGCGCGTCGACGTTCCCGTTTTCGAGGTCCTGGACGCCGAGGGTGTAGTTGTCGTACTGCCGGACATCATCGGCGTTGACGGTTCCGTCGTCGACCAGCGCCTCGACTTCGTCCTGGCCGGTCGTCCCCGACTGGGCTCCGACACGTTGGTCCGCAAGATCGTCGACGCTCTCCGGATTGAGTTCGCCGTCTTCCCGCACGAGAACCGCCTGATCCGACTCGTAGTAGGAGTCGGTGAAGTCGATCGTCTCCTGGCGTTCCTCGTCGATGGTCATCGCCGCGGCGATCAGATCGATGTTGCCCTGGGTCAGTGAGGGAATCAGCGAGTCGAACTCGATTTCGGTCCACTCGCCGACCTCGTAGCCTGCCCGCTCGATGGCCGCCTCCGCGAGGTCGACGTCGAAGCCGACGAGTTCGCCGTCTTCGGTGTACTCGAACGGTGGAAAACCGGGAGCTGTCCCGGGGTTGATGACATCAGTGTCGCTGCCACTGTCGCCGCCCGTACAGCCTGCAAGCGAACCGGTCGCACCGACTGCCCCGACCGCTTTGAGGTAGCTCCGTCGATCTATATTGGCATCGGGTGTCATAGTATCGTACTTGGCGGTTTCAGTGTTTAAGGTTTCGACACACATAATAGTTGAATAAATTATATTGAATGCTGAATTTTTCAATAATTTGCTTTGATCATGAGCTTTCATTTTTTAAATAACACGAATCGGGTTGGTTGTCGCCCAGGCTCCAGAGCGTCTCGGGCGGACCAGCAGGTGCTCGCTCATTCCGGAACGTCCCTTTTCAGTGCTGTCGTTCACTGTGCGCGACTAATTGGATTCAAATCTGGCGTGGAGTAAGCAGCCTCGGACGGAGAGTGAGCGACACAACGGTCGCTCACTGTTGTAGTCCTCGACAGAAAATGTGCCGGCCGGGATTTGAACCCGGGCCATGAGCTTGGAAGGCTCAGGTCCTACCACTAGACCACCGGCACGCAAGACGTCGACCGCGGCAATCGTCGCGTTCCAACGCCGCTGTATCGACGTACATCCTCATTCAGGACTCGCCATTAATTACCTTACTGTTTCGTCCCGCGATTCGATTGTCGTCAGTCGTCGCCGAAACTCCGCGCGGCGGCCTGCAGTTCGGCCGATACCCCTGGCACCTCGGTTTCGGTGATCGGCCCCTCGGCCTTGATCTCCTCGAGTGACTTGGGGAACGTCCGGAGCTCCTTGTGGATTGCCAGACCCGCCTTCGCGCCCTTGCCCATCGCCACCGGGACCTGATTGTGTCCCGGTGTAATGTCACCGACCGCGTAGACACCGTCGACGCTCGTCTTCCCGTGGTCGTCGACCACGATCGTCCCGTCGTCGTTGAGATCACAGCCCAACGCCTCGGCCAACTCGGTGTTGTAGTTCGAGCCGTACATCGCAAAGCCGCCCTTGTACTCGCGTACTGACCCATCTTCGAACTCGAAGCTTTCGAGCCAGCCATCCTCTGCTTTGTTCATCCCTGTGATATCCTCGTGGATGACATCGACCGGGTGGGCCTCCACGAGTTTCTGGGTCTCGTCGCTCCACTCGATGTCGTCGCCACGAGTGAGGATGTCGACCTCGTCGGTGAAGTTGAGCATGATCATCGCGACGTGGGCGGCAGCCTCGCCGGTCCCCATCACGTACACCGACTCGTCGATGAACATGTAGGCATCACAGTGGAGACAGTAGTGGAGCCCCTTGCCGGTCCGCGGCAGCGGCGGCTCGGGCCGCTCGTCGGAGAAGCCGACGCCGAGGACGACGCGGTCGGCCAGGATTTCGGTGTCGTTGCCCTGCAGGCGGAAGCGGCCGTCTGGCTCGCGTTCGATGTCGGTCACGAAGTCCCGGACGACGTCGCCGCCGTACTCCTTGACCTGCTCGGTCGCCGTGCCGAGGAACTCGTTGCCGGAGACGTCCTCGGTGACGCCGATCACGTTGTGGGTGTCGAGCATCATCGCTGCGCGGCCGCCGCCGCGGTCGACGACGACCGTATCGTGCCCCAGTCGTGTGGTGTACAGCGCCGTCGACAGTCCGGCCGGCCCCCCGCCAACCACTGCTACCTCGTAGGATTCGACGCCCGATTCCGCATCCGCACCTGCTGTCTCACTCATTACCCTTCCTACGAACTCGACTTAAATAAGTACTACACAGTTGTGCGCTCCGGTTACAATACATCATCCGGCGGCGCAACGACGGCATAACAGTTCCCGCTCGACACGCGGCAGTCGATCACCTCGACCGCAGCGGCCTCCAGGTCCGCCCGGAACTCTTCGGGATCGTAAATGTGGTAGTAGCGGCCGACCTGCTCGCCGCCCGGCAGCGTCCAGTCGACGGTCGTATCGAACCCCTCCTCGGCGTCGAACCGGTCGTGGGCCGTGCTCCACGCCGAAACGAGTCCACGGCCGCCGGGTGCCAACACGCGGCCGACCGCCGAGAGACTCTGCCGCCGGGCCTCACGCGTGCGGAGATGGTGGAGCGTCGCCACGTAGACGATCTGCGAGAACGCATCGTTCAAAAACGGGAGCCGAGAGGCGTCGCCGTGGACGAGGTCGACCACGAATCCACGCTCGGTGGCTCGCTCGCGGGCTTCAGTTAAGAGGCCGCGGCTCACGTCGAGGCCGACGACATCCGCTCCGGCTTCGGCGAGGGCTTGGGCGTGGCGACCATTACCACACCCCAGATCGAGGGCGCGTTCGAGGGAGTCACAGCGGTCGAGTTCGTCGCTGATAAACGACTCCACCTCCGGCCACGCGTACTCTCGTGTCTTCGCAAAGTGGTCGGCGATCCGATCGTAGACGCCCTGCAGATCTTCAGCGGGCGGTTCGCCAGTAGTCATACCACTGCGTCGGCGGCCACACCTAAAAGCGTCTGTGGCTTGCCATCGGCTCGGAGATTCCGGCACGTTCGGGACACAGCATAACCTACATACGACTCGTCTCCCTACCCCTATCCATGTCAGTAGACTCCGATACGGTCGTCGAACACCGGCCATTGATCATCGCCGGAACCGGGATTTCTGGGCTCTCGGCGGCGATCTACGCCGCGCGATCGAACAACAACCCGCTCGTCTTGGAGGGCGACGAGCCGGGCGGCCAGCTCACTCTCACCACCGATGTCGAGAACTATCCGGGCTTCCCGGAGGGCATCTCCGGGCCGGAGCTCATCAACAACATGAAAGAGCAAGCCACCCAGTTCGGCGCGGACACGAAAAACGGTGTCCTCCAGTCGGTCGACGTCGAAGGCGAGGGCACCGACCGGCTGTTCCGGATCACGCTCGCCAACGGCGACGTCTACACCGCCGACGCCGTGATCGCCGCCTCGGGGGCGAGCGCCCGCACGCTCGGCATTCCGGGCGAGGACGAACTCATGGGCTATGGGCTCTCGACGTGTGCGACCTGTGACGGCGCGTTCTTCCGCGACGAGAAGATCGTGGTCATCGGCGGCGGCGACGCCGCGATGGAGGAGGCCCACTTCCTCACGAAGTTCGCCTCGACGGTCTACATCGTCCACCGACGCGAGGAGTTCCGCGCCGAGGACGTCTGGATCGAGCGCGTGATGGACAAAGCCGACGCGGGCGAGATCGAGATCATGCGCAACACCGAAGCTATCGAACTCCACGGCAGCCGTGAGGAGGGCGTCGACTCGGTGACGATGGTTCGGCATCCCGAGGGCCACCCGACCGACAAACTCGACGATCCCGAGACGGAAGAATTCGAGTTCGACGCGGGGGCAGTCTTCTACGCCATCGGCCACACGCCGAACACCGACTACCTCGAAGGCACTGGCGTCGAGACTGACGCGGAAGGATATCTAAAAACACAGGGCGGCGAGGGCGGCAACCAGACCGCGACCGGCGTCGACGGGCTGTTCGGCGCGGGCGACGTGGTCGACTTCCACTACCAGCAGGCCGTGACCGCCGCAGGCATGGGCTGTCAGGCCGCGATGGACGCCGACGCCTATCTCGAAGAACTCGAACGCACACGGGCTCGGTCGGCCGCAACGGGCGGCGACACCGCCGCGGCCGAATCCGACGACTAACTCGTTTCGCTCTACATTTTTTCGAGACGAAATTCGTCTGCAAGCCGGTCGAGCGCCGAGTGACGTTCCGTCGAGTGGGGTGCGGTCAGCGGCGAGACGCTGATCTGTCCCTCGGCGACGGCGCGTCGGTCGGTTCCTTCGGGATCGGTGATCGACCCCGAGCGCATGAGCTCCCAGATGCCGTCCTGGAGGTCGACCTGCTCACCATTCCGCTCGGCCCCCATCTCGTAGCGCGTCGAGGGATGGGTGACGACCATTTCGCTCGGCTCGACAAGTCCGGTGTCGGTCTCGATGTAGGGGACGTTCACGTTCAGGTAGTCGGCGGCCTCGAAGACGCCCGCCTCGCCCGCGCGGTCGACCAGATACCGCGTTGCAGCGGTCGCATGGCGGAAATCTTCGATCTCCGTGGCGAGCTGTTCCCAGTCATCGCCACCATCGATATACAGGGAGACGGAGATCGCCGGAACCTCGAAGAAGGCGGCCTCGACGGCCGCACTCACGGTTCCCGAGCGGCCGAGGACGTAGGCCCCGATATTGGCCCCCTTGTTACAGCCCGAGACGACGAGATCGGCATCGGGACACAGCGTCCCGAGGCCCGCAATGACGCAGTCTACTGGGGTGCCTTCGACCTCGTAGCCGAGGTCGTGGTCGTGCACGTCGACGGCCTGAGAGATCGCCCGGCCGACCGAACTCTGGTCGTCGGCCGGGGCGACTGCGGTTACCTCGCCGAGGTCCGACAACCCCTTGTAGAGCGCCCGGAACCCGACGCTGTCGATCCCGTCGTCGTTGGTCAACAAGATCCGTGGCTCGTCCATACAGAGGCCAACACGGGCGGGACGAAAAGTACTCGGCTCCCGTCCGGGCCGCTTGGTTCGGGTCTCGTTTACCCAGTCGCCCCCCAAGTCGGCCGCGCGGCCAAGCCACAAAGGACACAAAGCCTGACACTCAAGCGGTAGTATGGGACTTGGAAGCACGACAAAGAAGATCCAGACGCTGGCTGATACCGCCGAAAAGATGTTCCACCGGCTCAACGAGGTCCGCGAACAGGTCGAAACAACCCAGACAACGGTTCAAGACACCGGCGATCGAGTCCAACAGCTCGAAACCGAGATCGTCGAACAGCGGGCGATCCTGGAGGCGATCGCGACCGACCTGGATATCGACCTCGATGCGGTCTCGGCGGACGCCCACATCAACGATGCCGAGACCGAAGCTGCCACCGACTCCGAGACTGACGACGACACCGACACCGAACCTGACGACTCTGGGGCCGAAGCCTAACGCTCTCGTCTCACTCGACTAACCGCTGGTGTTCGACCTTCATACAGCGATCTTCGACGACCGATAGCCCGGCGGCTTCGGCTTCGGTGACCGCCTCGTCGTCGTGAATTCCCAACTGGAGCCAGATCGCCTCGACGTCGCCTTCGGTCTCTCTGCGCTCGATCGCGTCGTCGACGATTCCCGCAACCTCCTCGCTGGGCCGGAAGACGTCGACGAGATCGATCTCGCCGTCGATCTCGGCCAGCGAGTCGACGGCCTGTTTGCCGAGGATTTCGTCGGCAAAGGGGTTGACTGGGATGATTTCGTACCCCTGTCGCTGGAGGTACGCCGGGATCTCGTGGGCCGCCTTGCCGGGGCTGCTCGAACAGCCGACGACCGCGATTCGGTTCAGCTCCAGGAGGTCACGAACGGCGGCGTCATCTGAGAGGGGCATAGCTCACGGTTCGGGCGGCGACCGCAAAAATCGTTCGTCGGCTACTGCTGGAGGCGGACTTCCGGCGGTTCGTCCTCGGACATTCGAATAACGCCGTCGAACAGCTGGGTCAGGGTGTTCATCGCCTGGTCGTCGTGGGACGACGAGTCGATACAGAAGACGCCCAGTCCGTCGACGCTCTGAATCCGGCCCGTAAAGACGTGGAGGAACCGGAAGACCGTCTGGAGATCCGCATACATCAGCAGCGTCGACAGCGAGTGGACCATGATCCGGTTGTGACTGATTCCCTGATCCTGGTGGAATGCCTGGAGAAATTCGGAGAGTTTGATCCCGATCCCGGTCATATCGACCGGCGAAGAGGTGTATTTGATCCGTTTGTCCTCCCGTACCTCACCAACGCCCTGCTGGCGGGTGACGCAGTCGACGACCGCGACGGGTCGGCCCTCGTACTCGGTGCGGCGAGCGAAATCCTCCAGGACACGCGTCGCGCTGTCCTTTGTCGTGACGATAATCGCTCCCTCACCCTTTTCGACACCCGTTGCGAGGATGTCGAGGGCGAGTGATCGCTTGCCGGTCAGTGGGGGTCCGGAGATGAGAATATTGGTTCCCGGTAGGACTTCCTTATCGAGATCCGCAGTGAGGTCATACATTATCCCTGCTCCCGAGAGGTGCGGCGGCTCGGCTGGCTCCTACTCGTATGTCGGTCCGACAGTCCGGGAATCATCGGCTGAATGGATCATACCGGTTGCGGGTAATATTCTTTTTGATTATGCCAGTTGGATTCGACGGCAATACTACCAATGTATACTCAGAGAACCGCCATCGTCCGCCCAGCAACGAACGCCACGGCGGCCAAGAGCATCCCACGTTTGAGCCACTGCTGGCCCGCCCGCGGATCGGAAAACGCCCGAATCGTCGCCCCAAGCATTACCAGATCGGCCGGAATCACGACTGCGAGATACACGACGCCGAACGTACCAGCGAGATAGGGCCAGCCGCTTGCGACCACCGCGAGAACCATCACTGCGACTCCAACGAAAAGCGCCCGCCGTTCGCCGATCACGATCGGGAGCGTTCGGAGTCCCTCCTCGCGGTCGCCGTCGATGTCTTCGACGTCTTTGACGATCTCCCGTGTGAGCGTGGCGATCGCTGCGAGCCCGAAGAGGGCGACCGCGCCGAACGGCTCGCCGACTGCTGCGCCGCCGAAGAGAAACGTGCTCCCGGTGAGATAGCCAACGAGCACGTTGCCGACTCCTGGTAATCCCTTGAATAGCTCCGTGTAGGCGACGAGTGCGACGAAGTTGAACAGCGCAATCACGATCGCAGCCGTCGGCAGCAGTAATGCGGCTCCGGTTGCGATGGCAAACAGCAGCAGGCTGTACCACAGCGCGCCGCGTGCGGAGATATCGCCGCGCGGAATAGGTCGCTCTGGCTGATTGATCGCATCGATCTCCCTGTCGAAGTAGTCGTTGATCGCATTGCCGCCGCCGGTTGCGGTGATCGTCGCCACTACTGCGGCCACTACGGCCGCCGGTGCGGTGGTGATACCGCCAGCGACGAATGCGCCGGTAAAGGTGAGAGCCCCGGCCGATATCGCGTTTCCTGGCCGCGTGAGGTCGAGACAGGCCCGCCCCCGGGCAACCAACGTTCCCATACCTCTCGGTCGTGAGTGTCACCGAATAAAGGACGTGGATGTGTACTGGCGGGTGGTGTGTGAGCAGTCGACTGACGGCTGGTCGACCGACGCGCTTATTATGGCAGGTTCGATACAATCGGGTGCGGGCGCTTAGCTCAGCCTGGACAGAGTGCTTGGCTTCGGACCAAGTTGCCGCGGGTTCAAATCCTGCAGCGCCCATCCGAAATAAACCTTCTTCGGGGCAAATTTAGATCAACAATTAGGGGCATCAATACCGCCTTTTCGGCGTAATTGAGCATTCAAATCCTCCCGCTGAACTTATTCCCCATCTCGTGTTCGAATGTACCCCTGCCCAGTCGCGCGGTTTATTCAGCCTGGTGCTCAATTGAGGCAGCCCCTCGACGAGCTGGGGATCGCCTACAACTACTGCGTGATCCCCGAGGACGTCGACGGGCTCGTCTATCCTGACGAACATCGAAATAGTGTAACATTTTCCATATATTTCGCACAATATAACAACTATTTTAGACAAGTCGCATTCGACGACCCGACGAAAGATATGACACACAATATCAGGGTTTTGTTTAAATAGTATTTAAATCATTCCGTGTCCAAAACAGTTTTTGGTTCGAATTCCTGCTTTTGAGATCTATATATAGCTAAACATACCAGTAAATTTAGTATGTATAAAAACAAAACAATAATATCCGTAGCATCTGGCTGTCTTGACAGTGATACTCATAGGTCATTTCGGAATAACGTTGCTTTTCTGTGCACCCCTCGCGAATGTTCTCGTGACTTCGGGCTATCGGAACGACGTTCCCCAATGGGTCGGGATCGCCCTCGTCGTAACGCTGCTCCCCGATTTCGATCTCTTCCTGCCGTGGTTCACACACCGGGGAGTGACCCACTCGTTGGTAGCTGCGATCTGTCTCGGCGTCATTGTCGCTGTCACTGTCACCGCGGTCGGATCGGGAAGCCAACCCACAACTTCTACGAATCGCCTCAGACGGGCGGGACTCGGATTCACAGTGGGTGCAGGGGGTATCGTTAGTCACCTCATCGGCGACGTTCTCACGCCGATGGGTATCCGTCCGTTCGTCCCGGTCGACTCGGTCTACTCGCTAAATCTCGTGTATGCGAAAGACATTGGTGCCAATCTCGCGTTTATCGCGATCGGTGTTGTGGTGTTCTTGACGGTCTACTCTCGATCGAACGATCCAGTGCCGACTGACGGATCGATGTCGAGTGAGCTAGCAGCCGACTCGGAGATATCTCCTTTCAATCCGTGATGGTGGCCTTTCGCTTGGTACAGCCGTCGATAGTGAGACGGGAGTTCCAGGAGAGCCTGCTGCATCCGGAAGATGGCTGTCGGTACGTATCGTAAGAATCTCGGCAGCGCAGACGCCGGGGACCGACCCTCATGGTGTGGGCTACTCACCGTGAACCCCACCACTTACGTATCGACTACCCGATGAGACCGGTACGGTATGGGATCGGACAATAGAGAAGCGACACCGCAAGCCCCCGTTCCATCCTGCCCGGACTGTCAGGCTGCCCTGGAGGCGACCGGCCGCGATGCCGTCTCGTTTCTCCTGGTCGATTCGCTCACCCTGCCAGTGGTCGGCTGTGAGGTGCATCTCGAACAGTTCCGGCTCGTCTGTGGACTCACCTCCGAGAACCCGGCACGGCTGCTGTCCCACCGACCAGCTGGCGGGATCATCTGTCCGGGCTGTCGGCGGGCCTCCCGGCAGCCGACGCATCCGATCGTTCGGATCGGACAGGGAGCCGTCGCGCTCATCGGGTGTCAGAGCCACGAGAAAGACGTGATCGACCGCTACCGGGCTGGCCGCGAAACCCGCGGCCAGCTGAACGTCGATGGACCGCTGTCGGAGTCGCCCCTCGACTAACGCCGTAGGCGTCCTCCGTACAGCAGCCTAATTGTCTCTTCGTTCGACCGCGTGATCGTTAGGTGTCTTCCGAGCGAGTGATTTCGTACTCGAAGTTCATCGTGTTGGTCGGCATGATGCGCACCGACCACTCGCCGGCAGCCGGGTCGTCCAACTCGTAGGTGAACGTCTGGTGGCTGCCCTGGGCGGCGTACGTTTCGCCGGTCTGAGTCGGATCTCGCTGTGCGCCGAGATTGACCTGACCGCTGTCGGTCAGTTGGCTCCGTTCGGCTGTAATCTCCTCGCCGTCAGGTGAAACGAACGTCACCTCAAAGTCGGCGTCCTGGCCGGTCTCGGCGGTTCGGTATCGGTTGGTGTTGAGTTCCAGCGTCGCGTTGCTCGTCGACTCGCTCACGCTGAAGCTCGTCTCGAAGGGGTCGTCGGGTTCGGTCCACAGCTGGAAGCTGAGATCGACCTGCTGCCAGTACCCCTGATCGTCGGCGCGGGCGGGATCGGAAATCCCGAGGTCGACGGTCGCACTGTAGTCACCGCGGTCGGCATCCGCGGGCGGTTCGACGGTGATCTCGACGGTCTCGGTCTCGCCCGCTGGGATCTCGCTGGGGGCGTCGATGCTCACCCACGACCGATCGAGCGTGTCACGATTGGACGGCCGATATCGGCGGTTGTTTTCGGCGTTGAACTGCGGGTTGACCGGAACGGCTTGGTCGCCGTTGTTCGAGACGGAGATCTCGCGGGTCATCGTCTCGCCAGCCTTCAGGTGCGTGTAGATGTGGGTGTCGGATTCGACTTGGACGGTCGGCTCCTGCCAGACGTTGACGTGGATCGAGGCGCTGTGGATCGGCTGCGGCGGTCGCCCCGGATACTGCATTGTCTCGTCGGTAAAGGCGATGAAACTACTGTAATCGCCGATCTCGGCGTCATCCGGTACGTCGATGGAGATCTCGAACTCTCGGGACTCGCCAGCATCGAGAGTGGTGTCGTCGGACTCGATCGAGACCCACGACGACTCGACCGGCGGCTGTGATCGGGTCGGCGGCGTTGCGATCCGCGGGGAGAGCTCGACGGCCTCGTCTTCGCCGTTCTCGACCGAAACCGTCACCGTGTCGCTCTCGCCGGGTTTGAGTTCGACGTTCCGATAGCCGTCCTCGACGTAGAGCCGGGTGTAGTTGTCGGCGTCGGGCGTGGTAACGTCGCTGTCGCCCGCGACAGTGGTTGTTGAACTGCTCTGGGTGGTCGCAGAGATCACACCGGTGGCGGCAACGGCACCGACGACCACCAGCGCGATCAGTATGAGTGTGCGTGTCTTCATTGGTTTCGCCAGCGTCTGTCGTCCCACCTCTTCCGGTGGGGCTGCTGACACTCGGACGTCGACGCTACCGGGACCTTCCTTTTTGGAAGAGTGAAATTCCTATTTGTGTCACTCACAGAGGCAGTCTACGATCCACCGACGCCGTCCTCACGGAACCGTCAGGCGAGTTCGGTGCCACAGGCAGGGCATTCGGGGCCGCTCTCCCCCGTCGACGGGTTGACGCTCAGCTCGCAGTGCTCACACCACAGCCGCCGCTCGTTCGTTCCGTTCGGCGTATCGTGGGTCATGTGTGACTGTCTCTGCCGCGCCCAGTTAAAAACTGATTCAGGTACGGATGGGGTCGTGTTGGCTACCGTTCGGCCGGTGGGGCGCGGACCCTTGATGCGATCGGATCGTCCAGCGGGAGGACCATTCGCATATCGAGCTCATCGTCGACGACTTCGAACCCGATCCGACGGTAGACAGTGATTGCGGCGCGGTTGCGCCGCTCGACGTGCAGCTCGATGGCCTCACAGCCAGCCTCGACGGCGGCCGCCGCCGCGTGTTTACACAGCTCGGTTCCGATGCCGCGGTCGTGATACTCGGGGTGGACGAAGACGGCCAATTCCGGTCGGTCGCCGTCGACTGGCGTGTAGGCGACGTGGCCAACGAGCCCGTTCGGCCCCTCGGCGACGATGTTGTGGCCCTCCGAGAGCAGCATTTCGATCCAGGAGACCCGCTCGTGGTCGGTCGCGGGTGGAATACCCTGTGCGCGGTCGGTCGGGCCGAACGCGTCGTACATCTCTTCGAGCCGGTCGGCATCCCCCGCTTGGGCCGGGCGGATCGTCCAGCGGGCACCCTGTTTGTCGACGAACCGTGGACAGCGGGGCGGACAGTACTGCGTGCCCGTACACCCGGAACTGTTCCAACCGCCACAGCCAGCCTCGGACGGTTCGCTCATACCTCCTCGTTCGGTGTCCTGGAAGTTATGATAGTCCCAGAATCTCAGTATTTGGGAATCGATCACTCGTCCCGAGGAGCCCCTCATCGGCCAGTGGTCGTCTGCTCGCGCTTGCAGTGACAACGACACTCCGAGAGGGGAGTTATTGTGTAGTTATAAACTACTTACCAGACACTCACAGGCTGTTTGTCTCCTATTACCATCCAGTACGTTCGTATTCCGTCTATAACAATTATCGAGTCTTCAAAAGAAGGGAGGTGATGCACTACACAGCAACCCTCCATGTCGCGACACCGGTGGCGGTGGATCCATGAAATCAGTTATCCTCGCTGCCGGTGAGGGGACACGACTCCGCCCGCTCACCGAAGACAAGCCCAAAGGGATGGTCGAAGTCGACGGCCAGCCGATCATCACCCACTGTCTCGAACAGCTCGCCGAGCTGGGGACCGACGAGTTCATCCTCGTCGTGGGCTACATGAAAGAGGAGATCATCGAGCACTACGGCGACGCCTTCGAGGGCATTCCGATCACCTACACCCACCAACGAGAACAGAAGGGACTCGCCCACGCATTGCTGACCGTCGAGGAGTACGTCGACGACGACTTCATGCTCATGTTGGGCGACAACATCTTCAACGCGAACCTCCAGGACGTCATCCGTCGACAACGGGAAGACCGCGCGGACGCCGCCTTCCTCGTCGAGGAAGTCCCATGGGAAAACGCCGACCGCTACGGGGTCTGTGAGACGAACCCCTACGGCGAGATCACCGACGTCGTCGAAAAACCCGACGACCCGAACTCGAACCTCGTGATGACCGGCTTTTATACGTTCTCACCGGCGATCTTCCCGGCCTGTCGGCTCGTCCAGCCGTCGAACCGCGGCGAGTACGAGATCAGCGAGGCGATCGATCTGTTGATCCGCAGCGGCCGGACGATCGACGCCATTCCGATCGACGGCTGGCGGATCGATATCGGCTATCCTGAAGACCGAGACGAGGCCGAACAGCGCCTCGAATCGCAAGACACGGTCGTCGCCGACGACTGAGTAGCTGCCGTCTACCGGCCGAAACTCGACAGGCTGTGCCACAATCGCTTTTTATTGGATCGCAGAAACAGGGAGTGACCGATCAGTCCAACATTTCGGTCGTCAGCTCGTGGGTCGCGGTCTGGTCTTCTCTGATGCGAATCACCTGAAAGGCCTCCGCGTACCGGGTGTTCGCCTGCCGACCGCGGAACCGAGCGAGTCCTTTCATCGCCTCAGCTTCTAGGTACTTCTTTTCGCGCTGGCTCTTGTGGGTCCTGATGGCGTCTATTTTCCGTTCGAGGAACTCCTCGCTCAGGGAGTTGTAGTACTGTGGATCGAACGACGACCGCGTCGACGGCGACTCGAAGGCCAGCACCTCGTCGGTGTTCCGGCCAGCGGCGATCGAGGCGAGCGCGGCGTGTCGGTGATCCTGGTGGGTGTCCTCTTCGGTGTGGATGTAGGCGCGGTCGACGTCGATCTCCGTGAGGTGGTCATCGATCCGTTTGACGATCTCGTTGTCGTAGGGAACTTTCGTGTCGTCGTACCCCATCACGTGGATGTCGTCGACGTCGAGGACGTCGGCTGCCTCTCTGGCTTCGGTCTCCCGTTTTGCGGGCGGCGAGAGCTCGCCGCCGCGTGTGAGGATGAGAAACCGAACCGAGTCGCCGCGCGCCCGATGGAGTGCGATTGATCCACCAGCCCCGATTTCGATGTCGTCCGGATGCGCCCCGATTGCGATCACGTTCATTATGACAGTCAACGTATCCACAGCTACCGGCTTAGTTACTCTCAGAATTACACCGTATTCGTTCAGGATACTCCACTCAGCCCCCTCCGGACCCACAGACTGCGTTCGGAGCGTCGCCCTGTGTGGAGTGATCTCTCTGCCTGTGGTCGCTGTGTTTCGAAAAACCGGAGCCGAGCGGGGTTATTCTCGGTATACGCCCCTGAATACGGGGTAGACGGCCCCTACTACCCAGGCTGACCGCCCGATCAGGAGCTCACGACGAGGGGTTCGTACCACTCGCGGTTCTGCCGGTACCACTCGATGAATTCACCCACTCCCTCGCGGATATCAGTCGACGGAGCATACCCAATCAGATCGCGTGCTTTCGAGACGTCGGCGTGGGTGTGGCGTGCGTCGGCTTGCTGTTCGGCCTCATAGATCGGTTCGAGCTCGCTGTCGACCTGCGAAATGACGTGATCGGCGAGTTCGGTGATCGTAATGTTGTCCGTCGAGCCGATGTTCAACACCTCGCCGTCGGCGGCGTCGGTCTCCAGGAGCCGGAGGTTCGCCGCGACCACGTCGTCGATATACGTGAAGTCTCGGGTCTGTTCGCCGTCGCCGTAGATCACCGGCGGTTCACCGTTGAGACCGCGTGAGACGAAATTCGAGATCGCCATGTTCGGTCGCATCCGCGGCCCGTAGACGGTGAAATACCGGAGGCTCACCGTCGGGAGGCCGTGGACCGACTGCCAGACCTTACAGTAGTGTTCGGCCGCGAGCTTCGTCGTCCCGTAGGGGCTTTTCGGGTAGTTCGGATGGGCCTCGTCGTACGGCAGATAGTCGGGCCGACCGTACACCGACGACGAGGAGGCGTTGACGAACCGCTCGACGCCGTGGTCGGTCGCGGCTTCGAGCAGCGTTAGCAGGCCGCCGACGTTGTTCCGTTCGTAGAACAGCGGCTGTTCGACACTCGTTCGGACGCCCGCGCGGGCGGCCTCGTGGTAGACGAACTCGACATCGTACGTCGAAAAGACCTCCTCGACGAGTCGTTCGTCGGTGATCGACCCCTCGACGAACTCGAAGCGGCCGGTTTCGATTTCCCGACACCGTTCGATGTTCTGCCGTTTGATGTCGACGTCGTAGTAGGGATCGAGGTTATCCAGGACAACGACCTCGTGGCCGCGTTGCAACAGTGCCTCGGTAATGTGGGAGCCGATGAATCCCGCGCCGCCGGTGACGAGAACGCTCATGCGGTCCTCCCCTGTCGGCTGGCCGTGGTCGAGCGCTCGGCTCTCTTTGTCCCCGGGCACAACTGTCGCGCCGTCCGAGTTGGGGCCGTGAGATAATTGTCTGACATCTACACAGACCGTCCGAAGCGAACTGCTTAGTTATCCAATCCATACCGGTTACTATCAAAAATCCAATCCGAATATCAGATGTTTATCATACAGAGTGCAGCTCGCTAGTGCAAATAGGGGCCAAACAGGTGAGAAACTGCTGTTGTATGGCATCTCGATGAACATATATGTATAATATATAGCTACCGCCAGCTGGCCCAGTGTAGTAGTTAGTTGTTATCCACAGCGACGGTTCACAGACAAGACATTACAATACGGATGGTTCGTGTCGGGTCGGCCATATGACCACCTCTCGGGTCGGCCCGTCCCGCTTTATACCACCTGTCATCCCGTCTGCGGGCAATCGGTGTTCGTCCAACCCACGTGACAGCGAGCAGCCAACCCTCGCCCTCCGGCCGCAGAACAGCGGCAATCGGCAGCGTCATCTCGGACCAGCAGGACCGCACTGGCCCTGCAGTACGGTGAACTGTGCTGCTGTTTGCGGTGGTGTGTGAGATGTACCGGGACCACGCTGTCGCCGTCGTCATCCCGGTGTACAACGAGGCACAGTTCATCGGGGACGTGCTCGAAGCGGTCCCGAGCTACGTCGACCGGATCTATCCGGTCGATGACTGTTCGACCGACGAGACGTGGACCGAGATCCAACGATACGTCTCCCGCATCGAGTCGGCCCCGAGTACGACGACGGACTCCCGCGGCGTCGAGTCGGAGCTGACATCCGACGGGGGGCGGGAGACGGCGGTCGTGCCGATCCGCCACGACACCAACACGGGCCGCGGCGGCGCAGTAAAAACGGGATACAACGCGGCCATCGACGCCGGGATGGATCTCGTTGCGGTCATCGACGGCGACGGCCAGATGGATCCGACCATCCTGGATCGGTTCCTCGATCCGATCGTGGCTGGCGAGGCAGCCTACACGAAGGGAAACCGACTCGACAACCCGACACAGCGGGCCCAGATGTCGTCGTGGCGGCTGTTCGGAAACGCCTTATTGACGGGGTTGACACGCATCGCCAGCGGCTACTGGGGGATGACCGACCCACAGAACGGTTACACCGCCATCAGCACGGCAGCCCTCCAGGAGCTGGAGATCGACCGCCTCTATGACGGGTATGGGTTCCTCAACGATATGCTCGTCCACCTCAACGTCAACGACGTCAACATTCTGGATGTCCCGACGACAGCCCACTACGGCGAGGAGGAAAGCGGCATCGAATACCGGTCGTTCGTCCCTATGTTGACGCTGCTTTTGGTTTCGCGGTATCTGTGGCGACTCCAACTGAAACTGTTCTGATCGCCCTGCGCCGAGCGGAACCGATCGGCTACAGTAGCCGCGTCCGACGCTTGTATCGAGTGCCTACCGGATAGTATCCGGACACTACGCCAGCCACCAGTGGTCAGCCGCCAGTGGCCAGTGACTGCCTCGGAGCCAGCTCTCGGCACAGCTGTCGCCCCATCGGGGAAGGCGGGTGGTAACTAACCGAGCGAGGGTCGATCAGCCGCCAATGGGAACGCCGAGCGTCTGTCTCGTCTCGCTCGACTCGTATGGCTACTTCGTCGACGGACAGGGGGTGACCGGCGGCGGCGCCGAGCGCCAACTCTCGTTGCTCGCCGCGGAGCTGACCGACGCGTTCGACGTCCACGTGATCGTCGCCGACTACGGGCAGCCCCTCAAAGAGATCCGCAACGGGGTCGTCCTCCACCGAACCTACGATCCACACTCGGAGGCCTCGGCGACCGATCAGCTCGGGCGGCTGGCCGATCTGGCCGCCACGATGCACCGGATCGACCCCGACGTGTTCGTCCACCGTGGCACGCCAGCCTTCGCGGCGGTGGTGGCCACACTCGCCGATGTCCTCGGGACGCCGTGGGTGTACAACGTGGCGAACGACGCCAACATCACCGACCGCCCGGCCGAGCTCGGCGCGGTCAAACGCCGGTTGTTCGAACGGGGAATGGACCGGGCGGCGGCGATTATCGCACAGACGCCGAAACAGTCGCGGCTGGTTCGACGGCAGTACGGCAGGGAGCCAGCGGTCGTTCCCAACGGTTATCCGCTCGCCGATTCCACCAGGCCCTATCACGATCGTGAGTACGTGCTATGGGTCGGGCGGCTCGACCAGGACCAGAAACGCCCCCACCTGTTTGTCGACCTCGCAGCGGCGCTGCCCGACATCGAGTTCCGGCTGGTCGGCCCCGCGGGCAGCGACGACAGCTACCACCAGCGGCTGCGTCGGCGGATCGACTCCCTCGACAACCTCCACTACGAGGGGGTCGTCGACCCGGATGCGATCCACGAGTACTATCGGTCGGCGACCTGTCTCGTCTCGACGTCCGCCTACGAGGGGTTCCCCAACACCTTCCTGGAGGCCTGGCGGGTCGGCACGCCCGTCGTGAGTTTGGCGGTCGATCCGGGGCGTATCGCGGGCGACCAGTCGGTCGGCGGCTTCGCTGAGGGTGATTTCGACACGCTCGTCGACACGGTGTCACTCCTTGCGACCGACGACACAGCCCGCAAGAATCTCGGTACCACCGGCCAGCGGCTCTTCGAAACACAGTTCGAAATTAGTGCTGTCGCCCAGGCCTACGGCGATGTCCTTCGGCAGTGTTCGGATGAGTGAGTCGGGCCGACTGGTGGACGTCTACAGCGCTAGTCGCCCAGTGCGGTGCGGTAGACGTCGGCGTACTGTTGGGCGACGGTCTCGAAGGTGTGGTTTCGGTGGACGTACCCTCTCGCGTTGTCGCCTAATCGGTTCGTCGAGTCGGCGATCACCGATCGGACACCATCGATCAGTCCGCGTACGTCGCCGCTGTCGGCCAGGTAGCCCCGCTGGCCGTCGACGACCAACTCGGGCATTGATGTCGCGTTGTAGCCAACGACGGGTGTGCCGGAGGCGAAGGCCTCCAGGACGACGTTCGGACAACCCTCCATCGTCGAGGGGAACAGCAGTCCGTCGGCGTTCGCATAGACTGCCGGGAGTCGATCCTTCGGGACGCGACCGACGACGTGTGCGTTGTCGACGTTGGCCGCCCGGTCGGCGACGAGTTCGTCCCGATCCTGTGTCCCGCCCCCGCCGATCAGCAGAAACGTCGCCTCCGGAACCTGCTTGGCGACACTGATCACGTCCAGTGGGTGTTTCCGTCGCTCGAAGCTCCCGACGAAGACGAACACCGGGCGGTCGGCCCCGTATCGCTCCAGCAGCGGTGTCCGCTCGTAGTCCGGGTGAAACTGGGCCGTATCGACGGCGTTGTAGATGACGACCGGATCGAGGCCGAACGTCGACCGTACGGTGCCAGCCGTGTGTTCGCTAACCGCGGTCGTAATCGTGGCCCGTCGTCCGAGTCGTCGCCTGAGGGCTGTCGGCGTCCGGTCGGAATCCGGGTCGGCGTCGATCCGGTAGGTGTGGACATGGGTTGCGGTCGGGTTTCGAAGCCGGGCGAGCAGTGCAACCGGATAATGGAGTGCCGGAATCCCACCCGTATGGAGTAGGTCGTACGACTCGATGGCGTGGCGAGCGAGTGTGAGCCGCCCCGCCCACGTGTAGAACTCCGCTGCCGGGATCGTCCGCACGTTGTCGGCTTCGAGCTGTCCGTCTCCGCCCGAGGCCAAAACGGTAATGTCGAACTCCCCCGCGTCGAATTTCGGGGCGATCTGCTGGTAGAGGTAGGAGATCGGGTTGTCGGTTCCGATGAAAAACGGCCAGAAGACCCGAGTTTGTTCGCTTTGTGATGTCTCGGCCGGATTGTCAGCCTCAGTTAGCAGTTCGCCGGTTCGGTCGGTCATTGGTCAACACCCCGCGGTACGTCTGCTCTCCGCTCGTGTGTCGCCGTGGTCGTCGGCTGGTCATCGAGCAGCGCGTAATACTCCGCAAGCGTCTCCTCGACGGTCGTTTCCCAGGAGTGGTGCTCGACAACCCGGCGTCTGCCCGCCCGGCCCATCGCCCGCCGACGGTCGGGGGCTTCCAGGAGTTCCGCGATCGCCCGGGCGAAGGCTGACGGCTCGCGGTCGTCGACAGTCAGGCCGCCGTCGGACAGTACCGTTGTGAGTTGTGGGAGGGGTGTCGTCACGCCCGGCGTTTCGCAGGCCAGCGCTTCGAGAACGGTCCGTGGCATCCCCTCGTTCCGGCTCGGCAGGACGAACAGCGTGCTCTCGCTGTACAGTTCGGGTAGCTGCTCGTTGGGGAGGCGACCGACAAACGTGACCGTCTCTTCGAGCCCCAACTCGTCGACGAGTGCGTCGAGATGGCCCCGGTTCGGCCCCTCACCCACCACGATCAGCGAGAGGTCGGGGAACTCGGCGTCGAGGTGAGCGACCGCCCGAATCAACAGTTGAACGCCTTTCGCCTCCGTCAGCCGCCCCACGTACAGCAGCTGTCGGTCCGACCGCTCGGTCTCGACGGGCCGGAACACCGAACAGTCGATGCCGTTGTGGATGACGCGTCTGCGGGTATCGACACCGAGTTCGTCGAGTCGGCGGCTGTCGGTGTCGGTATAACAGAGGATGCTATCGGCGGCCTCGAAGGTGAACCGGCCGACAGTCGGGAGATACAGGTCCTGGAGCCACGGCGGTGCGGTCTGGGAGCGGAGCCCGTGGTTCGTGAGTACGAACGGCGTCTCGGTGAGCCGCCCGGCGACTGCCGCCATGTTCGTCGAGAAAAACAGATGTGAGTGGGCATGAAGTACGTCGAACTCCGCGAGGTGTTCATAGAGGCTTCGGCCGATCGACGGACAGAGGCTGTTGCCGAACGGGGCCGCGAGCTCCGGGTGGTAGTGAACGGTGTAGCCGTCGCGGTCCTCGCGTCGCCCTCTCCCGCCGCCCTCCCTTTCGGCGGCGAGCACGTGGACGTCGTGGCCACGCTCGCCCTGCTCGCGCGAAAGGTGGTGGACGTGGAGTCCCAACCCACCGCTGACATCGGGATAGATATCGCTGGCGACCCGGAGAATCCGGAGGGAGTCGCCCGTGGACCCCCCATACTGTTCGCTCTCGTCGCGTCGGTCGGTCGGTGAAACCCGTTTCATGAGTGGTCGCTTCGAAAACGGAGTGCGGATGGCTGCTTAGTTATAGCTCAGTTACAAATTATGAATACTGTTACAATACAGAGAGTATATGACAATGACGACGAGGGTCGCGGATATGCATCCCTTCCATCACAGTTGTAGAGTGCATGCATCTCTATGACGCGTTTTGAGCGGTTAGTAGGACTAGATTACGGCTGTTGTTCGATATAAGCCTCAGTTACATACCAGTCTACACTGTTTCACAACTCAATATATCTCTGCTAATTTCGTTTAGCTATGTTTGACTATCAGAATATTATCATAGTAAGAACTCTTATACAAATTCTCAGATACACGTCGAACAGGATCACGGTACGGGCACCTTACTGCTAAACAAGGTGTGCCTTCGTGATCCGGTACACCGGGCAACAAGACACACTATGACCGAAAACAACGATTACAACATACCGGACCAAGGGGCAACCGACTGGCATACCCCACTGAACGACAACTTCGAGAAACTCGATACGGATGTCGAGATTCGGGACGTCGACGCCAACAAGGGCGACTACGAACCGAAATCGGGCGCGAAGTACCTTGCGACCGACACCAAGCGCATCTATCTGGGCAGCGGCGATGCCTGGGAACCCTTTGCCAGACTCGGCGGGTTCTCCGGGCAGGTATACGTCCAGGAGACCGAACCCGACGGCCAAGAGGGAGATATCTGGTTTGACACGAGCGAACAATGATTGACACCGCAGAGTACGTCGTCTCCACCGACGGCGATGATTCGAACGACGGGAGCGAAAGCGCGCCGCTGGCGACGGTTCACGAAGCGGTGAGCCGCGTCGAGGCCGGTGAGAGCATCTACATCCACGGGGGCGAGTACCAGTACGAAAACGGCACCCCCGTCGAAATCGAAACCTCCGGGTCGGAGGCCGATCCGATCACGATTTCGGGAGATCCCAACGATCGCCCACGCCTCCAGTGGGAGGGAGGAAGCTCCGAGTGGGAGATCACGGGCGGGCTTCACTTCCTCGAAGACGCCGCACCGGAACACTGGGTCGTCGAAAACCTCGAAATTTCGGAGTGTTCGTCGGTGGCGATCCGCTCGCATACTGGCGGGAATTTCACCTTCCGCAACCTCGATCTCCACGATAACGGCAACTCCGGAATCCACATCAGCGACGGCGAAAACGTCGAAATACGGAACGTCGCTTCCTACAACAATCACGATCCGGCGACCGGCGGGGAAGACGCCGACGGGATCGTTCTGTCCGGCGTGAACAACGGCCGGATCGTCGACTGTGAGTGTTACAACAACTCCGACGACGGTGTCGATCTGTGGACGTCGACCAACATCGTCATTCGCGATACCGTCTGTTATGACAACGGGTACGACAGCAACGGTGACGGCAACGGTATCAAGTCGGCCAACACCGACAGCGGTGGTGGCAACACCTTCATTCGCTGTGTGACCTACGGCAACAGTACGAAGGGGTTCCGCTTCTACTCGCCCGAGGGTGATACGCTCATCAACTGTACGGCCTACAACAACGACGGCTACGGTATCGCCGGGGCGTTCGGCGGGGACCACGAGGTCTACAACTGTCTCAGCTACGGGAACAATGGGGGAGAGGAAACACTCCACGACGGCGTTACAAGCGAGTCGAACCTGTGGGATCTCGACAGTACTGATCCAGGATTCGTCTCGACCGATCGATCGGACTCCGATTTCCTTCGGCTGCGGGACGACAGCCCGGCCATAGACGCCGGGAGGCCCCTCGAAGCCGTAGATTATAGCGGAGACGCGCCGGATCTGGGCGCCTACGAGTACGGGACGTCCGAGAACTCGGACGACACGGATTCCTCGGAGTGGGGCCCGGTTGGCGTCTACTATCATGACGGAACCGGGTTCGTCGAGATGACGATCAAATCGACCTAGCCCCGTCTACGAGGCCGACCGAATTCGGTCGGCTGCAGCGGCACCACAACCGTTTTCGGCGGTATTTGGCAGCGACAAGACCGTATTCGATGGACTGATCGGATGACAACACCTCCCTAACAGTCTTGTGGGCGACCGAAAGCCGGAGTGTAACTAACTGCCCTGATCGCCTCCGTTTCCGGGAGTACGATGGAACAGACGGATCTCGATTTCGAACGGATCGACAAGGTAGGGACGGCACAGTTTTTCATCTCGGAGGACGACCAGTATTTCAAAAAACGGGTGGCTGGCGAGACGGAGATTCTGACCAAGGAGTTCAAAAATCTCCAGCGAGCCAACGACATCCCGACAATCGACGGGCTGGAATTTATCAGGCCGGTCGACGTCTCCGACCAGTATCTCATCACCGAGTACGTCGACGCCGAAAGCCTGTTGGATTTCCTCTCGCCCGAGGCCTACGAGCAGTTCGGCAGCCGGTTGCGGAAGCTCCATCAGCACGGCCACACCCATAGTGAACTGCAGTTCAACGATGTCCTGTACGACGGGGAGACGTTCTATCTAACTGATCTGGGCTATCTCGACGAGCGCGAGCCCATCCACGACCTCGTCTCCCCGAAGGTCGGCATCGAGGTGTTCAAGATCAAACAGCCGTGGCGCTGGCGGCTGTTCGACCGCTGTTTCGATCGGTTCCTGGAGGGCTACGGCCACGAGAACGTCGATGGGGACCACTTCGATGAGTTCTACAACTGGTATTTTCAAAAACGCATAGACAGCTACAAAGACAGGGATGTCCTGAGCTGGCGGTTTTATCTCCTCTCGGTGCTGCGAAAGACGGGCGCGATAAAATAGGGCCCAGAGAGCAATCGTCCACTGCCGGGACACGAAGACGAGCAGCCGACAGGATGCGACTTATCGTGTTCTTGCCTTAGCGTTCGGCTCCGTCCGTGAGATCCGCTAGATCGGGGTGTGCGGGGTAGTCGTCGACCCCGCCATCACGGATCGCGTTCCGAAGCTGCTGCCACTGTTTGTGGCGAACGATGACATACACCGGAATCTCATCGATCCCGGCGAGCTTCGCCATCATGAGTCGGTGTTTGCCATCCGAGTTCTGTAACAGCTCCCCGTCACGCCCGACGTTGACCATCACCTCCGCGAAATCCTTCCGCCAGTCCGGGACGTCGTTCACGACGGCCTGCCGACGATAGCCGTTGGTTGTGATGTCGTTCCAGACCCGATCGAGTCGGCCACAGCGGTCACGCACGTCCTGGCGGGACGAACAGCTGTGCCACGTTGTTTCGCCCCGGTCGACCAGCTCGAACTGCTGCTGAATGAACGTCGTCTCTTCCCACGGAACTCCGTCTACGAAGTGGGATTCGAAGCAGTCGTAGAGAGTGTTGTGGAACTCCAGGAAATCGGCTCGCTGGCGGTCCCACGGCCCATCATACACCCGGTTCCGTTCGTCCCACCAATAAAAGTAGCCGACATCCCGATCGGGGTCCTCCAACCGGAGCTTGTACTCGATCCGTTCGGGATCGACGTATATTATTTTGTATGGGTCTGCATCACTGTATTTATACGGGTGTCGGTAATGCCGGTAGCTGTGGAGTAGTGTATCTCCTCGATGGTGTATCTGTCCAACGTATCTGTTTTTAAATAGAACGTACGAAACCGTCTTTCTGAGGACCCCACCGATCCCGGTACGATCGTATACGTCGAACGCTCGCTCGGGGAGGGAGGGGTTCCCGGACTGTCGGGTGTTCCGTAATGCCATGCGCTGTTGGTATTCAAACCGTAGTAACCGGTTAGTTAGTAACGTCCTACCGGAGTGTCAATTGAGGTTTACTGTATCGGACCGCGCCAGTGGGCTACTGTTCGGTTCCCAATGTCGGCGGCTCCGACAGTCGCTACCTACCGGCCGACCTGTGTCTGGTAGAGGCTCGCGTACTGACCGTCCTGATCGAGGAGTTCGCCGTGATGGCCGGACTCTTCGATCCGGCCGTCCTCGATCGTGTAGATACAGTCGGCGTTCTCGACCGTCGACAGTCGGTGGGCGATGGCGATCACGGTGTACTCCTGTTCCATCGCCTCGATCTCGCGTTGGACCTCCCGTTCGAGGTTGGTATCGAGGTTGCTTGTGGCCTCGTCGAGAACGAGCACGTCCGCGTCTTTCAGCAGTGCCCGTGCGAGTGCAACACGCTGTTTCTGTCCGCCGGAGAGCTGGACGCCGTCGTCGCCGAGGACGCTGTCGAACCCGTCGGGCATCTCGTCGAAGAACTCGTCGATTTTGGCGATCCGGCAGACTTCCTCCAGTTCGGCCTGCGAGACGTCGTCCCGATCGAAGGTGATGTTGAATTCGAGGGTATCGTCGAAGATGTAGGGGTTCTGCCGGACGACCGCAACGTTCGACCGCCACTCGCCGATATCGAGTTCGTCGAGCGGGACGCCACCGACCTCGATCCGTCCGTCGTCGACGGGATACATCCCAAGCAGTATCGAGACGAGCGTCGACTTGCCGCTGCCGGAGGTGCCGACGAAGGCCACGAACTCGTCCTCGTCGATCGTCACCGAGAAATCGTCGAGCACGGTCTCGTTGCCGTCATAGGTGAAGGTGATATCCTGATACTCGATGTCTTTGATGGGCGAGGGGACCGGACGGTCGCCGCCGACTTCCTCACGTTCGGCCGACAGCTCGTCGATGAACCGCTGGGTTCTGATGACGTGCGGGAGGTCACCTTCGATCTGGTAGAGCCGCTGGTTGAGCGTGCTCACTCGCGGTGCCAGCCGGAACATGGCGAAGAAGAACAACGCGAGGTTGCTGAGGGACAGCGAGATGACCGTGATCGCGACATAGACCAGGACGAAAACGGTGACGGCGCTCAGCCAGTTGTAGACGTTCGTGATCAGCGCGTCGTTACGGCGGAGTTTGATCGACGCGTGGGTGAAGTTGTTCACCGCGTCCTCGAAGGAATCGAAGAAGCGCTCGCGGAGGCCGAACAGCTTCACGGCCCTGATCCCCTGTGTTCCGGCTTGGACAGTCTCCTGAATGCGTTCGTTGGCCTCGGCGACGCGATCGCCGATGTCGTAGCCGGGCTCGATGACGTTCCGGACGAGGTAGGTCATCCCGCCGAGCAACACGGCCGCCAGTACCGTCAACGTCGGTGCGATATAGAACGCGATCCCCAGATACATCGCCGAGAGCAACACCTGCTGAAACATCTGGACGATCCGTTTGATCGACCGTCCGGCGTAGAACGTCTGAGTGATGATCGCGTTGAGGATCTCGTCGGAGCCTCGTGTGTCGAAAAATCCGATCCGGGCGTCGAGGGCGGCGTCGTAGGCCGACCGCTGGAGTTCACGGATGTACTGCGTCCGGAGTGACTCCCGGAGATAGGCGACGACGAAGCTCGTCCCGTACCGAACCGTGATGACGGCTGTCAGCCCGGCAACGATGTATTCGAGGGTGAACGGGACGCCGAACAGGTCGTACATCGTAATAAATGCGCCTAAGATTCCTGATGGATCACCCGACGGTGGCCCGTTTTGGGCGACTTCGATGACCGGCAGGATGAGGCTTATCCCGATGCCTTCGAAGATCGCCGTCACGAATCCGAAGACGACGATCAGCGAGACGAGTTTCGGATCGTACGAGGCGATGATCCGGAGCGCGTGGAACTTCTCTCGAAGTGAGATATCCGACTCCGACATTACTGGCTCCTTCCCCGATACTCCGCGTTCGTTCCTCGACCTCGTGGTCGAGCGATATGCAACCGATGTATGCGACGCTGCTCACGCACCGATGGCGGCTGGTGGGTCGATCCACTCTGCGGCCGACGCCCGCAAGCAGCACCCGTCGACCGTCCAACACACCTGCGCAGAGAACTCCCGGTAGCCGGTGTTGTGAACAACTCGTGACAGTCCATCGAGGCGTCGTACACCAACCACTAACTAAAGAATAGATCGACTACTCGGAGTAAGTCCTCCCAAACGCCGCTGGCTATTCTGGTATTTTACGCCAACTAAGTCGGTCTGTGGACGTTTTAGCCATCAAAAGCGAGTTCACAGCAGTCGCTCGCTACATGGCATCTACTTCCGGGATATCACTGGCATCGTGACCAGAAGGCGATCTATACTTATTGAGCATGGTAGCGAGGTCTGTGATCGATGGATGCGTCTGTCGACGACACACGGCCGTGGCACCGGTTCGGACGGTTGGGGAGCGACCTCGCCGTCGTGGCGGGACTCGCAGTAACGATCGGCGCGATACAGACGTCGCTGCTCCCAGTCCCCGACCCAATCCGCACGCTGAGTGGGTTTCCGTTGCTGTTTTTGCTGCCCGGATACGCGCTGGTCGCGGCGCTGTTCCCACGATCGCGGCCGATCATCGCACGCTCGCCGGACTCGCAGTCGACGTTTTTCGGACGGGAGCCGGACGATCGATCCGACGAATCCAGGACGCTCGTCCGTCTCACACTGTCGGTGGTCGCCAGTATCGCCGTTTCGAGTCTCGTGGGGATCGCTCTCGGAACGACCATCGGCTTCACAACCAGTCAGTTCGCCGTCGGGCTAACGAGTATCACTGCCCTCGCCGCACTCGTCGCACTCGCCCGCCGAGCACCCCTCGACCCCGAGATCCGGTATGCGCCCGCTGTCGGGAGCCGTCTCGTCGGGGCGAGTCGCTCGCTCGGCCGAGGCGGTCCCATCGGCGGACTGGTCCGGCTGGTCGTCATTGCGAGCCTCCTGATCTCGCTGGGAAGCGTCGCATACGCCGTGTCGGTTCCCCAACAGGGCGAAACGCCGACCGAACTGTATCTGCTGACCGAAAACGAGACCGGAGAGTTGACCGCCAGCGGCTACCCCTCCACGCTGGGAACGGACGAGCCACAAACCCTCCGGTTCGGCGTTCGGAACTACGAAGGAGTCGAACAGCGGTTTACGGTCGTTGTCACGATCGACCGCGTCGTGACCACCGACAACAGCTCGGTCGTCATCGAGCAGTCCGAAGTCGACCGCTTTTCGAAAACGCTGGCCCCCAACCAGTGGTGGCGGCAGTCCTACGAGGCCGACCCCCAGCTCTCGGGGTCGAACCTCCGGCTGACACACTACCTCTACCGTGGTGATGCGCCTTCCGACCCGACTGCCGAGGATGCCTACCGCGTTACCTACCTCCAGCTCTCGGATGACGGGACGGTACAGACGACAACCGAGGGGACTTCCCTGGATACTGTAAGCGTCGGATCGGCCGACGAGCCGGGGGAATCGGACGGCGACCCATCAGAATCGAGCAGCGATACGACGGAGTCGAGTACTGAGGAAGACCCTTCGGACAGTGATGACGAACAAGCAACTGATGAAAGTACGGAATCGGATGACGGAAGTACGGAATCAGATGACGGAAGTACGGAATCAGATGACGGAAGTACGGAATCGGATGACGGAAGTACGGAATCGGATGGCGAGAGTACGGAATCGGATGGCGAGAGTACGGAATCGGATGGCGAGAGTACGGAATCGGATGGCGAGAGTACAGAATCTGATGACGAAAGTACAGAGTCGGACGACGGGAGCACGGGGTCTGATGACGAGAGTACGGAGTTAGACGATGGGAGTACAGCAGCCGATGACGATGCGAGTACGGGATCGGATGACGAGACCACAGCGTCGGACGATGAGAGTTCGCAACCGATCAATGAGAGCGCATAGTCGCTTCGGGCGCTGCTGACATCCTCCCTGCTGTGACCTGCTCGTAGATCTCGTGGTAGGCCTCGACCGTCCGGTCGATTTCGTACCGTTCGGCCACACGGGTTAGAGACGCTCGGCCGAGCTGTGTTCTGTGATCGACAGCTCTCAGTGCGGCCATCGCATCAGCGAGTTCCGGTGGTGATTCCGGCGGCACGAGAAGCCCGGTCTCACTGTCGATGAACTCGGCGATTCCAGGAACCTCGGTGCCGACCAACGGCAGTCCCGACGCCATCGCTTCGAGCAGCGTCATCGGCATCCCCTCGTAGGCCGAGACCTGTGCGTAGGCGTCGGCGGCGGCGTAGTAGTCGTGAATCCGCGATGGCGACACGCGACCGACGATCGACACGTGGGCATCGAGCCCGCGATCCCGAACCGCCGCTTCCAGTTCGGATCGCTGTGGTCCATCGCCGACGATCGCGACGTGCACACCTGGATCGCCTAGGCGGTGGGTCAGCCGGTCGACGGCCCGAACCAGATCGAGCTGTCGCTTGGCCTCGATACAGCGGCCGACCTGCAACACCAGCAGCTCGTCGGCCACACCGAGATCGGCCCGCACCTGATCAGCAGCAGCCGACTGGAGCTGCTCCCGAAACCCCGCGACGTCGATTCCGTTGTAAATAGTCTCCACCAGCGTGTCGTCAGTCGGGCCGTCGAATGACCCGGCGACCGCATCCGAGACGAACACCGTCGCGTCGTCGTACCGCCGGGTGGCTCGTTCGAGCGTCCGCTCGATGGGGTGGTAGTTCTGCCGGACGCTGTGGTGGGTGGTGACAACTGCCGCATCCGCTCTCCGGCCGGCGATCCGCCCGAGCACTGCCCCATACGGGAGGTGACCGTGGACGACATCGACATCGTGGGTTCCGAAATACTGGAGCGTCCGGGCGACCGCACGCGGGTCGAACTGTGGTGGGTCCGTCCGCGCGCCCAAGTCGACGACGTCGACGCCCAGCGCCTCGAACTCGGAGCCGAACTCGTTGGGACCACCGGCATAACAGACGGTGTAGCTGACATGGGGTCGGTCGTCCAACGCGACGATATTCCTGAGGAGCGTCTGGGCCCCGCCAGCATCGAGGTGGTTGATGAGGAAACACACGTCGAGCGAATCGGACGTAGTCATTGGCTAGTCGGACGTCCCAACGGCTTTCGTTACCCGTTTCCTACTTGGCGTTGGCCGAGATCGCGACGTATCGGCCGTTTCCAGCCGCCTCCCCGGTATTTGTCACCCTTTCGTGCTCACACGCAGGTTCGTAGTCGACCTTTTCCCAGTTTATTACCGGACAATGGGTGGCTAACTTTGCTTGTGTATCCGATACTCCAGCGTAGCTAACCCTCTCGACTCACGACTATGACACAGCCCACATCACAATCGAGTCTGCGTAAGCAACTCACCGCCCTCTCTACGGGCAGCACCACCGCGTTTCGAACCCTGCTGTTGCTCGTCACCGGCGTCTGTAACGGTACCGTCGCCGTCTGGCTGGCCATCACCCCGCCCGCAACAGGTTACGAGGGGTCGATCTACGCGGCCTATCCGACCACGCTCTGGGCCGTATTCTTGCTCGGCCTCTCGGCTGCGATTCTGCTTGTGCTCCGCTCGGCGGTGGTGGGCGATCGCTCCTGGATCTACGGACTCGCATTCATCTGTTCGTTGTACGTGCTCTTTCATCTCCTCCCGTTGTTCCGCGGCTGGGCGATGTACGGCCGTGGCAGTGCCGACGCGTTGGCCCACCTCGGAACCGCCAAGCAGATTCTCGAAACGGGGGCGATTCCCGCCCACGACTGGTATCCCTCGGTCCACGTCCTGATCGCCGGACTCACCGCCTTCGGACTCCCGCTGCAGGCCTCGTCGTCGGTCCTGTCGGCGATTTTTACGCCACTGTATATCGTCTCGATGTACCTCCTCGGCCGGAGCATCTTGGGCGGACGGAAAGCCGGGCTCGCCGTGTTGGTCTGGAGTGTGCCGCTCGTCTTCCGAGAGTATCACCATTCGCTGCATCCGGCGATCTTTTCGTTCCTGCTGTTGCCCGTCTTTGCGGCGCTGCTCGTCGGTGCGTACAACAGCGACCGGCGGCGCTCACACGTCGCGTTCCTCGCCGTCCTCGGGCTGACACTGTTGTTCTTCCATCCGATTACGACCCTCTATTTGATCGGGATGCTGTTGGTGTCGCTCGTGGCCCGTGTCGTCTACAGTCGACTCACCGATCACGAGCTGCAGTACTCCTTGGAGCCGGTATTTGCGTTCGGGCTGGCCGCTGGCTGGGTCGCGTGGTTCTTCCAGTTCACACAGATCCAAGTGTTCGCCGGGCGCGTACTGAGCTCCAACAGTGACAGCGGCAGCGGCGGCGAGACCGACGGGACCGAGCCCGTTGCCTCCAGTCTTCTCGGTCGTCTCCAGGACGTGGGGGGCATCGAACAACTGGTAACGGGGTTCATCACGAACTACGGGACGCAGTTCGTCGTCTCGGCGCTTGCAGGAGTGGCCGTCCTCGGTGCAATAGGGTGGTATCTCTCGACACGAGAACTCAGGGGCGAGGATACGTGGCTCACCTTCCAGTTCGGGGCCGGGGTCGGGCTCACGTTCGTCGGCATCTTCTTTTATATTGTCGCGTCCAACCCGATCCGCAATGCACGGTATATGCTCCTGTTTGCGACGCTGCTCGCGGGGCTGCTCCTCTATCGATCGCTCACCGACCGGCTGTCGTGGTCGCCGGGAACGGGGAAAGCCGTGCAGGTCGTGCTCGTGGTCTTGCTGCTCTCGACGGCGGGGCTGTCGGTGATGACCTCCTACAACGACAACTACCATCTGACCCACGCCGAAGATCGGGGGACAGACTGGTACTTCGACTATCGCTCCGACGAGGCGGTGGGTGCTGCCGCCGACGTAAGCTACAAAATGCGGGAGTACAGCGTGGGTGGTGATTTCGGAACCTCGAAGTTCCGCGAGTTCGGCAGCGAGTCCGCGACGCTCGACAAGCGCTTCGGCTACGCGGACCATGAGTCGGTCGGGACGGCCGTCGACGGCTACGAGACGTATATCGCGACCAAACCGTATGATACGACGGTTCCGAAATTCCTCGACCCCTCGGTTCGAGAGAAACACACGGCCTACTACGAGGAAGACCTCCAGCGACTGGGTACCGACAGGGGTGCCGACAGGATCTATGCGAACGGCGGCTACACGGTCTGGTACGTCGACCCCGAGGAGTAAGCAACCCTCTCGCTCCCACAGAATAGTCGATCCGATCAACTATCGGCCTGTTTTCGATCCAGGACGTTCCGAATCGCACAGAGACTGTCGACCTCACATCCGGTTCGGCATCGGAAAACGCGAGAGCGGCCCAGTTCGCATGGTAGGCGGCGCACAACTTTACGATCCTATTTAAAACACCAGTATATGGTAACCGTTCTGCTCACCGGTGTTGGCGGTGCGGCTGGGATCGGCGCAATAGGATCGCTTCGTCGGACCACCGACCACGAACTGATCGGCGTCGACATGGACCCCGAGGCCGCCGGACTCTTCATGGCTGACGCTGCGGCGACAGTGCCTCCAGCCACCGCTGATGACTGGGTCGAGGCAATGGTACGGATCGCCACCCGGCACGATGTCGACGTTATCGTCCCGACGGTCGACGAGGAGATCCCTCGGCTCCCCGAACTCCGGTCGGCACTCCCGGAGGTCGGAATCGTGGCCCCACGGCAGGCGGTCGTCGCGGTCGCACGCGACAAATACCGCACCAGCCGCGTGCTTGAGGCCGCTGGCCACGCGGTTCCACGGACGTGGCTCGGGACAGCCGCCGAGGAGATCCCCGACGACGCCTATCCGCTGATCGGAAAGCCCCGAGCCGGTCGTGGGAGCCGGGGGATCGAACGGCTCGATTCGGCCGCCGAGCTTCCTGGATTCGTGGCCGAAGTTGATGATCCGGAACAGGTCGTCCTCCAGGAGCGAATCGACGGCACGGAGTACACGACGAGCGTTGTGGCGACCGGTGACAATCGCCTGCTCGGGACGGTCCCCAAGGAAGCCATCGAGAAGCAGGGCTCGACGGTCCGCGGTGTCACCCGTGCGGAGCCAGCCGTCCAGGAGTCGTGCCGTGCGATCTCCGAGACGCTCGCCCCGGCCGGACCGATCAACGTCCAACAGATCCTCGACGACGGGACGGCCTACACCATCGAAATCAACCCGCGGTTTTCCTCGACGGCGTGTCTGACCGTCGCTGCGGGCGTCGACGAACTCGATCTGCTGATCCGTGATGCCGTCGGTGAGACGGTCGACTCACGCGGTGAGTTCGATCCGGGTACGCATCTCATCCGGTATCTCGACCAGGTGATCGTCTCCGAGGAGACGCTCGAACACGCCACCGAGGAACCGCAGGCCGAACCGACGCAGTAGGTGGTAGGACTGTCCTACCGGCGAGTAGGAGCTGCTTACTCCGATCGAAGCCGCTACTGGACCCGCTCCAGTTCGAGGGCGTCGATGTTGCCGAAGTCCTCGCCGATGGCTTCGATGCGGAGCGTCGAACTCCCTTCGGGGAGGCTGATGCGTTCGGTGGTCGTCTCCCACGTTGTCCACGCACCGGTCGACTCGACAGTGATCTCGCGCTGAGCGCCGCCAGCAGTGAGCAGACCGGTCCGGTCGGCAGCGCCCAGGGCGTACCGGATCGTCAGATCGAACTCGCTGGCTGCGTCGGTGTCGACGTCCCACTGAACGTAGCTGTCCGATTCGCGGAAGTTGACGAAGCCGTCGCCGGTGTAGCCCGCATGTTCGGACTGATACAGCGCGTTGCCGAGATCGGCATCCTGCGGCAGCAGCCGCATCGAGGTCCACCCCTCGTCTGCGGTTTCCTCACGAGGAGTAAGCGTGACCGCATCGACGTTGCCGAAGTCCTCGCCGGTGGCTTCGATGCGGAGGGTCGAACTCCCTTCCGGGAGGGTGACTCGCTGGGTCGTAGTCTCCCAGTTCGTCCACCCATCAGTCGAGGGGACGGTCACCGCCTGCTGGCTGCCGCCAGCGGTGAGGCGGCCGGTTCGGTCGTCAGCGCCCAGCGCATATCGGAGTGTCAGGTCGTAGTCGGTGGTCGTCGCCGACTCGACGTCCCACTGGACGTAGCTGTCGGATGCGCGGAAGTTGACGAAGCCGTCGCCGGTGTAGCCCGCGTGTTCGGACTGATACAGCGCGTTGCCGATCTCGCCATCCCTCGGCAACAGCGTTTTGCTCGTCGGCGAGTCGGGTGTATCGTCGGGCGTTTCGTCGGTCGGTGAGTCGGTTGAAACCCGACTGAGAGCGACGCTATCGACGTTGCCGAAGTCCTCGCCGATGGCCTCGATCCTGATCGTCGAACCCCCCTCGGGAAGCGACACGCGCTCGGTGGTCGTCTCCCAGTTCGTCCACCCACCGGTCGACTCGACGGTGATTTCGCGGCGGGTCGCTCCGCCGGTGAGCAGGCCGGTCCGGTCGTCAGCGCCGAGCGCATACCGGATGGTGAGGTCGAACTCGGCGCTCGTCTCGGTCGTAACGTCCCACTGAACGTAACTGTCCGACTCGCGGAAGTTGACGAAGCCGTCGCCGGTGTAGCCCGCGTGTTCGGACTCGTAGGGTGCGTTGACGATGGTTCCATCCCGAGGCAACAGCGTCGACTCGTCGCCGAGACCGGCTGTGGCCGTTCGGGTCGTAAACTGTCGTTCGGTCCCGGTATCGTTGCGCCCGTTGGTATCGGTCGCGACGAGGCGGAACACGTAGGTCGTCCCCGGCGTCAGCTCGTCGATAGTTGCGGTAACGTCACCGGGCTCCGACACCTGCTGTCTGCTTGTTGTCCGTTGTTGGTCGGAGCTGACTGCCCCCCACTCGAAGACTACACCGACGCTGTCGGCTCCGCCGAGATCGGTGACTGTTCCCCCGAGCCTTGCACTCGTCTGTCCGATTTCGGTTGCACTGCCCGTGCTAACTGCGATCGAGCCGTCGACGCTCGGCGTCCCGTACGCACCGAGTCCGTAGCCGCCGAGCCCATAGCCGCTCGGTTCGACGTCCGTTGCTGCGCTCACGACGCCGGTCTGCGCTCCCGTTACGGCACCGCCGACCGACAGGCCAGCGAGTTTCAGATACGACCGTCTGTTGAATTCGTTTGTAGTAGGCATAGATTACTCTTGGTTGCTGATCGGGTCGCGACCCGACACGACAGTAGGTTTTACCAGCCATATTTAAAACTTCTAAAATTATTGGTATTATATAATTAAAAAACAGCAATTGAACAAGTAAGATAGAACAATCTTTATACTATATAACCCGATCTAGTACGCATCCGTATTTATATTGGTGAATCGGGATACTACCGCTGTTTGCAGCGGGTCTGAATCACGGACTGTGGTTAGTATGATCTCCTTACTTCGCTGGATACTCGATTACGATCACAGTAACGCGTACTATATTCGGTGGCATGGGCATGCTACCCCTCGTTGGTCTCGCCAGCTCCAGCCCGCGTGTGACCGCAGTTACACACCGAATAACCGATTGCGTGCCGTTGGTCGACCAGCAGTATATTGTTTTTAATTTCTGTCTAAAAAACACGAATTAAATACTGGACTGTTTCTATTCGACGTCTCTCCGCGGAGATCGGTTGCTGGTTCATTACATTATATCGTGGCCTGATCTGCTGTTCCAATGTCCGACTACGAACCCGACGGCAGGACGATTCTCGTCACGGGCGGTGCGGGATTTATTGGGAGCCACATCGTCGACGCTGTGGTGGATCGAAACGACGTGCGCGTCCTGGATTCGCTGTCGACCGGCTCACGGGAGAACCTCCACCCCGATGCCCGACTGATCGAGGGCGATATCCGTGATGAGGAGACGCTCGATGCGGCGATGGAGGGCGTCGACATCGTCTTCCACAAGGCCGCGATGGTGAGTGTGCCAGCCTCCGTCGAACAGCCGACAGCCTGCCACGACATCAATGGCACCGCGACGTTGAAGCTCCTGGAAGCCGCCAGAGCCAACGACAGCCGCGTCATCTTTGCTTCGAGTGCGGCGATCTACGGCCATCCCGACGAGCTACCGATCGCCGAAGCCGCCCCGAAACGGCCCGCCTCACCCTACGGGCTCGAAAAGCTCACTGCCGACTACTACACCCGGATCTACGCCGACCGATACGGGCTTGAGACGGTCAACCTCCGATATTTCAACGTCTACGGCCCCCGGCAGACCGGCGGTCAGTACAGCGGTGTCATCAGCACGTTCCTCGACCAGGCCCGCGCTGGTGAGCCTATTACGGTCGAGGGCGACGGCGAGCAGACCCGCGATTTCGTCCACGTCGAAGACGTCGTCCAGGCCAACCTCAGGGCGGCGACAGCCGACAGGACCGGGACCAGCTACAACATCGGCACCGGCTCCAACATCACGATTCGGGAGCTGGCAGAAACAGTCCAACGCGTCACCGACACCGAAAGTGAGATCGTCCACACCGATCCGCGGCCCGGGGACATCGACCGGAGCGAAGCCGACATCTCGAAGGCCCGTGAGGGGCTCGGCTACAGGCCGACGGTGACTGTCGAAGACGGGCTCTCGCAGCTCGTCTCCTCGCGGCAATCGTCCGACTCGTAGGGCGGTCGGTTCCCGGCTGTCGTCACCACGTGAGCCCCTCGTAAGTGAGTTCGTCGGTCGGCTCGACAATGCGGCGGCCGTCGACGACGATCGGCTCGGCCATCGCCTCGAACTCGGAATCAAGGCTCGCAAACTCCTCCCAGTCGGTGACGACGACGGCTCCCGCGGCACCGTCGAGGGCCTCGGCGGCGCTGTCGGCATACTCGATCTCCGGAATCCGCTCGCGCATACTCTCGGTGGCGACCGGATCGTAGCCGACGACACGTGCCCCCCGTTCAAGCAGGCCGGTGATGACCGGGATCGCCCGCGAGTTCCTGACGTCGTCGGTCCGGGGTTTGAAGCTCAGCCCGAGGACGGCGATGCGTTTGTCGGCGACATCGACGTGTTCGTCGAGCAGGTCGAGCAGTCGCTTGGGTTGGCGGTCGTTCACATCGACGGCGGCCTCCAGGATCCGTGGGGTGTACTTTTCGCCGCGCGCGGCGGCGATCAGTGCATCGACGTCCTTCGGGAAACACGACCCGCCCCAGCCGACACCCGACCGGAGGAACCGCTCGCTGATCCGATCGTCGAGCCCGATGGCGTCCATCACCTCGTAGGCATCGAGGCCGAACTCCTTGCAGATGTTCCCGAGATCGTTGACCAGCGAGATCTTCGTCGCCAGAAAGGCGTTGTTGGCGTATTTGATCATCATCGCCGTCTCGGGATCGGTCTCGATGGTCGGCACGTCGGCGGCGAGTGGCTCGTAGAGCTCCTGGAGCCTCTCGGTGGCCCACGCCGAGTCGGTGCCGAAGACGAGCTTGTCGGGCTGTTGGAAATCCGAAACGGCCGACCCCTCCCGGAGGAACTCGGGGTTGGTCGCTAGTTCGACCTCGCCGTCGCCGAGCCCCGCCTCCAACGCCGACCGAACCTCGGAGATCCCCGGTGGCGTGATCGTCGATTTGACGGCGATAAGCGGTCGGTCGTCGGCGTCGATCTCTGCAAGCGATTCGCCGAGTGCCTCCGCCGCGGAAGTAATTCCACCCAGATCGATACGGCCGTCGGCATACGACGGCGTGCCGATCGCAAGGAAGGTCACGTCGCTTTCCTCGACGGCCCCGTAGTCGGTCGTCGCGCGGAGCCGGTCGCCGCTGTGGGTCGCCACCAGCTCGTCGAGTCCCGGCTCGGAGACCGGCGAGCGGCCCCTGTTGATCGTCTCGACGATTTCCGTATCGATGTCGATGGCCGTCACTTCGTGGCCGAGGGCTGCAAGACACGCCGAGAGCGTCGTCCCGACGTAGCCGCTGCCGATTACTGTAATATGCACACCGGATACCCACCACGAACCTACAATATTATACTCTCCCTACCGATACCGTCGGCAGTCTGTGGTGTCCTGGATTCCTCGACCAAATTCGATAGGCGACGGCTACCACGTCCCTTCGGGCGGGCCTCGGGAGACACCATCCCAGTCGAGCGGTCGACCTCTGGGGCCGATCACTCGTGGCGACTGATGTACGTCGGCGGCACGTGGTCGGTCGTATAGACCTCCCGGCCGCGTTTGGTGATCTCGTTGCTGTCGGCCTCCAGTGCCGCGGCGTCGACCGCCAAAATCACCGGCTTGCTGGCGTGACGGCGTCCGACCTCGCGGGCGGCCGCAACCGAGCCGCTGAGATGGACGTGCTGTCGGGCCATCGGTTTGAGTCCCTCCTGGCGAATCGCCGGGAGCGCCTCGGGTGCGGTGCCGTGGTAAAGCACGTCGGGAACGGGCGTATCGCTGGACTCCAGCGAGACATCGACCGAGTGGCCGTAGGCCGCCCGAATCCGGTTGCCGTCGACCTCAAAGCGCCCTTTCGGATCGGTCCGGACGATCGCCTTGATCGCCGCCTCGTCGAGCCAGTCGTATTTGTCGAGGGTTCGCTGAACGACCCTCTCGAAGTCGGCCCAGCCTGCCGCATCGAGATCGAGGCCGACGTCGTCCGGGAAGTGGCGCAACGCGCCGCTGAGGAACTTCGAGGCACGGGTACGGTTCGCTGCCGAGACGACTTGGGTGCCCGCCGTCTCACAGACCGGACACCGTGCGCCTTCGAAGATTCCGTGGTCGTCGCAGGTTCGGATCTCGCTCATGGCTGGTCTTACTGTCGGCCCCCTATCAATCCGACTCGTAGTCGGCCCAAATGTATCGGGTGGCAACGCTCCGATACGGTCGCCACTGTTCGGCGATCGAACGCATCTCCGCGCGGGTTAACTCCTCGCCGTCGGCGTACAGCTGCTCGATCCCGCGCCGAACGGCGAGGTCGCCGAGCGGCAGGATGTCGGGCCGTCGAAGGACGAACAGCAGATACATCCGTGCAGTCCACTCGCCGATCCCCTTGATTTCCGTCAGCCGGTCTACGACCTCCGCGTTCGAACAGTCGGCCAACCCCGACCGCGTGTAATCGCCCGTTTGAAACGCCCGGCCAGCGTTTCGCAGATATTCGATCTTCTGTCCGGAGAGCCCGGCCGCCCGAAGGGCTTCGTCCTCGGCCTCCAGGATCGCCTCCGGTGTGAGTTCGCCGTCGACCAGCTCGAAGACGCGCTCGCGGATCGCGCTTGCACTCGCCGTCGAGAGCTGTTGGTTGATAATCGAGATACAGAGCCGCTCGTACTCGTCCCAGTCGGGCTCCGCATACGGGTCGTGTGTTTCGATCAGCCGGGCCATCACGGGGTCCTCGCGGAGCACGGGCAGTGCGTCGGAAATCATTCGTGCTGTATCGAGCTTCGTGCCGCGAGGAAAAAGGCATCTCGCTCGTTTTCTCACCTTCGACGCTACAGCGAGACCGCAGCCGCCAGCTTCTCGATCGGATGCGGCGGTTTCCCGTCGATGCCCTCGTAATCGTCGAGCTGTGAACGACACGACGTCCCGGGGGCGACGATCTCCTCGGCGGCCGAATCGTCGGCGGCGTCGAACAGCAGCCGACCGATCGCCTGGCTCATCGAGTAGTGTTCGGCCTCGTAGCCGAACGAACCCGCCATGCCACAGCAGGTCGTATCCAGGACATCGACTTCGTAGCCCGCCCGCCGGAGGACACCCACCGCGTGGTGGTCCCGGCTGGCGGCCGTCTGGTGGCAGTGGCCGTGGTACGAGAGCAGCCCCTCGCCCTCGGTGTTGAGTGCTTCGTCCAGCCGGAACGTATCGAGATACTCCATCACGCTGTAGCTGTTGGCGGCGACCGCCTCCACGTCCTCGCCTGCCAGTAGGTCGAGGTAGTCTTCCTGATACATTACCGCATCCGAGGGTTCGACGCTGACGACGTCCCAGCCCTCCTCGACCCGCGGCGCGAGCGCCTCGACGTTTGCCTCCGCGGTGGCTTTCGACTGGTCCAGGAGGCTCTTCGAGTGGGCCGGTCGGCCGCTGTCGGTCACATCCTCGGGAATCTCGACGTAGACACCGGCGGCCTCCAGCGTTCGGACGGCTGCCTTGCCGACCTCGGGCTGGGTGTAGTTCGTGTATGGGTCGGCGATCAGCAGCGCCTTCCGGTCGGCCTCGGCCTCGGAGAGCGCCGGAAGCCGCGTTTCGTCCCACTTCTGTAGGGTTTCCCGTTTAAATGTCGGGAGCTCGCGCTCACGGGCGATCCCCAGCGTTTTCTCCAGCAGGAGCCCGCTGCCGGGGAGTTTGGCTGCGAGGTTCGACACTGGCGCGAACGTGCTGCCGAGGCTATAGAGCGTCTCGACGTTGGCGAACAGCCGATCACGGAGCGGGATGCCCTCCCGATTGTGGTGTTCATGTTTGACCTCCGTTTTGAGCTTCGCCATGTCGACGCCGCTGGGACAGTCCCGCTTGCAGCCCTTGCAGCCGATACAGAGATCGAGCACCTCGGTGGTGAACTCCTCGCTGAACACGTCGTCCGGGAGGTCGCCGCTCATCGCCCGGCGGAGCATGTTCGCCCGGCCGCGCGTGGAGGTGATCTCCTCGTTTTCGGTCGCCCGGTAGGTCGGACACATGATCGAGCCGGTCGTTTCCTGATGGCCGGTACAGCCCGCACAGCCATGACAGAGTTCGGCCATCCCCTGGAAGCCGTTCTCGTTGGCCCACTGCAATTCCGGCTCGAACCCGGCGTCGAACTCGTAGTCGGCGTCGTACCGGAGGTTCTCTCGGGGGTCCGAATCGCCGCAGACGTTGCCCGGATTCAACAGGCCTTGGGGATCGAACGCGGTTTTGACCCGTTTAAACGCGTTCCAGATCTCCTCGCCGTACAGCTTCCGGTTCCACGTCGACCGCGCCCGGCCGTCGCCGTGTTCGCCGGAGACCGAGCCGCCGTATTCGATGACCAGATCGGTGACGGCATCGGAGATCTCGAACATCGTCTCGATGCCGTCCTCGGCCTTGAGGTTGATCAGCGGCCGAATGTGCAGGACGCCGGGCCCGGCGTGGGCGTAGTAGGAGGCGAAGGTGTCGTACTCGTCGAAGAGTTCCTGGATATCTTCAACGTACTCCGGGAGGTTTGCGGCCGGGACCGCCGTGTCCTCGACGAACGGCCAGTGTTTCTCGTCGCCAGTCCGCGACAGGAGAATCGGGAGTCCGGCCTTCCGCATCTTCCAGAACTTGGCCTGGCGGTCGTCGTCGTAGGCTTCCAGCGCATCGACGGCCTGCAGCTCGTCGGCAGTCGTCTCGCTTGCGCCCTCGCTGGGGTCGACAGCTGTTTTATAAGAGGGGAGCCGGTCGGCCAGCAGATCGGCGACCTTCTGTTTGCCCTCTGCGACCGAGTCGGCGTAGAACTCGACCAACAGCGTCGAATCGGTGTCGTCGGGGAGCGTCCCCACGGCCTCTTTGAACTCCGGCGTTTCGCGGGCCAAATCGAGCAGCACGTCGTCCATCACCTCGACGGCGGCCGGATCGTGTTCCAGGATCGGCGCGACGTCGTGCATCGCCGAGAGTACGTCGTCGTAGGTCAGCAGGACGACCGAGGTTTCGTTGGGGATCGGTTCCAACGAGACGGTCGCCTCGGTGACGATGCCGAGGGTCCCTTCACTCCCGGCCATCAGCCGACCGACGTTGACCTCGCCGCGTTCCTCGGCGTCCTCGAGGAGTTTGTCGAAGTTGTACCCCGAGACGTTTCGCATCAGATCCGGGTAGCGGTCTTTGATCTCCCCGCGTTGGTTGCGGAGTATGTCGGATACGACCGCGTACACCTGCTGTTCGATTCCCGGTTCGTCGACTGCCTCGGCTTCCTCGGCCCGCTCGTGGAGTTCGTCGACAGTCATCCAGTCGAAGGTGGTGACCGTGCCGTCCGCGAGGACGACTTCCACCGATTCGAGATAGCCGTCGGCCTTCTCGTATTTCAGCGAGTGGGCCCCCGTGGTGTTGTTGCCGATACAGCCGCCGAGGACGCTCTTGTCGCCCCACGCCGGATCGGGGGCGTATTTGAGGCCGTGTTCTTCGAGACGGCCGTTCAGCCGCGCGAGGGTGATCCCCGGCTCGGCGGTCACCGTCGCTGCCTCGGGGTCGACCGCGATGACATCGTTGAACTCCTTTTTGAAATCCAGGACGACCGCCTCGTTGACCGTCTGGCCCGCGAGGCTGGTGCCGCCGCCGCGCGGTAGCACCGGAATCTCCTCCTCGGCGCAGTACTGCATAACTGCCTGTACGTCGTCGGTCGAGGTAGGAACAACGACGCCCACCGGGAGCTGGTGGTAGGCGCTGGCGTCGGTCGCATACAGGTTGCGCGTGTAGCTGTCGAAGCGGACCTCGCCGTCGACCAGGGCTTCGAGATCGTCGACGAGGCCCGGCTCTTCGACGTCCGGGCTTCGGTAGTCGTAGTTGCTTCGTGCGTCGGTCGCTGGATCGACGGGCGTCGACCCCTGTGTTGGTTTGCTCATGGGTAGGATTGGAAGGTGATTGCCAAATAATACGGCACCGTCGTCTTAGAACACTGTCGGGAAGACGACGTAGACGCCGAGGGCCGTCAGGAGTCCACCCCCCACAATGTAATAGGCGACCGGGAGCAGATTCAGCCGAATCACCCGGCCGGTCGATCCCACCAGCCCGACGGTCGCCAGCGCCGCGATCACGTTGTGGATGGCGATCGTGTTGCCGACCGCCGCACCGATCGTCTGGGCCGCGAGCAGGACGGTCGTTGGCATCCCGAGTGCGGTGCCGATCTCGAACTGAAAAGCGCTGAAGGTGATGTTGCTGACCGTGATCGATCCGGCGACGAACGAGCCGATCAACCCGACCACGGGCGCGACAAGCGGGTAGGCCCCGCCGACCGCCGCGGCCGTTCCGTCGGCGAGGACGACGATCATGCTCCCGTCGACCGGCGCGCCCCCGTGGGCATTGGTCGACAGCATGACCTCGACCATGCCGATGACGAACACCAACACGACAGCTGGTGAGATGATCTTGCCGAAGGCCTCCCGCCACGCGCCCTTGACCTGCTGGCCCGACATCCCGAAGATCGGGATGGCGATGAGTGCGCTGACCAGGAGCCACGTGCCGGGGACGTAGGCCCAGCCGATCGCGCCCTCGATTCCCGTGCCGAAGATGTCCCACTGGATGGCCATCAGCGGGCCGTTCTGCAGGAACGTCGCAACGGGATCAATAACGCGTGTCCCGATCAGCAACACGACGAGGACGAGGTACGGCGACCACGCCCGGAGCAGCCCCATCGAGGGTGTCTCGACCGACGGGGCGGCCGTTTCGGTGCCGCCGTCGGCGGCCGTTCCCGCTCCTGTTCCAGCGGTCGACCCGACGTCGTCGCCGCCGGGTTCGATCTCGCCGACCCAGTGGTCGGGCCACTCCTCGCGCGGTGGGAAGTCCCAGTGGGTGTCGGGTTCGAACAGCCCCGCCTTGAGCAGCCCGACGACGATGCCTGCCCCGATCATCGAGGCGAACAGTGAGGGGAGCTCCGGGCCGATGAGGTAGGCCGCGCCCGCGTACGGAATCGCGAAGGCGAACCCGGCGACGATCGCCAGCGGAACGACCTCTCGGACGGGAGCCAGCGTCCGCTCCTCGCCGAAGAAGTAGACGACCATCGCCACCGCGATCAGCGGCATGAAGATCCCGAGTATGCCGTTGAAAAGCCCCGCGTAGATCGCCGCCTCCGCGGAGTACTGGGCGACGCTCATCCCGGTTCCGGCGGCGATCTCGCCTTCGACTGCGGCCAGTGGGGTCTCGAAGCCGACGATGATCGGCGTCCCGACCGCGCCGAAGACGGTGGCGATCGCGTGGCCGATGAGCGCGGCGACGACCGCCGCCAGCGCCGGAAAGCCCAAGGCAAGAAGGAGGGGCGCAACGACCGCGGCGGGCGTGCCGAATCCGGCGACGCCCTCGATGAACGTCGCCAGGAAGAAGCCCAAGAGGATCACCTGGACGCGGCGGTCGTCGCTGATCGTCGCGAAGCCAGCGTTGATCCGGTCGACCGCTCCCGAGCGCATCAGCGTATATAACAGCACGAGCGCGCCGAAGACGATCCAGAGGATCTCGACCGCCGCCATCACCCCGCTGAGACTGGCCGCCGCGACATACGAGGCTGGCATCTCCCAGACGGTGAAGGCGATCACTGCAGCCGCGGCCCACGCGACCGGCATGACGCGGACGGCGGGCCACAGCAATCCGACGAGCAGGACCGCCACGATCAAGAGCGGCACCACCGCAAGCAGTGTTTCAACCATCGGTCTCTCCCCTGGATCGTCGGCCACTGTCGGACGGAGTCGTTCGACTCCTCTCGGTTCGGTTGTCTCCCAGCACACTGACCGTATCGAGTGACGCCGTCCCATCGACACGCCGCCTCACGGCGGTAATCTCTCTGATGGACTGTTTTGTTTCACTCATACTATAACTCGACTCCATCCTTTCCTCACCATTTAGTATGCGGGTATTTGAGCAACGGTAACGATTCCCGAATGCGAAAAACTGTCGATAGATATATGTATAAGTTCAAACAATCGCTGCCGATCGTTCACGGTGGTCGTCTCGAAGGGCCCCCGAGTCAGGTGGCTCCGGTCGCCAAGACGACTGCACTGGCTCACCACTCTTTTCGGCTTGTATCCCGCCAGAACCCGCCGCTCGGCGAATCGGGCCGGAACCGGGCGAGCCAGACCGGGGTTTCGGCCCCCTTTTCAGGGGTCCGGGGCGCGCTGCCGTCGGTCATGTCGGTCCGGACGTATCCTGGACACACCGAGTTCGCCAACAACCACCTATCACTGTACTCGCCGTCAAGATAGCAAGTCAACCCGTTGAGCCCCGTTTTCGAGATTCGGTAGGCCGCCATCCCACCGGACTGCGGTTGGGTGATCGCGCCGAGACCCGAGGAGACGTTGACTACGCGACCGCCCCGCCGCTCCAACAGGAGGTCGAGTGCCTGCTTCGTCAGGTGGATTGGGCCACGGAGGTTGGTATCCAGCGTCCGGTCGACCGTCTCGGCGGCCATCTCGTCGAGCGGCCCGCGGCTGTCCATCACCCCGGCATTGTTGACGAGGATATCCAACCGTCCCGTCTCGTCGGCGATCCGGCCGACAGCGGCTGCACGCTGCTCAGGGCTGGTCATGTCGAGTTCGATCGCCCGCCAGTCGGCAGTTGTGATATCTGCGGTATCCCGAGCCCCCGCGTAGACGGTTGCGCCGAGGTCGACGAGGCCGTCGGCGATCCGTTTGCCGATTCCGCGTGTCGCGCCGGTCACCAGTGCGACCTGTCCGTCGAGGCTCTCGTACAGTGGACCGTCCATACCGTCTACAGGGGCGCGTCGACGATAGATGTGTCACAGATACACGCGTTACCAGTTTATACCAGTTTATTTCTATGTCGATAACTGAGCACCAAACGTTTTCCGTCTGCTTTGTGAGTACCACTCATGGAGTCGGTTACTAACACACATGGCACGGACGGTATCCGAGCACTGTTCGATCGACAATTGGCTGTCGGCCTCACTCACGGCGCACAACTGGTTGTCTACGACGGCACCGAGCGCGTCCTCGACCTCGCTGGTGGGACGACCGGCCCCGATGGAGACGAAACGACTCCCGAAACGAAACACCTCATCTGGTCGTGTACCAAACCCCTCGCGGGTACGTGTCTCCACCAGCTCGCCGAGGACGGCCAGGTTGCCTACGACGATCCGGTAGTCGACCACTGGCCGTCGTTCGCCCGCGGCGACGACCGCAAGGAATCGGTGACCGTTCGTCACGTCCTGAGCCACCAGACCGGAATGCCAACGAGCGAGTTGGACGGCGACCCCTCGCAGTGGGGTGACTGGGAGGGCATCGTCGAGACGATGGAAACCCAGTCGCTCGACGACGAGCCGGGGACCACCGCGGCCTACCACACCATGAGCTACGGCTGGCTCGTCGGCGAACTCGTCCGGCGGATCTCCGGCCAACCGATCGACGAGTATGCCGCCGAGAACGTCTTCGAACCGCTCGGATTGGACCAGACGAGTATCGGCGTCCGTGATGGCAACCCCGAGGCGGTCGCCGACGTGGCGGGCTTCGACGTGTTCGATCGGTGTGCGGACCCCGAAGAGGGGCTGGCCGACCTCACGCCGTCGGCGGCCGCCCAACTCGGCAACAGTCCAGGAGTCCTGCAGGCGGTCGTCCCCGCGGCGAACGGGATCAGTACAGCCCGCGATCTCGGGAAATTCGTCGCCGCGATGGCCAACGGCGGCGCGCTCGACGGCACGCGGCTCCTGGAGCCCGAGACGGTCGACGCGGCGACCGGCCTCCAGATCGAGACCGACGACGACGGCACGCTCTCTCGGCCGATGCGGTATGCGATGGGCTACTGGCGCGGCGGCGCGGTGTCGGATCTGTTCGGCACGCTCTCGTCGCCCGAAACCTTCGGCCACGTCGGTCTCGGCAGTATCGTCGCGTGGGCCGATCCGACGGCCGATCTCGCCTTCGCCTACGTCTGCAACGGGGTCCGTGAGGAGTCCTACGAACACGCCGCCCGCGTCAACCAGCTCGCCGACGCCGTCTATCAGGTCTACGGCTAACCTGCGATACCGGTGGCTGTGAATCGGCTACTCAGAAGTTGTCGGCGAACTTGTCGCGGCGGTTGATATCGATCTCGCTCAGGCTCGACTGCTCGCGCGTGGCCGCGAAAACAATAGCATCGGCGACTTCTTCGGGTTCGGTGGCCTCGCTTTCGTCGAAGACCTCGGCGAACGTCCGGCCGTCGGTGGCCTCGAACTCCGAGCGGACCTCCGAGGGATTGATGACCGTGACGCCGACCCCGTCGTCGCCGACCTGTGCGGCAACGCTTTTCGCGAACCCCCGGACCCACCACTTCGAGGCCGCATACACCGGATTGAACGACCGTGGGTACTGCCCGGCGAAGCTCCCGAGAAAGACCAGGTGGCCTTCGCGCTCGCGGATGTGCGGGATCGCCGCTCGCGTCAAATAAAAGACGCCGTCGACGTTGGTCTCCTGGATAGCCTCGTACTCCTCGGTCGACAACGTTTCGACATCGCTCCCCCGGGCGAGCCCAGCGTTGTTCACCAGGATATCGATACCGTCGAAAGCGTTGAGCGTCTCCGAAATCAGGGCATCGACGGCGTACTCCTTCCGGACGTCGGTGGGGACGGTCAGCGTCTCGACGCCGTAGTCGGACTCGATTCCGTCGGCGACCGCCGCCAGCTCCGCCTCGCGTCGAGCCGCGAGCACGACGTTCGCCCCCGCCGCCGCGAGCTGCCGACAGGTCGCTGCGCCGATTCCCGCGCTCGCACCGGTGACGATCGCCGTCTGTCCATCGAGTGAGTCACTGAACATACAGGACCCGTCGTCACCCGGTGTTTAAAAATGGTCGGCAGCAACCCGTGAGGGAACCCCGAGTGGTGTGACTGGCCGAAACAGTGGATATTTATCAGATTCGACTGTATGGGTGTCTATCACAGACTCTTCAGGCGAGAGCGGCCGGTCGCGGCTAACGCGTCGGCGGCTGCTGATCGGTGCAGGTGGCATAGTCGGCGGTCTCGGCGCTGGCGGGCTGTACGTCGCCAGCGAGCTCCAGGGCGATTTCGGCAACTACACCGCGGCCGATTCGGCTCCGGCGGTCACCACCCGCGGGCGAGTCGACCCCGAATCCGAGGAAACGGCGAGCGCCGAAGTCGACGGCGAGTGGGCCTTCGAGGAGGCCGACGATCTGTTCCTGTTCGTCCACGGCTTCGAAACCGACGACACCACCGCCCGCGACCAGGCCGCCGCGATGGAGACCGGCCTCGAATCGCTCCGGCTCACGCCGGTGGTCCCCTTCAGCTGGGACTCCGATCTCGAGTGGGGACCCGCTAAAGAGATGGCCGACGCCAACGCCGAGCCGCTGGCCGACTGGCTGGTAGACTGGGCCGACTCCGATGGCCGCCCGGTCCACGTCGTGGGCTACTCGCTGGGGGCTCGTGTCACCTGCGGGGCGCTGTTCGCCCTGGCCATGCGTGGCCGCGGCGACGCCGTCGCGTCGGTGTCGCTGCTCGGTGGAGCGATCCCGAACGACAGCGTCGGGCGCGACACGCAGTACGGCGAGGCGATCCACACGCTTGATATCCCCGTAACGAACTTCCACAACGCCGACGACCGCGTGCTCGGCTGGATCTACCGGCTCTCGGATCGCACCCAGGCAGTCGGCCAGACGGGACTCGCCGACTCGGCTGACGCGCCGGAGGGCTACGAGGACGTCAACGTAACTGAGCAGGTGCCGGATCACTACTCGTACTTCCAGCCCGAGGAGGGCTGTCTCCCGCGGGTCGTCGACCGACTGCCCTGACCGGTTATATATCGCTCCCGTTTGGTCCGTAGGCGTGGCTATTCGTGGCTTTATGCAATGACCCACCGACTAGCCACTCCATGAACGCCCAACGCGGCGTCCTGCTGCTGTTGATCGCTGCCCTGTTGTTCCTCTCGTTTCAACTGGTACAGCCGTATCTCTCCTTTGTCATCGGGGCCGTGTTGCTCGCCTACGTGCTCGCCCCGCTGCAGACGCGGCTCGAAGCCCGAGTCCGGTCGACGACTGCTGCCGCCCTCCTGGTGGTCGCGGTGACGCTGGCGCTCTTGGTCCCGTTCGTCGGGCTCTCCGTTCGGGTCGCCGGTGAGGCGGTAACGATCGCGCGGGAGCTCGCCGCCGACGACGTGGCCGCCGGACTCCAAGCGCCGGAGGCGTGGCTCAACGAGCGGCTCGCTCGGGACATCGACCTCTCGGCGGAGATCGCCGCCCGACTGGAGGGCCTCGGCGAGACGGTCCTCGGCACCGCACCGGATCTGGTCGCCTCGCTGACCCACCTCACGATCGGCCTCGGACTTTCGGTGTTTCTGTTGTTCTATCTGCTCCGGGACGGCAACCGGCTGGTCGAGTGGCTCCAGGCGATCACCCCGCTGCCCCAGTCGGTCCAGGAGACCCTCTATGCCCGGCTCGACAGCATGACGCGGGCGGTCCTGCTGGGCCACGTGCTCGTCGCCATCATTCAGGGCGGGATCGCGGGGCTCGGGCTGCTGGTCGTCGGCATCTCCAACGTCCTGTTCTGGACAGTCATCATGATCCTCCTGGCGCTGCTGCCGTTCATCGGGGCATTCTTAGTCTGGGGTCCGGCCGCCGTTTGGCTCGTCTCGACCGGTCAGACCCTCGCTGGCGTATTTTTGTTCATTTACGGCACGATCGTCGTCGGCGTCTCCGACGAATATCTCCGGCCGGTGATCGTCGACCGGTATGCGAACATCAGCCCGGCGGTGATCGTCATCGGCGTCATCGGTGGCCTCTCGGCGTTCGGTGTGATGGGGCTGTTCATCGGCCCGATCATCGTCGGCGCGCTCAAAGCCTCCCTTGAGGTGTTCGACGAACAGTACGACCGTCTTTAAAAAGAGCCGAGGCTGGACTGGAGTTCGCGCCGCTGTCGGTCCTCGGTGACCTCGTAGCCGACCAGTTCCCGCAGATCGACCGCGTACGTCGAGCCGCCGCGATCCAACACCAACAGCCGCCCCTTCGTTCCCCGAACGGTCCCGGTCGCCATCGTCTCGTCGACCGGCTGGCTGTCGAGAGCGAGCCCGTAGTCGAAACTGAACGTCTCGAGTGGTTCAAATTCATCCAGGAGGGCCTCCCATGCGTCAGTGTCGACCGACTGGCCGAGTCCCGATAGCTTGGTCGGCACGCGTACCCGATCCGGAATTTCCTCGGCGATCTCGGCCTCCAGGCGGCGGGCGATCCGCCCGTCGTCGACGGTTCGGATGTGGGCGGCTCGATCCGCGCCCTGTTCGCGGAGCCGGGTGTCAAGCCGCCATTCCTTGGTGACGCCGACTTTGAACTGATCGGGCGCGAAGGCGGCGAGATAAACCGCGTGATCGTCGAAACAGTCCATCTCGTCTTTGAGACAGGTTCCGGTACACCGGGCACAGACCCACGTATGCTGGTGGTCCGGGCAGTAGGGCGCAGTCGGGTTCTCGCAGACGATGTGGGTGTCGTCGTGGATCGTTCCCGCGCAGTGCCGCCTGCCGAGAGTGTATTCGAGTTCGCTCCCCGATTCGAGGTCGCGGTAGCTGAGCCCCTCGCTGTCGCTCAGCAGTAGCCCGCCCTCTGCCGAATCGTAGCCCACGATCTGCACACGTCTCCTACACGGCGGGCGAATAAATCCGTGTCCATCCGGTGGTAGCCGTCGCCTACACTCGCTTCGCGGCTCCGTAGGCGGTGACTACCCGGCCCGACGAACTCATCGACTGCCGCCCCCGACAGGTCTATCTAACTGGATTGCGACCGTCAGGGAAATGACGCAATCGACGTTTCTCGATCTCGTGCGGAAATCGCTGTCGGCGGAGACGGCCGCCGAGTTCGAACGGCGGGTCGACGAGCAGGCCGAGCGGTTGCGTGCGGCGATCACCGACGGCGATCTCGATTCGCCCGATTTCGGGATCGGCATGGAACTCGAAGTGTACGCCACCGACGAGGAGGGAACCCTCACTCGGCTCCCGAAATCCGTCTTCGAGGCCGACTGCGAGAAGGAACTCGGGCTCCACAACGCCGAACTCAACACCTCACCCGACCGCCTGACGGAGGCCGGGATCGAATCGCAGGCCGAGCAACTCCGGGCGAGCGTCGCGTCGACGCGGGAGGCTGCCCGCGAGGAGAACTGCGAGATCGTCCTGGATGCGATGTGGTCGGTGCCGCCCGCCGAGGGGACCCACGCGTACTTCGACGACATCGACCGCGAAGACGGCGTTCTCATTGCGAACAACATGGCCCACTCCCCGCGCTACAGCGCGATCGACACCGAAATCTTAGAGGAGTGCGGCGGCAGCGTCTCGCTGTCGGTTCCTGGAGCCGAGGTGTCGGTCCCGACGATCCTCGTCGAATCGCTCACGAGTTCGATCCAGCCCCACCTCCAGGTTCCCGACACGGCGACGTTCCCGGAGGCCTACAACGCTGCCATTGCCACCCTCGGACCGGTGCTCGCGCTGTCGACCAACTCACCGCTGCTGCCGGTCGACTGCTACGACGTCGACGACCCCGAGGCGCTCCTCGACGAAACGCACCACGAGCTCCGGATCGACGTCTTCGAGCAGTCGATTAATGGGGCCTGGGAGAAGGTCCGGTTCCCCGACAAGCTCGGTGAACCGACCGATGTCGTCGACTTCCTCGTGGACGATCCGACCGTCGCACCGTTCCTCCGGGAGTGGCTGGCCGACGGGCCACGGGAGACGTTCGCCGACGACTACTGGGAACTCGACCACAAACGGGGGACCTACTGGCGGTGGCTTCGGGCGGTGACCGGCGGCCAGCCGGTCGGCGACGGCGACGAACGGTCGCTCCGCATCGAGTACCGCCCGATCCCGACCCAGCCGACCGTCGACGACATCGTCGGCCTCCAGTGTCTCGTGACGGGGCTCGTCCGTGGCCTCCTCGTGACCGATCACCCTGCCAAAACGCTCGATCAGTCGACCGCCGAAACGGCCTTTTATAACGCCGTGAGGGAGGGAATCGACGCGGAGTTGGCGTGGATCACTGCCGACGGCGAGGAGACGACCGATTCGGCGACGATTTATAAAGAAGTCTTCGAGTATGCCCGCCGCGGACTCCGCGAACAGGGAGTCAGTGAGTCGGTGATCGAGCGGTATCTCGGCCCGATTGAGGCGCGATGGGGCCAGCGACGGACGCCCAGCGGGTGGAAACTCGATCAGGTTCGGTCCTCGATTGCGGGCGGGGCGTCGTTCCCCGAGGCCGTCCGCGAGATGCAGCAGACTTACGCCGCGTTGTCGGCGACGGGGACACCGTTCGCCGAGTGGGACGAGGCGACCGTTCGGTCGCGGTAGTCGGCGGCTACTGCGACCGCTCACTCTGTGAGACCAGTAGTCGGTGCTTTAGACGTCGACCGGGGGCGTATCGAAGGCCCCTTCGTCGGTCTCGCGGTCGTAGGTTTCGATCGCGGCCCGGACGAGCTGGAAGACGCCCTCCTTGTCCCAGCGGGCGGTGTTGATCTGGAGATCGTAGAACTCCCGGTCGTCGACGTCGATATCGTAGTACGACTGGTAGCGACCGGCCTCACTGACCTCCCGGACCCGCATTTCGGCTTCGGTCTCGATCCGGCCGTCGATCCGTTCGAGCCGGACCGATTCGGGCGCATCGAGCCAGAGCCGAAGATCGGCGTGTTCTCCGGCGAGCCAGCCCGCTAAGCGCGATTCGAGAATGAACGGTTTGTCGGCTTGGCCCCACTTTTCGGCGATCGACTGGAGCCGCTCGTCGAGGGCGCGGTCGATCGAATCCGACGTATCGGCCTCGGCGATCTGTTGGTTGAGGCTGAACCCCTTTTCGTCGGCGAGTTCCCGGAAGATATCGCCGCCCGACACGTAGGGGCAGTCCAGCGCCGCGGCGAGCCGATTACACAGTGTCGTCGCCCCACAGCCCGGCGGCCCCGAGACCGTGATCAGCAGGTCGGTGTCGATCCTCGTTTCGGCCACATCGCTCGCAGTGAGGTGGGATGTATCATTATTGGTCATGTGAGTTGGCTCTCAGGTTCGTGTGAACGACTGTTATGTTCATCGGTTCGGGCCGGTCGTGCCGGTGTCTCCGACTGGTCGTTCAGAGATGGTTCGCTCCCACAAATCAGAAAGAGCGACTCGCGTTTCCTCCCCATCTGGACACCGCCCCATGAGCGATGCGAAACAATATACCGGACGGGAAGCAATGCGGCCCTATGAGAGGGATGGTGTTGTGAGAGTCCTCATCGTGGGCGCAGGGCAGGTCGGCGAGAGTATTGCCGCGGATCTGGCCGGGAGCCACGACGTAACCGTCGTCGACGCGCGGCAGGACCGCGCCGAAGAGCTCGCGTTTTCCTACGACGTGCTGACAGTCGCCGGTGACGGCACCGAAACGAGCGTGCTCGAAGAGGCCGGGATCGAAGACGCAGACATGGTGATCGCCAGCACCGACGACGACGAGACCAACATCGTCGTCTGTTCGACCGCCGCCGCACTCGGCGATGCGTTCACCATCGCCCGGATCAAACAGACCAAATATCTCGACACCTGGGAGCGATCCGAACGGGCCTTCGGCGTCGACTACATGGTCTGTACGAACCTGCTGACTGCCCAGTCGATCGTCCGCGTAGTCGGGCTGCCCGCCGCGGTGGACGTCGACCCCTTCGCCGGAGGGCGGGTCCAGATGGCCGAATTCGAGATCAGCGAGGCGTGTCCGGTCGCCGACCAGACGATCCAGGAGGCCGACCGTTACGACTCGCTGACGTTCGCGGCGCTGATCCGCGACGACGACGTTGTCGTCCCCGATGGGACAACTGTTATCGAGGCTGGCGACCGGGTGGTCGTCATCGGGAGCCCCCAGAGCGTCCACAACTTCGCCGATGCGCTGGCCCCGAACCATTCGACAGGCAGCGACGAGGAGGTCGCCATCATCGGCGGCAGCGAGATCGGCTACCACGTCGCCCGCCTGCTGGGCGAGCGTGGCTTCCGCCCGCGGCTGATCGAACAGGACCCCAGCCGGGCCCGCGAACTCGCCGAAGAACTCCCGAAAACGACCGTCATGGAATCGGATGCGACCGACATCGAGTTCCTAGAACGCGAACACATCGGCGATGCGGATATCGTCGTCGCCGCACTCGAAAGCGATGAGAAGAACCTCCTGGTGTCGCTTCTGGCCCAGCGGCTCGGCACCGACCGGACTGTCGCCATTATCGACACCCCATCCTACGTCGAACTGTTCGAAACGGTCGGCATCGACGTGGCGATCAATCCGCGTGTGGTCGTCGCCGAGGAGATCACCCGACTGACACAGTCCAGCAAGGCCGAAAACGTCGCCCTCATCGAGACCGACAAGGCCGAAGTCATCGAGGTCGAGATCGACGACGACAGCGTCCTGGCTGGCCGACCGATCCGTGAGTCGGCGGCTGACCTCCCCGATGGGGTCGTCATCGGCGCAATCACGCGGAAAAACAGGTTCGTGACGCCCCGCGGAGATACGGAGATCCACCCCGGCGATCACGTCGTCGTCTTCGTCGACGCCGAGGCCATCGAGGAAACGACCGCAAAACTCTGAGAGCAGCGATGGCTGCCGAGGCTACCAGTCGAGACTCCCGCCGCTTTGGTACTCGGTGACCTGCGTCTCGAAGAAGTTCTTCTCCTTGTTGAGGTCGACCTGTTCGGAGAGCCACGGGAATGGGTTCTCGCGGCCGTACTGTTCGGGCAGCTCAAGCTGGCCGAGTCGGCGGTCGGCGATGTGTTCGACGTACTCGGCGAACTGTTCGGGGTTCATCCCGAGAATATCGTCGGGACAGGCCTCGTAGGCATAGACCTTCTCCAGTTCCACAGCCTCGGTGATCAGGTCGATGACTTCCTGGCCGAACTCGTCGGTCCAGACACCCGGCTGTTCGGTTCGGATCTGGTTGATGAGATCGACGCCGAAGCCGACGTGGAGCGATTCGTCCCGCATGATGTACTCGAACTGCTGGCCAATGCCGACCATCTTCTGTTGGCGTTTCAGCGCGAGCATCATCGCGAAGCCCGCATAGAAGAAGATTCCCTCCATAATCACGTAGAAACCGACGAGATCGCGGAGCAACGCCCGCACGTCGTCGCCCGTGTCGATAGTGAAGTCGGGGCGGTTGATCGCCCGCGTGAGATCGACGACGAACTCGTCTTTCTCCTCGATGGACGGCACGCGGTCGTACATCCCATAGAGGTAGTCGGGGTCGAAGCCGAGGGAATCACAGCAGTAGATGAACGTATCCGTGTGGATCGCCTCCTCGTAGGCCTGTCGCAGGAGGTACTGCCGACACTCCGGGGCGGTGACGTACTCGTAGAGTGCCAACACGATGTTGTTGGCCGTCAGCGACTCAGCGGTCGAAAAGAACCCGAGGTTCCACTCGATGAGCTGGCGTTCGGCCGCCGAGAGCGCCTCGCCCTCCCACTGGCTGATGTCGTCCTGCATGGGGATCTCCTCGGGTACCCAGTTGTTGTTGACGCCCGCCGTGTAGTACTCGCGGGCCCAGTCGTAGTCGATCGGGAGGATCTTGTTCGGGTCGTGTTCGGCGTCGGTGTTGAGAATTGGCATGGATCTGGTGGTTGCTGTGATGATGTGATTTCGGTCGTGGTCGACAGCGTTACTGGCAGGCCTCGCAGGTCGGATCGTCGACGCGACAGAGTTCGTCGTCGGCGACGCCACCGTCTGCGGCGGCCTCGCCCGACTGGTCGTCGTCTCGATGCTGGGTCTTGCCGTATTCGGCCATATCCAGCGTCGATTTCTCGATCTGTGAGGCTCCGAGCGTCCGCAGGTAGTAGGTCGTCTTCAGGCCGAGTCGCCACGCCGTTGTATAGACGTCGTCCAGGAGCGATCCGTCGGTCGAGGGGAAAAAGACGTTATGCGAGACCGACTGGTCGATCCACGTCTGTCGGTGGGCGGTCAGCCGCAGTTGGTGGCGCGGGTCGATCTCGAAGGCCCCGCGGTACAGCCGCTTGATTTCGTCGGGGATCTCGTCGATCTCCTGGATCGAGCCGTCGTGGTACTTGATCCGGTCGACCAGCTCGTCGTCCCAGAGGTCGAGGTCCTGGAGGGCTTCGACCAGCTGGTCGTTGATGATCGTGAACTCGCCGGACATGTTGGATTTGACATAGAGGTTCGAGTAGATCGGCTCGATGGAGGGTGTCGTCCCGTTGATCGTCGAGATCGTTGCGGTCGGCGCGATAGCCATCGTATTCGAGTTCCGCATGCCGTGCTCGGCGATCTGCTCGCGGACGACGTACCAATCGAGGGTTTCCTCGCGGTCGGTCGGGATCTCGCGGTCGCGTTCGGCTTCGAGCCGGTCGACCGTGTCCTGTGGGAGCAGTCCGCGATCCCACTTCGATCCCTCGTAGGAGGGGTAGGCACCCCGCTCGGCGGCGAGTTTCGAGGAGTTGAGGATCGCGTGGTAGGAGACGAACTCCTGCCATCGGTTGGCCTTTTCAATGGCTTGCTCGGAGTCCATCGGGACACCCTGCTGCATAAGCGCGTCGTGGAAGCCCATGACACCGAGCCCGATCGGCCGGTGTTGGCGGTTCGAGGCTTCGGCCTCGTCGGTCGGATAGAAACAGAGGTCGACGACGTTGTCGAGCATCCGCATCGCCGTTTCGATCGTCTCGGCGAGGTGGTCCCGATTCAGCTGGCCGTCCTCGGTGTGGGTCGCGAGATTGACGCTGCCGAGGTTGCAGACGGCGTGTTCGTCCTGACTCGTGTTGAGCGTGATCTCCGTACAGAGGTTCGAGGAGTGGACCGTCCCGACGTGGTCCTGTGGTGACCGGATGTTGCAGGGGTCTTTGAACGTCAGCCATGGGTGGCCCGTCTCGAAGAGCCGTGTCAACATCTGCCGCCAGAGATCGGCAGCATCGACGCGTTCGTACTGCCGCAGGTCGCCGTTGTCGGCCTGTCGCTCGTACTCGCAGTACTGCTCCTCGAAGGCCGATCCCGACAGCTCGTGGAGTTCGGGGACCTCGTCGGGACTAAACAGCGTCCACTCCTCGCCCGCCTCGACGCGCTTCATAAAGAGATCCGGAATCCAGGAGGCGATGTTCATATCCGGGGTTCGGCGGCGCTCATCGCCCGTGTTGCGCTTGAGATCGATAAACGCCGGGTAGTCGAGATGCCAGCAGGCGAGATACGCACACGCCGCCCCACGACGCTTCCCCGAGCGGTTGATCGCGGCAGTCACGTCGTTGCTGATCCGGAGGAACGGAACCACCCCGGTGGACTCGACGCCGGTCGACTCGATCAGCGCGCCGGAGGCCCGGAGGTTCGTCCAGTCGTTACCGAGGCCACCGCTCCACTTCGAGAGCTGGGCGTGGTGTTTGTACGAGTCGAAGATGTCTTCGAGGTCGTCTTGAGCGGTCGTCAGGTAACACGACGACAGCTGTGGGTGGGTCGATCCGCTGTGGAACAGCGTGGGCGTCGAGGGCGTAAACTCCAGTTTCGAGAGCACGTCGTAGAACTCTTTGGCGCGCCGCTGGGGGTCGTCCTCGTTCAGCGCGAGGCCCATCGCCACGCGCATCCAGAAGGCCTGCGGGAGTTCGAGATGCTCGCCGTTTTCCTCGGTTTTGAGGAAGTACCGCTGATAGAGCGTCTCCATCGCCATATACTCGAATTTTTCGTCCCGGTCCGGTTCGAGGTAGTCGGCGAGGGCACCGAGGTCGAACTGATCGAGGAGGCGCTCGTCGAGCAGCTCCAGGTCGACCGCTCGTTCGAGGTTGTCGACGAACGTCTCCCTGTAGCGGCGGTCCAACTCGTAGCCGGTCAGTTCCTCGCCGAACAGTTCGTACTGGTAGCGCTGGCGGAAGACCGCCGCGGCCAGTCGTTTGAAGCCGGGGTCGCGTTCGACGCGGGCGGTGAGTGCCTGGATGACCGCCTGATAGGTCTCGTCGGCTGTCGCGCCGTCGTAGAGCGTGCGGTTGATTTCGGTCGTAAGCGTTTCGCGCTCCTCGTCGGAGACGAGCGGGTCGGTGTCTGTACAGGCGCGGTCGAGAATCGACCGCACGGCCGGGGCTGTCGTCGTAGCGTTCTGAGTCATGATGTGTTCGTCTCGGGTCCACCGTGATCGTCGAGTTCGGCATCGAGCACCGCGTCCAGTTCGCGGCGAAACTCCTCGGGCTCCGAGAACGCCTTATAAACGGATACGAACCGGATGTAGGCGACGCCGTCGACCGCTCTGAGTCGCTCGGAGACGAGATCGCCGATCAGCTCGGAGGCGACGATCTGTGTGTTTCGCTCCTGGAGTTCGGCTTCGGTCGCGTCGACGATCTCGGAGACGGCCGACTCGTCGACGGGGCGTTTTTCGACTGCTCGCTCGATCCCGCCGCGGAGCTTCTCGCGGCTGAACGGCTCGATGCTGCCGTCGCGTTTCTTGACCTGGAGGGCGTCCCACATGGGGCGTTCGTACGTCGTAAATCGGAATGAACACCGTTGGCACTCGCGTCGCCGCCGAACAGACAGGTCGGATTCGTGCGGTTCGGTGTCGATGACGTGCGTGTGCTCGTGACCACAGTCGGGGCAGTGCATAGATGTCACTCGTCGACCCTCCAGCTTGTCACCCCTGTATATGGGGGCTTGGGTAGTGGAACCCAATATGTGGTGTTCAGGATTCCCTAATAAAGCTTACCCAATTAGGTTGGACTAATTCAATTATACTTGATTTAGGCGGCGGTACTGAAACCACTGTGGGATTAGGGCGAGCACTGCTGTTGGAGCAGTGGGATCGAGAAAAGCAGCCGACTGCGTGAACGAATGCTATCTGTTACTGTTCTGCTGCACTCGCCGCGCGGATGATCGTCTCCTCGCCGAATTTGGGGCCGATGAGCTGCAGGCCGACCGGCAGTCCGTCGACCTCGCCCGCCGGGACCGAGATCGCGGGCAGATTGGCGAGGTTGACCGGCACCGTGTTGGCGTCCATCAGGTAGAGCTGCAAGGGGTCGTCGAGACTCTCACCGAGGGTTGGCGGTGTGACGGGCATCGTTGGCGACGCGAGAACGTCGACATCCTCGAAGGCCTCGTCGAAGTCCTGTTTGACCCACGCTCGGGCGTCCTGGGCCTTTTTATAGTATTTGTCGTGGTAGCCTGCCGAGAGCGCGTAGGTGCCGAGGAGGATGCGGCGTTTGACTTCGGGGCCGAAGCCTTCCTCACGGACCGCCGCAAAGGCGTCGTTCCAGTTGCCCTCGTGGTCGCCCTCGGGACCGTAGCGAACGCCGTCGAACCGCGCGAGGTTCGAGGAGGCTTCCGACATGGCGATCACGTAGTAGGCCTGAACGGCGTGTTCCAGCGAGTCCAGCGAAACTTCGGTGATCTCCGCGCCTTGGGCTTCGAGTTCGTCGAGTGACGCCTCGAAGGTCTCGACGACATCGTCGTCGGCTCCCTCGATGAGGTCGGTGATGATGCCGACAGTGAGCCCGTCGACATCGCCGTGGGCGGCCGCGGCGTAGTCTGAATCCGCGCCGCCGTCGTTAGTCGTCGCATCGCGGTCGTCGGGGCCCGAAATCACATCGAGCAGCAGGGCGGCGTCTTCGACCGTCGTTGCCAGCGGGCCGACCTGCTCTAAGCTGTTGGCGTAGGCGACGATCCCGTACCGTGAGACCAGCCCGTAGGTCGGTTTGATGCCGACGACGCCGCAGAACGCCGCGGGGTTGCGGACCGAGCCACCCGTATCCGTCCCGAGTGCGAGGTCGGCCTCACCAGCGGCGACGGCGGCGGCCGAGCCACCCGAGGACCCACCGGGAACGTGGTCGGTATCGACCGGGTTCTCGACGGGGCCGAACGCCGAGGTTTCGGTGGTGCCGCCCATCCCGAACTCGTCCATATTGGTCTTGCCGTTGAGGGTGCCGCCCGCCTCCAGGACCCGGTCGACCACGGTCGCGTTGTACGGCGGGACGTAGTCGGCGAGCATCGCCGAGCCGCAGGTCGTCCGGACACCGTCGGTCGAGATGTTGTCCTTGATGGCGACCGTCTTGCCCGCGAGGGGCCCCTCGCCGTCTCCCTCGACGCTGGCGTCGGTGATGAAAGCGTTGTGGGTGTCGTCGCTAGGGCCGTCGTGCGCGTCGTCGGTGGGACTGCTGTGGTCGCTGCTCATGAGACGGTCGGTCCTTTGAAGAACCCGTCCTCGGTTTCGGGGGCGTTTCGAAGGGCCTCCTCCTGTGTGAGCCCGTCGTGGACCTCGTCGGGCCGCATCACGTTGACGAGTTCGGGCTCGGAGTCTATTTCGGGCACCTCGTCGAGGGCCTCGAAGTAGTCCAGGATGTCGGCGAACTGCTCGCTGAACTCCGCCAGTTCCGCATCGTCGAGGTCGACCCGAGCGAGGTCGGCGACGTGCCGTACCTCCTCGGGGTCGACGGGCGAATCGCTCATATTTACCCCGAACCGCGGCCCGTGAGTAAGGGTTTCGGTCCCTCTCGCGACAGCCGACGACTCTCGCTTACTGGTCGGATCGAGAGTGTATTGACGGAGAATATGTGCGCTGGTACCACCCCGATCGGCTGGGCGCAACAATCAAACCAAGACGCCGGTAGCCGAACGTAAAACCGCCCGCAGCAATCGGGGGTATTGTTAATGATCTATACCCCGGCGCTGTCGTGCTATTTTCGCAATCTTTGGAGGTGGTTTTTTAAGGTAGTTTTAAGTTATTTCAGTGCGTGAATATTGATGCAGAACGACCTGTGGGGGAGACCCATCTGTCCCACGATCAATCAAATCATGACTGATAACGTCCGTACGTTTACCGACGAGCACACCCGACAGCGCGACCGATCGACCGAACGGTCGGCCGACTCCGAGGAGACGCTTCGCTGTCCGGAATGTGAGGGCCACCTCACGACCGACACCGAACACGGTGAGACGGTGTGTGCAGACTGTGGGCTCGTCGTCGAGGAGGACGAGATAGATCACGGCCCCGAGTGGCGTGCCTTCGATAGCAACGAGAAGGACCAGAAGTCCCGTGTCGGCGCGCCGACGACCAACATGATGCACGACAAGGGCCTGAGTACGAACATCGGCTGGCAGGATCGGGATGCCTACGGCAAATCCCTGTCGTCGCGGCAGCGACAGAAGATGCAGCGGCTCCGCACCTGGAACGAGCGGTTCCGCACCCGCGACTCGAAAGAGCGCAATCTCAAGCAGGCCCTCGGCGAGATCGACCGGATGGCAAGCGCCCTTGGACTCCCGGACAACGTCCGGGAGACCGCCTCCGTAATCTATCGTCGGGCACTCGACGAGGATTTACTGCCGGGTCGCTCCATCGAGGGCGTCTCGACGGCATCGCTGTACGCGGCGGCCCGGCAGGCAGGCACCCCGCGAAGTCTCGACGAAGTAACGAGTGTCTCGCGGGTCGACAAAGACGAGATCGCCCGCACCTACCGGTATATCGCCCGCGAGCTCTCCCTCGAAATCAAGCCAGCCGACCCCGAGCAGTACGTCCCGCGGTTCGCCTCGGATCTCGAACTGAGCGACGAGGCCGAGCGTCGCGCTCGCGAACTGCTGTCGACCGCCAAAGCCCAGGGCGTCCACAGCGGGAAGTCGCCGGTCGGCCTCGCCGCCGCCGGGGTGTATGCGGCCTCACTGTTGACCAACCAGAAGGTCACCCAGAGTCAGGTCAGCGAGGTCGCCAACATCTCCGAGGTCACGATCCGCAACCGCTACCACGAACTGCTCGAAGCCGATCAGGGGACGCAGTCGGTCGCCTAACGCGGTTTTTCGTTTCTGCGAGTCCGCCAGTAATCCTGTGGCAGTGACGACCACCCCGATCTCCTCGAACAGCACCTCGTCGACTCTCTGTTCGGGCGATTCGAGGACACTCCGTGTTCCGTGATTGATCTCCCTGCTACTGGCTTGCGGTTGTACGCGCTGGCTACGTCGTAGCCATGCGATCACGGCTCCGGATCGCTGTGGGTGGCTCCAGGATCACCGTCGTCGACATCAACGTCGACAGCGGGGGGTTGTGAGCTACCGTTCTCGTCTCGGGGCTCGTCGGCCGCAGGTGTCTCGGAGGACTCCCGGACCAACATCTCGACGAGGAGTTTGGTCACGCCGAGGACGATCGGGCCGACAAAGAGGCCGACGAACCCGAACAGCGCGATCCCGCCGAAGATACCGAGGATCGTCAAGACGGGACTGAGTTGGGCCCCACGTCGCATGACCATCGGTCGGAGGATGTTGTCGACCGTGCTGATGACGACCGCGCCGAAGACCAACAGCGCGACGGCGGCCACGAGCCGATCGACGATGAGGAAATAGACCACGGCCGGAAGCCAGATGATCGAGGCCCCGACGAGCGGCAGCAGGGCCGCGACGAACGTCACGACCGTCCAGAAGACGACGTTCTGAATCCCGAGGAGGACGAACACGATCCCGAGGAGGATCGCCTGCACCCCGGCGACCGCCACCGTCCCGACCAGCGAGTTGTAGAGCAGTAGGTTGATTTCGTCAAATAACTCCTCTCTGATTTCGGGGGTAAGCGGGAGTACGGTGCGGAGCCACGCCACCGTCCGGTCGCCGTCCTTGAGCAGATAGTAGACGACGAAAAACATCACCGTGATCCCGATGAAGAGTTCCGGAAGCCCACCGACAATACTGAAGACGTTGCCGACGACGCCCTGCGCACCCGACGAAATCGCTCCCGACAGCGTCTCCTGGAGGTCCGTTACGTCGACCATCAGGCCAAAGCGGTCGGCGATCAGGTCGTCGATCCGGAAGACGATCTGCGGGTCGAACCCGGCAATGAGTCGGCGCGTCTGGTTGGCGGCGACACCGAGGACCACGAGCACCGGAAGCACGATCGCGAACAGGCCGATAGTGATCGAAATCCCCGCCGAGAAGCTGGGCGGGAGTCGCCGAGAGAGTCGCCGATCCAGCGGCGCGAGCACATAGGCGAGGACCACAGCGACGAGAATCCAGTTGAGAAATGGGAGGACGATCAGCGCAGAGACTGCTCCGGCGAGCAGTCCGACGACGAGCAGAAACCGACGCGAACGCCTCGCATCAGTGCTCATCGTGTGGTGAGACTCCGCTCAGTGAGTCCCAAGCAATGCGCCGAGGGTCGACTCCGTACTATCATCGGGACGACATTGGGCGTGGAGCGGCAAGGGGGTAGTTGGCGACTGTGTCGACAGTCTGCCGATAGAATAAGGGACGGAACTGATTGTGATGGAACAACAGACGGTACGACAACGGTGGATCTACGCCCGCGTGCCCACAGATTCGGGGGCAGTCCGTCGGTCCTTCAGCCACGAGCCGAGCGCACCACCGAGTGCGCCGGGGATGGCGTGGAAGGCGACCATGAGGACGCCGAAGCCGAGCACGCCGAGCGACAGCACCACGCCGCCGAACAGCAGGGTCGTGACCGTAGCGACCGCGAGCAGGACGACCGATCCCAAGACGGTTGCGAGCCCGCCGTGGATCGCGCCCGATCCGATCTTCCCACCAACGATGTATCCGGCAGCGAGGCCGCCGAGAATCCCGATCACACCCCAGTAGCTGAGCGCGCCAGTGGCCGCCGATCCCGTGTACAGGAGACCGCTGATGAACCCGAGGGCGAGCGTTACAACGAAGCCGATGAGGACGGCCGACCAGTTAATCTTCATAATCAATTAGGTAGTACGCTGTCAGCGGTATTAACCGTCTCTTCACAGCCGACGGAGTATCCGGGTGACTGGAGTCACCCCAGCAGATTGCTGAGTACCAGCCCGATAAAGAAGACGATCACGACTTCGTTGACGACCCACGCGTTCGTCGTCATCCAGTTGCGGACCTCCGGAAGGAACGCCTCGGCGCGCTCACCGAAGGCTACGAGGACGAGCGCGGGGAGTGCCAAGACAAGGAGCGTGAGGAAGACGAACGGCAGGGCGTCGACCCACGGTGCACCGGTGGCGGCGAGATAGGAGCCGACAGCAACCGATGTGAGCAGATTGGTTGGAAAAAAGCCCAACAAGAGAAACCCGAGGCGGACGGAAAACCGCGGGCTAGCAGTTCCCAATTTGCCCATCCACTCGGGCGGTTCGGCTTCATGTCTGGTCCGGTAGGTGTCGACCATCGCAACCAGCAACACGACGAGGATGATCGCGTTGAGTGTCGTGTTCGACGCACCCAGTCCAATGGCCTCAATGCCGAGGACGTAGGCGATCGTAACCACAAGCGCGATTGAGAGCCCGGCCCCGGCGACGAACGCCGCGGAGTTGCGCCGCCAGTCCTCGCCGGTCGACAGAAAGATCGCACTCAGGATCTGGGGCCCGGCGACCATGACGACCACCAGCGGCAGGACATCGAACAGGCTCGGAGCGATAGGGATAAACTACGCGTAGAGCGGCCTAAATCTTTGTCAGGGCTACGATCCGGTTTGGACAGAACACCCCGACAGACAATCGGAGAGGTCAAAAATCAGTTCGCAGTGCTCGCCGAGGACAGCGATGGCGGACGCCGCCGACGAACTACCTGCCTGACTACGACGATATCGCAGCCGCTACTCTTTTTTAAGGCTCCCGTGACCGTGTGATAGCCGAATAGGTAGCTTTGAATGAGCCGTCCCGCTACGGCTCGTATGGAGACGACCCGCCATTTCACGTCGACGGTGTATATCGTCAACAGGGGTGCGACTGCGCTCCACCACCACGATCGGCTCGGCATTCGGGTTCCGCCCGGCGGCCACGTCGACCGCGACGAACTCCCACACGAGGCTGGCATCCGCGAGGTCCAGGAGGAAACCGGCCTCGAACCGAGCCTCCTGCGGGAGACCGCAGCCATCGACGCCCCGGCTGGCGAGGTGCTGCCGCAGCCCGCCCACATGATGCTGTACGATATCAATATTCACACTGACGGGACCGTGGGCCACCAGCACATCGACCACGTCTATTTTGCGGCAGTCGACAGTCGCGCCATCGACCCCGCCGACGGCGAAGCAGCGGCGGCTGTCTGGGAGTGGTATACCGCCGACGAACTGCGGGCGAGTGAGATCGATTCGGATACGGTTGAGATCGGCTGTGAGGCGATTGCGGCGGTCGTTGAGGCGGATTTGTAACCTGTCGACCGGCCCATCAGTTGATTTCGGATGTGGCCGTAGTGGGGTCGAGCGTGGTCGGTCCACGGAGGTACCCCACGACCGCGGCCACGAGACCGACGACCACGGCGACGCCCATGCTGAGGACGACGCCGACGCCGAGAGCCCCAAGGCCGATGACGGCGAGGAGGAAGCCGACTCCGAAGCCAGCCAGCCCGCTGGCGATGTGACGCAGTCGCCGGTCGGCTCCCCCGCTCAGTCCGAACGTCACCGCTGCCGCGGCGGCCGTACCGGCGACGATCCCCGCGGGGAGACCGACGAACAGCGAGAACTCGATCCACGCGCTGGCGAGTTCGGTGACAGCCACGCCGACGGCGAGGAAGACTGCGAGACCGGCTGCAAGCGCGTAAACGAGTGGTTTGAGTGTCATTGCTTCTCTGCTGTAGTATTGTCTGCTAACGAGATATAGACAGCGTCCGTTTCTCATGTCGAGAGAACCCGACTCCCGAGCCCGCTGTCTGTACGGAGTCGCCCGCGAAGTTAGTTGGACACGGCTCTTGCTCAAAATACGCATATACGGCTTGCTGGAGCGTTCCGTGGCGTCGTTGCTGTCGGTCGGCTCGGCGTAGCCGTCCCACAAACACCAACGCTCAGTCAGCATTGCTGAACTGTAGTCCCCCCTCGTGTCGGGTCGTTAGCTCCGAGCCATCCCGCCGTGAGTCGATGATCGTCTCACAGTTCGGACACTCGTAGTCGACCGAACTCGCGTTGAGATGGATGACCCACTCGCCGTTGATCCGGCTGGCAAATCCGCAGTTGGGACAGTAGAGCATCGCCTTCGGGGACCGCTGAGAGAAGACTGTCGTAGCACTCATTCTCCCTTTTTAAGTGCCGGATAGGGATAAGGGTGTGTCTCCCTGTCGGTATCTAAACTACGCCGTCTCCTGGAACCCCCAGAATGATCAGCGAACGCCGACCAAGCGGGCAGCCACTCGGCGTTAGGGAAGCTTGAGGTAGTCGGTGCCGCCCTGTTGGACCCGGACGACCTCGGCGACGCCGGAGTGGACGATACTGACGCCGTCGACGACCGCCTCGGGATCGTGGCCGAACCGTGACAGCGAGTTCGAGCAGGCGGCGACGGTGACACCCGCCTCGACCATCTTTCGGATCTTGTAGGCCTCCGGCGAGGACTCCAGGAGGAACTGGACGCCCGGCCCCGTGATGACGACTTCGAGTGCCTCCGGCGGGGTCGGCACCGACTCGTCGCCGACGAGGTTCTGGAGGTTCCGCAGTGCCATCTGCCATTTGCTTACTTCGTCGGTCGAGATGTGGACAACGGTCCCCTGCTGTGTACTCATAGGTCCACCTCTCCCTCCGGTCGAAAATATCCTGTGACTGACGTTACGACGACAAGAGCAGCGACCGGATATACTGGCCGACGTGGTCGTCCATCCGTCGTTTATATCCCGCCTGCCGGGCCAGCCGGTCGAGTTCGCGGCTGACGTAGCTGCCGTACTGGACGGCCTTCTTGTCGGTCGAGGCCACTAACTCGGGCAATACGCCCTCCCGTCGTGCGAACGCCCGCAGCGCGATTTTGCGCTCCTCGCCGCTCGCCAGTCGTTCGCCGGGCAGTCGCAAGGCGGCATCGACGACGCGGTCCTGGAGGAACGGCGTCACCGGCTCGACGCCCACGGCCTGCAATCCACAGACGTCGCGTTCGAGTTGATCGGGGAGGCTGGTGATCGTCTCCCGAACCGCCCCGCGGACCGTCTCGGCCTCGACGCGGTGGTCGTCGCTCGGGTCGACGACCTTTGAATAGCCCCCAAAGAGTTCGTCCGCACCCTGTCCGAGCGCAAGTCGGTCGTAGCCGTCCTCGACGGCACGTTCGGCCACAAGCAGGAGCGGCAGCGCGATCGAGACGTCCATCGGGTTCGTCCGATTGATGGCGTCGGCAACACGTGGCACCGCCTCCTGGAGCCTCGCGTGGTCGAGTTCGATCACGTGGAGGTCCGCTGTGCGACCCATCGCGTCGGCTGCCTCGCGTGCGGCGGCGATGTCGTGGCTCCCCTCGAAGCCGATGACGTACAACGGCGCATCGGGGAGTCCGGCAGCAACGAGTGCGGAGTCGATGCCGCCTGAAAAGGCGACTGCGGTGTCGGTCGGCCGGTCGGCTCCGTCGAGTCCCAGTGCGTCGGTGAGTGCCTCGGAGACAGCCGCCTGAGCCGTCTCGGGACTATCGGCAGGCGGCTCTGGGAGTTCGAGCCGCTGGCTGTCGCCCTCGACTGTCCGCACGGCACCCGGTGGAACCACTGCTGGCGTCTCCAGTTCGGTCGGTGCGAACGCCCACGCACCCTCGGCGACCGGATCGACAGCATCCGCGTCGGTATAAATCGGCTGTCGACCCAACACGTCGCGGACGATTTGTCCGTCGACCACGCCGCCGAAGCCGCCCATATCACCGGGGCCACGGCCGCTGGCACCCGGGAGCGGATCGGCGTCGGCGAGTGTGGCCCGAACCACCGACAGACTCCCACCGCGGAGCGTCTCAGTCATTTAAAAAACTCCGAGAGGGCGCGTTGGATGCGTCGTTTCGCGCCGCCGCCGAACTGTCGGAGGCTGACGCGCCAGGGGGTTCGTTGGCCGATCACGCTGGTCCGGCCGTGACGGATCGCCTCCAGGATCGCCTCGGGGGTGCGGTCGTCGGCTCCGACCTCGGTGATCGCTTGGCCGACCAGCTCCGAGATGTGGGCGTCGCTCCCGGCGGTCATCGGCAGCCCGCGCTCGATGGCGAACCGTTCGGCCTGTCGGTTCGACCGCCCCGTGAACAGCCGGGAGTTGTACACTTCGATGGCGTCGGCGCTCGCCAGCTGGTCCTCGGTCACGTGGGGGGCGACACCGTGGCGCGACTTCTGGAAGGGATGGGGAATCACGGCGATCCCGCCCTGATCGTGGATGCGTTCGAGCGTTTCGTCGTAGGAGAGTCCGGGTGGAATCAGCTCTTCGATGCCGAAGGCAAGAATGTGGCCCGCGGCACTGGAGACCTCCATCCCGACGATGCCGATCAGGCCGTGGTCGGCGGCGACCTCGGCGGCCTCGATGGAGGCGTCAATCTCGTCGTGGTCGGTGACTGCGAGGGCGTCGAGTCCCACCGCCGCCGCCTGCTCGACGAGCAGCTCGACCGGATCGCGGCCGTCATGCGAGAGCGCCGAATGGGAATGGAGCTCGACCGTTAACACGGTCGACTCCTACGAGAGGTGAGTAATAAAGGCTCTCAGTCGTGGCTGGGGTCGGGCGACTCTCGGAAGCTCGGCGCGACAATGAGGATCGTCACGAGCGCGGCGAAGACGACCGCTCCACCGTAGATGACCGGCAGCGGGTCGCCAGCGGAAAGGCCGTGTTGGATCTCGGATGCGATAGCGACGACACCGACAAGCGCGAGGGCGATGCCCGCGCCACCCCACTTGATATACTCGTTCATATCCGAACGTATACGGGGTGTGTTCCAAAGAGCTATCGGATCTCACCCGGTTTGTTCAGCCCGATAGCTGATGCACGTTTCTGCACATGGAAAGAGATTAAGCCGGTGATTCTGAACAGGGAACTGAATGAGTCTCCCGGAGTCCGACCACCAGCTCATCGTTTCGGAGCTGGGCCGTGAACCCACCCCTGCAGAGTCGACGCTGTTCGAAAACCTCTGGAGCGAGCACTGTGCGTACCGATCATCCCGTCCCCTGCTGTCGGCGTTCGACAGCGAGGGCCAGCAGGTCGTCATCGGGCCGGGTGACGACGCGGCGGTCGTCGCCGTCCCCGAACCCGACGCGGCCAACACCCCCGCAGACGACCGCGAGGCCGACGACTACTCGGATACCTACATCACCCTCGGCATCGAGAGCCACAACCACCCGAGCTACGTCGACCCCTACGACGGTGCGGCCACCGGCGTCGGCGGTATCGTCCGGGATACGATGTCGATGGGTGCCTACCCTATCGCCCTCGCAGATAGCCTCTATTTCGGCTCCTTCGACCGCGAACACTCCCAGTATCTCTTTGAAGGCGTCGTCGAAGGCATTTCGAACTACGGCAACTCCATCGGCGTCCCCACCGTCACGGGCAGTGTCGACTTCCACGAGAACTACGTCGGCAATCCCCTCGTGAACGTCGCCTGCATGGGCCTCACGAACGAGGAGCGACTCGTCACGGCCGAAGCCCAGAAAGCGGGCAACAAACTCGTCCTCGTGGGCAACGGCACCGGCCGCGACGGCCTCGGTGGCGCATCGTTTGCCAGCGAGGATCTGGCCGAGGATGCCGAAACCGAGGACCGACCCGCCGTGCAGGTCGGCGACCCATACACGGAAAAACTGCTGATCGAGGCCAACGAGACGCTGGTCGACGAGAACCTCATCCAGTCGGCCCGTGACCTCGGCGCAGCAGGCCTCGGTGGCGCGTCCTCCGAGTTGGTTGCCAAGGGTGGCTTCGGCGCTGAGATCGACCTCAACAGGGTTCACCAGCGTGAACCCAACATGAACGCCCTGGAAATCCTGCTGGCCGAATCCCAAGAGCGCATGTGTTACGAGGTGGCTCCCGAGGACGTAGAGCGCGTCGCCGAGATCGCCGAGCGGTTTGACCTCGGCTGCTCGGTGATCGGCGAGGTCCGCGAAGGGAACTACGTCTGTACGTTCGACGGCGAGGTCGTCGTCGACGTCGACCCCGAGTTCCTCGCGGAGGGCGCGCCGATGAACGATCTCGATTCGATCGAGCCAACCGAGGCCGACCGCGACCTGCCCGCGGTCGACCTCGAAGACGCGATCAACGCGGTCGTTGCCAGTCCGAACACGGCCTCGAAACGCTGGGTCTACCGCCAGTACGACCACGAGGTCGGCGTCCGCACGGCCCTCAAACCGGGCGACGACGCCGCGATCATGGCGATCAGAGAGACCAGCGGCGACGCCACCGACACGACCGGCGCGGGGACCGGCCTCGCCTTTTCGTCAGGAGCCAACCCCAACTGGACGACCGCCGACCCGTATAAGGGAGCCCAGGCGGTCGCCCTCGAAAACGCGACCAACATCGCGGCGAAGGGTGCGCTGCCACTCACGGCGGTCGACTGTCTCAACGGCGGTAACCCCGAGAAGCCCGAGGTCTACGGCGGCTTCAAGGCCATTGTCGACGGCCTCGCGGAGATGTGTTCGGATCTGTCGACGCCGGTGGTCGGCGGCAACGTCTCCTTGTACAACGACTCGAACACGGGCCCGATTCCGCCGACACCGACGCTGGCGATGGTCGGCTCGAAGGCGGGGTACGACGCGCCACTCGCGGCACTCTCCGGCGAGGGCGAACTGCTCGTCGTCGGTGCGGCTGGCGACGCACTCGGGGGCTCGGAGCTACTCACACAGGAAGGCGGCAGCGATGCCTTCCCCGACCTGCCCGACAACGCCAGCAAAGTCGTCGAGACGATCGCGGCAGTTGCCAACCAGGAGTCGACGCTAGCGAGCCACGACGTGAGCCACGGTGGGCTGGCGGTCACCCTTGCTGAACTGATTACCAGCGAGGTGGGAGCCGACGTGGCGGTCGACAGCGTGGTCGACCTCTTCGACGAGACGCCCGGCCGAGTCGTCGTCGAGACCACCGACCCCGAGGCAGTTCGGGAGGCCTTCGACGGCGTCGCGCCAGTCGACTCGCTCGGCTTGGCGACCGACGACGGTGTGCTGTCTCTCAGTGTTGCCGGTGAAACGGTCGAATACGACGCCGAAACGGTGGCTGAGCTTCGGGAGATTATCACGTCGACGCTCGACTGACCTTTTTGCCCGCTGTCGAGCAGTTGTCCGATGTCGGTGGCGTTCGTTTTGCTGTCGGTGGCGTTCGTTTTGCTGTCGGTGGCGCTGTTCCACCCACAGACGAGCCAATCTTAAACACCCCTCGCCCCAAGAGACCGGTATGGCGAAATACTCGACCGGGGGCGGCGGCGGTGGTGGCGACGGCGATGCCTGTGAACTCTGTGGCAAAGCCAGCAGCAGGCTCAGCAAGGCCAACGTCGCCGGGGCAAAACTACTGGTGTGTCCCGACTGCTCGCCCCATGACGACAGCCGACGCGACTCCGGCGGCCACGGCGGGCAGGGTGGCCAAAGTCAGGGCAGCGGCGGCAGCGGTAGCGGCAGCAGCAGCGGCAGCGACAGTTCGGTCGACCGGAAGAAGCGAGCCGCCCAAAAGCAGGCCGAGATCTACGATGCCCAGAAGGGCGATTCCTCCCACTGGGAGAAAGAGGGGACAAACTACGAGCGGGACCGGCTGCCGTATCTCGTCTCCGACTACGACGAGCGCGTCGAGGCCGCTAGACAGGACGCCGGACTCACCATCGAGGAGCTGGCCGCCGAGCTCGACATCGACGACGAGGCGTATCTCGCGGTCGAACAGGGCCGGGCAGCCCGCGCAGGCGTCGGGGGATCGCTGATCCGCGATATCGAGTCCGAACTGGACGTCACGTTGGTCGACGAGTAGCCGACTCGGCAGGTACAAAAGTGACCGCTCCCGACTCCTGGATAGATGATCGGTAAGCTGGACCCCGAGGCGCTGCAAACCATTCTCGACCAGACCGGGGCCTCGGACCCGGCGCTGTTGACCGGCGCGGCCTACGGCGAGGACGCCGCGGCGATCGACCTCGGCGACGGCGAAACGCTGGTCGTCAGCTCCGATCCGGTCTCGCTGGCGGCGGAAGCCGCCGGAACGATCGGTGTCCACGTCGCCTGCAACGATATCGCTGCGGCGGGAGCCGACCCCGAGTTCCTGACGAATGTCATCTTTCTTCCCGACGACGATGCCGAGGTCATCGAGACACTGACGAGCCAACTCGACGAGGCGGCCGCCGATCTCGGCGTCACGATCGTCGGCGGCCACACGGAGTACGTACCGGTGCTCTCCCGCCCGCTGCTGAGCCTGACTGCCTTCGGCCGAACCGACCACCACATCCCGACCAGCGGTGCTGAATCGGGCGACAGGGTGCTTCTCACGAAGGGTGCGGCCATCGAGGCCACCGGCATCATCGCGACGGATTTCGCCGACGATCTCCGGGACGCAGGCGTCGACGAGTCGACCATCGACCGCGCCGCCGGATTCTTCGAGGAGATCAGTATCCTCGACGACTCGCGGGCGCTCCGGGAGTCCGCCACCGCGCTCCACGATCCGACCGAGGGCGGCGTCCGGACGGGACTCGTCGAGATGGCCGCCGCAGCCGACGTCGACCTCGTCGTCGACCGCGAATCGGTCCCGGTTCGCCCCGAGACCGAGACAGTCTGTGCGGCGATGGGGATCGATCCGTTGGGGGTATTCGGCTCCGGAGCCCTGCTTGCGACGCTCCCGCCCGCCGCGGTCGAGTCGGCCCGCTCCCGGCTCGCTGAGGCGGGGATCGAGGCCGCCGTCATCGGCGAGGTCGAAGCGAAAGCCGAAGCCGCCGACTCGGGGGCACTCCTCCTGGATGGCGAGCGAATCACCGACGGCGGAACCGACGAGCTGTATCCCTTCTGGGAGTGACGGTCGGGTTATCTGGTGGGTCAGCCATCCGGAATTTGCGGAGTTTTAGGACTGATGAAGACGGTATCCGTGTGTGGACCTCCAGTACAGCGACCGCGATGTCGGCCATCTCCTCGGCGTCTGGCTCGTCATCGTCGGCCTGCTGGCACTCTCGACCACACGGCCGAGCTACACTCCCGTCGTCGGTCCCCTCGCCGACCCGGCGGTCTTCTGTAGCCTGCTCGGCCTCCTGGTGGTTGGAGCCGCCAGGAGTCGCTACTGTGATCTCGCACTCGGGGCCCCGATGAGCGTCTGCGGCGGGCTGGTCGTCTGGTCTGCCTGCCAACAGTTCCTAGTCGAGACGCTCCCGCTCACCGGTCGAAGACTCCTCATCGCCCTCGGGCTCGTCGTCTTCGGTGGTCTGTTCGTCCGTGAAGGGGTGGTGATCGCACGGGGGCGACGCCATCGCGTGTAATCGTCTCACTTTCTGCCGGGTTCGTCGGGCTGCTCGTCCTCAACGTGTTGCCGGGTGAGCCGATCCGTATCGGTCTCGGACTACTCACGCTGGGTTTCATGGCGAGCCAACAGCGGTCGGTTCCGCTGTCGAGGCTGGGAGCCAGTGGGCCGACGCTCGATGGTCGACCGACGATGATCGTCATCGGCGTCGCCGTTGGGATTCGACTTCGGAATCGCGTAAGCAGCCGACTCCGGCGCTGGATGGTACGGTTTGCTGACGATCATCGACTCCTGCTCGGCGGGCTTGCAGTCGTCCAACAGAGTTGGGGTCGGCCTGTTACTCGGTGAGTGATTACTCCTCGAAGAGGGTGTCGTACTCGGTCACCGTGAGCGTCGACCCGTCTTCCCACGTGAGTTTCAGCGAATCGTCATCGACGTCGACGCTGTCGACCGATATTCTGATTTCCCCGGATTTCTCATCTCCATTACTCGTCAGTTTCAGTTCGGTAAGTTGAGCCAACTCATCGAAATCGACCGTGCACTCCTCGGGTGTGCCGACGACCGAAAGCTCCGCGTTCCGGAACAGTTTCCGGAGCCGTTTTGCCGTGGAGACTGCATTCGAATCCATATTCACGATGAGTTTGTCGTCGTCGTACTCCATGAGTGCGCTGTGGTCGGCCCCGGCGAGGTCGGTCACGTCTTCCCTCGAATCGAGGTCTTCGAACAGGTAGAACCCGCTCGAATCGCCAGCAGACCGAACGCTGTCGGGGACGATTACGACGAGATCTGTTTTTTTGCCGTCGGTCAGATCTCCCGCCATCGTGATCCAGTTCGGTCGGTGTTCGATCGGGATCGTCTTCGAGCGATCCGGTAGCGGATGGATCTCGCTGGGGAACTTCTTGCGGTCGTCTTCGACCCGGAAGATCCCCCACGATCCGCCTTCGAGTTTCCGGCGCTGGCGTGTCTCTTGGTAGATGAAGTCGCCAGTGCTTTCGGCGATGCCGCCCGCCCCGTCGACGGGTTCGACTCGGTCGGTTTTGCTGACGCTGATCTGGTCGTCTACGCCGACGAGTTTGGAGTCGTCGTCGCCTCGAAGCCGGTCCCACTGGTGGTCGGCGAGGTGGAACGCGAGCCCATCGGCTTTGTCAGCACAGAGATGGATTCGGAACGTCACCGGATCGCCGAGCAGCGCACGGAGCACCGGCGTGTTCGGATCATCGTGAATATCCGAGTCGTACACGTTCGCCGGATCGTCATCCTCCCGTTCGAATCGGCGGATAAACGGCTCCGAACTGTAGTTGATCGCCGGATAGCCGTGGTCTTCGGGATCACCCAACTGATTGCAGGGGTCGTCGGGGTCTTCGATATCCGGTCCCGGCGGCACCACACAGTTGTCCGGATCGTCCTCGTTGATGATGAACTGCCCGTCGGCAAACGCCAGCGAGAAATCCCGGATGTCGTCGCCCTTGGGCCGCTTTTTCATCACCGAGTGTGCCCGCCCCTTCGGCGCTGGCTCACAGGTGAGCGGATCGAGGAACTCCACGCCGTCTTCCTCGACGACGAGTCGACCATAGGCTCCGTGGTGGCGGTTGCTTCTGATGTCCGCGAAATCGTGGAGCACCGAGGAGACCGAGACCTCGTTGACGTACCAGCGGTAGGTAATCTCCTCGCCCGGCCCGATCGTCTGGTCCCAGTTGAAGCCGACGGTCGTTCCGTCGGAGCCGAGGACGTTGTATCTGACCTGTTTGGGATGCAGCGAGATCCGCTTCGAGCGATCCCAGTCCTCGTCGGGCCCCTGCATCTCGGGATGTGGGTGGTCGTTGTCGAGATCATCGAAGTCGATATCGTTCGTCAGCGTGAGATCGATGCAGTCGTTCTGTGTTGCGCGCAACAGCAGCGGTTCGAGCGGCGCGTCGCCGTCGCGGATCGCTTCGACGTCGTCGTCCATCGCATACGCGATGCCGTAGGGGTCGACGTCGCCGTAGTCGTTGTACTCGATCTCGGTATCGAACGCCGTCACATCCAACTCGAGGCGGTCTACGTCCTTCGGACACGGCCTGCCGGGCGACGGTGCGAGCTCCGGTGGGTCGCCGGTGATGGCATCGTTCTGTCGGGCGTCTTTGTCCGGTGGGAACTCCCGGTCGTCACCCTTTTTATATAGGAGCCGGGCGAGCTGCCCCCGCTCGCTCCACTCGAACTCGCTGAACGGGGCCGGGTGGCCCATCTTTTCGAGTTCTTTCCGGGTGATTCTTTCCTTCGGTGCCTTCCGGTCCGGTAAGGGTTCGAGATGATCTACACGACCGCCGAACTCCCGGAACAGCCCCCACATCCCGTTCCAGAGATCGTCGACGACCATCGAACCGTAGAGATAGTCCTTGATCGGGAGGCCAGCGGGGTTCTCGTCGAGTTCCTCGATGAACGTCCCCTTGCCGATCGAGTCCGGTTCCTCCAGGAGATCCAGCGTGAACGCTTCCGAGGTGCCGATGATCTGCGTGACGGCGTCCTCGGGATCCTGTCCTTCCGGATCGAACCGTCGACCGTTGATCGTGAAGTTGTGCTGTTCCTCGTAGGTCGCATGCCAGAGCCGGAACCGAACCGGGTCGTCCTCGTAGGCCTCGAAGGTCGGCGTCGAGGGATCGCCGTGGACGAACGACGAATGAACGTAAGCGGGATCGGCGTCGTCGCGGATGTAGTAGGGCGTGTTCCGGTAGTTGATCGCCATCACCCCCGAGTTCTCGTTGTGTTCGGATTCGTTTCGGTTGACCAATTCTCCGTCGCGGTCGACGAGCTGTGTGAAATCCTGATAGGCCAGACAGAACTCCCGGTAGTCCTCGCCGTCGGGGACCTCGATGATCGCCTGGGTGCCGCTGTCGATCTCGTCGCCGCTGTAGGGATCAAGCCACCGTGACTCCGGCGGCTCGACGACCAGCGAGGCGAACGAGCCGTGCATCACGTCCTCGATGCCGGTGATGTGATCGTGGAAGAAGATGGTTCCCTCTTCGTCGGCAAACCACCGATAAAAGGCTTCCTCGCCGGGTTGGGCGTCCTGACGGTAGTTGAAGCCTGTAGCGAGTGAATCCGAACCCAACAGGTCGTACGAAACGAAGTGGATATGATTGGACTTCCCGCCTGCTTCGATGGGAACGCTCTCGGGCTTGCCGTCGTCGTCACCCTCCGGGAACCGGTCACCCGGCAGCGCCGCGATGTTCTCCTCGGTGACCTCGTTTTTCAATGTGATGTCGACGCAGTCGCCGACGTTGGCACGGATGACCAGCGGCTCGGGGTTGAGTTTCCCCTCTTTGACTAGCTCGGCGTTCTCTTCGAGGACGAACACGATCCCGTTGGGATCGTGATGGCCGACGTCGTTGTAGACGACATCGGCGGGGAGGGCGACGATGGTGTACTCGCGTTTTTCGCCCTCGATTTCGGCTTCAACGTCGGGATCACAGGGGTCTGTGTACGGTGCACCGGGGAGGATGTCATCGCCGAGAGCGGCCTGTTCGTCGTCGGTCGGATCGCGGAACCCCTCCTTTCCGGCCGCGCCGTACGGTGGGAACGGCGCTGTCTCACCGAACTCACCCGGGATGAACTCGGGAAAGCCGGGCACATCCGAATCGATGGGAATCGGCGGCTCGTTGGTCGGCAGCGGTTGGAGCCCCTTGCGCTCCTTGTCGAGGACGCGCATGATTCCCCACATTCCCTCGCCGTAATGGGGAAACAGGTGGCAGTGGAACAGTACGTCGCCGGTCGACCGGTGTGCACCGCCCGCCCCGACCGCAAAGGAGTCCTCGAACTCCAGATCCGGACGCACGGTAGTGAAATCGTTGATACCTTCTGTCGAGATACTTGAGGCGATTACGAGCGGGCTCTCGTAGACCGCGCCGAGGCCGACCGTCTGGGAGTCGACGGTGCCCGAAGAAACGTCCGGCGGCGTCTCTTTCCAGCGGTGGCCATGCAAGTGATGGACGTGGTTTTCTTCGACCGACGCACCCATCGGCAGCACGTTTACCGGATCGCCGACGTACATCGGATACACGTTGTCGCCGCCGCCGGGATCGCCGTTGAGCCACGAGTTATAAAACGACTCCGCGATTTCCGGGTCACTCCCGTCGGGCACCCGATTCCCGGTCGGGTCCGCACGGTAGTTGATCGCGTGAGTCGTCTGATCTTCGTCGCTGTCGGGGAAGGTCAACTTATCGCCGTCGGCCGTTCGCATTCCTTCGGGGGTATGGTAATAGATGACGAACTGCCGGTAGCTGAGTCCGGGCACATTGCCCGCTCGGAAGGCCTCGTCGCCGAGATCATCGGGCAGGTGGATGTCCGCCTGAACCCGGCCCTGTACCTCCTCGCCGGTGAAGGGGTCGGTCCACTCGGATCCTTGCGGGTGAACGATGACCGAGCCGAAGAGGCCGCGAGACAGTAAGTTGGCCTCCTGTGGCGGGTCTTCGGCGCTGTCGTAGGCCTGATTCGCCCCATCGAGGAAGAAGTGACCGCCCAACGTCGAGGCGTACCACCGGTAGGTGATCGACTCGCCGGGGTCGACTGTCGTGTCGAGGTTCTCGCCGACGTGCATTCCGTCGCTGTCGTCGACCTCGTACGGCAGCGAAGTCATGTGCATCGAGGCCGCTCGGTCGAGGTCGTTGTGGAACTCGATCTCGATGATATCGCCCTGCTCGGCACGAAGTGTGAGCGGCTGAATGACTCGCGTGTCACCGTCGGCCCGTTCGTCCTCGGGAATATCATCGCAGAAGAACTCGTCGTCCTCGTCGTCGTCCTCGAAGACGACCGTGTTTCTACAGGGTCGTTTTCCGGAGAGCTCTTTGATCTTTTTCCTGTCTTCTTCGAGCGCGTACATGACGCCGACCGGCTGGTGGAGGCCGTATCGGTTGTAGACGATGTCGACGTCGATGGCGTGGACATCGAAGTGCCGAACGCGCCCACCCTCGTCCGGCTCTTCGGGAACCTCCTTGGCCTCGACCTCCTCGGTGGCCGCAGCCCCGGCTGTGAGTGCCGACCCCGCGGCGAGTGTACCGCTCATCGACAGGAAATCCCGTCGAGAGGGCTCGCGTGGATCGAACGCGGTGTGGTCTTCGATCACCGCGTCGGGAGACGCTGCGTCACTGTCTTCATCGTGGTCTTTTGACATTCTGCCCGAGATTTCAGGTATTGATACTATTGTAATAAACCGCTTAGCAACATCAGCACATTATTTAGTTACCATATAGTTCCGTAAATCAAGCATAATTTTGATTAGCGACATAATACGGAATAGTAGTCAGTAAATAACTGCTTATAGCGTAGTTCGTAGCAGTATATTATTATTTAATAGACATAATACATAATTAATAGTAATTAATCGTGATTGGCTCTGTGTCGACACATCGGTGTCTTCCCCAGTTTCGGTAGCGGTCGACACCGATTTCACTGCGCCGCCCCACGAATCAGTATGGCTACGAGCGAGTACGAGGCGGTCGTCTACGATCTCGACGGGACGCTGGTCGGTCTCGCCGTCGACTGGGCGACCGTCGCCACCGACGTGATCGAGGTCTACGACGAAGCGGGCATCGACGCCACCGGCGCGGATCTCTGGGACCTCATGGTGCGGGCCGAGCGCCACGGAATCAGTGAGGCAGTGGAGTCGACGATCAGCCGCCATGAACACGCTGGCGCACGCAACTCGCGCCGCCTCGCGCTGGCCGACGAACTGCTCGACCGCTCGGTTCCGGTCGGCGTCTGCTCGCTCAACTGCGAACGCGCCTGCCATCTCGCCCTCGATACGCACGGTCTCGCGTCGGCTGTCGACGCGGTGGTCGGTCGGGACTCGGTTGAGACACACAAACCCGACCCGGAACCGCTGCTGGCGACGCTCTCTGAACTCGGCGTCGATCCCAGCGAGGCGGTCTTCGTCGGTGACTCGCCGCGTGACGGGACGACCGCCGAGCGTGCAGGTGTCGACTTCAGATTTGTTTAAAAGGAGACTCTCACATCTTTAAAAATCAAATCCTCCGCTCATCTAAAAGACAGACGTTCCCTGTGAATTGGGATTGATTCTTGCTGATACGTAGACAGCGGCTACTGGTATTCAAACCGGCGTCGGAACCGGCTACTCCGGTTGTGTCGAGACTTCTTGCTCGTCGTCCTCGGTATCATGTCTGTATTTTGCATATGAAAAGACCGAGACGGCAGTGAGGAACCAGATCGGTGCGCCAACACGGATTGCGAAGCTCACGCGTGCACCCCACGTTGGGAGCTCGACCGGTACCGATAGGACGGCGACGATTGGCGCGCCGACGATGATGGTGACGACAAAGGTGACTTGCATCACCCAGCCGAAATCGACGCCATCCGGATCGGTTGTCTCGACGAGATCTGCCACAGGCGCACCTCACGCTAGGACTACTACTGTGTGACGGTTCCGGATCGAACTATTTTATCGCCCCCGAACCATACGCCAGTGTATGACTACGACCCGTGGGCTCCGCAATCGCGAGAAACCCATTACGATGCTGACGGCCTACGATGCGCTGACCGCGCGGCTCGTCGACGCCGCCGAGATCGATCTCATCCTCGTCGGCGACAGCATGGCCACGACGGTCCTCGGCTACGACGACACCTTACCGGTTACACTCGACGAGGCCGTCAGCCACACCGCGGCGGTCGTCCGCGGCACCGACGACGCCTTGGTCGTCGCCGATATGCCGTTCCTCTCGGTCGGCGTCGACGACAGCGAAACCGTCCGGAACGCGGGCCGGATGCTCCAGGAGGCCGGAGCCGACGCCGTCAAGCTCGAAAGCGGCCCCCACACCGTCGAGATCACCGACCGACTCACCCAACTCGGGATTCCTGTCATGGCGCATCTCGGCTTGACCCCACAGCACGTCAACCAACTCGGCGGCTACACCCGCCAGGGGACCACGACCGAAGCCGCCGAGGAAATCCTCTCGCTCGCACGCGATCACGAGGAGGCCGGAGCCTTCGCGCTCGTGCTCGAACACGTCCCGGCGAACGTCGCCGCCGAGATCACCGACGCGCTCGAGATTCCGACTATCGGGATCGGAGCCGGGCCGGATTGCGACGGCCAAGTTCTGGTGAGTTCCGATGTGATGGGGCTCACCGAGGACCAGCCGCCGTTCGCCGAGCAGTTCGGCGACGTGGCCGCGGCGATGTCCGAATCGATCGACTCCTACCGGGAGGCCGTCGAATCCGGCGCCTTCCCCGCCGACGAGCACAGCCACGTCGAGGAGAGCGTCGACGATTTGACCGACTAACCGCCGAGTAGTCGCTGCATACGCCCGTTTAGTCACCGCATAATCCGGTCGAGAAACACCGACAGCGCCGCGTTGAACGCCTGGGGCTGTTCGAGCATGGCGAGATGGGCGGCCTCCTGGATCCGGAGCACCGAGCAGTCCGACAGCTCTTCGCCGAAGTGTTGGTGGTATCGCAGCGGTGTCAGTTGGTCATACTCGCCGACGACTGCGGCCGCCGGGAGTTCGATCTCGTCGAGTCGACCGATTACGTTGAACCGATTGGCCGTCCGGAAGTCGCGTACTGTTACCGCCTGCCCAGTCTTCCGCAGGCGGTTGATCGACGCCTCGCGGCGTTCTGGGGTGGGGTCGTGAAACAGCCGGTCGGGTTCGTGGAGGAACTCGACGGCCTCCTCGAAATCGTCTGCGAGCCATTCGAGTAGGTCCGACAACACCGGCAGTCTGGGCCCCGCACCAGTCAACACGAGCCCCGCTAGGTCGAGATCGCGTTCGAGAGCCGCCCAGAGGGCGACTGCTGCGCCCAGCGAGTGGCCGACCAGCACCGAGCAGTCGGTGGCCTCGACGACTGCTTCTAGGTCATCAGTGTAGGCCGACAGCGTCTCGTAGCCCGCGTCGGCGTCGATATCGTCGCTCTCGCCGTGGCCGCTGAGATCGAGCGCCGCCACCGGAGTCCGGCTCGCTAGTTGAAACTGGCCGTTCCAGACGGCGTGTGAGCCACCACTACCGTGAATACAGCAGCACCCCGGGCCGCTCCCGTTGCTCCGGTCGCTGTAGCTGTAGGCTGTCGACCGGCCGTGGTGGCGCACCGTCTCCATACTCCCCTTCGGGCAGAGTCGGGCATAAATCGCCGGACCGTCCCACGAGCGAACATATCCGCCTTTCGGCATACTGATTCGGGCTACAACAGACTCCAATTGGTGTGGACCGCAATACTACCCTATATTTTCACCCCGACGCTGTACCGCGATTAGTCAGGACAAAGTTTATATACTTGCATAGCTAACTACGAGTTAGTTATATGACCCAATCACAGACAGCCGATCATGACGACCGCTTCGTGCGGCGCTACGAGTATGACGACCACTCATTGCTCGCGGTCGACCTCCCGGTCGGCGACGAGCAGGTAGACGTGGATGTCGTCGGCTCGACAGCGATCCTCGTCATCGATCACGGCGACCGTCTGAGCGAGATGGAATTTGAACTCCCTGGAACGGACCCAGAGGTTACAACGAATAACGGCGTACTCACGGTTACGGTGGACAAATGAAACTCACAGTCAAACCACTCAAACAGAAAGACGCTGGCCGACGCCTCGCGGCAGTCGACCGCATCGCAGCCGACGAACTCGACCTCAGCGGCGGGGATTTCGTCCGGCTCGACAGCGACGACGGCACCGCGATCGCCCGCGTCTGGCCCGGCTACCCCGAAGACGACGGGACCGGGATCGTCCGGATCGACGGTCGGCTTCGCCAGGAGGCGGGGGTCGGCATCGACGATCGCGTCACAATCGAAAAGGCGGAGGTCAACCCGGCCGAGTCGATCACGATCGCCTTACCCCAGCGGCTCGGCATCCGCGGGAATATCGACTCGCTGATCCGGCGTGAGCTGGGCGGCCAGCCCGTCACCGCGGGTCAGAACGTCCAGCTGCCGCTGGGCTTCGGCTTCATGGGCGGCCAATCGCAGGCCGTCCCGCTGAAAATCGCCTCAACGTCGCCATCGGGGACGGTCGTCGTCACTGACTCGACGCAGGTCGAGATCTCGGAGAAACCCGCCGAGCAGATCCGCGAAGCCTCGGAAGCAACCGCTCCAGGACCCTCGGGCGGCGCACCCGATATCGCCTACGAGGACATCGGTGGGCTCGACGACGAACTCGAACAGGTCCGCGAAATGATCGAACTCCCGATGCGACATCCCGAGCTGTTCAAGCGGCTCGGCATCGAGCCGCCGAAGGGTGTCCTGCTCCACGGGCCACCGGGGACCGGCAAGACGCTGATCGCCAAGGCCGTCGCCAACGAGATCGACGCCTCGTTCCACACGGTCTCCGGCCCGGAGATCATGTCGAAGTACTACGGCGAGAGCGAAGAGCAGCTCCGTGATATCTTCGAGGAGGCCTCCGAGGAGGCCCCCGCGATCATCTTCATGGACGAACTCGACTCCATCGCGCCCAAACGCGAGGAGGCCGGTGGCGACGTCGAACGCCGCGTGGTCGCCCAACTCCTGAGCCTGATGGACGGGCTCGAAGAGCGCGGCGAGGTCGTCGTGATCGGCGCGACCAACCGCGTCGACGCCATCGACCCCGCCCTGCGCCGCGGTGGCCGCTTCGATCGGGAGATCGAGATCGGCGTCCCCGACCGGGATGGCCGCAAAGAGATCCTGCAGGTCCACACGCGCAACATGCCGCTGGCCGAGGGGATCGATCTCGACGTCTACGCCGAGAACACCCACGGCTTCGTCGGGGCGGACCTCGAAAGCCTCGCCAAAGAGGCCGCGATGCACGCCCTGCGACGGATCCGCCCGCGGCTCGACCTCGAAAGCGACGAGATCGACGCCGAGGTCCTCGAATCGATCGAGGTCCTGGAAAGCGACCTCAAAGCAGCCTTAAAAGGAATCGAACCCTCGGCGCTGCGCGAGGTCTTCGTCGAGGTGCCCGATGTCACGTGGGAGGACGTCGGTGGTCTCGAAGATACCAAAGAACGGCTCCGCGAGACGATCCAGTGGCCGCTCGAATACCCCGAGGTCTTCGAGGAGCTCGACATGGCCGCCGCAAAGGGTGTCATGCTGTACGGGCCGCCGGGGACCGGCAAGACCCTCTTGGCAAAGGCGGTCGCCAACGAGGCCGAGTCGAACTTCATCTCGATCAAGGGCCCCGAACTCCTCAACAAGTTCGTCGGCGAGTCGGAGAAAGGCATCCGCGAGGTCTTCAGCAAGGCCCGAGAGAACGCCCCGACGGTGGTGTTCTTCGACGAGATCGACTCGATCGCCGCCGAACGGGGCTCTCAGAGCACCGATTCGGGCGTCGGCGAACGGATGGTCAGCCAGCTGCTGACCGAGCTCGACGGCCTCGAATCACTGGAGGACGTCGTGGTGATCGCCACCTCGAACCGCCCCGACCTGATCGATTCGGCGCTGCTGCGGCCCGGACGCTTGGACCGTCACGTCCACGTGCCGGTGCCTGACGAGGACGCCCGCCGGAAGATCTTCGAGGTCCACACCGGCGAGAAACCGCTGGCCGACGATGTCGACCTCGACAAACTGGCCCGCCGGACCGAGGGCTACGTCGGTGCGGACATCGAGGCCGTCTGCCGCGAGGCGTCGATGGCCGCCAGTCGGGAGTTCATCGGCAGCGTCAGCCGCGAGGAGGTCGCCGAATCGGTCGGCAACGTCCGGGTTACGATGGGCCACTTCGAGGACGCCCTCGATCAGGTCCAAGCCAGCGTGACTCCCGAGACCCGCGAGCGCTACGACGAGATCGAACGCAAGTTCGGCCAAAGCGACATCGAGTCGGACGACGATCTCGGCACCGCCTTCCAGTAAGCGGTCCTGGAGACGGCCAGCGTCTTCGATTTTTTATTCCTGCTGAAACAGCTGCCAGGTCGGGTTTTCATTCAGTACCAGGGACCGTGGAGTCTCCAGGAGTCGCTCTCGATCACCGGTCGAATCGAACTCAGTCGAGCCGGAGGTCGTCGGTGTACTCGAACGGTGGCTCCGCACAGCCGAGCGATCGGTGCTCACAGAACTCACAGTGGGGCCCGGCCTCGACGTCGTCGAACGTCGAGGCGTCGGCCGCCAGGAGATCCGCGTGGAGGTCGTCCCACTGCCGTTCGATCTCCTCGACTTCGAACAGCTGGACGGCGGGTCCTGGATCGCCGACGTACACGTATCCCGCGTGCGTAATCTCCTCCTCGAATCGATCGGCACAACCCCGGACGTACAACAGGAGCTGGTAGCTCTCGGCGAGCGTCTTTTTCGACTGGGAGGTTTTGTAGTCGATCACCGCCAGCCCGCCGTCGGGATACTCACAGACCGCATCGACGTAGCCGGTGACCGTGCCGGTGAGACCGTCGATCTCGTCGAGTTCGATCGGGACCTCCGCGCCGACGGCCGTCCACTCGGGGACCGGCGTCTCGAAGTAGCTCTCGATACAGTCGATGGCTGCCTCGACACAGTCGCTGCCGTCGTACCGCTGGCCGATCCACCGGCAGGCGGTTATCCACTCCTCGACGGTAGTGTAGCCGCGCCAGTAGGCCAGCTCGGCGACGTCGTGGAACAGCGTCCCGATGTCGGCCTGGGTCACTCCCCGCTGGCCGTCACGCTCCGAAACGGGGTCGGGGAAGGCGTCCACGACGTAGTCAAGCACGTGACGGCGGCCACAGTCCCTGACGGCCTCCAGGGCCGAGTGGCTGTGCTGGCGTGCCAGTTGGATCTCCTGGTCGACGCCGAGGGGGACGTCTGCGTACCGCCTGCCATCGACAGTATCCGTGTTGGTATCGAGCGTCCGCTCGACCATCCCATCGGCGAACTCCAACACCTGCTCGATGGCGTCGGCCGTCGAGAGCGGCTGCTGGTAGTAGGTGATCGTGCCGGGGTCCTCGCCGACGCCGCGGGTGATCGGCTCGGTGATATCACGGACCTCGTTGGGTGCGGTTTCGGCGATGGCATCGTAGCTGTCGGTCAGGGCGCTCCAGATCGGCAGTCGCGGGCCCGACGCCGACCAGTCGATCGGTGTGTCGCTTTCGCTCCCCGGCAACTGTTGGTCGACGAGGGGAACGTCGCCGATCCCCTCGGGGAGATCGGTGCCGAACAGGAACAGCTGGTTTTTGGCTCGGGTCAGTGCGACGTGGAGAATGCGCCACTCCTCGGCGATCTGGGCCTCGCTGATGTCACTCCGGAGCGGATCGTCCAGCGTTCCCTCAATGCCGTCGACCAGCATATCGTAGCTGTAGATATGTGTCTGGTAGTTCGAGAGGGTAGCGAATTCGTCTTCGGCTAGATACGGGAGCAACACGGTGTCGAAATCCAGCCCCTTGACCTGGTGGACAGTCATGATGTCGATTGCACCCTCGGATTTGGTGCCCTGACTGGTCGCAGTTTCTTCGCTGGCGGTCAACAGATCCGCCTGTCGTTCGAGATACGAGAGGAACTTGGGGGTGAGCCGCAGCTGGACCGGGCTATCGCTGAACGACGAGATCAGCTGTTCGATCGACTGCAGCCGATCGCGGTCGGCATCCCGGAGGAACCACTCCAGTTTCGTCTCACGTTTCATGTGGGAGTAGAGCTCCGAGACGGAATGGGTCGCCGAGATCTTTTGAAGGGTCTCGTACTCCGATAGTGCCTCCTGGAGCCGCTCCGGACGGTCGAGAGCCGACGGCGAGACTGCCTCGAACCCCTCGGGAACCGTCTCGCCAGCCGCCAGCAGCCGATCGATATCGGCCTCGGGAACCCGGTAGAGCAACAGCAACACGCGCTGCCAGCTCACGTCGTCGCCGGGCTCGACCAGGATACGAAGATACGACAATACGGTTTGAAACCCGTGGCTGACCGCCTCGTCGGAGCCCGCCGAGAGCGTGTACGGAATCGATTCCTGATCTAGCTGATCGGCGATCTGCTTGGCGTGGCGGTTCTTTCGGACTAACACTGCGATGTCCGACAGCCTGTGGCCCTCCAACTCCGCAATACGGTCGGCCAGCAGCTGGGAGATGGTCGTCGAAACCTGCTGTTCGGTCTCGGCTCCCTCGCTGTTGATTTTGAATACGCTCGGCGGGTCGGCCGACCGCTTCGAGTGGATCTGCTGGGTGTCCCGGCCGAGGTTGTTCGTTATGTCCAGGATTGCCTGCCGGGAGCGGAAGTTGTCCGGGAGGGTGATCTCCTCGAAGGAGTCCGGAAGGTTCGACATATTGTCCGGGTCCTGTCCCCGCCACTCGTAGATCGCTTGGTCACTATCCCCAATTACCATGATCTCCATTTCGCTCCGGAGCTCGTCTACCAGGTTGAGTTGGGAGGAATCCGTGTCCTGGAACTCATCGCAGAACACCACATCCCACTGCGAGAGGATGTCCTCGCGGACCTCGGAATCGTTCATGAGTTCGACGGCCTTGTGAATGAGTTCGTCGTAGTCCAGCGCGCCGCGGTCGTCCAACTCCTCGGTGTAGGCCTCGTAGGCCGAGATATAGGCCCGCACCCGCCGGAGCATGGTGACGTATTCCGAAAACCGACCCATCGGCGTCTGTTTGATCCCCTCGAAGGGCCCCCGGGTGTCTTCGAAGAGAATCTCGGGGAGTCGGTACTCCTTCCAGGAGAGGTTCGTCTCAGTCCGAAGATAGCCCGCAACCGAGTCCGCACACTCGGTCATCGCGTCGAGATGGGCTCCGACCGACCGGCTCAGATCGGTGTCCTGGTCGTACCCCGTGGCCTTAAACCGGTAGACGCGGGCGAGCTGCTCGCAGTTGTCGGCTATCGTTTCGGCGTCCCACATGATGTCGTTGGCATCGACGTTGATCAGATCGTGGGCGGCCCCCTCCAGACGCTGCTGGAGGTCGATCAGCTCTGTCAGCGTTTCGTCGTCCGGGAGATACTCGCGGATCGCCGCCGGGTCGATGGCCTCCCGGCGCATCGACCCAATGAAGTCGGTGAGCTCGCCGACGCTTGCTTGATCGGGGCCGCTGGCGGCTGGTGAGCTGGGGGGTGCGAACTCGAAATCAACACTAGTGTACACCGATTCGATTAACTGCGGTCGTTGGTCTTCCGTGATCAGTTCGAAGTCCGGTGAGAGTCCGCTATGATACGCGTACTCCTGGAGCAGTTGATAACAAAACGAGTGGTAGTTGTACACGTCAACATCGAACGAATCACTCGCACCGAGTTCCTCTCTGAGTTTTTCTTGAACGTTATGAGTCGCCTCTTTTGCGAACGTCAGTACGAGTATCCGGTTGGGCGGTGTCTCGCGTGTGTGGATTTCGTCGCGGATTCGCCAGACCATCGTCGTGGTCTTCCCCGAGCCCGCGACGGCCTCGATTTTGATCTCGTCGCCGGTCGCCGCGAGGACGGCTGGCTGGTTCCCCTGTGGCTGCAGTGGTGTGTCGTCCATTGGTTCGTGGTCGTCCATCAGTTACCGTCCTCCTGGACCGCTCGATCCCCAAACGCAACATCCGACCGGATGTACGCCGGGCACGCGTCCTGGTAGGGACAGAATTCACAGCAGTTGTCGGCGATCAGCGAACGGTCCGCGTCCGGAATCGCGTACTCGCCGTCGATGATCTTCGGCCCCATGTCTCGGAGCAGTGTCCGAATCTCGCCGCGTTCGGACTCGAAGAGCTCCTGGAAGTGTCGCATCGTCACCGAGGCGGTCGGGTCGCTTCCCGCCCCGTAGCTGATCCGTACGTCGTCGAACAGCGAGACGTAGGTGAACTCCACGTCCGCGTCCATCCCGTGGGCCGACAGCAGGCCACGCAGTGCGGTCCACGCCCGGAGGAGGTGGCCGATCTGCCGCGGATAGAACTCGGATCGAGAGAGATACGCCTCGACGAGCCCCTCGTCCTTCCAGGCCGGATGGACCCCGTAGAGATTCGGCAGGAACCGGATCGCCCGGTGTCCGCTCTCGGTTTCGACGAGGGCATCGACCTCGGTTTCGTATCTGATCCCGTCGAAACTGCTGCCGAGAACCGGATTGGTCTCGACGAGTCCCTCGGCATGCTCCGCGCCGAACCGCTCGAAGTAGTTCGAAATCGCGGCCTCCAGGAGCTCGCTGTCGAACTGCTGTTGCTCGTCGTTTACATACGAGTCGACCGTTGTGGGCCACTGGCCGACGATCCGCTCGGTAGCGATGCGGGCCCGGGCCGCAGGCGAACCGACATCGGCGGTGAGCCCGGCCAGCAGACCGTCGGCCAGCAGCTCCCGGCGGCGGTCGAAGGTCACATCCGAGTGATCGGTTCGCGGCGAGATCGGCCGCACGTGTTCGAACTCGTACTGTGTGGGACAGACAACGTAGCTCGCCAGCTCGTCGGCGGTGATGACGGGATCGCTCATTCCGATTTCTCCCCCTCACTCCCGTCGGTGGCTCCTGGATCGCTTCTCCCACGACGCTCTGGCCCGGTCGGGGCGATGGCTCCGCGAGCCATGTCGAACTGGGTATCGATCGCCTGGACGAACCGATCGCTGACCGTCTCGTTGGTCTCGATCAACTCCTGGATTTCGGCGAAGTTGGCTTCGGCCTCCTGGATATCGATGCTGCCGCCCTGGCTGGCGATGGCCTGGATCGATTCGAGCTGCGCCCAGGGTTGGGCGAGGATCTCGGTCGAGGCGCTGCCGAGGGTGTAGATATCCCGGTCCTTGCCTGCGCCCTCGATTGTCTTGGTGGGCAACTCGGGGTGGTCCTGGATCGCCGAGAGATACCGCGACTGGTGGTGTGGTTTCCCAACTCCCGCCCGCGTCGTACGGTAGCGACAGAAGTAGAGCCGGGAGTCGGCCGCCCGAGCGCCGACCGCGAGCTGGCGGCGGGCGCGGTGGTTGTGGTAGGCCTCGAAGGGGTCGCCGATGGGCTTGCTGGCTGTTGCATACGTTTCGGTCACGTCGGCGGCGGTCGGCTGCGTGACGTCCGGATAGCCGCTCATCTGTTTGAGCCACGCGGTCGGGAACAGGCGGGTGAGGCGTTCCTCGCCGGGATACACCGAATCGACCACGTTGATGAGGAACACCGCTTTCCGCGAGTCGTTTTTCAGGAGCGAGACGTCGCCGACAGTCACCCCTCCCTCGGCGACGGTCACCTCAGCCGTGTGGGCGTACGGTGCATCGTAGGTGATCGCCCGCTCCAACATCGTGATGAAGTCGAACCAGTCGTTCGAGAGGAAGTCCTGGGTGTCGACGAACTCGGCAATAGACAACAGCCGCGAGAGGTTCCGGAACTGCTCGCGGGCGTCGATATCGTCGCTCTCGCGGGCGATCCGCCCTTTTAAATCAGTTGTGACGATCCACTGTTTGAGCGTGGTCGCAATCGATGTCGGATCGACGCAGTCTTCGATTACTCTCGTATCGAGATCAGGGACCCGCGCCTCGATCAGCCCGAGGGCCTGGTCGTCACCGTCGGCATAATATTGGGCGAGGGCGTGGATCTCCCGGACGGCAAGATCCTGTTCGAGCCCGTTGACCCCTGCCGAGGCGGTCGGGACGCCCGACTGCTGGAGGAGCCGCCGGACCCGCGGCATCGGATCGCCCACCGACCGGAGCAACACGGCACAATCGTCGTAGGCCCAGTCGTGTTCGTGGCGGAGGAACTCGATCTCGTTGGCGACCTCCTGGACCTGTCGGTCGAGCGTCTCGGCGGCGATGATCCGGGCTGGCGTCGCTGCGGCCGTCGAAACCGAGCCGGTTGCCAGGAACTCCGCATACGGTGTGCCAGCCCGTGTTTCGGAGGTCCTAGAGTCGGTAGCTGGTGTCTCGGCCGATGCGTCGTCAGTGTGATCGACGGTTTCGAGGCCGTCAGTAAAGCGGTCGAGGCCACCCGCTTCGCGGGCAGTGCGTTCGATGCTTGCCTCCTGTTCGGCCACACAGACCAGCTCGGCGTTAGCGGTCAGCGAGCCGATATAGGCGCGTTCGACTGCTGAATACTCCTCGAACTCGACGGCGATGACGAGATCGAACTCGCGTTCGATCTCCGTTCGGAGTGTTTGGTCTTCGAGAGCCTCAACCGCACGCGGGACCATCGATGCCTGTTCGACGAGATCCCGCTCGGCGAGCTTGTCGTGAAACGCGCGGTTCACCTCGGCCAGTTCTCGGAGAAGGTCGTCGTACCGTGAGTCACCCATCGATTCGGTGTCGAAGCCACCCTGCCAGGTTGCATCGAGCAGCAGCTGGCCCACGTCGCTGCCGAACGAATCGTGTTCTTGGGCCCGGTCGTAGTACTCCGACCAGTTGCGGCCCTGTAGGACCGCCGCGAGGAACTCGATGCGCTGTTCGTACGTCAGGCGGGTGAGCTGTGGGGCGGCCTCTTCGAGCAGCGTCGAGGCGTGCCGCGCGACCGATTTGACGTTCGGCCGGGACTCTAAGCCGACGACGTCCCGCAGCTCGGCGGTGAACTCCGGCACCTCGTTGGGGAGGCGTTTGAGAACCAGGATATCCCGCGGATCGCCGCCAACAGTCTCTAGGGCGGCGCGATAGATCGGAGCGATCCGTGCGGCAAGCGAGCCGCCAGCAAACGGGAGGCGATGTACCGTCCCCGAAAGTGATGGTGCATACGACATATATAATCGGTGATGAACGTAGGTATCATAGCGGAATCCCGTGGCAAATAGGTTTGGATGGCTCCCCTGTCGAAGCCCACCACGCGTCGCTCGGGTAGTGGTTGGTGGGCGTTGGCTGGTGGGGTGTTGCTTCGACAGTCGCTGGGATCGTGGGTTACAATCGGTGGCTCCGTGAGGCGGTCACATCCAGACCTGGACTGTAGTAGCAGACCGGCTCGGTATCGGGTTCGGCGAAGCCGTGGCTTTGCAGCAGTGTGTTCGTCGTGATGTCGGCGGCCGCGGGGTAGAGCGTCCACGGCTCGTGATCGATGTCCGTGTACCGAATCGAGCCGTCCTGGGCCTCGGTATAAAAGCGGTAGCGTTCGACGAGGAACTCGCCGAACGGATCGTCGGGGGCCGAAAACGGCTCGCCAGTCGGCCAGTAGCTCGCCTCGTAGTGGGCGGGTCGGGCTCCTGGATGCAGTCGTCGGCTCGAAAACTGGACGCGTCCGTCGACCCACTCCAGCGCAATCCGTGCATAAAAGTACGGCAGATGGTGGAACAGTCGCGCGCCGATGACGCTGGCGATCCCCTGTGCGTCGAGGCTGAAAAAGTAGACACTGGGGACGCCGTCGCGGGTGACGTAGGTCCGGAGGTTGAGTTCGGGAAGCCGAATCCCGAGGCATTTGGGCATCCCCGCGGGGCGAACCTCGACGTTGGTAAAGGGGACGACAGAGAGCCACGCCGAGCCATCGAAGGTGTCGGGAGCGAGCCCCTCGGGCAGGTGGGCGTCCATCACTCGTGGCTCGACCGGATAGTTCTCGAACAGCAGGTGTCGCCAGCCCATCTCCAGGGGAAGTACCATACGAGATGTTGGTGAGTAAGACAAATATCACTTTGGCTGAAGGCCACTTCGGCAGCTGCCAGTCTTCGTTAGCGGTGAATTTAGGGTGTATACGGTGTGAACGGTCGACGGGTTTTATTTTGGGAGCGGCTATCATAGTAGCTACCCCTACCCGCGTGTCCTACGACACGTTCCTCCGGCCAGTAGCTTCGGTCGGCCGCTGGCCTGTTCCTGTGTATCGAGTCGTGACTCTGTCGATTGGCCGTGCTTTGTGGTCGACCGCCGATCGGACATTCGGTCATGCTCTCCGGCGGGTATCTTGGACTCCGAGCAACAGACCGCAGAATCGTTATCAGATCGTGGTGAGTCTCACCGTGGGAGATACTGCTTGCACTACTCGACGGTGGCCTGCCGATTCCGTATCGCCCCGCCGCAGTTAGGGCACTGACTTGGCGGGGTTTCAGCGACGATCAGGTCACCGCAGTCGAAACACTCGTACGTAGATTCGCTTTCGGGATCGATTTCGGCGTCTTTCATTGGGATTCACGAGTGCCGGATACCGTGCCGGGCACTCCTTTAAGAATAATACGTGTATAAGGGAATATCCAGACGTTCGCTATCACACGTGATTTGCAAAGCGCGGTGTACTATTCAACCCTCAACCGCTGGCGGATGGCTACCGTCCTCGAACAGGGTGTCGAACAGTTTTCGCTGGACGGTTCGGATATGTCGATAGAACGCCGTCGACGAGATAGCCAACGTCTCGGCAACCTCCTCGCCGGTCTGTCCCCGCGGCGATTCGAAGAAGCCGCTGTAGTAGGCCGTCTGGATCACTTCCAGTTGCCGTTCGGTCAGCTCGTCGACGAACCGCGAATACAGGTCGTGTTCGGCGGCCTGATCGAGCGTCTGTTTGGACCGCAACTCGACGCCAGCGAACGTCTCGCGGACGAGCTGGAGGATGTTGCGGACGGTCACACTCCCCGGGATATCGATGCCGAGCGTCGTTGCGGTGGGGTCGGCGGTGGCCTCGCGGAACACAGCCCCGTGGTCGGCCAACTCCAGAGCCAAAAACGGCTCGGTGAGCTGGAGCCGGACGACGCTGCCGGTCCCGTCCCGACTGATCGGCTGGACGCCGTCGACGGCCACCAGTTCATTTGCGGCGTCCTGGACCGCCTCGACAGTGCCGTCCTCGACGGTGACGAACACGTACTGGCCGTCGCTCGTCTGCTGGACGCCACCGTGGTAGGAGAGCGTGCAGTCGGCCTCCCGAGCGAGTCCCGAGAGGACGAACGAGCCGTCGTCGATCGCGACTTCGAGTCGCGTCATCGATGTCGTGAGCAGGGCGTGCTTCCGCTCGATCGCACTGAGCGCCGACGCGGTTGTTTCGGCGAGTTCGCTCATGACCGCCCGCGTGGTCTCGTCGAAGGCGTTCCGACTCCGGGCGTAGACCGTGAGCACGCCGTGTGTGAGGTCGTTGTAGACCAGCGGGATACTCAACACCGAAAGGAAGTCCCGAGTGAGAGCGTCCTTGCGCCAGGGGTCGTCGTGAAGCCCCGCGGCGACGTTCGGAACCACCGTTGGCTCCCCGGAGGCCGCGGTGTGTTCGGCCGGTTCGGCGTTCGATGTCGTCACCGAAAACGAACGGCTGTCGAGATAGCCCTGGCCGTTGCCCGCCCACGCCCGCGGTTCGAGCGTGTCGGTCGACTCCGAGACCGTCCCGATCCACGCGAACTGGAACCGATCATCAGCTGTCAACAGTTCACAGACGGCGTGGTCGACCTCGGCTCGGGTTTCGGCCTGCACGATGGCTTGGTCGATCTGCCGAATCGTCTCGTTGGTCCGGTTCAGACGACTGAGCTGCTCGTTTTGCTGTTGGAGCGTGCGGTCCTGCTCGCGGAGCTTCGACTCGCGGCTCACTCGGTCGAGAGCCGCCTCGGCGGTTGCGGCCAGCAGGTCGGCGAGTTCGCGGGTGATCTCGTCGAACGCGCCGACGGTCTCCGATCCGGCGACGAAAACGCCGTGTTCACCGAGCGGAATGTAGATCGCACTCCGGAGGTCGGTCGCGCGGTTCGCGAGTCGATCCGCCCTGTGGATGTCGTCGTACCACAGCGGTTCGTTTTCGACGAAACTGTAGCTCACGAGCGTCTCGCCGTCCGCACGGCTGGTCGGTAGTGGCCCGTGGAGGGTTTTCATCCGTGCCGAGTGGGCCGCCGGTCGGAGCTCGTTGGTGTCGGCATCGAAGAGGTAGACCGCACTTGCATCGAGGTCGACTACGTCGGCGGTATCGTCGACGATGTGCTGGGCGATCTCGTGGTGGGTTTCCGCATACAGGAAGTCCCGAGCCGTCTCCTGGAGCGTCGTCAGGGCCTCCTCGCGCTGTTTCCGTTTGGTGATGTCCCGGCAGCTATAGAGGAGCCGCCCACCCTGGATCGAGACCTCCCGGACGGTGACCAACAGCGTGTGTTCGGTGCCCGCCTTGTCGGTGGCCGTACACTCGATGTTTTTGAGGGTCCCGCTTGCGGCGAGCTCCTCGCGGTCGAAGAGATCCTCGCCGAGCAGCTCGTCGATAGTCCCCATCTCGTGGATCTCCTCGGCGGTGTAGCCGAAAATGAAGTGGACGTTCGGACAGACGTAGGTGTAGGCGTCGTCCTCGTCGGTGATGAGGATCGTGTCGGTCATGTTGTTGAGCGTGACCCGGTGGAGCTCCTCGGAGCCGCGAAGCTCCCGTTCGAGGCTGACGCGGTCGGTGATATCGACGCCTTCGACGACGATCGAAACGAGATCGCCGCGCTGGTTCTCGACGGGTCGAACCGAGAGGTCCATGATCCACGGTTCGTCTGCTCCCGACTGTTCGATAACCGCGTTCCCGAAGCTGCCGCCACGGGCTGTCTCGACGATCTGTTCGATATCCTGTCGGGTGCCATCGGATTGAGACCACCATGGGAGCGTCCAAAACGGGTCGCCGAGAAGTGCCTCGACGGAATCGTCGACCATCTCACGGGCGGTCTGGTTCGTGCGGGCGAGTGTCCCGTCGGGGTCGAGCACCCACGTTGCCGTCCGGGAGTCCTCGAAAATCGCATCGAACTGCCGGGCCCGTTCTCGCTGGGTTACCGTTCGTCTGCCACCCCGAACGGCTTGCTCGATCCGGTCGATGAGTTCGGGCAGTTGCTCGCTCGGCTCGGCCAGTGGAACGTAGTCGCTGACACCGGCCCTGATGGCCTCGCTAGCGACGGTTTCGCTCCCCGCAGTCGCCCCGATGACAACTGGCAGCGACGTGGTGTCGGCGCGCACCGTTTGCAGCAGGTCGATGCCGGTCCCGCCGTCGAGTTCGTATTCGGTGACGAGGCAATCGACGTTCCTAGAGCCGAACCGATCGACGGCATCGGCTGCGGTCCGGGCGCGTTGGACTGTGGCCGGGGTCCGTGTCGTCAGTGCCTCGGCGAGGTCGTCGAGCCAGTCGCTCGTGCCGACGACCAGGAGGGTCGACGCCTCGAAAGTCGACGCCATGGTGCTCATACTCGAACCCCGTGACCCGTCACTGATCGTCCACCGGTGTCCGGAGCGAGCAACTGTCCGGACGTAGGCTCCTGATACGCAACCATCACTGGTTGAATATCAAACTGGGGTATAGAAAAGGTGTGTGCCGTGCAGCAGCTGGTCGAGACGCTGTACGACCTCGACGACCGACGGGAGCGACAGTCGGAGACGAACGTCTGCGCCGACCACTCAACTCGGGAGTCGACCGGCGCGTTCGAGGAAGCTGAGCCCGACGACTGTCGCCAAGAGAACGCCTGCGGCGGCGGTAAACACGGTGTCGTAGGCGAGCCCGTATTCGATCAGCGTGCCGACGACCGACGACCCCACCGACTGGGAGACCATCCAGACGGTACTGAAGACGGCGTATGCACTCCCACGGGCCGAATCCGGCAGCGCGCCCAGAATGTAGGCGTCGGTCGCGGGGAACAGCGCGTGGATGACGAAGCCGACCAACGCCGAACTGATCGCGAGGGCAACGAACCCGTCGGCAGCGACTACCAGAAGCAGGCAGCCGGCAAACGAGGCGACGATCCCGAGCAGCAGCGGTACCGACGGGAGATCATCGGCCAGCTCGCCAGCGACGAAGAAGGCCGGAACCCCTGCAGCGAAGACGATCGTCAGCATCGTCGAGGCCGCCGACGGCGAGAGCCCACGAGCCTGCATATACAGCTCGTAGAAATTAAAGACGCCCTGCCAGACGAAGACCGCGAGGCCTGCCAACCCCAGTGCAGCGAGGATGATCCGCCACTCCGAACGCGCCCCGGCCACGAGCGAGCGGTCAGCCCCCCCGGCTTCGGGCATCTCGGTCTGCCGAGAGACGACCACGGTGGCGACAGTCACCACCGCAGCACCGACGGCGATGGTCCACAGCGCAAGCCGCCAGTCGACCCATAGCGAGACGGCGACCAAGGGAGCGGCTGCCACCGCCGCCACCTGATTGGCCGCGCCGTGGATGCCCATCACGCGGCCGACGCGCTCGGGGTAGAGCTCGCTTAAAAGCGGGTTCGCCGAGACGAAGTAGACGCCCGACGCGGTGCCCATGAGGAACGCGCCGATCATCAGCTGGCGGACCGTCACTGCCGCAGCCGTGGCGGCGGCTGCACCGGTGAGGATCGCCCCCGAGACGATCACGAGGTAGTGCCGGGGGAGTCGCGTGAGCAGCCATCCGGCTGGCAGCCGGAGCGACGCGCTGCCGACCCACGCCAGCGTGACGATGAGGCCAGCGGTCGCCTCGCCGATCCCGAACTCGGCGATGAACACGTCCAGCAGCGGCGCGAAGACGATCCTGGCGAGATTGAGGAAGAAGACGAGCCCACACAGCGAGCCAAAGAGGCGATGTCGACTCACACTTGCGGTTCGGAACAGAGGGTTTCAAGCGTTCCGACTGCCCGATTCATCAGCGTAAACGAACTTCCTACGCCACTGTCGAGGCGGTCACTTTTTGGGAGTGGATCGAGGAACAGTGTGAGCCGCGTCTCGATCCGGCCGAGGAGGGCCATATGTTCGTATTGATTGTCCGCCGTTTTTGAATTTCCGACTCTCAGACAGCCAGTACCCGATACGAAGTAGCGTTGAGTTGTATCGATAACACCGATCCACACCCCTTTTGACGGATCACCCGAAAGCCACACCCAATGGACGACGAACTCCGCGAGCGCGTGAAAGGGGAAGCCGAGAAACACGCCCTGTTCAACGCGCTCAAACACGACAGCGACCCCGACGTGGGCGCGATCATGGGCCCACTGATGGGCGAGAACCCCGAGTTCCGACCGCACGGCGACGAGGTGCCGGGCGTCGTCGGCCAGGTCGTGGGGAAAATCGGCGGACTGGACCGCGAGGCCCGCCGCGAGCGACTCGCCGAATTGGACCCCGAGTTGGTCGATGAACTCGATGCCGAAAACGAGGCCGACGAACACACCCTGCCCGACCTGCCGAACGTCGAGGAGTACGACACGGTCCGCCTGCGGGCCGCACCGAACCCCAACGGCCCGTGGCACCTCGGCCACGCCCGGATGCCGTCGGTCATCGGGACCTACACCGAGCGCTACGACGGCGAGTTCGTCGTCCGCTTCGACGACACCGACCCCGAGACCAAACGCCCCGACCTTTCGGCCTACGATGCCATCCTGGAGGACATCGACTACCTCGGCTTCGAACCCGACGAAGTCTACCGCGCCTCGGATCGCGTCGAGACCTACTACGACCACGCCCGCGAGCTGATCGAGATGGGCGGCGCCTACACCTGCGATCTGCCCGCCCAGGAGTTCTCGGCGCTCAAAAAAGAGGGAACCCCCTCACCCAACCGCGACAAGGACCCCGAGACCGTCCTCGAAGAATTTGAAGCGATGATCGACGGCGACTACGAGTCCGGCGAGATGGTCCTCCGGGTGAAAACCGATATCGAACACAAAAATCCCGCACTGCGGGACTGGGTCGCGTTCCGCATGATCGACACGCCGCATCCGCGCGAGGAAGCCGCCGACTACCGCTGTTGGCCGATGCTCGACTTCCAGTCGGGCATCGACGACCACCTCACCGGTATCACGCACATCATTCGCGGGATCGACCTCCAGGATTCGGCCAAACGCCAGCAGTTCGTCTACGACTACTTCGACTGGGAGTACCCCGAAGTCCTGCACTGGGGTCACGTCCAACTCGATGCCTACGATATCAAACTCTCGACGTCGACGATCAAGGAACTGATCGACGATGGCGAACTCGACGGCTGGGACGACCCACGCGCGCCGACGCTCCAGTCGGTTCGCCGCCGCGGGATTCGGGGCGAAGCGATCGTCGAGTCGATGATCGGCCTCGGAATGTCGACCTCGGATGTCGACCTCGCGATGTCATCGATTTATGCCAACAACCGCGAGCTGGTCGACGACGAGTCGAACCGGTACTTCCTGGTCCGTGGCGGCCAGCGTGTGCCGGTCGTCGGCGAAGACAAACCGGCCGCAGGCCACCCGCCGCTCCATCCGAACCACGAGGACCGTGGCGATCGCGAGATTCCGGTCGGCGACGCCGTGCTCGTCGAAGCCGACGACCTACCGAGCGAGGGCGAGCGCATCTGGCTCAAAGGCTACGGCTGTGTCCGCTACGTCGACGAGGAGTTCGTCGCTACGGGTGACGACATCTCGGCCGTCCGCGAGGAGGGTGTCGAGGTCATCCACTGGGTGCCAGCCGACGACACCGTTGCGGTCACGATGCGAACGCCCGACGGCGACGTGACGGGCCACGCCGAACCGGCCTTCGGCGACACCGCGGTCGACGAGATCGTCCAGTTCGAGCGAATCGGCTTCGTGCGAGTCGACCGACACGCCGACAACGAAGCAGTCGTCTACTACACCCATCCGTAGGTGTGGTTGTTCAGCAGACTGGTTTGGGGTTGACGCCCATCGATTCGAGCGAGTCGGTGTACTCGTCGTAGGCCGCCTGGATCGCCTCGCTGGCTGCGGCCGCTGCGGCCTCCCGGTCGGCGTCGCTCTCACAGACTGCCTCGACCAGTTCCGCGGCGCGGTCGATCTGCTCGTCGACATCGTCGCCGAGATCCCGGAACACGCTCGCCGTCCGGGGGTCGGCATCGCCGACGAAGTAGCCGGTGTACTGTTCTTTCGACTTTTTGGCGACCAGACAGCGCCCGACCAGGCCGCCAGCCCGCTGGACTGTGGCGGTGAAGGTTCGGAGTGTCTCCTGAATCGCCGGGAGTTCGTCGACGTCTGCTGCGCTCGGCGCATCGTCGAGCTTCCCGGCCACAGTCTCGTAGTGGTCGGCCTCCTGTTCGGCGAGATCGCCGAAGAGGGCCGCCGCATCCTCGTTGGTTTCGTCGTCGGCCCACAGCTCGAACGTTTCGCGGGCGGCGTCTTCGGCGATCGCCGCGGCCCGAAGCACGGTTTCGGCCTCGATATCGCCGCCCGTTTCGGCGTACAGTGATTTCGAGGAGCCGAGTCGCGAGAGGGCTGTTTTGTTCTCGGTTTGGACGTGGTCGATGAAGTCGTCTGTCATGGTCGACTCATGAGCCCGGAGGCTCTTGAGTGCACCCGATTCGGTGTCAGGAGTGTCAAACCAGCGCAGTCGCTACGGACTCAGCGTCTCAAAAATAGTCGAAACGGAGCTTACTCAGCGCTGCCTTTCTCCGCGGGTCGGCTTCGCCTCCCCGCTCCGACTCGAAGCGGCGACTTCGCTCCGCTCAGTCGTCCGCTTCGCCTTTCTCGATCGGTGCGCCGACGAGGTTCCCCCACTCGGTCCAGGAACCATCGTAGTTGATGGCGTCCTCGTAGCCGAGCAGTTCGTGGAGCGCGAACCAGGCGACCGACGAGCGCTCGCCGATGCGGCAGTAGGCAACGGTCGTTCCCTCGCCGTCGATGCCTTTGTCGGCGTACAGCTCCTCGATCTCCTCGGCGGATTTGAAGGTGCCGTCGTCGTTGGTCACGGCGGCCCACGAGATGTTCTGTGCGCCGGGGATGTGGCCGCCGCGCTGGGCGGTCTCGTTGAGTCCTGGCGGTGCGAGGACTTTGCCGGAGAACTCCTCGGGCGATCGAACATCGACCAGCGGCAGGCCCTTGTCGATGGCGTTTTCGACGTCGTCGCGGTAGGCCCGGATCGACTCCCGCGGCCCGGAGGCCTCGTAGTCGACGGCGGAGAACTCGGGGACCTCGTCGGTCACTGGGTAGTCGTTGTCGAGCCAGTACTCGCGGCCGCCGTCGAGGAGTTTCACGTCGTCGTGGCCGTAGTATTTGAACTGCCAGTAGGTGTAGGCCGCAAACCAGTTGGCGTTGTCACCGTAGAGGACAACCGTCGAGTCCTCGGTGATGCCGTGGGCACCCAGCAGCTCTTCGAAGTCGTCTTTCGAGAGGATGTCGCGGGTGGTCTGGTCCTGGAGGTCCTCCTCCCAGTTGAAGCCGATGGCACCGGGGGCGTGACTCTCGTCGTAGGCCTCGGTGTCGACGTCGACCTCTACGAGTCGATAGTCGGGGTCGTCGCTCTGGAACTCGTCGAGATGGTCTTCGGCCCAGTCAGCCGAGACCAGCACGTCTTTCGCATACTCTGTCATACACCCACCGATTGAACCCCCACCGTCTTAGTACTAGTATCAACGGCGCTTTCGGCCGGTCCTGAAGGATTCCGGAGAGTATTGCCAGCGGTTGTCGCTGCGGTGGCGAGAGACCCACTCAGACCCGAGCCGACACCGACCACAGCCGACCCTCCCGCCAAAAACACGGCAACAATATCCTGTATCGAGGAACCCCGGCGGCGGTCGACACCGCCGGATGGTTAACGGCCACTGCGCTACTTGGAGCTAGTATGTCCGCAGATCTACTCGTCGAGGCCGCGTGGGTCGCCGACCGACTTGACGATCCGTCGGTCCGTCTCGTCGACGTCCGCGACGCCTGGGAGTACGACGCCATGGGTCACCTCCCGGGTGCGGTCTCAGTGCCGTTCGATAGCTTCCGTGACGCCGACTCGCCGGACCCGGGGACGCTTCCTGGAGCCGAAGCCTTCGCCGACCTGCTCGGCGAGGCCGGGATCAGCGCCGACGATACCATCGTCGCCTACGACGACACCCACGGCGTGTTCGCCGCCCGCTTCGTCTTCACGGCCCTCGTCTACGGCCACGACGACGTTCGGCTCCTGGACGGCGATTTCAGCGCATGGCGACGCGAGTACGAAACCACGGACTCGGCCCCGGATATCGAGCCGACGAGCTACGAGTCTCCAGGACTCGTTGCCGACGCCCCGATCGTCGACCGCGAGGCCGTCGCGGCTGCGATCGACGGCGGCGAGACGACCCTCATCGACACCCGCGAGGGGTGGGAGTACGAGGAGGGCCACCTGCCGGGAGCAGTCCGGCTCGACTGGATGGAACTCGTCGACGAGGAGACTCGGGGGGTCAAATCCACCGCCGAAATCGAGTCGCTGCTGGCCGACCGTGGCATCGAGACCGACCGCTCGCAGCCGATCGTGCTCTACTGCAATACCTCGCGCCGACTGACTCATACCTTCGTCGTCCTCCGCTCGCTCGGCTTCGAGGACGTGGCTGTCTACGAGGGCAGCATGACCGAATGGGAGAACGCCGACGGCGCGATCGAGACGACAGATACCGACGAGTAGGAGGCCCTTACCGGCAGTAAGGCCGTCCTACTCGCTACTCGAAGCCGCGGTCGACGCCCGCCTCGTCGATGAGATCGTCGAGTTCCTTCGAGAGGAGTTCGTCGGCATCCGCGAACGTCTCGGAGAGTTCGTCGAGTCGGTCCGGCCGGTCGCTGAGTTCGTACTCCATCGGGCCGAAGGCCGGGCTGTCGACGGCCTCCATCATGTCCGTAAAGAAGTCCTCGCCGGTCGTTGGTGCCTCCGAGTGGACTTTGAGCGTCTCCTGGATACGCGTCGCCATCGACTTCGCCTCGGATTCGTCTTCGGGTGGTTGCTGGACCGCGAACCGGCCGGTATCGGTCTCGCGGTGGGGGAGTACCGAATCGATCTCGTCGTCGATGCGGCGGGCGACCTGCGTGCCGACGCCCTGGAGCTCGTGGGGGTTCTTCGCGTAGGTTTTGAGCTGGAAGACACCGGCGGCGGGGTGGCCCAGATACAGGTCCTCGCCGACACCGCGCTGTCGTTGTCCGGCGACCGCTCGCCAGCCCTCCGGGTCACGGTCGCCCTCGATCACGTCCGAGAGAATATCGTCCCAGTCTCTGACGCGCATACGCCCAGATGGGACAGTGACTCAATGAGCCTATCGGTCCCGACAGCCTCGCCCGCCTACTCGGCGGCCCACGCGAGCGCGTCGGCCTCGTTGTTGAACGTCTCGACGTCGACGCCCGCTACGTCTTTGACCTGACTGGAGAGTGCCATGCTTTTGATCCCATCCGAGACGACCGCCCACTTCGTAATCCCGTACTCGGTGCCGACCTCAGCGGCCTCTTTGGCCTTCTCGAAGACGTCCTTGTTCAGCGACGAACTCATATTCAACAGCGACAGGTGGGCGTTGACGCCACCCTGTGCGGCGAGCTCCTCGAACTGTTCGTTTACTTTCGTGTACTCTTCGGCATCCGAGGGCATCCCATCCGAGAAGTTTGCAACCACAACGCCGTCTTCGACATACAGCTCCCAGTCAGTCATTTCCGTCCCAACAGAACCGGTGGGGTAGAATATATATGCCGCTCAAATATCCGTATTTGATAATTTGGAGTCCGGGCACAGCATCGATAAACGGTTCGTTAATATCGAATTTATTATATTATTCTGTGAAATAGAGCTCCCGGATGACCATCCCCATCCCGCCGAGAAGCAACACCACGGTGAACACCGACTCGTTGCCCGAGAGGAACCGTTCGCCGCCCCACAGCACGACACCGAAATACAGCGCGACCCGGAAGCGCTGGCTCTCCATGCTCCCCCAGAACAGTCCGTAGATAACGAGCCCGGAGACGTAGAGCGTCACACCGATCTCGCCGACGACTGCCGGAGAGAGGCCGTTCGTACTCAGAAGCCGAACCGACGCGGCCAGTGATACAGCGACGAGGAATCCCACGCCAGCTCGAAGTAGCACGCCCCAGTAATCGGTCCCAGTCGACTCACTCATATCGAGAGGAATGCCGAGCAGCCACTTCCACCCTCCGACTCGGGGTGGCCATCAATAGTGTTTTTCAGTCCTCAGCACCGAACGCAGGTAGTGACAGCGAGCCTCCGCGGCGAGATCATCGCCGTCGACGAGCCAACGACGGTCGAAACCGAGTACGGCGAGCGCAAACTCGCCGAGCTTCGGCTGCGACCAACCGACGGCAGCGAGACCAACGGCGATGCGGCGGTCGACGTAACCCTCTGGGCCAAGTGGGCCGACACCGCCGACCACGCCGAGCCGGGGATGGATCTGATCGTTACCGAACCGGCGGTCGAGGAGTACGATGGTGGAGTCACCTACAGCACGACGAGCGAGTCGTACGTCGTTCTCGAACCGGATTTCCTGGTCGACGTGACTGCCATCCGGTCGTGGGTGCAGTGTCCCCGGATGTATTATCTCAACAAGCTCTCGGCGATCCCGCTTAACTATCCGGTCGTCAAGGGAACCATCGTCCACGACGTATTCGGCGATCTGCTCCGCGGCCGTGATCTCGATGCCGCCATCGAGGATCGGGTCGCCGAGGCGGGCCTCGAACTCGGCCTGCTCGGCCGCGATGTCGCGGAGGTCGAAGGCGAAGTCCGGGGCAACGCCGCGGCGATCGAGGGGTGGCTCGCACAGGGAACCCTCACGGAGGAAGACGCCTGGCGCTCCGAATACACGCTTATCAGTCCAACGTTCGGCCTCAAGGGCCGAGCCGATGCCCTCCGGCGGGGGATGCCGGTCGAACTCAAAACGGGGAAGAATACGAGCCGTGAACCGCGGTTCCAGGACAAGATCCAGGCGGCCAGCTACGCCCTCATGCTCGACGAGCGCGGCGTCGACGCCGACACGGGCACCCTCTTATATACGAAGAACACGACGCTCGAACGCACCGAAGAGTCGGGCGATCTCTCGCCCGCCAAGGAGTTCTCGATGGGGAAGGGTCTCCTGGAGTTCGTCGTCCAGAGCCGCAACGCACTCGCCGCCATGGAGGCCCGCGAGGAGGTGCCGACCGGCTACGAGGCCGACGCCAAATGCCAGTACTGCTTCGAGCAGGACACCTGCATGGTCGTCTCGGGACGACTCGACCAGGAATCGAAAGCGGGTGCAGTGGGTCGACCCATCCCCGAGGAAGAACGCGAGTACTTCGATCGCTTTTATAAGGCGATCGAGGCCGAACGCCGCGCCACCCACGACGAGTACCGGAAACTCTGGGAGCAGGGCGACCAAGAGCGGGCCGACGACGATCGGGCGCTGATCGGGCTCGAACCCATTGAACAAAACGAGATCGACGGCAACCGGTGGGAGCTTCGTGCGCGCAAACCGCGGGAGGCCGTCTCGAAACTCCGCGAGGGCGACGTCGCGCTCGCCAGCGACGGCGACCCCGTCTCGGGCCACGCCGAACTCTGTCGAATCACCAAACTCGACGAGGAGATCGTCGTCACGACCGACGAGCCGGTCGAGTTCCGTCGGCTCGATGTCTACCCCTCGGAGATCTCGGTCGACCGAATGCTGACTGCGCTCCACGACACCGTCCTCAAGAGCAGCGACGATCGCAAGGAGATCCTCTTCGGCCGCCGGGAGCCCGCCTTCGACGACGGGAGGGAGACGTTTATCGACAACAACGAGGGCCAAAACCAGGCGGTCAATCTGGGCGTCAACGCCCAGGATTGTGCGCTGATTCACGGTCCTCCTGGAACCGGGAAAACCTACACCATCGCGCGGCTGATCCGCGCGCTCGTCGATCGCGGCGACCGCGTCCTCCTTACTGCGTTCACCAACCGGGCGGTCGACAACGCCCTCGAAGCCCTCCGTGAGCAGGGGTTCGAGGACATCTGCCGCGTCGGGACTGATACCGGCATCCGGGAGGATATGCTGGACGTGCAGTTGGAGACGAAGGGGGACCCCCACGAGCGAGCGAGCGAACTCCGAACCGCGCCGGTCGTCGCCGCGACGACCGCCAGCTGTGGCTCGCGGGTCATGCGCGAACAGGCCTTCGACGTGGCGGTCGTCGACGAAGCCTCTCAACTCACCGAGCCCTCGGCGATGGCCGCGCTGAATCTGGCCGACCGGTTCGTCCTCGTCGGCGATCACGAACAGCTGCCACCGGTCGTCCAGGCCGCTAACGCCGGCCAGGTGTCGGGAACGGGCAATCCGCTCTCTACGTCGTTGTTCGAGCGACTGATCGAGCAGTATCCCGACGCCGCAGTGATGTTGACCCGGCAGTACCGGATGTGCCAACGAATCCAGGCCTTTTCTTCCGCGGAGTTCTACGACGGCGCACTCCGCCCTGCAACGGGCGCTGTCGCTGCCCAGTCGCTCTCCGAACTCTGCGATCCGGATTCGCTGCCCGCCGAGCTTCGGGACTCGGTCACGTTTCTCGATCCCGGTGGCACGCGCGTGGGTAACACGAACCCGACCGAAGCCGACCGGGTGGCCGAGATCGTCGATCAGTATCTAACAGCGGGTATCGACCCCGATGCGATCGGCGTCATCGCGCCGTTCCGCGCGCAGGTCGCCGAGATCAGTCGTCGGGTCGACGTGACTGTCGATACGGTCGACCGCTTCCAGGGGTCGAGCAAGGAGATCATCGTCGTCTCCTTCGTCGCCACCGGCGAACTTGCGGGGCCGCTGTTCGAAGACTATCGGCGGATCAACGTCGCACTCACACGGGCGAAAAAGGGGCTCGTGCTTGTCGGCGACCGAGGAGCACTGTCGACCGACCCCTTCTACCAGCGGCTGCTCGACTGGGTCAACCGCTAACCCACCACGGCCGACTCACCAACGGAACCGTATTTATCTGCTGAACTACACTTTTCGGCATTCACGCCGTTGGCTGTGTGTATGAGTAACGAACAGGAAACACGCAGTTCAAAAGAGATCTCACGGGAGTCGGGACAGATCGGCGTCCGCGAGCTGTCGGTGGCCAGTCTTTCGGGGCTCGTCGGGATGATCGCCATGCAGCCGATCTTCGGCGTGGCAACGATCCTTGGCGTGCTCGATCCGGTCGCGTTCTCGGGGTTCGCCAACATCGTCGGCTACGGACTGAACTTCTGGGGCGGGGTTGCGATTTTCGTCCTTGGTGGGATCACGGTCCTGCCGCTGTTGTTTATCACACTCGGGAACTACCTCCCGCCAGCGACGAGTATTCCGCTTCGGGGGGTCACATACGGCACGATCATCTGGACCGGCTTCGCCCTCGCGTTTTATACCGACCAGAGCGGTGTCGGATTGGTGATTTATCTGGTGATGACGCTCGTTAATCACTGGGTATACGGCGCAGTACTCGGCTCGGTGTACACACGGTACGCCTCGATCGCAGCCTACGAAGTGTGACTGTGGCGGGCTCCGCGTGGTAGGGTGTTCCTACTACCGGTATGGGAGATGGTTAGACACGGTCGGCCGTCGACCGAAGTACCCTACCGGTGACAGGTGCGGCGAACCACGTGACACCCAGTACGGGGATGTATCCGGTATGTAAGTGAAATTCAGTTGCTTGTGAGTGTCCGTATCTATATAATATAGCCCTCCAACGGAACACTATCTTAATACAACTGGTCAGAATTACTATATGTGCAACCTGATCCTAACGGAATATGGCAGAACGCCACTCGGACGATTCCGGGCAGAAAGCACAGCTTAACAGACGGGACTATATGCGGCTCGGTGGTGCGGCAGTCGGTGCGACCGCACTCGGTGTCGGGGCAACGACATCGGTTTCGGCTCAGGCCGAGACGGTCGTCGACCTCGGCGAACAGGGCCTCAGCGCGGGCGACGAGATCGACCCGTATCTCGAAGAGTACGTCGGTGACGGCGTCGAGGTACGCGTCCCGGAGGGCGAGTACGACTGGAACGGCGAAGGGTTCACCGGTGCCTCGAGTGACGCGGCCATCGTCGGACAGGGCGAAGTGATTCTCAACAACGTCGCTGGCGAATACTACCAGACGATCAAGGCCCGCGGCGGCACCGTCGAGATTCGGAACTTTACCATCCGAGGCCAGGCAACCGGGAACAGTTCGCGGTTCCGCCTCGATGCGGATTCGGATGGTCACATCATCATCGACAACGTCAACTTCCCCGACGGAGGCGAAGAGGGCGCGGAGTCGAAAGCGTTCTACGCACCCCGCGACCACGCCGGTGTGATCGAGATCCGCAACTGCTACTACGCGAACTTCGACGACAACGGCATCTATGCGAGTTCCCCCGGCTACGATGACGGCGCTGGCGGGCAGGTCATCGTCGAGAACTGTACCTCTCACAACAACAATATCTCCGGTATCCGTATCGGCTCACCCGACAGTATCGTCAGAAATTGTCTGATAATCAACGATAAGGCACCGCGGACAAGCCCCAGCGGCTATCAGAACTCCCGTGGGATCCGTGTCCGTGCCCCCGGTGAGAACCAGCTGATCGAAGACACCGAGATCATCCACTCCTACGACGGGGCAGGGATACCGATCCAGCTCCACGGCACCGCAGCAGGCGGCTCGGGAACGATCAAAAACGTTCGCATCCTGAACAACACGGACAACGACGCGATCCAGGACCAGGAGGGCGAGACCGCCGAGACGTGGACCGGGACGAACATCGACATCACCGGCGACGGCAACCTCAGCGCTCCGTCGAACTTCGATGTGACAACCGGAAGCAGTGCCGAGGAACCGACAGGAGAGGATCCGCAGGGCGACACGACGGTCGACACTCCGGATTCGTCCGACAGTACCGGGTCGACTGATCCAGACAGCTCGGATTCGTCCGGCTCGGGTGATCCTGCAGAGGGCACCGACCGACTCCTCGTCACGACATCGCCATCCGATGGCGCGAGCTACGAGTTTACAGCCACTGGTGAGATCACGCCACGGTACGATCTCGATCAGTACAATGCAAACGACGACTCGGTCGGCGAGAGCGCGACCGAGAACGACGACGGCACGTGGACCGCCACGGGCCAGCTCTCGGGAGCGGGCACCAGCGGCGACTCCTTCGATGTCGCTGGCGACATTACGTCGGTCTCTATCGATGGCGACAGCGGGGCCGTCTCGCTGTATCTCAACGACGAGGAGCTCTCGACGGACGATCTCGTCGACCAGTCGTCCGACGAGCAGCCGACCGATGACGACCAGTCTACTGACGACGAACAACCCACAGAGGACCAGCAATCGGACGACACCGACGAGACTGCGGACGACGGCGACCTCACGAACGTCCTGCTACTCGACGGCACGGTCAGCGAGGACCTCGCCCAGTACAAAGTCGTCGTCAGCGGCGAAATCGAGCGGAGCGACTCGCTGAGTTCGACTGCCGACGGCGGCAGCCCGTGGGACGAGATCGAAGACCGCGTCGACGGATCGAGCGCGACCGGTGTCGTCGCCAAAGGCCTCGATGGCTACCGGTTCTCCGGCGACCTCGTCAGCTTCCAAGTCAAGGGTCACGTCGACCTCACTATCGAACAGGCCTCCCAGTAGACCCATGGCGGCATACAGTGACTGGGAGTCGCTTTCGGCGGACCCCGATCCGGAAGCCGACCTCGGATACGTCGGCACCGAGTGGGATGTCATTCGGACGACGCAGAAAGAGCAGTCCCATCTGCTCTTTTTGCCGCAGGACGAACAGCTCCTGAAACAGGAGGCGTTCGTGATCGCCGACGAATCGGCCGTCGTCGATATCGCTACCCACCGGTGACATAGCGGACGGGTAGCCGCGTCGGGGGTCGCGGCACCCACAGTTAGTCGGCTCTGATCGGTTCGATACCGGGTTATTGTCACCGATACTGTCTCCACCATCAGGTATTGTCTCCAATCGAAGGTCCAGGACGGACAGCAGTCGCTTCCTCTCACCGGTTGTGAACGATGCGGACCTCGTACGGCAACGTCGGATGACTGTACCGACCGCGTGGAGCCGACTCGTCGGCGACTGTCACCGACACCGACGCGGGAGCCGCCGCCCGGTCGGTCGGATACCACTCCTGGCCGGTCGGGATGACGACGAACCGGGCGTGTCGGTCGCCAACCCACGCGAACGACTCGCTGGGCGTGCCCCACGCCGAGAGCCCGACGCTTTCTTCGAGCCACTCGACGAGCGCCAGTGGTTCTTGGGCTGGGAGTCCGACCTCGGTTACCCCGTCGACGACGCCCGAGTCAGCCCGCTGGCGCGGATCACCGTCGTAAGCGAGCCCTTCGAGAACGTTTCCCGCGGCGTCTTCGAAGTAGATCGCCGTCGCGTCCAAAAACTCGAACCGGCGGCTCGGTTCGCCCTCGACGGGGAGGATCGTCGCCCGGTCGGCCAGCCAGTCGACGGCCCGGTCGCCGTCGAGCAACAGTCGAAACGCCAAATGCACCAGCGGGGCGTTGTCGGCGTCGGTGAACTGGAGGGTGGTCTCGCCGAGTCGAACCGCCGACGCGTCGGCGGTACTGTCGCCGCTCGGAGCGAACCGTGAGCGATACCACGCGGCTACTCCCGCCGGATCGGCAGCCGGAACCGCCACCTGTTCGAACCGCATTGGTTGTCTTCGGGTGGCGAACCGCTTATAAATAGTGGCAGCCAGTCCGCTCTACTCGGTTTGGACTGTGTCGGCTTCGTCATCGTTGATCTCGGTGAGCACTCGGTCGTGGAACTCCTGGAGCACCGCGCTTTCGTCGTCGGCGAGCACCACGTCGCTTGCCATCAGCGTCGCCAGCCCGAAGGCCCGCGGGCTCGGGGAGTCGACCGTGTGGGTGTGGACCTCGATCTCGCCGTCCTGGACCCGCTGTAAGAACTCCGTAACGCCGGTTATGTTGAGCTTATCTTCGGTGATCTCCCGGTAGGTCTCCTCGATGACCGCAAACGAGTCGAGCTCTTGGGCGAACGACAGCAGCATCTCGCTGGATACCTGCTGTTGGGCGGCGGATTTCTCGTAGCCCTTGTACCGTTTGAGGATCATCAACGATCGGGTCGCGTTGATCCTGAAATACCGCTGGAGGAGGTCGGTGCCGTCGAGGGCCGCCCGCAGCTCTTCGACTACCGAGTCGGGGTCGAGCTCCTGGATGATGCCCGCCACGTCGACCTTCCGGTTGAGCGGCATCTCGATCGAAAACCCGTTGTCGGCGACTGCGACCTGGACGTTCGCCGTCGCGTGCTGGGCGCAGTGGTAGGCGATCAACCGCGAGAGGCCGTCGTTGAACGCCCGACCGTAGTCGGAGTGGATATAAAACCGGCGGCGGTATTCGGTGCGGTCAATCTCGATTTCGATCACCAGCCGGTCGTCCGTGCTCACGGCCGCCTCGCCGAGATACTGCCGCTGTTCGTCGTAGAGTCGGCTGATCGCCCGGACACTGTGTTCGTCGATCGGGAACCCCCGGAGCCAGCTCCTGACGCCCGCAATCCCGCCAGTGTCGAACCGCTCGCAGAGTTCGGTCTGGAAGCCGACGATCGCCCGCCCGAGATCGTAGGACAGCGGCAACCGTTCGGAGAACCACGAAGGGACGGTCGGCCGCGCCGCGGTCGGCTCGACGTACACTTTCGAGCCGCGCCGATAGCAGTACTCGAAGTTCTGGCCGCCGAGGACGAACACGTCGCCGGGGTCGATCGTATCGAGATACCCTTCGTCGAGGGTTCCAACCCACTCGCTGTCGCTTCGGGTGTGGACCGCACAGCTGAACGAATCGGGGATCGTCCCGATGTTGGTCATATAAATCACGCGCGCGAGCCGACCGCGTTTGCCGATCAGCGGTTCGCCGACCGGAAACTCCTCGTAGTGGTGCTCGCCGTCAGGCGGATCGTTCGTGTCCCGCCAGATCTTCGCGTAGACGTTCTTGTCTTCGAGTCCGGCGTAGTCGGCGGTTAAATACCGCATCAGCCGTTCCCAGTCCGTGGAATCGTAGTTACGGTATGGATACGCCCGCCGAAGGATCGATTTGACATCTGCTTCCCGCCGGACGTGATTGATCGCCATCCCGTAGACGTGTTGGGCCGCAACATCGCTGGCGTTCTCGGGGACGAACACCCGGTCGACGAAGCCCTTTTCGGCCTTCTGAAGCATTACGGCACACTCGATGAGTTCGTCGCGGTCCAGGGCGATCACCCGTCCGGTCACCGTCTGGCCGAGCTGGTGGCCTGCCCGCCCCACTCGCTGGAGCAGCGCGGCGACGGATTTCGGCGAGCCGATCTGGACGACGAGATCGATATGCGGCATATCGATCCCGAGTTCGAGACTGGTCGAGGTCGTCACCACCTCCAGCTCGCCTGCCTTCAGCCCCTCTTCGATTTCTTTCCGGCGGTCTTTCGAGAGACTGCCGTGATGACAGCCGGAGTTAGTCTCACCATACCGGTCGGGAAACCGCTCGCGGAGGGTCTGGAGCACCCGTTCGGCCCCCGACCGCGTGTTGGTAAAGACGAGCGTGTTCGTGTGGTCGCCGATTAGTTCGTCGAGTCGGTCGTACAGTCGGTCCTGGATGACCTCCCGAGGCGTCTCGATCAGGTCGTCGGTCGGACACTCCAGTTCGATATCGAACTCCCGGACGAACCGCGAGTCGACCAGTTCGTACTCCCGTGGTTCGCCGCCCGGCTCCTTGCGACCGACTAGAAACTCCGCGACAGTGTTCAGTGGCTCGACGGTCGCCGAACAGCCGATCCGGGTCGGCGACCCCTCTGTCATGGCTTCGAGCCGTTCGAGCGAGACCGACAGATGCGTCCCGCGTTTGTTCTCGGCGAGACTGTGGATCTCGTCGACGATCACGTACTCGACGGTTTCGAGTTTCCGTTTGAATTTGGGGGAGTTCAACAGGATCGCCAGCGTCTCGGGCGTCGTGTTGAGGATGTGGGGCGTCTCCTCCAACATCCGCTGGCGGGCTGCGCTGTCGGTGTCGCCGTGGCGGATCGCCTGGCGGATCTCGGTGTCGACGCCGCGATCGGCCAGTCGCTCGGAGATCCCCTCCAGGGGGACCGTCAGGTTCCGGTGGATGTCGTTGGCCAGCGACTTCAGCGGCGAAACATACAGGCAGTACACCGAGTTGTCGAGACCGTCCTCGCGCTCGCGCCGAAACAGTTCGTTGATGATCGCCGCAAACGAGGCCAGCGTCTTGCCGGAGCCGGTCGGCGCACAGATCAGGGCGTTCGTTTCGTCGTGAATATGTGGGATCGCCCCGCGCTGCGGCGGGGTGAAAAAGCCGCCGTTGGAACCGACGAACGCGCCGAACGCCTCGACCCACCACTCCTGGACAGCCGGCTCGAACAGTTCGAGCACGTCGGCGTCGGCGATCTCGACCGTTGCCGGATCGAACCCGTAGTCGGCGTCGGCGGCTGCGGCCGTGAGACGCTCGCGGCCGGGGGAGGGCATCTTGGATTCCGTTGTCGGCGGCCGCGTAAGTCGGTTGTGTTGACAGCCGACCCCAACGCCTTTTGGCGACAGCAGCCTGCGGGTGTGTATGCAGGTCACGTTTCTGGGGACCGGCAGCGCGATGCCGACCGCCGATCGGATGCAGACCGGACTCCTCCTCTCGGCCGGTAGCCAGTCCCTACTGGTCGACTGCGGCAGCGGCGTTCTCCACCGTCTCGCCAACACCGAAACGGGGTACGAAGGCGTCGGTAGCGTCCTCCTAACCCATCTCCATCTCGACCACGTTGCCGATCTGCTGCCGCTGTTGAAGGCCCGGTGGCTCGCCGGGAAGGAACACCTCGAAATCGTCGGCCCGCAGGGGACCAAAGGGTTGGTCGACGGGCTGTTGTCGGTCCACGACTACCTCGATGGGCGGGTCGACCTCCGGATTCGAGAGGTGACCGCTGGCCACCCCTTCGAGGTCGCGGGATTCTCGGTCGAGGGCCACGAGACCAGACACTCGATGGACGGGCTGGCCTACCGGTTCGCCGACCCCAGCGAAACGGAGCCGGTGTTCGCCTTCAGCGGGGATTCGGAGGCTTTCGCCGGGTTGGCCGGGTTCGCCGACGGCTGTCGAGTGCTCGCCCACGACTGTTCGTTCCCCGACGACGTCGACGTCTCGGGCCATCCGACACCCACGCAACTGGGCGAGGCGCTGGCCAACTGTGCGGTCGACCGGCTGTATCTCACCCATCTCTATCCGCACACGGAGGGTAACCACGACGAAATGCGGCAGGCGGTCGCAGACGGTGGGTTCGAGGGGGAGATCCGGTTCGCACGGGACGGGCTGCGGGTCGACCTGTAGGCGAACAGAATTATATCGGAGACGCCCAACAGAGTACCAGTATGGGCGGGACCGGAGAGCCAGCGGTGAGTTTCGTCATCCCTGCGCGGAACGAGGCGGCGTATCTCCCTGCAACACTCGAAAGCATCCGGCAGTTGGAGGCCTCGCTAGGCTACGAGTGTATTGTCGTCGACGGCCAAAGCGAGGACGAAACGCCGGAGATCGCCCGCGAATATGGGGCCCGAGTCGTCGCAGGCAACGGAACCGGACAGGGTGAGGACCGCCATCTCGGTGCGGAGTCGGCGGCGGGTCGCTGGCTGGCGTTTATCGATGCCGACACCCGTCTCAGCGACGCGTATCTCGACCGAATGCTCTCGTTCGTCACCGACCACGGGCTGCAAGGCGCAAGCTCCCGGTGTCGCGTTTCTGGGGGTTGGCGAACCGTCCCGATCGAACGGCTGTTTAATCACGTCCTCCCACGGTTGTCGCCGCCGCCGTTTCCGGGATTCAACGTCTTCGTCGATCGGGAGGCCTACTTCGATGTCGGAGGGTTCACGACGGGACCGAACGAGGATATGGCGTTCAGCCGAGCACTCGGCAAGCGGTATCCAACTGGCGTCTGTCCGGCCGTCCTGGTCGAAACGTCGGGCCGACGGATCGAACGCGATGGACTGCTTCGAACCCTCGTCTACTACACGAAGCTCGAATATCAGCGCCAGTTCCAGCCGCTCCTGGATAGGCTGTAGTCGCTGCCCGGCGCCGGGCTGCCGCTTTGGTCGCTGCAAACGAGTCAGAAAGATTCATTTTTGATTATTTATAATTCTCTGTATGGCCGCTGTGACCCATCCGTTCGTGGTTCTCGGGATGGTCTCGACAGTGGCGGCCATCGGGATTGCTGCTGTCGCGTGGTATCAGCGGGAGTCGCCGGGTGCGCGCGAGTATACGATCGTCATGGCCGTGTTGGCGATCTGGTCGACGTGCTACGTCCTGCAGTTGCTCCAGCCGACCGTGTCGGCCAAGACGCCGTGGCTCGTCGCCCGCCACGCCATCACGCCGTTTATTGGGGTGTTGTTCTGGATCTTCGCCGCCCGGTACACGGACCGACCGGGGTTGTTGTCTCGGCGCTACCTGTGGCCGCTGGTGGCGGTGGGGACGGTGAGTGCAGTTCTCGTGGTCTCGAACCCTGGCTCGATCTACTGGACGGCGTTGCGACCGGCCGTGACCGCCTCGCTGCCGGTCGTCGACATCGATTTCGGTCCAGCCTTCTGGCTCAATGCGGGCTATACGCTGGGGATCGTCGGAGGTGGCCACGTATTCATCGTGGTCATGTTCCGCGAATCGCTGGAGGTCTATCGGCCGCAGCTCACGGCGATGACCGTCACCGGGGGCATCGAGTTCGGGCTGACGGCGATGTTTTTGAGCGATCATCTGGCCGCGTTCCCGTCGCTCAATCCGTGGCCACACATCCAGCTCATTACCTACGGGACGACGCTTGCGGTGATCCCAATCGGCTGGTCGTACGTCACCGGCGCGCTGTTCAAACTCCAACCGCTGGCCGAACGCATCGTCATCGAAAACATGGACGACGCCGTCTTCGTCTTCGACAGCAACGACACCCTGCGGTACACCAACAGCGCGGCCCTCCGATTGCTCGATCCCGCCACCGCCGCGGCGATTACGGGCGAGGCTGTCGAAACCGTCTTCGCCGACTATCCCGAACTGCTCGCCCAGTACCGACGGATACCAACCGACTCGACGGCCGACCCGAACACGCTCCAGTTCGTCGTCGACGGCGAGCGACGCTACTACGATCTGCGCGGGTCGCCGATCACCAACTCGGCCGGGATGACGACGGGCGCGGTCGTCGTCGCCCGTGACGTAACCGAACCCAACCGCCAGCGGGCCGAGCTCCGCGAGCGAACCGATGAGCTCGAAGCCAAAAAGGCCCAACTCGAACAGCAGAACGAACAGCTCGACCAGTTCAGCAGTTTCGTCTCCCACGACCTCCGCAGCCCGCTGCAGGTCGCCCGCGGCTACCTCCGACTCGCCGAGCAAACCGAGAACCTCGATCACCTCGCTGAGATCGACGATTCCCTCCGGCGGATGGATTCCATGGTCGAGGACCTCCGCGAACTCACGCGTGTCGACCAACGCGATCTCTCGACCGAACCGGTCGCCGTCGAATCGGCCGCCAGACAGGCCTGGGGACAGGTCGACACCGGGACGGCGAGCCTCGAAGTCGAACATCCAGGAGAGGTCCTCGCCGACAGGGAGTTCCTGTTGCACGTCTTCGAGAACCTGTTTCGGAACAGTATTCAGCATGGCTCAACGAGCAGCCGGACGCAGTCCGGCGACAGAGAGGACCGAAGTTCCCCAGGCAGTCGGCCTGCGGCCGACGACAATGGCGGAGGGGTGACCGTCCGCGTCGGCCCGCTGGCCGACGGGCTGTTCGTCGAGGACGACGGCCCGGGGGTTCCTGCGGGCGAACGCGAGTCGATCCTGGAACACGGCTATAGCACATCCAGCGGCGGCACCGGCCTCGGGCTCTCGATCGTCAGCACGGTGGTCGAGGCCCACGGCTGGACGATCACCGTCAGCGAAAGCGACGACGGCGGTGCCCGCTTCGAGTTCACCGGCGTCGACGGCACTGCCGAGACACCGCCGGACGTGACCCGGCTACCGAGTGAGTAACTCGACTGAGATCCGTTGACAACTGTCGATGCGGATACTTGTGGTATGTCCGCTACCTGAATTACAACACGGTTGTATTCATAACATATATTTATTATGTTGCTTAAAAGTATAAATAAAAAACTTTATTAAATATGTGATTGTTCTGTGCTAATTTATCCGATGATTATTAATGCACATCTGAGTAAATTATTGTCGTACCGTCTTACAAGCACAAAATGGGCTGTTCCGAGCAGATTTACACGGAGATACAATCATGAGTAACAAACCGACGAAACTCTCACGACGTACTGTCCTCACAACAACTGGCGTTGCCGCAACCACTGGGCTGGCTGGCTGTAGCGGCGGAAGCGATGATAGCGACGGGAGCGGTGACGGCGGCGACGGCGGGGCCAACGAGCTCGAACTTCTCCACGCGTGGTCCTCCGGCGACGGCAACGCCGCCATCGCGGCCCTCATCGAGGGGTTCCAGGAGGAACACCCGGACGTCGAGTTCGCCGAGGAGCCGGTCGACGGCGCGGCCCGCAGCAACCTCGATCAGGTCGTCCTCAACAAACTCCAGGCCAACGACCCGCCGAGTACGTTCCAGCTGTGGCCCGGCAAGAACTTAGCGAAGTTCGACGGTGCCTACGAGGACATCGAGGACGACGTGTGGACCGACGACCTCAAGGAGAACTATCTGGCTGGCCCACAGGAACAGGCCCAGTACAACGGCAGCTACGTCTCCGTCCCGCTGAACATCCACCGGATCAACAACCTGTTTTACAATACGGCAGTCCTCGATGAGGCTGGCGTCGACCCTACGAGCCTCTCGTCGGCAAGCGATGTCGTCAGTGCCTGTGAGACGATTGCCGCCGAAACCGACGCCGTCCCCTTCGCCCACCAGACCAGCGGGACGTGGTCGACCGTCCAGCTCTGGGAGACGATCCTCCTCGGACAGGCCGGTATCGACGGCTACGAGTCGTTCATCAACGGCAACGGCGACGCCGAACAGGTCCAAACCGCCCTCGAATCGGTGGTCGAACTCAGCGAGTACTACCCGAGTGACTCCTCGTCGATCACCTTTACCGAGGCCAACACGATGGTGATGGACGGCGACGCCGCATTCATCCACCAGGGCGACTGGGCGGCGGGAGCCTACAGCAACGAGGACGGATTCAATTACGGCGAGGATTGGGGCCAGGTAACGTACCCCGGCACCTCCGGCAGCTACCTCCTCAACATGGATTCGTTCCCCTACATGGCGAACAACCCCTCCCCGGAGGCGACCCGGCAGTTCCTCAGCTACTGCGGCACCGCGGAGGGACAGGTACTGTTCAACGCCGAGAAGGGATCGATCCCGCCGCGCAGCGACGCCGACGTCTCCGCGCTCAACCAGTTCCAGCAGGACCAATACGAGGACTTCAACGCCGCGGACAACCAGCCGCCGTCAGTCGAACACGGGCTGGCTGTCTCCCCGGCTGTCAAGACGAATATCAGCGATGCGTTCAGTAGTTTCCTCGAAAACTACGACGCCGCCGCAACGGCTGACGCACTGACCGGCGCGTTCAACTGATCGGGACCTCCTCTACTCCCGCATTATGCGCAACCCACTTACTGTACTCAAACGACGCCTCTCGGAACACCGTGAGGTACGCACCGATGGTGGCACAACGTCGGCTGGCTCGATCCTCGACCGCGACTCGGTGCGGTCGGCCCCGTTTTGGCTACCGCCGTTCCTGCTGATCGGACTGTTCATCTACGGCGCGATCGCCTGGAACATCGTCCTCTCGCTGACGGACTTCCAGGGTCTCGGGACGCCCGATTACAGTGCCCTCGACTTCGAGAACTACGTGGTCGCCTTCTTCGGCGGAACACCCTCGTGGTCGGAGCTGACCGTCTCGCCGATCTGGAACTCGGCGTGGAACACCGTCGTGTTGATGGTGTCCTTTTCGGTGGTCTGTCTCGCCCTTGGGCTCGTGTTGGCGATCCTCGTCGACCAGGAGATCCGCTTCGAGAACACGTTCCGGACGATCTACCTGCTGCCGATGAGCCTCTCGTTCGTTGTGACGGCGAAGTTCTGGCTCTACATGTACAACGTCGAAACCGGGCTGGTCAACCTCTTTCTCGGGGCCGTCGGCGTCGGTCCCATCGAGATCGTCCAGAACCCCGACCTGAAACTGGCGGCCGTCGCGTTTGCCCTGATCTGGCAGTTCAGCGGCTATGCGATGATTGTCTATCTGGCCGGGCTGCGGGCGATCCCGACCAGCCACTTCGAGGCCGCCCGCGTCGACGGCGCGAGCACGGTTCGGATGTACTGGCGGGTCATCATCCCACAGCTCAGAACCGCCACCGTGAGCGCACTCGTCGTGTTGACGGTGTTCTCGCTGAAGGCCTTCGACTTCCTGTTCTCGATGTACGGGGGGTACCAGCCCGGTCCCTCCGCGGACATCCTCGCCACCCGAATGGTGAGAGAAGCCTACAGCAACGGGAACTGGGCCTACGGTTCGGCTATCGCAGTGATCCTCTTCATCATGGCACTAGCTATCGTTACACCGTACATCTACTCCCAATACAAGCGGGGTGAACTATGAGCACCGAGACGGGTCGAGTCGGCGAGTGGTCGCTGTTCGGCCACTCGCTGCGACGGGTCGTCCTCTACAGCATCCTCGTCGGGATGGGCGTGTTCTACCTCATCCCGATCGAGACCGGGATCATGACCTCGATCATCAATCCCGCGAGCTACACCGGGAGCTTCCCGTACCTCCCGCCGCTGGAGCCGCTGGTGCCGGGAACCGGAACGTTGTCGCTGGAACCGTGGCAGGGTGCCATCGACGGGCTCGGACAGGGCCTGGTCAACAGCGTCATCCTCGTCGTCCCGGCGACGATCTTCTCGGGGCTGCTCGGCAGCATGGCCGCCTTCGGGCTGACGACGATCAGCTGGCGCGGCCAGATCGGCATCTACATCCTCTTCGTCGCGGGGATCTTCATCCCCTACCAAGCGGTGTTGGTGCCGCTGACGCAGTTCTGGTACAACGTCGTTCCGCTGCAGGCCGTCTTCGCGCCGCTGGCGACCCTGCCGTTCGTCCAGGAGTACCACTGGAAGCTCGTCGCGCTGATCATTACCCACACCGCCTACGGGCTGCCGATCTGTACGCTACTCTTCCGCGCGCACTACAAGAAGCTCTCCGACGAGATGGTCGAGGCCGCCCAACTCGACGGCGCATCGGTGTCGACGATCTACCGGCGGATCATCCTGCCGCTGTCGATCCCGATGTTCGCGGTCGTGTTCATCTACCAGTTCACCCAGATCTGGAACGACCTGCTGTTCGCGCTCACGATCGTCCAGTTCGGCGACGCGGCGGTCGTCACCCAAGATCTGGTCGGCATCGGCGTCTCCCAGTCGGGGACGAACTTCCCGCTGCGGATGGCCGCCGCACTGTTGGCTGCGCTGCCGACGCTGCTGGTGTACATCTTCTTCGGCGACAAGTTCGCCAAGGGGGTCGCTGCATAGCATGACAACCGATTCGACAGGAGGAACCCACCCATGGCAGAACTAACACTCGACGGCGTCACGAAGGTATTCACAGAAGACGACGGCAACGAGATCGTCGCGGTCGACGACGTCTCGGTCGACATCGAGGACGGCGAGTTCCTCGTCCTCGTTGGCCCATCCGGCTGCGGGAAGTCGACGACTCTCCGGATGGTCGCCGGGCTCGAAACGGTCACCGACGGCGAAATCAGCCTCGCCGGGCGGCGGATCAACGAGAGCCCCCCGGCCGAGCGGGACATCGCGATGGTGTTCCAGTCGTACGCGCTGTACCCCCACATGACCGTCGCCCAGAACATGAGCTTCGGGCTCGAAGAGTCGACGGAGCTCGACGACGACGAGATCAGCGAGCTCGTCGACGACACCGCCGCGATGATGGGGATCGAGGAGCTGGTCGACCGGAAACCCGCCGATCTCTCCGGCGGCCAACAGCAGCGTGTCGCCCTCGGTCGGGCGATCGTCCGCGATCCCGAGGCGTTCCTGATGGACGAGCCGCTGAGCAACCTCGATGCCAAGCTTCGGGCGACGATGCGGACCGAACTCCAGCGTCTCCAGGAGGACCTCGGCGTGACGACGATCTACGTCACCCACGATCAGACCGAGGCGATGACGATGGGCGACCGGATCGCCATCCTCGACGACGGCGTCCTCCAGCAGGTCGGCACGCCCCTGGAGTGTTACCACACACCGAACAACCGGTTTGTCGCCGGGTTCATCGGCGACCCGTCGATGAACTTCTTCGAGATGGAGGTCGACGGCGAGCGGCTGGTCAGCGATCGGTTCACGTATCCGCTCACAGCGGATCAGGCCGACGCCGTCGGCGAGGCCCGCGGTGTCACGCTGGGTATCAGACCCGAAGACATCGGAATCGACCCCGATGGCAACGCCGACTCCCCCCACGAGTTCGACATGCACGTCGATGTCGTCGAGCCACGGGGCGACGAAAACACGATTCATCTCACCTTCGAAGCGGGCCTCGACGAGCCCGAGACGTTCACCGCGACCGTCAGCGGGCTGCGACAGCTCCAGGCTGGCGATTCGGTCGTCGCGACGTTCCCGCCGGAGGCGATCCACCTGTTCGACGCCGACACTGAGCAGGCGCTTCACAACCGCTCGCTCGACATTCCCGAGGCGACCGAACAGATCGTATAAAACAGTCGGCAGCTACTCCAGGAGGCCGATGTCTTTGGCGACCAAGTCCTGGATCTGGGATTTGAGCGCCGGGTCGACCTCCGCACACTCCTCGCCGTCGTGTCTGTTTTCGTTGTGCCGTTCGAGTTGGTCGGCGACAGCCGAGAGCCCAACAGTCGTCTCGGTGCCACAGGCCTCACAGACGATTGGGATCTCCGGGTCGTCGGTGTCGTCAGTCATACCCGCCAGTTGCCCTGCGGGCTGAAAACCGGTCCGGTTTCCGCGGACCGATAGGTACAAACCACCAACCGAGTTACGACCGGACAACCTGGTATTCGTGAGTTGTATTCGCTGATTATATACTGTTCCGCCTCAACCGTTCAGTCGATGAGCCGTTGGAATCCGAACTCGCCGTGTCGATACAGAGGATCGAGCTGTAACCGCTTGCCAGCCTGCCAGGAGGTGTGATAGATGGTCTCCCAGACCGTTGGCCTCGCCGCGACAGTGGCCACGCTGGCCGTCTTTACGGCGGCGGGGCTCTGGTATGCCCGTGGCCGCGTCGGGACGGCCGAGGACCTGTTGACGGCACGGAACTCCACCGGAACGGCAGCGACGACCGCGACGCTCATCGCCTCGACGATGGGCGCGTGGATCCTGTTTAGCCCCGCCGAGGCTGGGGCCGCCTTCGGTGGAATAACCGCCGTGTTGGGGTACGCCATCGGCAGCGCGATCCCGCTGCTGTGTTTCATCCCTGTCGGCGCTCGCATCCGCGGGTTGATGCCGACGGGCCACTCGCTGACCGAGTTCGTCCTCGTTCGGTTCGGCCCCCTGATGTACCTCCTCGTGGTGGTCGTCTCGGTGTTCTATCTGTTCATCTTCCTCGCCGCGGAGATGACCGCGATCGCGGGCTCGCTCGAACTGGTCGCCGGGGTTCCGGCGTGGCAGACCGCAACCGCGGTCGGTCTGTTCGTCCTCGTCTACACCGCCTACGGTGGACTCGTCGCCAGTATCTTCACCGACACCGTCCAGACCCTCCTCGTGCTCCCCTTACTGGCGGTCGGCTTCGGGGCGGCGGTCCTCTCGCTGGGCGGCACCGACGCGATCTACACCACCGCGATGTCGACCGACCCGACCCTGCTCGATCCGGGTTTCCGGCCCGGATTGGAGTTCGGCCTCTACGTCGTGTTCGCCGTTCTCGGAGCGAACATGCTCAACCAGGGGATCTGGCAGCGCGTCTATGCCGCCGACGGCGAGTCGACGCTCCAACGTTCCTTCGGCGTCGCCGCGCTGACGGTCGTGCCGATGGTACTGCTGGCGGGGCTGTTCGGCGTCGCCGCTGCCGGACTCGGCTTGGTCACCCCCGAGACTCAGAGCGTCGCGTTCTTCCTCGTGGTCAGCGAGGTACTGCCGGAGACAGTCGCCTTCGTCGTGGTGCTGTTGGTCGTCCTGTTGGTGATGAGTTCGGCCGACACGATGCTGAACGCGATTTCGAGTCTGGTGACCGTCGACCTCGCCCGCCTCGGTGCGATCGAAGGCGACCGATCGCTCCGGCTGGTCGGCCGGGGGCTCACCGTCCTCGTCGCCCTCGGGGCGATCGGCATCGGGGCACAGGGGTACAGTGTCCTGGAGCTGTTTCTCACTGCGGACTTACTCGCCGCAGCCGTCTTCGTGCCGCTGATCTGGGGGCTCTACTCGGCGGGACTGACCGAACGCGGTGCGCTGGCCGGGAGCCTCGCCGGACTGGTGGGAGGCATCGCCTACTTCCCGATGCTTCGGGGGGTGCTGCTTGTCGTGCCCGGTCTCGGAGGCTTGCTGCCGGAGCCAGCGATGCTGCCCGCCTTCCTCGCGGCGACCGGCGGTGCGACGCTGGTGACCGGCCTCGCTGTTGCGGTCGGAAACGCGGGCTTCGAGTTCGCCTCGCTGACGACCGAGATCGAATCGTTCGACGAGCCGACCGCCGAGGAGCCGCAAGCGGCCGCCGGGGAGGTGTCGGACTGATGGCCGTCGGGTCAGCACTGTTTGCCGTCATCGTTTGGGGCTCGATCGGGAGCGTGCTGGCGGCTTTCGGCTACCTCTCGTGGCTGCTCGTCGCGCTCCGTCGGGAGACGTAGGCAGTTGTACGGACAGCCTCGATTGAGACTATTTATTCTAACATCAACGCGGATGAGAAACTGATATCCGTTTCAAAAAGCGGCGAGGAGCCTGCTGATTTAAGTCCGTGTGTCGACGATACGTCTCCATGAGCGAGCCCCTCGAAGACGAGTTCGGACGGGAGGTGACCGGCGTCCGGATCTCGCTGACCGACCGCTGTAACTTCGACTGTGTCTACTGTCACAACGAGGGGCTCGGCGACACTCGCGGGCCGATGGAGCCAGCCGACGACGAGATGACCGCCGACGAGGTCGTTCGCTTCCTGGAGGTCGTCGAGGAGTTCGGCGTTGAGGCGGTCAAGTTCACCGGCGGCGAGCCGATGCTACGGGCCGATCTCGAAGAGATCATCCGCTGCACACCCGACTCGATGGAGGTCTCGTTGACGACCAACGGCACCTTCCTCCGCGGTCGCGCCGAGGGGCTCCAGGAGGCGGGACTCGAACGCGTCAACGTCTCGCAGGACGCGCTCGATCCCGAGCAGTTCGCTGCGGTGACGAAATCGGGTGCCTACGAGGCGGTCCTCGACGGGGTCGAGGCCGCCCTTGCGGCCGGGTTAGCCCCCGTAAAACTAAATATGGTCGTCTTCGAGCAGACCGCGGGCTACGTCGAAGGGATGGTCGAGCACGTCGCCGCCAACGAGGGACTGCAGCTCCAACTCATCGAGTATATGCCGGAGCTGACGGGGCGGCCCGAGTGGAACATCGACATCCAGCGCGTCCATGACTGGCTGGCCGACATTGCCGATCGGGTCGAACACCGCGAGATGCACGACCGGAAACGCTACTGGGTCTCCAGCACCGATCCAGACAGCGGGAACCTCGGCGACTGCGGGATGGTCGAAATCGTCGATCCCGTGGAGAACCCGACGTTTTGTGCGAACTGCCATCGCGTACGCGTGACACATGAAGGATATCTCAAAGGGTGTCTCAATCGGAACGACGATCTCCGGTCGATGGGCGAGATGAGTCGCCAGGAGATTCGTGAGGCGTTCCGCGCTGTCGTCGACAACCGCGTCCCCTACTACGGCGAGTATCTGGTCGAGGGCGACGACGGCGAGTGGGAACTCAACGAGGAGTATATCGGGGCCTGAGGCTCGATCGGTGGGCCCAACAGACAGTATACACCGACTACTTATACACGATCGGCGAGAGGGATGGCTGTGAAACTGACTGTCTTCGGCGCGAGCGGACCGACGGGTAAAGCGGTCGTCGAGACAGCGATCCGACGGGGTCACACGGTGACCGCAGCAGTCGAGTCGACGGCTCCGGCCTCACGGTTCCCCGACTCCGTCCGGGTGGTAGAAGCCGATGTCTACGAAGGGAGTGGCCTCGAAGCGGCGCTCGAAGACGCGACGGCCGTGTGTAACCTGCTGCAGCACTCGAAGCGCACGCCTGCTGACTACGTTACCGTCGGCGGGAGTCACATTCTCGATGCGATGGAGTCGGCTGGTGTCGATCGCTATCTGACTGTCGTCCCGGCGACAGTGCAGACCGATGGTGACCGGCATGGCATCGGCGAGACGATCGTCGCCTCGGCGATCCGACTCCTCAAACCGACGGTGGCAGCGGATGCTGACACTCATGTCGAAGATATCACGACTCGTGACCTCGACTGGACAGTGATCCGCGTGCTCCGAACGGGAGAGGGACGAACCACCCGACAGTATCAGACAGGCAATGTCAAACTCGGCGTCGGGAGCGTCTCCTACGGCGACGTGGCCGCATTTCTGCTCGACTGCTGTGATCGCGGGATCTACCTCCGGATGCAGCCCAAAATACGAACGTAGGTCGGTGCGGCTCGATCCGAGAGAGTGTTAGTTTCTGCTCGTCACTCGGCGTACGTCGAGTCCATCGACGACCTCGCGGAGCGATTCGACGATCGATTCGCGGTAGGTCCAAAACCCGGTGTACTCGCCGGGGGACTGCTCTTCGGCCAGCAGGGCGGCGTGCTGGCTCTGCTTGGCTGTCCCATCGAAGATGATCCACCAGTAGTCGCCGTGTGTCTCGTCCGTTGGAGCGTACGCCTCGAACCCGGTATCGGCTGGCGGCGTCCAGTCGGGATCGCCGTATACCGAGACCGTGATGTCGGCTGGAAGCGCGGTGTAAAACGACAGTTGGGGCTGTGTCAACGAGAGCTGTTGGAACCCCGCCGATAGCCGACCGCTGCCGACCTGGGCCGCCCGAGTTTCGATCAGCCGTGAGGCAAGCAGGAGCTGGCGTTTGTTCGAGGAGCGAAACAGCGTCTCATCGAGTGCCCCGAACAGTTCCGGTTGATCGCCGACCGTCGCTAAATTCGACTCCCAGGCATCGATATACTCCGCAACGCTTTCGATATCGTCGGTAGAGAGCGTTTCCTCTCCGTTTTCGATGGCGACCGTCGATTCGGGGAATCGCTCGTCGGTGGTGTATTCGATAACGACGTCATGGACGCCGACGTAGTCGATGATTCGATCACAGTGGTCGGCACTCGTCTCGACGTTGTAGAACACCAGTCTCCGGCGACGTCCTTCGATTCTCGCAAGGATATCACCGAAGACCATACGGTCACAATAACATACACAATGATGAATATTCCGCTCAGTGGCGACCTGTCGGTCGGTTCTCATCACCGTGTCATGACTCGACACCCCCGGCGCGGTTCGTGATGTTTAAGTGGTGGAGTCGAGTTACTTCGACTGTAGTACTGTAGGGGCTTCGGCCCCGAGTCCATGAGGGCGACAATACGAAACCAGCGGGTTGCGGTAGCCAAGCCTGGCCCAAGGCGCAGGGTTGCTAACTCTGTGGCGTCACTGCCTCCGGGGTTCGAATCCCCGCCGCAACGCTCGCACAACTGACAATAGCTATGAGTGCAGAAGAACCAGAAGACGGCTTGACAGAGGAGGAAGAGGAGAACCTCCGCTACTTCGTCCGGATCGGACAGACCGATCTCGACGGCACGAAGTCAGTCGAGCGCAGTCTCACAGACATGAAAGGCATCGGACAGCGGACGGCACGCATCGTGTCGGACGCCTCCGGGGTAGACCGAACGGCGACGTTCGGCCTGCTCGACGAGGAAGAGATCGACGCCGTCGTCGACGTCGTCGAAAATCTCGCAGATCACCTCCCGGAGTGGATGCTCAACCGGCAACACGACTTCTACACCGGTGAGAACAACCACATCGTCGGGAACGATCTCGAGCAACAGCGCCGCCAGGATATCAACCGGATGCAGATGATCGATTCCTACAAGGGCGTTCGACACAAGCGCGGACAGAAGGTCCGCGGTCAGCGCACCAAGTCCACCGGTCGTACCGAGGGGACCATCGGTGTCAACGTCGAACGGATCAAGGAAGAACAGGCCGAAGAGGCCGCAGGCGAAGGTGACGAGGAATGACGACCGGACAGAACACCAAACTGTACGAAACGCCCAACCACCCATACCAGGGCGAGCGGATCGCCGACGAGAGCAGTCTGCTCGGCCGCTACGGGTTGAAGAACAAAGAGGAACTGTGGCGCGCACAGTCCGAGCTTCGATCCATCCGACGCGAGGCCCGCCGACTGATCGGCGACTCGCAGGGTGACGTCGAGGTCGCCGAAGAGGCTGGCGCGGAGTTCCTGACCAAGCTCCGCCGCTACGGAATCCTCGATGAGAACGACTCGATCACGGACGTGCTGTCGCTCGACGAGACCGACATCCTCGAACGACGGCTCCAGACGGTCGTCTACCGCAAGGGGCTGGCTTCGACGCCGCAGCAGGCGCGGCAGTTCATCACCCACGGCCACATCACCGTCGACGGGGCTCGCGCGAAGGCTCCCTCGCGGAAGATCGAGGCTGGCGAAGAGGCGCTCGTCGAGTACGACGAGCGCAGTCCGATCGCCGACGAACTCCACCCAGCACGGGCGGAGGCTCAGGAGTAACCAATCATGAGTGAAACAGCAGACGACAAGTGGGGCATCGCCCACGTGTTTTCGTCGTTCAACAACACGCTCATCACGATCACCGATCTGACGGGGGCCGAAACCATCGTCAAATCCTCCGGTGGGACCGTGGTGAAGCAGAACCGGGACGAGGCATCGCCGTACGCCGCCATGCAGATGGCCGAGACCGTCGCCGAGGAAGTCAAGGCAGCGGGCATCGCCGGACTCCACGTCCGCGTTCGCGGCCCCGGCGGCAACGGCAACAAATCCCCGGGCCCCGGCGCGCAGGCGACGATCCGCGCGCTGGCCCGAGCCGGAATCGAGATCGGTCGGATCGAAGACGTGACGCCGATCCCGCACGACGGCACCCGAGCCCCGAAGAACAAGCGAGTCTAACGACGCATGGCACAGGAATTCGACGTTGAGTTCATCGAACGGGAGGATCGCAAGGCGCGATTCCTCGTCCGTGGACTGACACCGGCACTCGCAAACGGCTTCCGGCGCGCGATGATCGCCGATGTGCCGACGTTCTCGATCGATACCGTCCGGTTCGTCGAGAACACCTCGGTGATGTTCGACGAGATGATCGCCCTCCGACTCGGGCTCATCCCGTTGACCACGCCGCTGGACGACTTCGAGATCGGTGACACCGTCACGGTCGCACTCGATGTCGAGGGGCCGGCGACGGCCTACTCGGGGGATATCGAATCCGCCGACGCGCTGGTCGAGCCAGCCGACGAGAACGTGCCGATCATTGAGCTCAAAGAGGGCCAACGACTCGAGTTCGAGGCCGACGCGGTCCTCGATCACGGCAAGGAACACGCCAAACACCAGGGCGGTGTCTCGGTCGGGTTCCGACACCTCCAGCGTGTGAGCGTCGTCGACGACATCGGCGAGTTCGACGACCAGGAGCCGCAGATCCTTCGCGGGGTAATCGAGACCGACGACGGCGAGATCGTGCTCACCGACGAGTTCGACAACGATCTCACTAACCGCTACCCCGGCAAGGAGCTCGAAGTCGAGGACGTGCCCGGTGCCTACGTGTTCCACGTAGAGACCGACGGCTCGTTTGCGGTCGAGGAACTGGTGCTTCGCGCCGCCGAATCGCTCGGTGCCCGCGCGGACGAACTACACGACGCAGTCACAGCCTAACACAAGCCCCACATGACCACACACTCGATCCACCCGACCGCCCGCGCTGCCGGAGAGACACGCGTCTCGCCAGCAGTCCGGGGCGGTCGATCTTCTCGCCCGATGGCTGGGCGAGGGGACGCACGTCGACGCTCGATGACAGAGCGACGGCGGTGGTGGATCGAAACAGGTAAAGGGTGGTGTGGGCTACATCGGAGTGCGAGCAGGGATAGCCAAGTCAGGCCAACGGCGCAGCGTTCAGGGCGCTGTCCCATAGGGGTCCGCAGGTTCAAATCCTGCTCCCTGCATTTTGCGACTCACTCGAACCGAAGAGTCGTAAAAACCTGCTTCCGGCACTCCACTTTCTATCAGGAGATTACTCATGAGCAGTAAGACGAATCCGAGACTTCAGAGTCTCATCGCCGAGCTGAAGACGGCCGCAGGCGAGTCCGATGCCGCAGTCTGGCAGGACGTCGCCGACCGTCTCGAAAAGCCCCGGCGCACCCACGCGGAAGTCAACCTCGGTCGCATCGAACGGTACGCCCGTGACGATGAGACCATCGTTGTTCCAGGAAAGGTCCTGGGGAGTGGTGTGCTCGAAACGAACGTCACCGTCGCCGCCGTCGACTTCTCGTCGACAGCCGAAACGAAGATCGGACAGGTCGGCGACGCAGTAAGCCTTGAGGCGGTTCTCGACGAGAACCCCAACGGTACCAACGTGCGGGTGATCCGATGAGCGCCGCCGAGTTCGAAGTCGACGTCGTGGTCGATGCCCGAGACTGCATTCTCGGTCGCGTCGCCAGCGAAGTCGCACAGAAAGTCCTCGCCGGACAGCGTGTCGCGGTGGTCAACGCCGAACACGCCGTCATCACCGGCAACAAAGAGGATACCCTCGACACCTACCGCAAGCGCGCGGAGGTCGGCTCCGACCGGGGTCCCTACTACCCCAAGCGGCCGGACCGAATCTTCAAACGTGCGATCCGCGGGATGGTGCCGTACAAGAAGGAACACGGCCGCGAGGCCTTCGAGAACGTCCGCGTCTACGTGGGCAACCCCTACGACGAGGACGGGGACGTGCTTGAGGGAACCTCGCTGGACCGACTCTCGAACATCAAGTTCATCACGCTCGGAGAGATCTCCGAGAAACTGGGAGCGAACGTCACATGGTAACCAACACATCAGGCAAGAAGAAGACGGCCGTCGCCCGCGCCACCGTGCGCGATGGTGACGGTCGCATCCGTATCAACTCCCAGCCAGTCGAGCTGGTCGAACCGGAGATGGCACGCCTCAAGATGCTCGAACCGTTCCGCATCGCTGGCGACGACCTCCGTGACGACGTCGACATCGACGTCACTGTCAACGGCGGCGGCTTCAGCGGCCAGGCAGACGCCGTGCGAACGGCGCTGGCGCGTGGACTTGTCCAGCATCTTAATGATGCAGAACTGCGTGAAGCATACATGCAGTTCGACCGCTCGCTGCTGGTCAACGACGTCCGGCAGTCCGAGCCGAAGAAATGGGGCGGCCCTGGTGCCCGCGCTCGCTACCAGAAGTCCTACCGCTGAGGTGACCAAACTATGATGATCCCAGTCCGGTGTTTCACCTGTGGCAACGTCATCGGTGAACACTACGAGGAGTTCGACGAACGGTCCCAGAGTGGCGAAGATCCCGGCGAGGTCCTCGACGACCTCGGGGTCACTCGTCACTGCTGTCGGCGCATGATGGTGTCGCACACCGATCTCGTCGACGTTGTTGCACCCTACCAATGAGAGGCCAGTACAACCGCTACGAGAAAGCCCGCATTCTCGGGGCGCGAGCGCTGCAGATCTCATACGGCGCGCCGGTCCTCGTCGAAACCGCTCAAAGCGAGCCCATCCTCATCGCAGCAGAGGAGTACGACGCGGGCGTGCTGCCGTTTACGGTCAAACGAGACTAACATGACACAAATCAGCTCGATTTCACTCCGACGCGTGCTCGACTCCCGTGGCAACCCCACGGTCGAAGCGGACGTACTCACCGAATCCGGCGGCTTCGGCCGCGCGGCAGCGCCCTCCGGGGCCTCGACCGGCGAGTATGAGGCGATCGAACTCCCGCCAAAGGAGGCGATCGCCAACGCGAGAGAACACGCCGTCCCCCGACTGGTCGACACCGTCTACGCGGGCGACCAGCGGGCGGTCGACGGCGCGCTCCGGGCCGCCGACGGCACCGAGAACTTCTCTGAGATCGGCGCCAACAGCGCGGTCGCCATCTCGATGGCAGCCGCCAAGGCCGCAGCCGACGTGCTCGGTGCGCCGCTCTACCAGCACCTCGGCGGCGCGTTCCGCGGCGAGAACTTCCCCGTCCCGCTCGGCAACGTGATCGGCGGCGGCGAACACGCCAAAGACGCGACGGACATCCAGGAGTTCCTCGCCGCACCAGTCGGCGCACCGAGCGTCTCCGAGGCCGTCTTCGCCAACGCGAAGGTCCACGGCGCAGCCGGTGACATCCTCGACGAACGGGGAATCGGCGCAGGCAAAGGCGACGAAGGTGCCTGGGCACCGCCCGTTTCGGACGCCGAAGCCTTCGAGATCATGGACGAGGCCGTTTCCCGGGTTTCCGAAGAGGTCGGCTTCGAGATCAAGTTCGGTCTCGACGTGGCCGCCTCCGAGATGTACGACGAGGGAGCCTACCAGTACAGCGACGGCGAGAAGTCCCCCGACGAGCAGATCGAGTACATCGCCGAGCTCGTCGAGGAGTACGACCTCGCCTACGTCGAGGACCCACTCGATGAGAACGACTACGAAGCGTTCGCGGAGCTGACCGAGCAGGTCGGCGACCAGACGCTCATCTGTGGTGACGACCTCTTCGTCACCAACGTCTCGCGCCTCCAGGACGGCATCGACCAGGGCGCGGCCAACAGCATTCTCATCAAACCCAACCAGATCGGTTCGCTCTCCGACACCGTCGACGCGATCGAGCTGGCGGTTCGCAACGGCTACGAGACGATCATCTCTCACCGCTCGGGCGAAACCGAAGACACGACGATTGCACACCTCGCGGTCGCAACCGATGCCGGATTCATCAAAACCGGCACCGTTGCGGGCGAGCGAACCGCCAAACTCAACGAACTTATCAGAATCGCGGAAGACGCAGTATGAGCGACAACGACACCGAAACCGTAGAGACACAGGACGAGCCCGACGCGGCCGACGAGGCCCCAGTCGACGACGAGCCTGTCGAAGCCGAACCGGACGCCGAGGAGTCTGTCGACGAGGCAGCCACCGAGGACGAACCAGCAACCGAGGCAGACGCCGACCCCGAGACCGCCGACGAGGCAGCCGAGGCCGACGCTGACGCCGAGGAAGCGGAGGAAGAAGACGCCTCACCGTTCGACGACGACGTGATGCCGGACGACGAGGCCGACCTCCTCATCCCGGTCGAGGACTACCTCGGCGCGGGTGTCCACATCGGGACCCAGCAGAAGACCCAGGACATGGAGCGGTTCATCCACCGCGTCCGTGACGACGGGCTCTATGTCCTCGATGTGAGCCAGACCGACAGCCGCATCCGCACGGCTGCGGACTTCCTCGCGGGCTACGACCCCGAGCAGGTGCTTGTCACCTCCTCGCGGCAGTACGGTCGGTTCCCCGCCGAGAAGTTCGCCGACGCGATCGGCGCACGCGCTCGCACCGGCCGATTCATCCCCGGCACGCTGACGAACCCCGACTACGCGGGCTACATCGAGCCCGACGTCGTGGTCGTCACCGACCCGATCGGCGACGCCCAAGCGGTCAAAGAGGCGATCACGGTCGGTATCCCGGTGATTGCGATGTGTGACTCCAACAATCAGGTCAGCAACGTCGACCTCGTCATCCCGACGAACAACAAGGGTCGGCGGGCGCTGTCGGTCGTCTACTGGCTACTCGCCAACGAGACGCTCGACCGCCGCAACGCTGGCACCGTCTACGCGCTCGAAGACTTCGAAGACGAGCTGTAGACGCGACCGCCACCTTTTGTTTATTAGCTATCCGCTGAGCGGAGCTTCCGGACTACCAGCACGGGTCCGGCGGTCGAGGCGGCCAGCCGATCGGCCACATCGCCGAAGATGTGGTCGGCCAGCGAGGGTTTCCGCTCGCCGATGATGACGAACTCGCTATCCTCGGCTGCGGTCGTGATCGCTCGCAGCGGCGACCGTGTCACCCGGAGCTGGGTCTCGATTCGATCACGGTCGACGCCTGCCGTCTCCAGTTGGTCGGCGGCAGTCGACAATAGTTCCTCGCCGGTCTCTCGGTCCGCCTCGCTCTTGGCGGCGTGGAACAAGAGGACCTCGCTGTCGGTGCCGTCGACGACCTCGGCGGTCGTCGTCGTGAGCTGGTCGAGATTCACCGGCCCGCGGATCGGAACCAGGACGCGCTTGATGACTGGCGCGGGGTTTGGTAGCAAGATTGCCGTTGTTGCTTCCTCGATGGCGATGCGTTCGATGGTGTCCTGGACATCATGGGTAAACACGGTCCGGGTGGCGACGCGCTCGGCATTGGGCTCGAACAGCGAGGCGTACGCCGACAGCGTCCGGCGGAGTCGCTCGCCGTACTGGTCGCGGGCCTGTTCGAGTGCGGTCTGGTCGGGGACTTCGTGGTAGCCGAGCAGCACGACCTCGACGCTCGACAGCAGGTCGACGACGGCCTCCGAGAGCGACTCGCCTTGCAGGGCGGCCACGGGCACCAGAACGGCGGTCGAGGCTCCCATACCGCTGCACGACGGTCGCCAGCCACAAGAAGCGTCTCACAAGCCGGAATTCCGTAGAGTCGGCCGAACCGTTCGGCGTGAGCGACGGGATCGGATGGCCAGCAATCAGTCCTCGTCGGAGCGGTCGGTACGAACGACTAACACCGGCGAGGCCGCGGCCTCGGCGATCCGGTCGGCCGCATCGCCGAAGATGATGTCGACGACCGAGGGCTCTTTCTCGCCGATGACGACCAAGCCGGTATCGGTCGCCGCGTCGCTGATCGCCCGGATCGGCGTGTCGCTGACGGCGAGTTGGCGGTCGATCCGGTCGGGGTCGACGCCAGCGGCTTCCAGCTGGGCGGCGGCCGTCGAGAGGAGTTCCTCGCCGTCGGCTCGCGTTTCGTCGCTCGGTGCTGCATGGAACAGCACGATCTCCGGGTCGACGCTGAGGGCCGCGGTCATCGTGAGGATCGGATCGAGGTTCACTGGGCCTCGGATCGGTACGAGGACCCGGTCGATGGCCGGGGCCGGGTTGGTCACGAGGATCGCACCGATATCTTCCTCGATGGCGATCCGTTTGAACGTCTCCGGAGCGTCGTGGGTGAACACCGTCCGCGGTGTGACCGTGCCGCCGTGGGCCGCAAAGAGCTCGACGTACTCGTCGAGTTTGCGCTGCATCTGCTCGTTGAACTGGTCGTGGGCCTGCTCGGTCGCCGTCTGGTCGGGGATCTCGTGGTAGCCGAGCAAGGTGACCTCGACGCTCGACAGCACCTCGACCAGCGCCTCCGAGAGCGCCTCGCCCTGTAAGGCTGCAACCGGCACCAACACGCTCGTCGCGTTACTCATCCATCTCACCTCCCTTGAGGCGTACATCACGGGCATACAAGAAGTACCACCCCACCGCGCCGATCATGACGAACAGCCCGACCACCTGCGAGGTCGGCTGCATAAAGGCGATCATGGCGATGCTCGCCGCGCCACCGACCGCCGGGACGACGGGATACCCCGGCGTCTGAAAGGTGGGCGTGTACCACTCGGGGGACTGTCGACGGAGGACGATCAGCGTCACACAGATCAGCCCGTACATAATGAGGTGGAGAAACGAGGCGACCTCGGCCAGCAGTTCGGTCTGGCCGGTACCGACGAGCAGCACTGTGGGTCCGCCGACGAGTGCGAGCGCGAGGTGGGGCGTTCCGTACCGGAGGTTCACCCGACTGACCTCCTTCGGGACCAGTGTATCTCGACTGACGGCGTAGAGGGCACGGGAGGCACTCAGAATCGAGGCGTTGGCCGACGAGACGGTGGCAAACAGCCCCGCGATCAGGATGGCGATCGCCCCCGGCAGGCCGAGATACGAGCGGGCGACCTCGACGATGGCGGTCTCGCCGAGCTGGCCCAACTCCCGGCTCCCGAAAGCACTGGTCGCAACGAAGATCGTCACCACGTACAGCACGCCGACGACGATCACCGACCCCACCATCGCCAGCGGCAGATTCCGGCTCGGTTCCTTCATCTCCCCGGCGACGGTGGCGATCTGGGCGAACCCCAAATAGGAGGTAAAGACGAGCGCCGCGGTCGACAACACCGGTCCGATGCCGAAGGGAGTGAACTCCTCGGGCGTCGTCTCCGCGCCGAGGAAGCCGAGGGCGTCGACGATGCCGACGGTGAGAAAGACCGCCAGAATCCCGAGCAGCAGGCTGACGATCGCGTTCTGAAGTTTCGTCGTGTTCTCGGTGCCGCCGACGCTCAGCGCCGTCAGGGCGACCCCACAGAGGACACCGAGGACGGCGACGAGACTCAGCGGGCCGAGGTCGGGCGGCCGCGGCAGGCCGATCTCGACGAGGACGGCCAGTGCGTACTCGCCGAAGCCGACCAAATAAAAGGCGGTGGCGAAGACCAACCCGAGCCAGAGACTGAGGCCGACGACCGCGCCGAACAGCGATCCCATCCCGCGGGAGATGAAGTAGTAGCCGCCGCCGCTTTTCGGCATCGCGGTGGCCAACTCGGCGGTCGGCAGGGCGACAAGCAGCGCGACGATCGCGCCGATCCCGAAGGAGACCGCCGCGGCAGGGCCAGCGTTGCCCGCCGCTAGTCCAGGAAACACGAAGATGCCCGCGCCGATCATCGTCCCGATGCCGATCGTGAGGCCACCGCTGAGGCCGATGGTGCGTTCGAGCTCGGATCCCTCTTCGGTGATGGTCGTCTCGTCGGTCGTCTCGCCGATGTCGACTGCGGGGTCGGCGTGGGAGTCGGCCTGCGGCGTTTCGGGTGGGGCTGGCTGGTCGTCGCTCATCGCCACACGAGCGCCGCGTGTCGAGTTATATTGGCTGTGGGGGCCGTCTCCTCGTCGACGCCGTTCATTGGTGGCTGTCGTTTCGGTTTCGTGTTAAATATTTGGCCGCTACGTGATCCATATCCCGTTATGTTCCGTGGGTTGTGAGTGAGTCCGTCTCCGAACCCAGTACTCCCCACCGGCAAGCAGTCCATAGGCGACGAGATAGAACGGCATCCAGGCGAATACGAAAAAGAACCCCGGGGAGTCTCCCTGCCCACTCCCCAGTGGTGGGAACGCGACCAGTACGTGCCAGAACAGCAGGATAACCGCCAACAGAACGCCTGGGCTTCGAATCCCATAGCGCAGCCACACCAAGAGCGGAACGCCGACAGTTCCGAAGGCCATCACCGAAAACAAGCCGACTGCGTGCCAGAGCGTCCCGGAGACCGAGATGTCCGTCGCGGGATGGACACTGTAGCCCAACACGATCGCAGTATACAGGAGACTGATCCCGACGCTGATGGCGATCGACCGGATACTCCTCTCGGATATCGGGAGTCGCTGTTGGAGGGACATCACACCTCATCAGGCAACTGATATCCTGATAAGTCTCACCCTGTCGGAACCTGCAGAACTCGTATTGTCTCACAACGGGATTGTTGAGAGAGTCGGTTCGATGGCCAACAGTCATAGTTGCTGACTGCTAACGCCGGGTATGGACGGCCCGCAGTTGCCGGGAGCCACGGTCGACGCCGAGGACCGCATTATCCTCCATGTCGATATGGACTGCTTTTATGCCTCCTGTGAGCGGCTGCGCGAGCCGGATTTACAAGGCGAACCGCTGGTCGTCGGGATGGGGTACGAGCCGGGCGAGGGCCACGGCGCGGTCGCCACCGCCAGCTACGAGGCCCGCGAGCACGGCGTCGAGAGCGCCCAGGCGATCGGCCAGGCCCTCGATGCGCTCCCGCGGGCCGAAGACGCTCCCGCCGACCACGACGGTCCAGTCGGATTCTACCGGCCGGTCGATCTCGACTTTTATAAGGAGATCGCGGCCGATGTCAAGGCGATCCTCCAGGAGCACGCCGAAACACTGCGAGAAGTCAGCATCGACGAGGCCTATCTGGACGTGACCGACCGGACCAGTTGGGACCGCGTCGACGGTGGCGAGCGCACGATTGCGGAGGGGTACGGTCGCCATATCAAACAGCAGATTAGCCGGACGGTCGGCGTTCCGGCGAGCGTCGGCGTCGCACCGAACATGTCGACCGCGAAGATCGCCAGCGATTTCGACAAACCCGACGGCCTCACGGTCGTCCCGCCCGACGAGGTTGCCGCGTTTCTCGATCCGCTGCCGGTCGACGAGATCCACGGTGTCGGCCCCGTCACGGCCGGCGAACTCGGCGAGCTGGGAATCGAAACCGCCGGTGAGTTGGGGACGGCCGACGTGTCGGCCCTCGAAGCTCGCTTCGGCCAGCGCGGCCGCGAACTCCACGCTCGCGCCCGCGGCGAGGACGACCGCGAGGTGACACCCACCGGCAAACCCAAGAGCCTCTCGCGGGAGTCAGCGTTCACCGAGGCGACCGCCGAGATGGATACCAAACGCGATCGGGTGAGCGCGCTGGCGGCCGACGTGGCCGCCCGCGCACAGAGCCGCGGGGCGATGTACCGCACCATCGGCATCAAGGTCGTCACCCCACCATTCGACGTGAACACGCGGGCCTCCTCGCTGTCGGGGCCGGTTGAGGACCCCGAACTGGTCGAGTCAGTCGCGCTGGATCTCCTCGAAGAGTTCGCCGACGAGCGGGTCCGGAAGCTTGGTGTCCGAGTATCGAATCTCGATTTCCACGGCCAAGAGCAGGCCCGGCTCGATGGCTTCGAGTCGGCTGCGGGAACTACCAACTCGACTGCGACCGACACCGAGTCAGTCGAACGCGTCGACGGTGAGAGCCGGCTCACCGACTGGCTCGAAGCCGAGGGAGGGGCCGAGTCGGCAGCCGACGACGATCGCCACCGCGAGGGCCAGTCGTCGCTCGGCGAGTTCGAGTGAGCCAGACCGTGGCGGTTCACGCTCCGAAACCGCTCCTGGAGATATAAGTGAGACGGCCCCAGAGAACACCACGTGTCGAGACGTACCCGACTCGCAGCCGAGGCGACCGACGACTCCCTTCGCGTCGCGATCGCGGTCGGTCTCGCCTCGGTTCCGGTCTCGCTGCTGCTGTCATGGGGCTCGCTGTCGGGCGAGGCGGCGGCGACCGGCGGCCAGTTCGACGGACTCGCGGTTCTCGTCGCTGGCGTGGTCGTCGGTGCCTACTATCACGGCCGGTCGACCGCTACCAAGCGGGCCGGGATCTGGACCGGGCTGACCGGCGGCCTCGCGGCACTGATCGTCTTCGGCGTGCCGTCGTTCGGGGCGATCGCCACGGCGTCCGGGACCCGTGGAATCATCCTCGTGTTGGCCCCGGTTTTCACCGTCCTCGGGGTGGGTCTCTCGGTCGTCGTCAGCGTCCTCGCGGCTCTCGGAACCGACTGGCTGCTCCAACGCATCGACCCTGATCGGAGATACGAGTCGATCGATGACGACGGCCAGCCGACCGACTCGCGGTGGTGGATTCCCGTTGTCCTCTATGCCGTCGTCGGGCCGGTGTGGCTGGCGATCCTGTTGTGGCCCCATCCCGACGCCTTCGGGTTCGGCCTCTCGTTTCTGAGCGCTGTCGGCCTGTTTGTCTGTTCGGCGGTCGCGTTCATCGGACTGTTCCTGGATGCGACGGCCTCCCGAGCTGCCGACGCGTGGCAGCCGACCTGGTGGCGGTACGTGGGGGTGCCACCGGCGGTCGCCGGTCTCGTCTACCTCGCCGCAACGGCCCGAGAGTCGGGCTATCCGGCCGGAGATGCGATGTTCGGCTTTTATATCGCGCTCGCGGCAGTCGCGGTAATATACGCCGTCGTCCGATACCGGCAGATCGGGACCGTTTCGTCGACCGAGTGCGAGTAGCGGGTAAACCGTTTTATCAGTCGGTCGACTCGTTGAACTGTGAACCGATTCGTCGGCTTGCTAGCGGTCGGTGGAGCGCTGCTGCTCGCAGCTGCCGGAGCGATCGTTTCGACTGTCGAGCCCTCGTTCGGGCCCTCGACAATCGGTGGGGTTCCGACCCTGGAGGTCCTCACCAAGGGCCTGTTCGCCGTGGCGGTCCTCGTCGGCCTCTGGGGACTCCATACGCTCGTCGTGGGCGTGCTCCTGCGAACGGCGACCAAGCGACGGGCCCACGACATCCGGAATGTGCTCCGGCTCGTGTTCGGTGCGGTGGGGATCGTCGCCCTGCTTGGCGTGCTCACCGACCAGTGGGTCGGCGTCCTGCTGTCGCTGGGTGTGGTCGGATTTGCGATCACCTTCGCACTCCAACAACCGCTGCTGTCGCTATTGGGGTGGTTCTACATCATGACCAAACGCCCCTACGGCGTCGGCGACCGGGTTCGGATCGGCGAGACCAAAGGGGATGTGATCGAGGTCGACTTCCTCGTGACGACGATCTGGGAGATCGGCGGCGAGCTGGTCTCGACGAACCAGCCTTCGGGTCGCGTCGTCACCGTCCCGAACAGCACGGTGTTGGACTCGGAAGTCACCAACTTCGGCGGCGGTGGCTCGGAGTACGTCTGGAACGAGCTGGCGATCCAGGTCTCCTACGAGACGGATCTCGACGTGGCTTCATCGGTGATGATCGAAGAGGCCGACGAGGTGATCGGCGAGGAGATGGTCGACCGCATCGCCGACTTCCGCGAGCGACTCGCCGAGACGCCGGTCGAACTCGAAGTCACCGACCGACCGACTGTCAACATCGTCCAGGCCGAGTCGTGGGTCGAACTCCGACTCCGGTACGTCGTCCACCCACGGCGCGGCACGCGCGTCAGAAACGAGTTGTACGAGCGCATCCTGGAGCGGTTCAACGAGAATCCAACCGTAACGAGCTTCCCGGTCAGTCGGAACCGCTGAAAACAGGTTTAACTGTCGGCTCGCAGAAACCAACGCAGAGATGCGAGAGTACGCTGCGACGGTGCTCCGGAGTCAGGCGGCGCTCTACGAGCAGGTCGACACCCACTGGTTTCGGATCCTGTTAGTCGGCTCGACGCTGCTGGTCTCGGTGGCAACCGTCCTCATGTTTGCGGAGAACCCCTTCTATGTGAACAAGGATTCGGCGCTGTTCCAGCATGCGGGGTGGTCGATCCTCAACGGCGCGGACCTCTACGTCGACATCTGGGACCTCAAACCGCCGCTGATCTACTTCGTGACGGTGGTGCTGGCGGCGCTGTCGTTCGGCAATATGGCAGTGTTGCACGTCCTCAGCGTGATCGTCGCCGTCGGCACCATCGTCGCCGGGATCACGCTCGTCGGTGTGCTGACCCACCGATTGACCGACGACGGCTTTGCCAGCGTCGTCGCTGGCCTGACGATGTTCATCCTGACTTCGGTGTACTCGTTTCCCTACGCCGGAATCCGACCGAAGTATTTCGTTTTCCTCTGTGGTGTCGGCGCGCTGCTGTTGGCGGTCGACGACCGGCCGTTTCTCGCGGGTGCGGCGGGCGCGGCCGCGGCTGGCTTCTGGCAGCTCGGCGCACCGATCGCCCTGCTCGTCGTCGGGATGAGCCTCCAGCGCAACGGCTTCGATGGGATGTGGCGGGCGATCGGCGGCGGGCTCACCGTGACCGTCCTCACGGTGGCTCCGTTCGTACTACAGGGCCACACGATACCGCTGTTCGTCGAGGCCGTCCTCGCACCGATCTATGGCGTCGAGAACTACACTGTAGTCAGTCGGCTACTCATGTTTGTCATCCAGATCGGCTACGGCGTGTTGATCCTCCCGTTTGCGGTCTACGGCTGGGGCCAGGCCATCGCCGACGACTACACCGAATACTGGTGGGTGGCTGCTGGCGGCGTGATCTACAGCTACCAACTGTTCTTGGAGTTTCAGGGTGCGATCGAACTCGTCCTGTTTTTCGTCTTCCTCGCGTTGGGTGTTGGGTTGTTGGTCTCCTATGGCTCGACGCCTTCCCGGCGGTCGGTGATTGCTGGCTGTGTCCTCTTGTTGGTCGTGACAAGCGGCTACTGGAACCTCGCGTGGGTCGTTGCGGATTCTCCCGACCCACCGCTGCAGAACGCGGTCGAAGCCGAACACGACGAATGGGAGGTCCCGAAATACGACTCGCTGCCCGAAGACCCCGAGGGGTGGCCGTCGATGGAGACGATCTACTGGGAGAAACTCCAGCCCGAACAGTGTCACTACCGGTTGGGACTCAAACAGCAGTTCTTCGAGCAGGAAACCGGAGGCACTCTTTATAAGTCGACCTGTGGCCAGTGGCCCTTCGAGGAGCCACCGGCACAGTGGATTGTCGGCAGCCTCTCGCCGTTCTAACGGATTTCGTCTCTGTCTTCCTCCTGGACGTGTTTTTATCCACCTGCATCCATCAGAATTAAGAGCCGGAACCCCGTCGAACGTGTATATGAATAGTCATTACTCCGTATTTTTGAAACAACCGACTCGGAGGCGTCTCACACGATACCATGAGTGAGTCGCTTGGCGTCGTGATTCCCGCCTACGAGCCGGATATCGAGGCTCTCCTGACGTATATCGACGATATTCGAGCAACGCTCGATCCGTCGACGGTTCGTGTCGAGATCGACGCCCCAACCGACGCGGTACGTTCCCGGATCGAACCAGTCGTCGATGAGCTCAATGCTGTCGCCCAACGCCGCGGCAAGGGCGGCGCGGTCATGGACGGTTTCGACGGGCTCTCGACGGATATCCTCGCATTCGCCGACGCCGACGGCTCGGTGCCCGCCTCGTCGCTGGCCACCATCGTCGGCCACGTCCGCGGGGAGACCGCCGACGTGAGTATCGGTTCGCGCCGCCATCCCGACTCGAAGATCGTCGACCACCAGACGGTCGCCAGACGATTCCTCGGCGACGCCTTCGCCTTCACCGCACGGCAACTGCTGCCGACGAAGTGTTACGACTACCAGTGTGGCGCGAAGGCCCTCCGGGCTGAGGCCTGGGACGAGATCGGCCACCACTGCTACGAGTCGGGGTTCGCGTGGGACCTCGAGTTCATCTCGGTGGCGGGCTCGCTCGGCTACGAGATCAGGGAGGTCCCCGTCGAGTGGGAGGATCACCCCGATTCGACCGTCGATCCGGTATGGACAACGATCGAACTCGGCCGGGCGCTGTTGGATGTCCGTCGGCGGGCCGACGCCATCGCGGCCAGCCCCCGATATCGGGACATCCAGCCGACCCCCCGATCGAAGCTCACCTACACCGGGAACAATGGCGACTGAGTCACCGCTGTCGGCGCTGACCCACCGCGCCCGGATCGGCAAGTTCGTCTCAGTCGGTGCGCTTGGGGCGACCATCGAGACCGCGATCGTCGCGCTGCTGACGACGACCGCCGGGTTCGGACCGCTGGCCGCGAAAGCGGTCGGCGCGGAGCTCTCGATCTCGACGATGTTCGTCGTCAACGACCAGTGGACCTTCGCCGATAACGGCAAACTCGGCCTGGGTGCGTTCGGCCGCCGGTGGGGGAAATCCCACCTCGTTCGGGCGGTCGGGCTCGGTGTCGGCTTCGCCGTCCTCTTCGTACTAACGAGCGTCGTTCAGTTCTCGCTGCCGGTGGCCGGGCTCGAACTGTGGCCGACGGTCGCGAACGTGATCGGGATCGGCGTCGGCATGGTGTTCAACTACGTCGCCGAGAGCCTCTTTACCTGGCGCGTCGACTGACGGTCACACCGAAACGGAAAAACGGCCACACGTCCGAAAAGCGGTAATGGAACAGGGCGTTATTCGGTGTGAGGATCTCGATGGCGCGTTCGATCTCCAGTCGACCGTCGAAAGCGGCCAGAGCTATCTGTGGGACCGCTCCGACGGCGAGATGTACACCACAACGGAAGCCTACGGCGGCAGTGCGTGGTACGAGACGGTCGTGCCACCGATTCCCGCAGTTTCAGACGAGCAGGCCGTGGTTCGGGTCCGCCAGGAAGGAGAAGAACTTCAGTGGGAGTCGACGACCGATGCGGTGCCGATCCTCACACATCTCTTGCGGCTCGACGACGATCTGACGGCGATCGAGGCCGCCACCCCGGCCGATCCGCTGCTCGATCGCGCCTTCGAGCAGTATGCGGGGATGCGACTCGTTCGTGATCCAGTGTTTCCCTGTCTCGTCTCGTTTATCTGTTCGGCCCAAATGCGCGTCTCGCGGATTCACGGGATGCAGCGTCGACTCGCCCGCGAGTACGGCGACGAGATCGCCTTCGACGGCCGAACCTACCACGCGTTTCCGACCCCCAGCCAGTTGGCCGCGCGAACCGAAGACGAACTCCGGGAGCAGAGCTTAGGCTACCGTGCGCCCTACGTCCAGCGGACAGCCGAGATGGTCGCCGACGGTGAGGTCGACCCTCGTGACGCGCTCAATTTCGACTACGAGGATGCCCGCGACCACCTCGCCCAGTTCGTCGGCGTCGGCAACAAGGTCGCCGACTGCGTCCTCCTCTTTTCGTTGGGATTCACCGAGGCCGTCCCCCTCGATACCTGGATTCAGACCGCCATTGCCGACCACTATCCGGACTGCGATCAGGGTGGGTACGTCTCGACATCACGGGCCATCCGCGAGCAGTTCGGCGGGGAGTATGCGGGCTACGCCCAGACCTACGTTTTTCACTATCTCAGAAACGGCGGAAACTGACCGACGGCAGCCGGGTGATACTCCTTTTTTCGAGAAAGTAGGCGAAGTTTCATACGCGCTGCGGGCCTAGTTAGTGCCATGGACTGCCGAGTCGTCGTCGAGGCTGCGGTGCCCGTGTACGATGTCGAGACAGTGGACGAGGCCGTCCGAATCGCCATCTCGAAGACGGGTGAGATGCTGAACCCGGATCTCAACTACGTCGAAATCGAGATGGGGACACGAACCTCGCCCTCCGGAGAGGAACTGCCGCCCGCCTTCATCGCCGCCGACGAAGCGCTGGTCGCCCTCGAACTCGAACTGATCGTCTTCAACGTCGAACAGGAAGAACACGCCAGCCGGATCGCCCGCAAGGAGATCGGCCAGCAGTTGCACAACATCCCCTTAAAAGTGCTGTCGACCGAGATCATGCCCGAAGACGACGCGGACGAAGCCAGTGGCGAGTAAGCAGCTCACGGCTGCAGCCCGTGTCCGTTTTTCAGCCAGTCCGGAATAACAGTCCGGATACTGGTGGTTTTTATAAGCGTTATCGCTACGTAGTAGTATGGAGACGCACATCGTTCCGGTCGGCTTCGACTACGACCGCCTTATTGCGCCGCTCATCCGCGATCAGTTCGATGTGGACCACGTCATCCTCCTGGAGGGCGCGGTCGGCAGCGAGGCCAACGTCGAATACTCCCGCCGACTCGCCACCAAACTCGAAACGGATTTCCAGAACCTCCTGGGCGCGGAGACCGAGCGCATCCGTCTTGAGGACGTCTACGACTACGACGCCGCCTTCGAGGGTGCGTTCGAACTGATAAACGAACAGCTCGACAGCGGCGCGGAGGTCTGGGTCAACGTCTGCTCGATGCCCCGTCCCGTGAGCTTCGCGTTTGCGACGGCGGCCCACTCGGTGATGGTCGAACGCCAGGAGGACCGCGATCGGATTCACACTTACTACACGGCCCCCGAGAAGTACCTCGAAACCGAACTCGCCGAGGAACTCCGGGCCGAACACGAGCTGCTGAGTGATCTCCTGGATGCCGGTGATCTCGACCGCGAGCGGATGGAGACCAGACTCGAAAGCATCAACGAACTGCTCTCGGAGTTCGACGAACGCGGCGTGACTATCGGTGCGAAGAAGATCGGCAACAGCCACATCGTCGAACTCCCCGTGGCCTCCTTTTCGAGCGTCAAACCCTTCGAGGAGCTCGTCTTGTTCACGCTGGGCGAACACGGCGAGTTCGAATCCGTCAGCGAGTTGGCCTCGACGCTGGCGCGGGATCTCAACGAGGAGTACACCGACAGCTTCCGCTCGAAGGTGATCTACAACGTCGACCGGCTCGGCCCCGGCGGGAAGGGGTATATCGAACAGGAGGAGGTCGGCAAATCCTACCGGACCAAACTCTCCCGGATCGGCGAACTCTGGGTCCGCTCGCATGCCGACAAAAATCGGGAGTAGTTAGTTCGACGACCGATCGATCGCTTTGAACGCCGCCTCGAAGTCGTCGAGTTCGCTCATCAGCGATTCGGCGTCGCTCCGCATCGCGTCGGTCGTCTCCTTGAGCCGTTGATACTCCTCGGAGTCCTCGAGTTCATCCTGGCTCATCTCGCCCTTCAGGACCGTGAGTTTCGAGGTGGCCCGGAACAGCTCGCTGACCGTCTCGTCGTACTGTTTGGCCGTGAGCTGCTGTTCGATCGCCTCGACGAGCGTCTCCTTGTCGACCGGCTTGCAGAGGTAGTCGTCGAACGGCATCTCGATGATGTCGAACTCCGGATCGATGGCCGTCACCATAATCACCCGGCAGTCGTAGCCGTCGGCCCGGATTCGTTCTAGGACCTCGTTGCCCGACAACTCCGGCATCCGGCGGTCGAGCAGGACGACGTCGACGTCCTCGTCGACCACCTCGATGGCCGCCTGGCCACCGTACACCGTGCGAACCGTATAGCGGTCCTGGAGCTGGAGGCTATATATGTCGGCGATATCCTCCTCATCGTCGACGACGAGCACTGTCGGCGTTCCGGGTTCGTGGTCGGACATACTGGTGGCAGTTGGTTGAGGGGATTGAACTACTCGGAGGAAACAATTTCGGTCGGTCCCTAATCGGCTGTGACAGCGTGTGGCCGACTTACAGTACTGTCCCCACGAGCAGGTTCCCGAACCCGAGGACGAACGCCGCGATCAGCAGCAGTGTCGTCACCACGACAACCGGTGAAAGCTCCGTCTCTCCGGTGAGAATGTATTGTTCCATACCCTCGTTCGACCACAGAGGGGCTTAACAGTTTAGGAAGGGCCCAGTCAGCAGCGATCGTACCGAACCCGACCGCGGTAAGTCGTTCCTACTGTCGAGTAGGATGTTCCTACTGCGGGCTGTCCGGCGGTTCAGCATCCTCCGATTGGCCCTCCTCCTCGCCCGTGAGCCGGTTGGTCGCCTGCCGAAACACGCCGAGGAGAGTGTGGACTTCCCGATCGGTCGGGTGAGCGCGGCCGACGAGTCGACGGAACAACCGTTGTGTCTTGGCCGTTTTTCGCTCGTTGTAGGCCTGCGCATCTAGGAACTCCGCGAAGTAGTCATAGAGCCGCTCGATATCCGACTCGTCGGCCCGGTGGTGGTCGACATCGGGAAGCTGTGTCTCCGCGACAGTCAGCTCACGCAGCTCATAAAAGAGGATCGTCGCTGCCTGGCCCAGATTAAGCACTGGATACTCGCCGCTGGCGGGGATCGAACACACCTCGTCGAGCCGCTCGATCTCGCGGTTGTGGAGGCCCCGCCCCTCCCGGCCGAAGACGAGCGCCGTTCGAGTTTCGACGGTCGACAGCGACTCGCTGAGTTCGACCGGCGTTGTAAACGGGAACCTGACGTGTCGGCGGCTGTCCTCGCCCGTAATCGCGGTACAGCCCACCGTGTGGTAGTTCTCGATGATTTCGTCGAGGGTGACCTCTTCGGCGTTCGGCAGCACGTCCTCGCGGGCGTGGCCCGCAAAGCCGTAGGCCTCGCCGTCAGGGTCGAGTTCGGGCGGGTCGACGAGCTTGAGCTCCGAAAGCCCGAAGTTCTTCATCGCGCGGGCGATGGTGCCGACGTTGCCCGGCGTTTCGGGTTCGACCACGACGACGATCGGTTTCTGTTGCCGGGGGCTCATTCGTCGCCGGTCGGATAGCTCGTATCGAGGTCCAGCTCGTCGAGTTCCTCGTCATCGATTCGATCCGCGGCCTCGGTCGATTTGTTGGCTTCGTCCATATACTCCCGGAGGTCTATCTCGCTGCGCTCGTAGTCGGCTTCGAGTCGTTCCTGGAGCTCCTCGGGGCTCGGGGGCTCGGGGAGGCCCTCGGGATCGGTTTCGACGTGGTCGACGCCGCCGAAGCCCTCGGGTGCCCGGTTGCCGTCGGCGAACCAGCTGTGGAAGCTGTCGGCGAACTCCGGCTCCCCGCGAAGCTCGCTGCCGCCGTCGTTTTGGTACCAGTAGATGAACTCCGGCTCGTGGTCAGCACAGAGGACCACTTCGTCCATCGGCTCGCCGTAGACGAACGCCGATGGGTTACACCGCTGTTTGTCGGCTTCGCCGTGGATCAGGTAGCAGGCGTCACACGGCTGTTCGACCAGCCGCGAGAGGCGAAGCAGTCGCTGGCGTGGGTCCTCCGGGATCTCTTCGAGCGGTTTGAACTCCTCGTTGTCGGTGAAGATCTCGCTCTCCTCGAACCGCCAGCCACGAAGCCCGACGCTGACTTTTGCCATAGCGAACGTAGCAACTCGGCCGACAAAAAGAGACTGACTCCCGGCGGACCGGACCGCCTATGTCGGCGGCGTTCACAGTGAGTGTATGCGAACTGTCGACGCCGCTGGGCTGCAGATCGGTGACGACCAGCCCCCGCGAATCATGGGCGTACTGAACGTCAGCTCGGAATCCCCCTACAAGCCGAGCGTTTTCAACTCCCCGGATGAGGCCGCCGCCTACGTCGACGAGGCGCTGATCGACGAGGGTGCCGACATCGTCGACGTCGGCCTCGAATCGGCCAACAAGCAGTTCGAGGTCCTCACCGCCGAGGAGGAACTCGACCGGCTCGACACCGCCCTCGAGACCATTGAAAGCGTCTCCGGCGACGCCGTCTTCTCGATCGAGACCCGCTACCACGAGGTCGCCGAAGCCGCCATCAGGGGCGGCTTCGATATGGTCAACGACATCTGTGGCTTTGCCGACCCGAAGATGCCCGAAGTCTGTGAGGAGTACGACGTTGCGGTCGCCAAGATGGCTTCGCCGCCGGACCTCGAACGGCCGGGTGCTGTCGAGGACGTGGATGATATCTACGACGCGCTGGAGCTCAACGGCCTGACCGACAAGACGATCGTCGACCCCGCCTTCGGCGGCTGGAGCGAGGACAAGACGATCGAAGACGATCGGGAAACCTTCCACCGGCTCCGGGAGTTCCGTGGCTACGGCCAGCCGATTTTAGTCTCGATCAACCGGAAGAACTTCCTCCGGTCGGTCGCCGGTCGGGACACCGACGACGCCCTCGCCGTCTCGCTGGCCGCGACTTCGATGGCCGTCGAGCGCGGCGCGCACGTGATCCGGACCCACGACGTGGCCGAAACGCGGGATGCGGCCCTGATCGGCAAGGAGTTCTCCCGGCCGCGGCTCCAGGAGACGGTCGAGGGGATCGGTCTCCAGGAACTCGACGTCACGACACCCCGCGAGGCTCGCCGTCATCTCGACCGACTCGGCGCTGACAAAGACGATACCGAGACTGCCGCCGACAACAGCGTGACACGCGTCTTCGAACTCTCCGGCCTCGACAGTGAGACACGGAACCGGCTCATCGATACCTGTGAGACAGTAGGCGTCGACTGCGTCAGCCACCCGTCTGACGACCGGGTGGTATTAGTTGGCACGAAATCCAGTTATGAAGAGCTTACCGAGGGTCTGAGTGGTGTTTCCGGCCAGATATCCGCTGTTGTCGAACGTATCAGAAAGGCGTGCTGTTAAGAGAAAACTTATGCCGGATCATGGTAAACCAAACAATTGGACGCCGGAGGGGCATTCGGGTAGGGGTACTCTGTGCCAATCCGGCCCATACAATATCACAGCCGATGAGCCACCGGCTCTTTCGGCTGGTTTTATAATTCACCGATGAGCTACAGCTGTCGCTTTTCGACGTGGGAACCGATTTACGAGGCGATCCTCGCGGATCTCGGCTTCGATCGGTCGGCCGACGAGACGGCCCGAGATATCGCCGCCGAGATGGCCCACCCGTTCGATCACGACCGACTCGCCGATCTCGATGGGGCAACGGTCGCCGTCGTCGGTGCGGCTCCATCGCTGTCGGCCGAGCTCGCGTCGTTCGAGCCCGCAAGCGTCGACGCGATCGTCGCCGCCTCGACCGCGGTCGACGTGTTGGCCGACCACGGCCTCTCGGTCGACCTGATGGTGACCGACCTCGACAAGAACGTCGAGACGGCTCGGGAACTGACCCACGACGGTACGCCGGTCGCGGCCCACGCTCACGGCGACAACATCCCGACGCTTCGGGAGTGGCTCCCGCAGTTCGACCCCGAGTGGATGCTCGTGACGACACAGGCCGAACCCCGAGACCCCATTGAGAACGTCGGCGGCTTTACCGACGGAGATCGGGCGGCCTTTATAAGTGACGCGTTCGGGGCCGCGGAGCTGCGGTTTCTCGGCTGGAACTTCGACGATCCGTCGGTCGACCCGCTGAAGGCGCGCAAACTCCGGTGGGCCGAGCAGCTACTCTACTGGCTTGAAGGGCGACGCGGCGAACGGTTTGCGATTCTCGACGGGCGACGCGAGTCGTTGGCCGACGACCCGTCGACGTTTTCGACTAACTGATTTAAAAGGAGTTACTGCTCCTCGGCGGCCATTTTGAGTATCAGTGGCGTGACGACCATATCGAGAAGGGCAACCCCGTAGGCCACCAGTTGGACGGTGCCACTTAAAAAGAAGAACGCGATCGCGATAACGATGAGTCCACCGGAGAGCCCGATTCCCCATCGAACAGCCGGATTGTGTAGTACCATAGGTTCGACTTCGTAGACTATCATAAAAAGTCGGCTATGAGTTCAAGCGGGATTGAATCCGGCCATCATGTATGAACGACGGGCATCGTGTGTGGACTCCACAAGTTTCCTTATCGGTCCGACCGTGGTGTCGGTATGCAACTCCACTGGCACCGGCGGGATCTCCGCGGTGCGGACAACCGGGCGCTGGCAGCCGCCGCCGAGGCAGCACGGGAGGCCGACAGCAGTGTCGTTTCGCTGTTCGTCTTCGACGACGAGGTGCTCGACCACGCCGGAGCCCCGCGCGTCGACTACCTGCTTGATGCGGTGGCCGAGCTCCGGGCGTGGTATCGCGACCGCGGCGGCGACCTCCTCGTTCGCCACGGCGATCCACGTGAGGCTGTTCCCGCGGTGGCTGAGGCTGTCGAGGCCGATCGCGTCGTCTGGAACACGGATTACTCCGGGCTGGCCCGCCAGCGCGATGCGGCGGTCCGGCAGGCGCTGGCGGCCGCCGACATTCGACGCGAGTCGTTCCACGACGCCATCTGCCACGAACCCGGCTCGATCACGACCAACGCGGGCGACCCCTACTCGGTATTTACCTACTTCGGCCGCAAGTGGCAGGACCGAGGGAAGGACGATCCCTACCCGGCCCCGGAGCCCGAACAGCTGGTCGAGGCCGACGCTGTGGGTGTCGACGCTGGCTCGCTACCGACGCTCGCCGACCTGGGGTTCGACCAGCCGGAAGCCGAGCTACTGGCTGCTGGTACCGCCGCCGCCAGAAAGCGGCTCGCGGCCTTCTGCGAGGACGGCATCTACCGCTACGAGGAGGATCGGGACTATCCCATGCGAAAATCGACCTCGCGGCTCTCGGCGGATCTCAAATACGGTACTATCGGGATTCGTGAGGTCTACTGGGCCACCGAGGAGGCACGCGAGGAGGCCAGCGAGGCCCAACTGGCGTCGATCGAGGAGTTCCAGTCCCAACTGGCGTGGCGGGCCTTCTACACGCACGTGCTGTGGTTCAATCCCGAGGTGGTCTCGAAGAACTACAAGGAGTACAACACCGAAATCGAATGGGAAAACGACGCGGAGCTCCTGGAGGCCTGGAAAGACGGGAAAACGGGGTATCCGATCGTCGACGCCGGAATGCGCCAGCTCCGTGCGGAGGGCTTTATGCACAACCGCGTCCGGATGATCGTCGCCTCCTTTTTAACGAAGGATCTGCTGATCGACTGGCGTGAGGGGTACGACTGGTTCCGCCAGAAGCTGGTCGACCACGACACCGCCAACGACAACGGCGGCTGGCAGTGGGCCGCCTCGACGGGGACCGACGCCCAACCCTACTTCCGGATTTTCAATCCGATGACGCAGGGCGAACGCTACGATCCTGACGCGGAGTATATCAAGACATATGTAGCGGAACTACGGGATACCGACCCGGAGATCATCCACACCTGGCACGAGGCGTCGCTGACCCAGCGGCGGAACGCCGCGCCCGACTATCCCGACCCCATTGTGGACCACAGCGACCGCCGCGAGAAGGCGATTGCGATGTTTGAGGCCGCACGTGGGGAATAAGCCGACTGAACCGAACTCGACCGGAACGAACCACAACTGATTCGCCGGACGATCACAAACGCGTGGCTATGGGCAGACACTCGATAGGGCCGGGAGTCGATAGATGAACCGTCGCCAGGCGGATACAGCCGTCGGCGTCCTTCTCGGGGTTGTTCTCATCGTTGGCGGGAGCTACAGTTGGCAGGCCTACCAGCGGCGTCGCGCCGTCGATGGGGCAATGGGACCGATGATGGATACGTCGATGGGATCGATGCACGGACCGGACCCCCTCTGGCTGATCGTCGGAACGCTCCTGATTGTGGCCGTGATCGGTGGAGGCTATCTGTTGGTCCGGGCGGAACTGTCGAGCGAAGCGGATTCACACCCCACAGCCACCCCACCCACAGCAGCAGTCGACGAATCGACAACTGCCGACGCTCAGCCGTCCGATGTCGACGTCGAGTCGAGCACAGCCGACACAGGGCCGGAGGGAACAGAGTCCACATCGACTGCGGCGGCTGGTGACCCGGCAGCTGACGAGTCGACAGCCGAGCCAGAGTCGATCAATCCCGAGGCCCATCCACAGAAACGGGTCCTGGATCTCCTTCCGGAGGACGAACGCCGCGTACTCGAACCGGTGATCGACTCGCCGGGTGTCACACAGATCGAACTCCGGGACCGGGCCGATTTCTCGAAGAGCAAGGTGAGCCAGACGGTGAGCGATCTCGAATCCCGGGGACTGCTGTACCGGGAACGACAGGGCCGAACCTACCGGGTCTACCCGAGCGACGACCTCCAAGCGAACCGACAATAGCTCTCAGCCACCGACCGGGCGAATTCGGCAGCGACGAACGGTCCGATCACAAGGAAACGATTAGAAGCCAGTAAAAACGTTCTCGGAGGATCTCCTCGCTGTGTTCACACCCATTGGGATAACCATTCGACCCTCGTATGACTATCTGAGGCGACACACAATGATACCCAACACAGTCGGACGCTGGCTGCTCGTAACGCTCGCAATCCTCGGAGTCGCACTGGCGGTGCCGGTCGTCAGCGCTCACGGTGGCGACCCGGTCGGGATCAACGAGACGGTCGACGCCGACCAGCCGGTCGTCGACCGGACTGATCGGATTGCGTGGATGGACACCCACATGGGTACTGACACCGTCGACGCACGGGGGTGGCATATGGGGCCGCCTGTCGAGGAGATGGCGACACATATGGGACTGACCGTCGACGATATGGGCCAGTATATGGGGATCGACGACCACCGAGAGTTCGGTGACGACGGCCGACAGATCACTGACGACCATCGCGAGAGTATTGATGATCATCGAGGTGTCGCGGACGATCACTACGACGATCAAACCCAGGGCCACAGAGGCGGCTGTTAGCAGCACTTGGCGACTTCGACCTTTACAAACACAGCTCCGTAGTAACCAACAGGTCGGCGAAGTCGACACGCCGGTTTTCAGCGTGGACGTCGAACGGACGTGGGGATGAGTAGCTACGAACTCGGGATGCTTGTCGTCGCGGTCGCACTGCTCGGGGCAGTGGTGCTACCGCGGCTACTGGCGGACAAACCGCTGTCGTTTCCGATGTTCTACGTCGGTTTTGGAGCCCTGCTGTTTTGGATTGCTCCCGTTCCTGCGGTCGACCCGGTCGCGGAGTCGACGCTGACCGAGCATCTGACCGAGCTGGTGGTCATCATCGCGCTGATGGGCGTCGGGCTGAAAATCGACCGGCCGTTCGGGTTGAAGTCGTGGACGGCGACGTGGCGGCTGATCGGGATCACGATGCCGCTGTCGATCGCCAGCGTGGCGGTGCTCGGCTGGCTACTGCTCGGCCTCCACCCGGCGACGGCGATCCTCCTTGGGGCCGTCCTTGCACCGACCGATCCAGTCCTCGCCTCCGATGTCGAGGCTGGCGCGCCGCTGACCGAGATGGAAGTCGAGGCCGCCGACGTCCACGAGTGGGGCTCGATTCGCTTTGCGCTCACCTCCGAGGCGGGACTCAACGACGGGCTGGCGTTCCCGTTTACCTACCTCGCTATCGCCGCCGCGGGGGCGAGTGCGGTCGACGGGGTCGGCTGGTTGGTCGACTGGGGGCTCGTCGACGTCGGCTACCGGATCGTCGTCGGCCTCCTGTTTGGTGTCGTCATCGGCCACCTGATGGCTCGACTCGTCTTTCACGCCCCCGCGGTCTCCGAGCAGGCCGAACTCATGGCCGGGGGCGAAGCGCTTGTCACGACACTGTTCGCCTACGGTCTGACAGAACTCGCCGGAGGCTACGGCTTTCTCGCCGTGTTCGTCGCCGCCCTTGAACTCCGCCGATTCGAGTGGGAGCACGGCTACTACCACCAGCTCCACGATTTCGCGGCAGTCGTCGAACGGCTCCTGATGGCGACGGTTCTCGTTTTGTTCGGCGGTGCGATCGCCAGCGGCCTGCTGGCACCGCTGACGTGGGAGGCGGCCCTACTGGGCCTCGGCTTCCTGCTCGTCGTCCGCCCGCTGGCCGGTGTCGTCGGCTTTCTCGGCTCCTCGGCCCCATGGGTCGACCGGCTGGTGATCTCGTCGTTCGGCATCAGAGGGATCGGTTCGTTCTACTATCTCTCCTATGCGCTGGCGGACGCCTCCTTCCAGGAACTCGAACTCCTAGTGGCCGCGGAGCTGCTGTGGGCGTTCGTCGGTTTCGTCGTGTTAGCCTCGGTCGTCGTCCACGGTGTGGCAGCGAGTCCGGTGATGACCGTCGTCGACCGCCACCGCCCCTCGCAGGACGAGACGACTCCGGATGCCTGACAGAACTCCCGTACTGTCCTTCGACTGGGACTCTCCACGAAAATGTTAACACACCGAAAGTTTAGGGAGGATTCGACCGTCATCTCAAAAGCATGACGTACGAACTACCAGACCTCCCGTACGACTACGACGCACTCGAACCGCACATCGATTCACGGATCATGGAACTCCATCACGACAAACACCATCAGGGCTACGTCGACGGCGCGAACGCCGCCCGCGACCGACTCGAAGAGATGCGGGATTCGGAGGATTTCGGCGATATCAAGAGCGTCAAGCGGGCACTGGCGTTCCATCTGTCGGGTCACGTCAACCATACCATCTTCTGGGAGAATATGCATCCGGACGGTGGCGGCGAGCCCGGCGGCGATCTCGCCGATCAGATCGAGCAGGATTTCGGCTCGTTTGAAGCCTTTAAATCGGAGTTTTCGGCGGCCGCGGGTGGCGTCGAAGGCTCCGGCTGGGGGCTGTTGTGCCACGATGCCGCCAGCGACGAGCTGCTCATCGCGGCGGCCGAAAACCACCAGAACCAGACTCCGCAGGCTACCACGCCGATCCTCGTTTGTGACGTGTGGGAACACGCCTATTACCTCCAGTACGAGAACAACCGCGGGGAGTACGTTGAGAACTTCTTCGAGGTCATCAACTGGGACGACGTCGCCCGGCGGTTCGAGCAGTGTCAGGGCCGGTCGATCCAGTAGGATCGAACCGGCAGGCTGACACGATTGAGGAAACTATTTTGCTTACGTAGTTGTTCGATTGCGACCAAAATACATTATTTGCCGGTGTTTATGTGCCAATTGTTACCGAACTACTCCTCAAGCTTTAACAGCAATCGAGACAATATAGAAATAGAGGTATTACACATGAGCTACGAACTAGATCCACTTCCATACGACTACGACGCCCTTGAGCCGCACATCGACGAACAGATCCTGACCTGGCACCACGACACCCACCATCAGGGCTACGTCAACGGCTGGAACTCGGCCGAAGAGGAGCTGGCCGAGAACCGCGAGAACGGTGACTTCAGTTCCAGCGGCGGAGCCATTCGGAACGTGACCCACAACTCCTCGGGTCACATTCTCCACGACCTGTTCTGGCAGAACATGTCCCCCGAGGGCGGCGACGAGCCGTCCGGCGACCTCGCCGAGAGAATTGAAGAGGACTTCGGCTCCTACGAGGCCTGGAAAGGCGAGTTCGAAGCCGCAGCCAAAAACGCCAGTGGCTGGGCGCTGCTCGTCTACGATTCGTTCTCGAACCAGCTTCGGAACGTCGTGGTCGACAAACACGACCAGGGCGCGATCTGGGGCGGTCACCCGATTCTCGCACTCGACGTCTGGGAACACTCCTACTACTACCAGTTCGGACCCGACCGCGGCGGGTTCATCGACGCCTTCTTCGAGGTCGTCGACTGGAACGAACCGAGCGAACGCTACGCACAGGCCGTCGAGGCATTCGAGTAACGGGGCAGTTCACACCATTTTTTGTGACGCTACACCGCCAGCGGCAGCGCAGGCGCTGTCGTCCGCGATACCAAACCCCCACAGTTTTCCCCGCCAGCAGCCCTACTGCCGTGTATGCCACGACCCAAAGACGATTTCGAGGAGCTGTATCCCTGTGATTTCTATACCCCTGATGAACTGCTCGACGAGGATATGATGTACTCCGTCTACGAAATCGCTCGCCTGCTACAGGGCCTAGAGGTCGACGCCGAGATCGACGAGGGCGTCGAAGACATCCTGCTCGATTGGGCGATTCCGTGGATCATGCGCAACTCCGAGCAGTTGGCGATCGCCGAACCCCCGAGCGACGAGGAGCCTGGCTACTACGGGCTCAAATCCGACTCGGCCGAAGAGTAGTCGACGCCTAATACCGTTCAGACCATACTATGAAACTGTTAGTTGCTGGTGACGCCCGCGTCGACGCGGGCAAGACGACGTTCGCGGCTGGATTGCTCGCTTCGCTGTCCGATGCGGTCGGCTTCAAACCGCGAGCGGGCAACGACTACTGGTTCGACCACGACGACGTGGCGACCGCACTGGCCGAAGGTCGGCTGTACGGAAAGGATACCGCGACACTCACCGCGGCGGCCAGCGAGGGCGTCGATGAGGAGTTCCAGGAAGAACGACTCAACCCCGTCCATCGACTCTGGCGACCAACCCCCGATCGGACCGGATTACTCGGTGAGAGCGGGCGGACGTTTCTGGCCGACCGCGTGACGACGGCCGAGGGCCAGCAGTTCGTCGTCAACGGCGAGGCCGAAGATGCAGGGCTCGTTTCCGACCCACTGTTCGAGGCGCTGCGGCTGGATGATGCGCCACGAGTCCGGACCGTCGATGGGTTCAACGAGCTGATGGCCGAGCGGTATCTCCCGGCCTTCGAGCGTGTCACCGAGCGGATCGCCGAGACCGATCCGGCAGTCGTCGAATCCTACAGTGATATTGCGCTGCCCGTAGCGGGTATCGACTTCGATGCTGTCGCGGTCGTTGGACCGACGCGAGCCCGGATCTACGACGGTGATCGATATTTAAAAGCCTGCGAGGTCGCAAGCGGCAGCGCCCGAGAGGGACAACTCGAAGAGCGTGTCGATCGCGTCGTCGAGATGATCGAGCCGGTGTCGGCACACGACCTCCATCCCCTCACGAGCGACGAACGAGATGATCCGAAAAGGGTTGCAGCGGCCTATGAACCCGTTTATGAGGCATTGCTAGATGCGGCATTTCGATAGTGTAAGTGACGTGTTGCGGTCCGATACTCACTTGTAGATCGGCTTGTTTCCTACTGCTAACAGCCGCACTCGCGGCACCCACACCATGCAGCAGTATCTCGATCTCGTCGACAGCACGCTCTCGGGCGGCAACTACAAGCCGAACCGGACCGGCGTAGACACGATCGCGTCGTTCAGTCAGTCCTACACCGTCGACCTCCAGGAAGGGTTCCCGCTCCTCACAACGAAGGACCTCTCTGGGTTCCGGTGGAACTCGCTGATCCACGAGTTCAAGTGGTATCTCTCCGGGGAGGAACACATCCGCTCGCTCCGCGAGGAGACCGGCATCTGGGACGCCTGGGCCGACGACGAGGGGCGATTAGACACCGCCTACGGTCGGTTCTGGCGGCGGTATCCAGTGCCTACCGACGGGCTCGACGGCGAGGCCTGGCCCGAGGAGGACCACCGCTGGCGGAACGACGACGGCACCTTCGACCAGATCCAGTACGTCGTCGACACGCTCCAGGAGTCGCCAAACAGCCGACGCCTCGTCGTCTCGGCGTGGCATCCCGCCAACGCCGCGGTGAGCACACTGCCACCCTGCCACTACACCTTCGTCTTTAACGTACAGGGCGACCGGCTCAACTGTCACCTGACCCAACGGTCGGGCGATATCGCCCTCGGCGTCCCGTTTAATATCGCGGCCTACTCGCTTTTGACCCACGCCGTCGCCCAGGAGACCGGCTTTGAGGTCGGCGAGTTCGGCCACACAATCGTCGATGCCCACGTCTACTGTGGCGAGGGCGACCGCGGGGAGTGGTACGCCGACAACCTCGATGAACTCCAACGGCGGCTCGGTGGGGTCGACACACGAGACGAGTATCTCGATGTCCGCGCGTGGCTCACCGAGACCGCACCCGACGAAACCGACGAGACGGAGGGCTACGACCACGTCCCCGGCTTGCTCACCCAACTCTCACGGGAGCCGCGATCCCGCCCGACCATCGAGATCGCCGACAAACCGCTGGACGCGCTCGATTTTGCGGACATTCAGCTCACGGATTACGACCCAGCCGAGGGGATTCGGTTCGCGGTCGCGGAGTGACCATGTCGACCGACGCTCCCCCCGAGATCGCCCTAATCGCGGCGGTTGCCGAAAACGGAGTGATCGGCGTCGACGGCGAGATGCCGTGGCACCTGCCAGCTGATCTCCGGCATTTCAAGGCGACGACCACGGGCCATCCCGTTGTTATGGGCCGACTAACCTACGAGTCCATTGCGGCGGATATCGGTGGCCCGCTGCCGGACCGGACGAACATCGTCTTGAGTCGCGGGTCACCAGCGCTTCCGGATTCGGTCGTCGTTGTCGACTCCATCGAGGCGGCCGTCGAAGCTGCCGGAGAGGCCGCTGGGAATAGCGGGACGGTCTACGTGATCGGTGGTGCAACGATTTACGAGCAGTTCCTCCCACGGGCGGACCGACTGATTCTCACCGAAATCCATGATGCCTACGAGGGTGACACCCGATTCCCGTCGTGGGACCGGAGTGAGTGGATCGAGCGGAGCCGCGATGACCACGAGGGCTTTTCGTTCGTCGAGTACGAGCGTCGTTGAAGCCACCATAACCGTTTTCCGGCTGCACACGCTCTCCCTTTGCCATACCTGAACAGGCCGATGCGGATATCCAAAACGCGGGCCTTGGAGACGGAACCCAACGATACCGCTACGAGCGGGATCGGCGTAACGAAGCTGTTGGCCATCCGGAACCGTCGGTTTCCGGTCGTCTCCTGGACGAACTGCGGCTCCTCCGAGAGTTATAAGGGCAGCGTGAAACACGACCCCGAAGACCCCTTTTCGGCCGGGTTGCCGTCGAGAAGTACCCGTCGAAACAGATAGATTCAGGACTGTTCGGCCCAACATCCGTTCGATGACTGTTCGGCTCGATACGACCACCGAAAAGACCGTGCTGCTCGACGTCGACGGGACGCTCTGTGACAATGTACCGCGGCTCCTCGACTATATCGACGACGAGTGTGGTGTCGCGCTCACCCGCGATGCGATCACGGAGTGGTCGTTTTCGGTCCCCGGGACGGACCTCGATATCGGCGACCTCATCCGGCGGGCGCTCGACGAACGGCCCGAGTGGTTCCTGTTGGGGATGGAGCCGATCGCGGGGGCCGCCGAGGCCGCCCGCTGGCTCGACCACCAGGGCCATACGGTTCGGATCGCCACCCACCGACCGCCCGAGAGCCACCCGCTTACCGCCCAGTGGCTCGACGAACACGAGATCCCCCACGACGGGATCATCCAGGAGGTCCCACAGAACAAGGGGCGGCTCGACGGCGACCTGTTAATCGATGACTACCATATCAATGTCGGGAACGCGCTGGCGGCGGGGAAGGCCGCCGGGCTGTTCGTCCAACCCTACAGCGATCCGACCCGATGTTCGGAGGCTGTCGTCGCCGAAACGTGGTCGAAGATGCTGTCGGAGTTCGGTCGCCAACAGCCAGCCCCCCGAGAACTAACCGGGTAGCAAGGGTTTTTCCTGTCTGACCCCATAGCACAGAGCAGATGAATCAGTACGGACGTCGGTTCACGCGGAGGTCGCAATGAGAGGTAACGATCAGCAGGCCTACGACCGGGGCACCTCGCTGTTCTCGCCCGATGGCCGGATCTATCAGGTCGAGTACGCACGCGAGGCGGTCTCCCGTGGCGCACCGAGCGTCGGCCTCAGAACCAGCGACGGCGTGATCCTTGCCGCCCAGAGCCGGGCGGGATCGCCGCTGATGGAGTCCGAGAGCATCGAAAAGCTCCACAAGCTCGACGACCACGTCGGCGCGGCCAGCGCGGGCCACGTCGCCGACGCCCGACAGCTCGTCGATTTCGCCCGCCGACAGGGCCAGGTCAACCGGCTCCGTTTCGGCGAGCCTATCGACGTCGAGGCACTGACCAAGGACCTCACCGACCACGTCCAGGAGAACACCCAGCGCGGCGGCACCCGACCCTACGGGGCAGCCCTCCTCGTTGGTGGCATCCAGAACGGCACCCCGCGACTGTTCGCAGCCGACCCCTCCGGGACGCCTAACGAGTGGAAGGCCACCGTCATCGGCGGTTCGGGCCGTGACATCCAGGAGTTCCTCGAAGAGGAATGGACCGAGGAAGTCGACCTCGGGACCGGACTCGGACTCGCTGCACGGGCCCTCCGTGTTGCCAACGACGAACTCGGTCCGAGCGAAGTGAGCATCTCGACGGTGACCGTCGAGGACGGCTACCAGACGCTGACTGTCGAGGAGATCGAGGACGTCTTCGCCGAGGCCGACATCGACCTCTCCGACGACGAAGACGACGAATAAGCGGTTTCTGACGGGACGTTTTTCAAACTGCCGTCGAATGGATAGCTATGGCAGCACTTTCGCCGACAGTCGATCGGCTGACAATCTATCCGATCAAATCATTGGACGGGCGGTCGGTCGAGTCGGTCTCGATCGTCGACAACGGCGGACTGGCTGGCGACCGGGAGTTCGCGCTGTTCGACAGCGACGACACCTACGTCAACGGGAAGCGAGAACGGCGGATTCACTCGATTCGGGCGACCTACGAGGGCGACGGGGCGCGGATCGACGCTGTCGAGCTTTCGACGGCCGAGACGGAGCCACAGCAGTTCACGGCCGAGGAACTGGCCGACGCCGGGGCGGCCGTCGACTGGCTAAGCGACCAGGTCGGCTACCCGGTTTCGCTGGCGCGTGATCCCGACGGTGGGTTCCCCGACGATACCCACGCCTCGGGACCGACGATCATCAGCACCGCGACGATCGAGACGGTCGCCGGGTGGTTCGACAGGATCAGCACCGACAGCATGCGCCGTCGGCTCCGGCCAAACATCGAACTCGGTGGCGTCCCGGCCTTCTGGGAGGATCACCTGTTTGCCGACCGGGACCACCACGTCGAGTTTTCGATCGGTGACGTGTCCTTCCGCGGAGTCAACCCCTGTCAGCGGTGTGTGGTGCCATCGCGCGATCCGGATACAGGCGAGGAGTACGATGGATTTCAGTCGACGTTCGTCGAGAAACGGGCCGAAACGATGCCCGAGTGGAGCGGCGGCGACTGGTTCGATCACGACTTCCGGTTGATGTTGAATACGATTGTCCCACAGTCCGAATGGGGCGCAGAGATCGCTGTCGGCGATTCCGTCGAGATCGGTGAGACGGTCCCTGCCGAGGAGTAGGCGGTGGCTACCCTGTCGGTAAACGGTTACTACCCGGTACGGAACGAGTAGTCGAGGCTGTCGGCGGAGTGGGTCAGCGAGCCCATCGAGATGATGTCGACGCCAGTGGAGGCGTAGTCGGCGACCGACTCGACCGTGATCCCACCGCTGGCTTCGATGAGGACTTTGCGGTCGGCGACTTTGATCGTCTCGGCGAGGCTGTCGACTACCTCGCTCAATTCGGTTGGTGTGAAATTATCGAGAAGAACGATGTCGGCTCCCGCCTCGACCGCCCGCCGGGCCTGAGCGGCCGATTCGGCCTCGACTTCGATTTTCGTCACAAAGGAGACGCGCTCGCGAAACTCCTCGACGGCGGTTTCGAGGCCGAGTTCGGCAATGTGGTTGTCCTTGATCATCACCATATGCGAGAGGTCCAACCGGTGGGTGTCGCCGCCGCCAGCGACGACCGCGCGCTTTTCGATTCCCCGCAGTCCTGGAGTCGTCTTGCGTGTCCCCGCGATCCGGACCTCGGGATCGACCGCCTGGGCGCGATCGACCGCCTGTCGGGTCTCCGTCGCAATCCCGGAGGCGTGTCCGGCGAGATTGACCGCGACGCGTTCGGCTCGGAGCGTCTCGCGGGCCGGACCGGTCGTTCGGAGCACGGTCTCGCCAGCCGCGACCGCCTCGCCGTCGGCCACCGGCGTCTCGGTCGACACGTCGAGATACTCGAAGACGGCCGCAGCGGCCTCGATCCCCGCAGCAGTCCCGGCCTCTTTAGCGACGAGTCGACCCGTCGTCTCGCCGGGCACGTCGTTGGTCACGTCGTGGTGACCGACGTCCTCGCGGAGCCAGCGCTCGATCCGGTCGCTCGTGAGCATTAGTTCGGCCCTGCTTCGGCTGTCGGAGTCTGTTCTCGGCTGCCGTCTTCGAGATAGTGGCAGCCGACACTCTCGTCGCTGTCGGCTGCGGCGTTGGCGATCAGGATGGCGACAACCGTGGCGTTGCGGAGTTCATAGAGGCTCCTGGAGGTCCGGGTGCGCGTGTAGGCGTCAACCTCGCCTTTGAGTCGCCGGAGGACGCCCCGCGCGCTGTCGATCCCCGTGGCTGTCCGCCGCAGGCCGAGTTCCGCACTCGTGATCGACCGCAGGCGGTGGAACTTCTCGGCGGCGAACCGCTCGGGGAGTGCGGGGTCGCTGTTCCGCAGTCGCTGGATCTCGATCGCCGCGGGGTCGTGGCCGGTCGCGTCCTCGCCAGCACGGAGGCCCCAGACGAGGCCTTCGAGTAGACTGGTCGAGGCCAGCCGGTTCGCGCCGTGGACGCCGGTCCGGGCGCACTCGCCGACCGCATACAGGCGATCGAGACTGGCGCGGCCGCGGTCGTCGACCGCGATCCCGCCACAGAGGAAATGCTCGCAGGGGGCGACCGGAATCCCCTCACGCCAGTCGACGCCTCGCTCTTCGCAGGTCGACGCAAGGTTCGGGAACACCTCGTCGAAGGGGTCGTCGAGCGGCGAGACGTCGAGGGAGACCGAGCCGGTGGCGTCGATCTCGTCCTGGACCGCGCGGGCGACCACATCCCGCGGCGCGAGTTCGGCGTCGGGGTGATAGTCGGGCATGAACCGCTCGCCGTTTTCGTTGCGAAGGACGCCCCCCTCGCCGCGGACGGCCTCGCTCAGCAGGAACGGATCGTCGACCGCGGCGGCGGTCGGGTGGAACTGGACGAACTCCATGTCCTCGACGGTGGCTCCGGCGAGAAACGCCATGGCGATCCCGTCGCCGGTCGAGCCAGCCGGGTTGGTCGAGTCCTCGAAACAGTCGCCGATCCCACCCGTAGCGAGAATTGTTGCCCCCGCAAAAACGGGCTTGCCGTCGGGTTCGGTATCCAGGAGCGCGCCGTGGACCCGCCCCTCGTGGCGAATGAGTTCGAGCGCAGTCGTGTCTTCGAGGATCGTGACGTTGTCGACCTCACTGAGATACGAGAGGAAGGGCCGCAAGACGTGTTGGCCCGTCGAGGCGTCGACGTGGAGAATCCGATCGGCCGAGTGGGCCGCCTCGCGGGCGAAGTCGTAGTCGGCCCCGAGGGTGTCGAAGTCGATCTCTAGGGTGTCGATCAGGACGTCACGGACTGCGGGAGCCGCGTTCTCGACGAGGACGTCGACGGCTTCGGGGTCGGCCGTATTCGCGCTGGCCTCGATGATATCTTCTTTCAGCGATTCGGGGTCGCCACGGGTGGTGGCGATGCCGCCCTGTGCCCAATCTGAGGAGGCGTCCTCGGGTTCGCTGGCTTTGGTCACCAGCAGGACCTCCTCGTCTTCGCGGGCCGCGGCGAGGGCGGCCGCACAGCCAGCGATTCCCGAGCCGACGACGAGCACGTCGGCTGTGCGTGGGCCGGAGTCGCCAATGGAAGTCGGCTCTCCCGACATCTATAGCTCCAACATTCGGTCGAGGGCGAGGCCCGCGAGTTCCTTCTCCTCGGGGGCGACCTCGATGACGTTGTGTTCACGGCCCGCTGCCAGCTCTTCGAGCACCCACGTCAGATAGTTGGGGTCGATCTGCCGCATGGCATCGCAGTCCATACAGGCATCGCCACAGAGCGGGACGACGTTCACGTCGTCATGCCAGCGGTCGAGGTGTTTGGCCAGATGGATTTCGGTGCCGATGGCCCACGTCTCGCCGGGGTCGGCGTTTTCGACGACTTCGGTGATCGTCGCGGTGCTGCCGACCACGTCGGCGGCCTCGACGACCTCCCGTCGACACTCGGGGTGGACGACGACGTTGGCTTCTGGGTGTTCGTCACGGACTTGGGCGATGTGGTCGGCGGTGAATCGCTCGTGGACCTGACAGTAGCCGTCCCAGAGGACGATTTCCGCGTCTTCGAGCTCGTCGGCGTCCTTGGCCTCGGGGTCCCACGGGTTCCACTCGGCGATCGAATCCTCCATCCCGAGTCGGTGGGCGGTGTTCTCGCCGAGGTGTTTGTCGGGAAGGAAGAGTACCTTGTCGCCGCGCTCGAAGGCCCACTCGAAGGCCTTGTGAGCGTTCGAGGAGGTACAGACGAGGCCGCCTTGTTCGGCGCAGAACGCCTTCAGGTCGGCATACGAGTTCATATACGTGATCGGGATGATCTCGCTGGCGGGGTCTGCGGCGGTGATCTGCTCCCACGCGGCGTCGACCTGCAGGGCCTCGGCCATCCCGGCCATCGGACAGGAGGCCTCCATACAGGGGAGGACCACGGTTTGGTCGTCGTCGGTGATGATGTCGGCGGATTCGGCCATGAACGTCACCCCGCCGAAAACGACGTACTCGGCGTCGGCCTCGGCGGCGCGTTTGCTCAGCGCATACGAATCGCCGATGAAGTCGGCGTGCTCGACGATCTCGCGGCGCTGGTAGTTGTGGCCGAGAATCACCACGTCGTCGCCCAGCTCGTCGAGGGCGGCCTCGATCCGCCGGGTTCGGTCGGCCTCGATCCGCCGGGTTCGGTCGGCCTCGGTCAGCTCCCGATAGCTGGCCGGTAGCTGCTCTAAATTGTCGTATTTAAACAGACTCAGTTCAGTCTCGAACGTCGCCGTTTCCATGTTTGCCATTCGGTCGACACCTAGATGGTGTAACCACGAACAGCCGCATTGAAGGATTTTTCTATTCGATACTGAACTCCGATCAGTATTCCTCGTGAGTTGGCCGGACAGATCCTCGAAGCTTATATTTCAGCAAGTATATCTATGGATACTGCACAACAGCACATATTGTGTGTTGTTCACATGCCATAGTCCTGGAGAGAGTAAGGGCCGACAGAGGATTCGGGTGGGACCGGGTTGTGGCCGATCCCGGATGGCGTCGTGTGGTTTTGTGGGTCGACAGCCCGCCACACAGGGGCACCGAAAGCGCAACTGTTTTGTTCACCACCGGGATACTGTAGGATGCGTTCAGCAGAACGCGTCAGCACGCTCTGATGGTGTAGTCCGGCCAATCATATTACCCTCTCACGGTAATGACCGGGGTTCAAATCCCCGTCGGAGCATTTTCCGAACCGAACAAACTGTAACAGCAGCGCCGAAAGTGGCGGCTGTTTTGATTGATCTTTCGTCTGTCGACCAGCGGCGGCTACTCCGGCGCAGTAATCCGTGTGTCCGATTCGATCGGCGTCGGCAGGTCTTCGATGAACTGTTTGATTACCGTCTCCTCGGCGCGGTGTAACGTTTCGCTACAGGTCGACTTGGCGATGCCGACCTCCCCGGCGAGCTCCGTCAACGAACAGGTTCGCGCCGTGTCGTAATAGCCTTCTTCGACCGCTGTACGCACCCGTTTTTGTTGGGTTTCCGAGAACAGTTGGCTCGTGTGGCTCGCTCCTGGATAAACTCGACACGGAACTCCAGGCCGAAGTGCTGAAGTTGGCTCCCGAGCTCCGAGAGCCGGTGGCGTCGACGGTCGCCTCGCCCTCGGTCGACCGATCGTTTCGCCTTCGACGCCCCGGCTGGAACGGACTGTCTCCGAGACTAAACGGCCGGGTTTATTTTCCCGTCACCTGTAGTGACCGTATGGAAATCATCGAGCGTGGGGCTGCGGGGTCGGCCCGCGTTGCGGTCGTCGGCGGGCTACATGGTGACGAGCCAGCCGGTGAGCGGATCGTCAGGCGGCTCGCCGACCTGCTTCCCGATCCCGACGAAACGGCGGGCGAGGGGATCGTGCGGCTGATCATCGCGAACGAACCGGCACTCGAAGCAGGCGTCCGCTACACAGACACCGATCTGAACCGGGCGTTCCCCGGCGACACCGACAGCGACGAGTACGAACGCGCGCTTGCGCCGGAGATCGTAGCGGCCGTCGACGATATGGATGCGGTCTTCGCCATCCACACCTCCCACAGCGTGCCGCCGCCGTTTGCGATCTACAGCGAGCTGACCGACTCGGTCCGCCGGACTGTGACGGCCATGCCAGTCGACTACGTCCTGGATGCCGGTGGCCTCCGGTCGACGACGCTCGACTCGGTGGCTCCCCATTCGGTCTCGGTCGAGGTCGGCCGCCAAGGCAGCCAGCAAGCCGTCGAGTTCGGCCTCGAATCGACGTTGGCGTTCCTTCGGGCCCACGGCGCGCTGGACGACGAGCCGCCGACGTTCACGCCCGCAACCGTCGTTGAGGGGATCGAGGAGGTCCCCAAGGGCGGCGGCGAGCCACACGTCAACTACGCCAACTTCCAGGAGATCCCCGATGGGGCGGTCTTCGCGAGCGACGCCGAGTACACCCATCGCGTCGACGAGCCGGGCATCGTGCCGGTGCTCGCCAGCGAACACGGCTATGAAGAGATTTTCGGGCTCTATGGCCGAATTACCGGGACGCTCGAACCGCCGAGCGGGGAAGTCGCCTCGGAGTGAAAGCCGGATTCCGCCTTCGAGTCGACGACTCGCTGCGGATACACGTGTCTGCTATGTGACTTCCTTCATTTCTTGCCGCTACATATGACCCTCCGAGAGTGTTTCTTCAGTAGAAAAACCTGCCGACAGGCGCTGTATCGAGTGTTTGAGGCAGCCCCGGCTGTCTTTGGTAGGACCGGAGCTTACCGAAATCCACCGAATCTTAGGCCCACAGGCCAGTAGCAATAGTAATGACTCGACGGACTACGCGACGTTCTCGACGGGCTTATCTCGCGGGTGTCGGCTCGGCAGCCGCACTCGGCGTTGCGGGCTGTCTCGGCGGTGGCGGCAATAGCGACGAACTGACGGTGGCGCATATGCCGATCTTCCCCGATCTCCAGTACTACGTGATGGACTCGGAGGGATATTTCGACGAGATCGATGCGACCATCGAGAGCCAGGAGTTCACCAACGGGCCGGATATCGTCGGGGCCTCGGCCAGCGGCGACATCGATATCGCGATGTTCGGAGTCGTTCCCGCGATGATCGCCATCGACCGCGGCATCTCGGCCAAGGTCACCGCGGCCAACATCAAAGAGCCGATGGCGATCGTGGCCGACGAGCAGCTCAGTTCCCTCTGGAACGACCACGGCAGCGATGCCTTTGGCGTCTGGGAGGAAGAAAACGGCGAGCAGTTCACCTTCGGCACCTTCCCGCAGGGATCGGTCCCGGATGTCCTGTTGCGTTACTGGCTCCAGGAGGAGGGCGTCGACCCCGAGTCAGACGTCCGGATCACCGAGATCAACGGCGCGAACGCGGTCTTTCAGGCGATCGCCAACGGCGAGGTCGACGGGACCTCGATCATGGAGCCCGTGCCGACTCGTGTGGCCCAGGAGGATCTCGGCTTCGGGACGTTCCGCACCTCCAGTGAGATCATGACCGGCCAGCCCGCCGCCGTGACGCTGATGACCGACGAAGTCCGGGAGTCGCCGGTCGCCAGTGAGTTCCTCCGCCAACACGTCCGGGCGACCGAGTTCATCGCCGACAACCCCGCCGAAACCGCGACGATCGTCGAATCGGGGATCGGGATGCCAGCCGAACAGGCCGAACAGGCGCTTACTGGCCCCCTGGCGAACTTCGTCACCGATCCCGCGGAGATCCAGTCCGGCACCGAGATCTTCGCCGAGTTCGCCGCCGCAAACGGCCAGACCGACGAACAGCTCACGACTGACGGGATCTTCGACATGAGCATCTACGACTCCCTGTAATGGCAACGGATCTCCAAGGGGAGCGCTCGCAGACGTCTGAAGCGTCCGATCTCCCCGCACTCGGCGTCGATATTCGACGGGCAGCGCTCGGACTCTGTGGCCTCGCCGGATTTATCGGGCTCTGGTGGGTCGCCTCGCTGTTCCAGCCGGAGTTCGTCCTCCCCTCTCCGGTGACGGTGGCCACCACCTTCGTCGCCGAAGCCGCCAGCGGCGAGATGCTGACCGCCCTCTGGCAGAGCAGCCTCCACTGGATTCCAGGCACGATCATCGGGACGCTGTTGGGCATCATCGCCGGGATCGCCCTCGGCTGGAGTCAGCTGCTCGACGATATCACCTCGCCGGTGGTCCGGACGCTCCGACCCGTCCCACCGCTGGCGTTGATCGGCTTCGCCATCGCGTGGTTCGGCATCAACAACGCCGGGGCCGCCTTCATCATCGCCATCGGGGCCTTCTGGATCAACTTCTATGCCAGCTACGGTGGCGTCGAGGGAGTCTCCGATGACCTCCTGGACGTCGCTCGCAGTTTGGGCGTCAAGGGTGATCTCGAACTGGTCAGATCCGTCGTGATTCCGGCGGCCTCCCCCGAGATCATGACCGGTATCCGAACCGGGATCGGCCGGTGCTGGATGCTGGTGGTCGCCTCCGAGATCTTCGGCGTCCCCGGGATCGGTCGCCGAATCCTGCGGGCCTCGAACAACCTTCAAGTCGATGTGGTGATCAGCTACATACTGGTTTTGAGCCTGATGTTCCTGCTGGTCGATTCGGCGTTCCGCGCGGCCCAACGGCGGGTGTTAGTATGGCGATAGACCACTCCGGCGGCTCGACGGTTCGTATCGAGAACGTCAGCAAGCAGTACGACAGCAAACAGGGGACCGTCCAGGCGCTCGGCGGGATCGAGTTCAGCGTCGAGCGCGGCGAGTTCGTCTGTATCGTCGGCCCCTCGGGCTGTGGGAAGACGACGCTGTTCCGGATTCTCGCGGGGCTCGAACCCCCAACCGACGGCGAGGTCCTGCTCAACGGCTCGACGGTCACCGAACCCAACGCCGATATGGGGATCGTCTTCCAGGAGTACCATCTGTTCCCGTGGCAGACCGTCCAAGAGAACGTTGCCTTCGGACTGGAAAAAGCCGACACCCCGGCCGACGAGAAACGACAGCGCGTCCAGCACCTGGTCGATCTGGTCGGCCTGGAGGGGTTCGAGGACAGCTATCCGAAGGCGCTGTCCGGCGGGATGAAACAGCGCGTGGCACTCGCTCGGGCGCTGGCGATCGATCCCTCGCTGCTGTTGATGGACGAACCCTTTGGCGCGGTCGACGCCCAGACACGGGAGATGCTCCAGGACGAACTCATCGAGATCTGGCAGGAGACCGGCAAAACGGTGTTGTTCGTCACCCACGATGTCGAAGAGGCCGTCAAACTCGCCGACCGAGTGGTCGTGATGGGGAAGAACCCCGGCTCGATTCGGGAAATCGTCGAGATCGACGTCGACCGGCCGCGGTCACGCTCGGACTCCGAGTTCGGTAGCTACTACGAGCGAGTTCGATCGCTCATATAACCGCGTCCCGCGAGTGCGTTATGAGGCTGCCGTCCATCGATTGGCTCCCGACAGCCCTCCACTAGTCCGAAACCAGCCATAGCGCCGAGCTATGCCCACGATTGCGGGGCCTCCACCTCGTCGTAGCGGCAGCGAGTCCGTCTCCCACTCCTTCGTCGACGGGTTCGTCGGGGGCTGATCTCAAGCGAATGACGAACTGATTTAATCCCTGCGGTATATGTTCGCACATGAACCAGACTGTTGTTGATCTGTTAGCAAACAACGCCGACCACGCGACGGCGTTCGATTCTCGATTCGATGCTGTACAAGACGCCCAGCATCCCGATGCCGTCACAGTCTGCTGTTCGGACTCCCGAGTGCTCCAGGATCACAGTTGGGGCAACGATCGACCGGGCCATCTCTTTACCTGCGGCAACATCGGCAACCGCGTCATGCAGCGAACCGAGACCGGTGACGCCGTCTCCGGCGACGTACTGTACCCGATCGCCCATACCGGCACTAAAACCGCCATCGTGATGGGCCACACCGGCTGTGGTGCCGTCACGGCCACCTACGACGACCTCACCGAAGGACTCAACGAGCCCGCCGGAATCAGCCACTGTCTCGACCTGTTGAAACCACGGCTGGAACCGGCTCTCGATCTGCTGCCCGACGACGTGAGCCGAGCCGGAGCGATCAACCGACTCGTCGAGTACAACGTCGACCGTCAGATCCAGTTCTTGAAAGCAAGCGACGACGTGCCCGACGACGTCGACTGCATCGGGGTCGTCTACGACTTCCAGGACGTCTACGGCGGCGACCGCGGCGAGGTCCACGTCATCAACGTCAACGGCGAGACCGACACCGACCGCCTCCGGGCCGAACACGCTGCGGTCGGCTCCAGGATCGATCGGCTCTGGGAGTACTGACCGGCAACTGGCTCCCGACACACCACGACCGGCTACTGTTCTCGACTGCCGATGGTCAACACGGGGACCGGCGTCGTCCGAAGCACGCGCTCGGTCGTGCTCCCCAGGAGGTGTTGGTTGAACCCCTCTCGGCCATGGGTGCCCATGACGATGCAGTCGGCACCCACATCGGTGGCGTAGTCGGTGATCTCCCCGCGGATCGAGCCGAACCGGACCGCGGTGGTGACTTCGATATCGCCTGCGACGTGATCGGCCGCCGACTCCAGGATGGCGTTGTTTTCGGCGTCGCTTTGCTCGGCTGCGGCGTCCGCGCCGATCCCGACCGGGAGCTCGTCGATAACCACGAGCAGGTGGAGGGCCGCCCCGTGAGTGGCAGCGATCTCACTGGCCAGTTCGACGGCTTCGGTCGCCCGCTGGCTGCCGTCGGTCGGGACGAGGATCGTCTCGTAGGGGTAGGCGACCTGGGCGTCGGTCGCTCGAACCGTACACACCTGTCTGTCGCTTCGGGTGACCACCTGGTCGGTGGTGCTGCCGAGGACGTACTCGCCGAGGTTTCGGTTGCCGCGGTTCCCCATGACGATCAGCCCACAGTCGTAGGTGTCGGCGTAGTCGATGATGACATCGGTCGGAGTACCTTGAATTACGTTGGTGGTCATCGTCACGCCGCGATCCTCGCCGCGGTCGCGGGCCTCCTCGACGATTCCGGTCCCCGATTCGACCAGTGCGTCGACCACGTCGCCGCCGACGCGGGTCTGGCTCGGAACGTTCGTGTCCGCGACGTTGATCGCATCTACTGTCGAATCGTGCTCGGCGGCGATATCGAGGGCGTGATCGAGCGCCGCCGACGCAGCGTCGCTCCCATCGACTGGAACGAGGATTCGGTCGTACATACGGGACGTAGGCAGTCGACTGATTTACATTTGTGGGCACGCGGACTCCACGGGCTGCTATTCGGTCATGTCGCTGTCACCGCTCTCGTCGGCAGCCGGTTCGTCCAGTGTGTCGATACCCACGGTGGTGATCCGGGTACCGTCGACGGCCTCGACGGTGAGCCGGTAGCCGCCGACGTCGACCTGATCGGTGGCGTTGGGTGCCCGTCCCAGCCGATCCAACACTAGTCCGCCGACAGTGCCGAAATCGGTACTCTCGAATTTCGTTCCGAGGGTTTCGTTAATCGTCGAGATAGTGAGCCCGCCGTCGGCGACGTAGCTGCCGTCCTTGCGCTGGTCTATCGAGGGTTCGTCGTCGGCCACATCGAAGTCGTCCCGCAGATCGCCGAGGACGACCTCGATCACGTCTTCGACCGTCACGATCCCCTCGAAGGCCCCCCACTCGTCGATAACCGCGGCCATCTGTCGCCCCTCACGCTGGAACTGCGCCAGCAGATCTGTCAGTTGGCCGGTCTCGGGGATGATCGACATCTCGCGAGCGATCTCGCCCGCCGTGATCGACTCGGCGCGCTCGGCGTCGAACTCCTCGGCGCGAAGTACGTCCTTGACGTCGACGAAGCCGACGATCTGGTCGGGTTCGTCGGCCTCGACGACCGGATATCGAGTATGGCCCTCCGTGATAATAGTCGACCGAAGCTCGGTCAGCGGGAGATCCGCCGAGACGCTCGCCACGTCGGGTCGGGGAATCATCACCTCTCGGACCGACAGATCGTCGAGATCGAAAATCTGCTCGATCATCTCGACCTCCTCGCTGGCGATGTGGCCTTTCGTTCCCGACCGCGTGAGGACGGTGAGGATCTCCTCTTCGGTCAGCGTCTCGTCGGTTTCGGAGGCCGGTGGGATGCCAATCAGCCGGGTGAAGTAGTTGGCCGTCCCGTTGAAAACGTAGATGCCCGGCCGGAAAATGTAGTAGAAGAACTGCATCGGCGGGGCGACAAACAGCGAGACGCGCTCGGCCTGGGCGATGGCGATCGTCTTTGGGGCGAGTTCGCCGAAGACGACGTGGAGGAACGTGATCACGCTGAAGCCGAGGGCGAAGGCGATGAGATGGATCAGATCCGGCCCAACAAGCGACTCCAGGACGGGCTCGATAAGCGCGGCGACCGCAGGCTCGCCGATCCAGCCCAATCCGAGCGAGGAGATCGTAATGCCGAGCTGGGTGACCGCGAGATAGTCATCGAGATTGTCAAGCGCTTCATCGAGGAGATCGGCACCGGGTTTTCCCTCCTCGACGAGCCCTTCGACGGCCGATGCGCGAATCCTGACGTAGGCGAACTCCGCGGCCACGAAGAACCCATTTAGAAGAACCAGAAACAGCGCGGCGGCGAGTCGGCCAGCCGACAGTGCGAGCGTAGTCATTGCGTTGCCTATCACTCCCCCAACTGAAAATACGCTCGCTCGTTCCGCTGATCGACGGTGAGCCACGGGCCACGCACTCGCCACCCATTTATGAGTCGGCTGTCTCTCCCTAGCTGTGGTTGGAGAAGGCCCTGATACACTCGTCATCGTCGCGCTCATCCTCGCACTCGGCGTTGCCGCCCAGGTACTCGCCGACCGGTACCGTGTGCCGAGCGTCCTGTTTCTGATTTTGGCGGGTGTCGCTGTCGGCCCCAAGGGGTTGTCGATCGTGACCGTCGAGACCTTCGGCGACTCGCTGACGACCATCGTCGGGCTCAGCGTCGCCATCATCGTCTTCGAGGGGTCGTTCCATCTCAAGGTCGACAAACTCCGTGAGGCACCCTCCGCGGCGCTCCGGCTCGTCACCCTCGGGGCCCTCCTCTCGTTCGTCGGCACGACCCTCGCAGCCAGAGTGTTCCTCGGTGCCGACTGGGGGATTTCGGCGCTGATCGGCGCGCTGTTGATCGCCACCGGGCCGACTGTCATCACGCCGATCCTCGCGGTGGTTCCGGTGCGGGACCGCGTCGCGGCGGCCCTCGAAACCGAGGGGATCGTCAACGACGTGACCGCGGCCATCCTCGCGGTCGTCATTTTCAAACTGCTGACCGCCCAGGAGGTCGCCCCGACGGCCTATTTGGTCGAGTTCATCCAGCGGCTGAGCATCGGCGTGTTTTTCGGCCTGCTCGCGGCGGGGGTGCTGTGGTTCCTCTTCGTCCGCTCGGAGCTCTCGACCGGCTGGACGCCACAGAACGCCCGCCTGATGACGCTTGCAGGGGCCATATTGGCGTTCAGCCTCGCCGACACGGTCGCCTCGGAGTCCGGTGTCGCCGCGGTGGCGACCGCCGGGATCGTCCTTGGGAACGTTGATCTCCCCTACGAGGAGACCATCGAGGAGTTCAAAGGCGACGTGACGATCATCGTACTGTCGTTCGTCTTCATCGCGCTGGCGGCCCTGATCGAGTTCGACACGCTGCTGTCGCTCGGGCTCGGCGGGCTCGCCGTCGTGGCGGCGGTCGCGCTGCTCGTCCGGCCGCTGCTCGTCTTCCTGTCGACGACCGGCGAGCGGTTCGAGACGACCGAGAAACTGTTTATGAGTTTCGTGGGGCCGCGGGGCATCATTCCCGCCAGCGTCGCCACACTGTTTGCGATCCAGCTTCAGACGCCAGCGGCCCCCTCGAACCCCGAGGGCGCGAGCATCCTCGCGGGGACGGTCTTTCTGGTTATTCTGCTCACTGTGGTATTCGAGGGTGGATTCGCCAGACAAATTGCGGAGACATTAGAGGTCATACCAATGCGTGTACTCGTCATCGGCGGCGGTCGTGTCGGCACGGAGATAGTCGATCGGCTCGAAGAGCGGGGTGAAAACGTCGTCATCATCGAACAGCGGGAGTCGACCGCGGAGGACCTTCGTAACCAGGGCTACGCCGTCCACGACGGCGATGGAACCAACATCGAGACGCTCCGGAAGGCCGGGGCCGAACAGTCGAAGATCGTCGTTGCCGCGACCGGTGACGACGACACGAACCTGCTTGTGGCCCAACTCGCCAGCTCTAAGTTCGACACTGAGACGGTCATTAGTCGGGTCAACGAACCCGACAACGTCGAGGCGTTCAACGAACTCGGCGTCAAAACTGTCTCCTCCTCGGCAGCCACGGCATGGGGGATCGACAACCTGATTGAACGCCCCGCCCTGTCGCGGTGGATGACCGAACTCGGTCGGAGCGGCGACGTCCAGGAGATCGAAGTCACCGACGAATCGCTGGTCGGCAAAACGGTCGGCGACGTCTCCGAGTCGCTTCCCGCCAGCTGTATGATCGCCCTCGTCAGCAGGGACGAAGAAAACACCGTCCCCGAAGACAGCCAAGAGATCCACTACGGTGATCACCTCACCGTCCTCGGCCGAACTGATGCGGTCCACGACGCGATCTCACAGCTCCATCCCCACGACTGAACGGGCTCGGTCGACGACGCCCGACGACGGTTCTTTAATAGATCGGTAGCGAAGAGAGCGGTGTGAGTACGTACCGGAACGGCGGACTGTTTCTACTGTTATCGTTTCTGTGGGGAACGTCGTTTATGGCGATCAAAGTGGGGTTGGAGTTCATGCCGCCCGTCCTGTTCGCGGCGTTCCGCTACGACCTCGCTGCCATCGGGATGCTTGCCTATGCAGCAGCCGCGACCGAGTATTGGCGGCCCCGATCCCGAGCGGACTGGACCGTCGTCGGTATCGGCGCGATTCTCATCATCGCCCTCTACAACGCGTTCCTGTTCGTCGGCCAGCAGGGTGTGACGAGCGGTGTCGCCGCGATTCTGATCGCGATGAACCCGGTCTTGGCAACGGGGTTTTCTCGACTCCTGCTGCCAAGCGAACGGCTTGGAACCGTCGAATCCGTCGGCCTCTGTCTCGGCTTCCTCGGCGTCGGACTGGTTGCGCGGCCGACGGCCACGACCCTGTTGGCGGCCGACCTCGTCGCGCCGGGGTTTGTCCTGCTTGCGGCCGTCGCTGTCGCCCTCGGCAGCGTGTTGGTCCAGCGCGTCGACAGCGATCTCCCGACCGAGGGAATGGTGGCGTGGTCGACCGCACTCGGAGCCGTCGTTCTCCACGCGATCAGCATCGGTCTCCCGTCGGAATCGGTGGCTGACGTGACGGTCACGACCGAGGCGATTCTGACGGTTATCTATCTCGCGGTGTTCGCCAGCGCGGTCGGCTACGTCATCTACTTCGATCTGCTCGACCGACTGGGGGCCATCGAGATCAACCTCGTCTCCTACACCGTTCCCGTCTTCGCGGCCTTCTCGGGGTGGCTTGTCTTGAGCGAGTCGGTCGACGCGCTGTCGGCGCTCGGCTTCGCCGTCATCTTCGGTGGCTTCGTCCTCCTGAAGCGGGAGACGCTGCATGAGCGACTCGGCTCTGTGAGCCCGAACCGCGAGTAGGCTCGCTGCGACAGTCGACCGCTCGATTACTCGGAATCTCCCTGGGCTGACTCATCCGAATCATCCGGGTTCATGCCGAGCTGTCGAACCAGATTCAGATCCAGGAGATGGAGGTGTCGACCGATGCCGAACAGAAGCAGTCCGAGTCCGACGAAGATGAGCGGCAACAGGATCGCATCGATCAGCTCCGCCAGACTGTCCATGCGAGCGGGAACGAGTCCGACAACCGCAAGCACGAAAGCCGTTAGAATAACGATCAGTCGCCATGTGACGACCACACACGCAGTATACTTTTAAAATCGGATCGTCCGGTTTGTCGACGCGTTGGCGGCGGGTTATCGGTTCTGCCGCTGTTCGACCTTGTTCAACTCGATTAGGAGTCGGAACACCGCTTTGACCAGATTCGAGTCGACGTCGAACTTGTCGGCGTTCGCCCCGGCACGCTCCATGACTTTCTCCTCTTGGCCCTCATCGGTCGTCGGGAGGTCCTGCTCGGCTTTGACCTCCGCGATCGTGTCGGCGACGTAGGTTCGCCGAGCGATCAGTTCGACCAGCTCACGGTCGATATCTTCGATTTCGGTGCGCAGTTCGTCTAGGCTCTTTTCTTCGGGGTTCGTGCTCATTGGATTCGTGCTCCCTCGGTTCGGGTTGTCGTCTCAAGAAGGCTCCCATCGCGGGCAGCCCATTGCTCGCGGACTGCTGCCAGCGACTCGCCATCGCCGACCGCCACGACACTGGGACCGGTGCCCGACAGCGAGACGCCCTCGGCGTGGGGCATGGCTTCGACGGCCGGATCGGTCGCAAAGTCGAGTGCTGCCGAGTAGGCGAGTCCGTTCACGGTCATCGCCTTCCCGTAGCGGCCATCGAGGGCCAACTCTTCGACCAACTCGGCCATCTCGGTGATGTTGCCACAGCGGTCGACATCCGCATCCGCGCTGTAGGCTCGCTCCGGCGGCGTCCAGACCAGTACGTCCCACTCGCGGGTCTCGCGGGCCAGTAGCTCGTCGGTGTCGTTATCAGTGACCACGACACCGCCGACCATGCTGGCGGCGGCGTCGTCGAACGCGCCGGTGATCGTCACGCCCACGTCGCGGGCGGCCTCGACACCCAGCCGACAGGCGTCCAGATAGGTGATCTCGTCGCTTGCGCCGACTGCGGCCTCTCCGTCGAGTTCGCCTTCGCCAGTTGGGTCGACGACTGATACGCCGAGCGCGTCGAGGGCCGCGAGAACCGTCGCGTTGGCGGCCGCGCTCGAACTCTTGAGCCCGGCGGCCATCGGCACCTCGCTGTCGGTGTGGACGGTGCCACCTTCGCCGTTGCCGAATCGTTCGGTGACGAGCTCGACACAGCGTTCGATCAGTCGGGTGTCGCCGTCGGGGGCCGCAGCGATCTCACCGGTGACCGACTCGACGGACGCGTCGAGATCGACGGTGGCGGTGGTATCGACATCAATACCGAAGGCCGCGCCAGTGTGTGTTGCCAGCGCGTTGAGAACGGTTCCGGCACCCGGTGCCGAGGCGACTCCCTTCATACGCCAACCGGTGTGAGGCGTGATAAAAGAGGTGACGGTTCGGACTGCACTCGGCCGGATCGTTCAGTTTACCGCCGCACTTATTGCCGAAATCAAGCTCCCAATAATCGCGGTCGGAATACCGGTTACGGCGAGCGGGAACAACGCCTGGCCGAACGAAAACGCTTGCTGGGCTCCCGATCCTTTCGAGAGGACGAGCACGCCGATCGCGATGATACTCATGAGATAAAACCCGAAGAGGCTACCGACCCCACCCGTTATGAGTGCGGTTTTCGGACTCGAAAACACGGAGCCGAGTAGTCCACCGGCAACTGCCGCGATGACCGGTCCGAGGAAAAAGATGATAACGGCTGTCTGGAGGTAGGCGATACCGATAAAGACGGGACCGAAGTCGGTCGCACCGCTAGCGCTGGTAATGAGTTGTGACTGTGCCCACGAGCCGGAAATAAAGGCCAACACTCCGAGGGCGATGCCGAAAAGCGTGAAAATTAGCGTTATAAACCCAACTGCTTGCAGTGTCTTTTTCATAGTTGTTGTCGAGTGTTATGGATTGAGCCACGTGCCGTCGAGGAGTTCGGTCCGTTCGTCGTCACGTTCTTCCCATGGTGTCCGCAGAGGGTCGACCGCGAACAGATACGAATCTGCTCTACAGAAGTAGCTGTAGAACCGTTGTCCGTCGTTGGTGTAGAGTACCTGGTTCCAGGACTCGTCGCCCCACTGGACTTCGGATTCGATTTCGAGGTCGAACGTCTCGTCGGCAACGACTGCCTCGAAAGCCGCTTCGGCGGCCCTGAGGTCCTCGTACTGCTGGCCGTAGACCGGTATCGGATCGGTTTCGGTTGGATCGATGCTGCCACTGGTGGCCACATCGTGAATCCGAACGTAGAGCCGATAGCGCCGGTCGGTCGGCTCTGCAAACGGAGCGAACCGGTCGTCCATCGACGACAGCACGTCGTACCGTCTCCCACCCATCGGTCGATCGAGATACTCGATCTCGCGGCTCGAATCCGAGACGGCGTAGACACCGTGTCCAGGAAGCCGCTGATCGGCATCCTCGTGTCGGTCGGGGTCGTCGCTCAGGTGTCGGATCTCGAACATCGTTCCGGCTTCGTCCCCGCCGAGCCAGCCGTAGTGTCGGTTGTCGATCGGATTGGGCGAGTAGCGCTCTTCGGTCGCTTTGACTGTCGAGGCGTTGCCGTAGATCCGTGCGACGTATTCGAGTTCCTCCTCGACCCGGTCCCAGTCCTCGCGGTCTCTGAACCGTTTGGCCTCGGGAAACCTATCGTCGTTGACGGCCGCGAAATCAATATGGTTCCGGAACTGTGGTTCGGGAATCTCGGTGACCGTACTCGCCACATCGGCCGCGAATGTTTCGGCGTCTTCGAGCGGCTGTGCGTCGAGCCGTCCCTCGTCGGCGATCGTCTCCAGTAACGATTCTATCTCGGTGTAGACGTCCCGAAGCCGACTCCGATATTCCTGCATCGTGTCATCGTACTCGGTCTCGAACCACCGGAGCTCGTCGTACACCCGCATTGTCTCGTCGGCGAGCCGCGTATTGATCGGTTCCCCGGATGGCTCTTCTGACTCCCCGGGGCTCTCGCCCTCACCCGAGTTTTCGGACCCGTCCGACCCACCTGCCTGCTCCGGATAGGTGATGTTCGATCCCGATGAAAGACAGCCTGCAACCCCAACGCCGATACCAACACCGGCGACCGCAAGGCACCGACGGCGTGTTGGTTGCATAATCCTGATTGGTTGTTCGTGGATAATAAACCCCACGTTCGGGGAGGTAGTGACCGCTCGAACGGCGGGGTTTTTCCGGTCTCACACGTAATCCGGGTATGGCTGTTCACAACGACGTTCCCCCGCGAACACTCGGCGTCGAACTCCGAGAGGAGGGTGTCGTCGTCACCTACGCCGACGACCGAACGACGATCTACCGCGGCGTCCCGCAGAAGGTCAGCGGCTCGCTCAAAACCGCACCCGGCAAGGAGACCCACGTCCTCGTCACCGACCCGACCGAAACTGAGGGCGTCCTGCTGTACGTCAACGACCTCAAGACCGCCGACGAGATCCTCGAAGACACCGGCGTCGGCCGCATCCTCCTGGAGGAGGGTGACCGCGAGGACGTCTTCCCCGGCGTGACCGTCTCCAGGACCGACGGGCTCCGGACGACCGTCGAGGCCGACCCCGAGGAGGCCCGCGGCCGCGTGTTCGTCTTCGTCGAGGACGACTGGGGCGAAGCCAGCTACGAGTTCGTCGACGAATCGAGACTCGATTAGCCACAGTCTACTTATAAACAAATCATCAATGAGTCTCAGAAAACAGTGGCGACCCCTCGAACGGTCGACGGTGGGTCGGGCTCCCGACGCCTACGGCCTCTACGAGTTGGGCGACAGCGACGGCACCAGCCTCGGGTTCGGGATCGGCGTCCTGCGGGACGAACTCAAGGAGGCGCTGGCCTACGGCGAGCCAGCGGGATTCGAGCCGACATCGACCGAGGGTGCTGGCGAGCCGACACAGGTGCGGTGGGAGCGGGCGACCTCGAAAGCCCACGCCGAGCGGCTCCTGGACGAACACTGCTGAGCGGTTTTCAGGCTCCGTGTATCATAAACCGCCAGCGGTCGAAGGGACCCTATGAGCGAGGATGCGGGAGTCGAACTCACCGTTCGCAGTGCCGAAAAGCGGGATGCCGGACGCGGGATCGCCCGGCTCCCCGACCGAGCGATGCGCGAACTCGGCGTGCTGAGTGGCGATACGGTCGTCATCGAGGGCGCGGCCTCGACGGTCGCCAAGGTGTGGCCCGGCGGCCACAACGTGACCGAGGGCGCAGTCCTCATCGACGCCGACACACGCACCAACGCGAGTGTCAAAGTCGGCGAGACCGTCCGAGTCAAAAAGGAGCCGGTGTCGGATGCCCGCCGTGTCCGACTCACCCCGCCGACGGAGTTGGCCGCGGCCGACATCTCACACGAAACCATCGAAACCGCCGTCGAACGCGATATTCGGGACCGACCGATCCGCGAGGGCGAAGGCGTCCGCATCGAACGCCTCGCCGGAACCCGGTTCACCGTCGCCTCGACCGACCCCGAGGGAACGGTGCGGGTCACCGACTCGACGCGTGTTACCGTCGACCCCGTCAAGCAATCACAGTCGAATCCGACGAGCAAACCGCCGGAGTCGATCGACGAAGCCATCGATGGGATATCTGCGGAGACCGACAGCGAGGCCCAATCACCGACCGGCGTTACCTACGAGGATATCGGCGGCCTCGACGACGAGCTCGAACTCGTCCGGGAGATGATCGAACTCCCGCTGTCGAACCCCGGCATCTTCACGCGGCTCGGCGTCGAACCGCCGAAAGGGGTCCTCCTGCATGGCCCGCCCGGCACCGGCAAGACCCTGATCGCCAAGGCCGTCGCCAACGAGGTCGACGCCACGTTCCTCACCGTCTCGGGCCCCGAGATCATGTCGAAGTACAAGGGCGAGTCGGAAGAAAAACTCCGGGAGAAGTTCCAGGAGGCCGCCGACAACGCCCCCGCGATCGTCTTTTTCGACGAGATCGACTCTATCGCGGGCAAACGCAACGACGGCGGCGATGTCGAGAGTCGGGTCGTCGGCCAACTCCTGAGCCTGATGGACGGGCTCAACGCCCGGGGCGACGTGATCGTCATCGGCGCGACAAACCGCGTCGACTCCCTTGATCCCGCGCTGCGGCGTGGCGGCCGCTTCGATCGAGAAATCGAGATCGGCGTCCCTGGCGAAGCCGGTCGCAGGGAGGTCCTGGATGTCCACACGCGGCGGATGCCGCTGGCCGACGATGTGGACGTCGACAAACTCGCCGCCCGAACCCATGGGTTCGTCGGGGCGGATCTCGAATCGTTGACCAAGGAGGCCGCGATGACCGCGCTCCGCCGGACCAGACGGGCTGGCGAGCCGCTGGGGAATATTACCATCTCGCGGGCCGACTTCGAGAGCGCGATGGCCGCCGTCGAGCCCAGCGCGATGCGGGAGTACGTCGCCGAGACGCCGACGACTGATTTCGACGACGTGGGCGGGCTCGACGAGGCGAAAACACAGCTCGAACAGGCGGTGACCTGGCCGCTGATGTACGGCCCGCTGTTCGATGCGGCCGACACGGCCCCGGCGGCTGGTGTCCTGCTTCACGGGCCGCCCGGCACCGGGAAGACGCTTCTCGCACGGGCGATCGCCGGGGAAAGCGAGGTCAACTTCATTCAGGTCCAGGGGCCGGAGCTGTTGGACCGCTACGTTGGTGAGTCCGAAAAGGCGGTCCGAGAGGTCTTCGAACGTGCCCGACAGTCGGCTCCGGCGATCGTCTTTTTCGACGAGATCGACGCCATCGCGGGCGACCGCGACAGTCTCGGCAGCGACTCCGGCGTCGGCGACCGCGTGGTCTCCCAGTTGTTGACCGAACTCGATCGGCTCAGCGACAACCCAAACCTCGTGGTGCTGGCAGCGACCAACCGACGGGACAGTCTCGACGACGCGCTGCTCCGGGCCGGGCGGCTCGAACGCCACATCGAGGTCCCCGAACCTGATCGGGAAGCCCGGCGGGCGATCCTCGACGTTCACACTCGCAACAAGCCCCTGGCCGACGACGTCGACCTCGATTCGATCGCCGACGAGAGCGAGGGGTTCTCGGGGGCCGAACTCACCTCCATCTGCCGGGAGGCCGCGCTGGCGGCGATCATGGAGGTCGCCGGACGCTACGAGGGCGAGACGGCCAACGACCACGTCGATGAGTTGGAGATCACCAACGAGCAGTTCGAGACGGCCCTCCAGTCGATCGCCGCCAGTCGGTAACGGCGGCAGTTGAGCCGACCCATGGATTCAAATCGTCACACTCCGTACGGGTGAATCATGAGCGATGAAGAACCGATGAGCGAGCAGCCGCTGACTGATGCACGCGCCGACCAACTCAAAACCGCCTGCCGGAGCGCTGTCGGCGACAGCTGTCGGTCGGTCACCTACTTCGATGCGACCAACTATATGCAGGTGTATCTCCGCGGCGATCTCGAACAGGACGCCGACCTGATGTCGTTTATCGGCCACGAGTGGCACGACTACAAGACGACGACCGACGCCTACGCTGGCTCCGAGCTGGGCAACTACGAGTACACGATCCGGAACTTCGAAAACGGGTTTCTGGTCCGGGTCGGCGTCGGCGATAGCGGCGTCTTCGTCACCACCGACGGCCTGAAGCTGAAGGATTTCGACTCGCTTGTCGCCACGATCACCGAGCTGCTCGAAAGCTGGGAGTAACACCCGCCACTGGTAAACCACTGACCTTCATACGCTGACCTACTGTGGCATCTCGGTGGCTCCGCGAACTCGGGTCGCTGCCCGCAACCGTCGTCGACTGGTGGCGACGGACGACAGCCGCTGGGCCCGTCGAGCAGTGGCTGGTGTTGGGGCTGCTTCCAGGAGTACTTGTATCGGTGTGGCTGCTGTCGCCGTCGATTGGATTCGGATTCAGTCTCGGGGCCGATTCGCTGTTCGAGAGCCCCCGCACGCTGTCGACGGCCTTCACGGCCAACTACATGCACGCCAGCAGTCGCCACCTCTTCGATAACGTGCTCAACTTCTGGGTCACCCTGTTCGGCATCTACCCCCTGGTATCGATCGCCGATTGGCATCGCGAGTTCAGGCTCTCGGCGGCGGTCTACCTCCTGGTCGGTCCCTTCGTTATTGCGTGGCTAACGCTCCAGACGCTGGGCGTCGTCACCGACCAGCCGTCGGTCGGTTTTTCAGGGATCGTCGCGGCCTTTCTGGGGTTCCTGCCGATCGCGCTGGCGGCGGCGGCCAGCGAGGTGACCAACGGCGAAGTCGACACCGTGTGGGCGGCGGTTCCGTTCCTGTGTTCGCTTGCGGTCGTCTTTGCGGTCCCTTCGGTGTGGTATTTCCCCACGCGGCCGCTGTTCGCGGCTGGCCTGGCTGTCTGTGGACTCTCGATCGGTGGCCTGTTGTGGCGATATGACCGCCCCCGGCGACTCGGCCAATACAACCGGCAGCTCGAACCGGACGTGCGGCTCGCCTTCCTGATCGGTTCGACGGTGTTCGTCTTCGGCGTCGCTGGCGCGCTGCTGTTCGTCCGATCCGGCACTAACGTCTGGGGACATCTGGCGGGCTATCTCGTCGGGTTCACGGTTCCCTTTATTGGCTTCGTGGTACTACCAGCACTCACCGGAACACCGAGCGGTCCCGAGTAGCGGCTGGTGGATTTTTTGCGACCGCAAACGATGGGTTCCCAATGACTGCACTCGCGGTGAGTCTCGATATCGTCGCCGTTCTACTCGCCGTGGTGTCGCTGTGGTACGGTTCGCGGTCTCTCGTCGAGGGTGCCGTACAGATCGCCCGTCGGCTCGGGCTTTCGGAACTCGTGATCGGCCTCACGATCGTCGCCGCCGGAACGTCAATGCCCGAATTCGTCGTGACGAGCGATGCCGCACTCGCTGGCCTCGGCGATATCGCAGTCGGCAACATCGTCGGGTCGAACATCTACAACCTCGCGGTCGTCCTCGGCGTCGTGGCGCTTTTTCAACGGATTCCCGTCGACCGAGCCATCGTACGGCGCGATGGGGCCGTTTTGTTCGTGACGACTGTCGTCGCCCTGGTATTCATTTCGGACCTGACGATCACGCGGATCGAGGGAGGAGTTCTTTTTGCAGGACTGCTTGCCTACCTGCTGGTACTCGCTCGGTCCAGTGATGCCACGAACGTCCCGTCGGAACTGACGGCGGCGGAGTCCCCGCCGTTGTGGCGTGAGATCGCACACATCATCGGCGGGCTAGTGCTCGTTATCGCTGGCGGGCATTTGCTCGTGACAGCTGCATCGGATCTCGCGCTGTTCTTCGGGGTTCCGTCGTGGGCGATCGGTGCGACGGTCGTCGCGGCCGGAACGTCGACACCCGAGTTGGCCGTCTCGCTGATCGCCATCAGGCGCGGCCGGATCGGCGTCTCACTCGGCAACGTCCTCGGAAGCAACGCCCTGAATATTCTGGGCGCACTCGGGATCGCCGCCCTGTTGCGCCCCTTGGATGTCACACCGGCAGCGATCGACGACACCCTCTGGCTGCTCGCGCTCAGCAGTGGCGTCCTGCTGTTGCTCTGGACCGGGCGATCGCTCTCTCGGCTCGAAGGCGGGCTGATGATGCTCACGGAACTGATTCGGTGGATCGGTGAGTTCTTGCTGCGGTAATCAGTCCCAAAACGACTGGGTCCGGGCGTACTCCCGTTCCTGTTTGAGAAGGTCCCGATAGAACTCCGTCTCCTCGTCGCGGAAGGTGTTGATGATCCGAGTGGCGGTATCGGGCCCGACGCCGCGAGCAAAAGCGATGATTGCGGCTGGTGCGGAGCGAATTTGGACATCGATCGAGTCGCAACTGCTCGCGACGATGCTGAGTAGCCCTGTCGAAAACGGGGTAGCACCGTCGAAAACGGGCCGTGCAGGTGCTATCGATTACATCTCAATTGAATTCAGAGTGAATAGCGGTATGCAACAGTATCTGTGCTGCGGTTGGCAGCCGACACCAACCGTTCAGATCACGAAAGAACCAACGATCCAAGGATATTATGAGACCGCAAACTGAACGATATATGCAAATGCGAGGGAATTCGGTGTATGAGTTCGTCATATCGTCGTCGGTTCGGGTTGATATTTTGCAGCTACTAGCCGCAACTGTGCAGCAGACGGATTATCTCATCGACCACCTAGATGCGAGTACATCAACGGTGTATACCGCACTCGCGGATTTGGAGCGTCAGGGAGTGGTTTTTGATGGCGAAGCTGGCTGGAGGCTCACAGGACAAGGTCGTCTGGTGGTAGATCAGATCGAACGACGAAAATCCACCGTTCAGACAATCACCTATGACCAGGAATACTGGGTGAACCACCGAACCGATCACCTCCCCCGAGAGTTTCGCCGCCGACTTCCTGAACTGGGGCACTACGAGGTCGTTCGTTCCGAACCACCCAACGTTCGAGCACATGCCAGCGCAGTTGTCGACCTGCTTGAGCAAGCAGATAGCTGCTGTACTGCCGTGCCGATCCACGCTCCGGAGTATAGGGATGCGTTCCCAGATGATCCAGATTCTCGTCTTCTGTTTCCGCCGAGTGTTGTCGACCAGTTACAGGCGGACGTCGAGGCGGGAACCCGCGAACGAATCCGTGAGATCGATGCAGCCCAGTACAAAGTGACGGATATTCAGTTCGGACTCACTGTTGCTGATTCGTATATGATGATGGCACTCCGACCGATGACCCAGTCCCCGGTTGAGTCGGTGCTAATCTCCGAGGCGGAATCGGCTATCCGCTGGGCCTCGGACCTCTACGAATCGCTCTGGCAGGATGCGGAACCCTTGGATTCGTATCTGAGTCGGGTGTGACGGGTTTCGTGGGGTTTCTATTGATTGCGTAGGCGTGTCGTTGACCACGGCACCGGAACCAAACACAGATAACACATCAGATTACATATGGATGGAAATATTTTTACCACAATGTAACAATTCTACAGGGTAAAAAATTTTTACCCCAAGATTCTATGGGTTTTATTATTCGAAACCAAATTCTCTAAGACATGGGTGAAACAACCACAGCTACAGGCGTACCGGTATTCAGTAAACCAGAGAACCCCGCAGGGTATCTTGCCATTCTGACTGCACTCACGACTGGCATCCTGCATTTCTACCTCATTCCGGGGGCAACCGCGACTGCAGGTACTACTGGGGGAGTGTTGTTTGCACTCAACGGGGCCGGATTCGTTGGCGGGACGGTTCTATACCTCTCGAAATACTGGCGGAAGGAACTGTTTCTTGTGGCAGCACTCTATGCGTTACTCTCGATTCTGGCAATGTTTATGGTACACGGATGGGGGATTGAAGCGTTCTACAGAGACGGCTCCCTCGCTCACTGGGCAGTTATAACAAAGACTGTGGAGTCGATCCTCGTCGGCTGTTCTCTCTACCTGTATTCGAATAGCTAACCACCAGACACAACGCTGATCAAGTGCTCTCGACTCTCCTTTCGGGACAACACATCTGTGACCGCCATCGCCGAATCACTGACTACGTAACCCGCCACCGGAGTTAGTCCCAAAACGACTGTGTTCGGGCGTACTCGCGTTCTTGTTTGAGGAGGTCTCGATAGAATTCCATCTCGTCTTCGCGGAACTTGCTGATAATTCGGGCGGCGTTGTGGGGACCGACACCGCGTGCCGCCAGTGCGATCACGGCCTGTTTGCCGTGGCTCTGGACGAGGTTCGCCGCCCGGTAGGCCCGCTGGGTCTGTTTCTCCTGTTCGTCGTCCTTCTCGTCGGCCCGCACTGCCGAGACCACCTCGTCGGCCCACGGGTTCAGCGCGGCGACGCGTGTCGACCCACACTCCGGGCACTCGGGCTGCTCGCGGACCCTCCTGACCTTGGTGGTGTGGTCCCAGTCCTTGCAGTGGCAACAACACAGCAGCACGCGGTCGTTGTGAATGCGGTCTTCGATCGCCTCGATCACGCTCGCGTCGGCCTTTTCGGGGACGAGGAGCTCCTGGCCGCTCGGCCGGGAGGTCGTCCCGATCGGCGTCACGTCGCCGACGACCACGAGGTCGAGATCGCCCTCCTGGACCCGCCGCAACACGTCGGCCGTCTCTTCGAGTGCCAGATCGCGGTGGAAGATCTCTCGCATCGCCTCGTCGTACACTGGAGTTCCCTCCAAGGCCTCAAGCAGACGGTCGCCGCCGAACCGCCCGCGGCCCTGATACCGCTTCAGCGAGCCGAACTTGGCGGCCACCTGCGCCAAGGTAAACTTGAGGGTCTCGGATCTTTTTAAGGCGAGTTCGAGATAGGATTCGAGGTGGTCGGGGTCGGTCGACTGGAGAATATCTCGAAACACGCCGGCAGAAACGCCCTGCGGAACCTCGAAACTGATTCGGTAGGGGTCGACGCTCATCCCCACCGATGAGCCGGTCTGCTGGCCGACCAATGCCGACAGCAGCCGACCCAAGGTTTCGTTGATCTCGTGGCCGAAGGCGGCGTCGACCCTGACCGTCCGCCCTCGTGATTCGATACAGATTCGACGGTCAGTCGGCAGCGGGAACCCGGCCTCAACGTGGCGGTCGATCGGGTCGAGTGCGGGTTCGAGCGTCGCAGCGTCGGCCGGATACCGGCCGCAGAGATCACCGGCGACGGCGCGCTGTGCGGCCCCGTGTTCGAACTGCGAGCCGGCGATCCCGCGGAGTTCGCCGACCTCGTTGGCGACCGCCGCAGGCACCGGTATCTCCTGGCCGATCCAGGAGGGAACCTCGCCTGCGGGGTCCTCGATCGGCGCGACGTTTACTTTCGCCTCCTCCTCGTCGATGTCGTTGATCCGCCACATCTCGCCGCGCTGGATGAACACCTCGCCGGGCGCGGCGAAGTTGACGACGAACCGCTCGTCGAGCGTGCCGACCTGCGTTCGGGAGGACATGTCGTGGACTTCGTAGCTCTCCTCGTCGGGGATCATCGAGAGGTTGGCGTAGTAGTACTGCCACGTCCCACCGGACTTTTCGAGCCGATCGGCCTCTTCGTCAAGCCACAGGAGCCGGTTACTGCTGAGTTCCCGGACGACCGCCCGGAACAGTTCCTCGCTCAGATCGTGGAACGGGCGGGCCCGCGTGACGGTTTCGTAGGCCCGTCGACCGCTCACTTCGCCGAAGTCCATCACCAGCCCGACGATCTGGTTGGCGACGACATCGAGACTCCCGTAGTGGATGCCGGCGGATTCGACCAACCCCTCGCCAGCGCGCCGGGCGATGGCGAGCGATTCGAGCGTGTCGTCGGGGTGGCTCGTGATGATCGTGCCACGCGAGACCTGATCGTGGCGGTGGCCAGCCCGGCCGACCCGCTGGAGCAGGCGGGCGACCTCCCGGGGACTGCCGTACTGGACGACGTGGTCGACCCGCCCCACGTCGATCCCGAGCTCCATCGAGGAGGTACAGACCAATGCGTCGAGCTCTCCCTTTTTGAACCGGTCTTCGACATCCACGCGCACGTCCCGCGAGAGCGAGCCGTGGTGGACCTCGATCGGCTCGCCGAGTTTTTTAAACCGAGAGCCGAGTGCTTCGGCTGTTTGGCGAGTATTGACAAAAATCAAGGTCGACTCGTTGTCGTCGACGATTTCGCGGATGACCCGAACGTGGCTGGCGATTTCCTCCGTTGTTGCGAGTTTGCCCGCCAGTCGATCGTCTTCGGCGGTGATCTCCGGGTGGATGACGGAAAATTCGACGCGACTGCCGACGTCGACCTCGACGACAGAGAAATCGCGGTCGGCGTCGGTTTCGGATTCCGGCGCGTCGACGCGGGAGCCAGTCAGAAACGCCGCCACGGCTTCGGGGTCGCCGACGGTCGCAGACAAGCCGATCCGCTGAAAGGCTCCGGAAAGCAGCCGCAAGCGTTCGAGGCCGACAGTGAGTTGTGCGCCGCGTTTCGAGGCGGCGAGTTCGTGGACCTCGTCGACGATCACGTGCCGCACGTCCGCCAGCGCGGTCCGCAGTTTCGAGCCGCTCAACATCGCTTGGAGCGTCTCGGGGGTCGTCACCAGCACGTCGGGCGGATCGTTCGCCTGCTTCTGTCGCTGGTACTGGGTCGTATCGCCGTGCCTGACGTCGATCTCGATATCGAGTCGCTCTCCCCACCAGTCGAGGCGCTCGCGCATATCCCGGTTCAGTGCGCGGAGCGGGGTGATATATAAAGCACAAAAGCCGTCGGTCGACCCTTCCCGTTCGCGGTGTTGGCCGATCGCATCGAAAACAGGCAGCATCGCCGTTTCGGTTTTGCCGGTCCCAGTCGGTGCGATCACCAGCGTGTTGCGACCAGAGGCAAGCGGCGGAATCGCCCGCCGCTGTGGCTCGGTGGGTGTCGAAAACCCGCGGTCCGACAGGGCGGCCCGCACCGTCTCGCCGAGATGAGAGAAGGCATCTGCGCCCGACTCCGCGTCCGCGGAACTCATTGTCCTATCACACGGCGCGAGGGAATTAAGCACACCGTCGTTGTGCTCTCGCCCCTCACACCGAGTTATACGCACCCAACCGCGTCCCGTCGAGCAGATAGCAGTCAGCATCGACCAACGCTTCGGGCAGGAACGGCGACAGAAACCCCTCGCTTTCGACGTTGACCCACGTCCCACCCGAGCGGTCGTTGAACGACGGGACGACGACGAGTTCGGGATCGCCCCACGTGATCGTGTCTGGATCCGCGTCGACGCCCGCCGCCATGATGTCGCGGTCGAGTCGTCCCCGGAGCCACGCCTTTTCAGTGCGGTAGCCGCCGACGCTGTCGGTGAGCTTGACGGTCGGATGTTCGTGGGCCATACAAATCACCTCGGCCGACAGCAGTTCGGGGGCGGGCCACGTGTGGCCGTGACAGACGCCGACCGTCTCGCCGCGGTCGGCATCGCCCAGTAGACCACCCGCCTGCGGGAGGATATCGACGCCCTCCAGATCGCCCCACAGGCCCTCAAGCCCGCCGTCGTGGTTGCCAGGAGCGACCGTGATCCGGGCTCCGAAATTCTCGACGACCGCTTTATATAGGGAGTCGAGTTCCTCGCGTTCGGCCCCGTCGACGCTCCCGATCCGGTGGCCGAGGTCGCCGAGGACGACCAGCCGGGCGGCGTGTTCGTTTCGAAGGAGTTCCAGGAGCCGCTGGCGGCGCGCCGGGCCGTCGCTCGGCAGTTCGACGCCACGTTCGTACCGCAGTCCGGCCTCGATTCCCGCGTGGTAGTCTCCGATGACGAGGGCGCGGTCCGCACCGAGGTCGACCGTCGCCGCCGGGGCGTCGGGAACCGGTTCGATCCGCGGTCGGGAGCCGCGAGCCATCAGATCGCTTTCAGCGTGCCGTCGGCCGGTTCGTAACACCGGCCGCCCATCAGCGCGTCGTCGATGGCGTCCTCGACGGCCGCCTCGTCGACCCCGTATTCGTCGACGAGTTCGGCCACCAGCGCCTCGCGGTCGACGCCGTCGCCGTCGTCGAGTTCGGCCATTGTTTCGACGACCGCTCCTTCGAGGTCTACCTCTGTGCTCGGTTCCTCGTCAGCGCCGGACCCTGCCTCGGGGCTGTCGTCGGTTTCGGTCGTAGACTCGGTCTCTGTAGCTGGTTCCTCGGCCGAACCAGTGTCCTCGTCGGAGTCACCGACGCCATCATCGAACTCGCCGAGCGGCTCGTCAGCCGTTTCTGCGTCGGCGGCCGTCTCCTCGGGTGCTGTCCCTTCGGCCTCGGCCTGCTCTGCGAGTTCATCGGCGTCGGGGACGTCGATATCGGCCTCGCCCGCCGGATCAACCTCGTTGCCGCTGGAAAAGCCGGTGTCGAACTCGGATTCCAGCTCCTCGCGTTCCTCCTCGTCGAGCTGGTACATACCCGACTCGGCGGCTTCCTCGTCCGTGCTGTTGTCGGTGGCGTCACCAGTCTCGGCGGCTGCATCGGGCTCGGAGGCCCCGTTTGCGACCTCGGTATCCGGCGTGGCCGACACGTCCGTCTCGGGTCCGGCTTCGTCTTCTACGTCGGTCGTTGCCGTATCGTCTTCCGGATCCGTCGTCGGTGTGCTGTCAGTCGACTCCGAGGCCGGTGTCCCGCTCGATTCTGCCGGGTCCGGGGTCGTCGGTGTCTCCGTCGCTTCGGTCGAGGCCGCTTCATCAGCCGTCGTCGCCTCGGCAGAGTCCGATGCCGTGGCGGTCGGCTCCTCGGTCGAGGCGTCGGTCTGATCGGTCGCCGAATCGGCTGTGTTGGCCGCCGTCTCGGCTGGCTCCGTCGACACGTCCTCCTCAAGATCGATGTCGACCGCCGGAAGCGGGCCGAGTTCCACGTCGCCGCTCTCGTCAGGTGCAACGTTGAGCGGCCGTACCTCCTCGCGTTCGTCGGCGACGAGTTCGAGGGCGTCGACCGCGAGCTGGCGGAGCCCTTCCAAGTAGGCGGTTGTCGTCCCGTAGTGGTCGAGCGCACGCGGAACCCCCGCGGCCAGCGAGTCGTCTACTCCGGCTTCCGAAAGGGCCGCCCGGAGCGCCTCGCCGCGGAGCGGGGAGTCGCGGGCGGCCGCACAGACCGCGATCCGCTGCAACGTCGACTTCGCCGCCGAAACGACCCACCGGTCGCGGGTCGAGACGTCGACTTCGCTGAGGCTCTCGGGTCGAACGGAGGTAAACACCCGATCTGAGTCCTCCGGCTCGAAGGTGCGGGCCTTGCCGGTGATCGCCACGAACGCCGGGGGCGTCGTCCGGTCCAGGAACGCCTGTGCTGGCGGCTGGTACTGCCCGGCGTAGGTCACGAACGCGCCGGTGGGATCGACGATCCGCCCGCGAAGGGTATCCTCGTTGATCGATTCGACCTCGGTGAGCACGCCCACGGCGAACAGTCGATTAACCCGAAGTCCAGTTGGAGTGACGACGAAGTTCGGCGCACGCTCCTCGTCGCTCTCGGAGTACGACAGTGACGCGTCGTCGAACTCCGCCGCGAACGGCCGATAGGCGACCTCGCGTCGCCCCGGTCCGGAGTCACCGTCGGCGCTCATTGGTGCACCTCCGCCAGCGCGGCTGTCGCAAGTGCGGCCGGGTCCTCGTCGGCCGCGTCGAAGGCCTCGACGTTGAGATTCGGACCGTACTCGTCGACCGACAGCGAGCCGCGAACCCGGTAGGCGTTGCCGACCAGTCGCTCGCGGATCGTCTCGGCGACGACCTCCTTGTCCATCGCATCGCGGGCGGCCTCCTTGGCGTCGGCCACGTCGCCGCCGTAGATCTCTGCGGTGAGTTCCGAGCCGATGATCGCGGTGACGGTGTCGGTACCGTCGTCGAGGATCGCCTTAATCCGGAGGTCGTCCTCGCCCTCGACTTCGCCGTGGGTCCGACACTGGTTGTTTTGGATGACGCGGCCACAGTCGGGACAGCGCTCGATCAGTCCCGAGCCATCGCGGACCTCCAGGACGTTGCCCACGACTTCGACATCGAACAACCCGCCGCTATCGACCGCCTCCGCCAGCGAGAGCTGTGGGGCCGAATCGGTAACCGCGACCGGCTCCGAGAGCGGTTCGACCGTCGAGAACTCCGAGAGGTTCACCGACGGCGAGCCACGGAACTCCCGGATATACACGTCTTCGATTCTGAGGTCGGCCCCGGTTTCGAGGTCGGGGTGTGGGTCCCAGTCGGTAAAGGGGAGTCGGGCGGTTTCGTCGGCCAATACACCAGAGAGGATCGTCGTCTCGCCGTCCCGGCCGTCGATGGTCCTGGAGTCTACCTCCTGGACCCGCACTTCGACGTTGCGACCCCGATCGCCGGGTTCGAGGTCGATCAGGTCGCTGTCGCCGCCGATCGACTGGTCGACATCGACCGTCTCGTCGGCCATCGAAACGGTCGTCGACTGGCCGAGGTTGAGTTCGGGGCGACCGTCCCACTCCCGAACCCCGGCGTTGCCGATGACGATCGAATCGCCGGGCTCGAAGCCGAAATCCTGCCAGGCGGTGTAGGAGATCGTCCCCGAGGCGTCGGCGAGTTTCCCCTCCCGAATCGTCACGTCCTCGCCTTGGTACCGGATCGTCCGGGTGCCCTGTGTGAGCACCCGCACGGTGACGTTGACCGAATCCTGTGCGGTCGAGATCCCATCGAGGTCAAGCGTCTCCGGCGTCGACGAGCCACCGCCCCCGCCGCCGTGTTTGCGGCGGACGCTCTGGGCGGCCTCCTCCAGGGGCACGTCGAACTCCAGCAGCGATTCCAGATCGGCTTTGACCTCCTGTTTGTCAACACCGAGAGCGGAGGCAAGCTCTTCGGCTTTGTTGTCTACGTCCATCACCAGTTCGTTCGTCGGCTTGCATTAAAAACTATGTGCGCGCATGACTGGTCAGCGTGGGCGATCCCGGGGAACTGATAAGTGGGTTCCCGCCAACCGGGAACTATGAGCAACTCCGAGGAGTTCACCTACACGACCCGTATCGAAGACGGCACCACCATCATCGAGGTCAGCGGAAACCACGACGTCGCCTTCGTCATCCAGTCGGCCAGCGGCGAGCGGATCTACTTCCCGCCGGAAGACATGTCCGACAAATCAGACGAGGAGCGGGACAGCCCCTATCAGAGTCGAGACAGCCCATATCAGTCGGATAGCCCCTATCAGCCCAGCGACAGCGATAGCCCCTACCAACCGAGCGACGATCCGGAAGTGAGTACACGCGGCGTCACCGAAACCCGAACCGGATTCCGTATCACCCATCCGGAGCCAGCCGCCGAGATTACGCTGTTCCGTGGGTCGACCGCTGCGGTTGAGGCCTAACGACACGACCCAGCGGCGACACGCCGAGGGTTCCGCGCTCCATCAGGGCATCGCCGAGAGTCCACCAGCCCCGACGATCGCACTCGTCGCGCTCACACCTTTCATATACGTCCGACGGTTGATGCCGTCGTCTGAGTCATCGTTTGTCATCGCGCAGTCACCAACTGACTACTATTTAGTATCGTAATGCACACAAAACCATCAGTTGGCACTGAATTACCGGATGACCCTCACTAGTCACTGGCTACCATTGGCAGATTCAGTCGACAGCACACACTACTAGCCCGGTAAAGAGGCGATCATCGTCCCGGCTGCGTGGCTCAACTGCCGTGGTCGGTCTCACAGTAGTCCGACTGAAACGCAGACACAGACACGTGGGTTCAGGCCACTAGCTCCAGGAACCTTCGACAGTCAGAGGGCAGTCTGATAGACGTCGAGCAGGTCGTCGGCGACCTCGTCCCAGGTTCGGGGCTCGTACTCCGGTGGTCCCTCGCGGGCGAGGGCCTCGTCGATTCCGCGGGCGATCGAATCCGAATCGGTCGTCACCTCGACGAGACAGCCATCGGGGAGCGTCTCCCGGACACCGCTTTCGGTGGCGACGACCTGTGCGCCCGCGGCGAGTGCCTCGGTGATCGTCAGGCCGAACGGTTCGGCCCGCGACGGCGAAATGAACACGTCGGCGGCCGCGTAGTAGTCGCCGAGTCGCTCTTCGGGAATGTAGCCAGCGAACTTGATGCGGTCGGTGAGCCCGAGCAGTTCGGTAAACATCTTCAGGTGCTCGGTCTGGTGGCCCGAGCCGCCGAGGACGAGCGTGGCGTCGGTGTTTTGGATCTTGTCCATCGCATACAGCAGGTGGCTGATTCCTTTCTGGTCGGTGTGTCGACCGACGAACAACAACATCGGTCCCTCGATGCCGAGATCGGCCTTGACGTCGAAATCGGTGGTCTCCAGCGAGGAAAACCCGTTGTGGACGACATGCGAGTCCGCACCATAGAGATCGAGAACGTTCTGTCGAGTGATTTTGCTGACTGAAATGAGGATGTCCGACTGGTTGGCTACTCGGCGTTCGGTTTCGACCTCCCGTTCGGGCGGGTTGATGTTTCGGTCGCTCGAAAGCGAATGGAACGCCGAGACCCACGTGGCGTCGGTCTCGCGTTTGGCCCGCAGCCCCGGCCCGTAGCCGAACCAGTCGTTGGTGTGGGCGATGTCGGCATCCTCGGCGAGATCGACGAATTTGTCGCTCATCCGGCCGACCCGTGTGATGATATCGCCCTCGCCGGTTGGGACGCTGTGAATCCCCTCACGACCCTCGGGGGCGTACTCCGACGGGAGCAGGAGTTCTAGCTCCGCGTCTTTCGGCTCGAAGGCTTCGAACACTTCGCCCACCCACGTGTCGAGACCGCCTGTGACGTTCGGTGGGAACCCCCAGCCTAGCATGAGTATACGTGGATCCATACCGTTCGATTCGCTGAGCCCCCACTTATCAGTTGGCCTGTTTGAGATGTTCGATCATTGCCAACCGCCGATCGAACAGCGGGACGCGGCACGATTGGCAAAACCGAAACGCCGAAGCGGTCGCCGTGTGATGTCCGGGCATGGATGTCGTCGTCAACGCCGCGATGAGCGTCGACGGAAAGCTCTCGTCGCGCCGCCGCGAGCAGATCAAAATCAGCGGCCCCGAGGATTTCGACCGCGTCGACCGCATCCGACGCGAGGTCGACGCCGTCGCCGTCGGCATCGGCACCGTGCTAGCCGACGACCCACATCTCACACTCGACGATCCCAAGCGACAACAGCAGCGACGCGAGAACGGTCGGCCTCCCAATCCCGCACGGGTCGTCATTGACTCCCGAGGCCGGACGCCGCCGGATGGACGGATCTGCGACGAGGCGGCAACTACCTTTGTCGTCGTCTCGTCGGCCGCATCCGATGAGCGGCGCGAGGCACTCGAAGAGGCGGGCATCGAGCTGATCGTCGCTGGTGAGCACCGCGTCGATCTGCTGACGGCCTTCGGCGAACTCGAAGCCGCTGGTATCGACAGCCTACTGGTCGAAGGTGGTGGCGAGTTGATCTTTTCAGTTATTAAAGACGGACTTCTCGACAGGCTAACAGTGTTCGTCGGCTCGCTCGTTATCGGCGGCCGCGAGGCACCCACACTCGCGGACGGCGAGGGACTTGTCGAGGACTTTCCGACGCTTTCGCTCACGGCTGTAGACCGCGTCGACGACGGTGTCGTCCTCAGTTATGTAGCCGAAGAATAACTATATATTGGTGTGTTCGGTCTATTGACAATCGGTTGGGTAGGCAACTGACACATCCCTGCAACTGTTATACCGGTAGAGCCTGTATGGTGTTGTATGAGTACCACAACTGCCTCCGAGCCGATTCACGTCGAAGACGAGAGCCATTTCGAGGAACTCATCGACACTCATCCGATCGTCCTCGTCGACTACTACGCTGACTGGTGTGGGCCCTGCAAGATGCTCGAACCGACCGTCGAGGAGATCGCCGACGAGACCGACGCCGCCGTGCTCAAGGTGGATATCGACGAGCTCCAGGAGTTTGCGAGCAGCAAGGGCATCCGTAGCGTCCCGACGCTCGAATTCTACCACAACGGCGAGTCGGTCGACCGCGTGATCGGCGTCCAGGACAAAGACGACCTCCTGGACGCACTCGACGAAATCACCGCCTAACGCGAGACCCCCGGCTCCTGGATCGGCCATTTTTTGAGCAGCGTCGGGCCGTTCGGCCCATGGGCTCCGTTCCTAGTCGATCCGTTTAAAATCGAGCCGGTGGCCGGTGATCGATTCGTGATCGGTCGCCCGTTGTTCGGCCCGCGCAGCCGTCTCGACGACTAACTCCGTAGGGCAGTCACGACAGACGAGGTGGTAGGTTGGTACCTCAGACATTGCTCGCTGGTGGGCGGATTAATTGATAGTTACGAGGCGGATAACCGACCGTAGGCGGCCCCTACCGACGGGTAGTCGACCAGAAATCGGCGAACTGACTCCCGAGAAACTCCGGGGTCAGGCGGCTGAACTCCCGCTGTTCCTGGGCGGCCAGAAACGGGGCCACAGAGCGCGGCCGATCGGGGAGGTACCGCTCGCCGACCAGCAGCCGAACCCCACACTCGTCGGGGCCGCGCAGCACGCGGCCGATCGCCTGCCGCACCTGTCGGACTGCGGGGATCGTCAACGCGTAGGTGAACGCGTTGTCGGCCCCGAACCGGTCGCCGTAGGCGTGTCTGACCGCCTGTACACGAGGTGAGCCGATGTTGACCAGCGGCACGCCGAAGACCGCACAGGTGTGGAGTTTCTCGCCCGCGTAGTCGACGCCTTCGGTCAGCGTCCCACGCGTGCTGGTGACCAAAACGCTGTGCTCGTCGCCGAAGAATGCCGATTTGAGCCGTTGGGTCTCCTCGTGGGATGAGGACCGATCGAGCACCACGGGTTTGTCGACCGACTCCTGGAGCCGCCCCGCGGCCCACTCGGCCTCGGCGTAGTTGGGGTAGGCCAAGAGGATGTTGCCGTGGCTTCGGGCGATCTCGCGGGCGACGTAGGCGTAGCGTTCCCTGGTCTCGTTGTGGTTGTCGGGCGTCGGTGGCCCACGGTTGCGGGCGGTAAACGGCATGACGTCGACGACCCAGCTTTCGCGGTTCGACTCGGGAAATTGCAGGTCGTAACTCCGCCGGTCGACCCGGCGTTTGGCTCCCTCATCGCCCGTGGCGGTTCTGGTCGACAGGGATTCGAGCCCGCTGACGGCCTCGAAGATCGGAATCGGCTCCAGGGTCGCGCTCATCAGGATGCCGCCGCCGAACTCCCCGAGAATCTCGCGGACCTGCTCGGAGGGGATACAGTTGTACATAACCAGCGAGGCGTTGTACGCGTTCTGCCACGGATAGTCGGGCTCTCGGTATTCCGACTCGCTTGGTTCAAGCGTGATCTCCCGGAAGAACTCGGTGTGATCGCGGTGCCACCACCGATTGAAGAGGACGCCGGTGGCCGTACAGACACAGTCGCGATTGACTCCCATCTGTGAAAGGACATCCTCGACGGCACTGCCAACCGTCCCGAGCGTGCGGAAGAAGCCGCCATCGTAGCCCGCTCGGTCTTCGGCCCACTCGGTGAAGGCGTCCCGCTCGTCGGATTTCGGGTCCCGCAGTTCGAGTTCAACCTGCTCGTCCGGCAGCACTTCGTTTATAAATCCGGTGCCGTAGCCGTCGAACCGTTCGCGGAGCGCCGCCTCGACCCGCTCGTCGAGCCAGTCGATCGCCTCGCCGTAAAACTGGTGGGCCCGTTCGACGGCCTCGTAGGGAACGTCGTGGTCGGCGAGCTTCGACTCGATCAACTCCTTGTTATCGGCGTGTTGGTGCGCCCGTTCGAGCAGCGTTCCGACGTCCTGTTGGGCCTGTTTAAGCGTTACTCTCCCGACGGTGTCGCTCAGCAAGTCCCGGACGCGCTCTTCGAGCCGGTGGGCCTCGTCGACGATCACCAGCGTCCGTTCGTCGAGGATGGACTCGGTGAGGTGGCGGGTCTGGCTATCGAAGAGGTGGTTGTAGTTGCCGACGACGACGTCTGCGTCCTCCAGGAGGACGCTCATAACCCGATGTGGGCAGGTCCCGGCCTCGACTGCGGCCGGGAGGAACTCACGGGTCGACAGCACGTGGTCGGTCCCCTGCTCGAAGCCGACCGGCGAGCCGGTGTCACGGGCATACCAGTCGGCCTCGAAGGGGCAGTACAACGGCGTACTCTCGCTGTCGGTGAAATCCGCGGGAGCCGCAGGCTGTGCGGTCCCGTAGGGTGCGGTTGCACCCGCCGTTTCCAGCGGATCGCCGTCGCCCGCACGCAGATCCTGCCGTGCGGTGTCGGCGAGCTCGCGGGCAAGCTCGGTGTCCCACCATTGTTCGGCCTCGTCGTCGACGCCCTCGATGACGGCCGCGGGCTCCGGTCCGGCCTCCCGATCGAGGTCGACCGGTTCGGCGGCTGCCGACTCACCGGTATGGGCGCGGCGGTCATCCGAGTCCTCGGCACGGACGAGGTCCGCGGTCGTCTCGCGGAGCTCCTCACACCGGGATTGGACGCTCGTGTCTGCCGGAAAACTGTCTTCGCGGCCGTACGGACAGAGGTCGGCCTTGCCGACGAGGCCGACGCCGGAAAGCGGGTCGTCGAGCCCGTGGTTAATGGTTCGAAGATCCTCGATGAACTGCTGGCGCTGCTGTTTGACCGGGGTGGCGACGACGACGTTCTCGAAGCGGTCGGTCTCCTGGAGGAGGTAGGCCGCGGCGGTGAGCGCGGCCATCGTCTTGCCGGTCCCGCAGGGGCCCTCCATCGCGAGATAGCCCTCGGCCTCGACGGTTTCGATCGCGGCCTCGATGGCGTCGGCCTGGTTCTCGTAGGGCGACTCGAAGCCGAAAAACCGCTCCCAGCCCGGGCTCTCGTTCGACACTGTTGGAGACTCTCCTCCGTGTTCACATTTATATCCTCGGTGTTGTCGGCTGTCGCACGGTACTCTTTGCGACCGCACCATTCGTCGACCGATAGAAATTTATGTTTTAATGACACAACAGACGTTCAATGACGCCTCGCTGGAGTTAATTTAGCTGCTCGGATACTGATGTGGTTGCGCTTCTCCCGACAATATTAAATAGTAGTTTTGGTATTATACTATACTATAGATGGACTCGAATTTACTCGAAACGGACATTAACGATATCCTACAGTCAGTACTCACTGAATCGAGTGACGACCTGCTCTTGGTCGATCCGACCGAGGAGGCGATCCGGGCGTTGGTCGACGTCGCCACCGCCTTCGACGGCGAGTTGCCGACGATTCGGATGCTGGCCGAGGAACGACCGATCAAGGAGACGATGGAGGACTTCCTCGTTGCGAGTCGCGCCGCCGACCTGATCGACGCCGGAGGGTTGTCGATCCGGATGCTGAGCGAGCCAGCAGCCAACTCCCTGCTCGTCTCGGGAGATTCGGTGCTCGCACTCGTCTCGGCGGGCGACCGGATCGCCGCCCTGACCACCGACGACAGCGCGTTCGTCGACAGCGCCCGCGAAAGCTACGACGAGCAGTGGGAGGCCGCCGACAGCTACCGGCTCCGAACGCCGCCGATCTCACGCGTCCGTGAGACGCTTGCGGCCGACATCAGCGAGGCAGCCCGCGACGATTTCGATGCGGTGTTGGCCGATCTCGACACCGCCCGCGGCGACGGCGAGGGGCTCGACGAGGTGACGATCTCGCTGCTCGTCGCAGCCAAAAACGAGGTCCTGCTGTACGACATCTCGAAGTGGGGCGAAGACGTCGGCATCGCCAGCAAGGCGACGTTCTCCCGGACGAAAACGCGGCTCGAAGATATGGGACTGATCGAAACCGAGAAGGTCCCGATCGATGTCGGTCGGCCACGGCTCCGGCTCCAACTCGGCGACGACCGGCTCCGCGAGGCCGACACCAGCGAGCTCGCGGGCGTGAGCCAGGAGCTCCTGGAGTAACCGCGTCCCCGACTCTCTCATTGCCCATCGCCGTGTTCTTTTACTCGCCACTGAGAGCATAACCCATGGAACTCGGTCTCGTTGGCAGCGGTCCCGCTGCCGAGGCACTGACAGCCGCCTGTAGCGACGTCGATCTCTCGGTAGAGCGGCTCGACCCGTCAGCACTCGACTCGGCGAGCGCCGACCCAACACCCGCCGTTGGCGCGGTCGTCGCCCCCACCGGGGCCGACGTATTCACCGCCGCCTCGACGGCCTTCGACCGCTGGGTCGCCGTCGAAATCGGTGGCATCGGCGGCTATCCGCTGGCCGAAGTCGACGCGACCGTCTCGCTGTTTTCGCCCGAGTCGGGCTGTTATCGGTGTCTGCGAGCCCGCGTCGAGGCGATCCAGGAGGGGCCGCCCGAAGCCGATCCCAGCGGCTCCCGAAGCGAGGTTCGACTTGCCGGGGCCGTCGGTGGGGCCGAACTGATCGGGCTGCTGTCGGGCGAACGCGCTGGCGGGCGGATCGTCGAGATCCCGTGGCAGGAGCGGATTCTACTACCTGTGCCGGGCTGTGAGTGTGCCGACGGGGGCCCCGACCGCTCGCTCGAACTCACCCATCGGTCGGTCGGCGTCGAGGACGCCCTCTCGCGGGCCGAGCGGGCAGTCGACGATCGGCTCGGCCCCGTTAGCCAGGTCGGCGAGCGCGAATCGTTCCCGGTGCCCTACTACATCGCCTCGACGGCCGACACCACCGGCTTCAGCGACGTCCGGGCCGCAGAGTTCGCTGCAGGCGTCGACCTCGACTGGGATCGGGCGTATATGAAAGCTCTCGGCGAGGCGCTCGAACGCTACAGCGCGGGCGTCTACCGGCGTGGGGATCTCGACGGCGGCTCCGAACGAACCCGCGCGAACCCCGTCTCTCCTCGGCGGTTCGTCCGGCCTGACGGGTTCGAGACGCCCGATCCCGAACAACGGATCGAGTGGACCGAGGGCCTCGACCTCCGGGCAGACGACACCGTCTCACTGCCCGCAGAGTTCATCTGTTTCCCGCCGCCGAACCGGCGGTATCGCCCCGCGATCACCACCGGCCTCGGGCTCGGCAACTCGACGGTCGAGGCGGTGCTGTCGGGACTCTATGAAGTTATTGAACGCGACGCGACGATGTTGGCGTGGTACTCGACGTTCGATCCCCTAGAGCTGGCGGTCGACGACGAGACCTTCGCCGAGCTCGAAGCCCGAGCCGGAGCGGAGTCGCTGACCGTGACGCCGCTGCTCGTCACGCAAGACGTCGACGTGCCGGTCGTCGCCGTGGCAGTCCACCGCGACGACGAATGGCCACAGTTCGCCGTCGGCTCGGCGGCCGATCTCGATCCGACCGCCGCCGCCCGGTCGGCGCTCGCCGAGGCGCTGCAGAATTGGATGGAGCTGCGGGCGCTCGGTCCCGAAGAGGCCGCCCAGCAGGGCGGTGCGATCGGCGAGTACGCCGACTTCCCCGAGGCGGGCCAAGCGTTCGTCGAAAGCGACAGCCGGATACCGGCCGACTCCCTCGGCACTCCCGAACTGACGGGGACCGACGAACTCGACGCTGTCGTCGACCGACTGGCAGCTGCCGATCTGGATGCCTACGCGGCACGGCTGACGACGCGCGACGTCGAGGGGCTCGGCTTCGAGACGGTGCGGGCGGTGGTTCCGTCTGCACAACCGCTGTTTACCGGCGAGCCGTTCTTCGGCGACCGTGCCCGGACCGTACCCAACTCGCTCGGCTTCGACCCACAACTCGACCGGCCGTTCCACCCGTATCCGTAGCTACGTTTCGGAGTTCCCGTCGGTCGACGGCGATCCGTCAGTCGGTGTGGACGAGACGTCTGTCGATGGCGTCGATTCCGGAGGTGTTGTCGAATCGGAGTCTGTCACGGGCTCCTGGATCCCCTCAGTCGCTGGGGAGTTGGCGGCCTCCCGAACGGCGACCTGTGCCTCGCCGCTGTGCTCGTCGAACACGAGCTGTTGGTGGGGGTAGGCCATCTCGATGGTCGCGTCGGCGTCCATGAACGTCTCCCGAATCCGGGTTCTGACCGCCGACTCGACGGTGGCGATCTTGTAGGGCTTTTTGACCCAGTAGCGAAGCCGAAGCAGAATGCCGTTGTCGCCGTAATCGGCGATCAGACAGCCCGGATTCGCGGGGTAGCGTGCGCTGCCGACCCGAATATCCGGCCCCCCCTCAATCACCTCGTCGGTGTCTCTGGCCGATCGTTCGATCAGCCGACGCGCCTCGGGGATGTCGGATTCGTAGGTCACTAGCACGTCCAACGACAGCCGAGTCCGTTCGTCCTCCGCGGAGTAGTTGGTTACATCGCGCTCGCGGACGTTCCCGTTCGGAATCACCAGAAACGTGTTGTCGAGGGTGAATATCTTGGTGTACCGGATCGTGATATCGTCGACGAAACCGCGGGTGCCCTCGTCGAGTTCGATCATATCGCCGATCTCGAACGGTTGATCGGCCAACACGAAGATCCCGTTGAGGACGTTCCCGACGATCGGCGCGAGGATAATACCGACGACGGCCGAAAAGACAGTCACCGAGAGGACGATATCGCCGATCCGGAGTCCGATAAACGAGCCGGCCACGATGAGCGCGAGGCCGATCGTCAGGCCGCGAACCCCACCGAGGACGGTCTGGGCGACGCTCTGTCTGGCGAACCGACGCGCGATCGGCCGCCCCAACAGCCGCACGAGCAGTTTCGAGAGCCAGATGCCGGCCAAAACGACCACCAGCGCCGCCAGAAGCCGCCCCGGGAACTGCAGCCAGCCGGGAAGCAACTGTGCGAGGGAGTCGGCGGCTCCCTCCGTCTGCACCGGATGCCCGTAGCGAGTCATACCGTGGTCTCACGGGCCTCCTGAAAAAGGGTTTCTCCCGATGACTGTCAGGGTTCCGTCGACGATTGTGAAACCGGATTATAAAACCGGGTGCAACTCGATACATAGTAAATTACATACCGGTAGACCGGACAACGACCAGTATGGCAGACGACCTTCGGCAGCTGCTCGATACGGTCGGCGAGCGGTTCAATCTGGGCGAATACGAGATTGACGCCTATCTGACCGTCCTGGAGCACGGCCAGCTGACCGCCAGCGAGATCGCCGACCGGACCGACATTCCGCAGCCGCGGGTGTACGACACCGTTCGGAGCCTCTCGGACCGGGGGCTCGTCGAGCTTCGAGAGTCGAGACCGATGCAGATCGTCGCCATCGACCCCGAGGACGCCTTCGGCGAGGTCCAGTCGTCGTTCACCGAGATGGTCGACGAACTCGTTGCCCGCTACACCGCCCCAACCCGCGAGACAGAGGCGGTGTCGCTGGTCAAATCCCGCTCGACGATCATCCGGCATCTCGCCGAGTGTATCGACTCCGCGGAGTACGAGCTCGCGTTGTCGCTGACACCGGAGCTGCTGACGGAGTTCGCCGACGATCTGGCGGCCCAGATCGCAAACGGGGTCAGCATCGATCTGCTGTTGACCCCGGCGAGTGCGGCCCCCGATCCCGACACGTTCGACTACCTGTCGGTGGCGACGACGGTGCGGGCCCGCCGCGGCATCACGACGCCCGTGTTGGCGGTCGCCGACGGCGAACACTCGGTGTATGCGACCCAGGATGCGATCCGCGACGACAAGGACCGCTACGGCGTGATCTTCAACCGCTCGGCGCTCGGCTTCCTGGTGTCCGGTTTCTTCGGGACCGTCCTGTGGACGACTGCCGAGACCGTCGCCGTCGACGGCTCGGAGCGGCCGTTCCCCCGCCGGTATGCCTCGATCCGGCGGGCCGTCAAGGACATCCGCGATCTGGGTGGCGAGTTCTATGCGACCGTCGAGGGCCGGGATACCGAAACCGGCGAGGAACGTGTCGTCTCGGGGAAAGTCGCCGATGTCGCCATCCAGGACTCCGAAGAGGTCGCCGCGCTGACCATCGAAACCGACGCGGGGCGGGTCGAGGTCGGCGGGCTCGTTGCCGCCCTCGAAGATATCGAGGGCCAAGAGATCCATATCGGCCGCGAAGCACCGCCCGAAATCTGAGGCCGACGACATGCTGGGAGCCCGGTGGGCCGACAGATACTCTTCCAAAGCTGACAGTCAAGTTACCAGAACAATTACTTGCGGCTAGGTTGTTGTATGAGCAATGGCGGACTCGATCCAGATCCTCCACGTCGACGACGAGTCGTCGTTTCTGGATCTCACCGCGGAGTTCCTCTCCCAGGAGGACGACCGCTTCGAGATCATCACCGAGACGAGCCCGGCCGACGGGCTCGACCGACTCGATACCCAGACCTTCGACTGTATCGTCAGCGACTACCAGATGCCATCGACAACCGGCATCGAGTTCCTCGAAACGGTTCGTGAGTCAGATCCCTCGCTGCCGTTTATTCTGTTTACCGGTGAGGGCTCCGAGGCGGTCGCCAGCGATGCGATCTCCGCGGGGGCGACCGATTACCTCCAGAAACAGACCGGCACCGAACAGTATCGACTGCTCGCCAACCGGATCATCAACGCCGTCGAGAGCTACCAGACCCAACGGGAGCTCGAACAGTACAAACTCCTCGTCGAGACGGTCGGCGATCCGATGTATATCCTCGATACGGACGGCTCGATCGTGCTGGCTAACGAGGCGTTGGCCGAGATGCTCGGCTGTGACCGCGAGACGGCGATCGGGATGCACGCGGGCGAGTTTTTAGTAGACGGTGCCTACCAACGGGGCAGCGAGCGACTGGCGGAGATCCGCGCCGATCCCGACACTGACTGGTCGACCCACGAAGTGACCGTTACCACGATGGATGGCCGGGAGATCCCGACCGAGATCAATATCGCCCCCGTTACAGCCGCCGACGGCAGCTACGAGGCCAGCGTCGGCGTCGTCCGGGATATCTCCGCCAGGAAACAGCGGGAGCGGCGTCTCGAAGCCCTCCATACGACCACTCGGGAGCTGATCGATGCGACGGCCTTCGAGACGGCCGTCGACGTCGCCATTCGGGCGGCCGAAGACGTCCTGGAGATGGACGTCGCAGGGCTGTATGCGCCGGAGACCGCCGCGGCCGACCGACTCGTCCCCGTCGCGACGACGACCGGCATCGAGGAGGTGTTCGGCGAGGTGCCTGCGATCGAACGGGACGAAGGGCTGGTCTGGCGGGTCTACACCACGGGTGACCCGATTTTCGCCGCCGACGTGCGGGAGTATCCCGACGCCTACAACGAGGAGACACCGATTCGGAGCGAACTCCTGGTCCCGGTCGGCGACCACGGCGTGTTCGTCGCTGGCGCAACCACGACCGACGGCTTCGATACGACCGACGAGGAGTTGGCCCACATCCTGGTGACGACGCTAACGCGTGTCCTGGATGATCTCGACCGGGAGACGACCGCGATCGACACCGACTGACTGCAAAACGGTCGCTTACACCCGCTGATGTGTTGGTAGGCAGCGGCTACTCGGCGTTTCGATACTGATTCAGCCGCCCTTTCAGCCGCTTTGCCGACTGGCCTGCGGCGGCTGCGAACGCCTCGCCCTGCTCCTCGCCCGCATAAATGATTCCACGGGAGGAGTTAACGAGGCCGACGCCGTCGGCGTCCAACCCGTAGTCGACCGCCGCCTCAGCGTCGCCGCCCTGTGCGCCGACCCCCGGCACCAGGAACGGCAGGGAGGGAACTGCCTCACGGAGTGCTTCGAGTTCGTCGGGGCCGGTCGCGCCGACGACCAGGCCGACGTTGTCGTGTTCGTTCCACAGGTCAGCGAGTGCGGCCACTCGTTTATAAATCGGTTCGCCCGAGGTGAGTTCGAGATCCTGGAGGTCCTCCCGGCCGGGGTTGGACGTTCGACAGAGGACGAACACGCCCTTGTCGGCGCGATCCAAGAACGGCTGCAGGGAGTCCCGGCCCATATAGGGGTTGACGGTGATCGCGTCGACAACCTCGAGGATCTCGGCGTACTGCCGGGTCGTGTTGCCGATGTCGGCTCGTTTGGCATCCAGCAAGACGGGCACGTCCTTGCCATGGGCGTAGGCGATCGTCTCCCGGAGGGAGCGCCAGCCGTCGGCCGACTCGTAGAAGGCGGCGTTCGGCTTGTAGCAGGCGGCGTGTTCGTGGGTCGCATCGATGATCCGCCGGTTGAACGCCCACTGTGGGAGGTCGTTATCCTGGAGGTGGTCGGGAATTCGGTCGGGGTCAGTGTCCAGTCCGATCGAGACGACGCTGTCGACGGTGGCGATCCGGTCGGCGAGCCGGTCGAAAAACGCGGTAGCCATTAGCTACTGGCAGTCGTGGCACTCTTAAATCACCTTCTGTGTGCCCCGGCCACTCGTCTGGGCTCGTAGCCGGAGGCTACCAGCCGCCGCAGACTGCCGTTCGGCGGCTCCCACACGTTGTTCGGTGACTAACGAAACCGGTCTCTGCAGGACGTGCCGTATGTACCGTTCCCGCGGCGGCTCGGCGGGCCGTTTGCAACGTCTCCAGCCGACGTTGTGGTTGTTGGCGGTCGCCTGCTTCGGCGTCGGCGATCTGGTAACGACGGCGGTCGGGCTCCGTCTCAGTGGCGTCGTCGAGGCCGGGCCACTCGTCGGCCCGCTGATCGACCGCTACGGTGTGGCAAGCCTGTTCGTGCTCAAACTCCTCACGATCGGGCTGAGTTACGGGATCTGGCGAGTCCTGCCCACCGCGAACCGGGTCGGCATCCCGCTGGGGTTGGCCGTCCTCGGGGTGGCAGTCACCGGCTGGAACACCGTGATCGTCTCGACAGCACTGCTTGGCTGACTACTCCAGCTCGCGGGGGATGACGGCCATCGGGCGGCTCGAATGGAGCAACACCTGTTCGGTGACGCTCCCGATGGCGACCTTGCTCGTGGCGGTCGGCTTTCTGACGCCGATGACGATCTCGTCGGCGTCGACGCGTTCGGTAAACGACAGAATGTCTTCGGCGGGGACGTTTCCCCGCACGAACTGGTGTGTTTCGACAGTCGTTGCCGCGCCGAGCCGCGAGTAGATCGCGTTGAGCGCGTCCTCGCCGTCCCGGAGTTCCTCGTCGCTCACCGACTCTTCATCGAGATGTGAGTTGATCGCGTGGACGGTGTCCTCGCTTCCGACCCGGTCGAACAGGTAGTCACAGAGTGCCGCACTCGTGTGCACCGAGTTCGTTGCGGCCACGAATGTCGTCATGCCAGAGTGAATGACGGCAGTGTTGATAAACCCATTCGACGGCCTTCCCAGGGGTCGGCCGTCCGCTATGCTCTTTTGTTGGCGGCGCGAACTACTGCCGGATGACGGGCGACTGCCGAGGACGCCGACTGACGCCACAGGATCACCTCGTCGTCGGTGTCGCTGTCGACGACGAAACCCGGTGTGCCCACTACCGCAGCGACCGGGATATCGTCGCTATCCGATTTCCCTGTTGTGAGACCTACTACCCCTGTTTTCGATGCCACGAACCCTGTGCCGATCACGACGCCAAGCGGTGGCCCCGCGGTCGGTTCGATGAACCAGCAGTCTGCTGTGGGGTCTGTGGAATCGAACTCAGCGTCCGGGCGTATCTCGACTGCGACCACCAGTGCCCGAACTGTGAGGCCATGTTCAATCCCGGGTGTCGGAACCACGCCGACCGGTATTTTGCCGTCGACTGACCGCCAACACTTCCCCCTTCGTGGTCGGCCAACCGTGTCGACCGGTGATATTTAGCCGTCGCCGCCGGACAGATCACATATGACGGACGATCCGCTGGCGTGGCAGACGATGGCATCCGAGATCGACTACAGCTGCCCGGGCTTCGAGATCCGGCGCGATGCGGTCAAACTGCCCGACGGCACAGTCACCGACTACCACTACGTCGACGAACCTCCGGCCGTCGTTATCCTCCCCCTAACGCCGGGCGGCGACGTAGTCGTCATCGAGGAGTGGCGGCAGGCCGTCGACGGCGTCAACCGCGGCCTCCCAGCGGGGTCGGTCGAGGGTGAGGAGGACCTCTTTGAGGCCGCCCGGCGGGAGCTCCGCGAGGAGACCGGCTACGAGGCGAGGAGCCTCGAACACCTGTTGACGACCGAACCCTCCAACGGGATCGCCAACTCCGTCCACCACCACTTCGTCGCCCACGACTGCACACCCACCGCCGAACAGGAACTCGACGACAACGAGAGCATTCGCGTCGACGTGACCGACTACGACGAGTATCTCGCCGCAGTCGTCGACGACGAACTGGACGACGGGCGGGCGGCGCTCACAGTGACCCACTACGAACTGACCCATCGCTGAGAGCAGTGCCGGGAACGACGAGACGGGTTCTCGCAGCGTCTACCGTCGGGTTATTTAAATACGGCAACAGTGTTCGTCACAAGCTGTCGTCTTCGATGAGCCGACCGTCGGTGACGTTCCCCTCGACCTGTGTCTCGTCGTGTGCAGAGACGTAGCCGGTTGCGGTCACGTCACCCGTGACCTCTGAGTCCGCTTCGAGAACGACCCAATACGAGCCGTCGACCGTTCCGATTTCGGCGTCAGGTTCGGCGAATACGACCCAAACGTTCTCGATGGCGTCGACCGAGACACCGGATTCGACGATTACACACAACCCACTCTCGATCTCGGTTGTATCTGACGAGACCCGTACACAACTCTCGTAGTCACCTCTGTCAGGTGTCTCCGATTCGGATTCGTTTCGCTCGATCGTCGTGGTGTCGACGGTCGTCAGCCGTGTGGAGGTATCCTCGGTGGCCCAGACGACAGTCACCTCGGAGCTGTTTCCATCCGGCGTGACCTCGATTGCATCTCCTGACCGGATCGTCTCCGGAACCCGTTGAGGAGTTCCACCCCGAATTTCGACCCGGCTTCCCTCAATGGAGTCTCCGCCAGCATGCCTGAGGATGACGGTCTCGTCGACCTCGCTTTCGAAGGCCACGGCCGGTGGAGAGTCGCCTATCTGGGACCCCATGTCTAGTGTTACGGCCGCAATCGACGACGATACGATCACCACAAGCGCGGCTGCCAAAACGACTCCAATAACTGGAGTCACTGCTCGTGAGGAGGGCATGGGTTTAATCACCAATATTGTAAATTCACTACAACTAATAGGTAATTCATATTTTAGCATATATAAGTTATTTAAATAACATATTTTCAATGATTTATTTTGTATCGAGGCCGTTGACCGGAGCCGAACGCAATCCTTACCGACGCGCCACCGGTAGCTGGAGCATATGCGCGACCACTTCGAGATCCGGGACGCCGACGGGGCCGGACGGATCGGCCGCTTGGAGGTCCCACGGGCGGGCCAATCGATTGAAACCCCGGCCCTACTGCCCGTTATCAACCCCAATACCCTAACGATCGAGCCCGCCGAGCTCGAATCCGAGTTCGACGTCGACATCCTCATCACGAACTCCTATATCATCCGGCAGACCGATCGGCTCCGCCAGCAGGCCCTCGACGAGGGGCTTCACGAGCTGCTGGATTTCGACGGGGCGATCATGACTGACTCGGGCTCGTTCCAGCTCGCCGAGTACGGCGATATCGAGGTGACGACCGAGGAGATCCTGGAGTTCCAATATGAGATCGGCTCCGACATCGGGACGCCGGTCGACATCCCAACACCACCGGATGTGAGCCGCCAGCAGGCCGAGTCGGATCTCGACATTACCGCCGAGGCACTGGCCGACGCCGAAGCCCTCGACTGTGGCGAAATGCTGATCAACGCCCCGGTGCAGGGCTCTACCTTCCCCGATCTCCGCGAGCGGGCGGGTCGACAGGCCGCCGAGACGGACCTCGACGTGTTCCCCATTGGAGCCGTGGTGCCGATGATGAACAACTACCGCTACGACGACCTCGTCGCGGCCGTCGCCGCCTCCAAACGCGGGCTCAGTGCCGACTGCCCGGTCCATCTGTTCGGCGCGGGCCACCCAATGATGCTCGCCCTTGCCGTGGCGTTGGGCTGTGACCTGTTCGACTCCGCCGCGTATGCACTGTATGCCCGCGCGGGACGATACCTCACTGTCTCCGGCACCGAACAGCTGGAGGATCTCGACTACTTCCCCTGTTCCTGTCCGATCTGTGCCGACCATACACCCGCGGAGATCCGAGCAGTTGACGATGACGACCGCCGCGAGCGCCTGCTCGCCGAGCACAACCTCCATGTCACCTTCGAGGAGCTTCGCCGGATCAAGCAGGCCATCCGGAGCGGCAACCTTCTCGAACTCGTCGACCGCCGGGCCCGCGGCCACCCCGCGATGTACAACGGCTATCGGGCGCTCCTGGATCACGCCGACCAGCTCGAACGCGACGACCCCGTCTCGAAGGGCACGTTCTTTTATACCTCGCCGGAGAGCGCTCGCCGACCCGAGGTCCTGCGGCACCACCAGCGGCTCGATCGACTGTCGACGCCCGCCCAGCTCCTGTTGACCGAGGCTGGCGCACCCGATTCCGACGAGTACGACGCCGCCTGGCGTGTCGTCGCCCCGTTCGGGCCGTTCCCCCGCGAACTCTCCGACAGCTATCCGTTCACGGCGGCGGTCCCCGACCGACCCGACCGAGGCGGACAGCTCGCGGCGGCCGACGGCGTCCGGGCGCTCGTCGAGGCGAACCCGGAGACAGAGTTCACCCTCGCCATCGATGAGTGGCATGCCGACGCCGTCGACCAGATTCCCGAACGTGTCACCGTCGAATCGCTGTCTGCTATTCAGGGGCAATGACCTAATCGGAATCGGCAACGAATGCTTTCCGACTGGACGGTGAGTTTCGGCGTGATGCGAACCGTCTATGTGGCCATCGGCATCGTCGTGCTCGGTATCACCGTCGTCGATCTCCTCTGGACGACCCTCTGGGTCGAAGGGGGTGCTGGCCCACTGACCGCCTGGCTGATGGCTGGCACGTGGGCCGGGATGCGAACTACTGTCGGCCACTATCCACGGGTACGAAGTCTCTCGGGGCCGGTGATCCTCATATTGACGCTTTCGGTGTGGATCGTGTTGCTCTGGGCTGGCTGGACGCTCGTTTTTGCCGGTAGCGCCTCCTCGCTCATCGACACTGTCGGTAGAGGGCCGGTTTCGTGGATCGACCGGATGTACTTCGTCGGCTATACCCTGTTTACGCTGGGTATCGGCGACATCGTTCCGCGTGACGGCCGCTGGCAGCTCGCCACGACAATGACGACGGCCAGCGGGATGCTGTTCGTGACGCTGAGCGTCTCCTATGTCCTTTCTGTGCTGGATGCGGTGACACAGAAACGGGCGTTTGCGAACGGCATCACGGGACTCGGGCCGCAAGGTTCGTCGATCGTTCGCCAAGGGTGGACTGGCGAGGCGTTCGCGGGGCTCGAACTCCCGCTTTCGGCCAGTACAGCACAGCTCAACAGGCTCGTTGCGAACCACAGGGCCTACCCACTGCTTCACTACTTCCACACCACCGAGGCCGAACACGCGCCCGTCGTGGCGATCGCTATCCTCGATGACGTGTTGACACTCCTCCGGTTCGGTGTCGCCGACCACGATCGCCCCAGCGAGCCGATCACAACGAACGCACGAGCCAGCGTCGACAACTACCTCGAACTCCTCCGCAGTGCGTTCATCCAACCTGCCGACAGGACCCCACCGCCACCGAACCTCGACTCGCTCCGCGAGGCCGGGATTCCGACGGTCTCCGAGGAAGCATTCGACGGATCACTCGCCGAGATGGCCGACCGTCGGCGCGCGCTGCTCGGACTCGTCGAAGACGATCTGCGACAGTGGCCCGCCTCCGAGGCGGATCGTACTGAGGCCTGACTGTCCTCGGGTAGCCACTCACTACCGATCGGAAGCCGGTTGATATCGGCTCGGCATCGCCTGCTGTCGACGCAGCCGCCGACTCAGTTTGCCGGGGAGAAGCCGTATTCCGAGGTTTCGGAGCCGCCAGCCGACCGCGGAATCGACCGCCGCGAGCCGACCCAACCGCCGGGAGGCTGCGACGAACCCTTCGGCGCGTGACTTCCGACACTGCTCGTACTGTTTGAAGGCAGCCGCTGGTGTCTCGTGTGCATCGAGCACGGCTGCGAGGACGGCCGCATCCTCGATCCCCTGGGCTGCCCCCTGTCCAACGAACGGTAGCATCGCATGGGCTGCATCGCCAGCGAGCGTCACGGCCCCGGTCGACCACCGGCCGAGCGGGGCCATATCCGCAAGCGGTGTGACGATGATCCCGTCGGCTGCTGTCGAGGCGAGCAACTGCGGGACCGGCTCCGGATACGCATCGAACCGTTGTCTGAGAGCCGATTTCCGGTCGACGGCCGTGCCGTCGGGAGCCACGGGCCCGGTCGCCGTGGCATACCAGTAGACCCGGCCGTCGCCCAGCGGCGAGCAGCCGACGAAACTCCCCTCGCCCCACACCTCGAACCCCGGGTCAGTCCCGCCGGGCAGGTCGGCCGCAGGCGCGAGGCCGCGGTAGGCGATGCAGTCCGCCGGTCGAGGCTCGGCTGTGGGGCAGATCTCCGCCCGGACAGCCGACCCGATTCCGTCGGCCCCGATCACACAGTCCGGCGACACGGTCGACCCGTCACTGAACGCCACCGTTGGCGTTTCGGGCTCAGTTACCGAAACACATTCCATCCCCGTTTGAACGGTCGTCTCCAGTTCGTCGAGCAGCAGCTCCTGGAGCTTCGCGCGGTGGATCGCGACGAACCCGTGGCCGAATCGGTCGCGTTCGAACGCCAGATCGAAGCCGAAGAGTCGCGAGCCGCCCGGAGACAGAAACGGTACCGCGTCGATTTCGGCACCACTGGCTTCGATTCGGGCTGCGAGACTGATCGAATCGAGCACCGACAGCGCGTTCGTCTGCAGCAGGATGCCCGCACCGACTGGGCGGTAGGTGTCGGTCGACTCGTAGACTGTCGGCTCGAACCCCCGGTTTTCGAGGGCGATCGCAGTCGTCAGTCCGCAGATTCCCCCACCGATAATTGCGACCTCCGTGCTCATTGTAGTCGGCAGATACCACTGCGTACCGAAGCCGATACTGCATCACACGCTAGGTCATTTATATTATAGCCGGTAACTACCACGCGATGAAGTCGCTCCGGCTGACGGTGCAGTTCGACCACTCGACCGTCCATCCGCTCCACCGGTTGGTTGCCCGCCACGACGCCTTCGAACAGTATCACCTCGTTCACTGGAACCACTCGGCGGACGGCGAGACCGTCTTCGTCTTCCACGTCGTCGGCGATCCGGCGGCGTATGGAGCGAAACTGGAGACGCTGGCCAGCGTTGTAGACTTCGAGGTGGCGGCCATCGACGACCGGGCGTTCTACGTCTACGTCCGTGATCGTGCACCGTTGCCGTGGAAAGCGCTGCTCAATAGCTACACGGAGCGAAATCTACTCGTCCTTCCGCCGGTCGAATATCGGATGGACTGCTCGCTTCGGTTCACTGTTGTGGGCGAGTCGGCCGAGCTACAGGCCGCGATCGAGAGCGTTCCGACCGGGATCGAGATAACTGTCGACCGGATCGGCGAGTACGCTGGAAGTGACGCCACTGTCACGGTACTCACTGATCGCCAGCGTGAGCTGCTGCGTGCAGCCCGTCGGCTGGGCTACTACGACGTGCCCCGCGAGGTCGGGGTTCGGGCGGTCGCCGAGGAGGTGGGCTGTGCGCCCGGCACGGCGGCCGAGCACCTACAGAAGGCCGAAGCGCGGCTGATACACCGGCTCGATCTCTGAGCCCACCAGTCAGTCGGCGACTGCGGGCTCGTCGATGATCTGCGCGCCCCAGGGATCGACGTCGGTGCGTCTTCGGCCACGAACTCGCCGTGTGTTCGGCCGTTCGCTGGGTCGTGTCCGTTCCAATGTAACACTGAGGAACCACCAGTAGTCGGTGGCTACTCAACCGAGAGCACCCGATCCACTGGCTGTTTTGTGGCCTCACTCGAGAGACCAGAACCCAACGGAGTAGTCGACAACTACTCCGCAAAAACGGCTACCCGAACCACGGGCCGATACCGTGTATGGAGTACGACACATGGTCGACTGAACAGGAGTCGGCTACCGTCGCTGTCGACGGACACGATCTCGATGTGGCCTACTACGACGCAGGCGAGGGCGAGCCAGTCGTCTTCTGCCACGGTATTCCGACCTCCTCGTTTCTGTGGCGTGAGGTGGCGACCGCGCTGACCGGCGAGTATCGGGTGATCGTCCCCGATATGATTGGCTATGGAAACTCCGCCCAACACGATGGTTTCGATCGGTCGATCCGCGCTCAGGAGGCGATGATTAGCGGCCTGCTCGATCAACTCGACGTAGGTCCGGTAACGTTCGTCGGCCACGACCTCGGCGGCGGCGTCGGCCTTCGGTATGCGGTCCACGAGCCGGAGGCCGTCGACAGCCTCGTGTTGTCGAACGCTGTCTGTTACGACTCGTGGCCGATCGAGACGATCGTCGACCTCGGACTCCCATCGACCGTCGAGTCGATGAGCGTCGACGATCTCCAGGAGATGCTCGACGAGATGTTCCGCGAGGGTGTCGTCGGCGAGGCCGACGACGCGTTCATCGAGGGGATGAAAGCCCCGTGGAACTCCGAGGAGGGACTCATCTCGCTGTCGCGGAACGCGATCGGGACCAACACCAGCCATACGACCGAGGTCGACCCCAGCGAGATCGAGGCCACCACACTGTTGCTCTGGGGTGCCGACGACGAGTTCCAGCCGATCTCGTATGCCGAACGGCTCGAATCCGACATACCGGATGCCGAACTCGTCGGCCTCGATCCTGCCAATCACTGGGTCGTCGAGGACCAAACCGACGCCTACCGAAGAGAGCTCAGGCTGTTTCTCGACAACCAAACAGAAGGTATCAGTAACTAACTGTAGGCTGTGGCTACTGTCTTTCAAATAGACCGAAGGAGTCGACCGTCCCGAATAGCCGGCTGCTATCGGGGGTCCTCCGGGACCGAGCTGGCCATTCGCTCACTGAAATCCCACGTGTAGACGCGACTCGGCTCGATCCGAATCCGGACTTCCTCGCGATCCGGCGAGAGCAGTCGGTCGGCGAGCGGCGAGTCGGTGCCACCGAGATAGCGGTCGAGCAGCTCTTTTAAAAGGCTCTTGTCGGAATCCGGCTCGATGCTCGCCGTCCCGTTCCCTCTGACTCCTTTATAAGGTGGCTGGTTGGTCGAGATCTCGAAGGCCACCCGGTCGTCGCCCGCGAGGTAGTCGACGACATCGGCCTCGGCACTGGTTGCACACCACAGCGCCCCGTCGCGGTAGCGGTACCATAGCGAGAGCATCCACAGGGCATCGGCCCGCGTGTGACAGGACAACCGGAGGGGGATCGTCTCGCTGTGTAGGAACGCCTCGGTTCGCTCGCGGTCCCACGCACCAGTCGGCTCCATACCGAGAGTTCGGGCGGCGGCTCGAAAAGCCTCAGGGTTGAGGCGGCCGACAGAAAGCAAGATAGTTGACCCTCGCCTGCCCAGAGTGGGTATGACTGAGTATTTCGAGGTTCTCGACCGGGACGGGGCGGCCCGGCTCGGCGAACTGCGGCTTTCGACGCCGGTTCGGACTCCGGCACTGCTCGACGACGTACTGGCCGACAGCGGGAGCCAGTGGACCGCCGACCAGCCGCTGCCCGAGGGCGACGACGACCGGCTGACGATCCTCCCGCACCGCTCGCTGCCCGCCGGGACGCGCGAGGAGGTCCGCGATGCGTTTGCGACCGAGGCCACCGACGTCGACTTCCCGTCCGCTGCAGTCGTCTCCTCCGAATCTCCCCACGAGCTCGGCGCCGATGCCTACATTCTGAGCGACGCCGCGGGCTTCGTCGGCCACGGCGAAGGCCTTAAAAACGCGATCGTTCGCGCGAAGGACGCGCTTCCGGCCGACACCGCGTTCGTCCTTTCGGGGGTTGCCACGCCGGTCAACGTTGCCACGCTGGTGTATGCGGGCGTCGATGGGGTCGACGCCAAACTGGCGAAAGTAAAGGGCAGCCAGGGAATGTATCTCACGAATGACGGCGAGGCGTTCCTGGAGGACCTCGATGAACTCCCCTGTGCCTGTCCGGCCTGCCAACAGCCGCGCGAGGAGTTCGGCCAGGCCGACTGTATCGACCACAACGTCAACGCCCTGCGCGCCGAACTCCGGCGTGTCAGAGAACGGATTCGGGCCGGTCGGCTCCGCGATTACATCGAGGGCCAAGCCCGCCACGACAACTGGCTGACCGCCGCCTTCCGGGAGTTCGACAGCCAGTACAGCTATCTCGAAACCCGGACCCCAGTAGTCAGAAACAACGAACTCGCCGCAGCCACCAGCGATTCGCTCCGTCGAGTGGAGATCCAGCGCTTTGCCGATCGCGTGACCAGCCGCTACACGAATCGGTTCGACAACCCACTGGTGCTCGTGCCCTGCTCGGCCCGGAAACCCTACAGCGACTCCCAGAGCCACGGCCAGTTCCACGACGTGATCGCCTACCGGGGCCACACCGTCTCGATGACCTCGCCCATCGGCGTCGTTCCGCAGGAACTCGAACTGACCTACCCGGCCCAACACTACGATTCGGTCGTCACGGGCCGCTGGTCTGAAGACGAAAAGGAGTTCGTCGCGGCCGTCCTCCGGCGCTATCTCGACCGCAATGACTACTCGCGGGTGATCGCCCACGTCCCCGAGCATGGCTACCGCGATATCGTCGAGCGCGTCGACACTGACTCGCCGCTGGAGTTCGAGTACACGGTCGACGGCCATCCCACCGCGACCGATTCGCTGGGGAACCTCGCGGCGGCCCTCGATGGTGAACTCAAATACGGCAAACGCGAACGCGAACACAACACGGTCAAAGCCATCGCCGACTACCAGTTCGGTCCCGATGCGGGCGACCAACTGTTCGGCGATATCGAAATCCGGACGACGGGCCGGTATCCCAAACTCCAGGTCCGCGACAACGACGGCGAGCAGCTGGCGACGATGGTCCCGCAGTACGGGATGTTGGCGATGACGCTGACGGGGGCCGATCGCTGGGTCGACAGCGATGCGCCCACGAAGGTCGTCGAGATCGACGGCTTCGTCCCCCACGGCAGTGTGCTCGCGCCAGGTGTCGTCGACGCCAGCGAGTCGATCCGGCCGGGCGACGAGGTCGTGATTCGGGGACCGAAGGCCTTCGGTATCGGTCGTGCCGAGATGAGCGGCTTCGAGATGGTCGAGTCGACGCGTGGGGTCGCCAGCCAGGTCCGACACGTCAGAGAGCGGTAGTCGACCGAACAGGCCTTTATAATCTCAGTCCCAACGTAACCCACAGACAGCCTACCGCATATGACAGGAGCCACCGATGACGACTGCTGAAAAATCACCGATCGACAAGAGCGACGACCATCCGATCCTGCTGTTCGATGGGGTCTGTAACCTCTGTAACGGCGCGATCCAGTTCATCATCCCGCGCGATCCCGAGGGGACGATCAGGTTCGCGCCGCTACAGTCCGATCTCGGCGAAAGGGTCCAGGAGTCCGCGGGACTGTCGACCGACGATCTCGAAACGGTCGTCCTCGTCGACGACGGCATGGCCTACACCAAATCCGACGCGGCGATCCGCGTCGGCGAACACCTCGGCGGCGTCTACCGGCTACTGTCGTTGGGTCGACTGCTTCCCCGTGGCCTCCGTGACCGGATCTACGACTTCGTCGCCGAGAATCGATACGACTGGTTCGGCAAGAAGGACCAGTGTATGATCCCCGACGACGACGTTAGCGACCGGTTCGTCGAATAAGCGACGCGTAACTTCCTGTCAACTCTGATTATAAATAATACAGAACATTAAGTAGCACCGGCCTTAAATAGGGGTCATGTCTCGGTCGATCCGGGTGCTCTACGTCGACGACGATCCCCAATCTCTTGATGTGATTACCAATCGATGTGAAGCGGTCTCGGAGCTCCGGTTCGAAACCGAATCGCGGCCACGGCAGGTCCCAGAGCAGCTCCACGACGATCTCGACTGTCTGATAACCGACTACCGGATGCCGACGATGGACGGGATAGAACTGCTGACGGAGGTGTCACAGCAGCGGCCGGAGCTGCCAATCCTGTTGCTGACGGGCCACGGTGGCGGCGAGATCGCCAGCGAGGCCCTCCAAAAGGGTGCCACCGAGTATATGGAGAAATCGACGGCGATCGAGCAGCCGGATCTGCTGGCCAACCGGGTGCGGAACGCCGTCGAACAGATGCGCCGGGAGAAGACCAACGAGGCGCTGGCGACCGACGCCAACCGGTTTATTCGAGCGACCTCACCCACCGCAGTCTACGAAGCGGCGATCGATCTCACCTGTGAGACGCTGGGCTTCGAGGACGCCGCGGTTATCGAAGCCCGGTCGGACGGCCGCTCGGTCGTCGCCCACAGTGGGCTCGACGGGAGCCTCCGAACCGAGCTGCCGACCGCCGACCCGATGGCGACCGCACTTGCAACCGACGAGCCGGTCGTCGTCGAGCCGGGGACGGTCCCCGGCCTCGACACCGTTAGCTGTTGGATCTCGCTGGGGAACCACGGCGTGTTGGTCGGCCGAACCGCCGGGACCGACGCGATGGTCGACTACCTGCGGGACGGTATCCTGATCGTCGCGACCAACGCCGAAAGCGCGCTGACCCGGCTCGAACAGGCCGCCCTGCTCGACGAGCGGAAACGCGAACTCGAACGCCAGCGCACGGAGTTGGCCTCGCTGCGACAGACAAACGAGGTAATCCGGTCGGTCAACCGGGCGATCACGAGCGTGAGCTCCCAGCGGGAGATCGAGCGGCTGGTCTGCGAGCGGCTCGTCGGCGAGGATCGCTACGCCTACACCTGGATCGGCGAGTACGATCTCGAAACCGACCGGCTCACCCCGCGGGCGAAAGCCGGACTCGGGGCCAACGTCACCGTCGACTCGCCGATCTCGTTGGCCGACCGCTACAGCGCCGAGACGCTCGAAACAGTCATCGATCGCCGACAGGTGGCCGTCGAAACACCCGACAAGACCGACTCCGAGACGAGCCTCAGATACGTGACCGATCCCGAGACGGAGGCCGACGGCGGGACGTCGGTGCTGGTGCCGATCACGCACAACGAGATCCTCTACGACGTGTTGATCGTGTATGCCGCCGACAGCGCCGCTGTCGGCCACCGGGAACAGGACGTGCTGGCCGAACTCGGCGAAACCATCGGCTATGCGCTGCGGACGGCCGAACAGCGCCGCGCGCTCGTCGGCGATGCCGACACCGAGGTCGTCTTCGAGATCGACTGCCAGCGGGACCATCTCGTCGAGCTCTCGACGGCCGCCGACTGTACGCTCTCTATCGAGAGCCTGAGCACGCGGTCGGACGGACGGCTCCGGCAGTTCGTCTTCGTCGAGGAGGCCGACCCGACCGATTTCATCCAGGAGGCCGAGCGGATGGGGATCGACGAACCGACCGTCCTGGTCGAACGGGAGGACTGCTTCGTGGCCACGCTGACGACCGACGGTAGCCCGGTGATCGACTGTATCGCCGACCAGGGTGTCTCGCTCACGGAGTTCCGCGCCGCCGAGGGACGTGGCACGGTCTCGATGACCGTCCCGGATACGACCGACGTGCGGACGCTGGCCGAACTGTTCGAGTCGACGTTCACCGCGGCGGAGCTGCGGGCCAAACGCCAGCTCGATTCGACCGCCGACACCCCACAGGGGTTCCGTGAACAGCTCGAAGAAACCCTCACCGACCGCCAACACGAGACGCTCCAGGCGGCCTACCACGCGGGCTTTTTCTCGTGGCCGCGGGACAACACCGGCGAGGCGATCGCCGACCGGCTCGGCATCGCCGGACCGACGTTCCTCCAGCATCTTCGGGCCGGAGAACGGAAGCTGCTCGAAGCCCTGTTCGAACAGGAACAGCCGGTGTATTCGTGAGCACGTTCTCGAACAGCCGGTCGACTCCTACCCCTGTGATCGATATTGGACAGTAACCTATTCACATAGGTATCTTTACGCTCTATATCCTATAATGATAGGTATAAGTGTTATTTATACACCGGTATTCTAAGGGAATGTGTCACAGCCGACGGTGAGCACCCGGCCGCAGACGAACCGTCTGCGGTCATGCTCCCGCCGGTCGGTCGACACAGCTAGTCCCACACCACAGCGGTGACAGTTTGCTACGACTGTCACTATCCCACCACGGTGACAGCCCCACCACGTCTGTCACCCTTCGACTGTGGTGACAGCCCCACCACGACTGTCGCCACACTCCCCCCGCTGTCGCAGACGGCCCTCCACGCAGACATTGCGGATACGTGCCGCTGACGTTGCTACACTGACAGTGCTCCGCTCAGGGACGTTGCTGTCGACCAGTAAAAACGGGTATTTGCTGTCGCAGGTCGGTCGACTGCGATGCGGTTTTACCACTCCCGCGAGTAGCACCGCCAATGAGCAAGCCGAGCCCCGAAGTCTACGAGGACGGGCGCGGGATGGACGCACACAATTCGGTGATGCGCGAGATCCGCGGCCTCAAGGAGAAACACTACGACCCACACGAGCCGACCCGCGTCTGGGTCGACGAGGACAATACGCCGGGCGGCGTCTACGAGTCGCTGACGATCATCCTCAACACCGGCGGCTGCCGGTGGGCCCGCGCTGGCGGCTGTACGATGTGCGGCTACGTCGCCGAGAGCGTCGAGGGCGGCACCGTCGAACACGAGGCACTGATGGACCAGATCCAGGCCTGTCTCGATCACGAAGAGAACAACACCGACGAGCCCGCCGACCTCATCAAGATCTATACCTCCGGTTCGTTCCTCGACGAGCGCGAAGTCCCGGCCGAAACCCGGCGGGCTATCGCCGACACCTTCGGCGACCGCGAACGGATCGTCCTGGAATCCCTCCCGGATTTCGTCGACCACGACAAACTCACCGATTTCACCGACCACGGCCTGGACGTCGACGTGGCAGTCGGTCTCGAAACAGCGACCGACCGCATCCGTAAGGACTGTGTCAACAAGTACTTCGAATTTTCGGATTTCGAGGACGCCTGCGCCACTGCTGAGGAGGCGGGTGCTGGTGTCAAAGCCTACCTGCTGATGAAGCCGCCGTTCCTCTCGGAGCGCGAAGCACGGGACGACATGGTCGAATCGATCCGCCGCTGTGCCGACGTCGAGGGCTGTCACACGGTGTCGATGAATCCCTGTAACGTCCAGCAGTACACGATGGTCAACGAGCTCTTTCGGGAAGGAGGGTACCGCCCGCCGTGGCTCTGGTCGGTTGCGGACGTCCTGGAGCGAACAGCAGACGTTGAAGCCATCGTCGTCTCGGATCCGGTCGGCCACGGCTCGGACCGCGGGGCCCACAACTGCGGGGAGTGCGACGACCGAGTACAGAAGGCGATCAAGGACTTCGATCTGCGACAGGACGAGAGCGTCTTCGGCCAGGTCGAGTGTGACTGCGAGCGAACCTGGGAGCTCGTCATCGAGGAAGAGACGAGCTACGCGATGCCGCTGGCTCGGTAGCCGATCCGCCAAACGCTGGCAAACGCTTTTATCCGCTGGACGGAACGTCGGTGTATGAAGTACGTCCGCTTCCGTGACCCGGCTGGCTCGGTTCGACGTGGCAGGCTCGATGACGGTACAGTACAGTTCGGTGATGAGAGCTACGAACAGGACGCCGTCGACGTGCTCCCGCCCTGCGAACCCACCAAAATCGTCTGTGTCGGGCTCAACTACGCCGACCACGCCGCCGAACGCGACAGCGAACTGCCGGATCGACCGCTGCTGTTTTTGAAGACCCCGAACACCGTCTCGGCACACGGCGATACGGTAACGCTCCCAGCAGGCAAGGAGCGCGTCGACTGGGAGGCCGAACTCGCGGTCGTCATCGGCGAGCAGTGCCGGAACGTCGACGCCGAGGATGCGATGGACGTCGTCGAGGGGTATACCTGCCTCAACGACATCTCGAACCGGGACGACCAAGACACCGAGCAGAACTGGGTCCGCGGCAAGGCCTTCGACAACGCCGCCCCGATGGGCCCGGTCGTGGCGACGCCCGACGAGGTGCCGGAGGACGCGAGTATCGAACTCCGGGTAAACGGCGAGACCAAGCAGGACTCCTCGATCGACCAGTTCATTTTCTCGGTGCCGGAGCTGATCGCCGAGATCACGACCCACCTCACCCTCGAAGCGGGGGACGTGATCTCGACGGGGACGCCTGCGGGCGTCGGCCCGCTGTCGGACGGCGACCATGTCGCCGTCACAATCGAGGGGATCGGCACGCTGGAACACGACGTTCGGGCATCCAGCCGGTAGGATCGACCGGTAGGTGACGACTACGCGGCCGGTAGTCGACGACTATTGATCGGTAGCTGGACAGTAACCCTGTCCCGCTCCGGGCAAATCGGTCGACGTATGTTCCGGTTCCTGCAGAACTCGCTGGGGCAGTTGCTACCCGAAGCCCTGCAGACGGGTGGCCCGGTAGTCGTCGCACTACTGATCCTCATCGTCAGTTGGTACGGCGGCAAAGCCCTCGCACGAGCGACCCGTCCAGGACTCGTCGCTCATCTCCAGCGCGTCAGCGTCGCCGAGACGATCCTCGGCGTGTTGCGGGCGGTCGTGATGGTGTTCGCCTTATTTACGGTAGCCAACGTCTTCGGCTACGAACCCGAAAACATCCTGCTGTCGGTCACCGTGCTGACCGCGGCGATCGCCTACATACTCGCGCCGCTGCTCGGGAGCCTCATAAACGGTCTGTTCGTGCTGGTCAATCGCCCCTACGAGGTCGGCGATATGATCGAACTCGAAGACACCGACCAGTTGGGGTACGTCAGGGAGATCACCCTCCGGTACACCAAGGTCCACACCCTCGAAAACACGACGCTTGTGATCCCCAACGATTCCATTCATCGGCGGGACGTGATCAACTACAGCGAGGACGACGAACGATCGTGGCTCTCGGTCGAGCTGACGGTCACCTACGAGAGCGATCTGGAGGCGGCCTGTGACCGCCTGGAGGCCGCGGGTCGGAGCGTCGACGAACTGGTCGACGGCGGGCCCGCGATACGGATGGGCGGCCAGAAGTATCCCGCCGCTCCGACCGCCTTCGTCACCGCCTTTGGTGACCACGGGGTCGCTATCGAACTCCGGTTTTGGGTCTTCGAACCCTATCACCCGACACGGGTGCAGTCGAAGGTGTTCCGCCGCATCCAGGAGGAACTCGCGGGAACCGAGATCTCGCTTGCCTATCCGCGGACCCACCACGTCTTCGACGAGACGAGCGGCCGGGCCGCCGTCTCCCTCACTGACGAGGAGCCGTGGGCCGGGCAGTCCGGGCGATCCGAACATCGATCCCGCTAACATCGAGACCGAACGGCACAGCCACGCGCCACAGGGACGTGTAATCACGCTTAAGGGCTGGCGTCTGCTTCTCACGACCATGCAACCACGGGATCTCTCCGCGACCAGCCCGTACGTGCCGGGCCGGGGGATCGAGGAGGTCGCCCGCGACCTCGGGCTCGACCCCGACGAGCTGATCAAACTCTCCTCGAACGAGAACCCCCACGGCTCCAGTCCGAAGGCCGTCGACGCGGTCACTGACCGAGCCAAGGAGGGCCTGCACGTCTACCCGAAGGCCGCCCACACCGATCTCACCGAAAAGTTGGCCGACAAATGGGACGTGGCCAGCGAGCAGATCTGGGTCTCGCCGGGGGCCGACGGCGCGATCGACTACCTCTCGCGAGCCATGCTCGACCCCGGCCAGTCGGTGCTCGTCCCCGAACCGGGCTTTTCCTACTACTCGATGAGTGCCCGTCACCACCACGGCGAGGTCTCGACCTACGAGCTCTCGAAGGACGACGGCTTCAGCCAGACCGCGGATCTCGTCCTGGAGGCCTACGACGGCGAGCGGATCGTCCATCTCACCTCGCCGCACAATCCAACCGGCAGCGAGTGGACCCGCGCAGAGATCACGACGCTCCTGGAGGCCGTCGACGACCACACCCTCGTCGTGGTCGACGAGGCCTACGGCGAGTACTCCGAGCGGCCGAGCAGCATCGAGCTGGTCGATGACTACGACAACGTGGCAGTGCTCCGAACCTTTTCGAAGGCCTACGGGCTCGCTGGCCTGCGGATCGGCTACGGAGTTGTGCCGCAAGCGTGGGCCGACGCCTACGCGCGCGTCAACACCCCCTTCGCAGCCAACGAACTCGCCTGTCGGGCCGCACTGGCCGCACTGGACGATGACGACCACGTCGACCAGTCGGTCGAGACCGCCCGCTGGGCACGCGACTATCTGGCCGAAAACCTCGATGCCCCGACCTTCGAGAGCGCCGGGAACTTCGTCCTGGCCGATGTGGGCGATGCGAGCGGCGTCGCCGAGCGCAGCCAGGCCGAGGGCGTCATCATCCGCGACTGCAGTAGCTTCGGGCTGCCGGGCTGTGTGCGGATTTCCTGTGGCACCCGTGAGCAGACGAAGACGGCCGTCGAGACGCTCAACGGAATCTTGGCCGAGGTGGCGCCGACGTGACCGACGACAGCGCGGACCCACTGCGGATCGCCGTGACTGGCACGCCCGGCACCGGGAAGACGACGGCCACCGAGGCGCTGGCCGACCGCGGCGTCGACACCCCCATTATCCACCTCAACGACGAGATCAAGAGCCACGACCTGTGGACCGAACGCGACGTCGACCGCGACTCGCTGGTGACCGATATCGAGGCCGTCCGGTCGCATCTCGGCGAGTGGGACGGCGTCCTCGAATCCCATCTCGCCCACCACTTCGCAGCCGACCGCGTCGTCGTCCTTCGGTGTGGGCCAGCCGAGCTCGAATCCCGGCTCGAAGCACGCGGCGACCCGCCGGAAAAGGCACGGGAGAACGCCGAAAGCGAGGCGCTGGATGTCGTGCTCTCGGAAGCCGTCGAGGAACACGGCCCCGAGGCTGTCTATGAGATCGACACTACCGACCGCAACCCGGAGGCGGTCGCCGACGATATTGCTGCGGTAATTGCGGGCGAGCGTGAGCCGAGTGCGGGCGAGGTCGACTTCACGGAGTATCTGCTGCCATGACGCTCGACAAGTTCCGCCCGCTGGCCAACCGGGTGCTCGCGCCCTTTGTCAGTGCCGCTGACAGCCTCGGCCTCTCGCCCAACAGCGTCAGCGTGCTCTCGCTGGGCGTCGCGGGAGCCGCCGCGGCTGCCTTCGTCGCCGGAACGCCACAGTGGTACGCCGTCGGTGGCCTCTTGGTCCTGCTTAATGGGTGGCTGGATCTGGTCGACGGCGCACTCGCCCGCAGGCAGAACGCTGCCTCCGACGGCGGGGATCTCCTGGATCACGTCATCGACCGCTACGCCGACCTGATCATCATCGGCGGACTGGCCGCGGGCGTCGACAGCTTCGCCCTCGGGTTCGTGGCCGTCACTGGTGTCCTCATGACCTCGTATTTGGGGACCCAGATTCAGGCAGTGGGTCTCGGGCGGGCCTACGGTGGGCTTGTCGGCCGGGCCGACCGGCTTGTGTTGATCACGATCGCCGGGCTCGTCGCCGCGGTCGTTACCGGGCCGCTGGTCGCGGGGTACGGCGTGATCGAACTGCTGTTGGTCTTCTTCGCGGTTGTCGGGCATCTGACCGCCCTCCAGCGGTTCTGGGGCGCGTGGTCGGATCTCGACTGAGGGCGGCGAGTCTGGTCGGCGGCGTATGGTTTATACCGGGGCGAACGCTACCCGTGAGTATGCCCCAATGTGAGATGTGTGGTGCCGACGAGACGTCGCTCACCACCACGAAAGTCGAGGGTGCGGAACTGGAGCTCTGCGAGAACTGCCAGGGGTTCGGAACGACCGTCGAAACCCAGGAGTCCTCGTCGAGTACCAGCAAGTACTCCACGTCGTCGAGCAGTGGCACCTCGGGCTCCTCGGGCGGCGCGACCGGGGGATCGACGGGATCGGGCGGCTCGACGCGGCGCAAGAAGGACATGTTCGACGACATGGACGAACTCGCCGCCGACTACGACGACCGCATTCGGGAGGCACGCGAGTCCGAGGGCCTCACACAGGAGGAACTCGCCGACGACCTCAACGAGAAGGCGAGCCTGATCCGCAAACTCGAACGCGGCGACATCCTCCCGAGCGACGAGGTCCAGACCAAACTCGAAAAGAAACTCGAAATATCGCTCATCGAGGGCACAGACGTCGACGACACCGAGTGGTCCAGCGGCTCCGGCCAGTCGATGACCCTCGGCGACGTGGTCGAACGGAAAGACTAATCCCCGAATCGGGGGCCCAATCGATTGCCTCGAAACTGAAGCTATTTGTCGGGGGCGACTCGTTGTATGGGTATGTTCATCTTAGTGAACCTCAAGGCGTATCCGTGTGATCCAATTGCCGTCGCCGAAGCTGCCCACGAGGTAGCCGAGGAATCGGGCGTCCGCATCGCTGTCTCGCCGCAGGCCTCCCAGATCAGCGCTGTCGCCGAGACCGGCGTCGAAACGTGGGCCCAGCACGTCTCGCCCAACCAGTACGGTAGCTTCACTGGGAGTACGCTCGCCGAGGCCGCCGCCGAGGCCGGTGCGGTCGGCACGCTGATCAACCACTCGGAGAACCGCCTCAAGCTCGCCGATATCGATTCCTCCGTGCAGGCTGCCGAGCGGGCCGGGCTCGAAACCTGTGTCTGTGGGAACAACCCGCGACAGATCGCGGCCGTTGCCGCCCTCGGCCCCGACTCGGTGGCCGTCGAGCCGCCGGAGCTCATCGGCGGCGACGACTCGGTTGCGACCGCCGATCCCGACATCGTCGAAGACGCCGTTGCGGCCGCCGAAGGCGTCGACGAGTCCGTCGAGGTCTACTGTGGTGCGGGCATCTCGACCGGCGAAGACGTAATTGCCGCCGAGGAACTCGGCGCGGAGGGCATCCTGCTGGCCAGCGGCGTCGCCAAAGCCGACGACCCGAAAGAGGCCCTCGAAGACCTCGTCTCCGGGCTCTAAATCGGTCGCCACCAGCGAGGTACAGCCACTCAGCTCCCGATATTTTAAAAGCCGAACACACCTTCGGAGTCGCTGGGCTCCTCGGGGGTCTCGCTGTCGCCATCCCGCGGGTCGGCGACCGACTCGCGGAACGCGGCCTCGATCGATTGGACCATCGAGGCGACCGCTTCGTCATCGAGCTGGTAGGCGTAGGCTTCGCGGATCAGTTCCGGGACGGCGTAGGCGTAGCGCCCGCGGCCGACGTGGCGGATCAGCTGGGCCTGCCGAAGCGGTCGGTTGCGGCTGTAGGCGAGCTGTTGGTCGTCGTCGCCGCCAGCGGCGTCGTGGGCGGTTCGGGGATCGCTCTCGCCCGCCTCGCGGTAGTGTCTGAGCATTCCGACCGAGTGGTCGGGCAGCTCCTCGATCCGCTCGCGGAGTTCGTCGACAACCGCATCCCGTGTCCCGAGTTCGACCGCCTCGGCGAACTGCATGGCCTCCTCGGCGATCTCCTGGCGGGTGACGGTGCCGAACTCCGCCTCCTCTTTGGGTGTCGTTCGCTCGGCCTCGCTCGGGCCACTGACCTGACTCGGATCGACCGGCCCGGGGTCGATCGGCGCGCCACCGGCCGAGCCGTTGAACGCCGCCTCGTCGTCCAGCGCTTCGAAGCTCGCCTCGTCGTCCGGTGTCCCCTCGGGTGGCTCACCCGCCGACGCATCGTCGCTGTCGGCGAACGGCGAGACGCCATCCGGCCCGTCGAACACCCCCGAGCGCAGCGCTTCGACCGGATCGGTCGGGATCTTCTCGCCGTCGGCCGTTTCGGCCCTGTCGTCGGTCGGCGCCGACCCGTCATCGGTTGTCGTCGTGTCGGTTGTATCGGTGCCGAGAGCCGCCATCGGGTCGTCGGCCACCGGTTCGTCGGTCGGTGCGGCTGACTCGCTCGGCGTGGCCGGAGTCTCGCCTGAGTCAGCCTCCTCGCGGTCGGGTTCGGCCTCGGCGATCAGCGGATCGAATCCTGGAGCAGTCCCGTCGGCTGACGAGTCGTCGGTCGATCCGCCGGGCTGGTAGTCGTCGATATCGGCCTGCTCGGCTGGGCGGTTGAGGTTTCGCCCCTGGCCGCCGCGGTGGGGGGCCTCCGACCGCTGGAGCAGCGCCTGGGCGAACTGGTCGGCCATCCGGCTCAGGTCGCGGGCCTCTTCGAGTTCCTGCTCTAACTGTTGGATTCTGGCGTCCTTCTTCTCCAACTCCTGTTTGAGGTCCGCGATCTCGCTCTCGCGGCGCTCTTTTTCGTCCGATATCTCGGTGAGTTCGGAGACCAGATCGCCGCTGACGGATTTGAGTTCCGGCCGTTCGAAGTCTTCGAGCCCTGGCGTCGCCCCGGCGTCGAACGTTCGCTTGCGGTGGAACTGCACCCGCTGGATGTCGCTGGCCCAGTCAGCGACTAAGAAGCCCTCGCCGTCGCCCATCTCCTCGATGGCGTCGGCGTACTCCGAGCCGAGGATGCGGCCGACGACCTTGGTGTCGTTCCGCCAGGTCAGCCGGTGCCAGACGAGCCAGTCGCACTGCGTGATGAAGTCCTTTTTGACATCCGCCGGGCGCTGGCTGATGCCGACGATTCCAAGGCCGTGTTTCCGGCCCCGCTTGCCGATCTTGATCAGCATTTTCCCGGCTTCGCCCATCCCGCTCTGTTCGGGGATGTACTCGTGGCACTCCTCGATCACGACGAGGAACGGTTTTTTGAGCTTCTTTTCCTTGGCGAAGAGGTGGCGTGTCGTCTCTAAGACCAACTCGTCGGCATCGTCGTCGTCGAGATAGCCCGAGACATCCAGGATGATCGGGATGTTCTCTTCGAGCGCAAGCGAGGCGATCTTCTCGGCGTGGTCGGCGGTCACCTGGATGTCGCACTCGTCGTCCGCGCCGACGTGGAGGACTTCGTACTCTTCCTTTAAGCCGTAATACTCGCCGTCGCTATCGACAACGAGGACGGGGAAGTTGTTGTCCAGGAGGTTTTCAAGCATCACCGAGACCGTATTCGATTTGCCGCTGCCGCTTTTGCCGGTCACGAAGCCGCGGCCCGTCAGGATGTCGACAACCGGGAGGTCCACCGGAGTTCCGGCGGCGGTGTCGGGGGCCCCGCCCGGGCCCGAACTGACGTCCGCGACAGTAATCGTCTCTTCGTCACTCATTCAGTTACCTCAATAGATCGGCTACGGCCACATAGTTCCTACCCTCGACTAGTCGGTACGTTGGCCGCTTGTGCTGAACAGTCGAGCCAACGGCCAATACGAGTTACCCGGCGGTGATCGAACCCGATACCGTGGCTGATCGAGCGAGCGTCGACACGGGTTTCGGCCGCTGGCAGTCGACAGGCGTATCGGGCGATTGGATACGGCTCGTGGCGCTTGCGGGACTCTGTCTCGACGCGCTGACGACGTGGATCGTCCTCGGGGCCCCCGGCTACCGCGAGCTCAATCCACTTATAAATGGACTCTGGGACGGCCACCCGCTGTTAGTCGTAGGCTACTTCGGTGGGTTCGGACTCGCCGTCGTGGCGTCGACCTGTCGCCACGGTCGGTTGTCGACGGCGGTGTCGACCTACGTGGTCGTCGTGATGGGCGTCTTCGGTGGGCTCAACAACCTCTCGCTGTTCGCTTTTGGTTCGCCCGCCCCGATCGACCTCGTGACCGCCGCGGTCGGTCTCTCTGGAGGCGCTGTCATCCAGTCGGTCATCCCGGCGTGTGGCCTGCTCACGGCTGCTGGGGTTGTCCGCCTCCGCCACGGCCCACTGCCGTAACCCCGGTCGCTGACAGGATGTGGCCCCGACCGTCGCGTCGACACCGGATCAAAACCTGTTTATTTGATCTGTCATGAACACAGTACAATGGCCCCCAGCGTCGACGCGCTCCGCCAGTTCGTTGTCTCGCCACGAGCGTTCTTCGCCGAGCGCCCACCGGCCGACACCATCGGCGTCTCGGTGGTGTTGGTCGTGCTGTTTAGCGGCTGTCTGGTCGGCGGGATGCTCATGCTCGGCTCGATTCTCGCCGGGACGGTCGACGCGACAGTCACGATGGATAACCCCGCACACACGCCGAGTTCCTTCTGTGACCAGCCACGCGACGATCCGGACTCGCCGCTCTACGACGGCTGTGACGAACCCGAGACCGTCGAGCGGGATGCGGGGCCGCTGCTGCAAGAAGCGGTCACTGAATACACGTGGATCGGGATCGTCGTCCCGCCGGTGCTGTGGGGAGCCGCTGGAGCCGTGCTGTACGGTGCTGGCCGGGCTGCCGGAGGGACACCATCGTTCGGCGGGGCGCTGTCGCTGGCCGGCTGGGCGACGATCCCCGAGTTCTTCCGGCTGGCTGTCGGCCTCGTGGCCATTCGGCTCGCGCTCGTGGATCTGACCGTCACCGACGTCGACCAGCTAGAGGCGGCGATGCTGTCGGCGTTCGCGCCGATCGAACCGATCCTGTTGGTGGCCTCGCTGCTGACAGCCGCCTGGCAGTGGCAGATCCTCAGCGGCGGCCTCGCCGAGGAGGCCGACATCCCGTGGCGGGCCGCCGCGGCCGGTGTGGCCGTTCCGCTGGGGCTGTTCGTCCTTTTCAATACTGTCGTCTGACCGCTACCAGCGCCCGATTACTCCACGGACTGCGTTTTTGGCGTGAGAACAGTGATACTGACGGCAGCCTCGGCGGCGGTAGCTTTGTCTCGCTCGACGCCGACCTCCAACCGATGCCCACAGTCTACGTTACGGCCCCGGAATCCGTGGCCGCCGAACTCGCCGAAACGCTCGTCGACGAACGGCTCGCTGCCTGTGTGAACGCTGTCGGCTGCCAGTCGACCTACCGCTGGGAGGGCGAAGTCATCACCGACGACGAGACGATCCTGCTTATAAAGACGACCGACGAGGGGTACGATCGGCTCGCAGAGCGAATCGAGGAGCTGCATCCGTACGACGTGCCCTGTCTCGAGCGGTTCGATGAGGCCGAGATGGCCGACAGCTTCGGCGCGTGGATCGCTGAATCGATCGACTGACGACGACGAAAGGCAGTCTACCCTCACGCGACCGGGAGAACTAACTCTGAGACGTTCGTTGTCCCGCTGATGACGGACGTTTCGACCGGAACGGACGAACAGCACGCTGCGAACCGACACCTATGCACCGATGGTGGGTCGGTAGATGGACTCGTCACAGTAGCGAGCGACGCGAGCGTCGACGAGTCGGTCGACCGGGTGAAAGCTGCCATCGATGACATCGAGGGACTGAGCCTGATGGCCGAGTTCGACCACGCGGCCAACGCCGCCTCGGTCGACCGCGAGCTGCTGTCGACGACCGTGCTCGTTTTCGGGAATCCCGACATCGGGACACCGCTCATGCAGGGAAACCAAACGGTGGCGATCGATATGCCGCAGAAACTGCTTGTGGCGGAACACAACGACGGGACAGTCACCGTGAGCTACAACGATCCCGACTATCTCGCGGAGCGACACGGGATTGCGCCGGATCACGATACGCTTGAGACCATCGCGGGGGCACTATCCTCGCTGGCTGCGGTCGCCGCCGGAGAGGAGTAAGGGGGGGGGTCAAACCCGATCGAGCGGCGTGTTCATCAATCAGTCACAGGTCGGCGCGCCGAAACCGAGCCAGACCGGCGACGACCGGCACGACAAGCCAGCCGACGAGAACCACGACCGAGACCGGATCGGTGAGATAAACCGGAACCGTTTGACCGATCCGCTCGGCGACCCCTGCGCTGGGATTTGTACCAAGGAGGCCGATGGAGACGCGTAGCGAAGAGACACCCGCCGCGCCCAGCATGTTTGATGCGATGGCGTAGGCTTCGATCGGATTGCTCCGGTCGAGAAACAGGAGCCAGCCGGGAACCTCGGCTCCTGGAAGCGAGCCCGAAACGAGATAATACACCCCGGCGACGAGCGGCTCCCAGAGGAACGTCACGCCGAGAAACGCCCCGAAGGTCGCGGCCAGCGACCGTTTGGCCGTCGAGACGGCCGACGAGACACCGATCGAGAGGCCGAGAAACGCGCCCCCGAGCAGGACCGTCGCGATCGCCACCCCGACGAGCGGGCCGACCGGAACCGATCCCACAGTGAGGCGGCTTACGAGGAGGGCCCAGCCGAACGTGACGGCAAGCCCGGCCACCAGCACGCTGGCTCCGCCGAGGAGCTTTCCGAGGACTACCTCGGTCCGCGAGGGCGGCATCCCGAGGAGGAGCCTGAGACTCCCCGACTCCCGCTCACCGGAGACGGCCGCAGAACCGATGAGGATCGCCGCGACCGGGACCAGCAGCTGTAACGGTAGTCCGAGCAGGCCGACCGGCGACAGCGACGGATCGGCGAGACGCTCGGCTGCCCAGAAGACGAGGGCAGTCGTCCCGAGCAACGCGGCGAGCAGCACCTGAAGCGTCCGCGACCGAACTCCGTGGACGAACTCCTTGCGTGCGATCGCAGCCACCCGGTCGAGCCCGGTCGTCCCGGTCGGCGTATCGGCCGTGGTGGTCGACATCTCACTGCTCACCGCCGGGGACCGCAGCCTGCTGTCGACTGGCGTCCGTTCCGGTCGTATACAGTTCGAACAGCGCTTCGAGCGTCAGTTCGTCGGGGAGTTCCGCGCCGGAGGCCTCCACACCGGGCATCTCCGCGCTGACGGCCTCGCGCAGCCCGTTTATCGTGTCGACGGCGATCAGTCGACCGGTGTCGAGAATACCGACCCGATCACACACCGCTTCGACATGGTCCAGGACGTGACTGGAGAAAAACACGGTCGTCCCCCGGTCGGCTTCCGCGCGGACCAGCCGTTTCAGCAGCGAGACGCCGTGCGGATCGAGGCCGCTGGTCGGTTCGTCGAGAACGAGCAGGTCGGGGTCGCCGACCGTCGCCATCCCGAGGGCGAGCCGCTGGCTCATCCCGGTCGAATACGTGCCCGCCGGTCGCTCGGCGTCGGCGGGGGCCAGTCCGATGCGGTCCAGGACTGTCTCGACATCGACGCTGCAGCCGTTGAGCCGACCGGCAAGCCGGAGGTGTTCCCGACCGGTGAGGCGATCGTACAGCGAATAGCCCTCGGGGAGGACGCCAACGCGTTCGTGGACCGCCCGCGGTTCGCGCTGGGCGTCGTAGCCGAGGACCGTTGCGGTCCCCCCGGTGGGACGAATAAAATCGAGCAGGATGTTGATCGTGGTCGACTTCCCCGCGCCGTTGGGGCCGAGGAAGCCGAAGACCTCCCCGAGCTCGATGGTTAGATCAACGCCGTCGACCGCGAGGTGGTCGCCGTACCGTTTGGTGAGATCGGTGAGCTGGATCGCAGCCATACAGGACGGGCTGTCCGATCGGTAGTAAGCCCCGAGCCACGGCTTCTGACTCGGAAGCTCTTTGTGGGTGTCTATGTCGTATCCCAACCGAGAGGGACTCGAGAGATGGATGAGGCGACCGACGGGCTCTCGGCGGCGACGCTCGGCGAGCTGCTCGAAGACGAGTATGCCCGCTCGATCCTCGCCGAGACGAGCGTCGAGCCGCTGTCGGCCACCGAGCTGGCCGAGCGCTGTGATGCCTCGTCTCCAACGATCTACCGGCGAATCAACCGCCTCCAGGAACTCGATATGCTCGACGAAGAACAGACACTGAACCCCGACGGCCACCACTACCGGCGGTTTTCGGCCCGGCTCGAACGGGTGACGATCGAACTCAGCGACGGCGGCTACGAGGTGTCGGTCGACCGAACGACCGACGACGCCGTCGACCGCTTTACCGAACTGTACGAGGGACTCAGATGACCGCACCGGAACTCAGCGTCGAGGGCGGGTCGGTTGTTGCGGTCGCCGTCGGCTTCCTGTTGGCCCTCGGCACCATCGCGCTGAGCTCCTGGATCGTTCTCGTTGCCTACCGCGGCTACCGGAAGTCCAGCGAGCGGTCGATCCTGTTTCTCGCGGTCGGGATCGGGCTGACGGCGACGGTGCCGACGGTCGCTCGGATCGTGGTGCCGACCGTGGGAGCGTCGGCGCTCCTGTCGACGGCGGTCGCGGTGGCAGTCCAGTTTTCCGGCCTGATCTGGATTCTGTACGCCGTCTACGGCCGACCCGAAGACGGCGGCTACCGCGCGGTGGCCACAGCAGCGGTCGGCTCGCTGTTCGTGTTGCTCGCGCCGTTGGCAGCCGTCGAAAGGGGTATCGGCGAGTCAGCGGCAATGACCGGTGTCAGTGCGGTGACGGCGGTGGTTGGCGGCTTTGTCGCCATCCAGGCCTACCGCGGCTACCGTCGGTACGACCGTCGACCGATGTTGCTGCTGGCGGTCGGAGTCGGGCTGTTGACCGTCGGCTCCTTCGGGACGCTCACCGCGGTTGACCTGCTCGGTTCGACCTCGGATGCAGTGGCGTTGGGCTCGGTGTGGAGCATCGAGCTCCTGGGACTGCTGTCGATCCTCCGCTCGCTGACGACCGACCGGTCGGGGTGAGCGGGACGTGGCTACCGGATCTGGATAGCGGTCATCGTCCCGAGTTTTGTGGCGATCCCCTCGTCGAGCCCCTCGCTGGTGACGCGCCACGTCCAGTTGCCCTCGAGCGTGCCGGGGGTGTTGAACCGTGCGTGGCTGTCGAGGCCGAGCAGGTCCTGGAGCGTTGTAAACGCGAGGATGGCATCGGATTGCCAGACGGCCTCGATGATCGACCAGTTGATCTCGCTGCCGTCGACGCCCAGATTGTAGTGGAGACACTCCCGTTGACGGTCCGACATGGCGTTGTAGTAGCCCGCGAAGGTGTCGGTGTCGTGGGTCGAGGTATAGGCCACGGCGTTCTTCGGGTAGTTCATCGGCTGGTGTTCGTTGCCGCCCTGACACCAGTCGGCGTACTGCGGCACGCGCATGCCGGGGAACTCGAAGCGATCCATCAGTGCCTGGAGTTCGGCGTCGGGGAAGCCGAGATCCTCCGCGATAAAGGGGAGGTCGCCGAGCTGGTCGCGGATGGATTCGAAGAAGTCCGCACCGGGGCCCTCGCGCCACTCGCCGTCGGCCGGGGAGTCCGACTCGAAGGGGATCGCCCAGTATTCGAGGAAGCCCTGGAAGTGGTCCAGCCGAGTCACGTCGACCTGATCGAACAGCCGCTCCAGCCGCCGACCCCACCAGTCGTAGTCGTTGTCGGCCAGCCGCTTCCAGTCATAGAGGGGATTGCCCCACCGCTGGCCGTCGTCGCCTGGGTTCGGCGGCACGCCAGCCACGGCGGTCGGTCGGTTCTGGTCGTCGAGCTGGAACGCCTCGGGGCTCGACCAGACGTCGGCGCTGTCGAGGCCGACGTAGATCGGCACGTCGCCGACGAGTTCGATCCCCGCCTCCTCGGCGTCATTTTTAAAGGCTTGCCACTGGGTGTCGAACCAGTACTGGAGGAGTGTGCGGTACTCGACCTCCTCGCTGAGTTCGTCTCTGGCTTCGGCGAGCGCATCGGGATCGCGGGTTCGGATCGGCTCGGGCCAGTCGACCCACGCGACGCCCTCGTGTTTCTTTTTTAAGGCGCGGAACAGCGCGTAGTCGTCGACCCACGGCTCGTCGTCGCGGAATTCGTCGAGGGCCGCGCGGTCCTCGTCGGTTGCGGTCTCGCGGAACCGCTGATGGGCGGTGCGGAGTTTGTCGCGTTTGTACTCGCCGACCGCGTCGTAGTCGACCGAATGCTCGTCGAAGTCTGGGACGGGCTGGAGGTCCTCGTCGGTCAGCCAGCCGTCGTCGACCAGCCGGTCGAGGCTGATCAGCAGCGGGTTGCCTGCAAAGGCCGAAAACGACTGGTACGGCGAGTTGCCGTGGGCCGAGGAGGTCGGCCCCAGCGGGCAGAACTGCCAGTAGGCCTGCTCGGCCTCCTGGAGGAACGACAGGAACTCGCGTGCGCCCGCGCCGAGGTCGCCGATGCCGTGGGGGCCCGGCAGTGAGGTGAGGTGTAGGAAGACACCGCTTGCTCTATCGAATCGCATACTGACCCTCTCGGTATCCGGGCTGTCAAACGTTGCGGTATTCCGCCTGAGAAACCGGTTGCGGGGTGTCGACCGAGCCTGTGGCTCAGGCTTCGTCGCTCATCCCGCCGAAAACGGCGTCCGCGTCGGCCGGAACGTCGAAATCGTGGTAGTGTTCGCCCTTCACGTCCGAGAGGATGTTGAGCGCCGCCGCCGCGCCGTCGCCCGAAGAGATAACGGCCTGCCACTCCTCGGCTCGTACCATCGCGCCCGTCGCGTAGACGTTCTCGATGCTGGTCTGCATCGAGAGGTCGACCTCAACGGTGTCGTCGTCATCGAACGCACAGCCGAGGTCCTCGGCGATCCCGCGGTTGGCCCCGGTTGCGAGGACGACGTAGTCGGAGTCGTAGCTGCCGTCGGCAGTCTCGACGACGAACCCGTCGTCGGTCTCGGCGATCGACTCGACGGCCTCGTCCTGATGGCGGTCGACGCCGAAGCTGTCGACCTGGTTTCTGGCCGTCTCCATGAACGCCGAGCCGTCCTGTGAGCCGACGCCGAGATAGTTGAACAGGTGGGCTTTGTGCATCCACGTCCCGTCGGTGTCGAACACGCGCGTCTCCAGACCGTTTTTCTGGGTAAAAAGCGCCGCACTGAGTCCGGCGGGACCGCCACCGACGATACTGACCGTTGTCTCGGATTGTTCGCTCATCGTGCAACGGTTCGATAGCCGTCACAATAAGCCCCGGTGGTACATCTCGTCCGTGTTGACAGCAATCGTCGTTACTCAGCAGTTAAGAACTGAAACGTTCCCCGGCCACAAACGGTAGCCGGGCGAACGCGAAACCGAACCGACCCGGGCAAAGTCGGTCGGTTGAAGCCTGATGATCCGGGCAAGGGTCATCAAGCGGATCGATCGGTCGTCCGGGCAAGGCGACCAATCAGTTGCCGGTTTGTCAGAGGCACCCCGGCGTCTATACAAGCGGTGGGTTTCATCTTTACCTCATTGCTTGACTGGGAGCGTCACCAACTGACCAATGTTTATATATGTGGCGGTTATTTATATGATGTATGTCGGACGAAGGCGGAACTATCACTGGTGGTGACTGATGGCACAATGGGCAGGATCGATGCGGACGAGCTGATTCGGCTGCTTACCCGACGGGAGCAGCTCCTGCGCGGCGTCGGCACGGCCGGGGTCGGCAAACGGGAACTCGTCGATCGGCTGTCGGTCTCCCGGTCGACCGTCGACCGCGGGGTTCGGGAGCTCGAATCCGCCGGGCTGTTGGCCCGGTCGGCCGACGGCTACCGGCGCACCCTGTTCGGCGAGCTACTGCTGTCGGAGTACGATAGCTTCGCCACGACCGCCGAGACGCTCTGTGGCGGCCAGTCGCTGTTGGCCGATCTCCCGCCGGGATTCGATCTCGATCCCGTCCTGTTGGAGGATGCGAGCGTCGTCACCGCCAGCCAGTATGCGCCCCACCAGCCCGTCTCGGCGCTCTGTTCGGTACTCGCCGAGGCCCGCTGGGTACAGACCGTCTTCCCGGCGGTGTTTCCACAGGTTCTCGACGAGTGGCTCTCGCTGTGCGACGAGGAGATGATCCGCGCGGATATCGTGCTGACCGAGCCGGTCATCGCCGAGCTGGTCGGTACCCACACCGACACGCTCCGGCAGTTCCTGGAGGACTCGTGTCTCTCGCTCCACCAGGTCGACGACGGGCCGAGCTACGGGCTGGTAATCGCCGAAACGGAGTCGGCGGCCACGGCGGGGGTGGTCGTGATGGACGACCGCGGCGGCGCACGGGCGTTTATCGAAACCGACGCCGAGGCGGCGGTCTCGTGGGTGAGAGAACGGATCAACGACCAACTGCTGCAGTCGACGCCGCTGTCCGAACAGCCGCCGATCGAGTCCTGAGTCGAGACTGGTACGTACCGCCCACACCACTGCCGAACTGTCAGACAAGCGGCGGTCGACCACGAAAACTTATTATCAACACACCCAACCGTAGCCGCATGGACGGGACCCCACAGGAGATCACGACCCTCGTCGGACGCGAAGTCTACTCGAACAACGGCGTCTTCGTCGGTGAAGTCGAAGACGTCCAGCTCAACCTCGACCAGGAAGCCGTCACCGGATTGGCGGTCGGCCAACTCAACAGCGAACTGTTTTCCGAGACCGTCTCGCCCGGCGAGGGCGTGATCATCCCCTATCGGTGGGTCCGCGCGGTCGGCGACGTGATCCTCATCAACGACGTGATCGAGCGACTCAAACAGCCCGAAGACGTCGAAGAGGCAGTCGTTTAGGACCCGTTCGTACTCTCGCCGCTCTCGACGCCCATCGCCTCGAAGAGTTTTCTGCGAACCGCCTCCTCGGTCAACCCCAGCAGCGTATCCCGGTTGTCCTCGCTGGTCTCGATTCCGGTGAAGATCCCGAGTTCGACCTCGACGCTGCCCTGTTTGGAGTGACCGACGACCTCGCCGATATCGTCGAACCCGTTTTTCAGCACGCTGCCGATGTTGATCCGGATATCTTTGGAGCGGGCGGCAACGATGATCTCGTTGTCGACGATCCCGAACACGGCGCTGGTCGTGATCCCCTCCAGATCGAGCAGGTACTGGGCGGCCTGCTCCAAGGCATCCCGATCCCGGATGAAGCCCGCGGTCGAAAACAGGTGGCTCCCCTGGACCTCGCGGTTCTGGATGGCTTCGGCCAAGACGTCGAGCGTCTCGGGCGACATCGAGGGCGATTCGACCTGTTCGAGCGTATCGTGGTTGGCGAACGGGTGGAGGTAGGCTGCCGCAGTGAGGTCGGCAGGGGTGGTGTCTCGCTTGAAGTCCAGGGTTTCGGCCCGAATCCCATACAGGAGGGCAGTGGCGACCGTCTCGCTCGGCGAGAGGTCGAACTCCTGGAGATATTTCGTGAGAATCGTCGACGTCGAGGAGACGTTCGTACGAATGTCGACGAACTCGGCGTCGAGCTCCTCGTCGGGCTCGTAGTGGTCGATGAGGATGTCGATGTCCATCCCCACCGACCCCTCGTCGGATTTCATGTTGTCGACGAGGGCGAACCGTTCGTACTCGCCCATATCGAGGGCCTCCTCGCGGGCCAGCAGTTCGATCCCGAGCAGATTGACGAACGCGCGGTTCTCCTGGTGGCCGATGTCGCCGTCGTAGAGGATGTCCGCATCGACGCCGAACTCCTCGGCGATCGCCTGGAGCGCCGTGGCGCTGGCGATCGAATCGGGGTCGGGGTTGTCCTGTGTGAGGATGGCGAGTCGGCCCGAGGTCGTATCGAGGATGTCGGCGAGCTGTCGGGCTTTGTACTGGAGTTCGCCGGATTCGAGGCTTCGCAGGGCGGATTCGGCGATCACCGTCGAGGGGTTGACGACGACATCCGACCCGAGGTTCCGGAGTTCCTCCTCGGTGACGGGGTCGGAGGCCCGAACGACAACGTACTGGTTACTGCCGCGGTCGCGGATCGCCGAGACGGCGGCCTTGCTGGCCTCGACGTCCGAGGCGAGCACGAGGATGATATCCCGGTCGGCGACGACATCGGCGACGTCGGGGTCGCTGATGTCCTGGACCTGGGCGTTGAGATCCTGATCGCGCAGGGCCTCGACGCGGCTCTCGTCCTTGTCCAGGATGAGGACGTCGTTGCCCTCCTCGTCCAACTCTTCGGCGACCGCGTGGCCGACGCTGCCACAGCCGAGAATCGCATAGGTAGATCGTGACGAACCGATAGCGCCAGCACTCATTGATACGCCGGAATCGGAGAGGGGACCACTTAACAGCATCCGTTTCCACACAAAAGTTAATCCGAGAGACACCTTTCCCGCTGTCGGCCAGTCAGTCGGTGTATTCGGGTCGCTCGGCGTACGGGATCGGATCGCGGACGCCGAGCCGCTGGAAGGCCTGCAGCCGGAACGCACAGGCATCACAGGTGCCGCAGGCCGGTTCTTCGTCGCGGTAACAGCTCCAGGTGTGTTCGAACGGCACCTCGAGTTCGACGCCGCGCTCGGCGATTTCGGTCTTGGTCGATTCGACAAAGGGGACCTCGATCGAAATGTCGGTCTCGGGTTTGGTTCCCACGTCGACCATCGTCTCGAAGGCCTCGAAGAACTCGGGTCGACAGTCGGGGTACCCCGAGAAATCCTCGCTGTGGGCCCCGACAAAGACGGCCTCACAGTCGTTGGCTTCGGCAAATGAGACGGCCATCGACAGCAGATTCGCGTTGCGGAATGGGACGTAGGTGTCGGGGATCTCCTCGCTGTCGAGATCCGCGTCGTCGACCGCGATTTCGTCGTCGGTCAGCGCCGAGCCGCCGATCTCCTGGAGGTGATCGGTCTCGATATGGAGGAACTCGGCCGCGCCGACGATCTCGGCCAACTCGCGGGAGCAGTCGTACTCCTTCGTCTCGGTGCGCTGGCCGTAGGAGGTATGTAGGAAGTACAGTTCGTAGCCACGCTCGCGGGCCTCGTAGGCAGTCGTCGCGCTGTCCATTCCGCCGGAGACGAGGACGACGGCGCGGTTGGTCGGCTGGTCGCCGGTCGGTGCGTCGGTGGTGTCGGTCGTCGATGGATTCTGTGTGGATTCGGGCATGATTGATCAGGTTTCGGGGGCGTCGTTCCAGAGGTCGACGTGGAGCCGCGGCGTGTAGCGGTAGCCCGACTCGATGGCCACCTCGGCGACCTCGCGGCGGGTGTCGGCCAGTTGCTCGCGGGTCTGTCCCTCCGGCATCAACAGCACGTCGGTATCCGCGACTTCGGTCTCGGTTTCGGCGCGAAGCTCGCCAACCAAATCCTCGATTTCCGGGAGGTCGTCCCGTCCCGTGAGGACGAACTTGAGTTGGAAGCCGAACCGCTCTATGAGCGCGGTCAGCGCCTCGTGGTCGATCCGGTTGGCCTCGTGGCGCTGCTGCCAGTCGTCGACGCCTGTGTCAGCCGTTTCAGCAGCGTCGCCGCCCGCCGGTGGTCGCTCCGGTGTCGGCGTCGAGGAGGCGAGTTTCGGGCTGATACTGGCGAGATCGATCGGGGTTCCAGGAGGCGGCGCAATCGTCCCGTTCGTTTCGACGGTGATATGGTAGCCGCGGTCGGCGAGGCGATTTATAAGCGTGACCGCCTCCTCGTGGATCAGCGGCTCGCCGCCGGTGAGCACGACGTGGTCGGCGTCGAACTCCGAAACGCGGTCGACGATCTCGTCGAGGTCCATCCAGGCGTGGGTTGGCTCCCACGAGGTGTGGTAGGAGTCGCAGAACCAACACCGGAGGTTGCAGCCGCTGGTTCGAATGAAGATGCTCGGCACACCCGCGAGGACGCCCTCGCCCTGCAAGGACTCAAATAGCTCGTTTATCGGCAGGGCGGGCCCGTCGCTGTCTGGTGGCGAGTCCTGGTCGACGCTGGGTTCGGAGCTGACTGGCATCTTACTGGCAACTGCTGAGTTCGGCCGTTTCGCTCACGTCGACCGAGACCTCGGTGACGGTGTCGGGGAGTTCCGCGCGGAGTTCGGCTTCCAGGACGACCGCCATCACCTCCGCCGTGGGTGGGGCCTCCAGGACGACCACCGCATCGCCGTCGCCAGCGTCCTCGAAGGCTTCGATGAGTGGGTCGCCCGCCTCCAGGAGGAAGCGGTGATCCCAGCGGTCGATAATATCGGTCACGTCGCCCTTGTCGGCGACCCACCCCTCTTCGGTGAGTTCGCCGGAGACCGACACCGAAATCTCGTAGTTGTGGCCGTGTGGGCGGCTACACTTGCCGTCGTGGTGGAGAATGCGATGGCCGGAGCTGATCCGGATCGGCCGATCGCGGCCGACGTGGATCGTCCGCTCGCCTGCCCGTGAGACGAGTGAGTGTTCCTGAGAGGCTCGTTGAGGCATACCGTGGGCTTACCGAGTCGAGTATATAAATCCCGCTGGCTGGCGGTCGAGGGCCAAAGCGTCAACCCTCGCGACGGTGAACGGTCAGTATGGGCGAGACCGACGGGTCCGAGACGGTTCGGGTGATCGTTGTCGACGGCGAAACCGAAACCGAACTCGTCGTCGAGCGGGGGCGTGTGCTTCGGGAGGTGCTCCTGGAGGCAGGATTTTCGCCGTACAGCAGACTGACCGACCGAGCCAACTGCGGCGGCCGCGGGCTGTGTGCGACGTGTGGGGTTCGGCTGGTCGAAGCTGTCGAGCCAGAGCACTGGCATGATCGGCTTGCCGAGCGGTTCGGGTATCCACGGTTGTCGTGTCAGATCGCGGCTGAGCGGGATCTACGAGTTTCGCTTATAAACGATAAGATCGTGTGGGGGCGTCGGCGGTCAGAGTGAACTATATTTAAAATACTCCGCCCTCCCCGAATTGAACTCACTCACTTCGCTACGCTCGTTCGCTGCTCAATTCGGGTCGGGAGAGACTTTTGACTGCTCACGTTGTTCGCAGCAAAAGTCCGCCCTCCCCGAATTGAACGGGGGACAAGTCGATCTACAGTCGACTGCTCTACCAGGCTGAGCTAAGGGCGGGCTACCTCATTCTATACCCGCAACCATGTTTAAGAATTCTCATTTCCGCGCCCACCGGCACGCCCTCCCACAGTCTGAGCCGTCGACCTTTAGCCCCCACCGGTCCCACAGCCGCCATGGGCGAGGATCGAGAGCCACGACAGGCGACCTTCGGCAGCGACGGCGAACTCGACACCGACCGCGACCCCGAGGCCGACACGGACAACGACTTCGGCGACCCCAAGGCGGCAAACGAGACCGACGGCGGCTACAACCGCTATGCCGTCTCCAGCCTCCTTCAAAAGGCCGTCCGCCGCTCCGACGAGGAGGTCGCCGCCTGGGCCGCCTGGGAACTCGCCCGCTCGGGGTACGCCTGGAACCTCTGGGACCGCCTGAACCTCTATGTCGTTGAGGACCTCCAAGCAGGCCACGAGGTCGCGCTCACCATCCAGCGCTACGAGGAGCTGGCGACCGAACGATGGGATGAAGCGGGCTGGAAGGGGCGACTCTGTGCGATCCATGCCGCCCTCGCCGCCGCCCGCGCACCTTCCACCCGTGAAGCCTCTAACGCCGACGAGTACTTCCGCAAAGTCGCCGACGTGCGAGCCGAGGCAAAGGAGAACAACGAGGATCCCACGGTCAACTTCCCGGCGGGCGACCTCGAACCCGGCGAACAATACGACGCGATTTTCGACGGCCACACCGGCGAGGGCTCGCGGCTGGGCCGCGGCAAACGCTTCTTCAAAACTCGTGGCGCACGCGTCGGGCCAGAGGGCGAGGACGACCAGAGCGCACGGTGGCAACGCCTGAGCATGGTGCTCGACGAGATCGACTTCAGTGAGGAGGAGATCAGCCACGCCATCGAGGCAGTCGACGCCGACGATCGGTGGACCGAACCTGACGACCTGCCGGAGTAACAGACCGCAACCGGCTAATGGGTCGACCGCCCACTACGCTCCATGCTATTCACACCGGGGCCGACCGCGGTCCCACCCGAAGTACGGGAGGCGATGGCGCAGCCGCAGCCGAACTCCGCAGTCCAATCGGAGTTCACCGATCTCTACAACCAACTCTGTAAGAATTTACAAACCGTCTACGACACGAACCACGACGTGATCGTCCCCGGCGGTGAGGGAATTCTCGGGCTCGAAGCCGCGATCGCCTCCCTGGTCGCGCCGGGCGACCGCGTGCTCTGTGTTTCGAACGGCCTCTATGGCGACGGGTTCGCCGACTTCGTCGACTCCTACGACGGCGAGCCAAAACTCGTCTCCGCGCCCTACGATGAGGGCTACGACCTCGATGCCATCGAAACCGCGCTCGCCGACGCTGCCGCCGCAGACGACCAGTTCCTCGCGGCGACGATGGTCCACTGTGAGACCCCTACCGGAACGCTCAACGATCTCGAACCAGTGTTGGATCTGCTCGACGAGTACGACGTGCTGAGCGTCGTCGACGCCGTCTCCTCGCTCGGTGGCACACCAGTCCCGACCGACCGGATCGACGTCTGTCTCGGGGCCTCCCAGAAGGTCTTTAGCGCGCCGCCGGGGCTGACAACGGTCGCGATCAGCGACCGGGCGTGGGAGGCGATGGAATCCCGCGAACCGACCAGCTTATATACCAATTTGCTCCCGTGGCGCGACGTGTCGGATGGGTTCCCGTATACGCATATGGATGCGAACGTCGCCGCTCTCGACACCGCCGTCTCGCGGCTGGTCGACGAAGGCAACGACGCCGTTTATAACCGCCACGAGCGGGCCGCCGAGCGCTGCCGCGAGCGTGGGGCCGAACTCGGTTTGGATCTCTATCCCGACCAAGCCCGTAGCTCGCCGACTGTCACCGCCTTCCACATCCCTGGCGAGGCCGAACGAATCCAACGGCGCGTCGAAGCCGAGCACGATATCGTCCTCGCAACGAGTCTCGGCGATCTCGCCGACGATATCCTGCGCGTTGGGCATATGGGCTATAACGCAGAAGTCGACAAGGTCGACCGGGTAATGAACGCCATCGAAGCAGCTCTCGACTGAAAGTCACTTCGACGGGTCTGCCTCTGGTGATTGGGTGAGGAAGAATCCGATACCACGTTTATACTGTGGATTCGTTCCTTGTTTTGCCAGCTATTCGTCCTAATTTCGTCTAGATATTATTTTAAATCGCAAAATGTGTTTATAAGACAGTATCCAGAACAGTTGTGTGTGAGTTGGTAGTAATGCCCGAGATAGCATTCGAAGTCGACGTCGACAGCCCGCCGAGCGAACAGCCCGACGCCAAGCCGTTCAACCGCTGGCATCCGGACATACCGGCCGTCGCGGAAGCCGATCCTGGAGAGACGATGCGACTGGAGGCCCTCGACTGGACCGGCGGACAAATCAGCGACGACGACAACGCCAACGACGTCAGGGACGTCGACCTCAGTCAGGTCCACTATCTGGCTGGGCCGGTCCACGTCAACGGCGCGGAGCCGGGCGACCTCCTCAAAGTCGAGTTCCTGGATATGGGTCCGCTCAACGACCGCTCGGAGTTCGGCTTTACCGGCACGTTCTCCCAACAGAACGGCGGTGGCTTCCTCACTGACCACTTCCCGCACGCCGCCAAATCGATCTGGGATCTCGAAGGCTACACCGTCTCTTCCCGACACATTCCGGACGTTCGATACGAGGGCAAGATCCATCCTGGACTCGCTGGCTGTGCGCCGAGCCAGGAACTACTGGAGGAGTGGAACAGCCGCGAGCAGGAACTGATCGATAAACACGCTGAGGACCCCGAATCGATCCCGAACCACCCCACCGGCGAGGCCGAGCCGGGGGTCGCAAACCCGCCGACTGCCGAGGGGGCGATGATGGGCGAGATGGACCCCGACGAAGCCGAGAAGGCTGCCGAAGAGGCCGCCCGAACCGTCCCGCCGCGCGAACACGGCGGCAACCACGACATCAAGGACCTCTCGATCGGTTCGACGGTCTACTTCCCCGTCTACGTCGAGGGCGGCAAGTTCGCCCTCGGCGACTTCCACGCCTCCCAGGGCGACGGCGAGATCACCTTCTGTGGGGCGATCGAGATGGCGGGCTACGCCGACGTGAAGTTCGACGTGGTGAAAAACGGGATGGAGAAACACGGCGTCGACCATCCGATCTTCGAACCCGGCCACCGCGGGCCGACTTTCGAGGACTACGTCACCTTCTGTGGCTACTCCGTCACCGAGGACGGCGAACAGAAGTACATCGACTCGCATACTGCCTACCGGCGGGCTTCCCTGCAGGCAATCGACTACCTCAAGCAGTTCGGCTACACCGGCGAGCAGGCCTACCACATCCTCGGCACCGTCCCCGTTGAGGGCCGACAGAGCGGCGTCGTCGACATCCCGAACGCGTGTTCGACGCTCGCACTCCCGAAGGGGGCCTTCGAGTTCGACATCTCACCCAGCGGCCTCGACGACAACAGCGCCGACCGTGGCAACGTCGTCGTGACCGACGACCCACTGTAAGCGCCGACTGTCGAGAATCGAACACCCCGCAAAACCACTCCTTCCCAACCCTACTCACGACCCAGTTATGTTTGATACATGTCATCAATAAACGACTCCGTATCGCACACACAATCCGACGAGTCGGGCCAATCACCGCTCAAAGCCGGGATTGCGCTGGCCGAAACCGTTCACTCGACGCTCGGGCCGAACGGGATGGACAAGATGCTGATCGACGACCGTGGCCGGGTTGTCGTGACGAACGACGGCGCGAGGGTTCTCGATCGACTGGATATCACCGAGCCGATCGGTCGGGTGTTGAAACACACCGTCCAGCGCCACCAGCAGTGGGTCGGTGACGGCTCGACGACAACACTCCTGCTCATTGGTGAACTCCTGTCGGCGGCCCGGTCGCTCCAGGAGGATGGCCTCCATCCGACGACGATCGTCGACGGCTACTATCAGGCCACGATGTGCGCTCGCGAGCAACTCTTGGAGTACGCCCACAGCATCGATCCCGCTGACGACGACGTCCTTCAGGCCGTCGCAACCACGGCCGTCACTGGCCGGTGGGACGACCAGTCGACCGATCGGTTTGGCTCTCTGGCGCTGTCGGCGCTCCGGGCAGTCGACTTCGAGCCAACCCGACTCGCGATCAGTGCCTATCCCGGTGGTGAGCTCCGGGATTCCCGCGTCATCGATGGCCTGCTCGTCGACCTCGATAGCTCCTCGACGACGATCGATCTGCTCGATGCCCGTGAGTTCCGGACCGTTTCCGCGCCCCGGATCGCCCTCATCGGCTCCGAACTCGCTGTCGATGCCCCCACAGGCGTCGAGACGCTCTCGATTTCCGACGCCGACCAGGCGGCCGCATTCCGGAGTCACGACCAGCAGGTGCGAGACGGGATCGTCGACCGGCTCCAAGAAGTCGGCGCGACGGTCGTCTGCTGTCAGAAGTCGATCGATCAGGGGATTCGGGCGACACTGGCGGCTGCGGGAATTCTCACGGTCGAACGTACCCGCCAAGACGAGTTCGATACCATCGCACAGTCGACGGGCGCGACCGCGGTACAGTCGGTCGAGGAATTGACACCGGAGGCCCTCGGTCGGGCCGAGTCGGTCCAACAGCGGACATTCGGCACGACCGACACGCTACTGCTAAGAGGCTGTTCGGGACAGTCACAGGCAACGCTCCTGTTGCGTGGTGGAACGCCGCACGTGTCCGACGAGATGGAGCGAATTCTCCAGACGGCTACGGCTGTCGTCACGCAGGCAGCTCACGATGGTTCAGTGGTTCCAGGAGGTGCTGCGAGTGCGATGGCGATCTCACAAGAACTCTCGCAGTTTGCCGAGACGGTCTCGGGCCGCGAGCAGCTCGCCGTCCGTGCCTTTGGCGAGGCCGTCGCCCAGATCCCGCGTGTGCTGGCGACGAACGCTGGGGCGAATCCGATCGACACGCTGGCCGCCCTGCGGACGAAACACGATGCGGGAGCCACAACGGTGGGAATCGATCCTTCGGGCTCGACTCGGGAGATGGTCGGGGCGGGCGTCGTCGAGCCACGAACGGTCTTCGATCGGTGTCTGGTGACCGCCCTGGAAGCAGCCGCAACGCTCCTCCGGATCGATTCGGTGCGTGTATCCGAGGAGTCGCCGCCAGCGGCCACCCACGACAGCCACACAGGACACAGTCATGATAGTCATCCAGGACACGACCATGGCAATGGCAGTCACGCTGGTGGCTATCCCTGGGCACTCAGCCACTGACGGTAGTGGCTACTCGCTGACGTTCGTTTCCCGAATCCGGACGCCCTTCCCAGCCAGATGGCGCATCTGCTGTTGGGCGAAATCCTCCTCTCGCGTCCCGCGAGTCGCCAGCACGTACAGCACTGCGCTCCCGACCGGGCGCATGGTTCGACCGGCCCGCTGGGTGCCCTGCCTGCGCGATCCCCCTAATCCGGAGGCCACAATCGCCAACTCCGCATTGGGCAGGTCGATCCCCTCGTCGGCGATCCGCGAGACCACCAAGGTCTGTAACTCGCCGTTTCGGAACGCCTCGAACTGGCGCTGGCGCTCGTAGTGGCGCGTCTCCCCGCTTATAAATGGAATATCCAGCGCCTCGGCGATTTCGTCGCCTTGATCGAGGTAGTCGACGAAGATCAGCGTCTTCGAGTTGGGATGCGTTTCGCAGAGATACCGGATTTCGGCGATCTTGGCGGGGTTCATCGCGGCCAACTGATACCGCTCCCGACCGTCGGCACTCGTATACTCGTTTCTGTCCATCTCGTCGCGCCACGGCACGTACCGAATTTCGACCTCCGGCTCGGCGACGAACCCAGCATCAAAGAGGGCAGCCCAATCCGTGCCGATGGGTGGGCCGATCAGCGTGAATATCTCGGATTCTTTGTCGTCTTCTCGGACTGGCGTTGCGCTGAGTCCCAAGCGGTGCGAGGTCTGGAGGTCAGCACTCCGGCGGAACACTTTGCTGGGAATATGCTGGACCTCGTCGTAGACGATCAGCCCCCACTTCCTGGAGTCGAACAGCTGTCGGTGGCGATCCATTCCGGCAGTCTGGTAGGTGGCGATCGTCACCGGCCGGATATTCTTTTGGCCGCCGTGATACTCGCCGATCTGTGCATCCGTGAGCGTCGACTCGCTGGTCAGCGCCTCGCGCCACTGGGCGGCGAGCTCGCGACTCGGCACCAGGATCAGGGTCTCGCCACCCACCGCGGCGATGGTGGCGATGGCGGCGATCGTCTTGCCGCTGCCCGGCGGGCCCACATATACCCCGGCCTGCTGGTCGAGAAAGGTGTCGACCCACGACCGTTGGTATTCCCGGAGTGAAGCCGTCAGATCGATCTCGATGGGGTCGCCGGTTTCGAGCTCGCGCTCGTCGACGACCGGATACCCGGCCTCGTACAGCACACGCTTCACGGAGGCAACCTCCTCGGCGTTGACCCAACTTTCGGTATCCGAAATCGGTGCCCGGAGTTGGTCCTCCGAGAGCTTCTGTCTGGCCACGTTGCCCATGAGTTCCTCAGTTGCGGCCTCCAGGACCGTGTAGCCGTCCTCATGGGTCCGCAGCGTGAACTGGTGGGCGCGGTTCCACTGGGATTCGACCCACTCTTCGAGATGCGGCGATCGCCGGGGTAGCACCGATCGCATAGATCCGAGGAGACCCTCAAGATCGTCGAACGGCGCGGCCCAGATATCCTCCTGCCGGATACGGTAGAGATAGCCACGCGTTCCGGGGTCGGTACCGGTCGAGTCGACCAGATGGGCGAACTGCGAGAGTTGGGCACGGGTGTACTGGGTCGGCTGGTCGACGACGACCTCACGGCGGGTCGGAAACACGATCACCCGCTCGCGCCCGGCGAGATCGCGGATATCGGTTGGATACCACGCGACGGGTTCGCCCTCGACGCGCGCGGGTTCAAGATCGCCAGCGTCAACGAGAGCGTCGAGGCCGCGTCGGGCAGCGGCTTCGTCGAGATCGAGCCGCCGGGCGACCTGCTGGGCCGTGAGGACCGGCCGCTCCTCGGCGTCGACGGCCGTATAAAAATCGTCGAGCGAGAGCGGGGCCTCTTCGGTCGTGTCGTCGGTCATTGTCGACCGGAGGTGGTCGACGGTCAAACCGGTTGTGAACCCGGTCGGTTCACCACCGCCGCCCGCTCAGGACCGGCAGTGTCGGCGGCAGAGTTCGGCCTTCGATCGGAACCGGCCGCCACAGTCGACACACTCCACGGAGCCGTCACCGGCCTCGGTTTTCACGCGGTGGCCGCCGATCTCAAAGGCGCGGGTGACGATTCGCGGGCGGATCAGCTCCGGGATCTGTGAATCGTGGTTGTCGCTGAGATCCGCCCGGAGTTTGATCGTGTGGACGTCGGTGTCGTGCCACCGCTCGGAGTCGATGGCGGTCTCCCAGTCCTCTACTTCGGTCCAACCGGTGACGACGACCGGCGAGGCGGTTTCGGTATCGCTGACGACGACGATATACCGAATTCCTGCTTTGGTAAGCGCAAACCGCCAGCCGTCGGTCGTATTCCAGCGGATCTGGCCGTCGGTGATCGCCTCGCTGACGATCGGAACCGACACATAGCGGCCTTGCTGGTGCAGTCGCTCGCGGAAGTGGTCGGTCTGTGCATACAGAGAGGGGTTCCGAAGCGGCGGATCTTCGGGTGACCGCTTACGAGCGGGCGTTTCGGCACTCGACCGTGTGAGGCCGGTCGATTCGGCGTACGCAGCCGGTTCAGGGAGTGACCCCAGTCCCGATGTCTCGCTGACACCCGGACCGCTCTGTCGGGATGCCACTAACAGGGTATAAGAAGACCGGGGATATAAATTTTTCAGCCAGTACACCCCTATATCATTCCAGTGGACTCCTGTTGGATACATAGATAGACAGATTTAGAGATCGATGGTCGACCCTAGACGAGTCGGCTTAGATGAGTCGGCTTTTATTGAATGGTCATGTCGTGGTTCCCATCCCGCAGATGCAGTTGTGGGTAGAGATCGTACTGGTCGTACCGTCTTGCATACCGAAATTTCCCAAAGCCGAGCACGCGATACGGTTCCGGTGGGAGGAGTCCCATGCCGACAACGCAGTCACGAACTTGACAGCGTAGGTGATAATCCAAATACTGACCGAAGTCATCGATCGGACCGGGGTCGGTGGGCATCAGTTCGAGTCTCGCATCCGGTTCTCGGTCGAGTGGTCGATCTGCCCACTGAACCTCGTGTTCTCCACGGCTGTTTGGGTAGCCGACATGGATTCCCGAGACGGCGCTCAGTTCGAGTTCGATATCGTCGGGATCGGTGAGGTCGGTTAGGTGTTCGCCAAATTCGGCCCAGTTCTGTCTCTCGTTTTCGCCGACGACTGCACCGGTTTGCGTAGTGGTGCCCGTCTCGTAGTCGAGTCCATGCGCCTCAGCAAGCGATCTCGCCTGATCTGTGAGGCCACTGTCGGCAATATCAACACCGAGATACAGTTCCAATTTATAAACGACTGCATCCGGTTTCTGGACCCTGGCTGGCAGGTCGATCGGTCGCCCAACGTCTTTGTGGTGGCTCTGGAGTTGGGTGTACAGCGGGCCGAAAAGTTGTTCGAACCGCTCGTCTGAGAGAGATCGGATGGCCTGCCGGACAGCCTCAATGTAGTCCGGATTGTCGATGTGGTCGACTGTGTCGTAGCCGCGTTCACGGTAGACGTAGTACTTTGCATACCGACGGGCCTGTTCGTTGTGTTCGTTTTCGTCGGATGTTCTGTTTATAGGCTTGTCAGCATATGCATCACATAAGTGTCCATCAATTTCACCATTATAACAGACACCAATTTTGTGTGCTGCCCCGTTATTATCGTTAACCAACACCCCAAACCCGTCATCTGTTTCTTTTTTTATTTCTGCATCCATAATTAGAAGTCAGTTTTATTACTACCTTTGTGCGTAGATCCTTTTTTGAGTTCCCGATACATCTGGGAGATCTCTTGATACATCTGTTCGAGTTGTTCACCCTCTCCACCCGGACGGTTCGAATCGATGAACTCGACGCTTTCCTTCATTACGTCGGAGACGGCAGCCCCAGCCACGGCACCGACGGTTGTTCCAACGCCGGGAATCACGGTACCAGCAGCTGCGCCGAGCAGGGCACCGGTTCCGGCACTCGCAAGCGAGCCAAAGACACCTTTCGTGGCTGCCTTCCCCCACTCTCCATCGGTCGCTGCGCCGGGTTGTGCCGTCGACAGCGTCTCTAGCACCTGCTCTTGACGCTGTTTGATCCGCTCGACTTCTTTGGCTAATGTTTCCGGATTCGGTTGGACACCACCGTTCTGATCGTCCTGCAATCGTTCCGTGATCCCCTTTCGGGCCTGTTCAACACGCTTCTGACCGGGATACCGCTGGAGATGGACTGCTGTGGTAGCCAGCCGCTGAATTCCCAACTCACCATCCTGCATCACCTGCTCGGCCGTTTCTTCGGCTTCACGCTCAAGAGCCGGATCGGAGTCGACCTCCAGTTCCAGATCCGCCTGCGGCAACATCGACACGGCCCCACCAGTCTGCTGGCGAACGTGCGCCAGTTCATGAGCCAACACGTGCTGGCCCTCCGGCGACTCCGGATCGTACTCGCCGGAGTTGAACGCAACGTGATTGCCGACCGTGAACGCACGGGCGTTGATCGATTCACACGCAGCCGCAGCCTGCGGACCGGTGTGAATCCGCACATCGCCGAGCGAATCACCCATCCGATCTTCCATCGCCTCCTGGATCGAGCCGTCGAGCGACCGGCCGGTCGACGCAATCACATCCCGAACCGGCTCAGGCACGCCAGTCTCACCAGCCCCGCCCGTCTCGGCGGCGGCGGCCTGCTCGCTGCGCTGGACCGACCGCTTGTTTTGCCGCTCGATATTCGTCGGTACCTCCGGCGGGCGGTCGGCCTGCCGCTGGCGGAAGGCCTCCATATCCCGCGTTTTGCCCATGATCTCGGTCGGCATCCCCTCCGCGATCCAGTCGTGGACTTCCGCTCCGAAGGTCGACTCGTGTTGCTGTAACCGCTGAAGGGTCTCAGTGTCGGGGATCGTCATCCCATAGCGGTTCTCACCGCGATCGATATCGTCAATCCATCCGACACCAGTCGACTGGCCACCGCCAGCGGTCGACGCCTGCCGGGCGGAGCCTCCGCCTCCGGTGTCAGTCGACGCTTGTCTCTCGGTTCGGCGTGCTGAGCGAAATCCCATTGGCTCGTCTGGGAAGGGATGCCCGCCCGATCCGGTATAAATCCTCGTAGCTTTATTTAAATACTCGCCAAATAACGCTTTCAGACTCGATTAGGGTCACTACTGGTAACAGAGTGAACATCGGTTCTATACCGGCGGCTCCGTATCGTCCTCGGAGAACTTGTGAAAGCATCGAAAACACCGATAATACTTTTTGACGCTCCCGCTCTCCGTTCGAGGGTATCCATTCGTTCGCATTCGTATAACGAGATACACACACCCACAGTTCGGACAGGAGGGCGTTCTAAACATACTTCGAGTAGAATGAGGGTTGAATTAAATTTTTGTGACAGACGAAAGAGTGATTGAAGAACCGTTATAACTCCTGTCCGGGCGCACATATCCCCCACTCCAGCGGATCAACCACCGCTGACGGGCGGAAACAGCGCCAACTCGTCGTCTTCCTCAACTGGCGTCGACAGGCCTTCGGATTCCCGAACGTTCACGCCGTTTCGAAGCAGATTCAGATGGGGTTCGATCTCGCCGTCGTCAGTATAGATACGCGGCTCCAGGACCGGATGGACCTCGATCAGCCCGTCGAGCGCGTCGGCGACGGTCGGCTCGTCCGCGGCGAGGTCGACCGTCACCTCGTCGTCGCTGGCGACCTCCGCGAGATCGGCAAACAGCTTCCAGTGCATACCGCCACTCACGGCCCCGCGAGTATGAGAATTGCGACGGTCGCCTACTCGGAATCGTCGAGGTCGACCGGAGCCCCAGAATCGGGCTCGGCCTGTTCGGTCGGCTCGGCGTCGGCCTCGTCGTCTGACACCGGGGCAGGAGTTGTCGCCCAGCCTTCGAGTTGGCGAAGCACGTCGGGCCGTGCGAGGACGTAGATCGTGTCGCCGCTCTCGAACTGGCGGGCCGACTCGGGGAGGGCAGTCAGTTTCTCACCCGACGGGCGGATCGCCAACACGGCCGCCGCTACCGTGTCGGCCGTCTCGCCGACCAGCATGCTGTTGGCCTCGACTGTTACGGTCCCCATCGTCTCGTCGACGCTCCGCAGCAAGGTCGCGAACTCCCGGTCGGCCTGTGGCTCGGCGGGCATCGTCAGCAGTCGGTAGCGCTCGGTGGGCGACAGCAGGCCCGCGTCGGCCTCGTCGACCGCGAGAGTCACGACATCGCCAGCGACGCCGCGGATCTCCCCGCTGGTGAGCCGCTCGGTGGGCTCGGCGGTCGACCAGACCTGTACCTGATCGCCCGAGGTGGCGTTGTTCGGCGGATCGGCCCGGATCGCCACCGCAACCGTCCCGGGGGCGATCGTCGCCCCGACCCCCGCCGCGCGCGAGCCGACCGCGAGATAGTCGACGCCTCCCTCGGCAGTGAGATCGACGTCGACGTAGCCCACGCCGTAGTCCTCCTTCAACCGGCTGACGAGCCGACTCCGGAGTTCCTCGACGGTCAGCCGCCGGGGGAACACCAGCGTCTTGCTCGCGAGTTCGGCCTTCGTCTCCTCGGTGACCGGATCGTAGCTCTCCATGTCCTCGATCTCCGAGGGGAGCCGCACGGAGGTCACCCGGCCGACCGACCGGACCATCGTCGATACCTCGGCGTCGATCTCGCCGAGGCCGACCAGCGAAAACAGCTGGGAGGCGATGGTGTCGCCGATTCGACGGCCGACCGGGGCCGCCACCGTCGAGACGCCGAGCGCAACGACGTTGAAGAAGACGACGCCGGGCCGAAACAGGTCGACCGACCCTTGGCCGACGACCACGCCGAGGGAGGCCGTATTGATATAGAGGGCGACCACCGCGACGCCCGCGAGGATCGCGATCCCCTCCGGAATGAGCGACTTGAAATACCAGCGGTAGGCGACCGTCAGCCCGCCCGCAGTGAGAACCGAGAGGACGGCGAAGACGACCAGATTGACCGCCGCGGTTGTCGGCTGCTCGAAGGTGACACCCGACTGCAAGAGGGCCAAGGGGTCGACTGGGCTGGCCGAGAGCGTGTCGAGAGAGCCGAGAGGTGGGAGACTCATACGGCCACCTCCGCGAACGCTGCCAGCGCCTCGCGGCTGCCGATCAGATAGAGGCTGTCACCGGCCGACAGCAGTTGGCTCCCGCGGGGAGCGACCTGCCAGCCATCGTGGTTGGCGGCGACGATCAGCACGCCGTAGCGGTCCCGCACGTCGGCCTCGCCGATCGTATGGCCATCGAGCGGCCCGCCGGGTTTGACGGTCTGCTTCCGGAAGCGGATACCCGACCGGCGGAGCAGCGAGACGAGTTCGAACTCCCGGCGTGTCCCCCGCGAGAGAACGATCACCTGTGGCTCACTCGCCGCCAAGAGTGTCTTGGCGGCCGTCCGGTCGACCACAACCGTCACGCGTCCCTCGCCGCCGGTCGTCGTCGAGGCGGTCGGCGGCTTCGGCACGGACGGCTCGGGGTCAATTCCGCCGTCGGTCGCAAGATCGTCAGTCGGTTTCGGGGCGGGATCGGCAGGTTTGTCGCCGGAGCGGGCCGCGATCAGCGTCCCGGTGACCGTGTCGTCGGCGGTGACGATCCGGACCGACTCCCCGCGGGTCATCCCGCTGGGAACCAGCGCCGACAGCGAGACCGCCCGCTTGCCGTCGGGGACGCGTTTCGAGGTGCTCCCGATCGGCGGGGCCGCCGCGACCGACGCGCGGGCGCGCTCGTCGACCGATACCGTCACATCGGCGAGATCCAGCTCGGATTGCAGCCGGTCCGCAAAGCGAGTTTCCAGCTCGTCGACCGGCAGATCGGCCGGGAACGTCCACTGGCCGGTTTTGATCTCCTCCTGGAGGTCGGCGGGCAGCGGCGGGTAGCCCTCGATATCATTGACCTCGCCGGTGACGGTCACCCGGACCTGGTTCCGGCCGCCGACGAGTTCGATCACGTCCGTGTTCAGCGTTCGATCCCGGAGCTGGCGCAGCGAGATCCGTTTGGGCACCGAGCCGCCGAGTTTGTCTCCCTGCGAATGGGCATATAAGGCGAGCATGAGGACGACGATGATCGCCGTCAGGAGGGCGACGGCGTTCTGCGAGGTGCGGATGTTCTCGTCGTTGAGCGCCATGAGCCCGCCGTTGACGCCCGCGATTCCGAGTGCGAGGACGACGACACCGAGGCCGGGGATCGAGACGTTCGTGACGTATTTAAATAGGAAGCCGAGAACGCCAGCGATCAGCGCCGGAATGATCCCGGTGAGGACGCCGAGATAGATGCCCAGCAGGATCTCGAACGGAAGCGCAGTCATTGGCCGCTTCTATCGGTACTCCGGCTTAAAGTGTCGGTTGAGGCCGATTGTCACGTCCCGTGAGACAGCTGGGGGTCGATCGCAGTCTGTCGATCGCAGTCGGCCGATTTCAGTCGGCCCGCTGCCAGCCGTCGGCCGCTTCGAGCGTCGAGACCGCCGACTCGAACTCCGATTGGGTGACGCCGTAAAACTGCTCTCTGCCGACGGGGGTTCGCACCTGGAGGAGGTCCGTGTGGTTCGTGACTCGATAAACGCTGAGCATCCACCCCGCCTCGGTCCGGTGCCACTGGCCTTCGAGCGTCGACTCCTCGTCGTCGATGACGCGGGAGCCCAGCTCCCAGCTCAGCCGCGTCGTATGGGCGATATCGAGCGGTACGGCCGCGGGGAGTCGGCCACACTGGTTCCGTGTGTCATGGACAGCCATACACAACCGACGGAAGTCTATCCTGAAAAATCCAACTGTTCGCCGCTGTCGGCGAGGGTCGGTGCCGTCGTCGCTCGATGCCGCCTGCAGCTGTCGTCGGACTCTACCAACGTAACCGCCACAGTCGATACGTCGACCATGAACGCGTCGACCACGATTCCACGGCTATTAGTAGGCCGCTCACAGAGGGACGAGCGATGAAGTGGACACACGACTGGGTGACCGTCCGGGCGTCGATCCTGCTGACGTTCGCGGTCGCGGTCCTCTCGATCATCGTCGGGCTCGTCCACATCTCGACCGGCGGCGTCGACAGCGCGCTGGCGATGTACGTCCCGGATGGGGTTCGGCGTGCGGTCGGGTTTACGGGGACGCTGACCGGCTTTACGATGCTCGGCAGCGCCTACGCCCTCAAACAGCGGTTCCGGGTCGGCTGGTACGCCACGGCGATCCTCCTGCCGATCACGGCGATCCAGGGCCTGTTGCAGGTCTCGCCGTTTTCGGTGCCGCTGGTCGCCGTTTCGGTCGTCTCGGTGCCCGCGCTCTTTTATAATCGTACACGGTTCGACCGGACGTTCTCGCCGTCGCCGACACAGCTCGCGGCGGGGATCGCCCTGGTCACGGCGCTGTCGTACGGCACCTTCGGCTCCTACGCGCTCCGCGAGGAGTTCGACGGCATCGTCACGCTCACCGACGCCTTTTATTATACCATCGTCACCGCGAGTACCGTCGGTTACGGCGACGTGACGGCTGCACCCTCCTCGGAGCTCGGAAAACTGTTTTCGATCTCCGTCCTGCTTATCAACGTCGCCGCCTTCGCGGTCGCCCTCGGTGTCCTACTGACGCCCGCCATCGAAGCCCAGCTCTCCAAAGCACTCGGAAGAATGACAGACAGCCAGTTCAACCTCCTCGACGAACACGTCGTGATCCTCGGCTACGGGGATCTGACCGAACCGATCATCGAAAACCTCAGCGACAGCGTCCAGTTCGCGGTCATCACGACCGACGAAAGCGTCGCCCGACGGCTCTCTGACCGTGATATCCCCGTTCTTACGGCGGACCCAAGCGACGAAGAGCCGCTCCAGCGGGCCGGAATTGCGGACGCCAGAGCCGCCATCGTCGCCACCGAAAACGACGCCAAAGACGCCCTGGCGATTCTCACCGCCAGACAGCTCAACGACGAGATGCAGATCCTCGCGGCGGCGATGCAGCGGGAGAACGTCGCTAAGCTCCGCCACGCCGGAGCCGACCGCGTGATCAGCCCCAGCGAGATCGGCGGCCGACTGCTGGCGAACTCCGCGATCGGCAAGCGGGACGCCGAAGCGGCCTCCCAGCAACTACTCGGCGAGGAACTCGACTAGTGTAGCTGCTGGACGCTCCGGCTGATCTCCTCGACGTTGTCGGCCTGTTTCTCGTTGGCCGCGGCGATCGATTCGATCTCCTCGGCGACGGTTTCGGTCTCCTCGACGAGTTCGGTCACCATGCTGGCGACCTCCTCGGTCGAGACGGCCTGATCGTCGGTCGCACTTGAGACCTCCTGGATCCCCTGGGAGGACTCCTGGACGGCCTGGGCGATATCCTGGAGGGTGTCCATCGCGTTTTGGACCTTTTCGATCCCCTCGTCGACCTGCTCGGTGGTCTCTTCGAGGCTCTCGACGGTGTCGTCGGCATCGGATTTGATCTCCTCGATCATCTTCTCGATCTCGGTGGCGTGTTCCTGGGACTCCCCGGCCAGCGATTTCACCTCATCGGCGACCACCGCAAAGCCCTCGCCTGCCTCCCCGGCCCGGGCGGCCTCGATCGAGGCGTTGAGTGCGAGGATGTTCGTCTGGTCGGCGATGTCGTTGATGACCTCGACGATCTCGTCGATCTCGTCGATCCGGTCCTGGAGGGTGCCCACGTCGGTCGAGACGTCCTGGGTGGACTCGTCGACGCGCTGCATCACGTCGATGGCTTCGGTGGCGGCGTCCCGTCCCTCGTTGGCGAGCTCCTCGGCGTTCGCACTCGTCGCGGCAACCTCTTCGGCCGTCGAGGCGATCTCCTCGACGGTCGCCGACATATCGGCGATCTCTGTGGCGACCTCGCTCATCGAATCCGCGGAGTTGTGGGCGTGGTCACTGATCTCGTCGGTACTGTCGCTCAGCTCGTCGACCGTCTGTCTGATCGCCTCGACGCCGGATTCGATGTCATCGGCGACGAGCCGCTGCTGTTGGCGCTGCTGTTCGATCTGTTGGAGGTGTTCCCGCTGTGTGAGGGCGCTTTCGATGATCCCGAGCAGCGTCTCCAGGAGATCGTGTTCCTCCTGGAGCCACGGGCCGTCGTCGGCTGGCGGCCGCTCCTCGGTGTAGACGACATCGATCACGATCCGGGTCCCGCTGTCGGTCACCGTCTCGTGGGTCAGCGGTTCGCCGGTTCGCTCGAACCCCGCCGATTCGGCGATCCGGTCTCCCGCCGCGATCTGCGCCTCGGTCACGCTCGGGTACTGGAACCACTGGGTCAGTTCGCCCACGTAGCTGTCGATCAGCTCGCCGATCGGCCGGTCGGAGCCGACAAAGAGGTCGGTCGCCCGCGTGACTGCTTCCAGTTCCTTGGTTCGCTCCTGGAGTTCGACCTTGGCTTCCGTCTCGCCCAGCCCGCTGTAGGACTCGTCCAACCGGTACTGCGACGATGGCAACTCGCCTGACTGACTCATATCAGTTATACTGGTATCCCAACAGGAAATAACCTGCTGGCTCAATTATCTGTCCTGATAGTGGTCCGCTTTGGCTGATACCACGCGCGTCGGCCGCGCAGTCCTCGGCCATGATTTGTGCCTCCGACCGGCGCTCGGTGTCGCGGGTCACGCCACACGTATCGATGAACAACCGTTTTCCGTCCCCCCAGCCAACGGGAGACCATGACAGACGAGCCAGACCAATCGGATGTCGATGAGGAGCCCACCGAGGGCGACGACGAGGAGAAATCGTTCCGCGAGCGGGTCGAGGAGATCCGCGAGAAACGTCAGCAGGAACGCGAGGAACGCGGCGAGGGCGGCGCGCCGAACCCCGAAGAGATGATGGGCGGTGGCGGTCCGGGCGGCATGGGCGGCGGTGGCGGCAACCCCTTCGCCCAGATGATGGGCGGGATGATGGGCGGCGGTGGCGGCCCACCCGGCATGGGCGGCGGCCCCGGCGGTCCCGGCGGTCAAAGCGAGGAGTCCGGCGTCGGCAACGAGGAACTCGTCCGCGAGGTCCGACAGCTCCGCGATGAGGTCCGCGACGCCAACCGCGAGCTCCGCCGGATCGCCGACGCGCTCGAAGACTGACCACTGCGGTTCGGAACACCTAACCGACACCCACCTCGCTTTGTAGCTGATGAGTATCGCCGAGGAGCGGATCGATATCCTGTTCGATCTCGCCCGGTCGGCTGCCTCCGACGGCGAGTTCGACCGCTCCCGAAAGTACGTCCGGCTGGCCCGCCGGATCGCCGAGCGGAACCGGTGTGGCCTCCCACGGGAGTTCAAGCGCTTTACCTGTAGCCGGTGTGATGTCGCCCTCCGCCCCGGCGTCAACGCCCGCGTGCGCCTCAATAACGGCCACGTCGTGATTCGGTGTGACTGTGGCGCAACCCAGCGGTATCCGTATAAATAACTACGACTGCCTCGAAACCGGGACGCGCTCCGAAGCGCGACCCCACGTTACGCCGTGTTTGGGATTGTAGCAGCTCGTCGTTTGCGCTCACCACCAGTCGGCGTCGTCATCGAGTCGGCCGTAGCGGAGCGTGAGCAGCGTTCCAGTCGCCCCGTGAGCCAGAATCGAGCCAGCGACGACGAGCGTCACGATCGGCCAGATAGCTTCGATACCAGTCTCCCTGACAGCGAGTGTCGCATAGAAGACCGCAGCGATCCCGATAGGGCCGAACCAGCCCATAAAGAGCATCGCGGCGGGTCGGTCGAGGGGGTCGATCGCTGGACTCACCGCGACCATCATCGGGAGGCGTCGAAGGAGGAGAATCCCGACGACAAGGGCGACGCCAGCCCAGCCGAGGGCCTGCCACTCGCTCCACGGAATCACCATGCCGAAGAGGACGAACACGGGGAGCGTGAACAGCCGGTTGAACACCTCCTCGATGCGCTGTTCTTTGGCTTCGTCCTCCGGGTCGGCCTGCCAGTTGTAGGCGAGTCCGGCAGCGAACACCGCGAGGATTTCGTTGCCCCCGAGCAGCGTGACGAAGCCGACGACACCGAGCGTGAGTGCGACCGTGATCGTGAACACCGACGTTTCCTCCAGATACTGCTCGCCGCTCACCCAGCGTTCGAGCCGACCGACAACCGCACCGATCAGGGCCCCAAGCAGTATCGCACCGACGACCTCGATCAACAGGATTTGCGTCGACCACTCGACAAGGGCTGGACGGAGCGACTCTCCGACCAGCAGAATCGCCAGAAAGACGAACGGGTAGGCACCGCCGTCGTTCGCCCCGGCCTCCGCCGAGAGGAGATACCGGATTCGCTTCGGAATGTTCCGTTCGGCCGTCTTACCGATGACGATGGAGTTGGCCAACACCGGATCGGTCGGCGTAATAACTGCGCCGACCAGCATGGCGACGAGAAACGACACCGGAAGCACCGCGTACGTCACGAGCCCACTGACGAGCCACATGATGACCATCCCCGGACCGAGGAGGGCCGTCATCGACTTCCAGCGGCGTCGAACGTAGTTCTCCGGCAGCCGTAAGGCGATACTCGTCACCGCGAGGGCAACCGTCAGTCTGGCCGCCTGCTCGATCACGATCAGGGGATCGGCCCACGTCGACAACTGAAAGGCGTCGAGTCCGTGTGGACCGATTGCAATGCCAAAGCCGACCGCCATGATCGGCTCGGAGGGGAGGTACTGGCGGCTTTGCAGCAGCCCCGTCGAAAGATCGAGTACCAAGAGCAGCCCACTGATCAGCGCGAGGGCGATGTTGAGGTCGCTCATACGGGGGCTACTCCATCGGTCGAAGCCACATTAGTCGGTCTGTCCGGTGATATATGAATGGAAACAACGACGCAACTGAATGGCGTTATCACTGGGTAGTTGGGCACAACGGCTAATGGCGAGTATGGACACAGTGAGACAGATGTTGTCTGGGTCGGAACGCCGCCTTCCCATCTCCGAGAGGCTCCTCTCGCCCGACAGGCTGATCGAACAGTATCAGGCTGCCCGGACGATCCGGAACCGTGCGGCGATGGTCGCCCGGCGTCGGCGCCGGGCGGGATCGGCTGGCTCCGTTGCTGAAGCACGGCTGGATCAAATCTTAGACCAGTACAGCGACGAGACCGTCTTCGTCCATATCGGGCTCAGCGATATCAACGCCGCTTTCGAGGGCAACCCCTTCGAGTTCATCGTCGACAAACTCGACGAGCAGTTCGACAGTATCCTGACGCCCGGCTTCACACCCTCGTTCCGGAAAGACGACGGCCGCGTCTACCACAAACAGTACTCGAAACCTCGGTTCGGGACGTTCTCACAGCTGTTTCACTCGGCCGCCGACTACCGGACCGACGACGCGACCAACTCGATTCTGGTTCGCGGCCCCTACCGCTTCGAGGACTGTGACCACCACGACTCCTGGGGAAAATCGAGCTGTTTCGGCGCGCTCGACGACGATAACGTCCAGTATCTGAATATCGGCACCGACTGGCTTACTGCCTCCCAACTCCACTACACGGAGTGTTTTCGTGAGCTCCCGTACGTGGAGATGGTCGACTACGACGGCGTCATTTATCACGACGAGACCACCCACGAGGAGATCACCCAGCGGACCCACGAGTACCAGCGGTCGGTGACGTGGAACCGCGCCAAGGTCGCCGATGACCTCGCCGAGGCGGGCGTCCTCGACCGCTACAACTGCAACGGGCTCCGGATATTCGCGTTCAACGCCCGTGAGATGCGAGAAGCGCTCGCGCCGAAGCTGGCGACCGATCCCTACTATCTGGTGACCTGAACGTCGACACCGACTCATCGGCGAGGCGGGGCGGCGTGTTCGTCCGTGTGACAGCCTCACAGGCCCCGAAATCGCCGGATGCCATCGAAGGCTTTATTCGGGGCTGTGGCGTTCGACTCGACAAGTAACCATGGGAGAGAAACCCGCCTCAATGTACAGGGATATCGACAAGCCCTCGTACACACGACGTGACTACATCACCGGGATTCCCGGCTCGAAGATCGCACAGCACAGCATGGGTGACCTGCAGGCCGATCCCGACGACTATCCCGTCGAGATCAGCCTCGTCTCCGAGGAGGCCGTCCAGCTCCGTCACGGCTCGCTCGAGTCCTCGCGGCTCTCGGCGAACCGCCACCTGCTGAAAACCCTCGGTGAGGGCGAGTACAAGATGCTCCTCCGGAAGTTCCCCCACCAGATCCTCCGGGAGAACAAACAGGCAACCGGCGCGGGTGCGGACCGTGTTTCGGACGGAATGCGCCAGTCGTTCGGCAAGATCGTCGGCACGGCCGCCCGAATCGGTGCCGACGAGCCGATCTTCACGGCCTACTGTACCGCCGAGCAGGCTCCGGTCGTCAAGGAAGCGTTCCGACGCGCCTACAACAAGATCTCGCCGCCGTGCCGCATCGTCGTCGAGCGTGGCGAGCAGCTGCTCGTCTCGTAGCGCGAACCAGCACCACTTTTGCCGTCTCCCTCGAACCGCGAGCGTATGCTCCGGCTCGCCGTCTCGACCACCGCCGAAACCTTCGACCGACTCCGCGAGCCACTCGCCGACCGCGGCATCGAGGTCGGCCACCTTCAGGCCAAAGAGCGGTCGATCCGACTGACCGACCGCGAGCCAGTCGACCCCGCCGACCGCTTCGATGTCGGCTTCGTCTTTCCCGGTCGGCTGATGGAGGGCACCGCGGTCGACGCCATCTATGATCTGCCGTGGGTCAACAGCCGCGAAGCAGTCCTCACCTCCCGCAACAAGGGCGGCGTGATCGCCGCTCTCGATGCGGCCGACCTGCCGGTCCCCGAGACGGTGATGCTCTCGAACCCGGTCGACGAGTCGGTCGTCACCGAGGCCGTTTCCGACCTCTCGTTTCCGGTGGTCGTCAAACCCAACTCCGCAACGCGGGGAGTCGGGGTTGCGAAAGCGGGCGATGTGGACTCGCTGCTCGGGATCGTCGACTACCTCGATCTCGTCCACGACTACCGGGCGACCGGCGACAAATCCTATCTGCTCCAGGAGTACCTCCCCAACGCACGAGACTACCGGGTGATGGTCGTCGACGGCGAGTACGTCGGCGCGGTCGAACGTCGGCTGCCCGAAGAGCTGGGCGAGGGCCGGTGGAAACACAACGTCCACCGCGGCGCGGCGGCGACCGGTGTGGAGCTACCGGCCGAGCATCGGCGGCTCGCCGAGCAGGTCGCCGTGGAGCTTGGGATTTCGTATGTAGGTGTCGACCTCCTGGAGACCCCCGACCGGCTCGTGGTCAACGAGACCAACGCCCGGCCGACGGTCGACGCCGCGACGAAGTATGAACCGGATTTCTACGATCGGCTGGCAGCACTTATCAAAGAGACCGCTCGTGGGGAGTAGATGTCGGTCGATAGGAACGCCTATCAACCAATTTGTTGAATTATTTGGAGATGCGGCTGCTTAAATACAATATCGCGATCTTCGCAGTGATGGCAGGCGTTGGGAGCGTTGTGTCCGTGCTCATCGGATCTACTGGGCCACCGAGAATTGCGACGATATGGGGGATACCAGTTGGTGCGGTCATCGGGATCAATATGGGTCTTACCGAGGCAGAGATGACCGCCGAGTTCCAATCGTTAAAATCCGCGGCTCTGTGGGCGTTTGCTGCGGTCTCAATCGGGCTTTCAGTAGTAGTTACCTATCGTGAATTGGGAACTGGATCTGTGAGTGCGGATCTCGCTTTGATCGTCCTCCCCGGGCTGGTCGTGTTCCTGTTTTTCACGCCAGTCTCGAAACTCGTTCAGCGTGTCTGACCTCTATTAAAAAAGGATTACGAGAACGTCTCGACCGCTCGAATTCGCCCCTCCTCGAACCGAAACACGTCGATGAACGCGAACAGTTCGGAGCCCGCCGCATCGAACAGTCGGCCGGAGGCCGCGAGACCCTCGGCCGATTCGAGGAGGGTGTCGACGCGGTGGGTCGTATCGGTATTGGGGCGGCCGGTCTGCATGAACTCGACGAATGCCTCGCGGCTCTCGAAGCTGCGGTCGGGGCGCTGTTGGACGAACTCGGGGTGAAGGATCGACCGCAGGGTTTCGTACTCGTCGTCATCGAGACACCGGTAGTAGTCGGCGACGAGCGTCGACTGATCCATACTCGCCGGTGGGGTGGATCAACAAAGAGGCTTCTCCCCGGCCGAGTCGGTCGCCACCGATCTCGAACGCGCCGTTTTTAGCGGTCGGGAACCGAAATGAGGCCACTGTGGACCTCCACATCCGGTACGAGGGCGACGACGACCCCCAGAAGTGTACGGCCCGGAAGCTGGCCAAGTTCGACCGCGCTGAACTCCACCGTAGCCACCGGGCCACCCCCTACGGGATCGTCCTCAACCCCCACGCCGAGCAGGCCCTCTCGCCTGCCGATCGCTTGGTTGCCGAGGACGGCGCACTCGTTGCCCTGGATTGCTCGTGGGAATCCGCGGGCGAGGCCCAATTTTCCCTGGCTGGCGAGCACCGCGCGCTGCCGTATCTGGTGGCCGCCAATCCCGTCAACTTCGGTCGACCGATGCAACTCACAACTGTCGAAGCGCTCGCCGCGGCCCTCTGTATTTTCGGCGAGCGCGAGCAGGCCGAGGATATCCTCTCGAAATTCACGTGGGGCGAGACGTTCCTGGAGCTCAACGACGAACCCCTCCGACGCTACGCGGACTGTGAAGACTCGGGGGAAATCGTCGACATCCAGCAGGAATACCTCGACCGGTGACGCTTCTACCGCGACAGTCACCCGAGAACGAATAGCCTATCACCAGCCGGTTTGAGACGAAGCCAATGAGCGATCCCGTCCCGGAGCGTTCGCTGGCCGACCACCAGCGCGTTGTCGACCGCATCTGGACGCAGTATCCCGACCGACAGAACCGTACCTCCTCGTCGTGGTGGTGGTTCATCCTGTTTCCGGAGGGCGACGAAGGGTACGGTCCCGAACAGCTGATGTTTTCGATCGCCTCGCGTGCAGGCGACGACATTCGGGTCAACGATATCCCGATGGCTGGACTCGATCTCGACCGCTCGGTTGTGGGAGGTGTCGACGAGTTCAGCGCGATCTCGGTGGGCTGGTACGGCGACGACGAGGCGGTCCAGGAGGGCCTCGTCAATCAACCCGCCACCGCACGGCTCTCGCCCGATGGGTCGATCACGGCGTGGGCAGAAAGCGAGGACGGAACCAGGCGCGGCGGCGAAATCCGGGACGCAGCCGACCGGCCACTCGGACTGGAGGCCCACTTCGCCGGAAAAAAGGGCGAGGCGAGATTCGAGGCGTGGGGCGACCTCGAAAACCGCGTCGACTCGCCGGTCCAGGCGATGGATACCGACACCGCGGTCGGCGGCATGGATCTCGTCGCCTGGCGACGGATGCAGTTCGAAGGCGAGTTCGACCTCCCCGACGGCCCCGAACAGTTAGAGGGGATCTGCTACTTCCAGCGCGTCTGTCTCAACCTCCCGCTGTTCCCCTGGAAGTGGATCTGGGCGTTTTTCCCCGACGGGACGGCGTTTTCGGCGTTTATACCGTTCCTCGGCCCGCAGGTGCTCCGGCGGGGCTATCGCTTTTTCGACTCCAAGCGCCTGGAGCGGTCGACGCTCCCTGTCAGGCAGTCGGCCCTGTGGGATTCGGCCACCGGCGACCGGATCGTCGAGTTCGAGTCGGCGACCATCGAGCCGGTGTTCGACGGCGGCCCGCACCCGGATTTCGAGGTCGAGGTGAGCGATGGCGACGGTAACCGGGTGGCGTTCACGGCGACCAGCTACGGTCACGCGCGCAACTACATCGACCGCCCCATACTCGGCGGGCTAACCGAAAGCCACTGGAGCTACAACGAGTACCTGTTCCGGATGGATGATTTAACAGGCGAGATCGAGGGACGGCACATAAATCGAGAGTCGATGGGACAGGGGTTCGGCACGCTCGAATACGCCTGCGGGCTCGGACTGTAACCGTCCAGGAGTCACGAGAAGACGGCACCGAGTGCGCCAGCGAGGGCACTGTCGACGGCGAAAATAAGCGTCACGACTAGCCCACCGACGAGCACGCCGCCGAAGCCGAGCGCGCCGCCGAGTGGCCCGCCAGCTAATCCCAACACGCCCACCACGACCGCGAAGCCGACCGTGAGTACGAGTCCGGCAACCGAGCCCGCAAGCAGGCCGTGCCACGCACCACTCATCAGCCCGCCACCGGCGACGTAGCCCGCTGCCAGCCCGCCGATAATCCCGGCTCCGATGTGGCCGACAACAGGAAATCCTGTCGCCAAGGCACCTGTGATCACGATCACGAGAAAGCCGATACCGACCGCTCGCCAGTTTGTCATACCTGCTGTAGGCGGTCCCAGAGCAAAAGCCCGACGGCGACCGCTGGGGCAGCCAACTACCCCTGTCTCGACGAATCCTCCGGACATATTATTAAAAAGAGGTCCCTGATAGCCAATTATTCTAGCAACTAACCCCCTGTTTTAGCAGTTGAGTTAATAACCTTCGAGCAGCTACGCCCTAGTAATGACTGCAGATGACGCCATCGAGGAGCCGGCCGACAGCTGTTGTGACAGCGACAGCTGTAGCGCCTCGGTCGACAGCGGTGCGACAGCCGGTCGGCCGAGCGAGGCGGCTGAAACCGTCTCGCTGTCGGTGCCGTCGATGGACTGCGCATCCTGTGCAAACAAAGTCGAGTCGAGCGTCTCGAAACTCGACGTGGGCGAGATCGATCCCCGACCCACCTCGGGGACGCTGCTCGTCGGCTACGACCCAGAGAAGGCGACGCCCGAGGCGATCCGCGACCGCGTCGAAGCCGCTGGCTACGAGATCGAGGACGACGAGACACCACACGAGCCGAGGGCGGTCTGGAAAAGCAGCCGCGCGATCCGGACCGGACTTGGAGCCCTGCTCATGCTCGTCGGGATCACCTTCGAGTGGCTCGTCCCCGGCGCGAACGCGACCATCGGGACCGTCCTCGGCGCGGAACTCGGACTCGACTGGCTGGCCTACGTCGCCGCGGCCGGGGTCGCCGGTACCGAAATCGTCCGGAACGGCTACTACTCGATCCGCAACTGGAGCCTGGATATCGACCTGCTGATGACCGGCGGTATCCTTGGCGCGCTGGCGGTTAATCTCCCCTTCGAGGCCGCCACGCTCGCGGTGCTGTTTAGCATCGCCGAGTTGCTCGAACGCTACTCGATGGATCGGGCCCGCGGCTCCCTGCGGGAACTGATGGAACTGTCGCCCGAAACCGCGACGATCCTCGAAGACGGCGAGGAACGCGTCGTCCCCGCCGAGGAAGTAACCGTCGGCGACCGCGTGGCCGTCCGGCCGGGCGAGAAGGTCCCGGTCGATGGGATCATCCGCGAGGGCGACAGCGCGCTCGACGAATCCCCAATTACCGGCGAGAGCGTCCCCGCCGACAAGGGACCGGGCGACGAGGTGTACGCGGGCAGCCTGACCGAGGCGGGCTATCTGGAGATCGAGGCGACTGCCCCGGCTGACGAGTCGACCATCGCCCGCGTGATCGAACTCGTTGAGGCCGCCGAGGGCCAGCAAACGGAAACCGAGCAGTTCGTCGACCGCTTCGCAGCGGTCTACACCCCGATCGTCGTCGTGGCCGCGCTGGCGACGATGGCGATCCCGCCGCTGCTGTTCGGCGGGCCGTTCACCCAGTGGTTCGTCCGCGGGCTGACCCTGCTGGTGGTCGCCTGTCCCTGCGCGTTCGTCATCTCGACGCCCGTCTCGGTCGTCTCGGGGCTGACGAGTGCGGCCCGCAACGGCGTCCTGATCAAAGGCGGCACCCACCTCGAAGCGATGGGCGAGATCGAGGCGGTGGCCGTCGACAAGACCGGGACGCTCACCACGGGCGATCTCGGCGTCACCGACGTCATCGCGCTCAACGGCAACAGCGAATCCGACGTGCTGGCCTGCGCCGGGGCCCTCGAACGGCGGAGTGAGCACCCGATCGCCGACGCCGTGGTCGACTACGCCGACCACCAGTTGTCGGAGCGCGAGGGGCGGAGCGTGACGAACTTCGAGGCGATCACGGGCGAGGGCGTCCGTGCGGAGCTGGACGGGGTCACCCACTACGCGGGCAAACCGGGGCTGTTCGCCGACCTCGGCTTCGATCTCGAACACGCCCATTTGGAGGCCGACGGCGGCGTTGCTGCCGATCTCGCTGCGGGCGAGAGCGAGGACGCAGCCACGCTCCAGGAGGAACTGGCAGCCTGCGAACACGGCAGCTACGTCGATCTCGTCTCGAAGACGATCCCCCGACTCCAACGCGAGGGGAAGACGGTCGTCCTCGTCGGGACCGAAGACGAACTGGAGGGTGTCATCGCTATCGCCGATACCGTCCGGCCGGAGTCGGCGTGGGCCGTCGACCGGCTTAAAAAGGCGGGCATCGAGCGCGTCGTCATGCTGACCGGCGACAACGAGCGCACAGCCCAGGCGATCGGCCAGCAGGTCGGCGTCGACGAGGTGCGGGCAGATCTGCTGCCCGAGGAGAAGGTCGATGCGGTCCAAGAACTCCGGGAAGCCCACGACGGTGGCGTGGCGATGGTCGGCGACGGCATTAATGATGCTCCGGCGCTGGCGACCGCCTCCGTGGGGATCGCCATGGGAGCAGCGGGGACCGACGCGGCCTTAGAGACGGCGGACATCGCGCTGATGGCCGACGAGCTGAGTCGGCTGCCGTATCTCTACGATCTGTCGACCGCAGCCAGCGGCGTCATCCGGCAAAATATCTGGTCGAGCCTGGGGGTCAAACTCCTGCTCGGCGTCGGCGCGCCGCTGGGCTACGTCTCGGTGCTCATGGCCATCGTCATCGGCGATATGGGGATGAGCCTCGGGGTCACCGGCAACGCGATGCGACTGGCGGGCGTCGAACCGGCCGAACCCGACCAGTAGTTCCCGGATAGCCTCCGGCTGGTTTCGTCGTTCGTTGCTGTTTGTGATGTGATTCCGTAGCACGAATTCGTGAGCGTCTTATCCGCTGAGCCCCCACCAGTAGGTGTGGACACGAATCGCCTCACACACACCCTCAACGAGGAGTTCGGCGGCAGTGAGGCCGAACTCCGTGTCGTCACTCGCCAGGTCCGAGACCTCGTCGACTCCGGGCAGGTCGTCGCGGATCGCGGCCGGGAGTTGACCGTCGACGAGCTTGTCGATCATCTCCAGGATGCCCCCGAAGGGTCGGATCTCATCGAGCGGTGGAACTGGTGGATGGGCGCGCTCGATGTCGCCTACGGTGGCTACGAACGGTTCTCGGTGCGCTTCCTCAGAAACGACGAATCGGGTGTGAACACGTAGCGTTGCCCGCCCTCCTCGCGGTCCCAGAGCGGTAGCCAACGACCGAGCCCGGTATCAACAGACTGTGGCGCGGACGCTTTTCCGGAGTTGGTCTGGAAGATCGTTCAGCACAGTTGATTAGCTATCGTGAATTTTTATATGATTGTCAGAAAGGTTGGATTCGTGACAGCGATCGAATTAGAGTTGTCGGTACTGAATATGGTGGTGATTGTGGCGATATAGACAACAGTATTTGTTGTTCTGACTGTTCTCTCGCCACCGTTGTTATCGAATGTAGTACTATCAGGGGTTGCGGGCGGTATTTCGTTCGTTCTTTCGCTGTTGTATCTGCAGGAGTCGGGAACGTAAGCACGTACGCGAACCGACGGATGAAAACGTCTGCAGCGGCGACAAACCAGTAATGGATGTGCAGTTTCTCGGCGGGGCACGAGAGGTCGGCCGGAGCGCGATCCTCGTCAACGATCGGCTTCTCCTGGATTACGGCACCCTCACTGCGACCCCACCGCAGTACCCCGTCGGCGACGTAGAGCCCGAGGCAGTCGTCGTCTCCCACGGCCACCTCGACCACGTCGGCGCGGTTCCCTCGCTGCTGTCGGGCTCGAAACGCCCCGAAATCCACTGGACGCCGCCGACTGCCGAACTCGCTCGAATTCTCGCGCGTGACACCCTGAAACTGCATGGGGGTACCATGCAGTGTCCGTTTACTGAAACACACGTCGCCCGGATGGGCGAGGTCGACACCCGCCACGGCTACGCCGAGACCTTCGAGGCGGCGGGCCACGAGATCACCTTTTATAATGCGGGCCACATCCCCGGCTCGGCGCACGTGCTCGTCGACGACGGTGACACTCGCCTTTTATATACCGCTGATTTCCACACGGACGACACCCGGCTCCTAGAGGGGTCGACAGCGCGGCCCGAGGCGGACGTGGTGCTCTGTGAGTCGACTTACGCCGACGTACGCCACGACGACCGCAGCGGGGTCGAATCGCGGTTTGCGGAGACCGCCCGGACGACGATGTGGGAGGGCGGCACGGTTGTCGTCCCGGCGTTCGCCATCGGCCGGACCCAGGAGTTGCTGCTGGTCTGCGAAGCCCATGATCTGGACTGTTATGTCGACGGGATGGGTACCGAAGTACTGTCGATGCTCCGGCAGTACCCCGAGTTCCTGCGGGACGGCGACGCCCTGGGTCGCGCGGCCCGCCACGCCCGAGAGGTCACCGGACGGGACGGCCAGCGCAAGCGGATCGCCGACCAGAACACGGTGATCGTCACCACCAGCGGGATGCTCTCCGGTGGCCCGGCGATGACCTACATCCCTGAAATCCGGACCGGCCCGGTGAATCGAATTTCGTTGACTGGGTATCAGGTCGAGGGGACGCCCGGACGGGAGCTCCTGGAGACGGGCCGCTGTGAACTCAACGGTGGGATCTATCCGGTGTCGGCCCAGACCGATCTGTTCGACTTCTCGGCGCACGCCGATCACGATGGGCTGCGGTCCTTTTTAAGTGAGTATGAGGGGTCGACGGTGCTGGTGAACCACGGTGATTCGTGTGCGGCGTTCGCCGAGGAATTGCGTGAAGATGGGTACGAGGCGCAAGCTCCGGAGCTTGGCGAGACAATCGAGTGTTGAGGGCTGTGCGACCGGCCAACCTACTGGCTCGTTTGTTGGATTATCCGGTATGTTTCGTCGACACCGCATCCACCGACGCCGACTGGAGACTCTCGATACCCTTGATATTGAACCGAACCCCGCCACTCGCGGCGGTCGTCGACTCGATCTCCCAGTCGTGTTCGTGGACGATCTGCTTGACGATAGAGAGACCGTAGCCCGTACCCTCGTCGGCGGTCGTCACCCCCGACTCGAACATATCCTTGGTGATTTCGGGTAAGCCGCTACCGTCGTCGGCGACGTACAGAGCCGTCTCGCTCATCCCCGAGCCGACCGTAATCCGCTCGGCATCGCCGTGTTCGACGGCGTTCTCGAAGAGGTTCTCGAAGATGCGCTGGAGCTGGCTTTCGTCGGCCCGCAGCGAGGCCGTCTCCGCGACGTCGATCCGCAGCTCCGCATCGCCGGTCTCCGCAAACGCCCACGCCTCCGTGAGCAGTTCTGTGAGTTCGACCGTCGTTTTCTCGAACTCCTCCTGGCGGGCCATGCGCAACAGCTCGTTGATCAGGTTCTGCATCCGGTTGTGCGCCGAGGCCACTGTTTCCAAGTGGGTGAGCTCGCCGGTCTCTTCGGCCAGTTCGAGTCGGCCTTCAGCGACGTTGAGTGGTGTTTTGAGGTCGTGCGAGAGCGTCCGAGCGACCGATTCGAGCCGCTGATTACGCCGCGTGAGCTCCTGAACCCGGCGTTTATCCCCAGTCACGTCGGTCGAATGAACGAAGACGTTGTCGCCGACCGGATGGGCACGGATCGTCACCCAGCGATCGGCCGCCTCGAGATAGGCTTCGGTTTCGACGGTCTCGCCCGTCTCCGAGACCGACCGGAGCGCGTCTTCGACCCCCGTCTCGCTGATGGTCGGATGAACCTCCCACAACGGCTCGCCGATGACGTCCTCGGGCGTCGACCCGGTTCGGTCGGCCATCTGCTCGTTCCAGTAGGTGACCGTCCACTCGCCGTCGACCGCATAAAAACCATCAATCTGGTCGAACAGCGACTGCAACTGCTCGCGGGCCAGCGTTGCGTACCGCTCGGACTGGCTGTGTCCGACGGCTTGTGTGATGCGATTGGCTAACAGTTCGTAGACTTCCCTGTTGCCCGATTTTTGGAGGTAATCGGTCACTCCAGCCGAGATCGCCTCCGAGGCGACTTTTTCGCTTCCCTGCCCGGTAAAGAGGATATACGGGAGGTTCGGATACTCCTCGCGGACGTCCCGGAGGAGCTCGATACCGTCGGTCTCGGGCATCTCGTAGTCGCTGACCAGACAGTCGACGGTGTTTTCTTCGAGATGAGTCCAAGCGTCCTCGACGTTCGTCACGGTAGTCACCTGTAGCACGGGATCGATCCGTTCGAGATACAGCGCAACGAGGTCCCCGAAATCCGGTTCGTCGTCGACGTGCAACACGCGGATCGGCTCGGAGCGAGCCGGTCCGTCCAGTATCGAGTTCATCATTACTCACCCCTCGTTGAACTGGCGCGTGAGGAGTTGTTGAAAGACCCGGTACGCAGCCATAGCTGGTGCGTATCACGGTTCATAACGGATTCGGATATTGATTCCTGCATGGAAAAAGTTTTTGAAATAATAGTGAATACAACTCCCTGATAACCGTATTTCGCTGATATAACTGCCTCTCAGACCGATCTGCGTTGGTCGACGGTCACTGCTTTTCTGTCCGACGTTCTGTGTCGACAGACCTGTCTCGGTGCCTGAATCAGCCCTTTAGCTCGCAAGCCCCAAGACAAGCCTATGGCTGACCAGGACGACCCTGATCTCTCGGCGGCCGAAAAGAAAGCCCTCCACGACATCCAGCACGCGACCGAACACATTTATCAGGGGTTCGGCGACCTTCTCGCGTTCCACCACAAAGTCGGCCGCGCGATGGACAAACTCGCCCGCGCCGAGGAGGCCCTCCGCGAGGCGGGCCACGAGGAGTTCGCCGACGAACTCCGCGAGAAGCATCTCCCCTCCGGGGCGGTCGACGATATGTGGACCTACGAGGTCGTCGAGACGTTCCGCCACGGCTTTCTCTCGGATATCACCGACTTCGACGACCGGATCCGGGCCGACCTCGCAGACGGCGACCACCACATCACCGAGAGCGAACAACAGGACGAGTGGCGCGAGCGCGTCGACTGGGAGCCCTAATCCTCGCTTTCGTCGAGATACGAGTCGACTTTGGCGGCGTACCGTTCGAGCTCCGAGGCCAGCTCGCGGGCCTGCTCCGGCGTAAGCCGAACACGGTCGGCGTGGGCCGGAAGGTGCTCCAACTCGGCGTTGTCGAGCTCCAGTTCCAGTTTGACGTGGTCGGGCTTCTTTCGCGGCGCGGTGGCGTTGACGACGGCATAGGCCGATTCGGTAAAGTCGTGGGCCTCGGCCTCGCCGTCGATCAGGTCGAGGGTCGTGTAGGCGTTGACTGAGAGGAGTCGGTCGGACATAGGGGGACCAAAGACGGGCTGACTCTTGAGCCTTTATGGGTTGGGAGCACGATCAATTCGATAATGGCCGTCGACAGCCGATCAGCAGTCGAGGAGCAGGTTCGCACCACGGTCGACAAAACCCTCGATGCGACTGTCTCCTGGACGCTCACCGAGACTGCCGACGGCTACCGGATCACTCTCCCCGACCGAGAACTCGAAATCAGCCAGTACGAGGGCCCCGAGGAGGCGGCCCACTGGCTGCTTACGCTCCGAGCCGACGGCGAGACAGTGAGCAAGTTCGGTCCCTACGAGTCAGCCGCGGAACTCGGCGACCAACTCGAAACTGTCCTGACGAGCGACGTGTTCTACACCGTCTGTTGTGACGGGTAAGTGGGGGCCGTACGCTGGCGAGGCGTCAGCGAGGCTAGTCGTCGGCAGTGGGAGCTACTCTCGTCGTCGTCGCTATCGGCTCCGTGATCCGTTCGTCGGCATCCACAGCGGTCCATTCGAGGTCGCCCGCATAGTGGAATGCGCTGTGATCCTGGGTTGGGTCGACGACCGTCAGCGAGAGCCAACCGTTGTCCAGGAGTTCGGCGACGTTCTCGTTGTCGGTGAGGATCTCGGTCACGCGTTCGACAGGTGCGTGGATCACCGTCGAGAGGCGGAGCGGCTGGTGGTGGGGCTGGCCGTCGGCGGCCATCACCGACTGGAGCGGCAGGCCGGTCATCAGGTCACCGCCGTTGCCCTGATAGACGCCGACGTTGCCGACCGGGTTGTGGGTGACTTTCGAGCCGCTGCCGAAGGCCGCGGTGTCGACGGTAGCGAAGTAGTACTGGTTGTTGATCCACTGGGTGACGACCATCGGCCCGGCCATGATCGCTTCAAGGGCCTCGCCGTCGGGATCGGTCGCCCAGTCGTAGGAGTGGAGGAACGCCCGGCCGTCGAGGTCGTAGTCGGCCGTGAGATCGCGCGGCCCGACGACGAAGCCAGCATTGCCAGCCAGCCCCCACTCGGGGCGGGTCTCGGCCCAGTCGGCCGCGCGGCGGTCGGTCGCTGCGACACCGTCGCCGCCTGCGCCCAGCGAGTCGGCGCGCTCGGTGGCTGCTCCAGCGCGAGCCGTTTCGAGATCGGCCTGTAGCCCGTCGAGATCGTCGGCGTGGCTCTCGGGGACCGCGCTGTCGTACAGCGTGATCTCGTCGGTCGTCGTGTTGTGCTCGGCGGCGAGGAAGACGGTGTCCTCCGGGATATCGTGGCCGTGGGCACGGAGTGCGTCTTTCACGTCCTCGTCGTTGCAGATCGCCGCCAGCACCCGGGCGCTCGGCCCGCCGGGGTTGCCGGCGCAGGCCCCGCAGTCGAGGCTTGCGTCGAAGGGGTTGTTCGACGTCTCGCTGGCGTGGCCGGTGAAGACGACGAGGCGAGCGAACTGTTCCCAGCCCATGAACTCGAAGGCTGTTTCGGCGTACTCGACTTTTTCCTCGTGGGTCAGCCCCTCGCGGAGCTCGTGTACCCCGTCGGGGTTGTAGTCGACCGATGGCTCGCAGAACTCGTGGGCGTGTGGCGCGCTGTCGGCCGCATCTTTGGCCGCCGCAAAGCGGTCGGGCACCAGCGTTTTGGCAGCCAGCGCGGCCCCGTAGCCAGCGCCAGCACTCTCGACGAAACTGAAAGCCGTCGCAGCGTTGGATTTGAGCGCTTTGACGACGTCTTTGCCCATCCCGAGGGCGTCGTGCCAGCGGTCGTGGGCGTCGTGTTTGCTGTCGTGGCCCGCCGTGGGGCGGTCAGTGATGCGGTGCTGAGCGTCGACGATCGGCGGACAGGCATCGACGCTCACCTCGGAGTCGTACCCCTCGTAGCGCATCGGAACGCCGAAGAAGCCGGCGTAGCCGTGGGTTTCGTAGTTGCCAGTCGATTCGATGTGGCGGCGGATAATCTCCGAGCGGGTGTCGATACAGAAGACGAGTTGTGCGTCCGGGCGGCCATCGTCGCCGGAATCAGCCTGCGACTGGCTGGCTTCGGCGACGGCCTCGACCAGTTCCCCGCGGTAGCTGCGCTCCCACGCAGTTAGCCAGATTTCGGCCAGCGGAACCCCGTCGCTCGGTTCGTCGCTCGCAGCCCACTCGGCCGGTGGCTCGATGGGGGCGTCCAGGAGATCAGCCACGACGAGACGGACCGCGAGGTAGTCGGCCAACGAGATCGGATACGCCGACTGCCAGGCGTCCCCGCCGTCGGCCTGCTGTTTGATGAGTCCGGTCCACCCCGGCAGCGCCGTCAGGTGGTACTCGAAGATCGCCGACCAGTCGCCGATGTGGTGCTCGGCGAGGACCTCTTGAATGGCCGCAATCGGGTCTTCGGGCAGGTCGGCAATCGTTCGGCTGTCGGGAATCTCGCCGTCGTGGCGAGCCACTGCGCGGAATGCGTTATAAAAGCCGTCCTCGCGGTTCGGCATCGACCACTCGGTGTGGCCCTGGTCGAGGAACGCCGCCAGCCACTTGGTCAGCAGGTGATCGACCGGCTGCTGGGGGTCGTCACCGGAGTCCGTGGTTTCGGCGTCGGCATCGGCCGCAGCCAGCTGCTCCAGCAGCGCCTCGGGCGAGGCGTCGTAGCCGTAGTCGGCGAGTTCGGTCTCCAGGAGCTCGCGCTCGATGAGTCCCTCGTCGAAGGCCGCCTGGAACACCTCAGCACTGGGGTAGCCGTCGCTGCCGAACAGCCGCTCGGCCTCGGCGGCGGCCTCGTGGAACGGTCGGTCCTCGAAACCGGCCAGCGGGTTGGCCGTCACAAAGGAGGGGAGCGGCCACGCCGCGCCGACCGCGGTTGCTGCGTGGTCGATGCTGTCTTCGATCGTGGTGTTAGTACTCATTGTAGTCCTCCGTGGAAGTCAGGACAGTGCTGGCTGGTGGCTGAGTTGCGTTCAGGAGGGCGACATACAGTCGCTGGCTGCGCTGGTAGAGGCCGGTCTCGATTGCGATGTAGGCGACCCCGAATGCCGCCGCGACGAGGCCGTGGACGACTGTCAGCTCTGCGGGGGCCGAAACGAGCATCGTCCCGCTCATCACGCCCGCGATGGCGTTGTATGCCGCCGCATAAAGCGTGATGGCGGGCAGGAACACCAGTGGGATGAGGCCGTAGCGCGCTGACAGTGGGACCGATGTTTGGGCGAGAGCGTTGCGGGTCGCATGCAGCGTCGTCAACACGACCAAAAGCGCCAACAGGAGGCCGCTGTCGAGGCTCGTTCCCTTGCCGGTGAGAACGGCGAACAGAACGCCACCGGCCAGCGCCGTCAGCACGGTGACGACGAAGCCGACCGCGCCGAGCGAGTCGGGAGCGTGGCCGGTGTCGGTCGGGCTGGTCTGATCGACCGCCTCGCCCGCCGAGAGGAACTGGTAGGCCTTATAAAAGCCGTGGAGTACGAGGTGGGTGATCGCCGCGCCGAAAAATCCCAGCCCCGCCTGCATGATCATGAACCCCATCTGGCCGACCGTCGAACAGCCGAGCTGGCTTTTGATATCGGCCTGGACGGATTTCAGGAGCTTGCCGCCCAGCGCGCTGGCCGCGCCGACGGCCACGACCAGCAGCATGAACCCGGCGTCGACCGAGATCACGGGCGCGAAGCGAACCAGCAGCACCCCGCCAGCGTTGACGAACCCGGCGTGCATCAGCGCCGACGCCGGAGTCGGGGCGGTCATCGAGGCCAACAGCCAGGTGTGGAACGGCACCAGCGCCGACTGGATCATCGCCGCCAACAGGAGCGTGCCCGCGGCGACGAGCCACATCGTCTGCGGGATCGTGTCTGCCGCCGCCGCGATTCCGGAGACGGTGGTTGTGCCGGTCGCCGACCACAGCACGGCAAGGGCAACGGCCAGCAGCCCGCCGCTGGCGAGGAAGTAGCGACGGGCCAGCGAGGCCGCCGCCTGTGCCTGCGGCCATCCCTCCACGTGGCCGATCAACTCGGCCATCAGCAGGCCCATCGCCACCCACGCCAGCGCGAACAGCGCGATATGGTCGGCCGCGACCAGTGCCAGGACGACCAGCGTGAAGCCAAAGACGGTGGCGAAAAACCGATCGACGCGGTCGTGGGCGGCCAGATACCGGCGCGAGTAGCTGTGAACGATTCCGCTGAAAAAGGTCACCGCCACCCACATCACGACTGTCAGGCCATCAACGGCGATCACACCCGCCAACGACCAGCTCTCGCCGGTCGCAACCCGCAGGCCGAGTACACCCAGTGCCGCGACCCACAGCAGCCAGACGACCCGCGTAAGCGTCGCCGGGAGTGGCCCCGTCGATGGCGTCCTGTTCGGAAGCGATCCAACCGTCGTCAGCTGATCCTGTTGGTTCATCGTTTGGTTCTGTCACCGACCGCCTGCGACAACCGGGCGCGTTGCGAAACACCCGGTTGAATGGAGGCCGTCGCCTTCACTACTCTATACGAACAAACTGTGTATTAAATCCTTTTATCCTCCCAGATTGTTCGGCAAAAATAGCATCAAAGAACATTATGTTTTTTGTTCTCACAGACGTGGTAATCGGTCGACGGATAGCCGGGGACTCTCACTGACACAGACTCCCGACGGGGATCGACTCGTCGTCAGGGAGTCTGGCAGCGAGTTCGGCAGTGTCAGTGTCGCCGTCGACAGCCACCAGATACCGCTTTCCGGGGAACGTGCCGTAGACGCCGTCCTGATCGTGCACGTAGCCCGCGACGGTGATCGTCGACGGGAGCTGTTCGGCCAACAGTTCGACCCCCCGAACGACGGTACACTCGACGAGGCGGTGGCGTGCAGAGCGAAGCGGCGTCGTCCGATCAACAACGCCAGCCTCGACGGCGTCGTCGACAACCGACTCCAGTGGCCCGAACCGTGACTCGATCCCCGCTGGCTCCCGTGTGGGCGGGGCGAGCCATCGCTCGTAGAGGTCAGCGATCACCTCACACTGGGTGTGTCCGACGACGATCACGGCGCTGACGTCACGCTCGTCAACGAGATGGGTCACCGTCCCGTCGACGACCCGCTGGCCGTCCCGGCTGCGCCAGCTCACGCCGCCGAGTGTCGTGACCCGGTGGGTGGTCCAGGAGGAATCGATCGGCCACAGCGACAGCTCCGGCCGGTGACTCATCGAACACGACACGACGAGTGCAGTCCCCGATTCGGCGTCCACACGACCATCTTCGGCGGGAGATCGAGTCTGCGCGTCGAGTCCCGCCAAAAGCGAGTCGAGACCGTCGTCAGTCATCCGGACGCACCCTCTTTTTTTCGACCGGTCGGTTGGTCCACTCGAAATCACCTGTTCGAAGTCATATCGGTCTCCATTCGGACATAATTCTACCGATCTGTTCGATATTCAGATATAGAAACCCATATCGTGATCCGACTGCGCCACACTGTATGGAACAGTTCGAGGGAACGATCCTTGCGGGAGCGTCGTTTGAACCGATCGATGGCCGTGTCGTGGTCGACGACGGGCGGATCGAGGCCGTCGAACGGGTCGACACCGACTCGACGGCCATCATCCTCCCCGCGTTCGTCAACGCCCACACCCACATCGGCGATTCTGTCGCCAAGGAGGCCGCCGTCGGCCTCTCGCTGGATGAGGCGGTCGCTCCACCCGACAGCCGCAAACACCGACGACTGGCCGCCGCGAGCCGCGAGGAGCTGGTCGAGGCGATGGGCCGAACGATGGGATTCATGGAGCAGACGGGAACCGCGGCGTTCCTCGACTTCCGCGAGTCGGGACTCGAAGGCGCGCGGGCGCTCCGGGCGGCCGAAGACGGGCGGGACGTCGACGCGTTCATCTTCGGCAGTGACGATCCTGCCGTCCTGGAGGTCGCCGACGGGTTCGGTGCGAGCGGCGCGAACGACGCCGACTTCTCCGCCGAGCGTGCTGCCGTCCGTGAGGCAGGGGCCCCCTTCGCGATTCATGCGGGCGAACCCGACGCCACGGACATCCACCCGGCGATCGATCTGGAACCGGAGCTCCTCGTTCATATGGTCCACGCGGAGCAGCCACATCTCGACCGCGTCGACGAGCAGTCGATTCCGATCGCGGTCTGTCCCCGCGCGAACTCCGTGCTCGGTGTCGGCCGCCCGCCAATCGGCGAGCTGCTCGATCACACGACTGTCGCGCTGGGGACGGACAACGTCATGCTCAACGAGCCGTCGATGTTCCGTGAGATGGCCTACACGGCCAAGGAGTTCGATGTCAGTTCACGGGCGGTCCTCCGGATGGCGACGACCGCGGGCGCGGAGATCGCCGGGCTCGACTGCGGCGTCATCGAACCCGGCCGCCGGGCGGCACTGCTTGTCCTGGACGGCGAGTCGGACAACCTCGTGGGGACCGCCGACCCGGTCGAGGCGGTTGTGCGGCGGGCGACCGCCCTCGACGTCGACCGCGTTGTGTTGTAGGCGACAGAATTACTCGGGGTCGAAGCCGCCGAACGGCGTGGTCTCGTGGCTTCTGACCAGCACCTCGTCGGCGACGGTCAGGCCCATATCGAGCAGCTCCTGGGCGACTGGTGTAATGTCGCTGTCGGTCTCCCCGACAGCCATGACCAGGAGGTTCTGCTCGCCGGTGACGAGCTCCTGGACCGAGACGACGCCGTCGATGGCGAGGATCTCCGGAATCAGCTCCCCGCGTTCGGGGATCGTGGCCGTACAGAACAGCAACATTCGGAGCGGATAGCCGGATTTCTGATAATCAATCTCCGCGCTGTAGCCTTTGATGATCTCGTCGGTTTCGAGCCGCTGAATACGCTTGCGGACTGTACTGCCGGAGGTCCCCGTTCGCTCCGCGATGTCGCCCGACGACATATTCCGTGCGTCCTCCTGGAGCGCCTGGAGGATCGCCCGGTCGACGTCGTCGATATCCTCGCCGGTCATGATTGATTGTCTCACGGCATTGATAAAGTCACTTTGGCTCGACGGAGCCCTCGCTCAATGGAACAGTGCTGAGAGAATGCTCGATCAGGGATTCGAACCCTGGTCCTCGGCTCGAAAGGCCTCTATCCATCAGCGGATGATGAGGTGTTTCGAACACATCCAAACTCGCCCAAGTGCGGTTTTCGGCCGCTTACAATAGCTAATACGTAGCCTTACCACTTAAACTACCCAGATGATTGTCCACCTGCCAAGTACGGTTCAAAGGATTCTCCTACCCAAACCAACGAACTATACGAAATCTAGAAATTCAAGCTATAAACCAGTACCAGCTATTCTCACTCGTTCGTGGAACGGCACATAACTCAAAAATAGAAGCAACGCAGGTCAAATGAGTGTCTGTGGATGAAGAGTTACTCAGTCCAGAATCCTCGTTGGCGGTTTTCGATCTCGTTGAGAGCCATCGAAAGGACGTCACGCCAATCGCGTGGATGTGTCGCATCTGTTCCTGGTGTCGGTGCATCCGGACCCGGATGGATGTGATCTAGCGTGTTATGAGTTGAGGGATGTCGGTCCCACCGATGATCGAAGGCATCGTCACCGTGGTCTTCGTGGTAATGCAGCGAGAAGTCACCGTTCTCGTACCACGCAATCTCTAATCGGGACGTCTGAACGCTTTCAGGATAGAATTTAGGATCGTACACGCACACCAACCGATCCGGTGCGAACTCGGGTTGTTCATCGATTCGACGAAACCGCCTGTCGGAACCGAATCGCTCTTTGATCACGGCCAGCCGTTCAAAATCAATCGGCGCACCACTCCCCTCATTAGCCGATCCGACACGGTCGTCCGTGCCGGTCATACGGCAGTCGACTGATCGACGTGATCACCAGCGCCACTCGCCAGTGCTCGTTCGAGCAACGTAATCCGTCGCTGAGTTGTTTTCCACGCTGAAACGGCCTCCCACACATCCTCCACCGAACGATCAGTGTCTGCAGCAGCGCTCGTGATTGACACGGCCTCAGGAGCTGTAACACCGAACTGCTCGGTATACGCTTCGTCACGCTCGGTTTCGGTCTTCAAGAACTCAAGTAGCTTCCCGGATGTGTACTGGTCTCGAAGTTTTTGCACGCGCCGCCAGTTCAAATACGCTTGATTCCGCTGGTACGTTGCTGGCGAATCAGTGACTTGCTTGACGATCCCCATCCGTTCGAACCACTCTAAGTACTCTCGGGCGGCATCAACCCCGTGACCTGCGAGCTCAGCAACTTCGCTCGCCGTCGACGGGCTGTCTAATCCAAGGATAGCATCGAAGAAATCATCGCGTGTTCGATCTCCTCGAACAAGCTCTTCGGGTGGCGTCAGCGAATCGAAATCCGGCGACTTAACGCGCTCGTCAGCGTCTGCGGTCTGTTCAGGGCGCGGTTCCTCCATACCGACTGTAGACTCTAACACGGAATAAATCTTTGTGTAGTTGGATTAATCCGGTCACGACCGTCTTTGAATATCAATACACGACCTGTCGACTATTCTTATACAACTACTAACCGCAGTATTCCGTATGGGTTCTACACCGAAATGGTTCACCACAAAAATTATCAGATAGAATCCAAATTTTATTTACATTTCATAGGTATGAATCCTATCAGGCAATCACACGCTCTTTTGAGACGTTTCCATTGTTTTTAAGATGTTTTGTGGAACCACACAATAAACTCAGTTCGAATCACTTGTACGAGACAAGTTGAGAGGTGCTTTTGAGACGAATAAACTGTTTTTGGAAAATTATTCGTGGATGATGAAAAATCTCTTTCTCTGAGAGTCCAATCTTTGGGTGTTCAAACAGATTTTCTGCCAGCTAAATGTTCCAAATAGCTCTTAAATTCTGTTTTGGTACATTAGATTTGAGGATATTTATCCGTATACATGTGTCACTGAGAGCTTGGTGTTGTCCGGTTGTTGATCTTCGTATGTAGAGGGTGTTTTTATTGTTCGTTTGATGTGTATTATTGTGGACTGGTTTGTTTAGCAGGGCCTGAGTGAGACTAGTCTGAATTCGTGTGAGAATACTTGGTATGGAAGCAAATCGGAGTCAACTACCCCACCCTGAGCGCCTGCGGCGCTCTGGGAGTGGGGCTTGCGTGCGGCTTCTCGGGATGGGATTCGTCTCGACGAAAGACGCTTGTGGCGCACAGACAAACGCCAGCAGCAATTTGATTAGACGTGACCTCCACTTTACCCCGCGACTGAGGTCACGGGTGACGGAGAGGCACGTGGCGTCATGTTCACTTCCTCGGTCCGTCTTTCGGGGGGTTGATTGCGAGAACCGTCTATGCCGAGAAACGTACCGTGGCCTTGTTGGCACGCTGGCCCTCGCGGACTGTCTGTGGCCCGTCATGGATACTCAAAGGGTCGTCACACTTGGATATTGGATATTAACATTCACACGCTCTTTTTCCCTCCTTCCTGCTTGCTCCGCTCGCCCTTGGAAGGGGATTTCACGCTATCACTTTTGTTGAAGTAACTTCCTAGTCGTGTGTTTGTTAAACGTGCCCAACGATTTTGTGTTGGTGGTCACTTGTTCCAGCATTGATGTGTTCGGTGTTGAGAGACCGGTACGTGTGGAGTGTATCGAAGTATTCTCCGAGGAATCCTTCGGCGATTAGTTCCCGCTCCCAGTTTGATCGGCCATAAGAGTCTGCAGTAGAGTCAGGGAATGTTTTGAAGTCAAGATGATTTGGATCGTTCAAATGATTCATCACTCTCCAGAGGTGTTGACTGTTCGGGGTGATAAACCATGTTTCGATTGTTTCTGAGAGTGCAGAGAGTTTTTGAACGCATCGTTGTGATTTTGATGCTGCATTTGATGCTGTTTCGACACCAACTGCGTACTTTGGAGTTGTTCCGTTGAATGCGATAACGTCGACACGCGTTGAAAACAAGTGTTGGTCGGCGAGTGCTGGTTCGCACGATGTTGCGCGGAGTCGCCAGAGGTCGCAGTACCGAATGACTCGTGTCACGTCTGGCTTTGCGGCGAGTGCGGCAGCGCAGTAATCAACGCCTTTGCGATGCAGAGATTTCTCACTCGGTGTTTTTTCGCCGTACCCGTCGTGTGAGATATTTTCGATCCCTAAATCACGACGTTTTCGGTACGGAACGGTGTACAAGACGTCGGTGCCTTCGGTGTGTTTTTCCAGCCATTCATCATCAATTAATTTCGCTTCATTGATTTGTAACTCGTTTCCGTCTGCATCGTATCTTAACGGCCGCATGCTGCGCGTCAGGGATGCGTTATTGAGTAATCGCTCCATTGCTAGGCTGATCCGGGTGAGGAAAACGACTTCGTCGTATGTGAGACGTTGGAACGATTCTGCGTCGACGAGTGGCTCAGTGTCGTGCAGTGCGGTGACCGCGGGTTGGGTTGTGACTGCGGCTCGTTGGGCGTGCGTTAATTGCGTCTCGTACGGTTGTAGGTGCGCCTGTGAGTATTTAGGTGGGAGAACCGGGCGAATTCCTTGGCTTCGGTGTCTGTTCGTTGCTTGTTGTCCCCGTTTAGCTTGACTTTGTTTAGCGAGAGTCACCTGATACTGTTCCCAAGGGTTTACTCTCATTTGAGGGTGATACGGAGAGGGTTTCGGTGCCGGGATGGTACAGCCGAGTGCGTTACTGTTTGAGTGGTTGAAGACTTTGAACTGGTCGTTCGCGGCGGCTTGAAGCGCGTTTCGCAGTGTCTCTTTCGTTCCAATATCGTTCCCTGGGCGGTGTGGCGCTGGGAAAAACGTTCGAATCCGGTCAAACAACGTGTTGATACGTATTGGTTTACCGAATTCAAGATCGGTGTTCGCGCGGATACAATCAATGACGGTGATGAGTCGTTTGTCTTCGATCTCTATTGAGTGGTTCGTGAGTGTTGAGTCCGTACTGGTTGTCCAGTCGCGTTTTGGGTTCTCTGTGTTTGTGGTCCCGTAGTACGGTATGAAGACCGTGCTTTTCGATTGGAAACGTGTGAATAAGTCTTCGTCAACGTTCGGGGTTGCCGTTACGAGACGGGTTAGGTCGTGTGATGTGAGTGTGTTGTACGCGATGTTAACGAGTTTTCCCCATGCGTGCCATGCGTATTCAGCGAGATGCAGCCGGAACTGTTTTTGCGGGATCTCGAAACCACCACGTTTGAATTCCACGTACGAGAGTCGTTCAGGGTAGTCGTGACCGATTTGACTCTCTGATTTCTGGAGTAGTTGGCAACATCGTGAAATGTGGTCGCTTGGGATACGGATATCTCCATTGTCTGTGATTTCCACTCGGTTTTTGTACCGCTGGTGAACGGCTTCAGGCTCCGTCTCTGTGTACGTTTGGTAATCCGTGTTTTTCGTTGAGTCTGCTGGGTCTGGTGCGAGTAGTACTGCTGCGATTTCTGATTGGAGTTCTGTTGGGAGTTCCTGTTCGAAAAAATCGGTGAGTGTGGCGATGTAATATTCACGCGCGTTGAGTTCGAACCATGTGAGGCCGGGATGTTTCAGTAATGGTTGTTGAAGCATGCGTCGTTCGGCGCTCTGTTCTGGTTCTCGTGTTTCGTATTTCGTTCCAACAAGTGGGTCTGCATGTTGGATGCGAAGCGGGGTGACTGCCGGGAACGTTACGAGTTCTTGTACTGTGTTAATTCCAGTAACAGTTTGCGGCGTGATGTTTACATGGGCAAGCCCGGTTCGTACATACTGTTCGAACCCGTCTGCGTTAGTGAGGAGAGCTTCAGGCTGGTTTCGAAATAACGCTTCAAGTGACTCTCGCGGACAATCTAACGGGAGGAATGCTGCTCTGACAGCATCTCGCGTGTTTTTTACCGGGTTCATTCGCTCACAGAACTGTTTTCTCGGAACTGGTCGGAGAACACATCAACCGGTGTAACGATCTCATCAATGAGCTGCTTTGCCGTCACGAACTTGATGTGATCAAGCTCCGGGACACGTGTCGTGAGTTCATTGTTGACTGCTTGAATGCTTGGTTGGCGAGCGTAGTACTCTTTCGTGTCCTCAACCGGTGCAGCAGGTGTTGCCAATAACTCATCTGCATCAAACTGATAGATGAGTTTGTGTATCGCTTTTCGATTAGGAACAACAACCAACGCGACAGCCGTGGTCGCCCGAATATGTTTCAATTTAGTCACCAATTCTCTATTGTCTTCATCCGCGACGACACACCCGATGACGGCTATATTCGAGCGTGACTCGCCAGTAAATCCAGCGAAATCGAACATGTAAATAGAGTCTGCCGATGGTTCTTTTCCGGGGTTTGGTGGTGATTGTGTTTTTGTTTCTCCTTCGGTTACTTGCGGTGAACCAATCACGTGTGGGGCACAAGCCCAATCAATCACCGGATGGGTAGCAAGCCAGTTACGGGCCTCACAAACGATTGTATTGTGCGATGTGGGTTGAGCGAACGGAACAGACATTGGGAACTCAATTTCAGCCCACTGCGGTGGGTTAGACATTTCCCACTTCGACAGGAGGTTGAACCCATTGTCTGTGTGTTTAAACTGATCAAAGAACGCTTGTGTCACCGAGAGAACTTTCGCTCGGTATATTCTACCCTCTTTGAGCAAATTTGATTCACGAATCTGCGCTTCAGTAACACTGCCATTAAATCGACCCTCAGCGTTACAGAATTCTTGAATCGAGACTCTCTCACTTTCAGTTATATTCCTGAAAATCGGGTATCCAGGAAGTATTTGATATTGTTGTAACCAAATGAGGTGCGTGAATACATCGAATGCTTGTCTTTCGTCTGACCGGGCTGGTAAGTGACGAACGATCACGTCAGCTGCAGCAGACAACACGGTTGCTTCGCTAGTTTGCCGGATCGCAGCGCGGATTTCCTCTAACAGATCCTTGGTGCTTGACTCCATTTGTGGTGGGAAAACAAACCCTACGTGTCCATTCTCTGTGTTAGTGATTGCTGTGTTGCGTTCTCTATCGAGTTGAGAGACTGGGTGACAGTTCTCTACAACAGATTTATTCGGGCTTCCAAACCCGCACACACGGCACGTCCATTCATTTTCGTTTTTCGATACCGGTTGGTAATCGTTGAGTTGATACTGGTTATTGTCCGATTCTAAACCCATTTTGTTCGCCTCGTCGATGGTCGCGTTATTGTTGTCATAGTTGTTCGACGATACCGGCGGAATCACTGTGTAAAAGCTCTTAGACCGCCGTGTAGCAAACAATCACAATAACCACTCACTTATAAAACTCTGCCCTCACACACAGGTTTCAAAGGAAAATGGAGGGGTCGTGCGTCCACCACAACGCACGACACATTGGGGGCTTTGTAGTCGCACGTCACTGCAACGTACGACATCTTTGTTAGTGGACATACCTACTTAAATCTCTGTAAAACTACTCAAAGTTCAATCCTAATTAAAGCATTAAGTAATTCGGATCAAGGTCAAAGACACCATTGACTCGACAACGTGTGTCTCGTACAGTGTTACTCATAATGAGTAGAGTCAAGATGCCAATAACACAAACACATAATCAGAATCAAGAGATGAATATTCCAGAGCAACTCTCCTGTCTGTTTACCGCTGAAGTGCAAGCCCAAGATGACTCATACGCTATCGAGATCCCAAAGAACGAGATCGAAACCGGGTACGTGAACCTAGACCACAACTATCGCGTTGCAGTGTTAACATCGTCGACTGAATCGGATGACACAGTCGAACCCAGCCCAGACACAAGCCAGGACTCACCGCAACCGCCGGTGACCGAAGGCGAGACTCGAACTGTCGAGATCGAAGATATCGGCGATCAAGGAGACGGGATCACTCGCGTCGAACGGGGATTCGTTATCATTGTCGCCGACACTGAGAAAGGAGAACAAGTCCGAATCAAAATCGACACCGTCCAAGAAAACGTCGCGTTCGCAACCGTGGTAGAACGACTCAGCTACTTCGACTAACGCTGAAGTTCACCCTAGGAGGCCCAGATCATTGAGGCGTTCGACGATATTCTCAACTGCGGCAGTTGCATCCTCAGCGAATTTCCCGCCCGTAATCACGATTTTGCCACTCCCAAACAGGAGGAGTACGACCCCTGGATCGTCCATTCGGTAGACGAGGCCGGGGAACTGTTCGGGTTCGTACTCAACGTCCTCCAACCCAAGCCCGATTGCAAGCGCATTCAAATTGAGGTCGTGGCCGAGGTCTGCACTTGAAACAATGTTTTGGACAGTGATTTCTGGAGACTCAGCAACTGGGATCCCCAGCCCACGAAGCTTCTCGAAGATGATCCCGAGGGCCTCGTGAACATCAGCAACACTTGCAGCGCCGGTACACACGATTTTTCCAGAGCGGAAAATCAGTGCTGCAGCTTTTGGGTCTTGTGTCCGATCAACGAGTCCAGGGAAGTTGTCTGGGTTGAACTCGGCACCGGGAATGTCGTCGACGAGTGTTTCGAGGTCGAGTTCCTGGTCGATTGCGGTTGATGCGACAACGTTCTGAATTTCGATTGTTTCTGTAGGCGCGTTCATAAATTGGATCAGACTAGTTAGATACCCGATACGGTTTAATATAAAAGTAGTACAAGCGAGTTGTGACTTGGGTTGTCACTCCTGGCTGACGATCCAAACTCAGAGACCTTGACTTACTGTTTTCCACAGACACCAGTTAGTCGTGACGAACACTCTAACGTGAACTCAGTTTTATTTTGTTGTTTGATTAGTGAGCGAGTTGGTCCACCTATGGTACGCATATAAACGGGAGAGAGTGGAATCTGGTTATTTCAAATTATACCCGTTCAACACTGGCCCAAGTGTGTGGTTGTCACACCTTTCTTCGATAGTCAGCAGACCAGACATGATTTATCACACACACCAACAAAAAGGGCTCGGAGAAAAACCCGATTGTAAAGTTTATCGGTGAGTTGCCTAATATTCAATGCCTAATATAACTCATACCTTGACAAACACTATATGTTAGGGCGAAATTTGAGTTGGTATGGCATCTGGCCAAAATGAAGAAAGCAGTAGCATCGTATACGGTCTTGATGACCGACCCCCGCTAAGCGAAGCCATTCCGATGGGGGTTCAACACGTCATGTTCATGATCGTGATCAACTTGTCACTTGCAATCGTAATTGCAGGTGGCGTTGGTCTCACAGTAGGATCTGGACAAGCTTACATTATCCAAATGGCATTATTGGTCGCCGGAGTCGGAACAATCGTTCAGTGTTACCCGTTCGGTGGCAAACTCGGATTCCCAGTCGGTGCGAAACTGCCTATTGTCATGGGTACCAGCGCATCTTTCATAGCACCGTTAATTATTATCGCTGACTCATTCGGGTTGGCTGCGATGTTTACAGCCATAATCATAGCAGCACCAGTCGAAATACTGGTCGGCTACCACTTCGACAAATTCCGGAAAGTCTTCCCACCCCTTCTTGGTGGGATCGTGGTTACACTTATTGGACTCTCGCTGGCACCTGTTGCAATTGATTACTTCGCTGGGGCCGCTGGAGGGCCTGGAGAACCAGGCTACGGAAGCCTCACCAACTTAGGGCTCGGGACCTTGGTACTCATCGTCTCGTTGTTCTTCAACCAGTTTTTCGACGGTGCAATGCGAGCTGCAAGTATCCTCGCCGGTTTAGCCGTTGGATACGTGGTAGCGATCCCACTGGGAATGGTTGATTTCACTCCAGTTTTCGAAGCAGGCTGGGTTGCACTTCCCTCCTTCATGCCGCATGGGTTCGAAATAAACATCACGGCAATTCTCACACTGCTTTTCATTTACATTATTGTCGCCGTTGAAACGGTTGGAGATGTGAACGGCATCACGCAAGCAGCAAATCGGAATCCAAAAGATGAAGAAATAAAAGGTGGGTTAATCGCCGACGGTGTACTCAGTGCTTTCGCCGGTGTCGTCGGAATGTTCCCCAACACGTCCTTCTCGGGTAACGTAGGGATGGTAAGCTACACAGGCGTGCTGAGCCGGTTTGTCGTCGGTATTGGTGGTGTTATCTTAGTCCTGATGGGTCTCAGTCCAAAAGTTGGTGCCATCTTCAGTATCACGCCGACGCCTGTCCTTGGTGGTGCAACCATCATTCTGTTCGGGATGATTCTCGCACTCGGAATCCGAATCATCGTTAAAAATGTCGACCTGGATCTGCGAAACATGATCGTTGTCGGGACATCACTACTTGTCGGATTAGGTGTCGAAATTCGTCCTGAAGTAATCGGACAACTGCCAGAGGATATTCAGGTGATCTTTGGCTCTGCACTCGCTGCCGGAACCGCAACTGCACTCGTATTGAACATTACTCTTCCAGAAGAGCCTCCGTTCAACCTGAGCGACATAATGTCTGGACAGGAGACCCCAGCGGACACTATCGAAGCTGATGACTAATCAAACGAGCCACTAGGTGTGAAGATCTATTTGCCACACCTCTCAAAGAGACTGTATCAACTGCCGTACATCAAACGGTAACCCTCTACAATGACTTTCGACACGACAATCCCGGGCGTAAGTGAACTGTTGGAGCGCTACAAGCGAAATGAAACAACCCCAAAGGAGGTTGTCCAGCAGGTCTACTATCAATTAGCGACTGAGGACACCAACGCTTGGATTGCAACGCGGGACAAAGCTGATGTTCTGGACGAAGCAGAGGCGCTAGCTTCGGTGTCGATAGATGAGAAACCGTTGTACGGCATTCCATTCGCAGTGAAAGATAATATCGATTACAGCGAGTTACCCACGAGTGCTGGCTGCCCTGCATACACGTACAAGCCCGATGAGAGTGCCCCAGTCGTTGAGAAGCTCCTCGATGCTGGCGCACTTCTCATTGGAAAAACGAATATGGACCAGTTTGCGACCGGACTGGTCGGAACGCGAAGTCCCTACGGCGTCTGCAAAAACGTCTTCAATTCAGATTTCATCTCCGGAGGCTCCTCCAGCGGATCGGCCGTTGCGGTCGCCACTGGTCATGTTTCGTTCGCTTTAGGAACGGATACCGCTGGCTCCGGCCGTGTGCCAGCAGCACTGAATGGGCTTATCGGATTGAAACCAACACGAGGAGTACTCAGCAACAGTGGAGTTGTCCCTGGCTGTGCCAGTCTCTCGTGTGTATCAGTCCTTGCACACACTATCGATGATGCTGTCCGTGTTGAACAGATTGCCGCTGGATATGATCAAACAGATCAATACTCTCGACACTCGAAAGGGACGTTCGAATCGACAACACCAGCAGTAGAGACGCTTCGAATCGGTGTCCCAGCCGAAGACGATCTGGAGTTCTACCAGAATAAGGAGGCCAAGCAGCAGTTTGAATCTGTGGTCGACGATCTCACGGCCTCGTTCAGTAGCGTCGAACGCATCGATTTTTCCATTTTTGAGGAAGCTTCCGACCTCTTGTACAACGGACCGTGGGTCGCCGAGCGACTAACGAATGTTGGAGAGTTCATCAAGGAACACCCTGATGATATCGACATTACGGTTCGAGGCATCATTCGAGACGGAGAAATGTACTCCGCCTCTGACGCCTTCGACGCATTTCATCGGCTTGAACGACTCCGTAAAGATGCGGCAGTAATATTCGAAGATATTGATGCGTTAGTTGTGCCAACGATTGGGACAATATATACTATCGAAGGTGAGCAACTCCATCCACTCGAAATCAACAGTGAACTCGGGTACTACACTAATTTCGTTAATCTGCTTGATCTCTCGGCAGTCTCGGTCCCAACAGGCAAGTACACTGCTGGACCGACGTTCAGCGTGAGCGTTATTGGAGAAGCGTTCGATGACCTGCAAATCGCATCAATCGGTGACACACTTCACGACCGAGAGCTTGGCAAATGAGCGATATTACACTGGATTCTGCGGAGTTATTTGATTGTCTACTCGACTTTACCCGCAATTACCGAAGCCGAGTTGCACCGATTCTACAGACCACCAGCGTACCACAAAACACACTATAGCAACAATGCAAGTACACGATCTCTTAACCCAGTACCAAACCGGAGAAAAGACTCCCGAAGAGACGGTTGAACAAATTTATGATCGAATTAAAACCGATGAGACGAATGCCTGGATATCCGTCCGTGAGAAAGATGCAGTCCTCGCTGACGTAGACGCACTTGAGACACCTGCAGAAAATCCATTACACGGCATTCCCTTTGCGGTGAAAGATAACATAGACTTCGCTGGGTTACCCACCACTGCAGGGTGTCCAGCGTATGCTTACGAACCGTACGAAGATGCGACTGTCGTCTCGAAACTCATCGAGGCAGGGGCATTACTGATCGGGAAAACAAATATGGATCAGTTTGCCACTGGGCTCGTCGGAACAAGAACCCCCCACGGAGCCTGCCGGAATGTTCACAACGAATCATATATTAGCGGTGGCTCAAGCTCGGGATCAGCCGTTGCTGTCGCCCGCGGTCACGTTGCATTCTCATTGGGAACAGATACAGCTGGATCGGGACGCGTGCCTGCAGCATTCAACGGCCTTGTTGGACTGAAACCCAGCCGCGGATTGCTAAGCACAGATGGCGTCGTTCCTGCTTGCAAGAGTCTTGACTGCGTATCAGTCTTCACTCACACATGCAAGGACGCGTTGTTAGTCGAAGAGATCGCTGCAGGCTATGATTCAGCCGATCCGTACTCACGCCCTGAGCTTTCTCTCAATACAGAAGGCGAGACATCCGAATCCCTTGATGTGGAATCAGTCACTGTTGGAGTCCCGAACGTAGCTTCACTCGAATTCTTTGGCGATCAAGAAGCCGAAAACCTCTACCAAGATGCTATAGCGGATGTGAAGGCGGTTTTCGGTGAGGTCGTTACAGTCGATTTCGAGGTGTTCACTGAGACTGCAGATCTTCTTTACGGTGGTCCGTGGGTTGCTGAACGATTAGCTGCTGTTGAACAGTTCGTTAATGAACAAGCTGAAGAAATACATCCAGTAGTGCGAGAGATCCTCGCTGGAGGTAAAGAATACTCTGCAGTTGAGACATTCAATTCATTTTACAAGCTCGAAAAACTCAAAAAACGATGTCAAGAAGTCTTTGTAGCCAACGACATCGATATCTTGGCTACCCCGACGACAGGGACTGTCTACACCATCTCAGAAATACGCGAAAAACCAATCGAACGCAACTCAAATTTGGGCTACTACACAGACTACGTGAATCTCCTCGATCTCTCAGCAATTGCAATCCCAACCGGAAACTTTGCTGACGGCCCTGGCTTCGGACTAACTCTACTAGGGGACACTGGAGAGGATCATCTGGTAACCACAGTCGGTGAAAAAATATGCGCTGCAACCGGCGAAACCAGCAGCTAATCAGAGTGGTAATCCCATGAGTAGACTCCCACGTAAAACAGTCTACCTACACTTATTGGGTGTTGGACTCTGTATACTATCGATTATTCTCAACGGACCGATAAGCCACGACACAGGTGTTGCTATCGCAATCGGCACAGTAACCCTGTTAGGTATTCGGTCATTGCCAACTGTCGAGCAACGCGACAAACTTAATCTCATCATTGGCAGCGTAACAGATGGCGGCATGCGGCAAGGACAGTTCATCAAATCTTGTTTCACAATTGCACTCCTTACCTCTGGACTCGTCCAACAGTTCCTGAATTCCAATCCAGGAGTACCAACACTCCTACTCGGGGCCGCACTAGGTATCTCAGCAATCGCAAACGAATTCGAGATTCGAGCCCTTAGAAGCCAGTTCTCAACAATCAACTCACACACCTCGTCTGAACATGAGACAACCTCAGAGTCCTCTCACAACTAACTCCAAACCACAATCTGCATACAGTTCTTTAACTGGAATTAGGCGCTAAGTCCCCTTCCTCAAGGAGCAACGCAGGGAGCGAAGCGACCGAGTAGCGCAGTAGGGAGGGGATACAGCGCCGCACGATTCTCAAACACGTTCGCCGCTCGCCCCACAGGCCCACCGCCACCTTTATGTCTATCCATAGTATATACATCAGTGATGGATAGGTTTGAAATCGAAGGCGAAGAAGTCCTCGACGGAACCGCAAAACCTTCGGGGAACAGTGCCCACGTCATCGTCCCGAAACGCTGGCGCGGGGCCGACGTGAAAGTCGTCCGCGTCTCCGATCCCGACTCAGACGAATAGCCCATGCACTACAACTACAAGTATCGACTCAACCCGCCAGAAGCCCTCGAAGAGGAGCTTCTGTACCACGTCGATACTTGTAGGCAACTGTACAATCACGTCCTCCACCTGTTCAACGAGGCAGACAACATCCCCGCCCGCTACGAGGTGCAGGGGCGACTCCCCGACCTCAAATCGTGGTGGGACGACCTCGGAGATGTCCACTCGAAAGTTCTCCAGATGGTTGTCAAGCGCGTCTACGACAACCTCTCTACGCTCAAAGCACAGAAGGAGAACGGACGCGCCGTGGGAATGCTCAAGTGGAAACCGCCTCGGGAGTATCGGTCGCTCACCTACAACCAGTCCGGCTTCGAACTCAAGAATACGAGTGGTCGGCCCACGTTGTGGTTGAGCAAGATTGGCGAGATTCCGATTCACCTCCACCGAGACATCCCCGAGAATGCGACCATCAAACAGGTCGCGGTCAAACGCGAACCCACGGGCGAGTGGTATGCCACGTTCGGCATCGACGTGGACGAGGATACACCAGAGAAGCCGCAGAATCCCGAGCGGCTCGTCGGCATCGACGTGGGAATCCTCAAATACGTACACGACACCGACGGGTACGCCATCGAGAGTCCCAATTTCAGCGAGGAACGTGAGCGACTCGAACGCGCACAGCGCGACCTCTCGCGGAAGGAACACGGCTCTGCGAATTGGGAGAAACAACGCCGAGTTGTGGCCGAATGCCACGCCGACCTCAAGCGGAAGCGTCGGGACTTCCTTCACAAGTTGTCGAACTACTACGCCTGCGAGTACGACTTCGTGGCGGTCGAGGACTTGGACGCGAAGGGGTTGATCGAACTGCCGGGCAACTCACGCAACCGGGCAGGAGCAGCTTGGGGGACGTTTCTCCGGATGCTCGAATACAAGTGCGAACGTAAGGGGACGCACTTTGTTGCAGTTGACCCGAAAGATACGACGAAGGAGTGCGCTTCCTGCGGCGTCAAGACGGATAAGCCGCTGTGGGTACGCGAACATACGTGCCCGTCGTGTGGGTTCGAGGCGGACAGGGACGCGAATGCGGCGTGGAACATTCTTTCTCGCGGTCTTGAACACATAGGAGTGGTATACTCCGAATCAACGCCTGTGGAGACTGCGCTCCCTACGGACACCGATTCGGTGTCTGCAAAGCGCGTCGTGGAAACAGGAAGCCCCATCACCAGAACCGGAGGTTCTGGTTAGCAGTCAGAAGCCTTGCTTCTGACGACACCCTCAAGGAGCGAAGCGCGTTAGCGGTGAGCGAGTAGGGTGGGGTAGTTCACATCGCCAATTTCCGGTACAATGTGTTATATTATTTGTTAATAAGAAAAAAGGCTATACTTCGCGTACTGAACGGCATGGCTCAAACGAATAGTCCAACTATAACACAGTCAGAGAGCCTCTTCAAGATAATTCGAAGTTTCGAGTCATTCGAGAAATATCTTGCCCGCGCCAATTCAATGCGCATCGTTAGCTACTGTACGTCTCCACAAATGCTGCTGGAGTTATTCAAGCAGTACGAACTCAACGAGCTCGAAGTTATCGTCGGAGAAAAAACAGACTTCCGCGAAATATACATCTGTCTTATATTATCCATCCCTACCATTTTTATTGAGGTCAAAAATCCGTTCTCATTGATCAAGACGCGTCTTGAGTCGAGCAGATTCAACTGTGCTTTACTTAGTGACTCTATAAATCACTGCACTAAACAACTCTAGGGATCTACAACTTTTGCAGGTAACTGCTGGAGAACGTCAGTTAGTACGCCTAGATTCAGATCCCTCAGTCGACATCCGTTGTAGAGGTCACATCCAAAGTCCTTCTTGAGTCCCGTCTACGAAGATTCCCCCATCGCTTGTGACGGTTACTTCGTGCTCAGGGAGTTCAAATGTCAGTGTCCACGACGCAGTTCCATGTGATGTCAAACGCTGAATTGCCTCGGGATCAATATACTCGTAGAGAGCAAGGTCGAGTTCGGAAGATTCAGTCTCTTTTGCTTCAGCAATAGCTTCGACAATATCCGGAACCGGAGACTGCTCCATAATAGCATATGAAAATATACTTGTCATATATAAGATACTGTTTTTGAAAATAATCAACAATGGTTGTAAAGTAATACTAACATCCCTAGAATGAGGTTATCGTGCTACACTTGCGTCTGCAGTCTTGCACATCTGAGCTTGACTGAGATTCGAAGAACTCGATTACATGACTCAATGCAACACTCAGAGTCTGAATATAACAAAATAAGATCCTCCGCCCAATATTTCACTCTTGTTTCCGATTCGATAATTTAGAATGTCAATGGCACCATCGAAAATACTCATGAGTTATCAGACACTATGTACGTTAATGGTCGGAATCGAACTCGACACCGTCGACCGAACGATTCTTCATTTACTCCAGGAAGGTGCACGAACAGTTACAGCTGAAGAAATGGGAGAGGTAGCCGATGTCTCTGCGAGCACAGTTCGGAATCGGATCGAAAAATTGGAACAGGCTGGTGTGATCCAGGACTATCACCCACAGATTGATTATGCCCAGGCAGGCTACCATCTTCATCTCTTCATTATTTGTCGAGTTCCTCGGGCAGAGCGTGCAGCCCGTGCCGAAGATGCGTTAGATATTGTTGGGACCGTAACTGTCCGCGAAATGCTTACTGGGTCGAATAACCTCCATATTGAAGCAGTAGCCGAGGACGCCAGTGCCGTCGATACCATTTCTGAAAAGATAGAATCTCTTGACCTCGAAATCACAAGTATTGAAGTCGTGAAAGAGACACACGTACAGCCATTCGATCACTTTGGTCCTGCCCCACAGACCAACAACAGCGACCAGTAGCGATACTGTCACTCGGTGATCATAGCATTCCACCACCAATTGCTGAATCCGGGCTGTATATGGAATAGACTACGAAATACGCAGGGTTTGGTGGTGTGGAATCCACAACGCAATTCGGGTCATAGGTCCATTATACAAGTATGGCTGTGGATTCCCAAACCGGGCACACACAGTGGATATGTGAGTTTTCTGTTCAGGCGTCCCCCCCAATCTGTGCCCAGTATCCAATCTGTGCTATCTCCTACTGCATTGCAACTGAATCCATCAGTAACAGTCAACAGGGAGAGAGATGTCGACGGTAGCTGAGTTTACGTTGGCGGCAGATAAGTTTCCGTTAGGAACTGTATTCAGTCAACTTCCGGAGGTGGCAATACAATTAGAGCGAGTTATCCCGGATACAAACGGTGTTGTCCCGTATTTTTGGGTCCGAGGAACCGAGACAGACGCTATTGTCGAGCAGTTCACTGACCATCCAGGCGTACGTGATATTCGGTTGGTTGATCAGGTCGACAGCGAGTATCTCATGCGGTGTGAATGGATACCAGAGTATGATGGTGTCCTTGATGCGTTAATATCCCCAGAAGTGGTCCTCCTGTCTGCTATTGGAACCGCTGAGGAATGGAAGTTCGAACTTCGAGGCGAGAGCCGCGGAGCTATCGCCGAATTCCAAGAATACTGCCACAATCACAGTGCCCCTGTCACTCTGACCAAAATCCATGGGCTCCAACCCCTCAATGCGAAACATGATCTCACAGAGCCACAACGTGAAGCACTTCTACTCGCATATGAACGCGGCTATTTCAAATCCCCACGAGAGACGACTCTCGAAGAGATCGCTGACGAACTTGATATTTCTCAACAAGCACTTGGTTCTCGGTTGCGCCGCGGGAACCGTCGACTTATCGAACAAGTTCTGTTCAACACACGTAACAAGTGAAGATTCGATGGGGGAGTTAAATATCCCGTTGTAGCTGAAACAATCAGACTCACGCATGTAAGCCCCCAATAGTGCAATGCGGACAGAGGGGGAGAAGCAGCGAGTGAAGAATTGTCAGATGAACGTATCCGTATGCAGTGGGGGATTCGGTTACTGACTCATTGGACGCTGTGTGATTGGCTCGTGGGGGCGACCAATCACCAAACTGGGGGACACCCAACTATTTATCCGATCTTTGAGTAGACCGAACGAAGAGGGGGGGGAAACTGTCCGGTCATATAGCGGTCAGGTGAGTATCGCCTCCAGGGGGAAGGGGGAAAGATAGGCACTATCACCTGACTACATAGTAGTACACTGTACCCCAATATATTCGTTCGTATATTTTCCGAAGAACAACTCGCCCGTTGTTACTGCCGTACTAATCGGGAAAACACACTGTCTACTGTTACTCTCATGTAAACTTGAAAAACATACAATTATGGTTAATCTCCTACGGCCATCCGTGAATGCAACCGAGAATGCAATCAGTGCCCTCGAAAACCTTGGACTCACATCCTACGAAGCCCGGTGTTTTGTTGCTCTTTCAGAGTTACCCCACGGCACCGCCAAGGAGATCTCACAGGTAGCAGACATACCACGCTCACAAGTGTACGAGACGATGGATCGGTTACAAAATCGCGGGCTGGTCGAACTCCATCAAGCCGATCCACGGGCCTACCAGAGCGTCTCGATTGACACGACTCTTCGAACGTTTCGTGCGCGGTACGATTCGTATCTGGAGACCCTCGATAACTCGCTCCAGGAACTGGAACCTGAATTCAGACAAACCGTTCAGGGGGTCTGGGCAATCGATTCCCACGAACAGGTCACTGGACGCATCATCGACTTGATTTCGGAGGCAAGCGAGGAAATCGTACTGATCGTCTTAGACGAGAACCTGCTGGATAGGAAGATATTCGAGGCGTTGGATGAAGCTGATAGCCGTGGAGTTAGTCTGTATATCGGAACGGCGGCTGAGCCGGTTCGAGACCGTATCATGACCGCCGAGATCGATGCACAGCTGTTTGAGACGGAGCTCATTAAGTGGTTTACTGGCATGTCCGATTCTCCTCGAATGGGTCGACTGCTCATGGTCGACCGTGATCCCGTCTTGGTGAGTGCGCTTCACGAGGAAACACTCCCGGGAATACCGAACGAAACCGCCGCCTGGAGCGACGGCATCAATCACGGCTTTGCAACCTTCACTGAGCGGATATTCACCTACCATCTCAAACAGAGCCTCGAAGACATATCCGAGTTGGCTGAGACCGAGTGATTACCGCTCCAAGCTGATTTCGCTGTTGAATGTGACAGAGAGATAGTTTAAATATCGTATTGTAGCTGAAACAAGCAGACTCACCTGTGTAAGCCGCCTATCAGGTGATGCTGATGATTGACCAAGCACCTTCGAATACACAATCCGAACAACCAGCGCACAGAGAGGAGTATACTCCGAAATGGAGTATCTGTACATTTGAATCGTTTGAATACTTTCCAGACCAGAACATGTACCGCGCACTCTATGATCACGATAGAACCGAAACAAGTACAGCAGTGATCAGTACGGTGGCAGAAGCCGCTGACACCGATCCAATCGACATGGAACCACTGCACAACACAGTGGATATAGATGCATTAGATGCACTCCTGTCACCTCACAGCGCTCGTAATGGAGATCGACATATCTCGTTCAGATATCACGATCACGATGTAACCGTTAGTAGCTATGGGGGAATCACAGTTCAATCCACCTCTGATTAATTATGCCCGAGAGAGTGGGGGCTTTCAGGGGGGCTCTCTCAGGCACCAGATTATTTGTGAGGACAATCAAAAAATTGCTTGTAAGGTTATTAACCAATTTAACAACTAACATAAAATACTACAGTTGCGCTCGCAGTATAGCAAATATTTTTAACTCAACCAACCGGCGGCCAGCTACCCGTTTGAATTGGTACATTGCTTACTATGGCTTGTCTCTCGGTCGCCATCCACACAAATAGCCCACACAGATTCCTCCAACAAGAGCGCTAAATGGGAGTGAGAGCGTCCGGAACAGAAGCACTGCGGCTGTTGCAATGGCACTCGGGACACCAGTAACCACCACTAACGCTCCACCGAGCAACAGGTCGTAAGCCCCGAGGCTACCCGGAATCGGAATCGCGCTTGCGACCTGAGGTAATGGGATTACGACGAGTATTGGAAGAAAGACACTGTCGACGCCCAACCCAGTGAGTGCAACCCACAATGCTGTGGCTGTCAAGAGCTGTTCGAGGAGCCCCCCAACAGCGATGAACAACAACAATCGCGGTGTCTCTCGAAAGTCGACGATCCGTTGCCAATACTGGTCGACAGCAGTAGCGACGAACATCCGATCATAAGGTTGGTCACGGTACAAGCCAGAAATCCAACTGACAAGTGGTGTGAGACCAACGACGAGGCCAGTAGAGAGACGAGTTCGTGATCTAAGAAGAATGCCACCGAACAGTACGAGACCTGTGAATGAAATGCCGAGCATGAATAAAATTGGTGTTGCATCGGGTGAATCGAGAAGAATAAACAGTCCAAGAGCTCCTGAAAAGAGAATCTGAACGCCTGATTTGACGTATTTTGCGGTCGACCGGACACCAAGTGCTTCAGAATAGCCAGTCTCCGTTTCGACACTGAAAAATCGAGCCATGATCGGCTCCGAACTGACCGGCCCTGCCGGACTCAGTGTATCGAAGAAATCACCCGCAAGTGCGAATTGAACGCTTCTGGTTTTCGAAATACCATCTCCCAGGGGTGCAATCGACGCCCAAACACCGATTCCATCTGCTAACCCCTCCAAAATCACAAGGAGGGCAACAACCGCAAGTGCCCATGGAGCAATCACGGTCATTCGGGACAGCACGGTCTCTGCACCAACGGTGTAGAGATACCCTACTAAAATACCAAGCCCTGCAGTAATTCCAACACCAAATCGTAGTAACTGCTGCATTAACTAGGACATCCTCTGACTACCGTGTCGTTGACCCGATGTAAGCGAGTTATGGTTTACTAACCGTTTTTCTGGACTTCCTCAGAGTCAGCGTCAACAGTTGCCATGGTAATCCGACCAATACCTTAGGCCTACTCAGGTGTCTAGTTCGTCAATACCAGATACCGTTACTCATTTCGACGCTCCTGAAAGCGACGGTTAGCGGCTATCTATAGTGAACAAGCCAGTCCGCGAGTGTTTCTTAGCCCGATCTCGTTGTTTGGATAACGGTTGTAGAGGACAATTTCCCCGCGTCCAAACAAGGCTCCTATGACGGAGCCGTACTGCCTACTTTCAGATGAACGTATGTTACTTGTAACGCAGTAGATGATCATGTGTTGAATCCTTAGTGTTCGTTCATTGAGCCGCTACCTGGTACACAAACGGAACAGTCGACAAGAGTTACTATGACGAGAACCTGACCGCTCGGCTTTCGAAATCCTGCTTACCGAGATACAATCCCCGCGTTCAAATGAGCTGCAAACTGCTTTGATCTACAAGTACATCAATCGGTGCAGAAGCCCGATCCGGTGTCCCAGCACCGATCAACTTCCAGTCATCACTTGCTACTGTATAGTCCGTCAATCGGTACTTCCCAACCGATTTGAGAGCTGTAGCTAAAACGTAGCTCTCATGATGAAGATGTCTGGTTGAGGAAATGTGTTCACCATACCTCAGCCAGACGGCTGTCTTTCAGCCACAGACGTGAAAGAACTAGCGAAAGATCTTGTTGGACAACTTCCGCTGCCGGGAATCGAGGGCTCGCCCCTCGATCCCGGCGAGATTTGGCCTGCTGTCACCCTTGCAGCAGTCAATCAGACGTCTATCTGGGAAACCTGCAAAGACAACGACAACGCACCCTGTGACGACACTGTCATGGATTGGCTCCATACACTCAACCGAGAGTGGCTAGAGCGGATTGCTAACGACCTTCTCAAGGAGATGGCAATGACGATCCTCGACCCTAACCGGTCGAGGATCGTCTCCATTGACTTCGTCGATAACCCCTACCATGGAACGCACAGCGATGAAAGCGGAGAACTCTGTCGTATGGCAGCCAAAGACGGTACAACAACGTGTCACCGCTACTGCACAGCATATCTCGTCTCAAACGGGAAACCGGTAACACTGGCAACAACGTACGTGCGAAGCGATGAGAAAGAGGCCGATGCGGTCGAGCGTATCCTCGACCGCATCGTGGCCTATCCCTTCGAGATAGACCTTCTATTGGCTGACCGTGGCTTCTACAACGAACGTATCCTGCGTCGATCACGTGAAATTGCTGCGACTGTCGTCCCCGTCCAAAAGAAGGGCAAACGCATGAAGAAGAAGCTAGACACGCACTGTTCGTACATGACGACCTATCGAATGTACAAAGACTGCAAGCGGGAACTGGAATTCCCGCTTGCAGTCGCTGTCTCCTACCAAGCTGGAGATCGTGGCAAGAGTGGAGAGGTTGTTCGAGGTTATGTGGCGTGCGATCTGGCTGATCGCACGCCCAAACAGGTCGAACGGCTTTACCGGAAACGCTCGGCGATTGAGACCAGCTATCGTGTGTTCCGCCAAGCACGAGTGGTAACGACGACTCAGGATCCAATCGTCCGCTTTGGGTTCGTCCTAGTTGGATTCTTGCTGGAGAACCTCTGGCTTGTGCTTCGATGGGCGGTCGTCGCCCGCCCACGGCGGGGCGGGCGCGACCTGCCCGAAGAGTTCACATTCAAAACCTTCTCTGACTGGATCAGACACGCATTAGAAGAGGAATTAGAGCGGAGTTGGGAGATCGAAATGAACGGCGTTGGTGTACCAGAAGCGTACGCACCGGCCGCGGGCTGAGCCAGCCCGCGGCCTCGGGTAAGCGTCTCCTGAGCTACAGCACCCTTCTTTGAGGGCTACATGAGTTCTTTCTGCTTGGTTCTCTTGATTTGTGAACTCTATTCCACTCTTCACAGAGCAATCACGAAGCGTTTGATCTAATGGAGCGTGACTCAGCACAGCTCACGAAGCAGCGTTGGGGAAGTACCGTCAATCAGTGTCTGGATCTCACGGCTATAACACTCATCAACACTGCAATGAGTGTGACTACCACTCCGAACCCGGGCGTGTCATCATTAGTTACAGGTGATTCATCACTCGCTGCATCATCGGCACCTGCTTCTTCTGGGAGTTCGCTTTCGTCCGTGACGACAAAGTACGAGAACCCTGTAGTATCTGCTTCAAGCGTGATACCATCGGCACTCTGCTCGACAACACGTGTCTCAAGCGGTTCCCAATCCTCGCCAGTGTGACGCCACACCGTTAACTCCTCAGTATTCAACTCGCTGTACGCGATGTTTTTATACTCAACATTTCCGAGATTGAACGTTAGCGTAGCCGACGAGTCCGATATTTCTCGTGGAACCATGACATCCGTTGTGGAGAACACTTCACCCGGTGGACTCCCAACACTCGATGGCACTCCATCGAAATCAAGGACACGAGCTATACCGTCAAACCCGCCTTGGTGAAGCGTTCCGCCTTCGACAATCGGGGACTGAGTGAACGCGCCGAAGCTGAACGTACTCTCGTTTGCTCCGCCTCGGATGGTCCCGTCAGCATCCGTCAGGAGGTTCACATCATCTGGCAGCGTCGAAAGAGACGGTGGTTCTGGAACACCAGCACCGCCACCACCGCCGCCACCGCCACCACCGCTACTGCCACCACCGCCGCCGCCAGCATTGTTGTTCTCGTTATTGTTCTCTTCGTTACTATCCTCGCTCACAGTGATTGTGACAGTGTCTTCTACACTGTTCCCTGCTTCATCAGCCACAACCACATCCACCGTGATCGTTTCACCATTACTCAACCCGTCAACGGTGAGTTCAGCATTGTTCTGCGTTACTTGCTTGGTCACACGAGCATTACTCACATCGGCAGTAACGTCGGTTGCACTCACGTTAACTGACGACGTTTCCTCCGAGTACTCGAATCGAACCGTCACAGGTCCGTCTGCAGCTGTCACGTCCTCACCGGGCGTCACATCCACTGCATCAATCGATGGCGGTGTCGTATCCGTACCACCAGCAACAAACTGACTGAACCCGTCAACAACCGCGACCAGTTCACCAGTCTCACTATCGTACTCGGTTGGAACCTCACTGTACCCTTGCTCACCATCTTCCGACTTGAAAATCGTTAGCTCGTCAGACTCGAAGCCGTTAATCGCGTCCTCGTTAAGATTCTCAACCGGAATCCGAATGGTTGCATTATCAAGTTCACTATCGGATACCCCAATGTCTGCAACATTCACGTACCCGCCGCTCACACGATTCGAATCAAGATTAGTTCCGGCTGGTGTACTCGAACCACTACTAACCACGGCTTGACGGACCAGCGACCCGGTACCTAACTCGGTTTCGTTCCCATTCACCGTGATATTGGTGAAGTTACTAACTGAAACACGACCATCACCATTGGTGAGTTCGTAGTTCGAAACACTACTCGATAGTGTTTCAGTCACCGTGTTCTCGACTTCATCACGTGCGGTAACAGTGATGTTGAACTCGGTCTTGTCACCACCAGTTGCACTACTATCAAACGGAACGGTGACACTGTCCGTATTCAATCCACTCGGAATTGTTTGCGGAGAGCGGTCTTCGTCGTTATCTGCAGTGATAGCAATTGATGTGATCTCAAACGCTTCACTGCTCTCAACAACAACGTCACCGTTAGCACCGTTGATTCCGGTTGTTCCTAACTGGATTTCAGGAGCGGTCGCGTCGACACGCACCTGTTCACCGTTGGATTCGACGTATTGACCGGATTCGTCAGTCACACCAACGAAACTATCATACGTTCCATCTCCGACAAGACTTCGCGTGTCGATTGTGACATTGAATTCACCGCCATCACTCACATCACCAGTTACAGCGTTCTCGGCTGTGAATGACGTGAACGAGGACGACACACCCATTTCGATGCTGCGAACGTCAACACTCCCATTCGCAACAGTACCGTTCACCTCAACTACATTGTTCGAAACAGATTCGTTAACCGTGACACCCGTGATGACTGGTGGCTCAGGGTCACTCACAACAATGTTCTGAGTAGCTGACGATTCACTTACCGTAACCTGCAACTGAACATCACCCATATCGGCTACCGTTGTTTTGAATTCGAGTTCAACTACTTCACTCTCACCTGCAGGTACTTCCACCGTTGCAGAGTCACGAACCGTGTTTGAAGTGTTCGTGGTTAGTGACACGGTTTCCTCACCGATTTCACCACCAGTGTTCGCCACAGACGCGTTCACTGTGACATTGTTCCCAGCGCTCACGTCACTACTCGCGTTCGCAATTCCTACATCGAATGCTGCAGGGCCTCTCACAGTCACCGGAATCTCACTTGTCGAATCCGGTGTTGCAGCTGTAACCGTGTACTCACCAGCATCACCGTCACCAGTTGGGATATGCAGCTCAACATCTTCCGAGCTCCCATTCGCTACTGTTACTGCTGTTTCGTTCGACCCGATACCATCAATGTTCGCTGTAAGCGTTTGTGAAAGGCTTACATCACCGACGTTCTCCACAGACGCGTTCACAACGATGTCATCACCCTCTGTAGGAGAATTCACTGAGTTAATGCCGACAACCGATTCTGCAGCACGTAACACGCCGACAGTTGTGTTCTGCTCATCATCACTGGTTCGGATACTCACATTCGCTTCCGGGTAATCCTCTACACTCACGTTGTACCCGAGTGACACAGATTGTGTCTCACCAGTAGATAGTTCACGCGTGTCCACGCTTGCATCCGGTTTCACAGTCCCGTTGACAAGCAAGTCAACAGTCCCGATTCCTGCGGCTCCACCAGTGTTCTCAATCGTTGCGTTAACTGGCACTGTTTCACCAATCACGAACGATTGATTTGCAATCTCTGCACTCGACAGGTTAACGGAGAACGTTGAATATCCAATGACATTGAATGCAGCTTCAATACTGTCTGTTGCAGATTCCACGCGAATCGTGGGTGTTCCAACATCGTCCTTGGTTGGTGTGTACGGTACATCAACAATCCTTGTTTCGTCCGGTGCGGTTTCAGGGATGGTTGTACTGCTATTTGCTCTCGCTTCCCCGTTCACGAACAAGTTAAGCGACCCGGAGCCTGATGACTCTCCGACGTTCTCCACTCCTACCGTGATATTTGCTTCTTCTCCGGTGACAAACTCTCGTTCACTTTCCGGTGCGATACTCACTATAAAGTCTGCGGGAGCCCGTACACTCGTGGTATTCGTCGCGTTCTTGTTTTCAGTCCCAACGGTAACAACTTTCTCACCAGAATCAGCACCAGTGGTTTCGTACACGAACCCGACTTCAGTTTCCGTGTCAGACTCGATCACTACATCTTCTTTCACGCTGACTTTCCTATCGCCAACGTACAGGCTAACGTTTTGCGTGCCAGTGTCACCGATAAGGTTCTCATTCGAAACCGTTGCATTCACGACTAAGTTATCACCGGAATCAACCATTTGGGTAACACGCACGTTTGCAGGGGAGAAGTACCCGTTCGGATTAGTCGCTTGAAGCACTTCGTAGGCGTCAACAATACCGTACCCTTGACGCGTATTCCGTTCGCTGTACCCATCTGCGTTTCGTGCCGTTCGCATTAACGCGTACTCAAATTCATCTTGTGTTAACGACGGGTTGTTCGACAAGGCAATTGCGGACGTTCCGCCCACGTGCGGCGTGGCCATACTTGTTCCAGTCTTTGGCACAAGGCCATTATCAGTATGACTTGCACTGTAAACAGATACACCCGGCGCGACCACATACGGTGCAATTAACGGGTTCTCCCATTCGCTTGCGAAACTATTCGTGAATTCCTCAGTCGGGTCGTATTCTGCCCCTCCCGAAAACGTTGGGACAGTACCACCACCGTCAACAGCACCAACTGAAATAACATCACCACTCGCCGCTGGTACGGCTGTGTTTCCATTACCACCGAATTTGTAGTTTCCAGACGCTCCAACGAGAATGGCACCCTGATTCCGTGCCATTCGTGTTGCATCCAGGACAGCCGATGAGGAACCTGCACTGAAACTCATCGTGATGACATCTGCATCGTTCTCAGCGGCCCACTCAATTGATTTAACAATATTTGTTGTATTACTGGTCCCATTAGCATTGAATGCTTGTACGTGCATTGCAGTTGCATTCGGAGCGACACCGATTTGCGTCCCGGCTGAATTATCACTCTCACCAATAACAGTCCCGGCCACGTGCGTGCCGTGGCCCTCTGGGTCGAATGGTTCAGGTGTCCCATCTAATTCTGACCCTTCTTTAACATCACCTTCGACAACTGCCCAGTACCCTTTGTAATTGTTACTCGGGTCACCACCAACATCGATATCCGGGTGAGAAATACTCGCACCCGTATCAATGACTGCAACCTTCACACCCTCTCCAGTTGCATTAAACTCTTTTTGAGCATCATCAGCGCGAATCTGTTCTAATCCGTAACTGATTGTACTGTAATCCTGAGTCCCTGCCTGACGCTCGTTTTGTGGTGGGTTTGGGAGTTTTACAGGTTCATCCTCAATCACTTCTTTAACAGCACTGTGATTTCCTACCGCAGCTTTCGTGGTTTTCCCAGTATCAATTTTTACGATGATACTGTTAGACGACCATAGCGTTCCTGTTACGGTTGTCCCGTTCAATGATTTAATGTGATTGATAACGGGTTCTTGGAATGCTTTCGCTTTCTCTTTCGATTCTGCAATCGAGTCTGCTTGAACGTCTCCCTCAACTTGAACGATTAGTTTGATTTCACTCTCGTTCCCGTTAGGTGTTTCACTTATCCCCGTTCCAGAAAACCCAAGCAAAAGCACAAATGTAAAAAATATTATAAATATAGCCGCCGATTTTTTTATCATACCTATTTTTATTTAATATGTAATGTTAAAATTGTTTCTAATTGTCTAATCTTATGTGCAGATTAGATCTACTTTGAATACAATTATAAAAGATGAGAGGTGGCAGTCGCCACGTCGAAACCTTGCGACTGCAGGACCCGATCACCGACCTGATCGGGGGATAATTAACGAGATGCGCACATTTTTGAGAACGACTTATTGACTTCGTGGCGGTAACGCAGCTTTCTGTGCGAGTCGGTCTCTGAACTCCTCTATGCACTCAAGAATTGCAATCTGGCCATCCTCAGAACACTCTACAACGTTTTCCAGGAAGACTAGCGCAGACCGCACACAGTAATTGTACTCACCGTCATTCAACAGATTTTCTCTTGCGATGTTAAGATCCTGTTTCACATGGTCGACTTCGGCTCCGGTTTCCTGTTCGACGGTACACAACAGTTCGTCTGCTTCATCGAGGACTGCGGTTCGCCGTTCTTCAATTCCTCTATCTAACTTGCCGCCGCCACAAGATCGACACAGCACTCGCGGTTCATCTTTGAGCATCTCGTCGTTTCCGAAGCGTTGTGCAGTCTGTTCTACCTCGCCGTCAATCACTTGTTCCGATGTCATGGTTTTTGTTGAATTCTGAGACAGCAGTTCGCCTGCTAGTCTGTACTGTGTGATTCGCATTCGCTCTTTACCGATATGCACGCTGAAGTCATGCACCATCACTAGCGACGGCTCAGACAGTCAGCTGTGCTGACGGGTGGCGACGGGAGCCGGACTCTCCGTTAAAATACTATGGATGCAGGGATTACGCATCGCAGGATGTGTGAGTTGTCCGGTTGTGTGTTTACAGTAGATAATATGTGAATAACATACATAAACGTTTGGTGGTTACAAAATATATCAGAATATGAAATAATGCGGGGCTACAGGCTCGTGTTTGCAACAACAATCAAGACATCAGTGTCGACGAGTACGGGAGATCATACGTTATCGTCGACCATCGTCACTCTAGGAACACATCAGTCGTGTTAAGCTCTGTAGCCTCCTCGAAAGCCCCTCGCTCGCAGTCGATACCTTCGATAGTATCTCCAAGTAGGATATCCGCAGCGTCATTGGACAGCTCTCCATCTTTGTAATGCTGGTGAAGCGTAATTCGTTCTTCGTCCACCAGGGTTTCTCGGGCTTGACCTGGGTTATGCGGCAGTAGATGCTACACCGGTGATCTCAAATCGGACGCCGCCATCAGCACCCTCTGCTCCCGTGATTTCCCAGCCATGATCATCAGTGATTTGTTTGACTATTGCTAATCCAAGCCCTGTTCCATCTTGTGATGTTGTGTGGCCAGCATCAAACAGACGGTCGTAATTTCCTTGCGGGATCCCAGACCCATTATCTTCTACATAGAAACCCTGTCCGAGGTCACCAACCGTGATCGTCACTGTTTTTCCTCCATGTTCTATTGAATTTCGGATGAGATTCTCGATCAGTTGTCGGAAACGACCGAGGTTTGCAAACACCATTCCATTTGCCTCGTTGACGAGAGTAGCATCCTCAGTATCGACGTTCTGCCAGCATGTACCAATCTCATCTGACAATGTGATTAATTCCCGGTCACCTTCGAGATCACTTTCCCGTGCAAGCATGAGAAGATCATCAATTAGGGCTTGCATACGGGTATGACCTCGTTCAACTCGTTCTAAGTGATCAGTGTTACCTGTCTCCCGTGCAACTTCGAGCCATCCTACTGCAACGTTGAGCGGATTGCGGAGATCATGTGAGACGATACCCGCAAACTGATCGAGACGCTTATTCTTTTGTTTAAGCTCATCTCGTTGCTGCACGAGTCTCGTGATATCCTGCAGAACAATCAGAGACCCACGAGACCTGTTTTTAAGCATATCAGAATCAACAATCGGTGAGATCGTTAGGTCGTAGTGTCGCTTTACACCATCTCGTTCGAGGGTGATTTGAGTCTCACTTCTATCTGCGGTTCCGAGTCGTTCGAGAAGCTCGGGATTTGTCTGGAAGACCTGTTCTGCATGGACACCGATTGCACTGGTATCAAGATCATACAGATTCCCCGCCTTTTGATTGAAATTGAGAACACGATCCGAAGCATCAACCGCAATAACGGCACTAGGCACGTTGTCTAGAAGTGTTCGTTGTTCAATCGGAGTTGTTTTGAGGAAATCAGAATAGAATAACGTCCACAATATCAATAAACTCGCTCCGAGGAGCCCAATTGTAGCAACGTCAAACGCTGGATGTGGTGGAGAGAGCGTTTGCCAGAGGAAGAACGCAAGTGCAATCAGATATGCCAAAATAAGTGTCATCATCTGTTGACGATGAATGCCACGAGTATCTGGGAATTTGGCCACCATCCACCCAAGCGAAACAAACGCGACAGTAAAATTCGTGATCGCTTGAATCCAAAATAGTGGTCCAGCATTCTCAGCGGTCCTCGAAAACCCGCCATTCGCGGTGATTACTGGCTCTGTTATCAGAAGGTGGTGAATAGGATCCGTAATAGAAATAACAAAACTGAGAGAGACATACCCGACAAGAATGCCGATTATTCTGGGTTGTCGATATTTTTCTCCGTAGGTGAACTCGATTAGAATGTAAATTACGGAAGCAACCGCAGCTGTGACAAACGGATATGTGAGATTATGAATGAGGTGCTTCAATAACGGCTCAGAAACAAGTACGTTTAGCCCGCTCATAAACGCGTATCCACTCGCCGCGATCAACAGAATACACACTGGAACACCGGCAGCCCGGTCTCGGTGCGTCCATGCGATAGAAGCTACAATGGCAGCACTAAGACCAATAAAAAGTTCTACAAAAACAAGCCCTGTGCTTATTGAGATCATTCCTTTTTGCTAAATTAAATCCGATCTACATTTAGTTTCCGGTTACATATATTGCATCTATTTTTATTGATTTTAATTCAACTTCACATGCCAGAAAAGACGAATTGTTCGATGCTACGTGAACCCTCGTGAGCACACCACATTTGAAAGCCGGATAAATAGACAATAAACTTATTTTTATTTGTTCGACAAATTTTATCTATGATATTACTAATTTCTAATACACGTACGGGCGACAAAACCAGCGACAGCAGTGTCACCCATCGCACTCACATACTCTGTTGCTGTGTCAGCGTTTACTTTTTTACACGAATGTGAGCGACTGAGTCTCGGCCAGTAGATACCCTGATTCCAAAATCAACATCAGCAAAATATCAATTTTACTCAGAATATAAGGATATATGACTTATACGCTTGAGAGTAGTACATGACCAAGCCGACACGGCTTATTCGAGATTCTACTGATCGATACAAACTGAAAGTATCGTTACCCGGTGGGCGGTATCAGTTATCGCTTGATGATCGGGCAGTGATTTTCCTCACCGACCAACTGGGAGTCTCCGAGCAGGATACGGTTCCGAACCCGTTCGTTCCGTTTTTTATTGCGATGGGCGATGCATGGTTTCCAAACGAACGTGATGTCGAAGAGATCTTAGATAACATCCACGCAGAAGGTACACTCACCGCTGCTGATTGCTCAGCGTTAGTCTCGTATTTGAAGAACTCTCATATTCAAGCACGCAACGAACAGCGTGTCCGTGAGGTTCTTCAGGAATCACCCATTGCAGATGCGATTGATCCATCCGAACTGAATATCAAAGAACTTCCACCGATCCCTGATGGGCTTGCATCATCTGAGCCAGACGATTCGCCGACGAACGAACGAGATGGCCACTCCAGTACAGAAGACGAGGCTCACCAAGACTCAGACGACGAACCGACTTCTGAAACAGACTCACCCACGGACCCACAAGCATCCCTAACAGAGATTCCTGGAGTCGGAGCCGTCTATGCAGAAACGCTTCGTAACGAAGGGTACACGACAATCTCGAATGTTGCTGAGACACCCGCAACCGAACTTGCCACTGAGACCTCACTCTCTGTGGAGACGGCACAGTGTATTCGATTGGGAGCAAAACAAATCCGTGGCGATTCAGGAACCCCGCTTGAAACAATAGCCGAAGAAACCAGTACACCTCAGTCAACTGTTGCGGATGCGTACGTAACTATAGCGAGTTGCCCAGGCGATGTTCAATCCAAAATCGACGCGCTCCACACATTATTCTCTAAGGACGAATCGGTCCTGGATCTCGAAAACCACTCGCTGTATCACCTGTACTTATTATACAACGCAGGATTCGAAGACCTGCACTCAGTTGCCGACGCCTCTCTTGATGAGCTTACTGCAGTTCCATATATTACACTCCAAGCAAAGGATATCAGAGACACAGCCAGAGAGGCAATAGAGTTCACCGACGAAGCTAATGACTCCTCAGAAGAGTCGACAGGTGAGCCACCCTACACCTGTCCAGACTGCGGCAAGGAGTTCACATACGAGCGTGTACTCACCAAGCACCGATACAGCTGTGAGGGAACTACCCAGACAGACGATAACGATGACGATTCAAACGAACCGACAGATGAGCCACCCTACACCTGTCCAGACTGCGGCAAGGAGTATACATACGAGCGTGTGCTCACCAAGCACCGATACAGCTGCGATGGAACTAGCGAAACCGACGCCAATGTCGACAACCAGATGCGAACCACGGACGAAGACGAACTCTCACCGTGTGCTCTCACGGAGTATTACGAATCACTCCGTTCAATTCGAACCGTTCTGAAACGGTTGTATCCGAAAGCCACGTCGGATGACTACGAAGACCCACTGGTACAGTATTATACAATACTCAATTCAGTTATCAACAACCAGTACCTCGATCAGGATGTTGCTACTGGATATGGACCACAACACGTCGACCGTGTCTCCCACGCAGTCGGCGAGTACCGAGACACGTACGGAAACGGCGAATGGATCACTGAATACCAAACGATTACAACCGTTCCACTATCGGAGTCGGTTAAAAAACAACTCAGCACGGATCTCTCAGACCACGATCTTCACGTCGTTCGTCCAGTAGTTCCGACGACAAACACACCGTTGCCTGTCGTCGTCGACTCCAAGGCAGAGTTGCAAGAGGCACTCGGAGTCCTCGCACAGTTCCCTGCAGAACCCAGTACAACCACAGCAAACACACGTATTGAAACACAGTACCCTGTCAAAGAGACGTACCAAGCACTAGCCAAAAAGAACGACATTGAGCCAGTATCAGTTCCGGAACCGATTCGCCGATCACACTCTACGGACCCAGATTCTCGTTCGGCAACCGAACGACAGGTTGACACGGAAGACCGCATCCCTACTCGTTTCATCGCGTTCGGACACGTCGGTGGCAACGACGACATCATCGAGAAAATCGCAGCTGAAACAAGCGGAATCGAGGTAAATGCATACATATACACTGGCTCACAGCAGGTCGTGCTTGACTCACCGACAAGCGATCACACCGACACCACCATAGAAGCACTCGCAGACCTTTCAGAACAGGCTCCAGTGTATATCGTCGATGCAAGTTCCGAATCAGTCTGGAGTGATGATACCGATACGTACGCACCACCGTCACCCCCGACACCCAGCCGCTCAACAGAGCTCCCCGACAACGTCGCGTACATTCCCATCGATGAGCGGGTGGAAGTCGGTGATTTCTACCTCACACAGAATCCTTGGTTAAATGGAGGCGACACAGTACTCGTTTCCCACCAAGCCCGGCCAGAACAATGGCACGGCAAGCATGCAGCATACATCGCAGGCGAACACTTTGTCGGCCGACAGGACCGAACATATCTCAACGTTGGATTTTCGAGTTTTGACCCTGGCGTCGGCCGGGACACGCTCCACGGTCAATACGTCTCACTAACCGTGGGCAATGACGGCCTCAAAGAAACCTCGTGGGAAACCCTTGGAACCATCGACAAACACACCTGTTCGGACCACGAAGACCGCGGACAAATATATCTATTAGAGGGGCTTAGCTGTCCGTTTTGCGCGATAGAAGACCGCGAGCAAAGCGACAACGAGCGAGTCAAAGAGACACCGACAACCGTCTACGAACGGCCATATCTAATTGCATCGGACAACCTTCCTGCAAGACGGGCCTATCAGATCGCATACTTCGATCAGTTCTCGGTCCCACATCCAGACGAGTTGTCCACCGAATCATTCCCACCGACGACGGATGCTACTCAGGCAGATTTTGATGCGCAAGCACTCGCTCAGGGTGATGTCCGGGGTGAACTCATGTACTTCCTTGATACAGAGACTGCCGACGAGATATGGTTGGCAGTCCAGGATCTCGTCGCTCAGGGTGAGCTGTATGATGCCCGTATTTCAACGGCGTTCACCTGTACTGCCCGAGGCGACAGTCAGCATCTGCTGATGGTGGCAATCCCAAACTACGCTGACATTGAGGATGCACACCGTGTTCATCGACTACTCACTAACGAACTCGCTGTCGACGATCCTGCAGTGGTGAAACCGACGCTGTATACGAACCTCGGGATTTACACGTCGAACGCTAGTGAGTGGGGGTTGACGCGAAGCACACGGTATACGGTCCACGCTGATGAGCCACCGAGTACTGGCCGCGGTCTCCCGGAGCAACTCGATATCGATTCAGGCCAGTATCCAGATGATATGGCACGCTACGACCAGTGGCTGCTCTGGAAACCAGAACCCGACGGTCGAAAAATACCGCGTGCACCGTGGGAAAACGGTGATGACAGATTCGTGAGTGCGATGGACCCAGACAACCAGACTTCGTTTGAAACTGCCATAGAGAATCTTGAATCGCTTTCGAACCCTGAGTACGGGCTGGCGTTCACGCTCACTGAAAACGACCCGTTCGTTCTCATTGATTACGATGACGCCAGAAACCCAGACACCGGAGAGGTTGCAGCGATGGTTCGACAGCACATCGAAGACGCCGAGAGCTACGCCGACATCAGCACGTCAGGCACAGGTGTTCACCTGCTTATCCGGGGGGCGCTCTCAGACGATGTCCAAGCAGTGATTGCTGACCTCCCGGATCACGACCTCTCAATCGAAGTTTACGACCAAGATCGGTTCGTCGTTATGACGGGCGACCATCTCTCAGCAACCCCATCACGAACGACTGATGCCCAAGGACTCCTTGATCGGTTGCAGTCAGAACACGCTACACGAACCACTCGTGGTGACCAAGACCGGTCAAGTCGACCTGAAAAATCACGCACTGAACTCTCGGCAATCGACGAAACAACTGATGTTGCAGACGTATTCGACAGTATCAATCAAATCCGGCCAAGCGACATTCGACTCCGAAGCACAGTGACGAACGAACGTGCGGACGGCTCAAAATCACTCGATCCATCCTGGACGACGAGCGATTCTGGAACTCGGCTTGGCCAACTCGATGATATCTGGGTCTACCGGAAAGGAATGTACGTACTCAATGCACTGCAAGTGGTTGCGTTAGAAGAGCGTCTTATTTCGAGCCCTGATGAGTATCCGTCCGGCGAAACGTTCTGGAATGCCGTTGCAGCGCTCCGTGACCGGGGTGCCCACATTCCAAAGTACGTCACTTCCGAAGAGTCGAAACGGTCAGAAGAGATATAGACTATTTACCAATCTTGAATGGATAAACCCCAATCAACAGTAAGTATTTTGTTCCGGTGATAAGTAATCAATCGTATACGTGTCTGGAATCCTCAACTTTATCAAAGGCCTGTTTTCGACCGAGAGTGTCTCTGAAACCACTGATGATGAGATATCAGTAGATGGTGAGGCAGTCATCAGGGGAACGGGGTCGACTCAAGGTGTTGCAACAACTTGTGATGAGCTAACTAGTTGGCAGACAAAATATGCTGACGATCATCAGGATTTCTTGACAGTCAAGGAAGCACTGAAGACATACCAACGGGCGCAAGGAGCAATTCATCAGCTTACCCCACTCCTCGAAGAACCCGACCAATTTGATCCCGAGGTCACAGATGCAGCCGAGACGCTTTTGAGTGATCTCCAGGGAGTATGTGAATTTATCGAGGCCCGCGACAGCTACAATGAAGAGTGGATTGAAATCATGAAAGCAAGCCACGGCGATGAACTAAACAGTTATTTTGAGGCAGACACCCTCACTCACACAGATCAGCAGTTTCGGGCTATCTTTGCGAATGACAATTTCAACCGGGTGAATGCAGCAGCTGGAACCGGGAAGACAACCACATTCGGCCGTCGTGTAAATTTTATTCTCTCAGAATACGACGACGTTGCTGCATCGGATTTGTTGGCGATCACGTTTACGCGAAATGGCGTCTCGGAGATGGAAACAGAACTCCGAGAGACGTTCGATATTACGGGTGCTGAAGTCTCGACAATCAATTCTTACAGTAAATCAGTCGCCGAAGACCAGTACTCTGACTTGGAGTTTATTGTCGGCGAAGCAAAAACAACTGAGATTGCAGCCATCTGGAGGGCCATCAAAGCCGACGACGAGTACGCAGATACCTATGAGAAATTTATCGAGGCGTGGAAGAAAAGCAAGTATGATCCTAATCATCCGTCTTTAGTTAAGACTCACACCTCGGTTGCGTAGCGGTAGCGAGCGTCTCTTGAAGGATTGGCCGTTGCTGGTGTATCTTCTGGGCGTCTTCGATCAACCGCTCCAACAGTGGCTGTGGCGA
>NZ_JANHDJ010000004.1 GCF_024494645.1 Halohasta litorea | reverse complement strand
GAGCTATCTGCCACGAGTCTAAACTCGTGCGACTAGCATGGCTAAATCGAATCCCAATAGCAATGTCCTCCGGCAGGATCAACCGGAATGTTCCCTCATCAGAGATGAGGGGGTGGCGGGAACAATCTCGTAAAGAGATTGGTCACCAAAATGTGTCTCATTGCATGGTCCGAGTTCGGCGTCCACCGAGCGATCGGGTGACACCGAACTACCAAGGCTAACGTCGGATCCCATCTGTACGGCGTACCGCAGGGGCGGGATCCCCATTTCTTCGGATTAGATCGAACGCGACTAACGGGTATAAACCCGTCGAACTCGACTCGGCCGACCCGGGTCGAACGGCGTCGATCTGCTCCACGAGTGCCGACCGAGTTGAACGGTCGGGCAATCCCGTGTGTTGTCTGTTGCATTCCATCCGAATGCCCTCGTACATATAAGGGCATCGTCTTGGGATGGCCGCCGTCGGGCGATTCCGACGGCGGGTGTCGTCCGGGAGTGCCCCGTGCGACCTTCGCATTACATCGAATGCCGGGTTGATACTTAACCCCGTCGAAGGAAAGCCGCCACGTCATGCGGTTTCATGCCGTGTGGTGGCAGTAACATACCTCGATACGACGACACCAATCTATCGGAGTAGCTTAGTCGACTCTAGGTTCGGATCGCTTCAGTTCCGCTTTTGAAGGCTTGCTCTCGTGCGTGCGCGTGTGTATGGGCACTGAGGACCGACGCACACCCGACAATCGTTCGTCTCGGGAAGCAGGGAGCTGGCAGCAAGCTCCTGGGAGCGTGTCTCCGAGTCTAACGCAGCCGACATCACATCGAGAGATTCCAACCAACAACGACACGTGCGCGTGGGCTCGTCGACATTCAAACGATAATCATGCCTGAATAGGCACTACCGAGACGGACCGATACATACAAAAACCGGTTCGGTCGACCATCTCAGAAGAGACAGATCGACGAAAACCGGGGGAAGACGCCGGGTGTGTGGGTTTTGATCGGACGACCAACGAGTCGAGCATATAAAACCGGCGAAAGTAGTTTATAACGGGTCGGTTTATAAGGGAGGATCGTATATAAGGAAGTATAGATGACAGCGCCGGCAGACTCCATCGAAATCCAGAACGTGGTCGCATCGACAGGCATCGGTCAGGAGCTCGATCTCGAAGCTCTCGCCGAGGACCTTCCAGGAGCGGATTTCAACCCCGATAACTTCCCTGGACTCGTCTACCGAACACAGGAACCGAAGGCCGCCGCCCTGATCTTCCGGTCGGGGAAGATCGTCTGTACCGGTGCCAAAAGCATCGATGACGTGCACGAAGCACTCGGCATTATCTTCGAGAAGCTCCGTGGACTGTCGATCCCGGTCGAAGACGATCCGGAGATCACCGTCCAGAACATCGTTTCGAGCGCCGACCTGGGCCACAACCTCAACCTCAACGCGCTGGCGATCGGTCTCGGGCTCGAAGACGTCGAGTACGAACCCGAGCAGTTCCCCGGCCTCGTCTACCGGATGGACGAGCCGGAGGTCGTCATCCTGCTGTTCGGTAGCGGGAAGATCGTCATCACCGGCGGCAAACAGACCCAGGATGCGACTGCCGCGGTCGAGCAGATCGTCGAACGGATCGAAGACCTCGGCTTGCTGGGCTAGGCGCCGTCGACCAACCCACTATTGGTGTGGGGAGCCGACCGCACACCGAATGGATTGCTGCCATATACGATCCTCAAAAAGCGGCACGCATGATGTCTACGATGTGCTTTCTTCGGTTAACACGTCTTTGACCACTTCGGGATCTTCGAGCAGTTGGTGGTTCGTGTAGCTGCCCTCGGCGCTGCCGCCGCTGTGTTTCGACTGCTCGATGATATCCAGGAAGGCGTGTTCTTTGAGGAGATCACGCACTCGCCGCAGCGAGAGGCTGTCGGAGCCCTCCTGTCGACAGATGTTTTCATAGATCTCGTAGACTCGACTCGTACGGAACCCCTCTTGGTCGTCGTTCGACAGCGAGAGGACCGCAAGCGCCTGGAGGACGTACCGCGAGTGGGGCGTCGAGCCGCGGATCAACTCCCGAAAACGGTCGGTTTCGGCCCGTTGGCGGGCCTGGGTGACGAACTGCTCTCTGACAGTCGTCGAGCCGTTCGACTGGGCGATCTCGCCCGCGTACCGCAGGATATCGATTGCCTTGCGTGCGTCGCCGTGTTCCCGCGCTGCGAGGGCCGCGGCCCGTGGGATCGTCGACGGTTCGAGGACGCCATCCCGGAAGGCGTCGCTGCGGGCCTCCATGATGTTCCGAAGCTGATTGGCGTCGTACGGCGGAAAGACGAACTCCCGCTCACAGAGGCTCGATTTGACGCGTTCGTCCATCCGATCTTTGTACTGGATCTTGTTGCTGATGCCGAGGACGCCCAGCTTGCAGTCGGTGATCTTGCCCGCCTCGCCCGCACGCGAGAGTTGCATGAGAATATCGTCGTCGCTGAGCTTGTCTATCTCGTCGAGGATGATGACGACGACATCGAAGCGCTCGTCGAGAATACGCCAGAGTCGCTTGTAATAGGTGGATGTGCTCAGCCCCTTATCCGGAATGTTGATGTCGGTTTCAGCGACCTCGTTGACGCTGTCGGCGATCGTTTGGACGGCTTGTGTTTCGGTGGTGTCCTGGGCGCAGTCGACGTAGGCAAACGTCGCGGTGACACCCTCGTCGCCAGCGGTCTCGACGAGTCGCCGGGAGACGTACTTGGCACAGAGGGATTTGCCGGTGCCCGTCTTGCCGTAGATCAGGACGTTGCTCGGACTCTGACCGAAGATGGCGGGGTTGACCGCGGTGGCGAGCTGGGAGATCTCGTCGTCGCGGCCGACGATCCGCCCCTCACCCGGGAGGTGGCTGATCTCCAACAGCTCCTTGGTGGCAAAAATCGGGTCCTCACGGGTAAAAAGATCGTCCGCAGTCTCAGACATACCCCAAGACACCACGTTTCCGGTGAAATGGGTTTCCTTTTGATCGCCGAGACACACACACCACGTTTCCGGTGAAACCCGGTTCGAGGGTGGGGGTCGAACTGAAACAATGGTCGGTCGGTAGTTAGTCTCCACCAGTAGCCAATCGGTACAGTGGTGCTCTAGACCACTCTCGGATGAGACTACTCCCGAAACTACTGCCGACGCTGTCGGTCATTGACTACGAAACCACGACAGAATTACGATAGAACCGGACACAAACAAGGGCTGTTTCGACTCGACACTAATCGAGTAGCATTCCAGTATTGTCTACGAGTAGTTTACTGAACTATTCGCCAGTACACTATATAAAAATACCTATAGTGTTGGATTAAGGTCTGTCTAATCTAATAATAAAGCCGACAAAATGGGGGTGTTCTGGTGGGTATGTTTGGATGTACAGCTACCTCTGTGGCCTGTTTCACCGGAAACGAGGTGTGTGTGCGGGGGAGCAAACACCGTCGACGTAGCAGCAGTGAAGATCATCGGAATGACTGGGGTGTGACGTCGGACGATACGGATATCCAACCATTCTGAATACTCCACTGCTCATACCCAACCGAAATCTTGTGTAAATGTTTCCTCGACAAGTACCTGCATGACGATTATCTATATGCCAATCAACGACCGAGCCCCATCTTCACCATTGGAACATTCAAAATAGAAATATAACTGTGTTTCACCGGAAACACGGTGTGGGTCTCATCGTCACAGACAATTGTTTCACTGGAAACGCGGTGTGGCCACACAGTCAGTTGTTTCATCGGAAACACGGTGTGGGGTACCACCTGGCCCATCATGTATTTCATCGGAAACGTGGTGTGTGTCCGCTTACACGGGAGTGTGTACCCGACTGTACGGGACCGAGTCCTCAGGCTTCGTTCCCATCCGATATATCATATAGTTGTCTATTTCTGGGGTTGAATTCCGGGCTCCATCACGTATCCAACAGTATCTGTGGGCAAAACCGTGTATGAAGGGGTAGATTAATTACTGTAGGTTAGAGTGAACGTATCGTATGATGAGAGGGTTCGATGGGGGAGAATCCACCAGCGAGGGTACCGACAGCCAACCAGTTTCGATCACAGCGGGTCGTTCCAGGAGGACGAACTAATGCCCAAAGCAACAGATTCAGTGATATTTTCCGAGACGGAACGGGAGATCCTGGAAACGGCATTACAGAATCCCGACCTGTCAAATGCGGAAATCGCCGAGAAAACCGGGACTCGGCTCACGCTGGTCAGAGACACACGCGCCACCTACGAAGACGAGGTCGAACTTGCCGAAGACGTCGCCGAGGAGAGCGTCGAGACGCCAGCGGCGGTCGACGACGCGGCGCTCAGCGAGACACAGGCCGAGATTCTCGAACTGGTGGCAAGCGATCCCACCATGCTGAATGCGGAGATCGCCGAGCAGACCGGCGCACGGGTCGCGCTCGTCAGAGACACCCGCGAGGAGTACGAAGACGCCATCGACACGGCAGCCGACTCGGCAAACGAGAGCACCGACGGTAGTAGCGACTCGTCAACCGAAGACGTCGAACCCACGGAGACACAGGCTGCGATCCTGGAGCTCGCAGCGGACGATCCCGAGATGACGAACGCGGAGATCGCCGAGAAGACCGGCGCGCGGATCACGCTTGTCCGGGACACGCGAAGCGAGTTCGAGGGCGACGACGGTGCGAACGTCACTGACGGAAGTGCACACAGCGATACCGAATCGGCCGACGCGATCGACTCCGAGGCGTTCTCCGGGACACAGCTCGAAATTCTCGAAACCGCACAGGCGAACTCCGGGATGACCAACGCGGAGATCGCTGAGGAGACGGGCACACGAATCACACTCGTCCGGGATACGATCCGCCACCATGAGTCCGACGACGACTCAGCCGCCGACCAATCGGCGGACGAACCGGCGGCATCAGACGATGATACCGACGTCCTGTCTGCTGTCGACACCGAGGCGTTCTCCGGCGCTCAGCTGGAGATCCTCGAAGCCGCACTGTCGAACCCCGAGTTGACCAACGCCGAGATCGCCGCCCAAACCGGTGCACGCATCACGCTCGTGCGAGATACGCTCTACGAATACGAGTACGATGACAAGCCATGGGACAAGGATCTCGAAGCCGACACTGACGACTCCGAGTCGGAGTCAGACGATGTCGACGAGGCCACACCGACCGAGGAAACGATCGAGATACCGGAGACGACGGCCTCCGAGCTGCTCTCCGAGGCGGAACGTGAGATTCTGGAAACCGCACTGGAGAATCCGGAGCTCACGAACGGCGAAATCGCCGAGCAGACCGGCTCGCGGCTCACGCTCGTCCGGGACACGCGAGCGACCTATGAGGACGCCGTCGACCTCGCCGATGAGTCCGAAGAGAGCGCCGAAACCGAACCGAGTGGGACGGACACAACTGGCGAACTCAGCGACCGACAGCGCGAGATCCTCGACGCCGTCCAGGCAAACGCCGAGTTGACTAACGCCGAGATCGCCGACCAGGTCGGTGCACGCGTGACGCTCGTCAGAGATACGCGCGCTACCTACGGTGACGACTTCGAGGCGGCCGACACAGCCGCCGCGGAAACTACGGACACCGCTGGTGACGACAGCTCGGAGGCTGCTGACGACACCGTTGAAGCCAGCGCTGGAACAGCTAGCGACGGGACGGGCGGAATCAGTGCCGGTCCGATCGTTGCGATCCTGATCGGGCTGCTACTGGCGATCGCGGTTGCAGCATCGCTGGGCGTGATCTGATCGACGTTCGGTCTGATCGACGTTTGGGCAGTGCTGACTGCCCACTCATCTCCCCCTCCATCACGGCAATTACCCGGACCCATCGCGGTTCGGCTCACCAACGCGGCAAAATAATTTTGGGTGCGGCTGTGACTTCTCAGATACTGAAGTGACTTCTCGGATACTATGATGATTGAGGCCGGACGGTCCTCATCGTCGACGACGAGGAATCCCTCGGCGAACTCTACTCACAGTATCTGGCCGACCGCTACGAGACACGCATCGCTCTCCCAGTCCATAATCTCGGCATTTCTCAGAGACACCTTCTGGAGCGACGAGCCGAGATCGACTTCGGCGAGGTCACCGACTTCCGATACGTCCGCACGCCACAAATAGCATAAAACCCCTGCCAGCGGTGGTCCGGCGAGACACCAGCCGACACGGAGCAAACGTCAGTTCAGCCCACACATTGCTTATGCGAATAGGTCACATACTCACAAGAGATGTCCCAACAGATCCAACAGGAACTCGACGTCGACCAGTTTACCCTCGGTCTGGTCGGCCCCGATCAAGAGTGGGCGGGCACCGTAGCCGACGGCGGCACCGTTCGAACCCACACCCCAGCCGGGTGTTGGGGACCGATGATCACGCCCTCGTTCCGTGGTGGACACGAGGTCACCCGGCCGATCCGTGTCGAAAACGCCGAAGTCGGCGACGCACTCGTCGTCCGAATCAAGGACGTCCAGGTGACGAGTGTCGCCACCAGCACAGGCAGCATGGCCGAGCGTGACGAAGCCTTCGGCGACGACCCGTTTATCGACCACCGATGCCCCGACTGCGGAACCGAGTGGCCCGAAACGGTCGTTGAGGGAACCGGAGAGGACGCGATTCGGTGTGCGGAGTGTGGAGCCAACGCCTCCTCGTTCGGTTTCGAGCACGGCTACACCGTCGTCTTCGACGAGGATCGGACGGTCGGGCTGACTGTCGGTCCGGAGGGAGCCGAACAGCTCGCCCAGAACGCCGCCGAGAACATGGCTCTTCCCGAAAACTCTCGGCAGCATCCGATCCTGATTTATAAACCCGACGAGATTCCGGGCACCCTTGGCCATCTCGCACCGTTTATCGGGAACATCGGCACGACGCCAGCGGTCGAACTCCCGGACTCACACAACGCCGGAGACTTCGGCCAGTTCCTCATCGGAGCCGAGCATGACTGGGGGATTGACGACGAAAGCGAGTTGGAGGCACGGACTGACGGCCACATGGACTCGAACGACGTGCGGCCGGGTGCGACGCTCGTCTGTCCGGTCAGAGTCGACGGCGGCGGCCTCTACGTGGGCGACCTCCACGCCAATCAGGGCGATGGGGAACTCTCACTGCACACGACCGATGTGAGTGGGACGACCGAACTCGAAGTCGAGGTCATCAAAAACGTCGAGCTGGACGGGCCGCTCCTCCTGCCGAACGAATCGGATCTCCCGGATATCGCCACCCCCTACACCGACGAGGAGCGCGAGGCAGGCAACGAGCTTGCTGCCCAGTACGATGTCGAGGCGGTTGCCGATGCGATGCCGCTCCAGTTTATCGGATCGGGGGCGACGATCAACGAAGCGACCGACAACGCTTTCGACCGGGCTGGCTCGCTGCTCGGGATGACCGAAGGCGAGGTTCGGGCCCGCTGTACGTTTACCGGTGGCGTCGAAATCGCCCGGCTTCCAGGCGTAGTCCAGCTCTCGATGCTCGTCCCGACCGACCTGCTCGAAGAAATCGGCCTGGATTCGGTTGTCCGAGATCACTACGATCTCTAAGATCGGTTCGTCGCTCACCCACGTGATGGCTATCCGCCCTGGGCGGCCGGAATAAGAGACACCTCGGCAGTTGGCGGACAGGATGTGTCTGGGTCGGCACGCTCGCCATTGACGAGGACGCGAACACTGGCCCGGAGCGTTCCTGGCTCATCGAACAGGTGGGATCGGGCTCCTGGATACTGCTCGACAAACCGTTCGAGGACGTTCTGAACAGATACATGGTGATCAATGTCGGGTAGTGAGACCGTTTTCGACCCGGTGATCCCTCGAAGTGGCCCGTGGACAGTCAGTTCCATGGTAGTATCTTGGTAGCATACTGCAAGGCTGTTGTGGTCACGTCGACTCGGCACACGGGTTAGAACTCACTCGGGGGCACGGTGTCTTTCTTTATAAAGAATGTACCCCTGCCTATGGATTTTGAATCAGTCGGTAAGGAAGTGGGGACGGAGGGATTTGAACCCCCGATCGACTGATATCTCCGGTCTGCGCCTCGGAACTCCAGAGGGTCGTCAACGCGAGCCGATGATCAGTCGGTCGCTCGGTATATCAGTCTGGAGTATCGTCCCGGGCGCGTGGCCTCTGGAGTCAGTCGCCATGCCTGGCTTGGCCACGTCCCCTCGCCCTCTACTTGCGTGATGGGTTGTAAAGAGGTTTCGATCCAATTCCCGGACGGCAGCTACTCGCCGACCGAGTTGACCTGCCGTCACAGAGCCGACCCGCTACTCGTCTTCTTTCTCGCTCCACTCGCAATCCTGGCATTTGTACCCCGTCACAAACGCCGTCACGCTCGGCATATAGCCCACGCTGATGACGTTGCCACCGCAGTCGGGACACTCCCGGTCGGCGTCTTCGATCTCCGTTGCTTCCATCGGTCGATCGCCCTCGATCATCTCGGCGAGCGTTTCGGACGTGACCATCCGCCCTTCGACTACTCGGTTGCTCATAGCTCCGGTTGGGTGACCAACACCTAAGAAGTTCCTGTATGCGCCTTTCCGGCCACCGGACGGCCAGCTCGTCGACCAGCCAACCGATCTACCGATCGGTCAACTACCCATCTCGGAGGAGACGCCCGCTACAACCACGGAGCCTGCGAACGGTCCTCGCTGGGGGAGCCGTAGCCGACATCGCCGCCCTCAATGCGGACCTCCTCCGGATCAACCTCGGCATCCGGATCGACTTCAGCGTCCAGGCCGACCTCGGCATCCGGGTCGACCTCGGTGTCAGGATCGGCGGCGGCCATCACGGTCGTCTCCGGCGCTGACTGGCCAGCCCCTCGACCGGCCGCGCCGTCGGTAACCGCTGAAATCACCGAAACACCCGAGTCAGCGTTGTCACCGATGGGAGCCACGCCACCGGCCGGGTCGATCGGCTCGCCGCGATTCGTGGCAGCCCCTCCATCGCCTGCATGATCCTCGCCGAGCAACGTTTCGTCGGCCGATTCGGCGTCAGGATCGTAGGCCAACAGCCCAGCGACGACCAACACCGCTAGTGCGATGGGGGCATCAGTCTCCAGGAGCCCGAGGATCGGCAGGGCGAGCACGCCGAGGGCGACCGAACTCCCGAACCGGAAGCGGTCGAGATCGACGTTCCCACGCAGCTGTGGGGCGGTCAACGCCACCAGGAGCGCGAAGGCAACACCGATCCCGGCGGTCGCGGCCGCACGGGCGATCAGCTCGGGGTCGATTAGGAGCTCGATCACCAGGCCGTTGGGCTGGAGGCTCGCCACCAGCCCGAGGGCGATGATGACCCCGGGACTCGGCAGGAGTTCGCCGATCTTCGAGCTGGCGGTTTGGGCGGCGATCGCGAGGATCACCAACCCGGCGAACCGCTCGAAGACCACCATATCCAGGACGCTCTCGATGGTCAACGCGAAGACGGCCTGCAGGGCTGCCAACGGGACGACCACCGCTCCGATGAGCAGGATCGAGCCGATCATCTCGCGTGGGCTGTTGTCCATTTCGGCGAGGATCACGGCCAGGGTGGCCGAGCCGCCGAAGATGAGCAGCCCGGTTTCGAGCATTCCGACGGCGGTATCGAGGGTGCCCGCGAGGATCAGCGCGACGAAGATGCCGTCGACTAACGGCAACGCCATCACCGTCGCCAACAGACGAGTGGCACCACCGACGCGTCGCTCCAACTGGAGTGCGATCGGGTGCTGTGAGACACTCATGCCGAACTAGTGGCCGTCACCATCGGCCAAACGGCGATATGAAGGCAACCCACCGGCCGCGCCGTCGACGCGCCCGCCAAAGCAGCCATTAAAAATGGCTCCCAGCGTGGATACTGCCTTTGTCCACATCGGTGTAAAGCGACTGCCGGAGCGCTGCTGCTCGATACCGGCCGTCCGCGATGCGGTGTTCCACTGGGAACTCATGGTTACAAATACACCCGCAGCCCGCTTAAACGTTGTGTGGGTGTGCGAAACACGCACAGTTGTTAGCCGATAATCAGTCTATAGTTCAATTTCTGCATACAATAGTTAGACGAATGGGCAGACTTAAACTAAATAAATGAAAAAGCATATTGACAAATCCCGTCCGAGGTCAAAATACACATGATAATTCGTGTTTAATAGTGGTGCACAGGGATGTATACCTGTGTGGGATCTCTGTGTCGTATCCACACGGGCGTGTAGACTCGGAACGTTTTTGGCCGATCCGCGATGACGGTTTATATGGCGAACCAGAGTGCAGAGGGTTCTTTCTCTCAGAAGCTACAGGTACCGGAGGCGTTGACGTTCGACGATGTGTTGCTCCGTCCGATGGAGAGCCGCATTGAGCCCGACGACGCGGATGTCTCAACGCGTGTCTCTCGTAACGTCGAGCTAACGATCCCGATTCTCTCGGCAGCGATGGATACGGTGACCGAGAGCGACACCGCGATCGGGATGGCCCGCGAGGGCGGCATGGGCGTGCTCCACCGAAACATGGAGATCGACGAAACTGTCGCCGAAATCAAGCGCGTCAAACGCGCCGACGAGCTGATGATCCGACGGGACAACGTCGTCACCGCCAGCCCCGAACAGACGATCAGCGAGGTCGACCGGATGATGAGCCACGAGGGCGTCTCGGGCGCGCCGGTCGTCGACGACGACGACACCGTCCTCGGCATCATCTCGGGCACCGACATCCGACCCTTCCTGGAGGTCGGCGAGACCGACACCGTCGAGGAAGCGATGACCGACGAGGTCATCACCGCCAGCGAGGACGTCGAAGCCCGCGAAGCGCTCGAACTCATGTACGACTACAAGATCGAGCGCGTCCCGATCGTCGACGACGAGAACCAACTGGTCGGCCTCATCACGATGCAGGGCGTTCTCCAGCGCCGCGAACACCAGGAGGCCGCCCGCGACGAGGAGGGACGCCTGGTCTGTGGGGTCGCCGTCGGCCCCTTCGAGACGGACCGCGCGACCGCTGCCGACGAGGCTGGCGTAGATGTTCTCTTTATCGACTGCGCACACGCGCACAACCTGAACGTGATCGAATCGGCCCGCGAAATCAAAGAGACAGTAGACGCCGACGTGGTCGTCGGCAACGTCGGCACCCGAGAGGCGGCCGCCGAGGTCGTCGACTTCGCCGACGGGATCAAGGTCGGGATCGGCCCAGGGTCGATCTGTACGACCCGCGTCGTCACCGGGGCCGGAATGCCACAGATCACCGCGATCGCGGAGGTCGCCGACGTGGCAGCTCCCGAAGACGTCCCGGTCATCGCCGACGGTGGGATTCGGTACTCGGGTGACGCAATCAAGGCCGTCGCCGCGGGTGCAGATGCGGTTATGCTCGGCTCCTACTTCGCCGGAACGGAGGAGGCTCCCGGTCGCGTCATCACGATGAACGGCAAGAAGTACAAACAGTACCGCGGGATGGGCAGCGTCGGCGCGATGAAATCCGGCGGCGGCGACCGCTATCTCAAGGACGCCGCCGAGGACGAGGAGTTCGTCCCCGAGGGTGTCGAAGCCGCAACGCCCTACAAGGGAACGCTCGCCTCCGAGCTCCACCAGCTCGTCGGCGGGATGCAGTCGGGGATGGGCTACGTCGGCTCCGAGACGCTCCCCGAGTTCAAACAGCGAGCCGAGTTCGTCCGCGTCTCGTCGGCTGGCCAGACCGAGGGCCATCCACACGACGTGATGATCACCGACGAGGCACCGAACTACAGCCCCGAGTAGTTACTGCCTACTAATTTCTTTAGTACAGTAACCACAATATTTATATCTGGTAATTTACTTCTACTATGTGCTACAGTATCTCATCCCACACCATTATATGTATCTTGGATATCAGCTGTGTTTCGGGTCGGCGGGACGGACAATCAAAGGGGTATTTTCATATATCCTCGCATACGACGACACTAACGTGACCGCTGAGGGATTTAGGGAGCCATGAACGACGATCGCCCACTCGTTCTCGTCGTCGAGGACGAAGCAGATTTAGCAGACCTGTATGCCACGTGGCTGAAAGCCGACTACCGTGTCCGAACCGCCTACGGCGGCGAGGAGGCGCTCGAAAAGCTCGACGACGAGATTTCGGTGATGCTGTTGGACCGGCGGATGCCGGGGCTCTCCGGGGACGAAGTGCTTGATGCCGCCCGCGAGCAGGGGATCGACTGTCCGGTCTCGATGGTAACCGCGGTCGAACCCGACTTCGATATCATCGAGATGGGGTTCGACACGTATCTGGTCAAACCAGTCACCCGCGACACGCTCAAGGAGACCGTCGAGGACCTCCTCTCACGAAGCTCTTACGATGAGGGCGTCCAGGAACTCTACTCGCTGGCTTCGAAAAAGGCGCTCCTGGAGTCCGAAAAGGGTCGCTCCTCCCTCGAAGACAACGAGGAGTACCAAGAACTCACCGAACGACTCGAAGAGCTTCGGGCCGAACTCGACGAGACGCTCGGCTCCTTCGAGGATCACGACGAGTTCGTCGGCTTTTATGAGGCCTTCGAGACGCCGGATGGTGACCAGGAGTTCGACTTCGATGACGACGGGACGTTCGATGACGATGATGAGGACTCCGACAGTTTCGAGTTCTGAACTGTTGGCCTGTGATTTTTACTGGCATTTTCCGTTCGAGTTTGTGGCAACGGTTCACCCCCTATTCGGCAACAACTCCGAGATAACACTTTAGCGACGCCTCGCAGTTGCCTTGGGTATGGGTGTCAGTGACGCGCTATGGGAGATCGAATCTGCCATCGGCGACGTGTTCGACCAACACGGACGTGACGTCGACCGACAGACAGCCCAGGCCCGGCGAAATACCTACGAACAGACGCTCATCGACGTCAACCAGTGGGCTGGCCCGGAGGCGATGCATTCGCTGAGCGACTGGATCGAACGGGAGATCAGAACCGCCGAACGGCTCCCGGCGAACCACGAGGTCCGACAGATCGGATCCGAAATCTGTCGGCGTACGACAACATCAAACCGATCGCCACCCAAATTGTGAGCGTACCATCCATTCGCCGCCTAGTAGCCAACGCTTACCCTCAGTAACCAGTGCATACGATCCGTTGACGCGTCCGGCAAGGGGGAGTGTGCCGTTTATAAACCATCGAGCCCCCGACTAGCGGCTTCGATAGAACTCTTCGAGCCGATTCATCGCGGTTTTGAGCTCCCGCATTCCCGTCGCATAGGAGACCCGCAGATGACCCTCGCCGCTCTCGCCGAACACGCTGCCGGGGACGACAGCCACGCCCTGGGCCTCCAGGAGCTCCTCGGCGAAGGCCTCGTCGTCACCGCCACACTCCGGGAAGGCGTAGAACGCCCCACGGGAGGTAAAGCACTCGAGGCCCATCTCTTCGAACCGCGAGAGGACGAACCGTCGGCGGCGGTTGTACTCGGCGGTCATCTCGGTGACGGCGTCCTCACAGCTCCGTAGCGCCTCGATAGCGGCGTACTGGGCGGTTGTCGGAGCCGACAGCATCGTGTACTGATGGACGCGGTTCATCGAGTCGATTGCCTCTGCGGGACCCAACGCATAGCCGAGCCGGAGACCCGTCATCGCGTAGGCCTTCGAGAAGCCGTTGATGACGATCGTTCGCTCCCGCATCCCTGGCATCGAGGCGATCGAGGTGTGGTCGCCGTCGTAAGTCAGTGCGGCGTAGATCTCGTCGGCGATCACGTCGACCTCGTTGTCGACACAGAAGTCGGCGACGGCTCGAACGTCCGACTCGTCCATCACAGCCCCAGTCGGGTTGTTCGGATAACACAATACGAGCAGATCGGCGTCTTCGGCCCCCGCGGCCCGCAGTGCCTCCGGCGTCAGCGCGAAGTCGTCGGCGGCGCTGGTTGGGACGCCGAGCGGCTCGCCGCCAGCGAACTTGATGCCTGGCTGGTAGGAGATGTAGTTGGGTTGATGGACCGCAACCGTATCGCCCGGCGAGACGAACGTGCGTAGCGCGAGGTCGACGGCCTCGCTCGCGCCGGTCGTCACGAGCACCTCGGTATCGGGATCGTAGTCGTGACCCCAGCGGCGGGAGTAGTCACTGATTAACCGCCGTAGGTCGCTCATACCACGGTTCGAAGTGTAGGATGTCCGGCCCTCCTCCAGGGAGTGGATCGCCGCACTCCGGGCGGCCCACGGCGTCGAGAAGTCGGGCTCGCCGACTCCCAGTGAGATCACGTCGTCGCGCTCCTCGGCTAGCTCGAAGAACTTGCGAATCCCCGATTCGGGGACATCCGCGACACGGTCGTTTGGCTGGAGCGTCATGGCGAAACCGAGAGCCGGTCGTCGCCGTCGCGGTCGCCGAAGTCGATGCCAGCCTCCTTGTAGGTCTCCATGATGAAGTGGGTCACCGTCTGGGTGATCTCCGGGATGGGTGCGATCTGGTTGGAGATGAACCGCGAGACGTCTTGCATCGAGTCGCCGGTGACCTCGATGGCGAAGTCGTAGTCACCCGAGACCAGCCGCAGGGACTCGACCTCCGAAAAGCGGGCGATCCGGTCGGCGATCTCCTCGTAGCCCGTCTCGCGGTCGAGTTCGACGTTGAGTTCGACGAATGCCGCCACGCGCTGGTCGTCGGTGTTGTCCCAGTCGACGACCGCCTGATATCCCCGGACGGTGCCGTCGGCTTCGAGCTCGTCGAGCAGCTCCTCGACGCGCTCGGCGTCGACACCGAGCTGTCGGGCGATGTCCTCGCTCGACTCGCGGGCGTCGGTCGACAGCAGCGACAACAGTTCGCGTTTGGTGTCCATACCCTCTGTGTCCGTTCCGCCCGCATATTATTTGCGACACACCCCTGCAAACAGTTCCCACGCTGCAACGGTGCCGACCAGTTCAGAACACATACCTTCATCGTCGACGTTGAGTCAGTATGAGCTACCTGCCGTGGGCGGTCATCGCCCTAGGGGCCTACACCCTCGTCCCGGTATTGATGCGGACCGCGACGACCGGCTCCGAGGCGATCCCGAGCGACGTGGCGACGGTTATCTCGAATTCGATCCTGGTTGTCGGGGCGGCGGCAGTCGTCGTCGGCACCGACCAGCGCGTGACGCCGCATTTGGGGAGCTCGAAACTCCCGTATGCGGTCGCCGCGGGCGTCTTTCTGGCCGTTGGTATCCTTACCTACTACCGCGCGCTCGCCCTCGGCCCGGTGAGCGTCGTCACGCCCGTCTTCGGGATGTTTCTGGTCACGAGTTCGATCATCGGGATGGCGTTTCTCGACGAACCAGTTACCGCCCGAAAGCTCGCCGGGATCGGGCTCGCGGTGCTGGCGGTGTATCTCGTGACGGTCGACTGAGCCTTCTGTACTAGAATCGAGACGGTCAAACCGTCGACGCTCCCAGCAGGAGTATGGAGCTTTTCGGTCGGCTGTTGGGACTGCTCGCCTTGCTGCTCGTCGGCACCGGGCTCCGGCACGCTGGGATACTGACCAGCAGCCGCACGGCCCGGCTCAACGCGGTCGCCTACTACATCGCCCTGCCTGCGCTCGTGTTTACCGCGACCTACGACCAGAACATCGCCGCGATCCTCACCCCGACGCTCGTCGTCGGCGTGGTCGCGGTGCTGTCGTCGATGGCCGCCCTCGCGTGGCTACTCAACCGTCGACGGAACCGTCCGGCTCGACAGAGCGTCGCGATGATCCAGTCGTACCACTCGAACCTCGGCTATCTCGGCCTCCCACTGGTGGCCTCGACATTCGATGCGGAGGTGACCGCGATCGCCAGCGTCGTTCTCGGTATCGGTTCGCTGGTACAGGTGCCGATAACGGTGCTCATCCTCGTGGGGATCAACGGGGCCGATACGCGGCTGGTCGATCAGCTGGCCGAACTGGGCAAAAACCCGGTGTTGATCGCGCTACTCGCTGGCATCGCCATCGGCTCGCTCGGACTCCCGGTGGCCCAACCGATCACCGTGGGACTCGACGCGCTGGCTGCGCTTGCGCTGCCGCTGGCACTGTTGTGTGTCGGGGCGACACTGGAGGTCGACGGTCCCGAACTGGATCTGGAGGCGACCGGTACGGTCGTCGGGCTCAAACTGATCGTCATGCCGGCCGTCGCGTGGCTGGCCTTTTCAGCTCTCGGTGTCGGTGCGCCGACGTTTACGGCCGCAATCGTCATGCTCGGTACGCCGACGGCGGTCTCGACGTACGTCTTTGCGAACGAACTCGGCGGTGACAGCGAGTTCGCCTCGCTCAACGTCTTCGCATCGACGGTGGTGTCGGTCGGCTCGCTGTTCGTCTTGATTCGGCTGGTGTTGTAGGTCCGTCCCGCACAGTCCCCTAGCCCGTAGATACCGTTTTGTGTGCGGTCTCCAACTAGTCTACCGCTCGCCATGTCTTCGGACATCATCGACCGAATCGGGTTTCTCCTCCGGGACCGCCAAACGCGGGCGGGCAGAGCAACGAACTCCCTTTTGTATGTTCTCAACACCGCGTTCATCCTGCTGTATATTCTATCGACCTACGAGTTCCCTCCACCCTACCCCGCACTCATCTTGAACCTCGAAGTCGTGTTGGGGGTCGTCTTCCTCGGCGAGTACGCTGTTCGCGTCGAGTCAGCTCCCGACAGGTGGGCCGAGATTACCGACCCTTACACGGTCGTCGACCTCGTGGCCATCCTTCCGCTGTTCCTGTTTCCGGGGCCGGGGGCAGGCTTCCTCCGTGGTTTGTACACGCTTCGGATCTTTCGGTTTCTTCGGCTGTTGGTCGACGAACAACAGCTGTTCGGCCGATCGCTTCCGATCAGGACCATCCGCCGCACCGAACTCTCGGTGACGATCTTCCTGATATTCTTCATTGCGACCGGCTTCGTCTACTCCGCCGAGGTAGGGGCCAATCCCGAGATTTCGAACTTCGGCGACGCCTTCTACTACACGGTCATTGCCGTCTCGACGGTTGGCTTCGGCGACATCATCCCAGTGACGGCGCTCGGTCGCTGGATCACTGTCGTTGCTGTCCTCATTGGTTTCATCCTCATCCCGTGGCAGGCAACTCGGCTCCGAACGGTGTCGACAACTACAGATACAGCCTGTCCACGATGCGGTGATCAGGTTGCCGACGCCGACCGCTACTGTCGTCACTGTGGCTCTGGGTTAGTGGACGTGCCAACTGAAACGTCGGCGTCGAACTCAGCTGACCGATAGCGATAGCCGGTCTACCCACTGGTCTATTCATCCCCGAAGGGCTTCGACCGGCCGGTCAGTGGCAGCCTTCCAAGCGGGGTACAGTCCGCTGATGCCGCTTGCGAAGACTGCGAATCCGAACCCATAGAAGACGTACTGGAAGCTCCGCCACTCCAGGACGAGCAGGGCGTTGTCGGTCAGGAAATAAAACAGCAGGAGGCCGACCCCGACCGAGACGGCCGCACCGACGACTCCACCGACCACGCCCAAGAACAGCGCTTCAGCCAGGATCATACGGAGAATCTCGCCCCGCCGGATGCCGACCGCTCGGAGGACGCCGATCTCGCCGCGGCGCTCGATCGTGCTCATCAGCATCACGTTCAGGATGGCGACGCTGGCGACCACCAACGAGATCGAGCCGATGCCGAGTAACGCGAGGTTGAGCGTCCGGAAGAACGAGCCCACCTGCTCTTCAACGTCGGCGAAGTTCCGCACGCTCACGACCTCCTCGTCGCCCTCGTTGAACCGCGTTTCGAGATCGTTCGTGAGCCCTCTGGCCGTCCGGTCGTCGGCGATGAAGATCGTCACCGAGTCGTAGTACTCCTGGGTCGACAACGCCGACGGCGGCAACACTAGTTCGTTTCTCCCCCCACCGAGGCCCTCGGTCGACGCGATCAGCCCCTCGATCCGATAGAGTCGGCCGTCGTACTCGACGGGATCTCCAGGTTCGAGCCCGAGCGTCCGTGCGGTGGCGTTCGACACCAGCGCACCGGCCTGCAGCCGCTCGGGTGCCGGTCCGGTCGTGAGGTTGTACAGGGCGTTGGCGTTGGTAACGCCTGTCACCCGGACCCTGCGTTCGTCACCGTTGCGGGCGGTGAGCGTCGTCAGATTGGACTTCTGTGGGACGACCGTCGACGCTGGCGCAAGCGAGCGGATATCCCCGACCTGATCGTCGGTTATCCCCTCTTCTTCGGCGTCTTCGCCCGGCGTGACAGTCACCTCGGCGCTCAGGCCTCCGAGATCCGAGGTCGCCTGCTGTTGGAGGGCGACCCCAGCGATACCGAGCGAGGCGATGGCGACGACACCGATGACGATTCCGAGCGTCGCCAGGGCGGTCCGGACGTGGTTTCGCCCGAGGTTCCGCCAGGCCATCTGGACGCTCGGGACGCGCCACAGCAGATCGGCGATACTCATTGGATCTCCCCGTCGACGAGTCGTACGACACGATCAGCATACTCCACCAGCTGTTCGTCGTGTGTGACCGAGACGATAGCAATGTCTTCGTCCTCCTTGAGCCGAGTCAGTTCGTCGAGAATCGTCGCCCCGGTATCCTGGTCCAAGTTCCCGGTCGGCTCGTCGGCCAGCAGGATTTCGGGTTCGTTTATAAGGGCTCGGGCGATGGCGACCCGCTGGCGCTGACCGCCCGAGAGCTGATCGGGCGTGTGGTCGAGGCGATCGCCGAGGCCGACTCGCTGGAGTAAGTCGACCGCGCGGTCGCGCCTGTCGACGCCCGTATCCCACATCGACGGCAGTTCGACGTTCTCGGTCGCAGTGAGCATCGGCAGCAGGTGGAAATCCTGGAAGACGAACCCGATCGCTGTCCGGCGCTCCTCGGTCAGTTCGTCCTCGGAGAAATCGGTCACATCGCGGCTGTCGAGCCGGACCGTCCCCTCTGTCGGCGTGTCGAGCAGGCCGATCATGTTGAGCATCGTGCTTTTTCCGGAGCCCGAGGGGCCGATAATCGTCACCATCTCACCGCGGTTGGCCTGGAAGTCGACGCCCTTCAGTGCCGCGATCAGTTCCTCACCGTTCTGATACCGCTTGATGATCTCGGTGAGTTCGATAACGCTCATTGTCGTCGCCACAGGACCGTACCGACGACACCGATCACGAGCAGGACGACCACGACGCCGATCGGGAGCAGAGGGAGGCCACTCGATGGTGGAGTACCGCTTGCGGCCGCTTGCGTGTTCGGCGGCGGAGCCGTGGTGTTCGTCGATTCGACGGCGATCTGCTGTGTCTTTGTCACGCGCTCGTCGTCGACGATATATGTGATCTCGACGGGGATCGAGTCGGTCTCCGGCTCGATGTCGGCGGTCAGATCGAAGGTGGCGAACTCGCTGGCATCGATCCCGCCGACGAAGTACTCGCCGTTCGGCGATTTCGGGGTTACACCCTCGGTATCGCTAACGCTCAACAGGACCGATTGGACATCGCTGTTTCCGATGTTCGCGGCATCGCCCTGGATCGTTACCCCGTTTCTGGCGGAGGTCTCGACGCTCGTCAGTTGGACTTCCCCTTGCAGATCCGATTCAGTAACGTCGATAAATACGGGGTGGGTATACGTGTAGATCTCGCTATCGTCATCCGAATACTGTGTTGTAATCTCGATTTCGAGGCGTTTCTGTCCGGGGTCGTCGAACGTCGCCGACAGCGGTAACGAGAGCGAGCCGCCCGAGCCGACGGTTCCAACGCTTTCGAACCGGTCGATGGTCATTCCGGATTGACGGAGGTAGACGTATCTTACGTCGACGTTTCGGCTCTCACTGTTCTCGATATTCGAGATTATCGCATCGATCGTGACGCTCTCCTCAACAGTCGGATCACTCGGGGTTACGTTCGTCGAGATCTGTATCGGTGGATCGGTGGCCCCTCCGACTCCGGCAACCGTGCCGAAGATCGCTCCCACGAACAGAGACACAGCGACCAGCCGCACCAGCCACGCGGACGCCGATATCTCGTCGGCTGTCATCTGGACCACCCTGGCTGAGTCAGTTCGATGACTACGCCGGGAACTGTCACTCTATCGTCTCGAATTCCAACCATTTGTCCTAACGTCTTCACTCCGTCTGATAAGATTGTATCCGTATTTCTGGCTCAGAGACTGCCCGAAACCACACATTCCTTTCTTTCCCGGCCACCTATAGGGACGTATGGTGCTCAAAGAGTCCGATTCCGAGCTGAGTCGCGGGGACGCCGCCCCCGCGTTCGAACTGACCGGTACCGACAGCGAGATCTACACTCCCGATTCGTTCACCGACAACAAGGCACTGCTACTGGTATTTACCTGCAACCACTGCCCCTACGCGCAGGCCAAGTTCGACTTCCTCAACGAACTGTCCGACGAGTTCGACGACGCCGCCGTCGTCGGGATCAACCCCAATGCCAACCCGGAGTACCCCGACGACGACTTCGAGCACATGGTAGAGCTCGTCGAGGAGGGCACCATCGACTACGACGCCTACCTCTACGACGAAACCCAGGATGTCGCCCGCGAGTACGGTGCGGTCTGTACGCCCGATCCGTTCCTCTTCGCCCGCGAGGGCGACGAGTGGAAACTGGCCTATCACGGCCGACTCGACGACGCGCTCAACCCCGACGACGAGCCGACCGAGTTCTACGCCCGTGAGGCCATCGAGTCGGTGCTGGCCGGGGAGAAAGTCACACATGACGACCTGCCCTCGCGTGGCTGCTCGATCAAGTGGGTCGACGAGTAACGGACCGGTATAAAACGGATAAATCGACTACGACCGCGACTGTTCCAAGGCCTCGCGGGCGTTTTCGACCGCGGCCTCGTGTTTCGCGGGGTAGGCTTCGACCTTGGCGCGGAGCGTGATCCCGTCGCCGAGTCTGATCTCGTCCTGGAAGGCGGCCTGTTTGTCCAGCCGCATGAAAAACGAGCAGTTGTCGTCGACGCGCTCGTCGAGTTCCTCTATCACACGGTCGATGTCGTCGAGTTCGGCCAGCCGGTCCAGGATATGTCGCATCTCGTCGGCGTTCTCGACGCGCGCCGAGAGCACCACGATCCGGTCGCCGTGGTGGCCGGTGTTTTCCATGCGGTCGAGGTCGAACTCCTCCGGCAGGAAGGCGCGAATCGCCTCCTCGACCCGCTTTTCGTCCTCGGTCGCATAACAGAAGGTCCGGAGATCGATGTAGTGAAACGGCACTCTCGGCATTATCCACCTCTTGGTGACTGGAGGGAAAAAGCGCTCGGCTCGCGGTGGGCGTTACTCGTCGTCGTCGGCCTCACCCTCGACGGCTTCGAGGTCGTCTTCGGGAACGCCGGTCTCCTGGCCCTCCTCGAAACTGATCGTGTAGGTCGCATCGCCGAACATGTTCTCGACGACCTGCGTGATCGTTCCCGTCTCGCCGTCGTACTCGCTGTGTTTGTCGTGCAGCACGGCCTCGTCGTCTTTCTCGAAGCTCATGACCACACGTTCCGCTACCACGGATAAAAACGCGTGGATTCGTCGGCTTTCGACCGCGAGATAACTGAAACAGCCCTTTACATCTCCCGAACCCATTTTTAATAGACGCGCTGAGTGTCACCCATACTGATGGATTCTCACACGCGCCGACGGGTTCTGGCTGTCGCCGCAGCCGCTGTAGGCGGGGTGGCTGGCTGTCTCAGCTCCGAGAGCAGTTCGAGCGAGTCACACTCCAGGACCGACGGACCGGGCCGAACCATCCCCGACGAACAGACCACGACAGCGCCGCCGACGCTGTTCCGTCGCACCGACTCGGCACAGCCACCGATCCGCCTCCCTGAAACCGATTCGAGTGAGGATGAGACCCCATCACCGATCCGCGAGCACTACCCACGGACGACGCTCGTCGACTCCGCCTCGATGGCCGACCGGCTGGTCGACGACGCAGGTGGAGACAGCAGCGACGACACCGACCTCGCGTCGTTCGTCTCGGCGACGGATTTCGACGCCGAGAGCCTGTACCTCGAAACGAGACAGGTCGACCAGTGTTTTCGGCTCTCGCTTTGTTATCTCAGCTGGCAGGACAACGAGATCCGGACGGACTACGGCCGGGTGCTCCGCCCTTACGATGAACAGTGTACGGCCGAGGCGACTGCCTTCGAATCGCGGCTCTTCCGGCTGCCGGTCGCACTCGATGCGGACGAGATCAGTGGATACGGGTCGAGTACGAGCAGCAGTCGGTGTTACCCGGCCGAACGTCGGAGCAACAGCAGCCGCATGAACCAGTCGACTGAGCCAGTGCCACGAATGAACAGCAGTTCGTCGTCCCTAGACGGGAGTGGACTGCTATGACCGACCCCTCAACGACCCGACGGGGCGTACTGACGGTCGCGGGGGCGACGCTGCTGGCGGGCTGTAGCGCCCTCGATGGCGACAGAAATAATGAAGACGAGACGATCAGCGCGCTTCGGCTCCGTGAGATCGTTCCCGACGATGCTGCCGACCCGATCGTGGCAGACACCCTCCCGATCGACATCGAGCAGTCCACGCTCGCCGCCTCGGCACAGCGGGTCGACGAGCTGCTCGCCGATCTCCCCATCCCGTTCGGTCCCGAAAGCGTGCCGAACGGCCACATTCGGCAGCGACTCACCGAGGCCGCCAGCGAGGCGACAGACCACGTTGCCGCGGCCCGCACCGCACCCAGCCGACTCGTGGCGCTCACCGAACTCCGCCACGCACGGTCGGAGGCCCGGTATGCGGCCGCTGGCTGGGCGTTCGTCGACCGCGGGTTGACCGAAGCGGAACTGCGGAGCGAACTCCAGGAGATCGTCGGTGAGGCCGAGTCGTTCCGCACTGACTTCGCGTATTCCGGTTCCGATCCCGTCACGGCCGCGCTGGTCTACGGGCAGGCCGAACGCCTACTCGATTCGGTGCTCGAAGATGGTCGCACGCCGAACAACTGGGAGTCGAGCCGATTGCTGACCGTCGCCGCGTGGGGCGACCACGTCGAATCGGCCCGGACACAGCTCGACGACGCCCGCTATCTGTACGATCGGTATCAGTCGACGCTGCCGGACGACGCCGGATCGGTCGACGAGACGCTGTCGGCGGCTACCGAGACGCTCCGAACCGACATACAGCGCCGACAGAAGGACATCCCACCGGAGCCCGACGGCGACGACCGGCTTCGCTGGCGGCTCTGGGACGACCTGCGAGACGACGCCGACGTGAACACCGAACGGGTCTACGACCCCATCGGTCCGGCCAGCGGGCTGCTGGCGGCGACCGAGGGGCTCACGGCGCTGCTGGCCGCCGACCGGCTCGGCGACCGATTCGACGAGGGGATCGACCGTCCCGAGACGACCGCCGACGTTCGAGCCGCCCGCACCGCCGCAGTCGACGCGATCACTACCGCACTCGATGAAAGTCCGCGCGCCGACCTCTCGCGGCCGATGCTCGCCGACGCCGCGCGGTCGGTCAGCTTTGCCGACGACCGTCTGAGACAGTCAAGCGGCGACGTCCGATCCGCACAGCTCGATCATCCGATCGTCGAGTATACCGCGGCAACTCTGCGAGCACGGAGCGTCCCGGCCGCGTGTGAAACGGTTCTCGATGCACTCGACAGTTAAAGAGAGGTTGTCGATCTGACAGCCGAAACCGTCCGTCGGTCGACAGCTCGAATCGAGTGCCGGATACGGAGCGTCAGTCGGCGTTTTTCGCAACCAGATGGTAGGGTCGCTGGGAGATGGCCTTCCGGAGTTCGCTCAACGACTCCTTCCCCTCGTTTCGCATCGCGCCCATCACCGCGAAGACCTCCTGGCGGGAGACCTTCACGCCGCGTTCGGTCAGCGCGTCCTCGGGGTTGGCGGTGAGTTCCCGCAGGGTGCCGACCGCCAGCAGGAACGGCACGCCCCACGCGGCCAGCGTGTTGCCGTGGCGGAGCGGCATCGCCTTGAGGTACCCCTCGGCATCGGTGAGGAACGACTGGGCGTGGCTGGCGGTCCGGCCCACGACCTCGGCGGCCTCCTCGCGGTTTTCGGGTTCGACGACGGCCTCCTGGTCGATCCCTTTGTCGGCCAACCACTCGGCGGGGAGATAGACGTTGTTCTCCTCGGTGTAGTCGTCATAGACGTCCTTCGAGATGTTCACCAACTGCAACAGCAGGCCGAACTCGACGGCCGTGTCGTAGAGCCGCTGGCGGCGGTCGGCGGCGATCTCGCCGCGGGTCAGCAGGTTCGTGATGAGGTTGCCGACCGTCCCGGCGGCGTAGTAGCAGTACTCTTCGAGCTCGTCGCGGCTGTCGATCCGGAGCCCGCCAGCGTTGGCGTGGCGGTCGACGAACATCGCCATCCCCTCGACCAGCTCACGGACCGGCGGGATGATGGCCTCCTGGACATCGGCGGGAAGCTGCTCGAAGGTCGCAATCACTCGTGGGGCCTCGGCGACGACCCGCCAGTCGGCCGACCGCTCGTCGGCCTCGGGGAGCCACCCGTCGACGGCGGCCCGAAACGCCTCGATATCGGTCTCGCTGTCCGGATCGAGGGCCTCGTCGTAGGTTCGGAGTAGCGCGGCCTGCGGCTCCGGCGGGATGTGGCCCGCGTCCTCGATGGTGTCGGCGACCCGGCAGAGCAGATAGCCCAAACAGATGTGATCCGACATCGGTTCATCCAACACGTCGATAGTCAGCGCAAACGTCCGAGAGACCCCCTGGACCGTCTCGTGGCACCATGCGAGATCAGCCTCGTGGTCCACACCGGGAGGTCGAGATTCGTGTCCCGTCATTCAAGTACCGGTACATAGGGTATGAGGCATAAAAAGTCTCTTGGGGTGAACCGACGACCCACGTCGGGTCCGAGACGACAGAACCCCAAATCATACATCATTGTTCGTTTACAAACTGCCCGATTCGGCCCGCCAGTTCGGCGCGGACCGCCCCGCGGTCGAGGCTCGTCTCGAAGCGCCGCGGATCGAGTTCGCGGAACGCCGAATCGAGCGTCCGCTCCAGGAGAGCCTCGACGGTCACCGGCTGACCCACCTCGCGCAGCCGCTCGCTCAACCGTGTGAGTCGTCGGTGACTCCCGTAGCGGTCGGCGAGGTCGGCCGCGGTTGTCTTTTCCAGCGCTTCCGGATCGCTGGCGTCAGCCATCTGGACCGTGGGATTCGGGAGCCGTCCGCGGTGGCCCGACTTGTCGCGGACCACCACGCCCGCCGCCGGGCCGTCGTACCACGCCGAGTCGGGAATCCGGTAGCTGGCGGGGTCGAAATCACGCGCCCGAAGCTCCTGATCGATCGGATTGACGGCCGCGAGACCGAGCCGCTCGAAGATCCCGTCGACCGCATCCGGCGGGCGGAACCGCTCCGTCTCGGCCGACCAAATGTCGGTCCCCAGAAACGAGGGTGTCCGCGCCCAGTCGTACTCGAGGCCCCGATACTGCATCGCTTCCCCGAAAAAGGTGATCGCCTCCACATCCTTGAGGGCCGCCCGGAGCGCCTCACGGTCGAGGGTCTCCTGGATATGCCGAACCACGTGGCGGTACTGCGGCGGCAGCTCGTCGGGACTCCCGTAGACGCGGTTGGCGTCGCCGAACTCGATGAGCCCCGATTCGCGGAGCCGGAACCGCAGCGGCGCGCCAGCCACCGCTTCGAGCAGCCACAGGTGGCCCGACTCCAGGAGCGCGTCGGGAGCATCGTCGACGTGGGGAACGGGTGGAAACGGATGCATCGGATTGCTGGTCTACCTGACCGGTCGCGTCGTGGACAATTATGTGTTGTGCGCCCCTCAGTGCGAGTAGATGCTTCCTCGACTGCCGGATTCCGACCTCGACGACTCGCTCCGGGACGGTGTCGACGGCCTCGTCGCTGCTGCCGATGGCGATGCGGAGCCGCCGACGATCGTCTCGATCAGCGATATCCATGGCTATCTCGACGATGCCCGAAGCGCGCTGTTGACACTCGCCGATCACCCCGATTACCCGCCGGTCGTGGTCGAGGACGACGACGGACGGCTCCATTGGGCCGACGAGAACTACGTCCTCGTTTTCAACGGCGATCTGGTCGACCGCGGCCCGGCCAACGAGGGCGTCCTCGAACTCGTCGCCCGACTCACCGCGGAGGCCCCGCCCGGCCGCGTACGAGTCACTCTCGGCAACCACGAGGCGCTGGTGCTGTCGCCCGACCAGTTCGGCTTCGATGAGTGGTTCTCCGGACAGGTCGACGATGCTGCCCGCCGCCGACTCTGCGAGGCGATCATCGACGGCCACATCGTCGCCGCGTATACGGGACACAGAGTCACCTACGCCCACGCCGGGGCCGACGAGCCCTACGACGTCACCGCGGCAACCGAGTCGCTCGTCGCCGCCGCCGAAACGCTCCAGGAGGCAATCGGGACCGACGAGGATCGAGCGATGCAGGAACGACTGATAACGGAGTTCCCGGCGGTGTTGGGCATCGGCCGGAACCATTTGAAAGGCCCCGAGGCCGGACTGGTGTGGCTCCATTTCGACCATCTGTCGGCCGACGCACCCCCGCAGGTCGTCGGTCACACCCGCCACGACACACCGACGACGAAGGGCCGGGTTCACTGTCAGAACGTGCTTCGAAACAACCTCGACTCCCCGTCCACAGGCAGTCGGGGAGACCCCGACGAGACCACCGCCACCGGAGGTGGTGAGGCCGTCTTCGTCGAGACGCCGGAGACGCTTTCTGCGCTGATCCGACAGCCCGATGGCAGCGTCGAGAGGCGGCCGAGTCCTTTTAAATAACCCACAGCCGCCCGAATCAAAATATCAAAACTGAATTCCCACACTACAGGTATAAATACCGGTTGTGGTTTTATGCGCATATGACTGATTACGCGGCGATGTTCGGCCGGGGAGGATTCAACGACCGGGTCGATGTCGAGTCGCTCGTCCGGGATATCGGTCTCGACGGCGAGGAGATCGCCTGGCGGAAGGATTTCGTCGACTTCGACGAGGAAGATGCCGAGCGACTGGCGGCGCTCGAATCGCTGTTCGAAGCACACACCGAGGAGATCGCCGAGCTGTTCTACGAGAACCTCACCCAGTACGACGATACGGTCGAGGTCATCGGCCGATCGTCGAAGAATGTCGAGGCGCTCAAACAGACTCAAAAGGCGTACTTCGCAACGCTCGCCGGCGGCAACTACGACCAGCAGTACTTCAACAACCGCGCTCGCATCGGCAAGCTCCACGACATCCTGGAGATGCCGATGAAACACTACATCGGCCAGTACGGCGTCTACTACGACCTCATCCTCCCGCTTTTGACCGAGCAGGCGACCAACCGACTGAGCGAACGCTTGCGGTCGGCGCTGGGCGATGCCGCCACCGACGGGGGAACCGCAGCCGTCAAGAACGGCAGCGACGAGCCACTGGCGGCCGTCGACGAGATCGTCGCCGAGGAGATCGACGAGCTGCGGGCCGACATCACGTCGGTCCTCCGGATCATCAACCTCGATATGCAGGTCGTCGCCGACACCTACATCCACTCCTACAGCCAGCGACTCGAAACGGAGGTCGAGCGCCGCGAGCAGCTGGCCCGCGAGGTCGAAGAGGATCTCGAAACGCCGATGGCCGAACTCCAGCGCTCCTCTGACGACGTCGCCCAGTCCTCCCAGGAGATCTCGACGCTCGCCGACGAGCAGTCCGGCCGGGTCCAATCGATCGCCAGCGAGGTCTCGAACATGAGCGCGACCGTCGAGGAGATCGCCTCCAGCGCCACCGAGGTCGAAGGGAACAGCCAGCGCGCCCAAGAGCTGGCCGAGGACGGCCAAGACGCCGCCGACGACGCGATGGGCGTCATGGACGATGTCGGCGACGCCGTCGCGGAGGTCTCGACCGATGTCGACGAACTCCAAGCCCGCGTCAGCGAGATCAATTCCGTCGTCGAGGTGATCAACGATATCGCCGAACAGACCAACATCCTCGCGCTGAACGCCTCGATCGAGGCCGCCCGCGCGGGCGAAGCCGGATCGGGCTTCGCAGTCGTCGCCGATGAGGTGAAATCCCTGGCGAGCGACTCCCAGGAGCGCGCCCAGGAGATCGAGGACCTCGTGGCGGCCATCGAGAGCGACACCGAACAGACCGTCGAGAGCCTCGATCAGACGACCGAAGAGATCGAACGCGGCGTCGAACGCGTCGACGAGGCGATGACACTTCTCGACGACATCGCCACCGCAGTCGAGGAGACCGCCCACGGGATCAGAGAGGTCTCGGATGCGACCGACCAGCAGGCCGCCAGCTCCGAGGAGGTCGCCAGTATGCTCGACGACCTCGTCGACCGGGCCGACACCGTCGCCGAGGAGGCCGAGGAGATCGCCGCCGCCAACGAACAGCAGGCCGAAACGATCGACGAGATCTCCCAGACGGTCCGGCGACTCACCGAGTAGTCCAAAAACATCGATCCGCACAATTGCGGACCGGACGTCCATTCCCAATTCCCTTGAGGAGGGCGCATGCCGCACCTCAACCGCGGTGGCCATCCGCCGAACGGCTGGCGTCTCGCGTACTGAATAATTTATAGGGACCTATAAAAACCCTCGCTATAGTAACCTATTTATACACCATGAATCGAACCCTGCGAGTCACCCGAGCCGACGGAGCGCACGCGAAATGACAACCGTCAGCGCACCCGGGAAAGTCTATCTCTTCGGCGAGCACGCGGTCGTCTACGGCGAGCCAGCGGTGCCGTGTGCCATCGAGAAACGTGCCACCGTGACCGCCGAGCCACGCGAGGACGACCACGTCCGCGTCGAGGCGGCGGATCTCTCCCTCGACGGGTTCGTCGTCGAGTACGCCGGAGCGACGACCGACCGACCGGACGTCGACGTGCCCCAACCCTTGCTGGACGCCGCGATGGGCTACATCGACGCGGCGGTCCAGGAGGCCCGTGAGGCAGCCGATGCCCCCGAGGCGGGGTTTGATATCACCGTCGAAAGCGAGATCCCGCTCGGGGCAGGACTCGGCTCCTCGGCGGCCGTCGTCGTCGCCGGGATCGACGCTGCAACGCGCGCACTGGGCGAACCGCTCGATCGTCGCGAGCTGGCCGACCGCGCGTATCAGGCCGAGTTCGAGGTCCAGGACGGCCAAGCATCACGAGCCGACACCTTCTGTTCGACGATGGGCGGGGCGGTCCGCGTCGCTGGCGACGACTGCACGGAACTGACGACGCCCACGCTCCCCTTTGTCGTCGGGTTCGACGGTGGTGCGGGCGACACCGGGAAACTCGTCGCCGACGTGCGGGCGCTGCGAGATCGCTACGAGTTCGCCGCCGACACGGTCGAAGCCATCGGCGATATCGTGGCGACCGGCGAGGAGTTACTGCGGGAGGCCGACCCCGACGCCGAGCCGAGCGACGACCTGGTTTCGGAACTCGGCGATCTCATGAACATCAACCACGGCCTGCTGTCGGCCCTGGGCGTCTCTTCGCGATCACTGGATACGATGGTGTGGGCCGCCCGCGAGGCCGGAGCCGAGGGCGCGAAGCTGACCGGCGCGGGCGGCGGCGGCTGTATCGTCGCCCTCGACCGCACCGAGGAAACCCAGACCAGCCTCAAATACACGCCCGGCTGTGAGGACTCCTTCCGCGCCGAACTCGCCACCGAGGGCGTCCGCGTCGAGGAGGGCGAAGCCGAGAGATGACCGGCACAGACTCCGATCTCGTCGTCCTCAAACTCGGCGGCAGCGTCATCACTGATAAAGATTCGCCGGAGACAGTCGACGACGAGGCTTTACATCGTGTCCTGGACGCGGTCGCCTCGACAAGTAAAAGCGAAGACGGTCGGCTCGTCGTTGTCCACGGCGGCGGGAGTTTCGGCCACGTCCACGCGGCCGACCACGGTGTGTCGACGACCACCGGCACCTCGGATGCGGCGGCCGCAACCGCGATCCACGGCGCGATGAAGCGGCTCAACGGTGTGGTGGTCGACCGCCTCCAGGAGCGCGGCGTGGCCGCCCTCCCCGTCCATCCGCTGTCGGTCGCCGCGCGTGACGCCGAGGGAGTGCTGTCGTTGCCAGCCGGGGCCACGGAGGGGCTCCTGGAGGAAGGCTTCGTCCCGGTCCTCCACGGGGACGTGATCGCCCACGCAAATGAGGGCGTCACGGTTCTCAGCGGCGACGAGATCGTGACCAGCCTCGCCGACTCGCTGGGAGCGAGTCGCGTCGGCCTCTGTTCGACCGTGCCGGGCGTGCTCGACGAGCACGACGCGGTGATCGAAGAGGTCCGATCCTTCGAGGACGTCGCGTCGGTCCTCGGCGACAGCGAGTCGACAGATGTCAGCGGCGGGATGGCCGGGAAGGTCCAGGAACTCCTTGATCTGGGTGCACCAGCCCACATTTTCGGCCCCGATGCGGTTGGAGACTTTTTAACTGGCGAGCGGGCCGGGACGCTGGTCGACGGTCGATAACGCCACAAAAACCTTATAAACGGTTTTCGGACGCTCCACGATCGGCTCCCTCAGGACGACAGTTCTGTCTCTATCCCATAAGGTATTCACCGACGGAAATTCAGGCGTTCCTGTGAACAAACGCCTCCAGACGATCGGTCTCGTGCTGATCGTCGTACTCGCGGGCTGTAGCGGAGCACCCGCGGCGGACGGACCCGACGCGGACAACGGAACGAGTATCGAAAACGACACCGCCGGGGCGACGGATGTGACACAGTCCCTCGGAATCACCGTCGACGAAACGACGACCGGTGACGAACTGAACGAGATCGGAGCCACCTATCCCCGAGACGAGTTCGTCGTCGACGCGGCCCAACACGACGAAATCGAGATCGGCGTCGACTCCGACGGGGACGGAACCACCGAACGCACGTTCAACGAAACCCACATCAGTGGCGTCAACAACAACGCCTACTCCTTCGATATCTCCCTTGAGTCGGGCTATACGCTCCAGTCAGGTGATGTCGTCACCGTTGAGTATCCTGCTATCGATAACCCCTCGGAGCCGGGAGAGTACACGGTCGAACTGCGATTGAACGACCGCCAGACCGCCAACGCAACGGCCGTCATTGAGTAGCTGGCATCCCTGTTTGCGTACGCGGACCAAATCCTTATTCAGCGGTCGCGCCGACCTACGGGCATGAACGACGATGCCGTGTTCGAACTGCTGTCGACGGTCGAGGACCCGGATCTCGGTGATGATATCGTCTCGCTGGGGCTGGTCAACGCGGTCGACGCAGACGGCGACGAGGTCAACGTCTCGCTTGCCCTCGGTGCCCCCTACGCACCGCACGAATCGAAGATCGCCAACGATGTGCGGGAGGTCTTCGCCGAGGAAGCCCCCGACATCGACCTCTCGATCAGTGCGGGCCTCCCCAAATCGCTGGGGTCGGACGACGAGGTGCTGCCGAACGTCAAAAACATCATCGCCGTCGCCTCCGGCAAGGGCGGGGTCGGCAAGTCGACGGTCGCAGTCAACCTCGCGGCGGGGCTCTCCCAACTCGGCGCGCGCGTCGGCCTCTTCGATGCCGATATCTACGGCCCGAACGTCCCCCGGATGGTCAAAAGCAACGAGGGCCCCGAGGCCACCGAGGACAAGACACTGATCCCGCCGGAGCGCTACGGCATGAAACTGATGAGCATGGACTTTCTCGTCGGCGAGGACGACCCCGTGATCTGGCGGGGGCCGATGGTCCACAAAATTCTGACCCAGCTAGTCGACGACGTCGACTGGGGCCAACTCGACTACCTCGTCCTGGATCTCCCACCGGGAACCGGCGACACCCAACTGACCGTCCTCCAGACGCTCCCCCTCACTGGTGCAGTCATCGTCACCACGCCTCAACAGGTCGCCCTCGACGACGCCGTCAAGGGACTGCGGATGTTCGGCCAGCACGAAACGCCCGTCCTGGGGATCGCCGAAAACATGTCCGAGTTCCGGTGTCCCGACTGCGGCGGTCGACACGATATCTTCGGCAGCGGCGGCGGCCGGTCGCTCGCCGACGACGAGGACCTCCCGTTCCTCGGGGCGATCCCGCTCGATCCAGCCGTCCGGGCCGGGGGCGACGGCGGCGAACCGGTCGTCCTGGACGAGGGCGAGACGGCCGACGCCTTCCGGACCCTGACCGAGAACGTCGCCAACAACGTCGGAGTCATTCGCCGCCGCCACGTGCAGACGGTGAACTCACGGTGAGACCGACAGTCACGAAATCGAATAACAAGAGACACATACCAGCAGGCAATCACTACGTGTAGATGTACTCGTGGGTTAGTCGACGATTGGGACGGACGTACGAGCGGCTCCTCCACCGCGAGATCGGCGACGGGCCGACACACGTCGCAATCATCCAGGATGGCAACCGGCGCTACGCCCGCAAACAGGGCGAGGACGCACCCGACGGCCACCGCGCCGGTGCCGAGACCTCCGAACAGGTCCTCGATTGGTGTGACGACGTCGATATCAAGGAGCTGACGCTGTATACGTTCTCGACCGAGAACTTCGACCGCCCCGCCGAGCAGAACGAACCCTTGTTCGATATGATCGCTTCCAAACTCCGGGAACTCGCCGACAGCGACCGGCTCCACGACCGGGAGGTCTGTATCCGGGCGATCGGCGAGATCGACCGGCTCCCCGACCGCGTCCAGGAGGCCATCGCCTACGCCGAGGCCGAGACGGCCGACTACGACAGCTTCCGGCTCAACATCGCCCTCGCGTATGGTGGCCGCAACGAACTCCTCCGGGCGGCCCGCGAGGTCACTGCGGCCGTCGGGGCTGGCGAGCTCGCGCCCGACGAAATCGACGTCGAAACCGTCGAATCCCACCTCTACCGCCAGCCGGTCCGGGACGTCGATCTCATCATCCGGACCGGCGGCGACGAACGGACCTCGAACTTCCTGCCGTGGCACGCCAACGGCAACGAAGCGGCGGTCTACTTCTGTGCACCCTACTGGCCGGAGTTCTCGAAGATCGATTTCCTCCGCGGCATCCGGACCTACGAGTCCCGCGAGCAGTCCTGGCAGCGAACCAAGGTCGACCGTGCGGTCACCCTCATGCGGGCGCTGGGGAGTCTCGAACTCGACGAAGCCAAACGCGTGGCCGGACGGCTCCGCGACCAGCTTCCGCAGGCCGGTGTGCAGGCCGTCGACGACGAACTCGAAACCCAGCGGTCGACCGAGATCGTCGGGCCCGACGAAACGGAAAATACCCCGGCGTCGTCGGCCGATTAGGGAGCGGCTACTCGCCGAACCGTCGCTGTCGATCCTCGTAGTCCAGGAGCGCCCGTAGATAGTCCCGCTTGCGGAAATCCCGCCAGTTGACATCCGTAAAGTAGAGTTCCGAGTAGACGGACTGCCAGATCATGAAATCCGAGAGCCGTTCGGCCCCGGTTTTGATAACGAGATCGGGCTCCTCGCGAAAGACGAGCCGGTCGTCGATATGCTCGGCCTCGATCTCTTCGGGAGCGAGCTCGCCCGCATCGACGGCGGCGGCGAGCTGGCGGACGGTTTCGGTGAACTCCCGTTTCCCGCCGAGGCCGATCGAGATCTGGATCGGCTCGTCGGCCTGTTCAGTGTCGTTGGGGGTTCTGACCGCCAGTGGGCGCGGAGCCGACAGCTCGGCGAGTTCCCGTCGAAGCGTCGGCACCACAGCTTCATCGAGGACGCTCACAGAGACGGTGATCCGCTCGGCCCCGTACTCGACGGCCCACTCGAAAAACGACGACAGCGTCCCGTAGGCCCCCTGTTCGAGCAGATCGCGCTCGGTGATGACGACCGCGACGTGTCGAGGGGGGTCCTGCGACCGACGGCGGAGACGGACGGAAAGATAGGTATCGTACAGCACTACCGGAGCCACACGCTACGGCCTAAAAAAGCTCGCTGTCACCGACTCACACGCCGTTTCGGGATGTCGGGACCGTTAAGTGTGTCTCGGAGATATCCCGTGGTGTGACAGACCGGCTCCGACGCGCTGGAGGGTTCGCCGCCGTCGCCAGCCTGGGGTTGGCGGCTCCGGTGCTCGGCCCGGCTTTGGTGGTCCCGTTCGCCCTGATCGGCCTCGCGGCGATAACGGTCAGCAGCGGTCCCGTATTCGAGTTGTTCGCCCGTCCCGGCGACTGGGAGGACGGCCGACTCAACGGGCTGGCTGGCTTTTCGCTCGCTGCGGCGGCCCTCGCGCTGTTGGCGACGATGCCACAGACGCCGCTGCCGGTTGGGATTTTCGTTGCGACTCTGCTGATCCTCGGCTTCGGTAACCTCGGTATGGAGGCCGTCCGCTCGCAGACGAGTCAACCGTTTCTGACGGTCGCTGGCTTCGTCGCCAGCGGCTTCGTGGCCGGAATCACCGGTCAGTTCCTCGTCGATCTTCAACTCGGGGGGAACACTGAGTGGTCGGTGATCACGTTTCTCGCGATTGTCGGTGCGCTGATCGCCGCCCTGCTCCGCGAACTCCTCTATGAGCGGGACGACCCGCTGGTGTTGCTCTCGGTCGGACTCGTAGTCTGGCTATTCGCCGAACTGGTCGGGACGGTGCCGCCGGTCGAACTGGTAGCGGCGCTGGTGGTCACTGTCGTCCTCGGGGCGGTCTCCTACGGACTGGGGACGGCTTCGGTGTCGGGGATGCTCACCGGCGTCCTGCTCGGCGTGCTGATGATCGTTCTCGGCGGCTTCGGCTGGTTTGCGGTCCTGATCGCGTTTTTCGGCATCGGTGGGCTCTCCTCGAAGTTCCGCTACGGCGACAAGGAACAGCGTGGTGTCGCCGAAGGCAACGACGGGGCTCGCGGCACCGGCAACGTGTTGGCGAACGCGGCGGTCGCACTCGTCGCCGTGTTGGGCTTCGCAATCGTCGAAGGCGAAGGCCCGCTGGCCGCCGCGTTTCTCTTCGCGTTCAGCGGCTCGCTGGCGACCGCGCTCGGCGACACGCTGTCGAGCGAGATCGGCGGCCTCTTCGACAGCCCACGGCTCATTACTACGCTCGAACGCGTCGACCCCGGTACCGACGGCGCGGTGACGTGGCAGGGCGAGCTAGCCGGGCTGGCTGGCGCGGGCATAACGGGCGTGCTCTCGATGGCTGTGCTTCCGCTGGGGGCGATGTGGGCTGCCGCGGCTGTCGTTGCCCTCGGCGGCTTCGTCGGGATGACCGTCGACAGCCTGCTGGGGGCGACACTCGAAGGCGGACGACTCGGCAACCAGTGGGTCAACTTCCTAGCCACACTGAGCGGTGGCCTGACAAGCACCGGCCTCGCGGTCTGGCTGCTCTGATGGCCCCACAGTCTCCACCCGTTCGTCCCGCCCGAGAGAACGATTCCGCCGCACTCCGGCGGCTCCAATCGCATCTCTCTGAGCCGAGCCCGACGCTGCTGTCGACGGCGATCGCCGAGCGATCGGATTCGGTTCCGATCCGAACCTCGCGGCTCCTGGTGAGTCCCGACAGCGACGACCGGCCGGTCGGCTACCTGCTCGCCGTCGGCGAGGGACCGATCCATATCGCGGAGCTTGCTGTCGATCCCGACCACCGCCGGGAACGGCGCGCGACTGCTCTTTTAAATAAAATCTGTGACAACACAACACATGCAGTGACGGTTCACGTCGCGGCGGAGAACGAGCCTGCCCGGTCGCTGTATCGGCGTGTTGGCTTCGTCGAAGCCGAGCGGTCGCCGGAGCTGTTCAAAGACAGCGAGGGCATAACGCTTCGGTATCCGTCGTTTAAAAGCGAGTAGGCGTCGACTTACGCTTCGACATCGAGTTCGGCCGCTCGGAGTTGTTCGGCGGTCAGCACCCGGGTGCCGACCGGCTGTTTGACGAACTCGCCGGTCGATCGAACGACGACGTGGTCGAGGCCGCGCTGGGCGGCCACATCGAGCATCCGTTGGGTGAGTTCGCCATCGAAAACGAGGGCGAACGCCTCGTCGGCGGTTTCGAGCGTCGCAACGAGCTCCTCGGGGTCGACCTCCGCCAACAGCTCGAAGGATTCCGAGAGGAGCCTGGCGGTTCCAGTTCCCTCGCCGATGACTGCGCGCACGTGGCTCCGGAGGGTGGCGGGTGTGTCGCTTTCCGTGGCTGCCGTGGTGTCGTCGGTCGCCTCGGAATCGGCTGTTTCGGGACTGTCCGCTCCGTTCGTTGGCTCTATGTCGACTGTTTCGTCGGCTGTGGGCGTCGGCTCCGGATCGGCTGTGGATGGCGGTTCCGGTTCCGTTGTAGACATCTCGGCGTCGTCTCCGGATAGATCGTCCGAACTGGTCGGGATGACCTCGACCTCCGTCGGTGAGTCGGTCACCTCGGCATCGTTCGTTTCGGCGGTGTCCGTTGGGTCGGCCGCCGACCCCTCGTCGGCATCGCTCACGGCGAAATCGAGATCACTAGTTTCGATCAGTCCGGCGATGGTCTCTCGGATGTTCTGGGCGTCGCCGATCCGGTCGGCGGCGATCTTCTCCCGAAGCAGGCCGTGGATCTCCTTCCGCGAGAGGTCTTCGACCGACTGGTCGGCCGGGGCGAAGACGACGTAGTCGACGTCGCCGACCTGCAGCAACTCACGAAGGATGAGCTCGCCGCCACGGTCACCGTCGACGAACACGGTGACCGTCTTTTCGGCGGTCAGCGAGGCCACTGCCTCGGGGATGTTTGTCCCCTCGACGCCGATGGCGTTTTTAATGCCGTGTTTCAGCAGCTGGAGCACGTCGGCCCGCCCCTCGACGACGATGATTGCATCCGAGGAGGCGACGCTCGGCCCCGCCGGAAGTCCGGCATACTCGGTGATCTCCTCGACCTGGGCCGACTCCCGAACGTCGCTCAGTAGCTCCTCGCTGGAGATGGCGGTCTCGTCGAAGGCGGTCGCGAGGAGTTCCTTGGCACGGTCGACGACCGCCCGCCGTTTGGCCGCCCGCACGTCCTCGATGGAGGTGACCTCGATCGAGGCCCGACAGGGGCCGACCCGTTCGATCGTTTCCAGCGAGGCCCCGAGCACCGCCGTCTCGGCCTTATCGAGGCTGGTTGCGATCGTGAGCTCGCCGAACGACTGGCCGTTTTCGGAGCTGATCTCGACATCGATGCGGCCGACTTTCGAGGACTGCTGGAGGTCTCTGAGATCCAACTCGTCGCCCAGAAGCCCCTCGGTCTGGCCGAACACTGCGCCGACGACGTCGCTTCGCTCGACGACGCCCTCGGCGGCAATCCGGGCGTGAATAAGGTATTTGGCTGTATCGTCCATGATGTGTATCCCTCGGAAATCTGCTGATGACTGTAGATGCGGAGCCGATCCGCGACTGCTCTAACACGCTATATAAATACTGTGGTCCCAAATAGCTGTCGTCCATTCTCAACCGACACATTCCACCGGCAAGCGGTCAGTGGTGGGTTTTCCCGGCGATCCAGTCACCGGCCGCCTGCAGCGAGACCAGCGGCTCGGGGGGTGCGTCGTACTCGAAGACGATCCACTCCACGTCGGCGTCGGCCGCAACAGCCAGACAGCCGTCGAGATCCACATCCCCTTCGCCGAGGTCGACTGCAACCCCACCGCGCGGAGCAGTCAAGTCGAGCCGCACGTCCTTGAGATGGATCGCAGTCAGGCGGTCGGCATACCGATCGATCAGCGCGACCGGATCGGCATCGGCTGCGGCGGCCCACCCGACGTCGAGTTCGAGGCCGACGCCGGTTTCCGCTAAAAGTACGTCCAGGGCGAACAGTTCGCCGATCCTCTCGAACTCGGCGTCGTGGTTGTGGTAGGCCAGCCCGAACCCCTGTCGGTCGAGAGCCCCAGCCACGCTATCGATGGCCGCTGCCGCCCCGCGGATCGTTCCCTCCTGGAGCCGCTTTGGGTCGAGGGAGGGAATCACGACCGTCTCGACGCCGAGTTCACGGTAGGGCTCGACTGCACTTTCGACCCCTGATTCGAGCGTCGACAGCGGGATGTGAGCACTCGGCGCAGCCAGATCGAACCGAGCGAGCGTCGACCGAACCGGTCCGGGGTCGGTGCCGAGGCCCGCGAACTCGACGCCGTCGAACCCGGCCTCCGCGACGGCTTCGAGCTGGGCCGAAAGCGACAGCGGCGAGGCGTCGAATGTGTAGAGCTGGACAGCCGTTTGCATACTCGCGGCTTCGCGTCGGAGCCGATTATAGCTCCTGACCGGCCGAAGGAGCCGACTGTCGGACCGACGGAACTGTATTGAAGGGATAATCTCTTCAATAAGCCACTCCGGGGACGATTAGCAATATTTAGGTGTGTCTGTCGGCAATCCGCAGTAATGACAGCGCGTATCCGAACCCTGCTGTGGGTGGTGACGTTCTCCGTGATCGTCGGCCTCTCGGTGCCGTGGTTCCTGTGGGGCGATCCACGGACGGCCGCCGGGCTCCCGATCTGGCTGTGGTGGCACATCGGCTGGATGGGGCTCGCAAGCGTCGTGTTCTACCTGTTCACGCGTACTGACTGGGACCGCTATATGGGGGTAACCGATGGCTGAGCTGAGCCTCCAGCTGGGGATTGTCGTTGGCTACCTGGTGCTGGCGTTGGGGATCGGGCTGGTCGCCTACCGCGTGACCGAAAACGTCGCCGAGGATTACTACCTGGCCAACCGGTCGATCGGTACGCTCGTCTTGCTGTTTACGACCTTCGCCACGCTGCTGTCGGCCTTTACGTTCTTCGGGGGCCCGAACCTCGCCTACGCCCGGGGACCGGAGTGGATTCTCGTCATGGGCGTGATGGACGGGGTGTTGTTCGCCATCCTCTGGTATCTCATCGGCTACAAACAGTGGCTCATCGGCCAGCAGGAGGGGTACGTCACGCTCTCGGAGATGTTGGGCGATCGGTTCGGGTCGACTCGCCTTCGTGGGCTCGTCGCTGGTATCAGCCTCTTTTGGCTCTTCCCCTACGTGATGCTCCAGCAGATGGGCGCTGGCGAGGCACTCACCGGGCTCACTGGCGGGGCGATCCCCTACTGGGCCGGTGCAGCCCTTATTACGGCGTTTATGATCCTGTATGTCGTGATCGCCGGGATGCGCGGGGTCGCCTGGACCGATACGATCCAGGGGCTGTTCATGCTCTCGGTGGTCTGGATCGCCCTTGGCTGGGTGCTGTCGGCGGTCGGTGGGCCAAGTGGGGCGACCGCCGCGCTGGAGTCGAGCAACCCCGAGTTTCTCGCACTCGGCAGCGATTTCTACACGCCCGCCTATATCATCTCGACGGCGGTAGTGATCGCCTTCGGCGTCACGATGTTTCCGCAGATCAACCAGCGGTTCTTCGTCGCTGGCTCCGACCGTGTGCTCAAACGCTCGTTCGTTCTCTGGCCGGCGCTCGTGTTGCTGTTGTTCGTCCCGACGTTCCTGCTGGGGACCTGGGCTGCCGGACTCGGTATCGAAGTCCCGGAGGGGGCGAACGTCCTCCCAGTCCTCTTATCGGAGTACACGCCCGCTTGGTTCGCCGCGCTCGTGATCGCTGGCGCACTTGCAGCGATGATGTCGTCCTCCGATTCGATGCTCCTGTCGGGGTCGTCGTACTTCATCCGGGACCTCTACCGACCCTTCGTCGATCCGACGCTGAGCGAGTCCCGAGAGGCCTGGCTCGCCCGCGGCGGTGTGGCGGCCTTTGCGACCGCCACGTTCGTCGCCAGTCTGAGCCGCCCCGGCACGCTGATCGAGGTCGGCAACACGGCCTTCGGTGGGTTCGCCCAGTTGACACTCCCCGTGATGGTCGCACTCTACTGGCAGGGGACGACCCGAAACGGGATTCTCGCCGGAATCGTCGGCAGTCAACTGCTCTACCTCAGCCACGTGTTCGTCCCCGCGGTCCCGGTCGACCTCGCCGGAACGACCGTGTCGCTGTTCGCCAGAACCTACGGCGGCTGGGATGTCGCCCTGGCTGCGATGGCGCTGGGTGCGCTGCTCACCGTCGGCGTCTCGCTGCTGACGACGCCAGCGGGCGACGAGGACGACAGCCGGTTCGTGGTCGGGGCGGATTAGGCGGCGACTAACCGGTCAGTTCAAGCGGTTGTCGACGCTGACACTCACCGCGAGGGCCAACCATAGCTTTGTGATACGTAGCTGTAGCTATCCGCAACCACCTGATGATGAACCGACGGGCGTTTTTAAAAACGTGTGCCGTAAGTGGGCTGCTTCCGACAGGAGTTGCTGTCACAGGGTCTCGACCGACACGTGCGTCCTCGTCGTCCGGCACGGTGCCGATCGAGTGTGGTCAGTGTGTGGCGAACCAAGCGCAGTACGCCGACGGGTCGACACCGCCGTCTCCGCCGACCTACGAACCTGCGACGATGCGGGTCGACCGTGAGATCGTCCAGGAGATCACGGCTGGCCGAACGCTCGCCGGTGAACTACAGGGTCGGCTCGCCGACGTGACCGAACTCTCTTCTGCGATGGAGACCGCAAGCGGGCGGGTGAGCGTGAGCAGACAATCCACTGACGATGGTCTGCGACTGTTCGTCGACTGTCCGGCCCCGGTCGAGACCGACCGGGTCGAGGGAGCCATCGAGCGTATCGCCGACGAGCTCGACGCCGGGCGAATCGGGGAACGGCTCCTGGAGAGCGGGCGCGTCGAGGTGGAGGTTCGGACCCGACCGACAGAGCGACTGGAAGCCGACTGTCAGCACACCCTCGGCCGGTTTGCCGATGCCCGATACCGGAAACACGGGATCGCCATGGGGGCGGCAGTCAGAAGCGAGACGGTCGGCAAGATCGCCTCGACTGGGTTCCGCGGGCTCCGAAACGGGCGGGCCGTGATCGTCACGACTGCCCATACCTTCGAGGAAAAACAGGACCACGACCCCGCCGCGCTCCGCGGGATCGAACTGTATCAGTCCAGACAACCCCACACGATCGGTCGGTGTTATGCGGCCGGAGACACGGTCGACGTCGCCGCCGTCGCCGTTGAGACGGACAGCTACCCGAGCCGGTTTCTCGCCGATCCGGGCGGCAACAGCTACGACGACCGGCCGATCGTCGGGGCCGCGAGCTGGTCGGCGCTCGAAGCCGCCCACGCCGAGGGGCGGCCGATCTACAAACAGGGCGCAGTCTCGGGCCGGTGTGCGGGCCGGATCACCGAGCTCACGGAGGCCCCCGACGGCCACCGCGAGCTGGGCGTCGATACTCACAGCGCGGGCGGCGACTCCGGCGGGCCGTACTTCCTGGAGACCGACGAGGGGCTTCTCGTCGCCGGGATTCATAAGGGCGTCCGGTCGGAGAGCGGCCAACGGCGGGCGATCTTCGTCGGCTCGGTACTCGATACGCTCGACATCGACATCTACTGACAGCCTCGACAGCACTCTCTACTGCGACCGCCGCCGATCTCCAGAGGCACTCGACCGGGCGGCCGACGCCGATTGCTAATCCGCAGGATAAATGAACTAAGTTATGTACCACATTCTGTTCATACGTACTGTATGTTTGATCGTAGTGTCAGGATACCAGTTCTGACGGGGGGCGTAGCCGATGCATAACGTGCTGGTCGTCAATAGGGCCACTGGGATACTCACTGACGGGATGAACGCGTTCGTCGAGTTCCTGCCGACGCTCGCGACGACGCTACTGATCGTTGCGGTCGGGAGTGCAATCGCGATCGGGCTCGGCCGGTTCACGACACAGCTCGCCACCTACGCGAACCTCGATGCACGGGCGGCAAACACGCCGCTTGCTGCGCTGTTTAGCGGCCGACCACGTCTCGCGCTTATCGCAGGTACGGCCGTCAAAGCCTACGGAATACTGCTCGCCTTCCGCATGGCTACCGGATACGTCGGCCTCAGTGGGCTGAACACGTGGCTGAATGGGGTCGTCGGCTATCTCCCGCAGTTTTTCGGCGGACTGGCGATTATCGGGGCCGGGTTTTTCCTCGCGAACTACGCTGGAACCGTCGCCGAACGCTCCATGTCGGGGATGGTCCAGGCCGTTGTTTCGCCGGTTCTCAAGGGGCTGCTCTACTTCATGGTCGTCGTCGTGGGTGTCGACACCATGGGAATCAACGTCCAGATCGTCTACGTGATCGGCGAGACGTTCTCGACGGCCGTCGGCCTCGGGCTGGCGCTGGCCCTTGGGTTGGCGTTCGGCCTCGGCGGCAAGGAGTACGTCGCCGCCCACCTCCAGGAGTGGGCCGACGGTACCGGGTCGGCCGGTGGCGCTGGTGGGGCTGGTGGGACTGGTGGCGGTGTGTCCGGTGGTCCGAACGACGGGTGGGACGACACGACCGCCGACGGAATGACTGACGATGTGGATGGCGGTGACACAAGCGACACCGGAATAGATGACGACTGGGAGGAAGCTGACACAAGTGACACCGGAATGGATGACGACTGGGACGAGGGCGAAGACTGGGACGAAGGAGAGGATTGGGACGATGGTGAGGACTGGGATGACAACGCGGTCGAAGACCTCTCCGACGACTGGGAAGAGGACTTCTAACGCCGGTTAGGGACAGTCTACGTCCGCGAATGACTGTTAGTTCGGGTGCGAATGGAGCAAGTCACGGCGTCCGAGTCGGGTGCCGTCGAGCCGTTCGACCTGCCACCAGTCGGCGTAGCCGTCCTCGCCCGCATCGTCGTGGCGTAGTCCCACGGTGAACTCGTAGCGGCCTTATTGGGCAGTCACCACCACGCTGACGACGTTTGCCTCCTGGAGATCGAGTTCCCCCGTTCCATCGTCGTTTGGTCGGACCCGTCGGTCGGCTCGGCGTCCCCCATCGTCTCGCTACAGCCAGCCAGCGCGCCGACAGCGGCGGCTGCGAGACCTCCGAGAACGAAGGGGCCATAGTACCCCACAGAGCCGCCACGCGAAAAAGACACTGTTCTCATAGGTTCGACCCTACTGATCATACGTTTCCACGCCCAACAGAGGGTATGCATCTCTTCTGGCACCAGCGGGATCTCCGGATTCGGGGCGGGATCTCCGGATTCGGGACAACTGCGGGCTGGCCGCGGCCACGCATGCGGACACCACGCTTCCGGTGTATATTCTCGACCCCGAATGCCGCGAGCAGGTCGGTCCGCGCCAGTGGGCATTCTTTATAACCGGCATCCGACGGCTCAAACAGTGCTACCGCGGGCTCGGTTCGGACCTACTCGTTCGGGAGGGTGATCCCGCCGCCGAACTCGATGCGATCGCCGCCGAATACGACGCCGACCGGCTCTATTACAACCGGCACTACCGGCCCCGCCGACGTGATCGCCAACAGCAGGTCGATGACACCCCCCAACGGCGTCGGTGACCGACCTCGTGTTGGTCGACCCGGAAGGGTTGGAGCCCCGGTATCCGAGCCACAGTCAGTTCTACACCGACTGGCAGGCAATCGAGAAACCGACACCCGCGGCGGCACCGAGCAGCGATGCCCTCGCAGCGGTGACCGACGATGCCGAACTCCAGGAGGCGGTGGTCGATATCAACCTCCCCGAAGCGGGGTATCGTGCCGCGAGATCGCGGTACGACGAGTTTCTCGCCGATGGGATCGGGACGTACAACGACACACGGGATGATATGGCCGCCGCGGTCGACCGACCGGTCGGGGCGGTCTCGCGGCTCTCGCCTTATCTCGCCGCTGGAATGATCGGCATCCGCGAAGTGTGGGCCGACGCCACCCACCAGTACGAGACTGCCAGCAGCGACGCCGCACGGCAGAATATCGACAAATTCCGCTACGAACTCTCCTGGCGCGAACAGCACTACCACCTGCTGTACAACAACCCTGAACTCCCAACTGAGAACTACAAGACGGTCCCGAACCCCATCGCCTGGCGGAACGACCCCACGGAGTTCGAAGCGTGGCAACGCGGCGAGACGGGCTATCCACTGGTCGACGCCGGGATGCGCCAACTCGACCGGGAGGGCAATATCCACAACCGCCCGCGGCAGAACGTCGCCTCGTTTCTGACCAAGCACCTCCTGGTCGACTGGCGGAAGGGCGCGGCGTACTTCGCCGACAAACTGGTCGACCACGACCCGGCCAACAACAGCGCCAACTGGCAGTGGATCGCCTCGACCGGGACCGATACGGTCGACGTGCGTATCTTCGATCCGGTGGCCCAGATGGCGAAGTACGACGATAACGCGGTGTACGTGACGGAGTACGTTCCCGAACTGCGTGGAGTGGAGCCCGAGAAAATCGTCGACTGGCCGAACCTTTCAGCAGGGAAGCGTGAGGAGTTGGCTCCGGAGTACTCCGAGCCGATCGTCGACCGCGATAGGGCGTACGAACGCGCCCAGCGCGTGTTCGAGGAAGCCCTCGGGCGGCGATGAACCGGCGATCGACGGTACCTGATGCCGCCGACGAGGCGACTGGCAAGGACACCTAAGTGCCTCTCGGCCGTTCCGATAGATATGCTCGAACCGCTCCGCCAGCGAGCCCGATCCGAGTCCACAGAGCCCGACAGTAGCGAGCACCCGCCGTCGAGGCCAACTGCCCGGACGACCGCGTTTCGACTCGGTCGGCTGCTCTATGGTGGGCTCCTCGCGCAGATGGCACTCGATGGCCTCATGAACCTCAACGAGCGCGCCCAGTACGCCGAGGCGAAGGGTGTCCCACTGCCCGAACTGGCGACGAAAGGCTCCCACTGGCTCCTGCTTTTCGGTGGGGTCGGAATCACATTGTGGCGGGTTCCCAAACTCGCCGCAGTATCGGTGGTAACGTTTTTTCTCGGCGTCACGCCGATGATGCACGACTTCTGGGCGGTCGACGAGGAGCAAAAACAACAGGAGACGATCAACTTCGTGAAAAATTCGGCCCTGCTCGGCACCGCGCTGTTGGTGTTCGGGGTCGCACAATCGGAGGAAGAATCCACTTTTAAATAATGGTCGACGCTGGACGTACCGTGTTCAGAACTGGTCGACGAACGGTCGTGCCAGCCGGCGGAGCACGCTGGAGACGCCACCAGCGGCCAGTCGACCGACGCCGCTGGCACCCATCTTCCCTTCATCCAGCGCGTACCGTGGGTCGTCGGCGTCGGGGTCGACTGGATAGATGGTCCCATCTTCCCCGGCTATTTCGATTGCCTCACGGACCCGCGATTCGGTGAGATCGCAGTCGACAGCGAGTTCGCCGACCGTTTTCGGGCCCTCCCGAACGGAGTTCGCAATGAGTTGGGCGTGCTGTGAGAGCACCATTACATCGCTGGCGCTCGGCTCATCGTCCGGTTCGGGGGTGTGGAACCGTCGCCCGTCGAACCGCCGACCCTGGACGAAATCCGCACGGGCGTCCAGGAGCACCCACAGACTCCCTCCGAGAGCCAGGATCGGCACCCAGAGCCTGCGGGCAGCTGTGGGCTCCTGGAGTTCGCCCCAGAGCCAGAGACAACTCAGGGACAGCAGGACCCCACCCAAGCCGACTTTCACCCACCGCTCGTCGACAGCGGGATGGACTTCGAGGATGTCGATGGTTTCGGTGACCAACAGAGCCGTAAGTAACCCGAGAATGAGCGAGAGGTTTCGCGTGACGGCGTATATAAGGCCGAGCAGAACCGCCCATTTGAGCGCACTGACGGCGTCGACGCGCTGGCGGACCAGCGGGAGGATACTGCCGGGCATCTGTGCGTGGCAACAACCGCCGTCAAAATAAAAACGCCGGTGAGTACAATCGTGGTTCCAGGACGAAAACCGGTCGAAACGAGGGGTAGAAATGGGCTGGCGCGGATTCGAACAGGGCGAGACGTGCTCACTACGTTGCGTGCGACTCGCTGGCTCGAATCGTCGCGTGTTCCACACACCCGCAGTCGGAACGCCTCGTTGTCACTCGGCGTTCGGTGAGTGCGGGAGAAGTGGGCCGGCGCAGATTCGAACTGCGGTTACGGCCACCCGAAGGCCGAAGGATACCAAGCTACCCCACCGGCCCGCAGTCGACCAGACGCCGCCACCGATTTTAATGGTTGTGATCCGCCGATCAGTACGTCTCGTAGCCCGCGGTGTCGAGCCAGTTGTGAACAACCGTCATCGTCTGGTCGGCATGAAGGACCTCGGGGCCGACGCTGAACCGTCGCTCGGCGTTTTCGGCCAACAGTTCGGCCTCCGCGTCGGTGAAATCGTGGTGGTCCGACAGCACGAAGATCGGATCGGCGGGCGGCTCGGCCTCGGTCAGCGGCTCGCCGTCCTCGTGGAGTTCGACGACCGTGCCATCGCTGGCGACCGTTTCGAGCGTCGACGCGAACCCCATCCGATACAGTTCGACGCCCGGCGAGACCTCGGCGGGCTGGTGGCCGATCGCGTCGGCTGTCGATTCGAGCGCGCCCTGAATACGGGAGGCGACCGCCCGCTCGTTGGGATACAGTCGCTTGGCGGTCGCACCGTCGAACCGGATCGTGTACTCGTCGTTCAACACGAGATGGACGCGGCAGTCCTCACGGATGCCATGCGAGAGGAACAGCCCGGCGTTGACACACCGACACAGCACGTCGAGCCGACCGGCTCCGCCAGCGAGATCGGAGAGCGAAAAGTCGGGCGTGGTTGGGGCCTCGTGACCGAGAACGATGAACTGACGCATACCAGTCGGTCGTGGTGCGGTGGCTTATCGCCAGTGGTTTGTCGCCGAGATCGGGGTCACGTCGCTGTGGGCAGGTAGTAGTTGTCCTGGCGGTCCACGAGGTCTTTGGTCACTAGCGTCTCCAGGATCGGGAGCAGCGAGATGGTTTTCATCTCCAAGGACCGATTCAGTTCGTCGAGCGTCGACTCGCCGCTGACCTGGAGGTAGAGGTAGACGAGCTTCGTCCCGTCCGACGTGAGTTCTGGGGGAACCGACACCGATTCGGGTTCGGCTGGACCGTACGACTCCGTTGGGCTGGACTCTGTGTTACTCATAGTTGACTCCTGGACGCCGACGAGAGGTGGCTGTGCTGTCGCTCACGGCACGTGTGGGGGACACTCGGCACGGCCCGCCTCGCCGGACGCTTCATCTCGAAGGTCCACCCCCGATGTAATAGCTGTTATGTGGGGTACAGTTGGATGTCTTCCACAGTAGTCATACACCTAAAACAGCCTGCAGGAGACCGTATTCGAGACGAATCTATCAGTCAGCGTATTCGATTTGGCTGCTGGCTTCGAGCCTGTCGAGACAGTGGTTGATCGTCCGCGTCGTCTCATCGTCGGTGTGGGGGTAGACCCCGCGAAGTTCGTCGTCCTCGTAGACCGCCAGACAGAGACACGGCAGCGACAGGACGCGGTAGGTTTCGTCGGTGATCTCGCAGTTGACCTCCTCGACGTTGAACGCCGATTTCAGCGCGACCGACTCTTTGACGGCCCACTGCTGGAAGGCGGTGAAATGGTCGAACACCCGCTGGTAGTAGGTCGTCCCTTCCAGCGGCCCGGCGATCCGGATCGCTTTCGTCCAGACGTTGACCTCGTAGTCGTCGATCCGATCGTCGGCGTCGAGCCCCTCAAGCCGGTCTAACACCGCCTGCTTCTGTTTCTCACAGCCGAGTTCCGGGTCGGCCCGAACGAAGAGCCGGACCGTCCGGTGCTGCGTTTCGCTCCCGTTGATCATTGTTGGAGCGGTACGCCCAGCACGGATATATAATGCCGCAACGGTCTCAACGCCGATATTCAGTACGCTAAGGCGATTTCATCAGGAAGAAAAGACACTCACGACGCCGATGGCCGCGGGTGGCTTAGTCCGTGTCAGGGATCGGGTCGATCAACACAACGGCCTCGCCTTTGATGAGCTGTTTGTCCGACTCGTTGTGGACGTTGGTCGACAGGATGTATTTGTTGTCTTCGAGGTCGTCGACGACCTCGATGGTCGCGGTCAGCCGGTCGCCAATGTAGGCGGGCGCGAGGAAGGTCATATCCTGCGAGAGGTAGATCGTCAGGCCGGGGAGTCGTGCGAGCGCGGCACTGATCAGCCCGGAGACGAGGGTGCCGTGGGCGATCCGGTCGCCAAAACGGCTTTCCTCGGCGAACCCCTCTTCGAGATGGAGGCGATTGGTATCCCCCGATACGTCCGCGAAGGCGGCCACGTCCTCGTCGGTGAGCGTTTTGCTGAACGAGATCCGGTCGCCGACGGTGAGCACACCCTCCTCGGCGGCTTCCCGGTGGAGCTCCCACTCGGGCCGCGCGTAGGCGACCGACGGCCCGCCGCTCGTTCGCTCGGAGTCGGTAAGGCCGTAGGCCGCCAACGCCGCGCGGTTGACTTCGACGGCACTCTTGACGAGATGTCCTGTCGCACGGGCCCATGCATCGGCCATGTTGTACGGTACTGCCTCGATCCCCGCGGTTGATTCTTCACCATTCATAATTGATGATATTCGGAACTCAGTGGGTACCGTTCTTATCCGTTTCGGTCGCCACCCTTTCGTCGACTCCCGTCGTGGAGTCCGGTTACCGTACTCTACGTTGGTCCATCATTTACCATTTGTTGCCATCAGATGGTACGTGTTGGTATTTGGCGACAAGCACTAAGTAGGAGTCCGCCGAAGGTGTAGTCGAGATGACGAACGGCTCAGACGAGATGGCGTGGTCGCCGATGCAGTTCGCAGCACAGCTGCAGGAGGCTGGCCAAGAGATGACTTCCCAACAGATGCAGGCGTTCACCGAACTCATGTCGACAGGCACCGACAGCCCGTCGGGACTCGACCCGACGGGGCTGGCCTCCCTCGGCACGGGAATGGCGATGTTCAAGACGCGCGTCCAGAGCGGCGGTCGGATCAGCATTCCCGACACCGAACGCGAGGTGTTGGATATCGACGAAGGAGACATCGTCCAGGCGTTCGTCATTCCGATCGAGCAGCCCTCCAGTGATTCCAATGAGTAACACAGAACACAGTCCCCGCACGAACCCGATGGCATCGATGATCGCCCTCCAGCGACAGTCGCTCAAACAGGGCCAGCAGGTCCTCCAACAGAGCATGAACGCTCAGAAGCAGGCCCCGCGAATGTGGAAAGACGCGATCGACTCCCAGCGGTCGGTCCAGAAGACGGGCCTCGAAGCGAGCCGCAGCCTCGCCAAAGGGATGGTCGAGATGATGGAAGCCACCGTCCCGAGCGACCAGTCGCTGGTCGGCGAGGAAGACAGCGACGCCAGCGAGCAGCAACACGAGGCCTTCGAGAGCCTCCACCAGGCCGTCGAAGACCAGTTCGAGGCCGTAGACGAGATCAGCGACCAGACCTGGGAGGCGATCGAACAGCAGCTCGACGAGAGCACCGACAACTACGCCGAGTTCGTCGATCAGTCGACCTCGATGACCGAGGAGTCGGTAACGGCCGTCGTCGATTCGCTCGAAGAGGTCGAATCGGAGATGGGAGAAGGAATGCGGTTCGGCGTCGAGACGAGTAGCCCGATGGGGACGACCCGGATGGACACCGACATCGACGACGAAGAGACGGCCTAACCCCGCCCCCTCCGATGTCAGAAACCAACCAGTCGACAGCAGCCGGTGAACAGTGGAGCGAGTACGCCGAGGAGCTGAACCGATCGTTCGTCGAGGCCTTCGAGCAGAACATGCGGATGCAGACGGAGTTCCTGGATTCCTGGCGCGAATCGCTGGCCGAGGGCGACCTCGATGAGACGACCGTCGACGGCATGCAGGGAGCCAGCCGGGCCTACGAGGTCTGGATGGAGGCCGCCGACGCCCAGTACGAACTCGTCGGCGAGTCGCTCCGCGGCGAGGACGTCGACCTCGAGGAGTTCCGCGACGTCTGGCTCACCGCGGCCAACGACGCGTTCAAAGAAGTGATGGGAACGAGCGCCTTCGCCGCGGCCACGGGCCAGACGGTCGGCGAGATGCTTGAGGCGGGCGAGCAGCTCGACCAGCTCAATCGGGAGACGCTCGGCTCGCTGGGGTTCGCTACCGACGGCGACATCCAGGAGGTCGGCGAACGGCTGGTCGAACTCGAACGCCGACAGCACGCCGTCGAGCAGAAACTCGACCGGCTCGTCGAACTGGTCGAGGAGGCCAACACCGAGGAGCCATGAACCCCTTTAGCGCCGCCGTCGACACCCAGCAGCGCAGCCTTACGGCGACCGCGGAGTACCTCGAAAAACTCCCCACACTCGCCGAACAGGTCGAGCGCGTCTCCGACATCGAGGTCGGGCTGACGCCCAACGAGGTCGTCTACGAGGAGAACAAGCTCGAACTGCTCCACTACACCCCGGAGATGGCGGGGATCGACCCCGAGACGCGGCAGGACGTCCCGATCCTCATCGTCTATGCGCTGATCAACAAACCCTACATCCTGGATCTCCAGCCGGACCGCAGCGTCGTCCGGCGGCTCCTGGAAGCCGGTTTCGACGTGTACCTCATCGACTGGGGCGAACCATCCCGGCTGGATGCGAGCCTCACCTTGGAGGACTACGTCACCCGTTACACCGACAACTGCGTCGACGTGGTTCGGGAGCGGTCGGGCCAGGAGTCGATCAATCTGCTGGGCTACTGTATGGGCGGGACGATGGGCGTGATGTACGCCGCGTTGTTCCCCGAGAAAGTCCGGAACCTCGGACTGATGGCCGCCGGACTCTGTTTCGACGGCACCGGGGGTGTCCTGGAGCTCTGGGGCGAAGACGAGTACTACGACGCCCAGCAAGTGAGTGACACCTTCGGCAACGTCCCGGCGGAGTTCCTCGATATCGGCTTTGCGCTGATGGACCCCGTCTCGAACTACGTGAGCAAATATCTCCGGCTGTACGACAACGTCGAGGACGACGAGTTCGTCGAGAACTTCGCCCGGATGGAGCGGTGGCTCGACGAGGGGATCGATGTCGCGGGCGAGACCTACCGGGAGTTCATCGAGGACATCTATCAGGACAACAAACTCGCGCGCAACGAGTTTCATCTCGGCGAGGAACACGTCGACCTCGCCGCAATCGAGATGCCGATCGTCCAGGTCGTGGGCCACTACGACCACCTGATCCCGCCGGAGTCGAGTACCGAATTCAACGATCTGGTGCCGAGCGACGACGTGACCACCTTCGACGCACGGACCGGCCACATCGGGCTATCGGTGTCGTCGAGTTCCCACGACGAACTGTGGCCGTCGGTCGCCGACTGGTTCGCCGAGCGGTCCCAACCCGAAGCCGACGACGAGGCCGGACACGACGAAGCCGAGCATGACGAGACCAGACACGACAGCGAAGCAGCCGACGAGACGGCGTCGACTGGCAGTGACGCCGAGGTCCGTGAGGCTGAGCCGGAGGAAGCTACTGAGAAGCCGGAGACCGACGACGAACCGGCGGTTGGTGACGAAGCGCCCGAAGAGACACTCGATGAAGAACCGGAAGCGAGTGAGGAAGCGCCGACGGACGACGAAGACGAGACCAGTGAGTCGACGTTTTCGAGGGGTATCGGTGGCGATCAGTTGCAGTCGATCCGCGGTATCGGCCCCCACTACGCCGAACAGCTCCGGGGGGCGGGCATCGACAGCGTTGCGGCGCTCGTCGAGGCCGACGCCGAGGCGCTGTCCGAGCAGGTCACTCCCTCCGCCGAGCAGGTCCAGGAGTGGATCGACAACGCGACCGACCACCAGTCGGACTGATTCCGCAGGGATTTCTTTTGTAAACTGACTGTTTCGAATCGCGTACTATCGTCACTACTGTAACAAGACTTAATGGCGGATTCGACACACCAGTAGACAAGCGGCCAGCACGGTGTGTCCCCACTCCCTCCACCGATCGTCTGCAGTTCGACAGTCGCCACTGATCGTCTGCAGTCCGACAGTCCCAGAGCCGACGGCTTCCAAAGTCAATGGGCGTCTCTCACACCCGATGTTGCCGCCACCACCGCACTATGAACTTAGACTCCCAGACGTGCGTTGTGACCGGCTCCTCGCGCGGTATCGGCAAAGGAATTGCCACCGAACTCGGCGCTCACGGCGCGAACGTCGTCGTCAACTACCGGAGCTCCGAACGCGAGGCCTACGATGTCGTCGACGAAATCGAGGCCGACGGCGGCACCGCGATTGCCGTCCAGGCCGATGTCACCGAGGGCGAGGAGGTCGAGGCGATGGCCGACCGGGTACGCAACGCCTTCGGTCCCGCGGACGTGCTCGTCAACAACGCTGGCATTACGATCGACAAGAAGTTCGAAAACATGAGCCGTGAGGACTGGGACGCCGTGATGGATGTCAACCTCGGCGGCGTCTACAACTGTACCAACGCCTTCTTCGACGATCTCAAGGCCGCCGACGAGGGGCGACTCATTAACATCTCCAGCGTCGTCGGCCAGCAGGGCAACTACGGTCAGGCCAACTACGCGGCCACCAAAAGCGGGCTGTTCGGCTTCACCCGAACGGTCGCCCTCGAACTCGCCGACACCGGGACGACCGCCAACTGCGTCTCTCCCGGCTTCGTCAAAACCGATATGCTGGAGAAGGTCCCCGAGCGTGTCCAGGAGAAGATCCTCAACCGAATCCCTCTGGATCGGTTCGCCGATGTCGACGACGTCGCCTGCATCGTGCGGTTTCTCGCCAGCGAGGATTCGAGCTATATGACCGGCCAAGTGTTGGGCGTCAACGGCGGCATGGAGTGGTAATCTTACTTATAGGTGGCCGCCGAACCCCGAGCTAAGATGCCAACAGTGAGCGTCGACCTCGACGAGGAGCTGTTCGAGTGGCTCAGTCAGCGCGCCGACGGCGACAATACGTCGGTAGCCGCCGAACTCGCCGCACTCGCCGCGGAGGCCCGCTGCCGCGAGTCGGCCGACGAGCCCGCAACCGAACTCCCAGTGGGCGTCTACGAGGCCGACGACGGTACCACGGTCGTCGAACTCGGCGATCCCGCTGTCGACGAGACGGAACTCCCGGTGGGCGTCTACGACGAAGCCGACGCTGAAGACGAGTAGCCCGCCACCAGTCGCGCTAGCCCGCCCGGTAGATTCATGTGAATAGATCACATCCTCTGAAAAGGTATGTCACACGGGAGCACTGGTGGCGAGGGCACGCTCAGCACCGCCGACCGGCGTATTTTGCAGCATCTTGCCGCGTCGGGCGTGGATTATCCGGCGTTGATCGCCTCGAACACCGGGCTCCACGTCCCGCTTGTCGAGCGCCGCTGTGAGGCGCTCGAAGCCGCAGGCCTCATCGAACCGGTCACCGGTGAGGTGCTCTACCGCGTGACCGAACACGGTCGGCAGGTCGCCCGGTCGGAGTTTTGAACGGGCCCACGGTGGGGCACCTCAGTCAGTCAGCCCGTAGCCACGCTTGAAGAGGATGATATCGGCGGTGACCACGATTGCGGTCCCACCGGTCAACACCGCCAGCGAGATCAGCGGGTCGACCTCGGCGACGCCGAGGAAGCCGTAGCGGACCCCGTTGACCATGTAGACCATCGGATTCAGCAGAGAGATGTCACGGACCAGCGGCGTCAGGTCCTGGAGGGAGTAAAACACCGCCCCGAAGAACACCAGCGGCCGGAGCAGGAACTGGTTCATCATCGTCAGATCGTCGAAATCCTCGGCAACCAGCCCGCCGACGATGCCGAGGCTCGAAAACAGCAGCGTGATCACCAGCATGAACGCCACCAGGAACAGCGGCTGTTCGACAGGGACCGGCTGGTAGAGCCCGCCGATGATCAGGACCCCGAGGACGGCGATAAGCGTCCCGACGAGCACGCCCCGAAGCGCCGACGATAGCAGGTAGGCCCACACCATCTGGGCATAGGACAGCGGCGAGGTCAGCGTCTCGTCGATATACTCGTTCCAACGACCATGAAAGATCGAAAACGAGGCGTTCTCGAAGGCGTTCGAAACCGCCCCGAGCACCACGAGCCCCGGCAGGATGAACAGGATGTAGGGGACGCCGATGATCTCGCCGACGCGGCTGCCGAGGACGACCCCGAACACCGAGAAGTACAGCACGTTAGTGATAAACGGCGGAATGAACGTGTTTCGCGGCCGACGCACGTATCTGAGGATCTCACGTTTGACCAGCGTATAAAAGCCGGTCGGCACTCCTGCGGCCGCGGCTGCGCGATCGACGACGCTCATCGGTCGCCCTCCACCCGACGGCCGCCATCGGGAGCTACCGGCTGTTCTTGTTCACTTTCCGGGCCGGATTCGTCCTCGCCGACCGAGTCGTTCGCCCGCTCGGCGGGTGTCGCATCGCTCTCGTCGGTCCGGGTCATCTCAACGAAGATCTCTTCGAGGGAGGTCCGGGCGATTTCGAGATCCAGGATCTCCAATCCGGCCCGATCCAACTCGCGGACCAGCTCTGGGGCGACCAGTCCGCCCTCGCGGGCAGTGACTTCGAGCTGGTGGCCGTCAAGACTGACCGACTCCACGCGGTCGTCGCCAGCTAGCAATTCGGGCATCGTTGCCGGTGGGTCCCGGAGTTCGACGACGATCCGATCGGCCCCGCGGCCCTTGAGTTCCTCCGGGGTGGCGACCGCTCTCACCGACCCTGAGTCCAGGATGGCGACCTCGTCACAGAGGCGTTCGGCCTCCTCGATGTAGTGGGTCGTCAGCAGGATCGTCGTTCCCTGCTCGTTGAGTTCGGTGACCAGATCCCACAGGTCCCGCCGGAGTTGAACGTCGACACCGGCAGACGGCTCGTCGAGGATCAGCAGATCGGGATCAGTAATGAGAGCACGGGCCAGCAGGAACCGGCGTTTCATCCCGCCGGAAAGCCAGTCGAACCGGGTGTCCCGTTTGTCGTAGATGCCCACCTGTTTGAGCACTTCGTCGGCCCGCTCGCGGGCCTCGTCGGCCGGAATCCCGTGGTAGCCCGCCTTGTGTTCGAGCACCTCTCGAATCGGGAAAAAGCGGTCGACGTTGAACTCCTGTGGCGCGAGGCCGATCGCGTTGCGGGCGTCCTGATAGTCGGCTTCGACATCGTGGCCGAAGACGCGCGCGGTCCCGCCGGATTTCCGGACCAGCCCGACGAGGATGTTGATAAAGGTCGTCTTTCCCGCGCCGTTGGGACCGAGCAGGCCGAAGAAGCTCCCCTCGGGAACCGTCAGCGAGACACCGTCGAGGGCAGTCACGTCCTCGTACTCCTTTTTCAAGTCCTGGATTTCGAGGGCGGGCGTCGACTGGCTCATTCGTCGGCCCCCGTGGCAGCCTCGGAGCCCTCGGCCGTCACATCGGCCAGTTCTGTCGCCCGGTCTATCAGCTCGAAGATCGCCGAATCGGCGACTGCGTAGTAGGTCCACTTGCCCTCCTTGCGGGTCGAAACGAGCCCCGCGTCGGTCAGACAGCCGAGATGCGAAGCGACTGTCGACTGTGGGGCATCAACGGCCGCTTGGAGTTCACAGACACAGCACTCGCCGTCCCGAAGCGCCCACAGCAGGCGGAGCCGCAGGGGATTCGAGAGCGCCCCACACAGACAGCTCACCCGGTCGGCGACCGCAGCGTTGCCCGCCCGCTCGCGGAGGGTCGCCGCCTCCGCTTCGGGGTCGTCGTAGAGTCGAGACAGGGAGTCTGGCAGCTCACCCGTCGACACGGTAGAATCAGTCATATCGTACTCTATCGATATGAATCAGACACCTAAATACTGCGTGGTTAGCCCCTTTAGTGGCTGTGTGTACCACAGCCATGGCCTGTCAGGGCACCCCGCTACTCTAGGTGATGGTAGTCGAGTTCGTGCCGTTCGTCGAGGGCCTCCTGGACCGGCGCGCTGGGCGTGCCGACCGACCGTCGACGGATCGCCGGTCCCTGGGGGCCATCGGAGACGACGAGGTTCTCCCGGAACTGTTCGTCGGGCGCTGGGTAGTCGGCCCGGTAGTGAGCCCCGCGGGATTCGGTGCGTTCGAGAGCGGTCCGAACCGTCGATTCGGCGACCGCAAGCGAGAAGCCGAGATCGACGGCCAACTCGAAGGCGCGGCTCGTCCGGTCGCCCTCGATCCGGAGATCGCGAATCCGATTCCGGAGCGCCTGCAGTTCCGAAAGCGCCTGCCGGAGCCCCTCGTCGTCCCGGATGATCCCCGCGTCCTGCCAGAGGATCTCGCCAAGTTCGTCGAGTAGCTCCGCGGGAGTCGATCCGCCATCGGCGGCTTCGAGCCGGGCGAGCGCGGCGAACTCCCGCTCGGCACGGGCGCGCATCCGCAGCGAGAGGTCCGCCTCAGTGGTCGTGACGGCGTCGACGCCACCATCGTGTTGGTGGTCCTCGCCGCCGTCAGTCGTGATCCCGTGCTCCTGGACCGTCTCGGCGATGTGTTGGCCGACCGGTTTGGCGACCGCCACGGTTTCGGCCAGCGAGTTCCCGCCGAGTCGGTTTGCGCCGTGGACGCCTGCGGTCGTCTCACCGACAGCGTACAGCCCCTCAACGCCGGTTTCGCCCGTCTGTGGGTCGATGTCGACCCCGCCCATCGTGTAGTGGGCAGTGGGGGCGACCTCCATCGGCTCGCTGGTGATGTCCACTCCGAGGGAAGCGAATCGCTCGACCATACTCGGCAACCGTTCACGGATGTAGTCGTCCTCGCGGTGGGAGATATCGAGGTAGACGCCGCCGTTGGCGGTGCCTCTGCCCTCGCGGATCTCCTGGGTGATCGCGCGGGCGACCACGTCGCGGGCGTCGAGTTCCATCTGATCCGGCGAGTAGCGCTCCATGAACCGTTCGTCCTCACTGTTGTAGAGCCGCCCGCCCTCGCCCCGGACGGCCTCGGTGACGAGCCGACCGTCCCAGTCGTCGCCATAGCGATCGCCGACCATGCCGGTCGGGTGGAACTGGACGAACTCCATATCCAGGAGTTCTGCGCCTGCATCGAGTGCGAGCGCCGGGCCGTCGCCGTTGTTTTCCTCCTCGCGGGATGAGTGGCGGTTGTACATCGCGCTGGAGCCGCCCGCCGCAAGGACGACATGATCGGAGACGAAGACGAGGAAATCGCCGGTCTCCATGTCGAAACCGACCGCGCCCTCCATGCGATCGCCGTCCGACAGCAGGCGGGTGATCATCACGTTGTCGCGGTAGGGCACGCCGAGCGACTGGGCCCGGTCGACCAGTGTTTCAAGCATCGCCTCACCGGTCCGATCGCCCACGAAACACGTTCGCCGGAAGGACTGGGCTCCGAAGTACCGCTGCTGGATCGCCCCCTCGTCGGTTCTGGCGAACTCCATGCCCCACGCGTCGAGTTCGCGGATGCGGTCGGGCATCTCGCGGGCGACGAGTGCGACCGCCGCGGGATCATTTAAAAAGTGCCCCTCGCGGAGCGTGTCGGCGGCGTGGATCTCCCACCGATCTCCGGGGTCGCGGCTGCCAAGCGCGGCGTTGATTCCGCCCGCAGCCCACGTCGTATGCGCATCGCCGTAGTCACGCTTGCCGATCACGAGTGGTTCGACACCCTGTTGTTTGAGTTCGATCGCAACACGGGCACCCGCGGCCCCAGCTCCGATAACGAGGACTGGAACGTGGATCTCCTCGTAGTCGATATCTGTCGTGGTCGACTCGCCGGGGTCGGAAGCCGATGCGTCGCTGTAGATCGAACCGGTAGTATACTGGCTCATTGGAGGGTTGAAACGTCGGACCGTCTCGATTGTATATAACGGCGAGCACCGCTTGAAGGCTTCGCGCCGGGGGAGTAGTCGACAACTAACTACGTAGCAGGCATCCTGAGAAGTGCAATTCGTGTGTCGACCGGGCACGGAGAAACGCCGAAGGGCAAGACAGTTATCGCCGCCGTGGATTGATGGGGTAATGAGTATCCTTGCCGAGGCGCGGGCAGTCATTGCGGCTGGCCCGGTCTGTGACAGCTGTGTCGGCCGCGTCTTCGCCGACCGGAGTTTCGGCCTCTCGAACGACGAGCGGGGCCGCAGCCTTCGGACCGCCATTGCCCTCGACGACGACGAGCCCTACGAGTCGGTCGACCCCGAGGAGTGTTGGGTCTGTGAGGGCGAGTGCGGCCGGTTCTCCGAGTGGGCCGACCGCGCGGTCGAGGCCATCGGAGACCCCGAGTTTTCGACCTACCAGGTCGGCACCAAAACCCCGCCGCTGATCGAGGAGAACGACGAACTCCTCCGGATGGACGCCGGGCTCGATGTCGATCGCGGCGAGCTTTTTAAATCGAACTTCAACCGCGAGGTCGGCAAACGTATCGGCCAACGGACAGGGACCGACGTCGACTTCGGTCGACCGGACGTGCAGATCACCCTCGATATCGAAAACGACCGCGTCGATACCAAGATCAACTCGGCCTTTATATACGGACGCTACCGCAAACTGGAGCGAGATATTCCACAGACCGAGTGGCCCTGCCGGGAATGCCACGGCAGCGGCCGCAAGGGCAAACGCCCCTGCGACCACTGCGACGGCGAGGGGTATCTCTACCCCGAGAGCGTCGAACAGCTGACTGCGCCGGTCGTCATGGACGTGATGGACGGTACCGAGGCCACCTTCCACGGTGCGGGCCGGGAGGACGTCGACGCGCTCATGCTGGGGACGGGTCGCCCCTTCGTGATCGAAGTCGAGGAGCCCCACCGTCGGACGATCGACACCGAGCGCCTGGAGGGCGACATCAACGCCTTCGCCGAGGGCAAGGTCGAGGTCGAGGGGCTCCGGCTGGCCGACTACGAGATGGTCGAGCGCGTGAAGGGACTCGACGCCTCGAAAACCTACCGTGCGGCCGTCAAGTTCGACGCCGACGTAACGGACGAGGAGCTGCAGGCGGCGGTCGAAGAGCTCGACGGGGCGACTATCGAGCAGTACACGCCCGAGCGGGTCGACCACCGCCGGGCCGGACTCACCCGCGTCCGGGACGTCCTCGGAGCCAGCGCCGAACTCGACGATCCGCGCCACGCCACCGTCGAAATCCACGGTGAGGGCGGGCTCTACATCAAGGAACTCGTTTCGGGCGACAACGATCGCACCGAGCCGAGTCTTGCCGGACTCCTGGAGACCGAGGCGGTCGTCACCGATCTCGACGTGACCGCCGTCGAGGGCGTCGACGAGCCCTTCGAGCGCGAGGAGTACTTCCTGGACTGAATGTCCGGGTTCCAGATCGGCGTCGACGAGGCGGGCAAGGGCCCCGTCTTGGGGCCGATGATTGCGGCGGCGGTCCGCGCCGATCCGGCCGATCTGCCGGAGGGGATCGCCGACTCGAAACGGCTCACCCCGGCCAAACGGGAGTCGCTGGCCGACAGGCTGCAATCGATGGACGGGGTCGACATCGGTGTCGGCATCGTCTCGGTCCAGGAGATCGACGATCCCGAGACCGATATGAACGGGCTGACGGTCGCCGCACAGGTCCGGGCGATCGCGGCGGTCGCCGAAGGGAGCGAGGAGGCCATCGTCGACGCGGGCGACGTCTCCGAATCGCGGTTCGGTCGGCGGGTCACCGACGGCGTTGCTAGCGAGGGTATCGACATCGCGGTGACGGCTGAACACGGAGCCGACGAGAAGCACACACTGGCGGCGGCTGCCAGCATCGTCGCAAAAGTCGAACGAGACAGTCGAATGGACGCAGTCGGAGCCGACTACGACGACTGCGGCCCAGTCGGCAGCGGCTACCCCAGCGATCCGACCACCCGCGAGTTCCTGGCGAGCTACGTCGACCGACACGGCGAACTCCCGGCGTGTGCTCGCCAGTCGTGGTCGACCTGTGAGGACGTGTTGGCGGCGGCTGAGCAGGCCGCTCTCGGCGACTTTTAAGCAGTCCTACCGTGGCTCGTCAGTTTCGGTTGGCTGCTCCGGCCCAGTCGATCGATCCGTCTCGACCGAGTGGTCGGTGTCGGTTGGTTTTTCGGTTGGTTTCGGGAGTCGGCTGATCGTGGCGAAGCCGACGAGCATGGCCGCGATCCCCAGAATCGCAAACAGGGAGGCTGACTCACCCGTATTGGTTCCGGCCGCCAACAGCAGCGTTAGTGCGCCGACAGCGACGGCACAGACCCCGAAGACGGCCCGCGAGAGGGCTGACAGTAGCTGTCCGACCGCCCGCCGAACGCCGCGCGTGGCAGCGTCGTCCGTTCGTGAGTCGGATGCCATCTGTCCTTCGTTTGCTTACCAGATACAAAACCTATCGGATCGGTCAGACGACCGTCTGACAGTTGTAGTCCACTAAAAAAAACAGCCTGTAGCCCGCTTACCGGTCGGTCATCAGGTACCGCAGGATGTCACCGTAGGCCGGACGGGTGATCAACACCCCGACGAGCACGCCGAGGATGGTGAAGATAGCGAACCCACGGAGGTTGCCCAGCGGCAGCGCCGCCAGCGGTGACATGGCGAGGATCGTCGTCGCGGCGGCGACCCCGATCACCCAGAAGGCACGTCTGAACCGCGAGTCGAAGACGCGTTGGCTGTTGACCTCGCCCTCGGACATCACCTCGTCGGCGATGATGATCAGGTCGTCGACGCCGGTTCCGATCACCGCGATGAAGCCAGCGATCACAGCCAGATCCAGCGGATAGCCGAGATAGGCCGCGAACCCGAGCAAGATTACCACCTCGGAGAAGGCGGTGAGGATCATCGGCAGGGCGACCTTCGGCTCGCGGTAGCGGGCGAAGACGACGCCAGCGACCGACAGCACCGAAAGGACCCCGATGATCAGCGAGTAGGTTCTGAAGTTGTCACCCTGTGTCGGCGAGATGTAGGAGGTCGTCCCGCCCAGTACGTCGAGTTGGGCTGGGAGCGCACCGGCGCGCAGGTTGATCGCCACGCGCTGGGCCTCCTCGAAGTCGGTCGTCGTCAGGATGAAGCTCGAATCCCGCACCCAGTCGCCGCTCTCGATGCTTTCACCGAGATCGGGGTTCATCCCGAAGGCGTTGACGACCTCGCCATCGACGACCAAGAGCAAACACGGCTGGGTGTTCTCGCGGTCCTGATCGTAGGTACACGTCGAGCCGCCCGGCGCGAGGCCGGTCTCGACGGCGACCTCACGGAACTCCTCGGCGGAGTCCGGACGGATCGTCACGGGAACGTTCGGTCCCGGCCCGTTTTCGCCCTGGCTGGCCGTACTGATACTCTGGAAGTCATCCTGAGTGAGTACGGCCCGTTCGGTCGTGTACTCGCCGCTGTCGTTCTGGTAGTAGATGTCGACCCGGACGTTCCCGCGGTCCTCGATCAGCTCGATGACGTCTTGGCGGTCCTGTCCGGGCACCTCGATGAGAATGTCACCGCTGCTTTGGAACTCCTGGACGGTCCCACCCGAGAGTCCGGCCTGATTGATCTTCCCTTCGAGGACGTTGATCGCTTCCTGTCGCGTTGCGTCCGTGACGCCCGAGGAGATCTCGTCGTACTCGTAGCCAGCATCGTCCATCGCGGTCGCGAACTCGGTTTCGGTGACGTTCGGATTGACGACCTCGACGGTGTTGGCCTCGCCCTGCTCGGTTGCCTGTCGGGCGATGACATCGGTTGTATCGGTGTTCGGGAGTTGGCCCGCTACATCGGTTTCGACCTCTTGGGGGGTCCCACCGGCGAACTCGACGTTGTCGGCGGTCAGTCCGATGAGCGGTGCCCGAATTCGGGTCCCACCGGCCAGATCGAGGCCGAACCGGAGATTGGTGAGCGTCGAGGCCTCTTCGGACTCGTTGCCGAGAGTTTCCTCGCCGGAGTCGAGCGCTGGCGAAAACAGCGCGAGGCCAGCCAGCAGGATGAAGACCGCCAGCAGCGCGACCCGCCAGTTGGATTTGAGCCAGCCGATCATCGTTTGACCCCCTCGTAGACGTACCAGCGAAGCAGACTCACGTTCACCAGATAGGTGTTCATCAGGTCGGCCAGCAGGCCGACCACGAGAATGAAGCCGATCGCTTGCATGATCTGGATGCCGAACAGCGACGCCAGGATCGTCATCACTGCCATCGCGGCGATCGAGGTGATCGTCATCGTCACACCGGTCCGCATCGCCCGCCGCGTCGACTCGTAGAAATCACCCGACTGACGGAGGACGCTGTTGTTCAACAGGATATCGGAGTCGACACTGTAACCAATCAGCATCAGCAGTGCCGCCACCGTCCCGAGTGTGAGATCGATCCCGAAGAGGTTCATCATCGCCAGCGGGATCATCACGTCCGAGAATGCCGAGATGACGATCGCGATCGACGGCACGAACGACCGGAAGATCACGAAGATAAGAACGCTCATCCCGGCGAACGCCGCGACGACGCCGCCGAGGGCGAGCTGGCCCTGTTCAGGGCCGAAGCTCCCGTCGACCGAGTCGACAGTCAGCACATCGAACCCCGCCGCATTTGCCTCCTCCTCGATCTGTGAGGAGCCGAGTGCGCCCTCCTGGAACGTCACGACGAACGAGCCGTCAACGTCGACCTCCTGGACCGACTCCGGGGCGACGCTGAAGGCTTCGTCGATCTGCTGGCGAGGGTTCTCGCCGTCGACATCGATTCGCAGCTCAGTACCACCCGTAAACTCCAGGCCCAGATTCGCCGGGGCACCCGTCACCACGTACCAGCCGACGATCACCAGCAGCGCCACCGCCAGCAACGCCAGCGGCACCGCCACCAGTTGGCGGTTCGAGTACTGGGTGTAGTCGACCTCCGGTACCGCGATTGCAACCATACGGCTTCGTCTAACTCAGCCTCGAATAAGCCTTCTTGTTGATGGATATCTTTGAATACTTATGTGTCTGATTCGTGAGGAACTGGTCGGCGAGTCGCTACGATGATCTAACTGTATTCTGGAGCGAACTGCCCCGACAGCGGACTTAAAAGGGATTTGAGCCCGGACAGTAAGCCGAGCAGGCGACCTGTCCCAAAAGTGGCCGGTGAATAGCTTTACTGCTTGCGGCCGACTAGTTCCGTTATGTACCGCGTTCTCCTGCCGATCGACACACACGACTCACGAGCGCGAGCGCAGGTCGAGGCCGTCCTGGAGCCCCCTCTCGCCACGGGCGACCTCGCGGTCGATGTCCTCCATGTCCACGAGGGCGACTCGACGACCGACCCCCAGTGGGCCGCCGGTGAGGGGTTCGCCGAGCGCTTCGACGAGGCGATGGCAGAGACGGTTCGCAGCAGTGATCGACTTCCCACGTCGGTCGCAACCGCCGTCGATCTCCTGGAGGCAAGCGGCCACACGTTCACTGTTCACGAGCGGGGTGGCGAGCCAGCGGTGGAAATCCTCGATTTCGCCGCCGAACAGGACAGCGACACGATCGTCCTCGGGGTCACCGGCCGGTCGCCGGTCGGCAAGGTGCTGTTCGGCAGCGTCGCCCAAGCAGTGATCCTCGATAGTGATCGACCGGTGACGGTCGTGCCAGCGCCCACCGCGGAGTCGTAGGTGGGGTCGCGCCGACTCGGAGGCGGCCAATTTCTCGGTATCGAAACGTATCTGTCGTCTATATATGTATAACTGACACTGAAATAGTACTTAGGGCCAGCAGTTTGATCTCTAGGCTATGGGAAACCGCTCGCGTCGACACCAGGTGTGGGAGTACTGTTGGGAACTCGACCGGCGTACTCGGAACGCCCTCCGGATGCGACCGACGGCGCTCCTGGACTATTCGAAACTCACGCCGGAGGAGCGGGAACTGGCCGAGCGACTGGCAACCGATGGCGGCCGCAATGAACGGGAGCAGCCAGTCGGTGCTGGCGGGAGCGGCGGTGGGGGAGATGGCGGGAGCGGCGGTGGAGGAGGAGATGGCAGCGGTGGCGGTGACGCCAGCGGCGGCAATGGAAACGGCGACAACGGCGACGACGGGTCGGCGTTCGACGTTGGCGGCCAGTACGGCCGTCGGCAGAAGATCGGCCTCGTACTGGGACCGGTGCTGTTCGCGGCGATCATGCTCATTCCCACTCCTGAAGGGTTGTCCCCAGGTGGGCAAGCCGTCGGCGCGACCACGGCCTGGGTGGCAGCCTGGTGGATCGGCGAGGCGATACCGATCCCGGCGACGTCGCTGTTGCCGATCGTCCTCTTTCCGCTTACCGGGGCGCTCGATGTGGATGCAACGACCGCGCCGTACGCCAACGACCTGATTTTCCTCTTTATGGGCGGCTTCTTTATTGCGATGGCAATGCAGCGGTGGGAGCTCCACCGACGGATCGCCCTGCGGACGATCCGCGTGGTGGGTGCCGGACCGAAACGCATCATTCTCGGCTTCATGATCGCGACGGCGTTCCTCTCGATGTGGGTCTCGAACACCGCGACCGCGATGATGATGACCCCGATCGGCCTCGCGGTTATTCTCCAGACGAGCGACATCGTCGACCGCACCGGCACGGACATCCCCACCGAACAGGGCCAGTTCAATTTCGGGACGGCGTTGATGCTCTGTATCGGCTATTCGGCCTCGGTCGGCGGCGTCGGCACGATCATCGGGACGCCACCGAACCTCGTGTTGGTCGGTGCGATCAACGAGACGTTCGACCAGACGATCTCCTTCGCCCAGTGGATGCTATACGGCGTGCCGATCGCCGCCCTCGGCGTCCTCATCATCTGGGTGTACGTCACCAGAGTCGTCATCCCGCCGAACATGGACACGCTGCCCGGCGGCATGGAGATTATCAACGAGGAAATCGATGCGCTCGGAACAATGAGCCGCGAGGAGAAGCTCGTCCTCATCGTCTTCACCGCAACTGCGATCGCGTGGATCTCCCGATCGTTCGTTCTTCAGCCGATTATTCCAGGCATCGCCGACAGCGTGATTGCGATTGCCGGGGCGCTGGCGCTGTTTTTGATCCCTGCTCGCGAGGAAGACGGCTCCTTTACGTTCCTGCTCGATTGGGAGACCGCCGTCAACATTCCCTGGGGAATCATCTTGCTTTTCGGTGGCGGGCTCTCTATCGCTGCCGGGTTCGAGGAAACCGGCCTCGCCGAGTGGATCGGCGGTCTACTCGGCGGATTGCAGGGTGTCTCGATCGTGCTCGTCATGACTGTCGTGGTCCTGCTGACGATCTTCATGACCGAAGTCACCTCGAACACGGCGACCACCGCAATGTTGATGCCGATCATGGCCTCCCTCGCGGTCGGCCTGGCAGTTCATCCGTACGGAATCATGATCGGTGCGGCGACCGCCGCGTCGTTCGCCTTTATGTTACCCGTCGCAACGCCCCCGAACGCCGTCGTCTTCGGGACGGGCTACATCACGATGCCACAGATGGCCAAAACCGGCTTCGGGCTCAACATCATCGGCATCGTGTTGGTGATCGCACTCGCGTTGACGTGGCTCCCGCTGGTTTGGGGCATCGATCTCACGCAGCTCCCGACATGGGCGGGCTGATCGGTTGAGGGTGACTGCCCGGTTTTCGGTCGGTCACTCGCCGTTCCACTCGCCGCCGACGCGGTCGACGCCCATCATTGCGTCTCCTGGATGCTCGGTAAACACGACTTTCATGTTCTCGTCGGGCACGTCGTGTGTGGTTCCAGCGTGTTCCATCACCGCGAGGGCGAACGCGCGCTTGCGCTCGACGGACCGTCCGCGCCTGATCTCGGCGTCCAAAAACAGCAGTGGCCCCTCGACGGCACGGCCGAGGTGGAGGTCGGCCGACTCGCGGGCGCGGATCGTCACCGCGACATGGCCTGCGGTCGTGTCCATCTCGGTCGTATACAACTCCGTGACCGTCTCCGCGAACGCTGTTTTTTCGGCAGCCGACAGCGAGAGCGTCGTATCGAACTGGAGTAGCGGCATGGGATGAGTCACGTCGTCTCCGTCTTGTCTCTTCTGGGGCCCCTGAGCAATTAGTCAGGGTGGTTCTGTGTGAGGTGTTTGTCCCGCTCGGCGTCGGTCTCGAAGGTCTCGCCGCAGACTGGGCAGTCGAACCCGTCGTTGGCTTCGTCGTCGGGCGGCATAGTCGAACACACGTCTCCTGGAAACATAATGTGTGACCCCACGATGCCGTCCCATCCACCGCGACTGCATGAAGCGATCGGCTGCCAGCGACTCCTACGGCAGATATCGAATGCTCACCACGCCGGGCTCGGAGCGAACCTCGACTCGGTTGACGCCAAGGCGTGCGGCCCGCGAGAGCGTCCCCTCGCGGTCGTCGATGACGTCCGCAACCGCCTCCCCGGTCCCGTCTTCGGGGACGGTCAGGACGTGAATTTCGCCGATCCCGGCCCGCGGCTCCCGCGTCAGTTCGCCGACCGGCTGGTCGGCTGCCAGCTGTCGTTCCTGCTGGGTCGGCGGCTCCTCGCTTTCCTCGATCGAAAGGGACCGCCGCTCCTCGATCTCGGTGAGCTGCCACGACACCTCCATCGGGGGATCGGGCGAGACTTCGCCTTCGATGGCGTCGTCGACCTCCACACCAGGGTTCGAGGCCAGCGTGTGGACCTGTCCGTCGTGAACGTCTTTTAATACGGCCGAATCGCCGTCGGCGTGGGTGACGAGAAACGTGCTCTCTTTCGTGTCGTCGTCAGTCATGGGTGGATAGTCGAGACGCGGGGGTTTCGGCGTTTCGTCATCGCTGCCCACCGGGAGGCTCGACTCGCGCTCGATTGTAGTCTCCGAAACACCTACGCGTGAGCCCTCGGAGGCGAATCATATGACACGTCCGTTTTCCAGCCGTCTGGTTGGGGTGGCGATCGTTGGAGCGGTTCTCTCGCTGTCTCGACTCTGGGTTCCTGGACTGTTCGGGCTCCTCGGTGATGTCCGCTGGGGCGGCGGATTCCTCATCATCGCAAGCATCGAGATCGCTGCCGATCTCGCAGCCGTCCTCGCCGCGGTCGGTGTCGGTGCCCACGTCATCACCCAGTCGGATGGATTCCGCTCGACGGGGATACTAGTCCAGCTAGCGTTGATCAGTGCATGTGGAGTTATCGTCTCAGTCGGCCTCTTGCGGATCGCTCCCTACCGCCTACTCGCGCCGGTGTACCCGGTGCTGTATTTCGTACGGACCGGCGGGCTCGTGGTGCTTCTGGGGGCCATTATTTGCAATCGATACCAGCACCGGGATGCCACCGACGGCAACCCGCGTGCGGTAAACGAGTGACGTGTAGACTGCCTGCTCACCGCGACAGCAGGTAGTGGCCCGCGGCCATCGCGGCCATCATGATCACTGGCGGACTGATGGCGGCGATCTGCGGCAGGGCGTAGAGAACGCCCACCACGGGACCGAAGGGGCCGCTCGGCGGATCACGGCACACTGTCGACCCGTCGAGTTCGAAACACTCCGGCATCGAGATGATGGCGGCGACGTAGATCGATACCAGAAATCCGACGCCGAGCAGCGCCATGATCGTATCGTAACGGGGGTGATACGAGAAGCCGCGCCGGTGTTTCCGGGCGACCAAGAGGATCGGCGCGAGCAGCGGTCCGGCGGCGAACAGCCCCATGACCGCGATGAACGTCCGCGAAAGCGTCAGCGAGCCGCCCGGCGCTCCGGATGTCTCGCCGATCCAGACCACCAGGCTCAGGAGGAACAACCCCCCTATAAAAACGGTCCCGAGCGTGCCGACGAGGACGTACAGTTTAAAAACTCGTGAGTCACCGTGTCGTAGGGCATACGGGAACGCGCCGAACAGCCCGCGGTAGCCGTCTGCCATTGCCAGCGATAGGTGGTCACCGGAATTAAACGTCGTGGATCGGGTCGTACAGACCGACAGTCGGCTATCCCGACAGACGACAACGATTTTACCGTAGCCGGACGCGCAGGTACGTATGTATCTGGATATTGGAAACGTGTTGGATACCTCTCCCGGCATCACCGAACAAACTCTCGACCGACTCGATGAGCGCGTAGCAATCGCCCACGAGCGGATCGCCGAGGGTATGGCGGCCGAGGAACACGGCTACGCCGCGCTCAACCTCCCCGAGACGGTCGACACCGACGAGATCCGTGCGGCGGTCGAGCCCTTCGGAACCCCCGAGGCCGTCCTGACGGTTGGCATCGGCGGCAGCGCTCTCGGCGCGGCAACCATTTCGGCCGCGCTGGCCGACCAGACCGACGTTGAGGCGCACTTCCTGGACAACGTCGATCCCGAAGACACTGCGGAACTCCTGGAGTCCCTCCCACTCGACGAAACCGTGGTCAACGTCGTCTCCCGCTCGGGGACGACCGCCGAAACCCTCGCTAACTTCCTTGTTGTCCGCGAGGCGATGGCCGACGCGGGCGTCGACTGGACCGACCAAACCTTTGTCACAACTGGCGACGAGGGCAACCTCCGGAACCTCGCCGACAAACACGACCTGCCCTCGCTGAAGGTCCCCGACGGCGTGCCGGGTCGGTTCTCGGCGCTCTCGACGGTCGGCCTCGCGTGTGCGGCCCTACAGGGACTCAATATTGAGGGTGTCATCGAGGGGGCCCGCAGCGAGATGGACAAGCTCTCGGGGTCCCTCGAAGCGTCGCCGGGCTACGCCTACGGCGCGGTTGCCTACGCACTCGCCGAGCGCGGCGCGCTCACCAACGCGATGATGCCCTACGCGGAGTCGCTGGAATACTTCGCCGAGTGGTTCGCCCAACTGTGGGCCGAGAGCTTAGGCAAGGAGGGGCTCGGCCAGACGCCCGCCCGCGCACTCGGCGCGACCGACCAACACTCCCAGCTCCAGCTCTACCGGGCTGGCCCACGGGACAAACTCGTCACGCTCGTGCGTCCCCGCCAGCGCGAGGATATCGACATCCCCGAGACGGATCTGGAAGGCCTCTCGTATCTCGGCGGCGCGGGACTCGGCGACCTGCTTGATGCCGAGTTCGAGGCCACCGAGGCCAGTCTCGCCGCGGAGGACCGACCCAACGTTCGGATCGAGATCGATCGCGTCGACGCCCACGGGGTCGGCGAACTCCTGTATGCGATGGAGGCCGCCACCGTGATGTACGGCGAACTCGCAGGCGTCTCGACGTTTACCCAGCCCGCAGTCGAGTGGGGCAAGAAGGCCGCCCGCGGCCTGCTCGGCGGCGGCGAGTTCCAGGAGGCCGAGGCGGTCGCCGACAAACGCGAGTTCACTATCGAGTAGGCCGATCCGCCCGACACTATTGACTATTTATAAATAGGAACTTACTTGTTCCGTTCGTTATGATCTAGTCGGAACCCGTTCGTTCGGGACCATATATGAAACGGACTGGTGGGGTGATTCGAGACGGGCGGTCGGCCGCGCCGGTGCAGACGACGCTTCTGATCGCGGTCTCGGTCATCGTTATCGTCGTCGTCAGTGCGGTAGCGCTCGGCTACGTCGATCTGGTCGGTCAGCCGACGACCGTTCCCGCAGGCAGCGGCGAGTGTACCTACGCCCTGGATTTCGATCCGCGAGACGTGGCCGGATTCGCCGAGGACAGAGCCGAGAACGCGCGGTATTCGGATGGCTCGTTCCCCTGTGTGCTCTGGCTCGATGCCACAGCGAATCGGGGCGTGTCGCCCGGCGATCCCGTCACCGAGTGGCGGGACAGAAGCAGCAACGAGTTCGACGCACGGCCGACCGGCGAGGCTCCCGAGTGGGCGGTCATCGACGGAATCGACGCGATCCGGTTCGACGGCACCGCCAACAGCTCCCTCCGGGTCGATGCTACGCCCGACGCCATGTCTGTCCGGAACGATTCGGGGCTGACCGTGACGATGCTGGTGTACGTGATCGACAAGGAGTACCGAAACGGCGGGCTGTATGCGATCGATGCGGCCGATGACGGTGACCCAGCCATTGAACTCCGCCAGTCCGACGCGCCGATCGAGAGCGGTCGGGCCGACGAGTGGTGGGCGACTCCAGGACCGACTCCGGAGATCACCACCGACGGCGAGTGGGCAATCATCACCCATACGACCGACGGCGAGCAGGGGACCCTCTTTGTGAACGGCGAGAATCTTGGCACTGACCGCGATGGGATCGCCGAACTCGGCAGCGAGGTTCGGATCGGCGCGGCCGGATCGAGCCGGGGGTTCAACGGCTACGTCGCCGAGCTCTTCGTCAGCAACGAGCGACTCTCGGCGGGCAACCGGAACGTCGTCCAGTGTGCGATGGACGCCAAACACGACGACGTGGTCGATCTCAATGTCTGCTGATTATTGTGAGATACCATACCGTGGATGGCTCGGATCGATCATATACTGCCGCTCCCGTCGGTCAATCGCCTCGATCCGGTCCATATCGGCCTCATCCAACTCCCAGTCGGTGACCGCTAGATTCGACCGGATGTGATCGGGTGTGGTCGACCGGGGAATCGTCACGATCCCGTTTTGGACCTGCCACCGAATCACGATCTGGGCCGGGGTTTTGTCGTACTGTTCGGCCAGCTCCAGGATCACCGGCTCGTCGAACACTGCCGTCCGGGCCAGGGGTGCGGCCGCCGCCAGCGGCACGTCGTGGTCGGTTGCGTACGCCCGCAGTTCCGCCTGTTTGAACCACGGGTGGAGTTCGACCTGGTTCATTGCGATTGGAACGTCCGAAATTCGCCGCGCAAACATCAACTGGTAGGCCGTGAAATTGCTCACGCCGATGTTGCGGACCAGTCCTTCCTCGACGAGCCGTGCCATCGCCGACAGCGTCTCACGCAGCGAGACCGCCGGATTGGGCCAGTGGATCTGGTATAGGTCGAGGTAGTCAGTGCCTAACCGGTCGAGCGAGTCACGACACGCCGAAAGAAGGGATTCGTAGTGGAGGTGTTTCGGCACGACTTTCGAGGTGACAAACAGCTCCTCGCGGTCGTACGCTGCCAGTGCCTCGCCGACCTCGCGTTCGTTGCCGTACCCCTCCGCACAGTCGATGTGTCGATACCCCGCCTCAAGGGCAGTTCGAACCGCCTCGGTGGTGTTCTCCGGATCGATGTCGTAGGTGCCGAAGCCAACGAGTGGGATCTCATCGCCGCTCGGAAGCGTTCGTGTCGGAACGGACGTCATACCGGCCAGTCGACCGGCTCCTACTTCAACTGGTGGTGTGTGATCGCCTCGGATCCCGAACCCTCGGTGTCGAGCGTGGCGACGTGAAAGGCATCGTCGGAGCCGGGGATCGGCAGCCCGCCCGGATTGACGCGCACGGTGCCATCGCGGGCTTCGAGGGCGCGTTCGTGGGTGTGGCCATGAATCACGTAGTCGTACTCGCCGGAGTCGACCAGCGCCTCCCGGAGCAGTTTGTTGGTGCCGTGGTAGACCGCGATGGAGACGCCGTCGACCGTGAGCCGCCCACACTCGCCGAGATAGGTGCCGAACTCTTCGACCGTGTTGGCGAGGGCCCACTCGCCGTCGTTGTTGCCGCGGACGGCGTAGAACTCGAAGGTGTCGCTGTCGAAGGGGGTCGCCGAAAACGGGGCGACGATGTCGCCGCAGTGGATGACGCGCTCTACGCCTTCGGATTCGAACAGCCAGACGGCTTGGTCGACGTAGTCGAGGTTGTCGTGGGTATCGGAGACGATGCCGAGTTTCATACTGGGTGGTCGTGGGCAAGGCCTAAGAAATTGATCCGTTCGCGGGCGGCTCACTCGTCCGGCGTCACCCTCCAGCCCGAAACCGTCCGCTCTTTGGCGAGGAAGGCGGTGAAATACAGGAGCGTCGCCAGCAGACCGCCAGTGCTGGCATCAATGAGAATCGGAGTCAACTGCGGAGCCAGTTCCGCGATCAGTTGGACCCCAATGAAGACGCCCAAGACGAGCAACCCACGGCCGCTCATCCCAATACGGTGAAAGCAGTCCTCGACAACTTCGAACGGGAGCGCGAGCAGAAATAGAATGAATCCGGCGGCAGCGATCATGAACGAGTCGACCTCGGCGACCAAATTCGGGAGCAGGAGCCCCGTAGTCGCAACGCTGCCGATCACCTCGACCCACGTCGGCGGGCGGTTCGGAAAGTACGGCTCGAAGTCACGGGGAGCCATACGCAACCAGTCATTCTACTGAACAAAAAACTGTGTCATCTATAGTCGGCGCCCAACGTCGTCGAGCCGACTACTCGGCGGCCTCGATCAGCAGTTCGACGCCCGGCAGATCGTCGCCGGTCAGCGCGCGGATGTACGCGCCGCCAGCGATCGAGACGTGGTCGAAGTCGTCTTCGTCCATCCCGTACATCTCGATCGATCGGGAGGTGTCGCCGCCGCCGACCACCGAGAAGCAGTCGGTCTCGGCGATCGCTTTCACTGCGCCGACCGTCCCCGCCGAGAACTTCTCGTCCTCGAAGACGCCGAGGGCTCCCTTCAGGAAGACGGCATCCGAATCCCGAATGATCGGGTCGTATTTGTCGACCGTCTCCTCGGAGATGTCCATGTAATCGTAGTTCGCGGCGTCGAGTTCCTCGTTGTCGTGCTCGGCGCGCTCGCCGTCGTCATCCTCGTAGGCCAATCCCTCGGGAAGTTTGATCTGGTCGCGGCGCTCCTCGTAGAGCTCGCGGATAATCTCCTCGTTGTTCTCCCACTGGGTGTCGTACAGGTCGAGGTTCTCGTGGCGGTCGTAGCCGACATCGTAGCCCGCCGCCCGGAGGAACAGGTGGCTGGCGATCCCGCCCATACAGAAGGTGTCGATCTTGTCGCCCAGCGTGTTCATCACGCCGATCACGTCGGTGGCTTTGGTGCCGCCGACGACCATCGTGACCTGCCCGTCGAACTCGCGGTTGGCGATGGCGGTGTTGGCCTCGTACTCGGTTTCCATCACCCGACCCGCGAAGGCAGGCAGGACGAGCGGGAACCCCACGAGGGAGGCGTGTTTCCGGTGGGCCGCCGAGTAGGCGTCGTTGATGTAGGCGTCGAAGTGCGGCGCGAGCGTCCGGACGAACTCGGTTTCGGCCTTGACTTCCGGGTCTTCCTCGGGAAGTTCGTCGTCGCTCATCCGGGTGTTTTCGAGCAGGAGCACGTCGCCAGCCTCCAGGGATTCGATGGCCGCGATGGCGTCATCGCCATAGATGTCGTCGACGAACTGCACGTCACGACCGATGTGGTCGGCCATGATCTCGGCGTGTTGGTCAAGCGAGACGAAGGTGTCGTTGCCGGGTCGGCCCTGGTGAGCCATCAGCACGACGCGGTGGCCCGCCTCGGCGAGTTCTTTGACTGTCTCGGCGTGGCGGCTGAAGCGGCGGTTGTCCTGGACCTCGCCGTCGTCGACCGGGGAGTTGAGGTCGAGGCGGACGAGGACGCGCTGTTCGGCATCGAGGTCGTCGATCGTGTTGAAAGATGTCATGAGTTTGTAGACGGCTGTTGCGGGGTTTAAAAGACGCTGCACCGACTGCGGGGACCGACTGGCGAGTTAGGCTTCGTTGGTGATGTACTCGGCGACGTCGAGCATCCGGTTCGAGAAGCCGTACTCGTTGTCGTACCACGTCAGGATCTTCACGAGGCCGCCCTCGCCGCCGATGACGTTCGTGGAGCTGAGGTCGGCGTACGACGAGAACGGCAGGCCGACGATGTCCGAGGAGACGATCTCGTCGTCGGTGTAGCCCAGCACGCCTGCGAGTGGGCCGCTGTCGGCGGCATCACGGAAGGCGTCGTTGACGTCCTCTTCGGTGACGTCGGCTTCGAGGTCGACGACCAGCTCGGTGATCGAGCCGTTCGGGATCGGGACGCGGACTGCCATCCCGTCCATCTTGCCTTTGAGCTGTGGCAGGATCTCGGTGGTGGCCTGTGCGGCACCCGTCGAGGTCGGGACGATGTTCTCGGCGGCTGCGCGGCCACGACGGGTCTTACCCTTCGGGGCGTCGATCAGCGTCTGGCTGCCCGTGTAGGCGTGGATCGTCGTCAGCGTCGCCGTGTTGATGCCGAACTCCTCGTCGAGCACGTGGGCGACCGGCGTGACGCTGTTGGTCGTACAGGAAGCGTTCGAGACGACGTCCTCGCCGTCGTACTCGTCTTCGTTGACGCCGTAGACCAGCGTTTTGACCGGCTTGTCGCCTTTCGGCGGCGCGGAGATGACGACCTTGTCCGCACCGGCGTCGAGGTGCTGACTGGCGTCGTCTTTCGTCCGGAAAATGCCGGTACACTCGAAGGCGACGTCTACGTCGAGGTCGCCCCACGGCAGCTCGCTGGGGCTCTGAATGTTGTAGAGCGAGACCGAAGTACCGCCGATCGAAAGCTCGTCGTCTTCGAGTTCGAGGCCGTCGAGTCGGCCCATGATGGTGTCGTACTTGCCGAGGTACTCCATGTCCTCGAAGTCCATCACGTCGTTGATGCCTGCGAGTTCGAGCCGCGGGTTCTCCATGACCGCGCGGAACACGCTGCGACCGATTCGGCCGAATCCGTTGAGTCCGATACGAACTACGTCCGCTTCGTCGACCTCCTCGCCAGCATCCAGATAGGATTTACTCATGACTGAATGAGTGTACTACAACTACTTAAAATAGGCCGAAACGAATCGAGGATAAACACCACATACAGAAGGTTAGACCGGACTGTAACTGTGATCGCGCTCGCCGTAGCTCGACCCCCTGGACAGAAACCTTTTGAGCGATCCACACATACGCCGGGGTATGAGACGAGACGACCGCGAGGACCCATTCGGCGATATCTTCGACGAGATCGAACGCATGATGCAGGGGATGACTGGCGGGATGGACGATGCGGGCTTCGGCAGCGAGACTCATATCGACGTCTACGAGGAAGACGACATCGTCCGGCTCGTCGCGGACCTTCCAGGAATCAACAAGGACGAACTCAGCCTCCAGTGTGATGGCAAGACGCTCACCATCAGCGCCGCCAGCGACCGACGTGAATATGACGAGCGCGTGCGCCTGCCTGTCGGTGTCGACGAACATTCCGCCGAAGCGACGTTCAACAACGGGGTCCTGAACGTCACCTTCGATCGGGCCGACGACACCGCCGCCATCGACGTCGAATAACTCGAAGACGGGCAGGTCGACTCTATTCGTTTCCGGACTGTTTTCGTCGCCACATCGTTCGACACAGCCACGCTGACGGACACTCCACAGTAATTATACCTAATTAAATTTAATTAAACTGAGGTATCTACTCTCCGTGAGTGTATTCGGCAACTACCGTAGGGCAAATTCGCCAGTGACTGTTTGCTGCCAGCCAGCCGACACGGAACCGATGGTTGCATCAACAACCCGGAGTCGACTCGCGCTCGTCGGAGGTGGCGTCCTCGGCATTGGTTTGTCCGCCGTTCTCGACGTGATCGTCTTTCACCAGATCCTCCAGACACACCATCTACTCTCGAACATCTACGATCCGGGGACGCTCGATGGCCTCCAGCGGAACGTCTACTACGACGGGCTGTTTTCGCTGGCGATGCTCGGGGTAATGGGTCTCGGAGCCAGCGTCATCTGGTGGGCCACGAACCACAGCAGTTACCGGTTGTCGACGGCTGCAGTCGTCGGCTCGGTACTGATCGGGATGGGCGTGTTCAATACCTACGACGGAATCGTCGACCACTACGTCCTCGGGATCCACGACGCCGTCCACGGGACGACGATCTGGAACCCACCGTGGGTTCTGGTCAGTCTCGTCTTGCTCGTCGCTGGAGGAGTACTGCTTCAGCGTGGACGCTGAACCGTCTTCAGACACAGCAGCGACCGGCCCGTCGAGAAGGCGTCGACTACCTGCCAGTAGCCAGCGGCTACTACTCGTTCGGCCCGTCGCCGACCGCGCTTTCGCCGACCGCAGCGTGACCTTCGATCAGTTCCTGTCCACCCATGTAGGGACGGAGCGCCTCGGGCACCGTCACGGTGCCGTCGTCGTTCTGGTAGTATTCGAGAATGGCGACCATCACCCGCGGGACGGCGACGCCCGAGCCGTTGAGCGTGTGGACGTACTCGGCGGATTCGTGCTGTTCGGGCCGGTACTGAATGCCCGCACGCCGGGCCTGGAAGTCCCGGAAGTTCGAGACCGACGAGACCTCCAGCCAGCGGCCGCCCTCCTCTGGGCCGTCGTCCATATCGTCGCCGGGTGCCCAGACCTCGATGTCGTACTTTTTGGCCTGCGTGAAGCCGAGATCGCCGGTACACATCTCCAGGATACGATACGGAAGCCCCAGCCGGTCGAGCACCGATTCGGCCTCGCCCACGAGTCCTTCGAAACGGTTGTCGCTTGCCTCGGGCCGGACGAAGTTGACCAACTCGACTTTGTTGAACTGGTGGACCCGGACGATCCCCCGCGTCTCGGTGCCGTGTTCGCCCGCCTCCTGGCGGAAGTTCGGCGAGTAGGCCTGATACTTCAAGGGGAGATCGTCGTCGAGTAGAATTTCGTCGCGGTGGAGGTTGGTGACGGGAACCTCGGCGGTCGGCAGCAGCCACAGGTCGTCGTCCGCGTACGGTTCCTCGTTGTCGCCTTCGAGCCGGTAGGCGTCCTCGGTGAACTTGGGGAACTGGCCGGTACCGCGCATCGAGGCGCTGTTGACCGGGATCGGCGGGAAGACGTCGACGTACTCCTGCTCGCGGTGGACATCCAGCATGAACTGAATCAGGGCGTGTTCGAGTCGCGCGCCGTCGCCCTTGGCGAAGTAGAAGCCGCCGCCGGAGACTTTCGCGCCGCGGTCGAAATCCAGGATTTCGAGCTTCTCGCCCAGATCGTAGTGTGGCGTCACCTCGTCGGGCAGCTCACGGCGGTCGTCGAACCCCTCGCGTCGGCGCTCGACGTTCTCGGATTCGTCCGCGCCGACCGGCACCGAGTCGTCGGGCAGCTGTGGCAGCGTCAGCAGGGCGGCTTCGAGTTCGGCCTCCAGCTCGTCGGCTCGGGATTCGATCTCCTGGAGTTCCGTTTTGAGTTCGCTCGATCGCTCGATGGCCTCTTGGGCGGCTTCCTCGTCGCCCTCCTGTTTGAGCTGGCCAATCGTGCTCGATACCTCGTTGCGCTCGTGGCGGAGGTCGTCGCCCTCGCTTTTGAGCGCACGCCACTCCTCGTCGATCTCCAGGATCCGGTCGAGATCCACGTCGACGCCCTTCGTCTCCAGGGCGGCACGGACGGCGTCGGGGTTCTCGCGGACGAACTGTCTACTCAGCATTGGAAGGGGGTTCCCCGGGCTGTCAGAAAACCGTGTCGGGTCTGCGTCGGCGGCGCGGCCTCAGCACCGGACGTTCTGCCCGTCGACATCACCGAACCCCTCGCTGTCGTCGCTTCGGCCGTCGCTACTGCCCGGCGTTCGGTCGTAGACGACCTCGCCGCGAACCATTGTGAGTTCGGGGAAGACGCCGAGCCGACCCTCGAAGGGTGTCCAGTCACACTTCGTGTGGGTGTCCTCGCCGCGGATCTCGCGGGGGTCTTCCGGGTCGACGAGCGTGAGGTCGGCGTCGTATCCCGATTCGATCCGACCCTTCGAGTCGAGGTCGAAGACCTCGGCGGGGTTCCGCGAGACGAGATCACGAACCCGCTCGTAGCCTAGCTCGCCCTGTCGGGCCGATTCGAGCAACAGCGGCAGCATCGTCTCGACGCCCGGTACGCCGCTCGGGGCCTCCCAGAGCCCCGCCTCCTTCTCCTCGCGGGTATGGGGCGCGTGGTCGGTGGCGACGATGTCGACCGTCCCGTCGGCGACACGCTCGAAGACCTTCCTGCGGCGCTCTTCGCTCCGCAATGGTGGATTCATCCGGCCGTATGTTCCGAGTTCGTCGAGGTCATCAGTCGAGAGATACAGATGGTGGGGACAGACCTCGCAGGTCGCCCCGCCCGCAACGGCGGCGTCGATTCCTTCGGGCGTGGAGGTGTGGGCAATGTGGATCGCCGCGCCGGTCTCCCGTCCGACTTCGGTGGCCTGTTCGATCATCGCCGATTCGGCGTCGGCGCTGCGGTAGGCGCTCCATAACTCGGCGTTGGCCTCCCGACCCACCCCACCGGCGTCGGCCTCGCGGGTCGACTCGTCGAACAGCGTTTCGTCTTCGGCGTGGACCGTTACCGTCACATCGTTGTCGGCAGCCCGGCCGACCGCATCGTGAAACAGATCCAGCGCGACCCCCATATCGCCGGTCGAATCCGCCAGAAAGACCTCACCGAGCGCACAGAGCGGCTGGTCGAAAAGGGAGTCGGGGTCCCAGTCGCCGGTGACGCCGCCGTTGATCCCGTAGTTGACGCGTGCGGCCTCGGCGTAGTCGGCTTTGGCGTCGAAGTTCGCCCCACTGGTCGTCGGCGGATCGGTGTTCGGCATATCGACGACGGTCGTTACCCCACCCGCGGCGGCGCTCTTGGTTGCGGTGTCCCACGTCTCCTTGTGCGAGTACCCTGGCTCCCGGAAATGAACATGGGCGTCGATCGCTCCCGGCAACAGGAGTTTGTCGGTGGCGTCGATCACCGTCTCATCGGGGTCGGGGTCGAGGCCGTCGTCGACCGTCTCGATCCGCTCGCCCGAGATCCGGACATCGACGGTCCGGCCATCAGCGAGGTCGGCGTTAGTGATCAGCATAGCCTGCCATGGGCAGGGCAGGCTCCTAAGTCTCGTGGATTAGTCATCGCCGACTGTACGGATGGTCCGTTCGCGGCCGTCGACCAGTGTGTCTTCGACTGCCTGTCGGACGACCGCCGGATCGTCCGGTCCACCGGCGGTCGCCACGCTGCCGACGGTCGCCGGATCGAACGGGACGTCGAGGGCACGGTAGACGGGGTCTAATACCGACTGGAGAGCCGCAACGTCGGCTTCTGCGACGGTGAGACACGCTGCGACCAGCGCCGCCCCCGACTGGACGCGCTGGGCGACGCCTGCGAGTTTCCCGCTCGACTCGCCCCCGTCGACGCCACTTATTGAGTGGCTTCCTGGACAGTAGGCGTCCTCCGGCTCGCCCCGCGTCACGTCGGCTCCGAGCTCCGAGAGCACGCCGACGAGCAGCCTGCTGGCCTCGCCGTACCGGTCACACATCCCGCGTCGGATGTCGTCGATCGGAACCGTGTGGGCGATCGCCAGCGTCCGGCCGGTGTAGGCGACCGCACGGCCGCCGACACGCCGCTCGCGGGGGTGGTAGCCGCGCTTCTCGGCGGCTGTTCTGGCAGCCTCGTACCCCGCGGCGTGGCTGTCGCGCCGCCCGAAGGCGACCTGGCGGTGTGGTTGCCAGACCCGGACCCCGGGTATCCCCGTTTCGGCGGTCCGGTCGAGCAACGCCGCAGTTGCCGCCCGATCGGCTGCCGGATCGTCGGCCCGTCCGCGATACACGCACACCATACAGACGGCTGGCTCCAGGAGGGCTAAGCGGTTGCGCTCCCTGGATGCTACTGTCGCCCCCAGTCCAGCCGACGTTTAAGACCGCGGGCCTCTCTGCTTCCGGTATGGACCCACGCGTACACGAACACGCCGAGATCCTCGTCGACTGGAGTGCCCGTGTTGCTGCTGGCGATACCGTCGTCCTCAGCGTCGCCGAAGGAGCCCACGACCTCGCGGTGGCGGTCGCCGAAGCCCTCGGCGAGCGCGGCGCGAACCTCGTGGCGACCTACGATTCCGATGAACTCACCCGAGCCTACCTCCGCGGCCACGACAGCGAGTTCGACGCCGACCCGGCCCACGAACTGGCGCTCGTCGAGAACGCTGATGTCTATCTCCGACTCGGCGGCGGTCGCAACACGACCGCGACCGCCGACGTGCCCAGCGAGACCCGGCAGGCCTACCGGCGTGCCCGCACCGGAATCCGTGAGGCCCGGATGGACACCGACTGGGTCTCGACGGTCCACCCGACCCGATCGCTGGCCCAACAGGCCGGGATGGCCTACGAGCAGTATCAGGACTTTGTCTACGATGCCATCCTGCGGGACTGGGAGTCGCTGGCCGCCGAGATGGCCCAGCTAAAAACGATTCTCGACGAGGGCAGCGAGGTTCACATTGAAAAGGCCGAGACGGATCTCTGGCTCTCGATCGACGGTCGAACCGCGGTCAACAGTGCGGCGTCGGTCGACTACGACTCCCACAACCTCCCCTCTGGCGAGGTGTTTACCGCCCCTGCTGATGCGGAGGGAACGGTCGTCTTCGACGTGCCAATGACGGTCGACGCGACCCGGCTCCAGGATGTCCGACTGACCTTCGAGGACGGCGAAGTCGTCGACTACGCGGCCGCACAGGGCGAGAGCGTTTTAAAAGAGATCATCGAAACCGACGCGGGAGCCAGACGGCTCGGCGAACTCGGGATCGGGATGAACCGCGGTATCGACCGCGTGACTGACAACATCCTGTTCGACGAGAAGATGGGCGAGACGGTCCACCTCGCGGTCGGCAGAGCCTACGACGCCTGTTTGCCTGAGGGTGAGACCGGCAATCAGTCGGCGGTCCACACCGACCTGATCACCGATATGAGCACCGAATCAACGCTGTCGGTCGACGGCGAAGTGATCCAGCGCGATGGGAGTTTCAAATGGGAAGACAGCTTCGGGGGGATATAAATAATATATAAATAGTAGTGGGCTACCGACCGCGTAATCAGTTGCTTACCGCTCGTCGACCGGGACGAAGTCGGCGTCTTTCGGGCCGGTGTACTGGGCTCGTGGTCGGATCAGGCGGTTGTCCTCCCACTGTTCGAGAACGTGGGCAATCCAGCCGCCGACACGGGAGACCGCGAAGATCGGGGTGAAGAGATCGATCGGGATGCCCATCTGGTAGTAGGTCGTCGCCGAGTAGAAGTCGACGTTCGGTGCGAGGCCCTTCTCCTCGGCGATATACTCCTCGATAGCGACCGACATCTCGTACCATTTGGTGTCGCCCGCGGCCTCGCCGAGGGCTTCGCTTTTCTCGCCGAGAATCTTCGCCCGCGGGTCCTTGACGTTGTAGACACGATGACCGAACCCGGCGACGCGCTCGCCACGGTCGAGGGCGTCGACGACCCAGTCGACGGGCTCCTTGCCGGAGTCATCGATCTCCTGGAGCATCTTCATCACGTTGGCGTTCGCGCCGCCGTGGAGGCTCCCGGAGAGCGTGCCGATCGCCGAGGTGACCGCGCTGTGGAGATCCGCGAGCGTCGAGGCGGTGACCATCGCCGAGAACGTCGAGGCGTTGAGCCCGTGGTCGGCGTGCAACACCAGCGCCATATCAAACGTTTCGGCGAGCACGTCATCGGGTGCCTCGCCGTTGAGCATATACAGGAAGTTCGCGGCGTGGCCGAGATCCTCGCGTGGGGCGACCGGCTCGTTGCCGTTCCGCAGCCGGTTGAACGCCGCCAGCGCGGTCGGCATTTTGGCGGTGATGCGTCGGGCCTTGCGGTCGTTGGCTGCGGCATCCGAGACATCCGCGTCGGCATCGGGGTCGTAGGCCGCCAGCGCGGAGGTGATCGTCCGGATGGCGGCCATCGGCTCCTCGTCGGCGTCGGCGAGGTTGCGAATGATCTCTACGACGCCGTCGCTGAGCTCGCGGGCGGCGGCCATTTCCTCGCTAAAGGCCGACAACTGCTCGCTGTCGGGGAGTTCGCCGTGCCAGAGCAGATACAGCGTCTCCTCGTAGCTGGCCTGGCGGGCGAGCTCCTCGATGGCGTAGCCGCGGTAGATCAGTCGTCCAGCGTCGCCGTCGATATAACTCAGGCCGGACTCGGTGACCACCACACCCTCAAGCCCACGCTTCAGCTCAGTAGACATACCTCGACATTTCTGTTTGCCTCAAAAAAGCGTTATCGTTTAGGAAGCTACGGGTACGTTTCAACACAATTGGAGTTCTTCATTCGAAAACTGTACGTCTTCCGTGCTGAGGAGGGTGTCGCTGACCGATGGTAAGCCATCTGTGCTCGACGGCACGAGGGACTGGAGATCCGACTCAGGCCGTTACGACAGTGATCTGTTGTTTTCTGTCGATGGCGTCTTCGAGCTCCTCGGCGATGGCCGACCCCCGAGAGATCTGGATATCGCCGCCCCGACCGACGGTTGCGGTGAAGAGGTATTCTCCATCGGCCTGGACTTCGACGGTCTCGCCGACGTGTTCGTCGAGCCGGATCACGACGTGGCGGGCGGTGATCTCCGGTTGGACGACCTCGCCCGCGGGCTGGAGTTCCTCGCCCGACGAACCGCCGGTATCCGCTGAGCCGGGTCGTTCGTCGAGGGTCCGCACGTCGATATCGATACCGAGGCGGTCCTCGATATCGGTGATTCGGCCGCCGCCCTTGCCGATCACATACGAGATGTCCCGCTCTTCGACGTAGACGATCGCGTTGTTTTGGCCCGTGAGTTCGACCGCCACGTGCCCCCGCGCAACGGAGCGGATCTCGCGTTCGATCTCCTGTTTGGCGATCCGGTCGACGCCGGTATCGCTGGACTCGGCGTCATCCAGCGGCACGGTGACGACCTGCCGGTTGAACGTGTATATCTCGTAGGCGGGCGTCCCGGTCTCGAAGTCCGAAATCTGAATGACGGGCCGGGCGAGGTCCTCGGCGGTGAGGCCTTCGGGCACTTTGACCTCGGTAGTCACATCGTAGACGGTGTGGACCTCGCCAGCCTCGATGTAGACGACAGTGTCGACGACCTGCGGGATCATCCCCAGTTCGACGCGACCGACGAGCCGCTGGAGGGCGTCGATCGCACGTGTCGCGTGGACGACGCCGACCATGCCGACGCCCGCCAGGCGCATATCCGCAAACACGCTGAAGTCCTCGGTTTTCCTGACTTCGTCGTAGATCGTGTAATCCGGTCGGACCAACAGCAGCGAGTCGGCGGTGTTGGCCATATCGCCGCCGAGGGCGGTGTACTGGGTGATCTCCGGGCCGACCTGGAGGTCCCGGGGTTTCTCCATCGTCTTGACCGCGTAGTCGTTGTTGTTGAGGAACTCCGCGACCGCCTGAGCGAACGTCGATTTCCCGGCTCCTGGAGCCCCCGAAATCAGGACGCCGCGCTGGCGTTCGAGTAGCCGCTCCCGGAGGTCGTCGGCGAACTCGTAGTCGTCGAGACTGGTTTTGACGATCGGTCGAACCGCGGTGATTTCGATCCCGTCGGCAAAGGGTGGCCGGGCGACCGCAATCCGGTAATCTTGGTACTGGACGATCGTCATCCCCGGCTCGCTCAGTTCGACGAACCCCTCGCGGCTGGTCCGGGCCAGCGACTCGATCTCGTCGGCCCACTCGTCCATCTGCTCGTCGGAAGTGACCGTCTCGTCGATCGTCTTGTAGCTCATCCCGTCGAGCGCGCCGCGTTTGGCCTTCGGGCGGGTGTCGGTCTTGAGGTGGACGCTCATCGTCTCGTCGTCGAAGAACTGGGCGATCGGCAGGTCCTGGTCACTCTGGACTTCGGGTTCGACGTACTCGACGGCGAGACCCTTTGCTTTCGCCACTTCCGACTGGACGATATCGCTCGACAGCAGGGTGGCCTCGTGGTCCTCGGCGACATCGCGGATGATCGCGTCGACGTCGCCCTCGCTGGCTCCGGCCTGTTCGCTCCCACTGGCGCGTCGACCCACGTATTCGAGTTCGATTTCGCCCTCGTCAGCAAGGCCGGTGAGCTCCTGGAGCTCTTCGAGGCCGTTCCAGCCGCTGTCGTAGCCCGCGTTCGCCTGCGATTCGAGTTCGCCGACGACAGCCTCCGGGACCAACACGGTGGCCTCCTTGTAACTGCCATCAGCAATTCGCTCGGACACGCGACCATCGATGACCGCGCTCGTGTCCGGCACTAGTTTCATACCCCCTGTAGTCGGGGGCCGTTCATAAGGCTGATGTGGTTACCCCCGGCGGGGACCGACCACGTTCTCGCGGCCGTCGTCGTCGACGTCGCGGAACGTCTCGCGGTCGGGGTTTTTGATCGTATAGGCCAACAGGCTCGAAAAGCCGTTGTCGCTCGGATGGAGTCCCAGCCCGCTTCCGGCCCCGACGAGCCCCGGCGGGGTCGTCCCGAGCCGGTCGGCCCACCACTCGCCTTCGAAAAACAGCGTGGCGATCTCCATGTGTTTGGCCTCGTGAGTGAACAGATACGAGCCGTCGGCCAACAGCGGCCACAGCTCCCCCACCGCCGTTTCGGCCGAGGAGCGAAGCCCCACATCGAGAAACGCACAGACGACCGGCTCGTCGAACGCGGGCATCGTCTCCTCGAAGCGGCCCGCCTCGAACCGACAGGCCGACAGCACCCCGTAGCGGTCGACGTTGGCCTCGACGGTCGACTGTGAGGCGTCCCACGAACCTGTCTCGTAGGTGTGGACCTGATCGGAGGCCAACAGGACGTGCTGGCGGTCGGCGGCCTCCGGCTCGGGCATCCCCTCGAAGGAGTCGAAGACGACCAGCCCCCGGCCACAGAGATCGGCGACGACCGAGAGGTTCGCCGTGCTTCCACCCTTATATGCGCCGCACTCGACGAGCACCCCCTCCCTTTCGGCGGGCACGGTCAGCGCCTTCGTGGCAACGACGAGATGCTCGACGAACGACGAGCCGGTCGGAATCGCGAGGTTGTTCCGGGCCATCCGGGCGACGACCCGCAGTTTGGTCGGTGTCTCGACGTCGTACTCCGCGCCCGTCTCGGGATGGAAGAACTCGCCGAGAATGATCGGCAGACTCAACGCGAGGAGCCCGAGCCGGTAGCCTCTGGCGGCGCTCTCCAGGAGGTGGTGTCCGAGGTGGTGCATACACCCGAGTGCCCCCGCCGCCGGGTTTGTAATAGTGGTCCTGTGGCCGAAACAGTCGGCGTAAGACCGACATACACCGTTCGGGTGGCGGGTCAGTCACCGATCCACGACGGAGCCGTCAGGTCGTATCTCGCTCGACGAACGTCACACACCAGTTGTCTGGATCGTCGATCGCCCGCCCGCCGACCTGCCAGGCCGCCTCCGTCTCGGGGTCGCCGTTCGGCCGGGTGACGAGCATCGAATCGTAGCTCCGAAACCGGGAGAGCGGCAGCGAATCGTCCGGCAGGAAGCCGACCGCCGTCAGCACCCGGTGAGGAATCGCGCCGTCGCTGACGGCGAACAGATCGGTCGACGGATGGCTCGACACCACCGCCCGGAGACCACGCTGGAGAGCCCCCTGCCACCGCGTGCCGCCACACAGCGGGGCGACGTCGACTACCTGCGTCAGCCGAAACCCCGAACTCGTGGTCCGGCTGCGGGCCACCAGCGCCGCGATCGGCTCGTCCGCGCCCTCTGTCGGCTCGACAACGTAGCTTCGACGCTCCCAGACCGGACTCGACAGCCGCCAGTCGAGGAACTCCTCGGTTCGATTCGCATGGATTGTCGGCGGTCGACGCCGATCGTGGAGCCTCGCCAGCCGGTCGAGGGGCACTCCTTCGGTCTCCTGGACGGTCAGTCCCTCCGAACCCTTCGACAACTCACGCCGGGCGGCGTAATACCCCTTTAAAAACAGCCGGAGCGCGCCGAAGGCCACCTGTGGGACCTCGCTTCCCGTCGGGATCGCAGCCGGTGTCTCGACGCGGTAGTAGGTCCGTTCGGGGGCGACTGCCCGCCAGCCGAGATCGAGGTACCCCGGCCTGGCATACTCGTTGGGGAAATTGAAGAACAACGCGGGCTCGCCGTCCCGGTAGGCCGACAGCGCGTGGGTGGTCATCCGGTGGAAGATTCCCTCCCGTCGGTGGTCGGGATGCACCATCGTATCGGCTGGCTGGTAGGCTGTCACCGTCTCCCCGCCGAGACGGAGTTCGAACGCGAGAAACGGTCGAACGCCGACGATCTCGCCGTCGTGCTCGGCGACGATTATCGGCGTGTGATCGGCGACAGGGTTGTCGACGTACTTCCAGCGAAACCACTCCGGGCTCCGCGTTCGGTCCCAGACCAGCCGATCGAGCCGGAGAAACCCCTCTATATCCGCCTGCTCGAAGGCTCTGATGGTGTAGCGACCCGCGGCCGCCGCTCCGGAGTGTGAGTCAGTCGACACGGCCAACCCGACGGCAGGAACGCGGTTTGTTATATTCGGGGTACTCCCGTCGTAAGCCGACGGATCTCCTGTGTGGCGATCGACCTGTCGCCGACCGTGGTGGGTTCGGTTGGCTTACTCTCCCCGCTTCGACCGAGAGCCCGGTCGGCTGACACGACCGAACAGAACATCGGCCGAGACTTTTGGCCTCGGGTGTGAATGGGTCAGTATGAGCCACCACGCTGTTCGTGACCTCGCCGAAACGCTGGTCTCGATTCCGAGCCACGACGACGAAACCGCGGCCGGTGATCGGATCGAACGCTGGCTCCGGGCCGAAACCGACGCCGCCGTCCGCCGCGACGAGGCGGGCAACGTCATCGCCAGACGAACACCCACAGACGGGTCGACCGACGACTCGCTCGCGCTGGTCGGCCACCACGACGTGGTCCCACCGGCCGACGAGCAGGTCGACGCCGATGGCGAGTATGTCGTCGACGAACGCGACGGCCGCCTCCACGGCCGGGGCACCGCCGATATGAAGGGTGCACTCGCCGCGGCGATGGTCGCCTTTCGGGACGCAGAGCCGAGCGTCGACCTCGTCTTTGCGAGTTTCGTTGGCGAGGAACAGGGCGGGATCGGCGCACAGGCAGCCATCGATGAGGGGTTTGCGCCGACGTGGGCAGTGGTCACCGAGGGGTCGACCGGTTACTCCGCACCCGGTGTGACCGACATCGCGGTCGCCCACAAGGGTCGACGCGGGAGTACGATCCACACCACGGGGACGGCGGGTCACGCCAGCCGCCCCGACGACGCCGAAAACGCCATCTATCGGGCGAGTGACGCGGTCGACATCGTCCGGTCGCTGGACGCTCCCGACGCGACCGTGCTGGGGACCGAACTGGGCGGCAGCGTCGCTGTCACCGAGATCGAGGGTGGGTCGGCGTGGAACGTGATTCCCGATAGCTGTTCGGTGACCGTCGACGAGCGGACCGTCCCCGGTGGGCGGGTCGATCTCGCGGCGGTCCAGGAGATCGAGGCCGTCGAGTGGGAGGTCGATCAGGACCTCCCGCCGATGGCCTGTGGTGACCCCGCCTTCGCCGACCGGGTGCTCGAAGCGGCGGCCGATGCCCAGCCCGGCGATCCACAGCAGGTGGCCAAACCCCACGCCACCGACGCGGGGTGGCTGGCGGCGGCCGGAACCGACTGTGTGGTTGTCGGTGCGGCCGAACCGGGCGAGGCGCATACGTCGAGCGAGCGCGTCTCCCTGGAGGTGGTCGACCGGTGTTACGAGATCTACCGGGCAGTCGCCGAATCACTGGACAACTGAACGGTGCCGTACGTGAAAGATATTTATCATACGCTACATAACCGACTATTGATGGACTCTGCTGTAGCGATCGGCGCGCGACTCCGCTCTCGGCTCCTCTCACTCCTGTTCGACGACGTGATTCCGGAGGCGATCGCGTGGCTGTTCGTCGTAGGTGGGATGCCCACAGTCCTCTGGGGCCTTCTCAGAGGGACATCGCTTCCGGCTGGCGGTGCTTCCCAGTTGGTGCTGGTGTTTTTTGGGAGTGTACTGAGTGTGTGGGGCGTTTCCGAACTGCTTCCACGCAGGTATCGGCGCAGTATCGCACTCTTGCGAATCTACGCGATATTGGGCAGCGGCGTCGCCGTGTTCGCTCTCCTCATGCTTTTGGTCTTCTGGTGGGGACTGCAACAGCCCCTCTGAGCCACCCCCAATCGATCCCGGGATGCGAACAACGTTGATACGTCCGCGGGCGAATGGAGGGATATGGCAACAGACGCGAGTGCAGTCGAGGCTCCCGAGGCCTACACGGAACTACTCTCTGAGATCGAACGAGTCAACGCCGTCGAGAGCGCCAGCGAGATCCTCTCGTGGGACCAACAGGTGATGATGCCCGAGAGCGGTACCCCCGCCCGCTCGAAACAGCTCTCTACCTTGTCGTCGCTCTCCCACGACCTGCTGGTCGACGGGCCGGTTGGTGATCTCCTGGACGACCTCGAAGACGAACCGCTCTCGGACGAACAACAGGCCGTGGTCCGCGAAGTACACCGCCAGTACGTTCGCGCCGAGCGCGTGCCCGGCGAGCTGGTCGAAGAGATTTCGGAGGCGACCTCCGAGGCCCTCGGCGCGTGGGAATCGGCCCGCGAAAACGACGACTTCGATGAGTTCGCCCCGCACCTCGAACGACTGGTCGACCTCAAACGCCAGTACGCCGACCACATCGACCCGGATGCCGACCCCTATGCGGTCCTGTTTGCGGATTACGAGCCGTGGCTCCCGCTGTCGCAGGCCGAATCCATCCTGGACGAACTTCGGGAAACCCTCGTTCCGCTCATCGAGGATATCCGAGCCTCGGATGCCGACCTCGCCACCGATGCGTTCGAGGGCACCTACGATACGGAGGTCCAGGAGGAACTCTCCCGCGAGGTGCTCGAACTGCTGGACTACGACTTCAGCAGGGGTCGACTCGATGTCTCGACCCACCCCTTTACCTCTGGCAATCAGTTCGACTGCCGGGTGACCACCCGGTTCGACGAGTCGGACCCGATCGGCGCACTTACCTCGACGATCCACGAGTTCGGCCACGCCTACTACACCCTCGGGCTCCCCGACGAGCAGTTCGGCAGCCCGTTGGGCGACCATCGAAACCTCTCGGTCCACGAGTCCCAATCGCGGCTCTGGGAGAACCACGTCGGCCGCTCGGCGGCCTTCTGGAGGCTCCTGCTCCCGAAGTTCGAGTCGGCGTTCCCACAGGCCGACGACCTGTCGCCGCAGGACGCATACGAGGCAGCCAACCAAGTCTACGACGAGAACTTCATCCGCGTCGAGGCCGACGAGCTCACCTACCACCTGCATATCATCGTCCGCTTCGAGATCGAACGCGAACTCATCGGTGGCGACCTCGCTGTCTCGGACGTGCCCGAGCGATGGAACGAACTCTACGAGGAGTATCTCGGCATCACCCCGCCGTCGGACGCGATGGGCTGTCTCCAGGACATCCACTGGAGCCACGGCAGCTTCGGCTACTTCCCGACCTACTCACTGGGCAGCGTGATGGCCGCCCAGCTGTACGACGCGGCCAGCGACGAGATCGACGATCTCGAACCGAAAATCGAAGCCGGAAACTTCGAGCCGCTGGGCGAGTGGCTCCGCGAGAACATCCATCAACACGGCCAGCGCTACCGAACCAACGAGCTGGTCGTCGAGGCGACCGGCGAGGACTTTACTGCTGAGGCGTTCATCGACTACGTCACCGAGAAATACGGCGAGTTATACGACTGCTAACTCGGAGTAGCCACTGGCTACTACTCTCACGGCAGAAAGATTTACCGAGTCGACGCCAATGTGAGGGCATGACCCCACGCGAACTCCGAGCGTCGATTCCGGCGCTCGACGAGACGACGTTTTTCAATACGGGCGCGAGCGGGCCGAGCCCCCAGCCGGTGCTCGATGCGGCGACTGACTGCCTCACCCATCACAAAGCCGTCGCTCCCGCGGCCGAAGGGATGTACACGGCCGCCAGTGAGGCGCGGGCCGACAGCCGCGAGACGATCGCGGCCCACCTCGGCGCAGCGCCCGCTGAAATCGCGCTGACCGAGTCGACCAGCGACGCGATCAGCGCGCTGGCGGCGGCGATCGACTGGCACCCCGGCGATGTGGTCGTCCGTACCGATCTCGAACACCCCGCTGGCATCCTGCCGTGGCAACGCGCGGCGCGGAAACACGGTGTGGAGATGCGGGTCCTCGAAACCACCGACGGGCGGGTCGATCTCGATGACTACGCCGAGGCGGTCGCGGACGCGCGGCTCGTCTGTTTCAGTTCGCTCTCCTGGAACTACGGCACGCAACTCCCGGTCGACGAGTTGGTCGAAATCGCCCACGACGCCGACTGCGAGGTGTTGGTCGATGCGGTCCAGTCGGCCGGACAGACCGCGATGGATCTCGACGCCTGGGGCGCGGAGTACGTCGCCGGGTCGGGCCACAAATGGCTGCTCGGCCCGTGGGGGTCGGGCTATCTCTACGTCCGAGAAGGCTGTGGCGAGGACCTCCATCCCGCCCAGGTCTGTTACGGCAGCGTCGAGGACCCCGATGCCGAGGCGTACACGCTTAAAAAGACCGCTCAGAAGTTCGAACGCGGGACCGCCTCTCCCGCCCCCCACGTCGGGATGGCGGCGGCGATCGACCGCTTCGAGTTGGTGGGGCTGGATGCGATCGAATCCAGGATCGAGTCGCTCACCGACCACCTCAAAGAGGCTGTTCCGGACGACCAGCTACTGAGTCCCGCTGCTTTCGAGTCCGGGCTCGTGACGATCGACGTCGACGACCCCGAGTCGGTCGTCGAGACGCTTGCGTCCGAGGGGATTCGAATCCGATCGCTGCCGGAGCCCGATGCGGTTCGGGCGTCGGTCCACGCCTTTAATACCGAATCCGAGGTCGACGCCCTCGTTGCAGCACTCGACGACTGCGGCGCGCTTGACTGACCGAGTGCGGCCTGTGAAGCCAGAAGAACGGTGAGAATATCCAGGAGTTAGACGTCGCCTACCACGGCGGCAGCGTGATCGCTGCCCGTATCGGTTCCGTTTATAAAACAGGGGTACGACAGTAGCAATCAAGAGTCGAGATGTTATCCGGGCTTGCCGTCTTCTTCGCTGTCAGCGCGGTCGTTATTCTGGCCCACAAGCTCGGCCACTACCTCGCGGGCCGGTGGCTCGTCGGGATTCCGGCTGCCGATATCCGGCTCGTGATTGTGAGCCTGCCGCAGTACGTCGCGCTCCAGGACGGCGACCGGTGGGCGAGCCCCACGAACTTCGACCGGTATCTGACCGCCTACCACCACCATGATCCCGAGCTGGACCACGTCGTGGCGTTTCTCGCGGCTGGCGAACTCGCACAGACCGCCGCAGTCGTCACCATCGCGGCTGTCGGCGTGGCCGGTGGCGTCGATGTCGTCGCCCAGTCGGCGGTGCTCGCCTCGGTAATGTTGGTCGGCTACCACCTCATCGCCGATCTCGCGCTCAACTTCCACATGGGCCATCCGACGGGTGACGTTTCGGCGCTCTGGTACCACTCGCCGATCACGGCCACGGTCGTCCTCCTGTTGGTGGCGGTGCCACACGCGATCCTCTACGGCCTGCTCATCTGACCCGCCTACGAGGCGGTGCTGACGATCTTGATCACGTCGCCGTCTTCGAGTTCATACTCCTCGGAGATCCGTCGCTTGGTTTTGCCGTTGACCGCATGCAAATACCCCTCGGCGATATCGGAGTGGACCGCCGCCGCGAGGTCTTTCGGCGTCGACCCCTCCGGAAGCAAGAAGGCATCCGGGAGGACGTTCCCGCGGGCGTCGGTCCACTTCGTCTCGTTTTGCACCGGAAACGCGGTGAGGTGATCCAGGAGATCGTACACCGCCGCGTTCAGCGCGCTTTGGACGCCCGTCCCGCCGTACTCGGCCATCACCTCACGGATCTGTTCGAGCCCGGCCTCCTGGCTGTCGCTGAGATCGCCGGTGATTTCGAAGTCCTCGTCGCCGGGTTTGTAGTCGACGACTCCGGCCTCGACCCCGCGCCGAAGTGCGAGTTCGCCGTCGGCCGTTGCGGGAATCACGATCTCGGCGGCCTCCTGGAGTCGCTGGAGGGTCTCGTCGTCGGCGATGTCGGCCTTGTTCGCCACGAGAATGATGGGCTTGGTTCGCGCCCGGACCTCGCTGGCTAAGGCCTCACGATCCTCGTCGGTCCACTGGATCGGGTCCTCGGGATAGTCCAGTTCGCGGAGACAGGCCGCCACGTCCGCCGTCGTTGCGCCAAAGCCGGTCATGAGGTCGGTGAGCACATCGTTGATGTCGAACTCCGGCGAGCGGGATTTGCGCTCGACGGACTCCCAGTTGCGGTCGATGATCCCGGTGAGCCACTGGTTCATTTCCTCCTCGATGAACTCCACGTCTTCGACGGGGTCGTGGCTGCCTGCCTCGACGGGTTCGCCCTCGGCGTTGGTGCTGCCGGAGGCGTCCAGGACGTTCAAAATCGCATCGGCGTTCGTGAGTTCATCCAGGAACTGGTTGCCGAGCCCCCGTCCTTCGTGGGCACCGGGAACGAGCCCAGCGACGTCGAGCAGTTCGATGGGAACGTAGCGCGTGCCGTCCCGGCAGCGGTCATTGCCGCACCGCTCGTCGAGTTCGAGACAGGGACACACCGTTCGTACTGAAGCGACCCCACGATTCGGGTCGACGGTCGTAAACGGGTAGTTGGCCACGTCGACGTCGGCCATCGTCGCCGCCGTGTAGAAGGTCGACTTGCCCGCATTCGGTTTACCAGCGAGCGCAAGCGAAAGCATACCACGCCGTTCGTCGGTGGGGTGGAACTGCCTTTCGGTCCCGCCGCTGGCCGATCAGGCGGTGCTGAGGATGTCGCCGATCCGGGCGGGTTCGCCCGACAGCTCCGGGCTCTCCTCGATGATCTGCAACACTTCGTGGTCGGTCACGTCGTGGTAGGATTTCTCCGTGGCCTCCTCGATGAGGTCCTTTTCGAGGCGGAACTCGGTGCCCTCATAGACGACATCGACGCCGGTTTTGTCGAAGGATAGAACGGTCATAGCACGTGTTTGCGGCCGAGGCTCAAAAGCACCACGAGTGGACGCGTTGTGCTACTGGTAGCGTCACCGCCCGTGTCAGCCACCCGTCTTACGGACCGTTTATTACTGTTCACGTACTGATTCGGTCTGTGTCCTCTCCCGGCGACCCGCTCGACGAGCTGTCGATTCCCGACGGCACCACCGTCGAGGAACACGACATCGTCACCGACAGTGACGTCCTCGTCGGGAGCAACAGCAGAATCGAGTTCGGGATTCGGAGCCGAACGATCGCCGCTGGCGAGCGCGTCGAGTTCGGCCGCCACCTCGAAGTCGACAGCGACTGTCGGCTCGATATGTTGTGTGAGGTCGACGACAGCGTCCTAGTCGGTGCGGACGCCTACATCGGAGCCCGGTGTCACATCCACGGCACGCTGTTGGTCTCCGGCGATCTCGATATCGGCGACGACGTGACGATCGACGAAGGGTTCGAGACCAACGGCTGGATTCACACCCGCAACCCCGTGCCGGTGCTCGTCTTCTATTTCATCGTGCTCTCGCAGTTCCTCCGGTTCGGCGACGAGGAGCAGGCCGAGGAGTTCGCCAGCGCGCTCACCGACGAGGATGCCGAACAACGCCCGCCGCTGGTGATCCCCCGCGGCGCGGAGCTCTCCGACGACGCCTGGCGCGTCTCGACGCCCGCGACGATCGGCGACGACTGTCGGCTCCACGGCAACATCCGCGCGGAATCGATCACCGTCGGCACCGAAACGACGATTTTCGGCAGCCTGCGGGCGCGCGAGGATATCGAAGTCGACTCCGGGACGGTCGTGATCGGCGACGTGACGACCAGAAACGGGACGGTCACGCTCCACGCCGGGTGTGAGGTGCGGGGTGACGTCTCCTGCCAGGAGCTCGTCGTCCACGAGGGCGCGGACGTCGACGGCGCGCTCCGGGCGAGCGGCGATATGAAACTCGTCAGGCAGACCACCCCATCGGCGGGCGGGCAGGCCGACGAACAGCCGACGGCCGACGACCCGAACGAGTCGGATCGGAACAGCTCCGAGGAGTCGACGGACCAATCGGCGGCCGAATCGGCGGAGTAAAACAGTAGTGTCGGGTTTCTGCTTGCGTTATTCGGTGCCAGCGGCGTGCCGCGAGCCGAGCCAGGTTCGGACTCGGTCGGTGTAGGCGAGGGCGATACCCGCGAGGAACGACAGGAGGCTTGGCACGACGATCCACCACAGCGAGGGGTGTTCGAGACTCGAATGGAGCACGACCATACGCGGTCTGGCTCCCCGTCGGTCGTCAATCTACTGATTTCGGGACGACTCACTCGACCGACTGCTGGCGTGCCTGTTCGAAGATCTGCTCGTGGAGCCGGTCGGTGACGGTCTCGGCGAGCGTTTTGAGATTGACCGCATCCTCACGATTGTAGGAGATCAGGGTCTCAAGTGCGCCGTCGACACCGGCCTCGTGTTCCTTCCAGAGCCGGACCGCATCCTGCCCGGAGATGTCGGGGCGGTCGCGTTCGAGGCCGATCTCCTGTTCGATCGGTTTTAAGCCACCAGTAAGGCCGAGCGTTTTGCAGGGATACAGCAGGTCGAGATGTGGGCAGTCGACGTCGATCCCAAAGGAAGTCTCCAGGAACGGCTGGTCGAACCGGAGCCCGTTGAAACTCACAAGCAGGCTGGCCTCGTCGATGGCCTCCTGGACCGCTTCGGCGGTCAGGTCGTCGCCGCGGACGAGCGTGGTCGTCTCCCCGGCCTGGTGGTAGCTGACGGTCGTGACCTTGTTGTACTCCTGATTGAGCCCCGTGGTCTCGATATCGAAAAAGCAGGCTTCGTCCCGGAAGTTCTCGTAGAGCCGCCACCGCTCGCTGCTGGGAAAGACCTCGTCGAAGTAGGCCGAATCCCCGGCAGCGAGTCGCTGGCGAGCGGTCTGGATGAACGACTCGATGTTGTCGGCGGTCTTCGGACCGACCAGCGACCCGTCGAAACAGTCCCAGTCGGTCGCCCCTTCGGCCCACAGCGTTCGTTCGGTCGTCTCCCCGACCCCGCTGACGGGGATGAAACTGTTCTCGATTCGCATACCGAACCGAGGGGAGTGGGTGACCCTAAAGGTCACGTCTCGTGAGTCGTCGACACTAAGCCGTCGCCGCCCCTCTCGCTTGGTATGTGTGGTCGCTACACGCTCCATACCGCCCCCGGGAAGCTCCGCGAGCGGTTCGATGCCGAGCCCGACCGTCCGCTGGAGAGACGCTACAACTGCGCGCCGGGCCAGAAGCTGCCGATCATCACGGGCGACGACCCCGACCGACTGCAGTTTTTCAAATGGGGACTAACGCCCGAGTGGGCCGACGAGGAGCAGGGCCATATCAACGCCCGCTCCGAAACCGTCCGGCAGAAGCGGAGCTTCGCCGACGCCTACGAGTCCCGTCGGTGTCTCGTCCCCGCCGACGGCTTCTACGAGTGGGCCGACCGCGGCGACGGCAAACGTCCCTACCGCGTGGCCTTCGCGGACGACCGCCCGTTTGCGATGGCCGGGCTCTGGGAACGGTGGGACGAACCGACCCGACAGACCGGCCTCGCCGAGTTCGGCAGCGGCGAAGCGGGCGAGGAGTCCTCGACGCTCGAAACGTTCACGATCCTCACGACCGAGCCGAACAGCCTCGTTTCGGAGCTCCACCACCGGATGGCCGTGGTGTTGCCGCCCGAACGCGAAGCCGACTGGCTCCACGGCGATCCCGACGCGCTGGTCGATCTCCTGGAACCCTTCCCCGCCGACGATCTCGATTACTATCCGGTCTCCGAGCGGGTGAACGACCCGGCCACCGATGAGCCGTCGCTCCTCGACCCGGTAGCGACCTGAGTACCGATCCGCACCGACCCCCGTTAGAGCGAGGCTACCGCGTCGGCGACAGCCTCGTAGTCGGGGAACTCGGGCCATTCGGCGGCGACCCATGCGTACTGGACGGTGAGCTCGGAGTCGACGAGGAACACTGCGGGCCGAGGCTCGCTGACGCCCGCCATTCCGTCGAGATCGTTGACGATATCGTAGGCCTCGGCGACGCCGTTTTGTGGATCACTGAAAAGGCCGTAGTCCATCTCGCGGTCGTCGATCAGCGTCATATGCTCGTAGGGCGTCGAGATCGAAAGCCCAACGACCTGGACGTCGTGGTGCTCCTCGAAGGCTCGCTCTCGGAGTTCGTTCCAGACGTAGGTCGCCGGGAACGAGCCGTCCATCGGGTGGAAAACGAGCAAAACGGGCCCCTCGGCAGCCAGTTCCGAGAGGCTGGCGTCCTCCCAGTGTTCGTCGGTCACGAGCGGGCGGGTGAAATCGGGAGCCGCCTCGCCCTCGGTGGGATGGTCGCTCTCCGGGAGATCGACGATATCGAAGCCGAGTTCCATCAGTTGGCTCCTCCGTAGGTTTTGTCGAGGTATTCGACGATGTTCCCGCTTTCGGACATCGTGACGCCCGTGTTCTCGTCGACGATCGCCGGGACCGTTCGGGAACCACTGACGCGTTTGACGACGTTGCGGTCCGAGTGCATCGGCTCGACGAACCGCGAGTGGTACTCGATGCCGTACTCGTCGAGCTTGCGGACGACGCGCTCACAGAACGGACAGGCCTGCAGCCGGTACAGCGTAATCGGCGCTGACTCCTCGGTTGCTTCGCTCATGGCTTCTATTTGGTCGGTAGATAGGTAAGAACTTCGCTGCCTGCGAGGACGGCCTCAGTTGACGTCGACGATCTCGACGTCGAATTCGAGGGTTTCGCCCGCGAGATCGGGGTTGAAGTCCACGCGGACGACCTCGTCGTCGACGTGGATGATTTCGCCGTGCTGGCCGTTCTGGGCTTCCAGGAACGCCCCTTCCTGGGGCGTCTGGCCGAGCATCTCGACGAGTTCGTCGGTATCGAACTCCTGGACGTGCTCTTCGCTCCACTCGCCGTAGGCCTTCTCGGGTGGGATTTCGAGCGTCTCGGTTTCGCCTTCGTCGAGACCGATCAGTCCCTCTTCCATCCCTTCGATGACCTCGCCCGCCCCGACCTCGACGGTCAGCGGTGCGTACTCGCGGTCCGGCTGGGCCTCGGCGAGGCCCGCCTCTTCGGCGACCGATTCGCGCGAACTGTCGAAAACCGTGCCATCGTCGAGTCGACCCGTGTATTCGAGGGTGACGGAGTCACCAGTAGCAATCGTCATACGTCAATGAGGGGCGACAGGCGGAAAAGCCATTGGATATCGGGTCAGGACAGCTGTCGTTCGGAACGCCGGGGGCCGACGTAGTCGGTCACCAATCCGTCGAAAACTGCCTGCCCGGCAACCAACCGATACCTCGGCCACCAGCCGATGACCGATCCTCCTGGAAGCGATCCGTTTACGATGGGTACCGAACCACGGACAACTGTCGGCTAGCAGCGGGCGTCTGTCGAGCCCGACTCGCCCGATGAATTTATTATAACTATTCTGGTATTATCGGTACAGTCTACCCAACTCCTCCTTGGCTACCGAATGATAAACCGAGGAGATAACAGGTTTTCCTGAGTAGTATATTGTATTTATAACTCACAACCGTCTGCAGATTTCTCCGACTGACAACCCATCAAACCGAATACGACCGAGTCGGTGCTTTGAGGTTTCGACCGCTTTTATACCGTTTTCCGGCAGATTCGATCATCTCGGCTGACTAGTCCTGATCGATAGCGGACGAGTATATTACGCGTCGATGTCTTCATCGAAACCCTTCGAAGAGCTGTTTTTCCGACGATTTCGAGGAGAATTCTCATAGTTAGTTCGGCACCCTGTGTTCAGAAGCGGTCGACACTCGAAACGGATTACTGCCATTTAGAATTGTGTAAAACTCACAATACTATCTCCACTACTATTGGCGGCAGTCTCGTCGGTAGCAGCGAGATCCGGCTGTGAATCAGGAATTTAAATAGGTACGATATCTTATGAATGTTGCGAGCAGCTACCAACCGTGTCGTCGACCATCGGGTCGAATACGTCCCGAGAGACAGTATTACCAATATGAATAAGTATCCAGGAGACCTGGTGCGACTGCTGGATCGAATCAACCCATGACATCAGACAACTGCTGTAAGCTGAGTCGGGTCACAGCCGACTACGGGATTTCCGAGCACGTTCTCGCGGACAGTATTGATGTCCTCCTGGCGAACAAGTGGCTTGGTGAGGGGAGCCAGCCGAACACCGCCCTCCGACCGTTGACCGATTGGTTCAACCGGAAACTGCTGAGCGCCGTCTATACGAAACACGACAGAAAAACGCTCGAACCGCAGATCGAAGCGGATTACGACGCGCTCGTCGGTGATGACGAGGGTCGCCGACAGCTCGTTGTCGATGATCTCGAACAGGATGGCATCGATGCGGGAACGGTTGTTGATGATCTGATCTCGACGTCATCGCTCTATCGGCATCTCACACAGTGTCTCGATGTCGGGAAGGAAACCCAACGGGGCAGCAGCGACACGGGGTGGGAAGCAGACAAGATTCGATACGCAAAACGGATGGCAAGGGACCGCGCCGAAGACGTTCTACGGTCGTGGGAGAACAAGGGCGAACTCCCGGAGGCCACAGCAGCGACAGTCTCGGTCGACATCTCCGTCGAGTGTCCGGTCTGTTCCAAGCGCTCACCGATTCTCCAATCCCACAACCGGGGCTATATTTGTGAAGACCATATGACCGCCGACGAGTAGCATCCTCGCGTGGACTGTCCCCATACGAGCCCCCTCCTTTATCATATCATAGTCTGAACTGTGAGTGGGATGAAAACAGTCTCTATCGAGAATATCGCCGGTATTCGGTCCGGGTCAGCGACGGTCAAGCCGGGGTTGAACGTCGTTCAGGCCTCTAATTTTCAGGGCAAATCGAGTTTTATAGCGTCGATACGGACCGTCATGGGTGCGACCGGCCATTACGGCGACCATCTCCTCACTGAGGGCGAAGACACCGGCTCGGTCGTCCTGGAGACCAATTCCGACTCGTATGCGGTCACGGTTACCCGTGAGCAGGGGGAGCGTCCAGTCCGATCCGGAACACCGTATCTCGCGACGGACACCGACCAGGTGTCTGCTCGACTGTTCGCGTTCCTCGGCGAAGACAATCCGATCCGACGGGCGGTACGAAACGGCGAGGACCTCACCGAATATTTACAGGCCCCGCTTGAGCTCGAAGATATCGATGCTCAGATTCGGACGCTAAAAGAGCAGCGAGACGCTGTCGACGCACGAATCGACACTGCCGAAACTGCAGCAGCCGAACTCCCTGCTGTCCAAGAAAAGGTAACACAGCTTACAACCGAACTCGAATCGCTTCGAGCGCGCAGAGACGAACTCCAACAGGAACGTGTCGACGACCTGCAGAAAGGCGATCCGAGTGATCAACTCAGTTCATCGAAAAGCCGCCTCCAAACGGTGAAAAACAAAATCGAACGAATCGAAAACCGGATCGAGCGAACGACCGAACGGAAAGCCGACAAACAGTCGGAACTCGACGAACTGACGGTCCCCTCCGAACCCGTCGACTCGATCGATGTCGAAAAACGAGAACAGCGAATCGCCGCGTTGCGCGATCAGATCCACCTCATCGAGGATCTGTACCACGCCAATCGAAACATGCTGGAAGACGGTGATCTCGACCGCATAACCGATGTCTCTCGGACAGTCTCTGGAGACGACATTACGTGCTGGCTCTGTGGCAAGGAATCCACGAAACGCGAGCTGAGTGGTCGTCTCGAAGCTATGCAACAGACGATCGAACAACTGAGAGCAGACACGAACGACCTCCAGGAAGACATTACGGAGTACAACCAACAGCAACGACTGATCGAACAGCGGCGGAGCCAACACGACCGGCTCGAACAGGAGAGAAAACAGCTCGGCGCGGAGATACAGGACCTGAACGGAGAACGTCGGACATACCTCTCGAAACGGGACGCCCTGGAAGACGAAATCCAGGCGCTTGCCGACCAACTCGATACCACTGAAAGCCAGTACACTGAAACACTGACTGACGTAAAAACGGAGATCAGAACGAAAGCGGCCCGACTCGACGAGGCTCGTGAGCGACTCGATACACTCGACGACCGGAAGAGCGATTTGGAGGGGCTCCGTGAACAACAAGCCGGGTACGAAACCGAGATCGAATCGTTACGGACCCGCAAAACCGAGACACAGTACGAACTCAAAGCGGCGTTCGATACGGCAGTCAGCGAGATCATCGACCGCTTTGCCCCCGGATTCGATCACGCGCGCTTCGATATCAGAACCGACCCGCAGGGAGAGATCGAGGGCTTCGAACTCAACATCGCACGTGACGGTCGGCAGACGACCGTCGACGCCCTCAGCGAGGGCGAAGTCGAACTCATCGGCGTCGCCGTCGCACTCGCAGGGTATCGGGTCTACGATGTCGAGGACCGCACGCCGATCGTCCTGATCGATGGGATCAGCCAACTCGCATCGGCACACCTCCGGAAGCTCATCGAGTATCTCGAAGCCACCACCGAGATACTCGTCACCACCGCCTACCCCGAAGCTGGCGACTTCGAGGCACACATCATTTCACCGGACGAGTGGGATGTCGTCTCCGACCGAGATCCGGCACCCGCCTGAGCGCACGTTGGATCGCTCTTTTGAAACAAAGTACCCTGTTTCACAAGTCGCAGCAGTCCGCCGTGTGAGTCTCGAACGCAACCCTCTGGTTCGTTACTGACGAACTGTTTTCGCTGCTACCGTCCCAGACGACCGTGGTTGACGGGTTCTACGAGCAAGGCGACTGCCGCCGGATCGATCTCCGAAACACTCTAAGAGTGGTGCTCGCGGGTTCCTATCGAACCGAGTCGAGCAGCAGTTTCTGCTCGATGCGCTTGACCTCGTGTTGGACGTCCTGGACGGCGTCGATGTTCGCGCTGATCGAGGAGATCCCCTGTTCGACGAGGAAGTCGACCATCGCCGGTTTGGAGGCGGCCTGTCCGCAGATGCTGGTGTCGACCCCGAGTTCGCGGCAGGTCTCGATCGTGGATTCGATCAGCTTGAGGACGCCGGGATGGAGTTCGTCGAACCGGTCGACGACGTGTTCGTTGTTTCGGTCCACTGCGAGGGTGTACTGGGTGAGGTCATTGGTGCCGAAGGAGACGAAGTCGATGCCCGTGGCCGCGAGCTCTTCGATCAACAACGCGCTGGCGGGCGTCTCGACCATCACGCCCCAGCGGGCTTTCGCGGGGTCGATGCCGACCTCTTCCATGAGCGTCTTGGCGCGGTCGATGTCTTCGCTATCGTTGACCAGCGGTAACATGAGTTCGACGTTGTCGTAACCCATCTCGAAGAGCCGGTCGAAGGCCCGCAGTTCACAGCGGAACGGTTCGGGTTTATCGAGGCTCCGGCGGATTCCCCGGTAGCCCAACATCGGGTTGTGTTCGTGCGGCTCGTCGCTACCGCCGTCGAGTTCGCGGAACTCGTCGGTCGGCGCATCGAGCGTGCGGGCCCGGACCGGCCGGGGATAGAACTCCTCGGCGACCGTTCGGATGCCGTCGACGAGCTCGCTGATGTAAGCGTCCTCGCCGTGGTCGGCGATGTACTGCTCGGGCGTCTTGCCCAGCGAGATCACCATGTGTTCGATCCGCAAGAGGCCAACGCCGTCGGCCCCGGTGGCGGCCGCACGTTCCGCAGCCTCGGGAATCGAGAGGTTGACCTTGACCTCCGTGGCGGTCATCGGTTTGACCGGCGTCTGTGGTCGAACCGCTTCGAGCGGATCGGGCTGGATCGCGGCTTCGTCCTCCGTCGGGCTTCCCTCGCGGACGGTTCCCATCTCGCCGTCGACGGTCACCGTCCGGCCGTTTTCCAGGACCTCGGTCGCGTTTCGCGTGCCGACGACCGCAGGGACGCCCATCTCGCGGGAGACGATCGAGGCATGGGAGGTCATCCCGCCCTCGTCGGTGACGATAGCTCCGGCCCGTTTCATTGCGGGGACCATATCCGGCATCGTCATCTTGCTCACGATGACGTCACCGTCGGTCACTTGATCGAGGTGATCGAGCTTCCTGACGATCCGGACCGCTCCCGTCCCGGTGCCGGGGCTCGCGCTGACGCCACGAACGAGTACGTCGTCGCCCGGTTGACCATCGCGGTCCTCCGGGCTGTCGGCTACGTCTTCGGCGTCGTTTTCGGTGATCGTCGTGATCGGCCGCGACTGGAGCATGAAGACGTCACCCTCAACGATGGCCCATTCGATGTCCTGTGGCTCGCCGTAGTGGGACTCGGCGCGCCGACCGAGTTCGACGAGCGCTTCGAGTTCCTCGTCGGTGATCACCCGTGTCGTCCGGTCCTCGTCGGGGACCGGCTGGAGCGTCGTCTCGCCGGTCTCGGGGTCTTTGACCATCCGCTGTTTCTTGTCGGCGATCGTCGATTCGACAATGGTTGCGGTCTCGGGATCGATCACGTAGTGGTCCGGCGAGACCGTTCCGGAGACCACGGCTTCGCCGAGTCCCCAGGCGGCCTCGACAATCATCTCTCGGTCGCCTGTCGAGGGGTGACGGGTGAACAGTACGCCCGATTTGTCGGCGTCGACCATCCGCTGGACGACCACCGCGATGTCGACCTCGCTGTGGTCGAACCCCTGTTCGTTCCGGTAGTGAACTGCCCGTTCGGTGAACATCGAGGCCCAACACTCTTTGAGCCGGTCGACGAGGTCATCCTCGGTCACGTTGAGGAACGTCTCATGTTGGCCCGCGAAGGAGGCCTCCGGGAGGTCCTCGGCGGTCGCCGACGATCTGACGGCGACCGGCTCGTCGTCACCCGCCAGCTCCCGGTAGGCGGTGATGATCTCCTCGACGAGGGCCTCCGGGAGGGGTGTCTCGATGACGAGCTCGCGTGCCTGCGAGGCTGCCGTCGCGAGGCCCCTGGCGTCATCCGGGTCGACATCGAGTGTGGCGAACAGTTCCGCGTCGATCTCGGCCCCCTCCAGGAACCTCCGGTAGGTGGCTGCGGTGACGACAAACCCCGGCGGAACGGGCAGGCCAGCGTCGGTGAGTTCGCCCAGCGAAGCCGCCTTCCCTCCGACTGTCGGAAGGTCGGTCGACCGGATGTCTTCGAGCCATTGGATACTCATGGACTGTAGGAGTCCAATTCAGTAGCTTCCATATGAATCTATTGTTAACTATAATGTTGGATAGATAGACACTCAGTTGGGAGTAAAAACATCAATCGACGGATGCGCTGTCGGCTGACAACGGTGGAGTTCGTTCTTGACGAACAGCGCCGCCTACACTCGGCCTTCGATCCGCTCGGCGTTCGATGCAACCACTGACGGTTCGAACGATCTCAGACTACGCAGATACAGTATCCATTCTGGGCTGTTAGAGGTCTGTGAACACTCGACATGGATCACGACTGCCAGCGAGGCAATCGAATAGCTCAGATTGTGTTACAAACATATGGTTGTAATATATATGTCGCTCAATAGTTCGCTAGTAACGAATACCGTGATCGACCGGTTCTCTCGGCGAGCGTGTATCGGTGCTTCGCTGATGAGTCGCGTTCGCCCACTTATTAAATATAAATATTCATTATGAATAGCGGTAGGTCGATCCAACAGGAAACACGTGTTACATCTTAGTTCGTTCCTGACGAACACTGGCCGCTGTGGCTGTTGTACCGACACGGCCCTCACGCACTGGGAGTCCGATCCCGTATAAAAAAAAAAACAGCCCGCGTCGTTACTCGTCGCCGTGTCCCATTACAGTGAGGACGGGCAGCTCTGCACCCAGCAGGATCTGTTGTGTCGTGCTTCCGAACAGGGCCTTGCCGACCGGCGACCGCTTCTGGCCGCCGATAACGATGTACCGCGTCTCGACCGTCTCGGCGTACTCCAGGACCTCGGCGGCTGGCTCCCCGATACGTCCCACCGGAACGGTTGGGACATCGAGGCCCTCGGTGGCCGCCTCCGCCGTCGCGGCCGCCCGTTGTTTGATCGACTCGTCCGTCGAATCCGCTTCGGCCTCGTTGAGCGAGTCGTACGTCTGGACGTAGACCGCGTGGAGTTCGTCGTCGAAGGCCTCGGCGAGCCGCGCGGCTTCGGCGACGATCGATTCGTCCGTCTCAGTGTCACTAACTGCTGCGAGTATTACCATACACTCGTTCTTTGCGGGGTATCGGAATAAGTGTATACGTCGACTGAAAAGTCAGGAATACTCAATGTTCAGTTCGAGCTCGTTTGCGGTGCCAAGCAGCAGATCGACCGTCTCCTCGTGGAACTGTTCGGCCTTCATCCGGTGTCTGGGACCGGACACGCTGAACGAACCCACGGGCGTCCCTTCGGGCCCCATCACCGGGACGCCGACCGACCAGAGCCCGCTGATCGACTCGGCTTTGTTCATACTGTAGCCCCGCTCGCGGATCGCTTCGAGATCTTCGAACAGCGACTCGCGGGTCGCGTGGGTGTTGTCGGTCTCCTGAGGGAGCCCCCATCGGTCGATGACAGCCTCGATCCGAGCTTCGGGAAAGTGGGCGAGGATCGCCTTCCCACCCGCGCTGGAATGGAGGTATCGCCGCTTGCCCACTCGCCGGTCGGCCTTAACGGCGTGTTCGCCCTGTTTCGTGTGCACGTAGACTGCTTGGCCGTGTTCTTCGGTCATAAACTGGGCTCGTTCGCCGGTCTCGGTGGCCAGCTGTTCGACGTGTGGCTCGGCGAGGTTGTACGCGCGCTTGCGCGTGCGAACATATGCACCTAAGTCGAGAAACTTCAGGCCTAACTGATACTGGCCGTCCTCTTTGAGTACATAGCCGAGGTCGACCAGCGCCGACAACTGCTGGTGGACGGTGCTTTTTGCCAGCCCCAGTTCGTCCGCGAGATCAGTGAGCCGCGCACCGTCGTTCGCTTCGAGGGCCTCGATGAGACGGAACGTCGTTCGCGTCGACTTCACCGACCGGCTGTCTGCGGGGTTGCTCATATGCGTTCGTTGTCGACGAACAAAATAAAGGTATGTCTCGGGTGACCGTCGCTGTCGCCGCCCTATGGCTGGAGTTTGTCGACGAGGTTCTCGACCGATGGGACGTCTTCGAGCGCGTCGATAGTCTCGGCGAGCTGGTCGGTCCCGTCGTCGTCGAGCACTGTCAGCACACACTCGTCGAACTTGGCCCGGAGCCGTTCTTCGCTGACTGGGTTGTTCGGGCTGCCGGGGTGGTGTTTGACCTCCTGGACGAGCGTTTCGCCATCCGTCGTCTCGACGGTGACGCGCGCGCCGTAGCTCGCGTAGTGGGCATCGAAGAGGTTCTCCTCGAAGGCGCGGTCGATCTTGTCGATCACTGCCGCGGTCTCGGGCTGGCTGACGTACTCGTCGGTGAACTCGTGGATGCCCGCCTTCCGTTCGCGGAGAATGGCGGCCAGACAGAACTCGATGGAGAATTTGGCCTGGAGCGCATTGTCCGGGTTCGCGTGGTGGAGCATCTCGGAGGCCGCGTCGTCGAGGGCGACCGTCATCGAGTCGACCGACTCCGGCGTCAGATCGTGATCGATCACGAGCGTCCGCAGGGCGTCCATCGCGGCGTGGGTGATCACGCCCGAGGGATGCGGTTTGAAGCCGAGATCGAGGACGGCCCACTCCTCGCCGAGGCCCTCGGTGATGATCTCGGGGTCGTAGGAGCCGTCGGTTGTCATCACTTCCCCGTAGCCGATCTTGCCCTCCAAAATCTCGTTGTCGGCGGTAAAACCGTTCTCGGCCAGCAGCGCAGCCCGAACCCCGTTTTCGGCGGCGTGACCCGCGTGCAGCGGTTTGGTCATGCTGCCGAAGTTCTTTTTCAACGCCGAGGAGGCCGAAGCGACGATCCCGAAGGCGGTGATGGTTTCGTCGACCGATAGGTCCAGGAGGTGGGCTGCTGCTGCCGCCGAGCCGAACGTCCCGACGGTACCGGTGCTGTGCCAGCCGTTCTGGTAGTGGTTCGGGTAGGTGCTGTGGCCCACGCGGTAGGCAGCCTCACAGCCCACGGTGTAGGCGGTGATCAGTTCTTCCCCACTGGCATTCGCCACCTCACCCGCGGCGAGCGTCGCACCGAAGACCGGCGAGGAGGGATGAATGACAATCGACTCGAAGGTATCGTCGTAGTCGATCGCGTGGCCGAACGTCGCGTTAGCGAGTGCCGCCCCCGTCGGGCTCGCCGTCTCTCGGCCGATCACGGTGGCTTCCTCGCCCGGCATACACCGGTCGACGTAGCCCATGATCTGGTCGCCGACCTCGTGGTGCGAGCCATAGACGGCAACTCCCAGATAGTCTCTGATGGCCCGTTTGGCGTGGTCGACCGCGTCTGTCGGAATCTCGTCGTAGGTGGTACTGACGGTGTACTCTGCAAGCGTGGCTGTCTCGGCCATACATCTACTCTATGTGGAGACATACATAAACATACGTGTATAATCGTCCAATCATTCAAAACTGACACGAAAAACAGGATATCAGCGCAAAACCGCGATAAACAGGCCGCCGACGGCAAGTGCGCAGACGATCAGCCCGAAGGCGACCGTGTAGCCGAAGAGATCCGACAGCAGGCCGATGACCGCGGGGGCTGCGCCGCCGATGGCAGTCATGAACGTCCGGACGATGCCGAGGGTACCGCCGCCGATGGAATCCGGGATGAGGTCCATGAGATAGGAGTCGCGCACCGGCCGGAAGCCGTGGAAGCCGATCCCAGTGAGGACTGTGAGACAGAGGATGGCAGCGACTGAATCGACGACGAGCAGCGCGAGCAGTCCGGCGATCATGACACCGAAGAGGGAAAGCGAGATGGCGAGTTTACCGACCCGGTCGCTCGCGCCGCCGGTGACGGTCTGGCTGACGCTCGCGGCGAACAGCAGACTGTAGGCGATCCCCGCTGTGCCCGACGAGAGCCCCTTCGCGTCGGCCAAAAAGAGTGGAAAGAACGCCGAAAGGCCGTTCCAGGAGAACGTAAAGAGAACGGTTACACAGAGAAACAAGACGAGTTTCCGGTCGGTGAAGATCGTCACGTAGGAGTGACTGTCGACAGTCGGGCCGTCCTCGGAGTGGTCGATGTCGGTCTCTTCGGTCGCGTCGGTCGACCCGCCGTTTGTTGCCTCCACAGTGACCGATTCCTGCTGTGGCCCGCCGTTCGCGTGGGGTTTCGCGCGGAGGTAGAGCAACACTGCCAGCACCGCGCTGGCTCCTGCACCGAGCAGGAAGACCGTCCGTCCCGGCAGGCCCCAGCCCAGTACCGCGACGACGGCGATGGGCGCGAGCATCCCCCCGAACTGGCCGACGGTATCCATGATCCCGAGACTCAGGCCCGTGCGTTCGGGGTAGACCCGCGAGAGGTAGGCGATGGCGACCGTCTTGTGGACGCCGGTGCCGAGGCCGATCCCGACCGCCGCGAGCGTGATCAGCCCGAAAGTCGGCGCAACGAACGTAAACAGCGCCGCCGCGGTGAACAGCCCCGCGCCGCTGACGATAACCGTGACCTCGTGGAACCGGTCCGACAGCAGGCCGCCGGGAAACTGCATCGCCGAGTAGCCGAGCATCAAGAGGGTAAACAGCAGGCCGGTTTGGGTGTTCGAGACGCCGTAGAGTTCCTGGAAGGTCCCGAACAGCGGGGGAAAGACGAACCGGAGAAACTGCACCATGAACCACAGCAGGGCGATTAAAAGCACGAGATCGTAGGTCCTGATCGCCCGCCTGGCGGCAGCGAGGGAGAACCCCGAGACTGAGAGGCGCATACGCGGTAGTTCCGCTCCACTGATTTATGTGTTTCAGTGGATGTTCGGGGCGTAGCTTTATGCTGACCTCGCCATTCCGGACTGTATGGACCTCGAACTGGTCGACAGAACTGCCTTTGTAGCTGCATCAAGCCAGGGCCTCGGCTTCGCGAGCGCCGCCCGCCTCGCCGGAGAGGGTGCGAACGTCGTCGTCACCTCCCGAAGCGAGGAGCGCGCCGCCGAAGCGAAAGATCGACTCTGTGAGAAACACGACTCAGTCGATCCCGACGACGTGCTCGCGGTTGCCTGCGACATCACCGACCGCGAACAGATCGAAGCCGCAATCGAGCAAACCGTCGAGACGTTCGGCGGCCTCGATATCATGGTCAACAACCACGGTGGCCCACCGGCGGTCACCCTCGAAGACGCCAGCGAACAGCAGTGGGACGACTCCTACGAGGGCGTCATCAAGAGCAACGTCATGCTCTCGGAGGCCGCCCTGCCCGAGTTGGTCGACAGCGAGGTCGGTTCGCTGGTCACCGTCACGAGCGCGTCGGCCCGCGAGCCACCGGAGAACCACGCCATCTCGAACGTCTTCCGGCTCGGGCTCTACGGCCTCACGAAGACGATTGCCAAGGAGTACGCCCCCGACGTGCGAGCCAACTGCGTCACCCCGCGGTTCGTGATGACCGAGCGGATCGAGTACAAGGTCCAGCGCCGGGCCGACCACCGCGGCATCTCCATCGAAAAAGCCCTCCAGAGCCGGACCGACGAGGTGCTGCTCGACCGCCCCGGCCAGCCCGAGGAGTTCGCCGACGCGGTCGCCTACCTCGCCTCGCCGCGGGCGAGCTACATCACCGGTGACGTCCTCCGCGTCGATGGCGGCTGGCTCGACGGCGTGATCTGAGATGCGCGCCGTCGTCTGTCACGATTTTGGCGCGTGGAGTGTCGAAGACGTCGACCGCCCGACCCCCGACGCCAACGAAGTCCTGCTCGAAATCCACCGCGTCCAACTCAGTGTGACCGAGTGTGCCCTGTTTCAGGGCGAATCGATCGCTCACGCCGAGTCGGTCGCCGCCCGGCTGGCCGAGGGCCCGGCGCGACTCTTTGGTCATGAGTTCTGTGGCACCGTCGTCGAACGCGGCGAAAACGTCGACCACCTCGCGGTCGGCGACCGTGTCTATGCGCCCGGCAAGATCCCCTGTGGGGAGTGCTCGTACTGCGAGTCGGGTTTCAAGCGATACTGCCCGTCGAAGACGTACATCGGCTACGACATTCCCGGCGCGCTCGCCGAGTATACCGCGCTGCCCGCCGAGGCCTTGCGGCCGGTGGCCGACTCGCTGTCGGACGCGGAGGTCGCCGCGCTCCAACCGCTGGCGAGTTCGGTACTCTGTGTCCGCGATAGCGGAATTCAGTCGGGTGATATCGTCGCGGTCATCGGCACCGGCGTCATGGGCTACCAGTGTGCCCAACTCGCGCTTGCAGAGGGGGCCGAGCGGGTGTTCGTCACCGATGTCGACCCCAAAAAGCTCGATATCGCGGCCGAGCGCGGCCTCGATCCGATCGACGCGACCGGCTGTGATCCGGTCGAGGAAATCACGGCCCACACGAACGGCGTCGGCGCGGATGTGGTCTTCGAGGCCGTCGGCGGCGACCAGTCGCACGCGACCGACGGCAGCGACCCGATTGCACAGGCGATGGGCGCGGTCAAGGCTGGTGGGACGGTCGTCCAAGTCGGCTACATCATCGGCGACGTGACCTTCTCGGCGCGGGCGGTCCGCAAGAAGTCGGTCACGTGGCAGAACCCCGTGACCGGTATCGCGCCCACGGGACCGGGCCGCGACACGGGCGATTTCGCCGCGGAACTCGTCGCCAGCGGTCGCGTCTCGATTTCGGAGTACGTTACTCACGAGCGTTCTGGACTCGATTCGTTCGCTGAGGCGGTCGACATCACCGCCAACAAAGCCGATTACGGGGCGCGCGGCCCTGCCCAGATCGTCGTCGACTCACACACCAATCTGTAACCGAGACTGCAATTAACGATAGTTATTTTATCCTCCGGGGGAGCCAGTTGAGTACTGATGGAAATCACAGACGTTGAAACGGCAGTGCTAGGGAGTGCTGTCGACGCTGCTTCGTTGCCAGCACAGGTCGGCGCACGAGAACTGGATATCAGCTCCGTCGTCGTTCGCGTCCACACGGACGCCGGAATCACCGGATTCGGCGAATCGTTCTATCGCTCGAAGGAGAACAACATGTTCCTCGCAGAGAGCATCGAAGCCATGTCGCGGCACATCATCGGGAAGGACCCCGAGGATGTCAAGGCGATCTGGCACGAGCTCTACCTTCACGTCAAGCGCGCCGGAGCCTACGGTGCGCTGTCGGCGATCGACGAGGCGCTCTGGGACATCAAAGGCAAGGACGCGGGCAAACCCGTCTACCAGCTGCTCGGTGGCCAGACCAACGAGGTGAAGGCCTACGCGACGTTCCCGGTCGACAAGACCGCCGAGGAACTGATCGACTACGCCGACTGGCTCTCCGAGAAGGGGTTCCAGGCGATGAAGATCGGCGCGGGCTACGGCATCAAGGAGGATCGACACCGCATCAAGACGATCATGGACAACATCCCCGATGACTTCGGGCTGGCGATCGACGCCAACACCTCCTACAGCTACAACGATGCGGCGCGGGTCGCCAAGACCGCCAGCGAGTACGAGGTCGAATGGTTCGAAGAGCCGATCTCCCACACCGACCTCGACGGACAGGCCGAACTCAATCGCAAGTTCACCGTCCCGATCTCGGGGTATCAGACCCACACGCCGCACTACCCCGCCCTCGATCACCTCAAAGCCAAATCCCTGGACATCTACCAGCCATCGGTCGACTACGTTGGCGGGATCACCGGCGCGATGCGCGTCGCGGGGCTCGTCGAAGCCTTCGACAAGGAACTGGTCCCCCACGCACTCGGCCCGGCGATTAACTACGCCGCCAGCTTGCACGTCGCCGCCGCAAGCCGCCAGTGCCGCCTGATCGAGTTTGCAGTACTCGACGACGACATCGACGATCCAGGAACCTACATCGCCGGTCCCTACATCGAAAACGACGACGCGATCCACGTCGAGGACGGCGGGACCATCGACCCGCCGGAGGAGCCGGGGCTCGGTATCCACATCGACGAGGACGTTTTCGAAGAGTACCGCGTCGACTAACGGCTGGCTGCGGGTTGCGGTCTTTTTCGAGATTTTTGACCATTCGAGAAGGTCAGATGTACATCATAATTAATGAAAATATATATGTACTGTGGGGTCTGTAGTCAAACTGTATGACTGGTACAAACAGACGTCAGTTCATCAAATTGACCGGTGCTGGAATCGGAGCATCAACGCTTGCGGGCTGCCTCGGCGGCGATGATGGGGATGGCGGTAACGGTGGCGGCGGTGGCGGTGGAGACGACTACCCACCGAGTTCGCTGACCTTCGTCAACGCGTACTCCGAGGGTGGCGGCGTCGACACGAACTTCCGGCAGATCCAGGGCTACTTCGAGGAGTATCTCGGAGCCAATCTCAGTCCCGAGTACCGGGCCGGTGCGGGGACGCGAACGGCTGCGACGACCGTGGCTCAGGACGAAGAGGTCATGCGGATCGGTGGGACGCTCTCGCCTGCGACGCCAGCGGCGATCGCCGTCGACGAAGTCGAGGGCACCGAACCGCAGTACACGCTCGACGATCTCCAGCCGCTCGGCACCCTCTCGGGTGAGGCCGCGATCATCCGCGTCCGCGAGGACGAAGACCGATTTACGACGATCCAGGAGCTCGTCGACTACTCGGTCGACAACAGCGTGACCGTCGGTGCATCCGGCCCGACGAACCGGAACGTGCTGTCGATCATCCAGTTGATGGAGGCGACAGAGGCCGACTTCACCATCGTCCCGTACGATGGCGGTGGCGCGACCCAGACTGCGCTCCTCCAGGGCGAGATCGATGTGGCCGCACGCAGTGTCTACAACAGCGCGAGCATTGCGGAGGACTCACACTGTCTCTGTATCTACGCCGAAGAGAACCCGGAACCCGGTCTGACGAACGATGCCCCGCCGATCAACGATGAACTCGGCACCGACATCAACTACGCCCCATCGAACGGGACGCAGTTCTACTACGTTTCGGCTGCGGCCGCCGAGGCCTACCCCGACCGGTTCGAGCACGTCCAACAGGCATTCAAAGACGCCCACGAGGACGAGGACTACCGGGCCGACCTCTCGGAGATCGACGAGGAGGGCAAACTGGTCTGGAACTCGCCCGAGGAGACGGATGCGATCCTCCAGAGTGCCTACGAAACCTACCGGGATTTCGCCCCGCTGTTCGACGAATACGTGCAGTCCTAAGGTCGGACACCGTCGGTAGTCCGCATTTCTATTTGAATACCACCACACCATACACAATCCCAAAATGACATCAACAGAGGCCGAAGAGGGGGCCACGAATCGTCCGGCTCGGTCGACGAGCGCGGTCGCACTGTTCAGGCTAGCATTCCCGCTTGCTGGCCTACTGCTGGCGGTACTGTACGTCGAGAACACCTACGGGCGGATCAGGCTAGAGAACCTGTACTACCCGTACTTCGTGATCGGTGTGCTCGCGGTACTGTCGCTCACCGTCTTCGCAACTGAGCTGCGTGGGCTCGCCGACTACTCGGGGGAGCTGTCGTTCGTCGAGTCGGTTCGTGATGCACTCGGCGAGTGGAACCGCTCGATCGGGTTTTCCCTCGTAGCGATCGGGTACATCTGGTTGATCGAGCCGATCGGCTTCTTTATCGCGACAGCTATCGCGATGGTCGGCGTCATGCTGGTCGGTGGTCGCCGAGACCCACTGTGGATCTCGATTTCGACAGTGATCATCCTGGTGTTCGTCTACGTGATGTTCGTCCAGATAATGGGATTGCGGCCACCATCAGGACCGCTTGGACTATGATGAGACACTCACTGCGATACCAGCCACGACAGCACCGACATGAGCCAGCCCGCGGTGTGCTGGCACCAAAACAGCGCACAACGGAGGTCGGTCAATGACACCGTTACAGCTCGATCTCATTAGCCAGGCCTTTGGGGTACTGTTGACACCTGAGAACCTCGTGTTTATCGCGGTCGGTGTCACCTTCGGGATGCTTGCCGGATCGATCCCCGGCTTCACGGGCACGAACACGGTTGCCATCGCGCTGCCGTTTACGCTGCCGATGACCGCCGAGATCGCACTGGTTACCCTCTCGGCGATCTACGTCGGGGCCAACTACGGTGGGGCGATCCCCGCGGTGTTGATCAACACACCCGGGACCGCTGGTGCGACAGCAACGGTCCTGGACGCGTACCCGATGTCCCAACAGGGCGACGCCTCGAAGGCACTCGGAATATCGATCTTTGCGAGCGTAGTCGGAGGATTCGTCTCGGCGATCATCATCCTCTTTTTGCTCCAGCCGATCGGGGAGATCGCGTTCCTGTTTACCAACCGTGAGATATTCGTCCTCGGGATCTTCGGGCTCACAGCGGTCGCGGTTGCTATCGGTGACAACATCCGCAAGGGGCTCGTCGGGGGGTTCATCGGGCTCCTCATCGCCGTGATGCCCGTCGACCCGACGACCGGACAGCGTCGGCTCGACTTCGGCTTCTTCGGACTCTACGACGAGGTGCCGTTCGTGCCCGTGGTCGTCGGCCTGTTCGCCATCTCCGAGCTGTTTTATCTGATCAACAAAGCAGCCATCAGCGAGGACAACTCGATCAACACCTCTTACAGGGACATCTTCGAGGGGGTCAGATACGTCATCAGTCGACCGGTGGCGCTCATCCGGGCGATGGGGATCGGACTGATCATCGGCTCGATGCCGGGGGCGGGGACCTCGGTCGCGAACTTCGTGAGCTGGGGGGCCGCGAAATCGATGTCGGACAAACCCGAATCGTTCGGCGAGGGCAATCCCGACGGCGTGATTGCCTCGGAGTCCTCGAACAGTGCGGTGACCGCTGGCTCGCTCGTCCCGACGCTCGCACTCGGTATTCCGGGCAGCGGGACGACCGCCGTGATGCTTGCGGCACTGCTGCTCCACGGGCTCCGACCGGGCCCACAGCTGATGCAGAACTTCGCCTTAGAGGCCAACGTGATCATCCTCTCGCTGTTGGTCGCCAACGTCTTCCTGCTGATCTCGGCGCTGGCGATCTCGAAGTATCTCGTCCGGGTGGTGACGATGCCAGCCAACCTCATCGTGCCCGCGATCTTGGCACTCACAGTGATCGGGGCGTTTGCCATGCGGAGCAGCATGTTCGACGTCTGGATGATGTTCATCTTCGGCATCATCGGCTTCGTCATGCGGGAGAACGACTACTCGTTGATCCCGCTCATCCTGGGGATCATTCTCGGGCCCATCATCGAGGGCTCGTTCCTCCGGAGCATGCTGGTCAGCAGCAACGATCCGTTCTACTTCTTCGGAAGTACGATCGCGATCGTCCTCTGGGTCCTGACCGTGTTGGCGCTGTTCATCCAGCCGCTGTCGAACCTCATTCGGGGGGTGATCGCCAACAGAACGGACTTCATGAACTAACGGTCTCGGTCCGACTGGGCAGTCGGGCCACCGATCCCGAGCGAGAATCGACACACAAATACACCGGCTCGAAGAACACGCGACAATGGAAACACCCACCGCACAGCAGCTCCCGATCAACGCCTTTGCGGGCATCTTCCTGGCCGCAACCGGGGTTGGCGTTTTGATCATCAGTCAGGATCTGCTGCGGTCGGCGCTGTTTCTCGGCGTCGGCCTGTTCTTCCTGATGCGGGCACTCGCACAGCACAGACACGCTGCCGACGGCGCTGACTGAGAGCCGACACCGAGGCACCCCCCACCCGACTCTCAGCGTGGCCGTCGACCGGCTTCAATTTTCACATGCTACCGAAACTCCCACCGGGATCACTCTCGACGCACGAATGGCGCTTCGGGCTCGTCATCTCCTCGGTTCACGGGGTTCAGCATCTGTTTTACCGGCTGTTCCCGCCGCTGATCCCGATTCTGGTCATCGGGCTCGACTCGCCGCTGTGGCAGTTGGGTTCGCTCGTCAGTATCTACCTGTTCGCCGGTGGTCTCGGCCAGGCCCCGATGGGGATTTTGGTCGACAAATTCGACCGCCAGTACATCCTGCTGCCAGCGATCGGACTGATGTCGGTTGGCTATCTGCTGTTCGTCCTCGGCTCGGCCGTCGGCCCGGCATTCCCGGCGGTGGAGCTGTTCGGACACAGTTTCAGCGGGACCTACCAGATCATGGCCGGTGGGATGTTCGTCGCGGGCGTCGGCTACAGCGGGATTCATCCGGTTGGCTATCCGCTGATCTCGGCGAACATCAGCGCCGAAGGGAAAGCTACCGTGTTGGGGATGTGGGGCAGCGCCTCGAAGCTTGGTGATACCCTCGCTCCGCTGTTGATCGGTGGACTCATTCTGGTGGTCCCATGGGAGTGGATTCTCGTCGGCGTGAGCCTGTTTGGGTTCGTCTACGCTAGCTGGCTGTGGCTCGTCTTTCGGGCCAGCGATATCGAGACCCGCCCACCGTCGGCTCTCGGCGAGGCGTCGGCCGGTGGGTCATCGAGAGCCTCAACTGGTCGTTCGTCGCGTGACTCGTCGGGCGCAGCCGGTGGCTCCTGGAGGGCCAACCCGCGGCAGTTCCTGTATCCCATGGTGACGATTCTACTCGCCTTCTGCTTCATTCTGTTCGCGACGAACGGCCTGATCACCTTCGCGCCGGTGTTCATCACTGACGTGTACGGCTACTCGCTTTCGGTCGGTGATCTCGTAATCCCCTCCGAATCGGTTGCCAACGCCTACTTTTCGGTGTTACTGCTCAGTGGGGCCCTCTCGCAACTGCTTGTCGGAGCCGTAGCCAAACGGTTCGACTACCGGCTCCTCTTGATCGGGCTGCTCGCGTTGACCACGGCCGGACTCGCTGTGCTCGCCGTACGACAGCTAACCCCGGTGGTGTTGGTGGCTGTGTTCGCTCTCGTCGGCGCCTGTCTGTTCGGCATCAACCCGATTCGGGACGCCCTTATCAGTGACATCACGCCGCCCGCCTACGAGGGGCGGACGTTCGGGTACTTTTGGACGATCGTCCTGCTCGTCAGCTCGGGCTACCCGCTGGTGATCGGCTATCTCGGAGACACGGTGGGTATCCAGGCGAGCTTCCAGTATCTCGCCGCGGGCACGCTCGTCGGCATCGCAGGAATCGCCCTGCTGTACAGTCCGCGACTCTACCGCCAGCGAACGTCGACTGCGGCCGAAACGGAGCCTGAACGGCAGTAGCCGTCGGCCGCAGATCGCGCCCGGAGATTCCCCGAATTCGCTGAACGCTATGTTTTTCACGATTGACTGGGTACGATACCTATGACGACGGAGTACAATCCTGGGCTGGATGGGATCGTCCTCGGACCGACCGAACTCAGCGGTGTCGACGGCGCGGTTGGGCAACTCACCTATCGAGGGTATCCCATCGAGGAGCTCGCCGGAACGGTGAGCTACGAGGAGACGGTGTATCTACTCTGGAACGGCGAACTACCGACCGCCGCCGAACTCGACGCCTTCACTGACAGGCTGGCAGCCAATCGCGCGCTGCCCGAGCCCTTGCCCACGTTGCTGGCCTCGTTGGTCGATCAAGACGACGATCCGATGGACGCCCTCCGGACGGCGATCTCGGCGCTCACTGCCAGCGACCCGGCGTCGGACGAGGCCACGGAAAGCCGCGAGGACGCCGAAGGCGCCGCCATTCGGCTGGTGGCAGTCGTGCCGACGATCATCGCCACCTTCGTCCGCCTCCGCGACGGCAACGAACCGATCGAGCCGCGGGCCGATCTCGGCCATGCCGCGAACTTCCTCTACATGTTGACCGGCGAGGAGCCCGATCCGGTCGTCGCCGACACGCTGGATACCGCGCTCGTACTCCATCTCGACCACGGCATCAACGCCTCAACCTTCTCGGGCAAGGTCAACGCGAGTACCCTTGCGACCGTCTACGGCTCGGTGACCGGCTCGCTCGCCGCGCTGTCGGGACCGCTCCACGGTGGAGCCAACGCCGACGTGATGCGAATGTTGCAGAAAGTCGACGCCAGCGACAAATCGCCCACCGAGTGGATCGACGACGCCATCGACCGCGGCGACCGCATCCCCGGCTTCGGCCACCGGGTTTATCAGGTCAAAGACCCGCGGGCGGTCGTCCTCCAGGAGCGTTCGAAGGCCCTCGCGGAAGCTGCGGGCGAGACCAAGTGGTACGCCTACAGCACCGAGATCGAGCAGCATCTCGCCGAAACGAAGGGCATTCAGCCGAACGTCGATTTCTATTCCTCAAGCATGTACTACGTGATGGACATCCCGATCGACATCTACACGCCCATTTTCGCCATCTCGCGGATGGCTGGCTGGCTCGCCCACCTCTTCGAGCAGTACGAGAACAACCGCCTCATCCGGCCGCTGGGTGACTACGTCGGCGACCACGACAAGACGGTCACCCCACTCGACGAACGATAGCCAGCACACAGTCTTTATAAACGGCTCGCTGTTGCCGACTGTTCCGTTGACCGACCGGTTATAAATGACAGCCACAGTCGACAATCCGTTGCCACCTAGCGAATCACTCACATACCATTGGTGAGAACAGTCAGTGATGACTGAGCAAATCGTCAGCCTCCGATCAGTGGAGCGTATCGCCGACGCCTTCGAGGATGTAGACCTGACCGTAGTACCGAAGCAGCAGTACACCGACGACGAACTCATCGCCCATGCTGAGGGAGCGAGCGGTCTGTTCGTTCACTCGGAAAACCAGTACACGTCGGCGCTGTTCGAAGCGTCGCCGGACCTCCGTGTCATCGGTCGACCGGGCTCGGGACTCGACAACATCGACCTCGATGCCGCGACCGCCAACGACATCGCGGTCGTCTTCACGCCGGGGATGAACGCGATTGCGGTTGCGGAGTTCGTCGTCGGCCGCGTCATCTCGCATATCCGCGAGTTCGAGGCTGCCGCGAACCATGTCCAGGAGGGTGGCTGGCGCTCGCCCGACTGGTGGGGGACCGAACTCCGGGAGAAGACGGTGGGAGTCGTCGGCCTCGGTGCGGCTGGCTACGAGACCGCAAAGCGACTCGAACCGTTCGGCGTCGACTTCCTCGTTGCCGATCCCTACGTCGACCAATCGCGGGTCGACGAGATCGGCGGGCGGCTGGTCGACCGCGAGGACCTCCTCGCCGAGTCGGATTTCGTCAGCTTGCATGTCCGGCTGACCGAAGAGACGACCCACATGATCGACGCCGCAGCCTTCGACCGGATGAAGGAGTCGGCCGTCCTGATAAATACGGCCCGCGGGCGGGTCGTCGACCACGACGCGCTGGTCGAGGCGCTCAAAAATGATCGGATCGGCGGCGCGGTGATCGACGTCTATCCCAGCGAGCCGCCGGAGCCGACCGACCCGATCTTCGACTGTGAGAACGCCTCGGTGACGCCCCATCTCGCGGGTGCGACAGTCGAAACACGGACCCGAATGCTCCGGACGACCGCCGAGAACATGCTGGCGGTCCTCGGTGGCAGGGACGTCGACCCGCAGTTCGTCGCCAACCCGGCCATCTTCGACCAGTAACCGGATCGTCGAGCCGACGCCACCGACCGCGAGTCAGTTACTCGCCGTAGAGTTAATTTCTTTGTGAAAATTACAGAAACAATTATACCTATGGCCCCTGCATCTCCCCACATGATCCGCGTGGGAGTCAATGGCTACGGAACCATCGGTAAACGCGTTGCCGACGCGGTCCGTCTCCAGCCCGACATGCAGCTCACCGGTGTCGCAAAAACCCGCCCGAACTACGAAGCTGCAACCGCCCTCCAGAACGGCTACGCGCTGTACAGTGCTATCCCCGAACGATCCCATCTGTTCGCCGAGGCAGGCATGGAGCTTGCGGGAGACGTCGACGACCTCGTTCGCGCTAGTGATGTGATCGTCGACGCGACGCCCTCGGGCGTCGGTGCGGAGAACGCCGACCGCTATCGGGCCCACGACACCCCAGCGATCCTGCAGGGTGGCGAGTCCGCCGATTGTGTCGACGCGAGCTTCGTTGCCGGAGTCAACTACGACGAGGCCGCGGGCGCGGACCTCCTGCGTGTCGTCTCCTGTAACACGACCGGCCTGTCGCGACTGCTCGACCCGCTCGACCGCGAGTATGGGATCGAAAAGGTCCGAGTGACCCTCGTTCGGCGCGGTGGCGATCCCGGTCAGACTGATCGGGGACCGATCAACGACATCCTTCCGGATCCAGTGACGGTACCCTCCCACCACGGCCCCGACGTGAACACGATCCTCCCCGAGGTGGATATCGACACCGTCGGACTGACCGTCCCGGCGACGCTGATGCACGTCCACAGCGTGAACGTCACCCTCGACACCGCTCCGACCCGCTCGGCGCTCGCCGACCTCTTCGGGCGACAGTCACGGATCTTCCTCGTCGACGAGACGCTGGATATCGACGGGACGGCCGACCTCAAGGAGTTCGCCGCCGACAGCGGTCGACCCCGGGGAGATCTCTGGGAGAACTGTCTCTGGCAGGAGTCGATCGCTGTCGAGGGAACCGACCTGTATCTGATGCAGTCGATCCACCAGGAGGCCGACGTTGTCCCCGAAAACATCGATGCGATCCGAGCACTCGGCGGCGAGCGAACCGCCGACGAGAGTATGGCGCTGACCAACGAGTACCTCGGTGTCGGGATGGGGTCGACGTCTGCTGACATACGGACGCGATTTTCCAGTGCGATCCAGCCAGCCGATGATTAGGAGCTGACAACGCCCACTGTCGACTGTCCATTCGCCTTTACTTTTCAATTCTTCTGTACATTGTAGTACGGGTACTGGAGCACTATTTGACGATTATCCTCAACTTTGTTAGACTGGTATACATACCTTTTTGACTGACTACACAAACCGCAGTAGTATGGGAATCGATGACGAATCTCGGGAGTATCACCGCAGCGATCCGCCCGGCAAGATCGAAATCGCAACGACGAAACCGACCAACACGCAGCGCGATCTCAGTTTAGCCTACTCGCCGGGCGTTGCTGCCCCCTGTCGGGATATCGACGAGAACCCAGACGACGCCTTTCAGTACACCGCCAAGGGCAACCTCGTCGGCGTCGTCTCCAACGGTTCGGCGGTCCTCGGCCTCGGCGATATCGGTGCCCAAGCCTCCAAGCCGGTGATGGAGGGCAAGGGTGTCCTCTTCAAGCGGTTCGCGGATATCGACGTCTTCGACATCGAACTCGACCTCGATACCGCAGACGGGATCGTCGAGTCGGTCGCCGCCATGGAGCCAACGTTCGGCGGCATCAACCTGGAGGATATCAAGGCTCCCGAATGTTTCGAGATCGAGCGCCGCCTCAGCGAGCGAATGGACATTCCCGTCTTCCATGACGACCAACACGGGACGGCGATCATCTCGGGGGCCGCCCTGCTGAACGCCGCTGACATCACCGACAAAAGCCTCGAAGACCTGCAGATCGTCTTTTCGGGTGCAGGCGCGTCGGCATTAGCCACGGCGAAGTTCTACGTCTCGCTGGGCGCGACGAAATCGAACATTACGATGTGTGACTCTTCAGGGATCATTACCGAAGACCGCGAGGACCTCAACAGCCACAAACAGGAGTTTGCCAGCGATGTCGACGGCGGGAGCCTCGCCGACGCGATGGCGGGGGCAGACGTGTTCGTCGGCCTCTCGGTCGGTGGCATCGTCTCCCAGGAGATGGTCCGGTCGATGGCCGACAACCCAATCGTCTTCGCGATGGCCAACCCCGATCCCGAGATCAGCTACGAGGACGCCAAAGCCGCCCGCGACGATGACGTGATCGTCGCCACTGGACGGTCGGACTACCCCAACATGGTCAACAACGTGCTTGGATTCCCCTTCATTTTCCGTGGTGCACTCGACGTGCGGGCGACCGGCATCAACGAGGAGATGAAACGCGCGGCGGCGATGGCGCTGGCGGATCTGGCCCGCAAGGACGTCCCGGACGCGGTCGTCAAAGCCTACGGCGACCAGCCGCTGCAGTTCGGTCCCGACTACGTGATTCCCAAACCGCTGGACCCCCGCGTGCTGTTCGAGGTTGCGCCCGCGGTCGCTGAGGCCGCCGTCGACAGCGGTCTGGCACGGGTCGAGATCGAAGATATCGACTCCTACACCGAAACACTGGAGGCCAGGCTCGGTAAATCCCGCGAAATGATGCGGATCGTCCTCAACAAGGCCAAAAGCGATCCCAAGCGGGTCGCGCTGGCCGAAGGGACGGACGAAAAGATGATTCGAGCGGCCTATCAGCTCCAGGAGGAGGGGATCGCCGAACCGGTGTTGTTGGGCGACCACGAGGAAATCACGCGGATCGCACAGCAGCTCGGGCTCGCCTTCGAGCCGGAGGTCGTCGACCCACATGCAGAGTCACTCGATGTGTATGCCGACCGGCTCTACGAACGACGCCGACGGAAAGGCATCACACGCGGTGAGGCGGCCGAACTCGTTGCGAAGGATACGAACTATCTGGGGAGCGTCATGGTCGAGATGGGCGACGCCGATGCGATGTTGACCGGGCTGACCCACCACTACCCCTCGGCGCTTCGGCCACCCCTACAGGTGATCGGCACCGCCGCCGCCGCCAACTATGCGGCGGGCGTCTACCTGCTGACGTTCAAGAACCGCGTCGTCTTCTGTGCGGATACGACCGTCAACCAGGACCCGGATGCGGACGTGCTCGCGGAGGTCACCAAACACACCGCCGAGTTGGCCCGCAGTTTCAACGTCGAGCCGCAGGCAGCGATGTTGTCCTACTCCAACTTCGGCAGTGTTCGCAACGAGGGAACGGCCAAAATACGCGAGGCCGTCGACCGTCTCCACAGTGATCCAGGAGTCGACTTCCCCGTCGACGGCGAGATGCAGGCCGACACCGCCGTCGTCGAGGAGATCATCGACGACACCTACAGCTTCTCGGCGCTCGATGGACCGGCGAACGTGTTGATCTTCCCGAACCTCGAAGCCGGAAATATCGGCTACAAACTCCTCCAGCGGCTCGGTGGTGCGGAAGCCATCGGCCCAATGTTGGTCGGGATGGACAAACCGATCCACGTCCTCCAGCGTGGCGACGAGGTCAAAGACATCGTGAATCTGGCCGGTGTGGCTGTCGTCGACGCCCAGAATCAGTAGCAGACCGCGTTTAGTTGTCGTTCCAGACTTTCTCGGGCATCGGGAGGTCTTCCCAGAGTGCGTCGTCGAGTGGGTTCTCGATTTCGACGCCACAGACCTCCTGGAGCACCCACTCCAGTTGGCGGACGTGTTGGCCAGTGTGCCACGTCGTGCGCTCGAAGAACTCGTGTTTGGTCGGCTGGCCCCAGAACACGTCGGCCGTCTCCGACCAGTCGCAGGTTTGGCCAGTGCTTTCGAACCAGTCGTCGAGTCGACCCTGAACTGATGAGCCGTAGGTCCGCAGGGCGACCTTCGAGTTGTGGTCCCAGTCGTGTTCCATTCGGGGAACGCCTGTCATCGGGACGCCCGCCTCGTGCATCATGAACACATCGGGAAGGCTGTAGATGTGCTGGACGAGATCGGCGTAGCTCCGCGGCCGGTTGGGGATATGTGTCTCCAGTTCGTCGTCCGGCAGGTATTCGAGATACTCCTGGGTGGTCTCCAGGAGGATAGTCAGCCGATCATACAGTTCCCCAACCGGGAGTGGCTCGGCGTCGTAGTCGATGTCGAGCAACTCCGCGACGTTTTTCAGATCCTTCCCGTCGGCCCACTCCTCGCCACGTCTCACGATCGGGACGTGCTGAGGGAGGCCCAACTCGGCCATCTCATCCATGAGCTCCGGGTCGACGCCCTGGATGCCGACGCTTGCTTCGACATCGTCGTCGGCTGTCGTTCCGTCCGTTCGAACCACGTTGTGTGAGACGAACGACGTGTTGGTCCGTTCCAAAAACTCCTTGACTCTGAGACAGCTCGTACACCCAGTAGCCCAGTAGAGATGCGTTGCTGTATCTGTGGCACTCATTGCACCGAGAGAGGTGGGTATCAGAGTTAAGTATATTGTGCACAGAACGGATATTCTCGCTCGACCACAGTACGGACCGTACCATCCACACTACCAGCAGCAAACAGACCACTAGCCTCCAGTTCGTCCGCGAATACGCTGGATTCAGCCGCCTACTGCTCATTCTGATCGAATTCGAGTCCTGGATGTTTGTCAGGAGAAGCCCCCAGCTCTCCTCACGGTCACGCTCAGTATTCATATAGCGGTATGTAATTTACAAGTCGCGGAGAGACCAGTTTCTCACACGTTCTGAATCAGATTGCTCCCGATGTATTCGAAAATAGACTCTTATCGTCGACCGGAGATCGAGTAGATATTGGCCTCGTAGGTTTCCCGTACTTGGTCGCCCCAGTTGTGGGTGTAGGTGTCGATGATGTCCTCGGCGACATCGCCGCGGAGGTATTTGACGATGCCGCGGTCGCCGGTTCGCTCCCGCAAGTGTGTCGTGAAAAAGTGCCGGAAGTAGTGGGGAGTGACGTTCTCGGAGGCGTCGCCACCGGTTCGGTACCAGCCCATCTCCCGGGCGTGACCCGAGACGACGTTCCGGACCGCTCGCGGCGTGAGTCGGTCGCCCCACTCTCCCGCAGTGTAGACGAACAGCGGCTCGGCGGGTGACCGGCTGTCGGGGCGGACCGCAAGCCATCGCTTGAGTGCGGTTTTGAGTTCCTCGTCGACCGGAATCACCGTTGCCCGCTTGCGTTTGTTCGAGGCCGTCCGCTCCTCGCCGTTAACCACCTCCCCACGTGAGGGCGTGCTGTCGACGTAGAGCGAATCCGGTCGCGTATCCAGTTGTGGCCGGGGGCTGGTCTCGAAGGCGACCGCGATCTCTCCATCGTCGAGCGCTATATCACGGAGATCCAGGTTACAAAGTTCGCCGACACGCATCCCGGTTTTTAATAGCGTCAGGATCAACGCACGGTCGAGCGGATGGTGGATATCGGCCACGAACGATCGCATTCGGTCGAGACCGATTTCGCGGCGCTGTGGGTCTTTCTCGATGGTTTCGTCCATCTCCTCGACGACCAACGTCATCGGATTGGCCTCGAAGACGCCGACTTGGGTCATATAGGCGTAAAACCGATGCAGATAGGCGGCGTAGCTGGCGATCGTGCTGTCGGCGACCGTCCCACGAAGGCTGTGAACCCACGCCATACAGTCGCGGTGGGTCGCCTCCGCCGGGGTGGTGGCTTCGCCCGTGCGATCGGCCAGAAACGACTCGAACCGCCGGAGGACGCGGCCGTAGCCCTCCCGTGTCCGCTCGGTTTTGCCGTGGAAGGTGAGGTCTTCGAGGAAGTAGCCGATCGGGTCTTCCGGGTTGTCGCCCGACTGACTCGCACTCATTGGTCGACCAGCCTGTAGCCACCCTCACGGCCACTGTACCGAATCCGGTTGTCGTTCTGGAGCGATTCGAGTGTTTCCTCTAGGCGGTCCTCGAAGTTGCTCGAAAGCGACTCGACCAACTCGTTCCAGGAGAGTGGATCGGCCGAATCGAGGGCATCGAGGACCCTCCTTTCGAGGCCGCTACCCCCAGGGTCAGAGGGGGGAGAAGACCCCTCCAGATCGGCTTCTTGTGAGTCGAGTTCGAACCCCTTTCGGCCCGCTTGTACCATGGTTCTGACATACTCGGCCTGACTCATGCCGAGCTCGTCGGCGTGGGCCTTCCATTCGGCTTTTTGATACGCCGGGACGTAGGTCATGACAGTCGACCGCTCGGTTTCGGCCTCCTCGCTCATAGTTCAGTCTTGCAGTACACTCACTTTAATCTGGTTGTACAGTAGATGATAAGGGATCTTATGCGCTGATTTGATAGTGGGATTCGACAGCTGAATGTCGAATATCGTCTAAAATGCTTGTGTATATCGTACTGTTTACTATCGTTTGGGACGATATTTGACCGTACTGTTGAGTCAGGATTTTATTGGTATATCAACAGGTACGGTTTGTCCAGTCGACTCAGCCACGATGTGGGTAGCCGCTTCTCGGTCAGTCACGCTTCGATCGGGGGATCGATGCGTCGTTCGAATCCTCAGCTTAGGCGGTAGCGGTTCGGTTGGATCGGGAAACACCTCTTGTTTCAGACATAGGTTACGAACGGTTCTCACCGCGGATCGTTTCGACGGCAGCCATCACCTCCTCGACGCGGTCGACGTCGACCGGATTCGTGGTGTGGCCACCCTCTTTCAGTGCGGTGCCGACGATCGCGCCGTCGGCGATGGATAGCAGTTGGTCGACCGAGTCGGCGGTGAGGCCGCTGCCGATCAGAAGCGGCGTCGACAGTCCACGATCGGCGCGCGCCGCCGCCACCCCTTCGAGAGTGTCGGTGTCGACCGACGCGCCCGTTCCAGCACCGCTGACGATCACGCCGTCTGCCAGCCCTCGCTCGACGAGATCGGCGAACTGGTCGCCGACCGATCGCTCGGCACCGAGCGGCGCGGCGTGTTTGACGTCGACATCAGCCAGAACCTTCGTGTCGACACCGAGCTGCTCCCGGAGTCGCAGGGTTTCGTGGGCCTGTCCCTCGATGACGCCCTGATCAGTAACTGCCGCCCCGGTGTGGACGTTGATCCGCACGTAGTCGGCGCCGACAGCCGCGGCAACCGAGAGCGCGGCCTCGGCGTCGTTCCGCAAGACGTTGATCCCGATGGGGCAGTCGACGGCCTCGCTCACCGTGGTCCCGACGCGCGTCAGCGCCGCGACGGTGTGTTTCGGCACGTCGTCGGGGTAGACGGGACGTCGCCGTAGTTTTCGATCATGAGGCCGTCGACGCCGCCTGTGGCGAGTCTGTCGGCGTCTCTGACGGCAGCCTCACAGACGCTTGCAAGCTCGTCTGTGGCCCCTGGAGCCCTCGGTAGCGGATCGAGATGCACTATGCCGACGATCGGCCTGTCGGTTCCGAACCACTCGCTAAGTGTCATAGCTCGCGGTTCGAGTGGTGACTACCTACATCCGACGGTCGACCGACACGGGGCACAGCCCCACAGAGATAACCTCTGTTCCCGAAGCCCGGCTCGCTTCTCGGAGCGACAACGCTCGTTCTCGGCTGGTCGACGCGGGTCCATCGTCGGTTCGATCAATCGACTGCGACGATACCGTTGGTGCGAGCCCCGTCGTGGGATACCCACTCTGTGTGCTACTGTGAGGTCGTCATTGTCAGCTGATGGACAGAGACAGCCGTTCCCGTTATTTGTGAGGTCAGTCACCCATCATGTCGACGTTCGATCCAGTGATTGCCGGAGTATAGCCGACACATGAATTGTATACTGCTATACAGAGTTCGAAGGTGTCGACTGGGTCGAAGGAATGCTGAGTATTTTATACTGGCTTCGACAGAGAGCGAGCCAATGAACGTCCGTCGGATTCTGTCACTCGTGTTCCTGTGGCAACTCGCAGCAAGCATCTGTTACTACACCGTCTTCGCTGCAACACCCTTTTTCCGGGACGAGTTCGGGCTCTCGGGAGCACAGGTCGGGTTGGTACTGACGGCGCTGTCGCTTGGGTACGCCGCGTTTCTGCTCCCGTTGGGTGCGATGACCGACCGGTTCGGCGAGCGGCGAATGCTCACCGTCGGCCTGATCGGGCTCTCGATCGGCTCGGTGCTCGTCGCCGGGGCATGGTCCTATCCCACACTGCTCATCGGGACCTTCCTCCTTGGATCGCTATACGGAACGGCGATGCCCGGAACGAACAAGGCCATCTTCGACAACGTGGCCGTCGGTCGACAGAACCTTGCAGTCGGCATCAAGCAGGTCGGCGTGACCGCTGGCAGCGGCGCGAGCGCACTGCTGGTGACCGGGATCGCAGGGGTGCTGTTCTGGGAGGCCGGATTCTACGTCGCTGCAGTGGTCGGCATCGTCGTCGCAGCCGTCTTCTGGATCGCCTACCGTGGTACGCCAGTCGACGGCGACGCCGAGTATCCCGAGTACCGCACTCTCCTGGACAACACCCCCTACCTGTCGCTAACAGTAGTCGGGGTCTGTCTCGGTGCGGGACTGTTCACGACGACCGGCTACACGATCATCTACATCAACGAGTCGGTGGGGGCGACCGTCGCCTTCGGCGGACTGGTGCTCGCCGCGATCCAGGTCTCGGGGAGCGCCGGGCGCGTCGTCACCGGCTGGCTGAGTGACGTGCTGCCGGGCGAGCCCCGGCGGCGAATCGGAACGATCCTCCTCATTCAGGCCGCCGCCAGCGCGGTGCTGTTCGTCGCCGTCGCGCTCGTCGACAGTCGGCTGCTTGCGGCGGCGCTGTTCGTCCTCCTCGGCTTTTTTGCGCTCGGCTTTACCGGGATTTACTTCTCGTGTCTGGCGACGCTAGTTCCGGCCGAGGAGATGGGAAGCGCGACCGGGGGTGGACAGCTCGCGTTGGTCACCGGCGCGCTCGTCGCTCCGCCGACGTTCGGCTATCTCTCGGACGTGCTGGGGTATCGGGCCAGCTGGTTCATGCTCGCGGGGCTCTCGCTGTTTGCAACGGTGTTCGTCGTCCGGGTGATCCGCCAGGAGCCGCCAACCCAGTCTCAGGCGGCGGTCGGGTCCACTGACCCGCAGGACTAACTCGGATGGCACTGTTGTGGTGCGTGATGCCATATCTCGCCGAGTAGACTGCTCAAAGGCGCGACCGAGCCGCTACTGTCTACGAAGCAGCGTAATCCCCAGCGAGACGCCGATCGTCGACAAGGAGGCGAGGACGAGGAACATGACCGACACCGAGCTGTAGGTGAGCACCGTCCCGGTGATCGCCGCACCGAGGGCACCGATCCCGAAGATGGCGAGGTAGGTGTAGCCGAACGACAGCCCGCGGGACTCCGGCAGCGAGTATTTGGCGATCGTCGCCTGCGACAGCGGCTGGATCGCAAACAGGGCGACGCCGAGGACGAAACTCCCGAGCAGGAGCCCTGCCAGTCCAGTTTGGACCAGCGGGACGAATACGAGAGCGATCGTCGTGAGCACACCGAGCATGACCGTCAGCCCACGGTCGGGCTCGATGCGATCGGTGAGCCGACCGCCGAGATACTGCCCGCCGATGCCGACGGTCAGCAGCCCGGCGTACAGATACCGCGAGAGGTCGAACTCGGCGGCCACCGGGCTATCGGGATCGAACAGACCCAGCTGCACGTCACCGACCGCCGCCGTCAGGAAGTCGCCGAGCAGCTCCGGCAGGAAGGTCAGCACACCACGGTAGTAGAGCCCGTTGAACGAGACGATACAGAACACCAACAGAAAGCCGATCGTAAACAGCCGCCGCGTCTCGCTGCCGAACTCGGCGAGACTCGCCGGTGAGCGCCGCTCCGGCTCGCCGTCGTCGACGTCGACGGCGGCGGTCGGATCGAACGAGACGGTGAGTCCAATGACGGCCGCAATCGCGGCCGGAACGGCGAGGATTGCCGCCACGAGCCGCCACTCGAAGGTGAGCAACAGCAGCGCCGTCACCAGTGGACCGCCAGCAATGCCAGCGTTGCCAGCCATCCCGTGGTAGGCAAACACCTGCCCGCGATCCTGGACCCCGTTGCTGATGAGTGTCAGTCCAGCCGGGTGGTAGATACTGGCGGCGAGTCCCCACAGCGCGAGGGCGACTGTGATACCGATGACTCCCGGCGCGAGGCTCAGGACGAGAAAGGACACAGACATCCCGACCAGACAGGCGACGATGAGCCGGCGGGAGCCGAACCGATCGACCAACAGCCCGCCCGGCAGGGCACCGACGCCGAACAGCCCGTAGCCGATTGCCGCCGCCGTCCCCAAGACCGCCGACGTCGTCGAAAACTCCACCAGCCACACCGTCATCAGGATCGGCACCGACAGCTCGTAGATGTGGACCATCGAGTGACTAACCATTACGAAGCCGACAATTGACTGGTCGTTGGTGTCCACGTGATCTGATAGTTACACAGGGTGGCTAATAATTATTGGTCCAGTCGTACGGTTTGACCGACGCAGTTCGCCGATAACAGCCGGGAAACGTGAGCGACGCCACCCAGCTGGCGAACCGATTCCCGGTTCATATATACATTCTGTTGTCAATTTTTCATTATTCCAATGTCTCGAAACATATATTATATATCGTGATAAATCCCGAGCCATGTATCACGTGCTGCTACCGGTCGACGGCGATGAAGATCGACTCGACAAACAGCTCGAGACGCTGACGACGCTGCCGGGAGACGACGAGATCACCGTGACGCGGGCGGCGGCCGCGGACACATCATCGAGGATCTGAAGAAAGCCTACGGACCGGGGAACCGGCTCCATGCCGGGTTGTTGACGTTCTCGGCGCTCGATGTGTTGGTGACGATCACCTACATCGCGACGAACTTTCAGGAGCTGTACGTCTCCAACCTCGGCCGGGCGACCACCAACGAGTACATCATGGCGGTCGTGTTCACGTTCGTCATCATCTACCTGACGTGGCGCTCGTTCGGAATCACGTTCCTGTCTGTGATCTTCCTCGGCATTCTGTACGGGCGCTACGGGGCGTTCGCTCCAGGAGCGCTCTCACACGGCGGGCTCACCTGGGAGCGGATCCTGCGGACGCTCGTCATCAGCGTCGACGGCTTCTTCGGCTTCCTGACCCAGCTGGTCGCCGCGTGGATCGCCTTGTTCCTGCTGTATGCGGGCTTCCTCAAATCCTACGGCGCGTTCGATCTCATCATGCGGCTGGCGTTCCGGTCGGCCCGCTACATCGATTCGGGGATCGCCCAGACCGCGGTACTGGCGAGTGCGGTCATCGGTTCGGTCAACGGGAGCCAGACCGCAAACGCCGGAATGACCGGCTCCTTTACGATTCCGCTGATGAAACGCAACGGGATGAAACCCGAAACCGCCGGGGCGATCGAGGCCGTCGCCTCGACCTCCGGCCAGGTGCTGCCGCCCGTGATGGGTGCGGCGGCGTTCATTATGGCGTCGCTCATTACGGGTGTCACCTACGCCGACGTGATCGTCGCGGGGCTGATCCCGGCGGCGATCCTCGTGGTGACGATCGCCATCGCGGTCCACTACGTCTCGGTGCCGCAGCTCGACGACGTCGATCCCGAGATCCTGATCCAGGATTCGATGCCACGCAGCGAGTTCGCGACCGAGTTGGTCAAATACGGCCTCCCGCTGGCGGTGCTCATCTACCTGTTGGGCATCGTCCAGGTGACGGTGATGACGGCGGCACTCTACACCTCGGTCACGATGCTGGCGACCGGAACGATCATCCCGCAGCTCCAGTCGCTGACGGGAGTCACCGACGCGACGATGGTAGAGACGACCAAGCGAAACGTCTGGGAGACGCTCAACGGGATGCGCGAGGGCGTCGTCGTCCTCGCGCCGGTGACGATCATTCTGGCGGCGATCAACGGCGTCGTCGACATCCTCACCGCGACCGGCGTGCCGACCAAGATCTCGCTGACGCTGATGGATCTCTCGGGCGGTATCCTGCTGGTGGCGGCCATCCTGGCGATGATCATCTGTATCATCCTCGGGCTTGGAATGCCGACGACCGCCTCCTACACGATCGTCGCGTTACTGATCGCGCCGACGCTGACCAACCAGTTCCTCCTGCCGCAGTTCGCCAGCCACTTCTTCGTGTTCTACGCGGCGATCCTCGCGGGGCTGACGCCGCCGATTGCGACCTGTGTGGCGGTCGCCTGCGGGATCGCGGGGGCGGATTTCTGGAGGAGTTGCCTGGAGGCGATCAAGATCTCCGCGCCGCTGTTCATCCTGCCGTTCGTCTTCGTCTACCATCCGGAAGTCGTCTCGGCGGAGTTCGGCACCCAGACGCTGGTTTCGGGATCGCTGGCGATGATCGGCGCGATCGCGGTGATCCACGGCATCAACTACCGCTTCGGCTTCGGCAAGGCGGTCTCGCTCGGTGCCGGTGTCGCGTTCTTCGTCCTCGGGATCGTGACGATGGTCCACCCCTCGCGGCTCGTTCAGTTCGGGGCGTTCGCGGCCATCATCGCGATGTACGTCATCCAGACGATCACCGGCAAACCGAACCCGGTTGCGAACATCCGCAACCTCGTCGGGTCCTCCGGCGGGTCGACAACCCCATCGGTCGAACCTGACACCGAGTAACACCGACGGAACCCTTTTTTCGACACCCAGCCGACCATAGCCATGCATATCGCAATCGTCGTCTTCGAGGGCGTCGACGAACTCGACGCCATCGCCCCCTTCGAGGTCTTCGAGAACGCCCGACAGGCGGGCGCGGACCTCAGTGTCACGCTCTGCACGCTCGATGCTCCCGGCGAGATCACCGCGAGCCACGGGCTCCGGATCGGCATCGACGACCGGCTCGACGATCTCGACCCCGATCTCTTGGTCGTCCCGGGCGGCCAGTGGGGAGCCCGCGGCGAGACCGGCGCGTGGGCCGAAGCCGAACGGGGCGATCTCCCCGCAGCAATCGCTTGCCTCCAGGAGGCGGGCGTCGATCTCGCGGCAGTCTGTACCGGCGGGATGCTGCTGGCTCGCGCCGGAGTGACTGATGGACGACCGGCGACGACGCACGCGAGCGCACGCGATGAACTCGAAGCATCAGGTGCCGAACTCGCCGACGGCCGGGTGGTCGACGACGGCGATCTCGTGACCGCCGGTGGCGTCACCGCCGGGCTTGATCTCGCCTTCCATCTGGTCGCACGGGAGTTCGGCGACGAAGTAGCCCAGCGCGTCGCCACGCAGATGGAATACGAGCCAGCAGAGGCAGTCGTCCCATAGCGAGCCAACCGGCCTCACGACTCGGGGACTGTCGGAACGACCCTCTGCTCGTCGGGCTGTTGGCCGCGTTCCTCGGAGACCACGTACTCGACCTCGACGCGGAGCGGCTCGCCGATCCGGTCGGCCAGAGCCCGATACAGATCGTCCGCGAGTGGCGGGTTCGGCCCCGGTTCCCGGCCGGTGACGGTGATGACGATTCGGTCGACCGACCGGACCGGATAATCGTCGTCCAGGACGACCTCGATCTCATCGAGTTCGATCCCGTCGTACTCGGGAGCAGCGAGGACCGACTCGACGCCCTCCTCCGCGCTGGCTTCCATCTGTGTCGTCTGGAAATCGAGCAGCGTAATACTGGCCAGCGGGGCCGCCAGCACCAGGAGGCCGACACCGAAGATCGTCGCGTAGGTCAGTGTCGACCGGCGGGTGGGTGAGACGTCGAACATCCCCTGCGGGCGGTAGCCCGCCACCCAGAGCGTCCCCAGCGCGGCGACGTTGATCGACAACAGATTGACGACGACCAGCGTGAACGCCCCCAGAGCCGCGCCGTCCATCCCCCAGGCAGCGGTGATCCCGACGGCGGCCGACGGTGGAATGAGCGCGGCGGCGATCATCACGCCGACGATCGCCTCCGAAAAGCCACGCGTGAGACTCAGGATGCCAGCGATTCCGGCACCCAGCGCGACCAGGATCGAAAGCAGGTTCGGCGAGACGCGCTCTTCGAGTTCGGCGACGACGACGATGTCGACGCCGCCCGGTTCGAACCCCGCCAGCCGAGCGAGCAGCCCGAGGCCGACCGAGGCGGCGATCACGACCGCGACGCCGATAAACTGATAGATAAACCCCTCCCGCCGAAGATCGTCGTCGCCGGTGACGATGCCGATACTGGCGGCGAGCGCCGGGCCGAGCAGCGGCGCGATCACCATCGAGCCGACGACGACGGCGGGCGAATCACCCAGCAGCCCTGCGGTGGCGACGACCGCGCTGATCAGCAGCATCACGATATAAATCGGGAATGCGGGCGTGAACTCGTCGGCCTTCGTTCGGAGCACCTGCCGGGAGGTGCGTTCGCCTTTGGCTCCGCCCCCGCTGTAGCGGTCGCGGACGGCGTCGAACTCCTCGGAGATCACGGTCTCGGCGTTGATGACGACCACGCGAGCGTCTTCGATATCGACCTGCGCGAGGTCGTCCAGGACCGGCTCGACCGCCCGATTCGGCAGCGGGAACCGGACGACATCGCTGTACTTCTCGCCGCTGGTTTCGTCGCTCATCACGTAGTCGACGCTCGCCTCGTCGAGCACGTCCAGGACGGCCCGGCGGCGACCCTCGGGGATCGTGATTTCGAGATAGCGCATTGGCAGGTCGTCGGCGACCAGATGGGTAGTTCTAGTTCGAATCGAGTGAGTGGTCGACGGGCCCAACTGTACCGACCGTCTGTAGATCGAGCGAGGGGGTCGTGTCGGTAATCCAGTTATAAAAGTCGCACCAGTCGTAGTATCGTCACTCGTCCGTGCTTGCGGGCTCGTCGGTGTCCCAGTCGCGGGAGACCGGCGTGTCGCTCGCGTTGATGTTCGACAGCAGCCAGTCGGCGGCTCCACTCAACACCGCCTCGTCGGTCGCGGTGAGCTTCAGCCGGTTGTGGTCGGCCTCCCGGTCGGGATAGCAGCCGACGGTCACCGCGAAGCGATCCATCGCCTCCTCGAGGGCCCACACGATATTGGCCTCCGGTTCGACCGTATACAGGAACGCCGAGCGGCGATTCCCGGCGAACTCCTCGGCAACCGACTCGAACATCGCCTTCAGTTCCTCCGGAATGCCGGGCAGCACGTAGACGTTGGCGAGGACACAGCCCGGTGCGAGCCCGGCGTCGTTTATGAGGGGTCGGCTCTCCGCTGGAATCGCGGCCTCGGCCTCCCGGTCGACATCGATCTCGCGGTCCGGAATGCGCCCCTCGATCTCGGCGAGTCGCTGGTCTACGGCTTCGCGGGTCAGCTCCGAGGCCGCCAGCTCGCGGCCGAAGGCGTCGGCGACCGCCTCCATCGTCACGTCGTCGGGCGTGCCGCCGATGCCGCCGGTGACGATCACGCGGTCGAAGGCCGTGCTGTAGTCGTCGACGTGGGCGGCAATCGTCTCCTGATCGTCGGGCAGCGAGAGGACACGGGTGACCGTGACGCCGCGGTCGGCGAGCCGCGCGGCGAGCCAGTTGGCGTTCGTGTTCACCGTGTCGCCCGACAGTAGCTCATCGCCGACGGTAATCAGGGCAACCTCCATTGGAGACAGAACGACCGGCCGAAAAATAGCCCTTGTGACTCGGGGGCAGGCTTACAGCGGCTCTGGCTCGTCGGCCGCTCGGGCCGCTGTGTCGACCGACGACAGCGCGGTCGCGGCGTGGGCCGCCAGGATCTCGAAGAGATCGACGTTTTCGGTATCCGGTTCGGAGATGTCGTAGTAGACGGCGAACAGGACGACAGTGCCCGCGCCGTAGGGGATCGGCACCGCCAGCGTCGAGCCGGGTTCGCCGTTGCGGATCTCGTCGAACCCCTCGCCGTCGGTAACCGTCTGAAGCTTTTCGCGGTCGCTCGCGTCGCGGGCGGCCCGGCCGAGCGCGCCATCGGTCTCGACATCCGGGAGCGTGGTGTCGACGATCCGCCAGGAGTCGCCGTCGCCATGGACGAAGACGGCCCCGTCGCTATCCAGGACGAATTCGAGCACCTCGATACAGAGGGCGCTGACCGACTCGACGTTCGAGGATTCGTTGAGCACCTTACCGTACTTGTTGAGCCCCTTCAGTTTCTCGGCCGACCGCTCGACGGTGGCCAACGTCTGCCGACTCCGGGCGTCGTACAGACCGATCAACAGTCCGGCGAGCCCGCCAGCACTGCCCGCGTCGGCGGCTCCGAACAGCAGCGTGAGGCCCGCCTGCTGGCTGGTGCCGGTGATGAGCGTAAAAACGGCGACGAAGGCGACTGCGCTCCCGACGCCCCAGGAGATAATGAGCGTCGCGTACTCGCTGTAGGCGTCATCGCGGACGATAGTGACGCCAGTGAAGACGATCGCCGCCGACACCAATATAAACGGGACCGTGTTGAACAGGAGCGTCGTCGCGGCCGCGGGGAACTGGAGATACTGCACAATCTGCAGCACGCCGAGGAGAACACCGGAGACCACGAGGCCGCCGCCGATAGCTGCTCGATACTGCATTTAAAATCACCAATGTCAGATAGAAACATAAAACCGCCTGCTCGTCGGTCCCTCGATTCGGGCCGTTCGAAAGAATCACGCCGCTCGGCGACATACCAGCGGTCGTGAGTAGTCCACTGTCGGTTCTCATCTATGACGGCCGCAAAGCGGCGTTTCGAACCGCAGTCGACGTGTTGACCTACGGGATGGACGACGTCATCGCCGTCCCGTGGGAGTCCGACGTTGTCCAAGAGTTCCTCGAAGCCCAGTTCGGTAGCCGACCGTTCGTTTTCGTGCTGATCGAGGACAACGCGGTCCACGCTGGCGAGACAGCCGTTAAAAAGGCGATGTACGCCCGCGGGATCGCCTCGCCGGTGGCCCGTGGCTTCGAGGCGCTGTACCCCAAAATCGCCGCACCCTTCGGCCGTGTCGTCCACGGGGAAGCCCCCGCCGAGATCCACGGCACCTACAGACTCGATCCTGACGCTCGGGAGTACATCGACGAGATTCGGCAGGATCACGCTGACCGTCAGGAGTAAGTCGACTATCAGGCGTCATCGACCGTCTCAGCGTTCGGCGGACGCTCGGAGTTCGGCCAGCGCGTCCCGTACTGCCGTTTCGATCGGGGTCTGGTCGATCGGCACGACAGTTTGCAGATCGCTTGCGGCGTCGACGGTCACCGGATTGCGCATACTCTCGGCCAGCGCCCGGGCGATATCGAACTGCACGTCGGTCGTCAGTCGGAGCCAGTACGACGAGAGCTTCGGCGTCATCACCGGCACCGGCACAATATACACCGTCTTCCCCTTCTCTCTGGCGGTCAACTGGAGCAACGACTCGTAGTTCCACACCGACGGACCGCCGATGTCGTAGGTCCCGCCGCGGGTCGCTTCGGCATCCAGGACACCGACCAGATAGCTGATCGTATCCCGAATCCCGATCGGCTGACAGGGGGTACGAACCCACTGGGGGACCGCCATGATCGGGAGCCGGTCGGTCAGATCGTGGAGGATTCTGAAACTCGCGCTCTCCGCGCCGATGATGACCGCCGCCCGCAGGACGGTGAGATCGAACTCGCCGCCAGCCAGGATCGCCTCGACCTCGCGCCGGGATTCGAGATGTGGCGAGAGGTCGACCCCGGTGCCGCTGATACCGCTCAGGTAGACGACGCGGTCGACGCCCGCTTCGGAGGCGACATCCCGGAACCGCCGGGCGTACTCCCGGTCGCGGGCGGCGAAATCGTCGGCGGTCAGCGAGTGAATCAGGTAGTAGGCGACGTCGACGCCCGCACAGAGATCGGCTACTGAGTCGGCGTCGGCAAGATCGCCCTCGAAGGCCTCGACGCCGTCGGAGAACGACTCTCGTCTCGCACTCCGCGAGAACGCGACGACATCGTGACCCAACTCCGCAAGCCGAGCGACCAGTCGACTGCCGACGAACCCGGTCGCCCCGACAACGAGAATACGCATTACGTCCCTCTATGTACGACTCCGTCAATAGAGTTTGCCCGGTCTGATAGATCCGATTCCGTGGGCATGGGTCCAGCCTGCCGAATCAGGCGGGCGTTCGCGCAGTGTTGCGGTCGACCACAGTCCGCCGGCGGACGAACACGACGGTCACTGCGCCACCGAAGACGAGCCCCCCGGCCGCGCCGAAGGCGACGAGGTAGCTCCCGGCGGCGAGCCAGCCGCCGAGGAGGCTGCCGACGCCCCCGGCGAGCGCGCTGAGGGCGGCGTACATCCCGAGGGCCTCGCCACGGATCGTCACCGGGGCGAGTTCGGTGACAAGCGTGCTGGCGGTGACGGCGATGATCGCCCACGTCACGCCGATCAGCGCGAAGACGGCCGCGGCGATTCCGAAGCCGAAGGCGGTAGCTCCCAGCGCGAGGTCGACGACCACGACCAGCGAAAAGGCGAGGCTACGGACCGAGAGGCCGACGATCTGCACCAGTTCGGCCCCCCATTTCGCGCTCAGTCGTCCGGTGGGACCGAAAACGGCGGCCGCGGCGAGGCTGTTGATCAGGTAGAGTGCGAAGATCCCGTCCGATCCGTAGCCCGCATCGGCCAAAAACGCCGGCAGCGGCGCGAAAAAGGCTGCAAAGCCGGCGAAACAGAGGCAGACCGCCAGAAAGTAGAGCGCGAGCGTGGGCGAAAACCGGTCGACGAACCGACGCGGGTGGAACTCCCGGAAGTCGGCCCGACTCACCGTAAACGGAAAGGTGGCGCTGCGGACGCTGAACCGATTGGCCCGCTGGAGGGCTCGCCGGAGTCGGTCGGCCGAGATCCGTTGCTGGGCGGGTGGATCGGCCGGGAGGGTTCGACCGCTCCACAGGAGGCCGAGGGCTGCAGCGACCGCCAGCGGGACGAACAGGCTCCGGATCACCAGCTCCGGGGCCAGCAGCCGCGTTCCGAACCCGGTCCACACTGATCCCACAAAGAGGCCGACAGCCCAGCCGATCCCCTGATATTTGTTTAATAGGGCGATCCGTTCGCTCCACGCTTCGGCGGGGGCGTCGACGACTGCCAGCAGCGTCACCACCGGCGTGGCGGCGGCGAAGGCGAACCAAAGCACACCGTTTGCGAGAATTACTGGTGTCACGCTTTCGAGCAGTGGGATCACGGCAATCGCTCCGGCAATCAACACGAGCGTGCCAAGCAGGAGCAGCCGGTAGTTGCCGGTTCGGTCGGCGATCCGGCCCGCACCGAGCGCACCCGGAACCCCGACGAGGGCGGCGACCGCTGCGAGTAGCCCCAAGACGAACGGGCCGCCGCCGAGGTCCACGGCGTACAATGGGACGACCAGCGACGCGCCGCCGAGGGCGACCGAGCCCAGTCCCCAGCCGTACAGCCAACGGTCGGACATAGCTCCCCTTGCAGACGGCCCGCCCATATGGCCTCCGATTGTGCGTGACTGTCGACCCGAGCAACAAGTCCGACTAAACTGTTCTTTCGGGAACACCACTATATGTGTGCCATGTGAGTACGAACCGTATGGCGGACGAAACAATATACAAATCCGAAACGAAACGGAGTCGGCGGTCGATCGCGACCTATCTGCGTCGGCTGGCGAAAGCACTCGGTCGAGGAAAGCCGGTGCCGGTCGACGACGAACAGACGGTGACGGTGACCCCGGCGGCCGAACCCGCAATGGAGATCGAGGTCGAAGAGGAAGGCGAAACCCTCAGTCTCGACATCGAGATGGAGTGGGAGGGCGAGGCCGACGACGTCGACACCGAGACCAACGTGAGCAAAGCGCGGTTCGAGCTGTACGAAGACCGGGAGGGCAAGTGGCGCTGGCGGCTGGTCCACCGCAACGGCAACATCATCGCCGACAGCGGCGAGGGGTACGCCTCCGCCCAGAAGGCCGAACAGGGACTCGACAGCGTCAAGCGGAATGCCCCCGGCGGCTACGTGGTCGACACCTCGAAGGACGACCACGAGGCGACCGTCGAGGAGGGCGGGAGCCACGCGACGTTCGAACTGTTCGCAGACAAGGGCGGCAAGTGGCGCTGGCGGCTCGTCCACGACAACGGCAACATCATCGCCGACGGCGGGCAGGGCTATGCCTCGAAACAGAAGGCCAAACAGGGACTCGACAGCGTCAAGACGAACGTTCGGGGTGCGCCAGTCGAACGCACGGAGTGAATGGAGAGGGCGTGTCGGTACCTGACGCGACAATTGATAGCGAATATTCGGTAGCAGACAGCATACCCATTTATTCGGGACGTCGTTGTACGTCCGGTATGAAGCTCGGCGTGCTCACCGTCCCGCTCGGCGACCAGCCAATCGACGACGCCCTCGCGTATCTCTCGGAACTCGGCGTAGAGGCTGTCGAGTTCGGCACTGGCGGCTATCCCGGCTCGGACCACCTCGACCGCTCCGGACTCCTGGACGACCCCGAGGCCCAGGGGGCGTTTCTCGACACGGTCGCCGAATACGACCTCGAAATCAGCGCGTTGGCGACCCACAACAACCCCCTCCATCCCGACGAGAGCCGCGCGGCCGAGGCCGACCGGGAGCTGCGGGAGACCGTCGATCTCGCCGCCCAGATGGGCGTCGACACCGTGACCTGTTTTTCGGGCCTTCCGGCGGGCGGGCCGAACGACGAGGTGCCCAACTGGATCACCGCGCCGTGGCCGACCGAACACCGTGAGGCCCACGAATACCAGTGGACGGTCGCCGAAAACTACTGGTCGGAACTCGCCGATCTCGCCGACCGGCAGGGCGTCGATATCGCCATCGAGATGCATCCCAATATGCTCGTCTACGAACCCCACGGCCTGCTCGAACTCCGCGAGCGAACCAACGAACGGCTCGGCGCGAACTTCGACCCCTCACACCTCTACTGGCAGGGGATCGACGTCACCGAGGCGATCCGACTCCTCGGGGACCACGACGCCATCCACCACGCCCACGCGAAAGACACCAAAATATACGAGTCACAGGCCCGTGAGAAGGGTGTCCTGGACACGACCTCCTACACCGAGGAGGCCGACCGCTCGTGGCTGTTCCGATCCATTGGCTACGGACATAGCGAGAGCCACTGGAAGGACATCGTCTCGACGCTCCGGATGGTCGGCTACGAGGGTGCGCTGTCGATCGAACACGAGGACTCGCTGACCTCGGCCACGGAGGGCCTCGAAAAGGCCGTCGACGTGCTCTCCCGCGCGCTCTTTACGACCGAACCCGGCGATGCCTACTGGGCGGCATAACCATGACGGAACCACTCACCATCGGGATGCTCGGCTACCGGTTTATGGGTCGAGCCCACTCGAACGCGATCGCTCGGTTGCCGATGTTCTTCCCCGACGCGCCCGCGGTCGAACGTCATACACTCATTGGCCGCGACGAGGAGGCGCTGGCCGAGGCGGCCGACCAGTTCGGATTTAACAACACTGCGACCGACTGGGAAGACGTGGTCGGCGAGGTCGACGTCTTCTACAACCTCGGGCCGAACCACCTCCACGCCGAGCCCTCGATTGCGGCCCTCGAAGCAGGCACTGCGGTACTCTGTGAGAAACCGCTCGCGCCGACCCTCGACGAGGCCGATCGAATGCGCGATGCGGCGGCGCAGGCGACGGTTCCGGCTGGCTGTGCCTTCAACTACCGCTTTTTACCGGCGATCCAGTACGCTAAGGGGCTGATCGCCGACGGCGAACTCGGCGAGATCCGTCACGTTCGTGGGCGGTATCTCCAGGACTGGCTCGTCGATTCAGAGGCACCGTGGGCCTGGCGGATGGACGCCGACCTCGCGGGGTCGGGCGCGCTCGGCGATCTGGGTGCCCACACGGTCGACCTCGTCCGCTTCCTCGTCGGCGACCGAACCGGTGGGATCGACCGCGTGTCGGGCCACCTCGAAACGTTCGTCGAGGAACGCCCCGTCTACGACGATGTGGGCGAAATCGAGGAGTATCGGCCAGTGACCGTCGACGACGCCTACACTGCACAGGCCGAGTTCGCCAACGGAGCCGTGGGGAGTTTCGAAGCCTCGCGGATGGCGACGGGTCACAAAAACGACCACACCATCGAGATTCATGGCTCCGAGGGGAGCCTGAAATTCGCCCTCGAACGGCTCAACGAGTTAGAAGTGCTAACCGGCGACAGTCGGGGCTACGAGACGGTGCTCGTGACGGAGGAAACCGACCCCTACGTCGACCACTGGTGGCCGCCGGGCCACACCATCGGCTGGGAGCACAGTTTCGTCCACGAAAACTTCGAGTTCCTCTCAGCAGTCGCCGAGGGAACCGAGTTCTCACCCTCCTTCGCCGAGGCCTATGAGGTCCAGGAGGTTCTCGATGGCATCGAGCAGGCCGACGAGCACGGCGAGTGGGTCAGCGTCGACAACGGTCAGGAGTGAAAAAACCGAAACGGTTTTTCATGACTACCGGGAGTGATAGCTATGGTAGAGGTAGAAGGATACGAAATTATCATCACCAGCATCCTCATTCTGCTGATCGGAACGGTTCTGTCGTACACTGGCTACCTCCAAGAGTCCCTCTCGCTGTTCATGTTTATGGCGATGGGGCTCGTTGGATTCCTGGCCGTGCGGGCGATCCGTGGCCGGAAGTTCGACTGGCGCTAGAACTCGTGGATGCCGGTCTCGGTGATGAGCTGGTCGATGTACTCGACAGGAGTGGCATCGTAGGCCGGGTTCTCGATCTCGATGCCTTCGACGGGTTCGAGCATGACTTCCGACGTCGAGCGGTGTTGATTCTCGAAGGCGAAGCCTTCCTCGATGACCTTGGCCCCTGAGCCGACGACGACAACTGGAACGCCGAGCTCCTGGGCGGTCGCCGCCAGCGGCAGCGTGCCGATCCGGTTATACAGGGTGTCGTCGACGATGCAGTCCATCCCGATGATGACGCGATCGCACTCCGAGAGGAAGTGCCCCAGCGCGCTGTCGACCATCAGATGCGGCTCGACCCGGTCGATCGCCGCGAGCATTCGGGCGGTTCCGCGGCCGATGTATCGGGGGCGGGCCTCCATTACGTAGGCCGTGAGGTAGTTGCCGTCGAGGGCGGCGGCTTCGACCGCCGCAAGCGCAGTCGAGGAAAAATCGTGCGTCAGAAAGGTTTCGCCGTCTTCGAAGGTTTCGGCGGCGTTGATCGCTGCCCGGCGCTTGCCGGTCTCGATATCCTCGACCACACGGTCGATCATCTCGCGGGTGAAGTCCTTGGCCTCCTCGACACTGTTGGACACATCTAACACCGAGCGTTCGACCGCCCGGACCGCATTGTGGAGCGACGCATGAGAGGGGTTGGCCCGTCGAAGCGCGCCCGCGTTGCGTTCGAGGTCGCGTTCGAACTCCTCGACGGAGGCGTACTCGCGGTCGAGTAGCTCCGAGAGCGCCTGTGTCGCCTTGATAGCGATCAGCGAGGAGCTGTGGCTCTGCATTCCTTGGATCTCCTCGACTGTCTCATCGATCATACAGGAACGTTCGTCCCTCGGCTCAAATGTGTTCCGGGCCAGTCTGCAGGCGGCCAATTATCAAACCGGTAATTTGCCACGGAAGATTTTTGAGACGGTAGCCCCCTGCGAACGGTACCCAGTAGCGATGCCTTCGACGCCGACTCGCCGACAGCCGCCCTGTAGTATCTGTGGCAACACTGTCGGAGCCCCGGCCGCCGGGTCCGTTCCGAACCCGGTCTGTGCGGTCTGCGACGGCCGGGCCGAAACCGAGGACGGTCGACCTGCCACCCGCGGCGAGCCCAACCCGGTCTTCATCGACGGCCACAAATGCTGGCGACAGTACACCGTCGAGCCCGGAGCGGGCCGCCGCGACCACCTGACGATGCGGGATGCGGTCGGTTGCGACTCCGTCCGCGAGTGTCTGCGCCGACACACCGATGAGGGTGGCGAGCCGATCGCGTGGTTCGCTCCTGGACCCTCCGGCGAGCCGCTGCAGATCCGGGCGGCCCCCGACTCCGGGGCGGCGCTCGAAGCGTTTTTCGACCAGTTCGACTCCTCGACGGCGTTTCGGATCGTCGGCGCGGAATCGGCGACGGAAGTCGAGACCAAGCGACCGTTCGCCGGGCCGACACGGCTTCCGGCGGCCGCGGTCGGGCTGACAGCGCCGCCCACCTTCGAATGCACGACGGTCGAACAGTCACCCCGGCAGATCCGAATCGCCCTGCCGGAGATCGCCGCGGTCGAAGCCGTCACGCGGGCGTCGCTCCCCACCCTCGACGAGGGGCCGCCCGACGACCGCGTCGACCGCTACCGACAGCTTGCGGCGGTCGCCCCCGGCCTCCTGGAGACCGACTCGCTGTGGCCGCTGATCGACGCCGAAGAGCAGGCGGTGCGGTACGACGCGATGCGGACCGTCGAATCGGTCGTCGACGACCGCCCCGAGGCCGGGCTGACCGCCGTCGACCGGTTGGCCGACCGGCTCGACGACGACCGGTCGATCCGGCTGTACGCCGTCCGGTCGCTGGCGACCGTCGCCGAGCGGTTCCCCGAAGCTGTCGTCGACGTAACCCCGGAAATCGTCGACCAACTGAACGCCGAAAGTTCGCTTCTGAACACGGCGGCTACCCAGTTCCTGTTGGCGGTCGCCGAACACGACCCCGCCGCGGCACTGGATGCCACCCCGGCGATCGCCTCGCTGTTGTCGCCGACGCCGACGCGGGCGCGTCGGCAGGCGCTGGCCGTGTTGAGCGTGATCGCCGAATCCTTCCCCGAGGAGGTCCGGCCGCTGGTGCCGCAGCTGTGTTCGCTGTTGGATGCCGACGACGACCCCTATCGGATCAGCTGTACCGCCGCCCTGGGCCACGTCACCTCGGCGTACCCCGACGCGGCGACGCCCGTGGTCCCGACGCTGTTGGATCAACTCGGTGCATATGATCCCGAACTACGCGGAAATTCGGTCGGTATTCTCGGCGACATCGCCCAGGGGTTCCCGATGGACGTTGCCCCCTACACCGAGGAGATCGCCCCGCTGTTGGACGACGACGATCCCACGGTGCGCTCGAACACGGCGGGCACCCTCGCCCGGATCGCCGAGGAGTACCCCGCCCGGATCGAGCCGTTCGTCCCGCGAACGATCGAACTCCTGGAGGACAGCTGGACGCGGAGTCGGGTCCACGCCTGCTGGGTGTTGGGCCACTGCGAGGCGGACGAGGCCGTCGACCCGCTGACTGAACACCGCCGGGAGGACCCCAGCGAGGCCGTCCGGGCGCGGGCAGCGTGGGCGCTCGAACGGATCGGCTGATTCACAGGACCACACAAAGTAAGCCCCTCGACGCCCTACTCCCGGTATGTCATTCCCGGTCACTTACTACTGCCCGCACTGCGAGACGCTAGTCGAACTCGAACGCGACGGCTATCTCGCAGATAAGGCGGTAACACCGTTCCCCTTCGAGGGGTGGCGCTACGTCTCACCCGACGAACCCTTCGAAGATCGGGAGGACGTCGACGGCGTCGAGTTCGTCTGCGGCGAGGACGGCACGCTTAAAAACGACGGCGGGGGCTGCGGGGAGACGTTCTATCTCAGTTTCGTCAAGTTCGAAGACGGCGAGGAGGTCGACCCGCGCAAGCCGAGCGAGCGGGTCGAAATCGCCGATGAGGGGCCGCGATCGACGCGAGGTCCCAGCGGGCCATCAGGACCGTCGGGACCGGGCGGAAGCGGCGGCTTCTGGTAAGTGGGTGTTTCTGGTGGCGTGGTTTCGGGCGTCAGGGTGGCGCAGCGGTCGGGACGCGGCTCGGGCTCTCGTCGGCGTCCTCGACGCCATAGATCGATTCGAGTTCGTCGACCGTGCGGTCGATGGAGAACGCTTCGACGACGGATCGGGTCTCTTTCGGTTCGAGCAGACATTCCCTGACCGCCCGCTTCATGTCGTCGATGTCTTGGTAGGTGAATCGCGCACCGTTCTCCCGGCCGATAGTTTCGTCGAACGGCTGGACGTCGGCGGCGGCCACTGGCGTGCCACAGGCGTTGGCCTCCAGGGTCGATAAGCCGAGGGTATCGCAGGTCGAGGCGGTCACGAACACGTCCAGCGAGGAGTAAAAGGTCGGCAGCTGTTCGCGGGGCATGAAGTCCCGAAACGTCACGTTGTCGGGGGCGATAGCTTCGAGGTGCTTCCGAGCAGGGCCCTCGCCGACGAGCTCGAACCGGTAGTCGGGACAGGCCTCGGCCAGCCGGACGATCTCGTCGAGGTTCTTTTTCGTGCTCATCCGCCCGCTGTAGCCGACGATCGGCCTGTCGTCGTCGAACAGCGTGTCGGGCTGGGGCTCGAAAAAGTCCATTTCGATGCCGACCGGGAGCTGGTGGGGGTCGACGTTTCGCCGGATGCGCGATGTGGAGGCGGTCACACAGTCGAAGGAGTTCAAAAACCGGTTCTCGTAGGCGACATACAGATCCCCGACGCGCTGGGAGAGCGACTCGAAGCGGAGCGCCCGAATGAGGTAGTCCTCGATCGGCGTGTGGTGGGTGTACACCGATTTGCAGCCGTGTTTTTTGGCGTAGCGCCGACCCATCAGGCCGGTCGTCGCCGGACCGTGACAGTGAACGACATCCAGTTCGGGCAGCGTCGAGAGCCGCCGGTAGATCGGCAGTCGGTACTGCTTATAAAAGGGGTTGGGGAGCGCAGGGACGGGAATCTCGTATTCGCTCGGCTCGTGGCTACTCTCGGGGTAGACGACGTACACCTCGTGGCCGCGGGCTTCCAGCCGCTCGCGCCACGCCTTGATCGTGTAGGTGACCCCGTCGATCCCCGGGAAGTAGCTATCGGTGAAAAAGCCGATTCTCATTCGATTGGGTATCCTGTTTGTCGACCTCGTTTTTACATCTACCGAGATACGTCCGCGAATGTGTCAAATATTGCGTACCAATGTGTCGACGAACTCGGGCGCGCCGTTCTCGAAGTCCGGCTGTTCGTCGGCGGTACAGTAGTAGGAGACCGCATCGAGTACGGCCTCGACGGAGGTCGCCTGTGAGACGCCCTCGATATCCAGTGCGTCGGCCCGCGCTGCGAGGGCTTTCTGGAACGGCAGGAAGGGATAGATAACACACGGGGTCCCCGCGACGACCGTATCGGCAATAGAAGAAAAGCCGGTACAGACGACGACATCCGCCGCCGCCGTGTAGGGCGTCATCGCCGGTTTCGTCTCCCACTCGTCGTCGCCCACCGTTCGCACATCGTACCCCATGCGTTCGAGTCGTCGACGGATCTCGTCGAAATCCTCGCCGTGGGTGCCCGGATTTAAGAGGACATCGTAGGGTTCGACTTCGTCGTCCGGGTCGCCCTCCTGGGCCAGCGGGCCGACGCGGGTGATTCTCTCGGGATCGGGCTCGTCTTTCCAAAGGGAGGTGACGAGGATTCCTTCGGCAAACTGCAGCGACGTCCGATTATAGATTTCGAGGGGGATGCCCCACCGGCGGTCGAAGAGGTCGGTCGTCAGGTGGTCGATGCGGTAGAAATCGATGTCCTGGAGGATCGCCACAAAGGCCGCGAAGATGTCGTCGGTCACCAGCACGTCGGGGTCCTCGTCGTCAAGCCACCGATACAGCTCACGGAAGCGGCGCACCGAAGAGGGGATCAGATCGAACAGGGTGTGTTCGAGAAAGGCGCGGGGCGTGCTGCCCTTGACGGCGACTTTGGTAAGGTCGGGCTGGTCGAATCCGTTCATGTCGACGAACGGCTCGCCTTGGCCGCCGCCGCCGATGGCGACGTCGACGCCGCGGGCTTCGAGTTCCTTGGCGACGGGAATGCTTCTGGCCGCGTGGCCCGCCCCATCACACCAGTAGACGATCGCTACTTTCGTACTCATAGACGGCTCTGTCTGTTCCCACCAGGTGCACAAATATAAACTGCCCGTGACTGTCGAACAGTCGCAACCAGAGTGACTAACTACTCGCTACCGTTTGGTAGGGATATGAGCGACGCCACTTCCGGGCGGAACAACGTCGTCTTCCTCGTGTTGGACTCGCTGCGGACCGACCGCGTCTCGGCATACAACGAGGGCATCGACTTCACCGACCATATCGACGAGCTGGTCGACTCCTCAATCGTCTTCGAGAACGCCGTCACCCAGGCCCCCTGGACCCTGCCCTCGCATGCCTCGATGTTCACCGGCCAGTATCCGTGGGACCATGGCACCACACAGGCCCGCAGCTACGCCACGGGCGACGAAGAGACGTTTATCGGCCAACTTCGCGAGGCGGGCTACACCACTGGCGCGGTCACGCCGAACGTCTGGATCACCCCACACAAGGGAATGACTGAGGATTGCGATACGGTCGAAAACTTCCTTGGCAGCGCGGACAACTCACTGAGCCGCCGGATCTCGAAGTTCACGACCAAGCTCTACGACAGCCTCGGCACCCTCCCCAAGCGAATCCTCGGCCGCCAACTCGACCGGGCCTTCCGGCTGTTCGGCGTCGACGACTCGTGTAAATCCGAGGAGACGGTCGGAGCCGTCGAGGCGTACCTCGGCGACAGAGAGCCCGACGAGAACTTCTTCCTCTACGTGAATCTGATGGAGCCCCACGAGCCGTATCATCCGCCCCAGCGGTACGTCGATACACATGGCGTCACCGACGAGTCGGTCATTCCCCACCGGCAGAAGGATATGTTCACCAAGGACGATATCGATTACGAGGAACTCCGGCGGATGTACGACGCTTCGGTCGACTACACCGACGATCTGGTCGGCCGAATCACGAGCGCGCTGGAAGCCAACGATCTCGACGACGATACGGTCGTCGTGCTGCTGTCGGACCACGGCCAAGCACTCGGCGAGGACGGTGTCTTCGGCCACCAGTTCACCGTCGCCGAGCCGGTGATCAACACGGTGCTGATGGTCGATCACCCCGACCTCGATGGACGGCGCGAGAAGCGCCCGTTCGAACTCCGGCGACTGTCCGATCTCGTCCCCTACTGGGCCGGGATCGAGCCGACCGAACCCAACGCCTTCGGCGAGACGATTCGGGGCGGCTACGAGTTCCCCGAGAACTTCACCGGCTACATTCCAAGCGACCAGTGGGACGACTACTACCGGCAGGCCAGATACGTCAAACGCGACGGCACAAAGGTCGTCAAATCAACCGACGAAGACGGGAACGCACGCTACGAGGCCGTTGATCTCGACACCGGCGAGGAGATCCCGGTTCCCGAGGACCTGAAACGCGAAGTCGACGCGATCGGCGACGTCGACGTTGGCGACACGGGCGACGATTCCGACGAGCAAGACGGCGAGGCGGTCGACGACGAGATCGAAGACCGGCTCGAAGCACTCGGCTACCGGTAGTTCTCCGTGGCGGAAACAGCCGCCACAGAACAAAGGCATCTTATATTGCTGTGCCGAACGCTTCGGCAAATAGACTGGTCCGCACAGTGGTCAGTGACTTCCCACATATGAACCTCTCACTCGGCGACGACTGGAAATCGAACAAGTGGCTCTGGTATGCCATCACGGGGCTGCTGTTCGTCGGACTGCTGTATTTCGCCGATGCCGAGCGGTTCGTAACCACGCTCAATCAGGTCGATATTCCGCTGTTTGCGGTGGCGGTGGCGGTCGGCTTCTCCTCATTGGGGGTCTGGGCGTGGGTCTGGTACCGGTTTTTCGGCCAGCTGGCGATCCGGTCGACGGTCTCACAGACGCTGCGGATGTTCATGACAGGCCACTTCCTGAACTCGATCACGCCGCTGGGACAGTTCGGCGGCGAACCGATCATGGCCTACATCATCTCGGAGACGACCGACTCCGAATACGAGCGATCGCTGACCGCCGTGGTCTCCTCCGATATCATCAACGCCGCCCCGTTTTTTACGTTCACCCTCGGCGGCATCCTCTATCTGGCCGTCTTCGGGACGCTTGCGGGGTTCCTCGTCGACATCGGTATCATTGCAACCGTTATCCTGACCGTCGGCGGACTGGTCGCCTATCTGCTCTGGTCGGACAACGGCACGCTCACTGAATCGGTCCACGGTCTCCTGGACTGGTTCGAAGCCCGAGTCGGACGGTTCGAGGGCGTCTTCGACTCCCTGAAAGACAGTGTCGAACGGATCGAAGAATCGTTTCAGGCCGCGGGCAACGACCGGCGGTTCCTCGCCGAGACGGCCGCGGTCTCACATCTCGCCATCGTCGCCCAGATCGCCTCGCTGTACTTTGTCTTCCTGTCGATGGGCATCGAGCCGCGGTTCGTCCCCATCTACTTCCTGGTGACGCTGTCGACGGTCGCCACGCTGTCGCCGACCCCCGGCGGCTCGGGCACCTACGAGGCGGCCTTCTCGGGGCTGATGACGTTCTTCTATTCGGTTGATCTGGCGACCGCCCTGAGCGCGGCCGTCCTGTTCCGGCTGACGACCTACTGGCCGGGGATCGTCGTCGGATACGTGTCGATGCTGACCCTCCGTGACGAGACTGGCGGCGACCCGGTGCCTGATCGAGAGTAGCCGACCTGCGAGCGGTTCAGCCCTTTATATTGCAGACCGGGAACGTCCGGGCGACCGCATCGCCGATCCCGAGCTCCTCGGAGACCCGAACCACTTCGTCGACGTCCTTATATACGCCAGGAGCCTCCTCGGCGATCGTCGCGCCACTTTGGGCTTTGACGTAGATCTGGTTTTGTTCCTGGAGTTCGTCCTGGACGGTCTCGCCCCAGTAGTCCTGTTTGGCCTGCGTCCGACTCATCGTCCGGCCCGCGCCGTGGGCCGTCGAACCGAACGTTTCTTGCATCGACTCCGCGCCGCCGCGGAGGACGTAGCTCCCCGCGCCCATGCTGCCGGGAATGATGACCGGCTGGCCCACGTCGCGGTAGGCCCGCGGGACCTCCTCGCGGCCCGCGGGGAAGGCTCGGGTCGCGCCCTTCCGGTGGACGTACAGTTCACGGGTCTCGCCGTCGACGTCGTGGGGCTCCTTTTTGGCGATGTTGTGAGCCACGTCGTACAGCAGTTCCATCTCCATGTCCTGCCAGTCGCGGCCGAAGACGCGCTCGAAGACCTTGCGGGTCTGGTGGGTGATCAGCTGGCGGTTGACCCACGCGAAGTTGATCGCCGCGCCCATCGCGCCGTAGTACTCGGCGGCGAGTTCGCTTCCCGCGGGCGCGGCCGCGAGGTCCTTGTCGGGCAACTCCGCGAGCAGATCGCCGTGCCGTTGCTCGATTTTCCGGACGTAGTCCGAACAGACTTGGTGGCCTAGACCCCTGCTTCCGCAGTGAATGAGGACGACGATCTGGTCGGCTTCGAGACCGAACGCCTCGGCCACGTCTTCCTTATAAATGTCCGTCACGCGCTGGACCTCCAGGAAGTGGTTGCCCGAGCCGAGGCTCCCGACCTGATTCTTGCCGCGATTTTTCGCCTTCTCGGAGACGGCGTCGGCGTCGGCGTTGGGCCGGCGGCCCTCGTCCTCGCAGTGGAGCCGGTCGGCCTCGGTGGCGTACCCTTCTTCGATCGCCCAGTCGAGGCCGCGTTCGAGGATCTCCTCGACGGTTTTGACGTCGGTTTCGACGACGCCACCGCCGCCGAGGCCGGAGGGGACGTTCTCGAAGAGGGTCTCGACGAGTTCCTCCTCGTTCCCTTGGAGGTCCTCGTAGGTGAGGTTCGTCCGGATCATGCGGACGCCGCAGTTGATGTCGAAGCCCACGGCGCCGGGCGAGATACAGCCCTCCTCGGCGTCGATCGCGCCGACGCCGCCGACCGGGAACCCATACCCCTGGTGGCCATCGGGCATACAGAGGGCGTACTTCTGCATGCCCGGCAGCTGGGTGGCGTTTTTCAGCTGCTGGAGGGTTTTGTCGTCGCCGATCTGTTCGAGCAGTTCCTCGCTGGCGAGGACGCGTGCGGGGACGCGCATCTCGCCGGATTTGGGGATCTCCCAGACGTGTTCCCGAACCCGTTCCAGCGTGATGTCCTGGAACTCGCGTGTCGTAGTCATAGTGGGCAATCGGCGGCCGGGGTGAAAGAGGGTTGCGTCAGCCGCCGGATGGGGTGCCGAGGCTCAGTCGTCGGTGGGCGTCTCGTCAGCTGGCTCCGGCTCGGTGAGATCGGCCGCTCGCGTGGCAACCTCGTTGGCGGTCCGAATCCGCTCGGCGAGCCACGCATCGAACGAGTAGGGACCCGCCCCCGTGATCAGCAGCGCCGACACGAGACCGAAAAGCGAGATGTGGGCCACCACGGGGTCGTCCGGCAGGCCGAACAGCGTGGTCGTAAAGAGGCCGAACGCCACCAGCGAGAAACCCCGCGTAAAGGCACCCGCAATGAGCATCACGCCAACGAGGGCTTCAGTGAGTCCGGCTCCGATCACCCACAGCGCGGGGTCGACCGGCACGATCGCGGTGAGATCGTACTTCTCGACGACCGCCAGCGCCTCGCCGGGGCGCATCAGCTTCTGGGTGATCCCGAGATAGATGAAGGCGATCCCGATCCCGACCCGGAGGACGACCGGGGCCAGTTCTTTATACGGCTTGATTCGCGTGGCGAAGGGGACCGCCACCCGGCGGTAGAAGGGGTCGAACTGCGAGTAGAGGGTCTTGTCGTCGTCGGCCATCCGGGCGATAACGGCGTCGGCGCTGGGCCGACCGCCGCCGACGAGCGCGACCGCCAAGAGTCCAGGAACGTACTCGAAGGCCAACAGGAGCCCCGGGTGCGACGGGAGGGCGACCAGATAGACGAACAGGGCCCAAACGGCCGTTACCCGCGTTGCCAGCCCAAAGAGGAGGAAGAAGCCGACCGAGATGCCGAACAGCCGCAGTGCCGTGGGGTACGGCAACGTGACCGAGGGGCTGAACAGGTAGCCCTGAAACCCCGCGGCGATCAGCGGCATCCCCATGCTGAGCCGGAGCAACCACCCCAACAGATCACGGTAGTCGTCCATCGCCGCCCGGAACGCCGCGATATCCGCGGGGAACGGTCGGAGGTACAGATAGCCGCCGATTCCCGCGAGGACCGCGATGAAACCGACCAGCAAGGTTCCGACGATGAACGGGGTGGTGAACGCCGCGACGAGGAAGTCGACGACGTTTGCGGGCTGGCTGCCGGGTGGCCTCACGTACTCGACGTGGGCGGTTGCCGAACCGACGAAGGCGACGAGCGCGGCCAGTAGGGCAACACTACCCCCGAGGAGGCGACGATTGGTGTGCATACCACCTCTAGGTACTTCGGGGTTCTAACTGCAGCGGTTTTCTCAGTTCGCCGGTAGGTGTCTCTCACAAACATACCTGAAATACGCGGTCGATCAATCGCTCTCGACAGTCAGCACTCGACTGAACCGTTCACAACTGTTTTTTATCGAATCGGAGTACGAAACACCACCCAAATGTCGTCCCCACGGAAGCTCGGTCTGTTTGGTGTGATCCACATAGACCGACTCAGCAAAGTAACACGGGAACTGGAGGCGTTCGTCGGCGATAGCGAGACGATCTTCATCGAGTCACCCACCGATTCGATGGGCCTCCGGCAGTACGGCTCGCTGTTCGCGCGGGTGCCCGCCTACGCCTTCGGCGCGCTGCTGTTACAGCTCGCCATTTATACGCCGCTGTTTCTCCTGTTTAATCGCGATCTGCTCCCGACCGAGTTGGCCGCCGCCCGACGCGTCGCCGACAGCAACGGGCTGTCGGTGCAGGCCGTCGACGAACATCCCAACGAGACGCTGAGTCGGGCCGGACCGCGGCTGATCGTCCTCAACTGGCTCGTGTTTGGAGTGGTAGGGTGGCTTGAACCAGTGGCGACGGCAGCAACGGCCGCGGTCGCGGTCGGCGGCGGGCTGGTCCCGATTTTGATCAGACGCCGCGGCCACCGGTACGGGGGCCTCGCTGCGGCCATCTGTGGGCTCGGTCTCGCGGGCTGGCTGGTGGCCGAAGGGTTGTGGTCAGTTTGGCTGTTCTGCTGTGGGCTGCTGTTCGTCGTGGTGATCGTCTGGACGCTCGATCACCGAAACGAAGTTATGCTCGATCGGATCGAAGAACGGTCGACCGAGGCGGACTACGACGAAGCGGTCCTCGTCACGGGGAAGGCTCATCTCGGGGGGTTGGCCTCCCTCGCCAGCGGTCAGGAGCTCGCAGTTCCCCGCGTCCACATCTCACGATGGCTGCGCGCCGGAACAACGATCACCGACTTCGAGCCCGAGGATCTCCCGACCATCGGCAGGAAAACACTCGCCCCCACTAACGACCTCACCCCGAACTCCGGGCTGGGGCCGCTGGCCCGACGCGTCGGCGCGGCCGTGGTGGATCTGCTGGTCGTTGGAATTCCGACGGCAGTGCTCTGGGTCGTCTTCGCCGTCGTCGCCTCGATTGCCACCAGCGACCCGACAGCCACGGTCGGGGCGGTACTGATCGGATTCCCGGCCGTGATGGTGGTCGGCTACCACGTCCTCCTGGAGTGGCGTTTCGGGACGACAGTCGGCAAACGGCTCTTTGGCCTGGTGGTCGTCGACCGCGCAGGCGACGATATCTCGGGTCGTTCGGCACTGGCTCGGAACCTCCTGCGGCCGGTGAGCCTGCTGGGTGGCTATCTTGTCGGCGGCCTGCTGGTGGCTGTGACGAGCCGCCACCAGCATCTCGGCGATCGGCTCGCCGGGACTGTCGTCGTCGCAGGCGATCGATCGACCGACAGCTCGGCGGAACCCGACGATACTGGGACAACAGAGTCGGCACAGTCGAACCAGCCGCCAGCCGCCAGTAATAGCTGATCGGTTTACACGTCGAAGACGACGTAGCCGTACCATTCGTCGTCGCGCTGCTCGACGACCATCTCGGAGTAGGTGACGGCCTTGATCTCGCGGGCCGTGACTTCGGCCAGCGGGACGCCGCGGGCGCTGGCAGTGACGCGCCACTCCCCACCTGGTGTTTCGGGGTCCTGGACGGTCGCCTCGTTGTCGACCGGCAATACCAGCCGAACGTCCCGCTCGTAGATGAGTTGGTCGAGATACTCATACAGGAGGGCTTCGACCGACTCCGCGCGGCACTCGATTTCGAAGCGGTCGCCGCCGCTGGTGGGGACCGACTCGCACATCGCCGCGGCGAGTCCCTCGGCGATCGCCCCAAAGAGGCCGCCGAGCTCCGGCGCGGTTGCCTCGACGGCGATGTCGGCGGTGTGCTCCCGGAGCGTGTAGCTCATTAGTGGCCAGTCGGCCCCGGTCGACATGACGGCTTCGACTCCCGGCGACCCACCCGAGGGACGACCAGTGGCCCGGAGGAGTTAATATGCTTGTGGGCGCTATAGCTACAGTAGTGAGCGTCACTGTCGAACAGCGCGTCGACGAGGCGGGTGAGACCGACTACGTCGAGGCCGCCTGGCACCTGAAAGAACACATCCGCCGGACGGAGGGCGTGCTCAAACAGCGCCGTGGCTTCTTTATCGACGCCTACCGCCGGTCGACGACCCACCTGTTTTTCGAGGACGGCGATCTCGTCGCCTTCGCCTCGGTCCGACGCGACGGCTATATCCTGTTTCTCGCGGTGCGCCCCGACGCCCGCGGCCGCGGCTACGGCCAGCGGCTGATCGCCGAGATCGCCGACCGACACCGGACAGTGACCTGCCATGCGCGGACGACAAATGAAGAGGCACTCGGCTTCTACGAACACCTCGGATTCCAGATCACCCGCCGGATCGACAACTACTACGAGGACAATGGCGACGCCTTCTACCTGAAACTGGGCGAAGATAGCTCTATTCGCGACAAGGTCTCGGAGTTTTTCAATCGCTGAGCGGGGCCATGGGGACAAGTACCGTGGCAGGCGCGGAACGCACGTTTTATAACTGGACCGGGACAACGGGAAGCTACGACTATGCCGAGTTCCAATGGGCCCATGAAGGGGACGCGAGGAAAGCTTTCGAACGACCCACGCGACCGCGGCACTTCGCCGCCGCAGCGCGCGATCCAGGAGTTCGAGGCGGGCCAGAAGGTCCACCTCAAACTCGACCCGAGCGTGCGAGAGGGGCGGTTCCACCCGCGCTTCAACGGCCTGACCGGTGAGGTCACCGGGAAACAGGGCAGCGCGTTTACGGTGAGCATCAACGACGGTGGCAAGGAGAAGACAGTCATCGCCCGCGCCGCTCACCTCAAAGAACAGACCGAATGACTATCTTCAAGGAAAAAGTCGACGAGGAGTATATCACCATCTCGGAGGTCAAACCGCTCCTCGGCGAGGTCGAAGCCGAACGCGCCGTCGACGAGGACCGCGAGCTGCGCTACGAGCTCGCCCGCGCGATCGAACACGTCAACCGCTATGCGGTATTGGACCCCGAGGAGGCCCGCGAACTCGTCGAGAAACTGATCGAACTCGACAAGGTCAACGAGAAAACCGCCCACAAGATCGTCGACACCCTCCCGGAAGACCGCACCGAGCTGCGGTCGATCTACGCCAAAGAGCGCTTTGCGCTCGACGGCGAGGAGCTCGACGAGATCCTCAACCTCGTCGCGCAGTACGCCTGAGACTCCTGGAAACGGTCGGTTGCCGATCTGCGAAGGGTTTTACCTGCTGTTGTGTTTCTCTCGGCCGATACATACGGACCGAGCTACGGCGTTCGAACGATCTCGTCGCCGTGTGCGTATCTCGATCCGTCGGGCATGGTCGCCCCCACAAACTGAGTTCCAGTCACCGTCGCATCGGTGAGGTCCGACCCCGTGAGATCGGACCCCTGGAAATCCGCCCGAGTGAGATCCGCCTCCCGGAAGTCGACGTTTCGTGCCGATGCTTTCAGGAAGTTCGTCGCGCCCAGATCCGCCCGGCGGAAGTTGGCGCCGTCGAGCGTCGCGCCGGTGACATCCATCATATACAGCCGCGACCCTTCGAAGTTCGCCCCCGAGAGGTCGGCAAACCGGAACCGCACAGCCTGTATCTCCATCTCGGAGAGATCACAGTTCGAGAGGTCTTCGTTGTTGAGATCCTCTCCAGGAACGAGATTGAACGACTCACACGAACGGTAGCCGTTGGTCGCCGTTCCGGCCAGATCGCCGTCGAGACAGCCCGCCAACGCGACCGAGCCAGCCGTACAGAGCGATCCGACTGCACCGAGTACGTGGCGTCTGGAGATGTTCCGGGCCGGTTGGTGGGGAGATGGTGTGGTCATTTGTGAAACACTCGCAATCGCAGTATATCGGTCGTTTCTGGTGATAAACTAGTCGTATACTGTCCGTATTTGGCACCGTCCCGCCGAACACTGCCGACGATCCGGCAGTCGGCTGGCGGCGTCGCTTCGAGGCGATTTTTTAAGTGGCTTGTTACCCTACAGTTCGGTATGTCCACTCCCGAAAACGGCAGCGGTGACAACGCTGAGTCGACCACCCACGCCGTTGTTCTCGACTATCTCCCCCACGGTCGGTCGGACGACAACCGACCCCAGTACCAGAAGGACGCGGTCGCCTACGCTCTGACCGAGGACTCCTTCGACCTCCTGGAGCTCACTTTGACCGACGAGGCCGACATCAACATCGTCGACCGCGTGGCGGTCGAGCCGCCGGACGACGAACAGATCGACACCGTCCGCGAGATCGACTACGACGAACTCACCAGCTCGGCGGAGTCGGAACTGGAGTACGCCATCGAGGCGATCATCGACGCCGACGAACAGCGCTTTGTTGACTTCTACAACGATGCCCAGCCGATCACCCTCCGGCTCCACCAGCTGAATCTCCTGCCGGGGATCGGCAAGAAGCTCCGCAACAAGATCATCGATACCCGGAAGCGCGGCCCCTTCGAGAGTTTCGAGGAGCTCTCCGAGCGCGTCGGGGGATTGCATCGCCCCAAGGAGGTCCTCATCGAGCGAATCCAGGAGGAACTGCGGGACGACGACCTCAAATACAAAATCTTCGTCCGGCCGGAGTAGCCGAAACGAGACGTTTAGGCCGACAGAGTCGGAACCCCATGTAATGACTGTCTCCGACCGCACAGACGTTGGGAGCCGTGATCCCGCCGCACTCATTCGGCGGGCTGGCGAACGCGGCAACCCGGATTTCGACCAGCACTTCCTCGTCGACGACCGCGTCGTCGATCGGATTCCCACGTTTCTCCCCGCAGAGAGCGACACCAGCCACGTCCTCGAAATCGGCGGCGGGCCGGGCATCCTGACCGACCGGCTGCTGGCGGTCGCCGACCGCGTCACCGTCATCGAGCGTGATCCGACCTTTGCCGACCACCTCCGCGAGGAGTTCGCGGCGGCCCGCGAGGCGGATCGACTCACCGTGATCGAGGGCGACGCCTTGGAGGTCGACCTCCCCGAGTTCTCGGCCTGCGTTTCGAACCTCCCCTACAGCGCCTCCAGTGAGATCGCGTTTCGACTGTTGCCGCTCGGCAAACCCCTTGTACTGATGTTCCAAAAGGAGTTCGCTGACCGGATGGCCGCCGAAAGCGGGAGCGACGAGTACGGTCGGCTCTCGGTGAGCGCCCAACACTACGCCGATGTCGAGGTCGTCGAGTACGTCCCGAATACGGCGTTCGATCCCCAGCCCGCCGTCCAGAGTGCAATCGTGCGACTGACACCGCGGGCTCCCGACTACGAGGTCGACGACGAGACGTTCTTCCTGGATTTCGTGAAAGCGATCTTCACCCAGCGGCGGAAGACGATCCGAAACGGGATTCGGAACACTGCCCACATCTCGGGGCTCGACGATCCGGCGGCGGTCGTCGAGGCCGCCGACGAGGAGCTGCTGGGTCGGCGGGCGGGCAACGTCGCGCCCGCGGAGTTCGCCGCCCTCGCGGCGGTCGCCGCGGAGTACGGGATCGACGGTGGTGACTCGACCGCCAATGGTGACTGAGATCGCCAGCGGGGTGGGTCTGTGGCTGGTCGACAACACCCAGCGACTGCTTGTCACCGTCGCGGTGCTCGGCGGGCTGATCGGTCTCAAACAGCTCGTCGATCGCTGGCGACGGGACCGGGAGGTCACCCCGCGGATCGCACTGGTGATCTCGGCGGTGCTGGCAGTCTGCATCGCGGGTGGCCTCTCGTCGCTGGTGGCGGTCTGGGGGCTCACCGGGACGCTGTACAGCGCCTACGACGGCGTCGACCTCGGCCGACAGATCGCCAACATCGTGCTGTCGGTGGTGATCCTCGGGGGGGCCTACGCGCTGTCGGATTTCGTCGGCCACCTGATCAAGGATCTCGCCAGAGAGCAAAACGCCATCAGCGAACACGAACGGGAGATCCTCCATCGGACCACCCAGATCACCATTTACGCCTTCGCGCTGTTGGTCGTCATCGGGCTGTTCACCGACAACATCGGCAGCCTGCTGGTCGGCGCTGGCTTCCTCGGTGTGGTCGTCGGGATGGCCGCCCGCCAGACGCTGGGAGCGGTGCTTGCGGGCTTCGTCATCATGTTCTCGAAACCGTTCGAAGTCGGCGATTGGGTCGTCATCGGCGAAGACGAGGGCACCGTCACCGAGATCACGATCGTCAACACGCGCATCCAGTCGTTCGACGGCGAGTACGTGATGGTGCCGAACGATACGGTCACCAGCAACCCGGTACGAAACCGAACCCGTCGGGGGCGGCTCCGCATCGAGGTCGATGTCGGCGTCGACTACGAGACCGACCCCGAGCGGGCGGGCGAGATCGCCACCGACGCAGTCAGCGAGGTCGACCGCATCCTGGACGTCCCGGCTCCACAGGTCGTCGGCAAGGAGTTCGGCGAGTCATCGATTGTCTTGGGTGTCCGGGGCTGGATCGAAAACCCGAGCGCCCGCCGACGGTGGCAGGCCCGTACCCGAATGATCGCCGCGATCAGGGAGGCGTTTGCGGCCGAAGATATCAAGATCCCGTTCCCACAGCGGGAACTCTCGGGACGCGCCGAAACCGGCGGGTTCCGGCTGGCTGACGGCGAGCAGTCAGTAACCGAGAGACCCAGTCAGGACGGCACATCGGTCAAAAAGCAGCCCCAATCGAGCGAGGGAGAGGACGATGACTGATTCGCAGGACTCCCGCTCGCAGTTGGCCGAGCGGCGGGGGCTCGACCCCGAGGTCTACCAACCGGCGGAGGATTCGGGGCTGCTGGCGGAGGCCGCCGTCGACTCGCTGTCGGAGCCCGAAGTCGTCCTGGAGGTCGGCACCGGCTCGGGGTGGGTCGCCGAGCAGGTTGCCACCGAAACAAGTGCCCGAGTGATCGGGAGCGATCTGAACCCACACGCCTGCCGACAGGCCCGCAATCGGGGTGTCGAGGCTGTACGGGCCGATCTGCTTGCCCCCTTCGCCGCCGACGCCTTCGATGCCGTCCTGTTCAATCCGCCCTACCTGCCGACCGACCCGGACAACGAGTGGGACGACTGGATGGAACACGCGCTGTCGGGCGGCGAGGACGGTCGGCGGCTCATCGTCCCCTTTTTAAAAGATGTAGGCCGCGTGTTGGCTCCCGGCGGGGAGGTCTACCTGCTGGTGAGCAGTCTCACGGGGTACGATATCGTTGTTGAGCTCGCGGAGGACGCCGGGTTTTCGGTCGACGAGGTCGTCCAGGAGTCCTACCCATTCGAGGTGTTGTCGATCCTGCGGCTGCAGCCGGTCTGAGCGTCCGCTCCGACTTTCAGACTCGGAAACTGTGCCACGTGGATTTTGGGTCCTGTCGATACGTCGTACATATGGACCGACAGGCAGCCGCTCGTGAGGAATCGTCGTCGAACACAGCACCCAGTACCGACCGACTCGGTGATCGACTCAGCCGACGCCGCCTGCTGGCGGCGGGCGCATCCGTGGCCGTCGTCGGGACGGCTGGCTGTGCGCAGGTCGCCAACTACATCGCCGGGCTCGTCCTGGAGGACGTGAATCTGTTCAACCAGACCGACCGGCAGCTCACCGGCACGATTTCGGTGACTGATCCCGCAGCGGAGACGGTGCTCGACGAGTCCTTCGAGATCCAACCCGAGACCGACGACGAGGGCGAAGCAAACGGGAGCGAAGACGGCGGCGAAGCAAACGAGAGCGAAGGCACTGTCGACGAGGAGTCGGGGGCAACCTACGCGGACGTGCTCACCGGGGCTGGCGAGTATACCGTCTCGGCCACACTGGACGACGACAGCGCGATTGAGGGCGAAACCACCGCCGAGCGGAGCGTCGACGTCGCCGATCCGGCCGCCGAACACATCGTCGTCGTCTTCGGAGCCGACGATTTCGACGGTGTGATGGGGGCGTTCGCCATCGAGGAGTTCACCGATATCGGCGAGCACGTCGAGAACTGATCGGTCGACGGCGACGTTTGGTCGACGATGGCCGAACGGCCTCGCTACTCTCGCTGAATTACTGTAAGACATAATCTGTCTTAGTAAATATTAAGCGACCTCATCCCAAAGACGGGTGTATATGACCGAACGAGTTGCGACGACACCGGGGCTGTTCCCGCTTCCCGATGCGGCGAAACAACAGCTTTCGGACCTAAAAGGCCACCAGAAGGGCGATCTGATCTCCGGCACCGAGGGCGGGGAGATCGCGGCGGCCTACGAGGAGTACCGCGGCGAAGTGATCGACCAACAGCAGTCGACCGGGCTCGACCGGATCGTCGAGGGGCAACTCCGGTGGGACGATATGCTGGCCCACCCGTTGACGACCCACGAGAACGTCAGTGCGAAGGGAATCGTCCGCTACTACGACAACAACAACTTCTACCGCGACCCCGTCGTCGAAGGTGACCTCACCTTCTCGGGTGACGTGGCCAACGAACTCACGGCTGCGACCGAGCTGCTCGGCGACGACGCCCTCCAGGCGACGCTCCCGGGCCCCTACTCGTTGATGGATCTGGCGACCGACGACTACTACGGCGACGAGGGAGACTTTTTCGAGGCGGTCTCGGAGTTCCTCGGCGACGAAGTCGAGGCGTTCCCGGACCACGAAACGCTGTTCCTGCTGGAGCCCTCCCTCGTGGAGAACGCACCGAACGAGGACCTCCAGGAGCAGCTGGCCGAGGCCGTCGACACCGTCGCAAGCAAGACTGACGCCGACGTGGTCGTCCATACCTACTTCGGCGCGCTCGACGAGAAGACCTACGCCCACCTGATGGACGCCGATGTCGAGGCACTCGGCTTCGATCTCGTCGCGGGCGACCGCCAGGATACGCTGTCGAACATCACCGAGTTCGGTACGAAGGACGCCGCCGCACTCGGCATTGCGGATGGACAGAATACCCTCGTGGAGTCGGCCGAGACGCTCGAAGAGCGCGTCGAGTGGTTCGAAGACCAGATCCCGGTCCAGGAGTTCGACCGACTCTACCTGTCGACCAACACCGAGCCGTTCTATCTACCCGTGAACAAACACCGCGAGAAGCTCGCCGCGATCGCTGCGGCAGCCAACATTGACGAAGAGGAGGTAACAGCATGAGCCGACCTGCCGACAACCGCGAACAGTTCCGACCCGAGGACCACCCCAACGACCACTTCCTGCTGACGACCGTCGTCGGCTCCTACCCCAAGCCCAAGTGGCTCAACCGTGCCGACGAACTCGTCGGCGACGAGGATTCAAAGTTCGACGAGGAGGACCTCAAGGAAGCTCACGACGACGCCGCCCGCGTCATCACCCACGAACACGAGCGCTGTGGGTTGGATACCGTGGTCGACGGCGAAGTCAGGAGAAATGAAATGGTCGAGTTCTTCGCCGACCGCATCGACGGCTACGAGTTCAACGGTCCAGTCAAGGTCTGGGGCCACAACTACTTCGACAAACCCTCGGTCTCCGCCGAGGTCAGCTACGACGAGCCGTGGCTCGTTGACGAGTTCGAATTCACTGACAACGTCGCCAGCAAGCCGGTGAAAGTCCCGATTACGGGTCCCTACACCCTCGGCAACTGGGCGTTCAACGAGGCCTACGAGACCGAAGAGGAACTCGTCTATGACCTCGCGGATCTCGTGAACATCGAGGTCGAGCGACTCGTCGAAGCCGGAGCCAAATACATCCAGATCGACGAGCCAGCCCTCGCAACCACACCGGACGACCACGCCATCGTCGGCGAGGCACTCGAACGGATCGTCAGCGGGATTCCCGAAGACGTCCGCATCGGCCTCCACGTCTGTTACGGCGACTACTCCCGTATTTACCCCGAACTCAACGACTACCCGGTCGACGAGGTTGATCTGGAACTCTGTAACGGCGGCTACGAGCAGATCGACGTCTTCACCGACCCTGAGTTCGTGCCGGATCTCGCCCTCGGCGTCGTCGACGTCCACACCGCCGAAGTCGAGAGCGTCGAAGAAATCAAGGAAAACATTTTGCAGGGCCTCAAGGTCGTGCCGCCGGAGAAACTCACGATCAGCCCCGACTGTGGCGTCAAACTGCTGCCGCGGGAGGTCGCCTACGGCAAGATGGAGAACCTCGTGAAAGCGACCCGCGAGATCGAAGCCGAACTCGATGCTGGCGAGATCGATCTCGACGAACCGGTGCCGCTGGCCGACTAACCCTTCTTTTTTAGGCGGTCACCGGGAGCTCCTCGAAGATCGCGTTCATTAGTTTTCCCTGGCCGACGCGGAGATGCTGGTGAAACGTCGGCGAGGCGATTCCCAGCGTCTCGGCGACCTCCTCGCCGGAGGCATCCCGTGGCCACTCGAAGTAGCCCGCCGCGTGGGCAGTCTGGAGGACCGTCCGCTGTCGGTCGGTGAGGTCGCCCAGCGCCGATGCCGCGCGCTCGGCGTCGGTTCCTGGATCGACGTGGATCTGTCGACGGGCACGTAGCTCCACGTCGGGATGGTGTTCGCGGACGACCTCGATCAACTCACGGACCGTGTCGCTCGACGGGAGATGGACCGTCAGAGAACAGTCGCCGTTTTCGAGGATCGCCGTCTCGGTCGACCAGCCGTGGGTTGCGAGAAGGGGGATCACACACTGTCGAGCGAGTCGGATGGCGATGCGTCGACTCTCGTCCGTGCCACTGATGACCGTGAGGTCGGCGTCGTCGAGTGGTTCGAAGACGGCAGTAATGGTGTCGATCTCTGCGGCCGAGGTCGTCCCGTACATCACGTAGTTGCCGTCGGTGGCGACTGTCTGGGTGATTTCGATCCGCCAGTCGGTAGCCGAGGGCAATTGCCCGAACAACGCCGGAATCAACAGATCGACTTCGATCAGCTCATCGCTCATTAGCGCCCGTGTCCGCTCGCTGGCGGCGATCGCGTGGCCGACGACCGTCCCGAGTTGGGCGAGGATCGCCCGCTCGTCGGAGCCGAAGGCTGTCGACCGGTCGGAGTACACACAGCAGATCCCATACAACGCTCCGCCGTGGATAATCGGGACGGCTGCGAGGGCCTGCTCGCTGTAGGCCTGATCGGCGTCGTTTCGCCAGTCGAACGCCGGGTCCTCGTGGGTGTCGGTCGTCGCCTGGACTTGGTGGGTCCAGATCGCCTGCCGGACGATTGTTTCGCCGAGCATTCCCTCGAACTCGCCGTTGATAGTATCCCCGCAGTCGCCTGCGCTGGTATGAACCGTTATCGCGCCGCTTCTACCATCGACAGTACCCATCCACACACAGTTGTAGCCCGTGGTCTCGACGAGCGCCGAACAGACCGTTCGTTCGATCTCCGACCGCGAGGACTGGTCGATGATGACGTGGGTGACCTCCCGAATCGCCGCACTGAGATCCCTGAGGGCTTCGAGATGCGCCACCTGCCGCTCGCGTTGGCGGGCGGCCAGTTTGTACTCGGTGACGTTGATGTGGGCGACGACGGCGTGTCGCCGACCGTCGACGGTGACCGGTACTGCGACCAACAGAAACCAGCGCTGTTCGACCGGCGAATGACAGGGATACTCCAGCTGAAACTCCTCGCGGGTACCCGCAAGGAGCTCCGAGAGCCCACGCCGGGCCCGTCGGGCCGTGTCGGTCCTCGACCGCTCGCAGACGTCGAGATAGTTGATGCCGATCGTATCGGCCGCCATGCGAATGTCGTTGCGCGTTCCGAACTCGCGCCACGCGTCGTTGGTCTGGAGGATCCTCCCCTCTTCGTCCAGCAGCGACACGTTCACGGGGAGCGCGTCCAGAGATTTGCCCAAGAGCTGCAGACGGCTATCCATACAGAGAAGTGGTCTTTGAGCCGAATAAGCCCATCATACGGGATAGTGTCGCTTAGTGTCGACTTACCGAGAGACAGATACAGTTACCGGCCGGACCGTTCGACGCTGATGCTCCCTGTCGTGGCTGGTATCTGTTTTTATTCCACAAACACGACCTGTTCCGGCCAGCTACTGTCCGATACTGACAGTATACTCGGAGGGAGCCGAACCGTTATTCCGTTGGATCTGCTCGGACGAAACACGAACCATGACCTTCCGCCATGGGGCACACCGGGCCGACGCCGAGCCGGGAAAAGACCCACACGACGACCCACCGAACGGCGATGCGGACTGTGATGGGACCGACAACGGGTCGCCGCGACTGACCGCCGACCAACGCCGCGAGTGGCGTCGCTGGATCGTCGAAATGTTTCTCACCGCCGACTACGGCGTCGTCCCGGTCGACCACCTCGTCGACGTACTCGTCGAGCGCGAACCCGAAGCAATCGATCGGTCGATCTGTCGGACGGTACTGACCGAGCGACTGCTCCCACGACTGGCTCGCGAGAGCGTCCTGGAGTACGATGCAGACCGGGAACTCCTGATTAACTACGGCGAGTAACTCCCGAAAGTTCCCGCAGGCTCTTGTATCCCGGCGTCCTACCCGGGAGGACGATGGCAGATCCACAGCTCCATCCGACAGTCGAGGCGACCGCCACGGAGATCGCCTCGATGGAGGTTCGGGGCGCGGCGCCGATCGCCGCAGCCGCCGCCAGCGCACTCCGGGCCCAAGCCGTCGAGTCGACCGCCGCCACACCCGCGGGCTTCGAGTCGACGCTCCGGGCGGCTGGGCGGCGGCTACAGGCCACGCGGCCAACGGCGGTCAGCCTCCCCAACGCGCTCCGGTATGTGCTCCAGCGGATGGACGGCGAAACCGTCGGTGGGCTTCGGGCCTCGGTTATCCGGGCGGCCGACGAGTTCGTCGACCGGCTCGACCGGGCACAGGCGGATCTCGGCGCGGTCGGGGCCAACCGTCTCCGCGACGGGGATCGGGTGATGACCCACTGCCACTCGACGGATGCGCTGGCCTGTATCGAGGCTGCCGTCGAGCAGGGCAAAGGGATTTCGGCGGTCGTCAAGGAAACCCGCCCGCGAAATCAGGGCCACATCACCGCCCGCGAACTCCGCGATCTGGGCGTCGACGTGACGCTGATCGTCGACAGCGCGGCCCGCCGGTATCTCGGTGCGGTCGATCACGTGCTGGTCGGTGCCGACAGCATCGCCGCCGACGGCAGCCTGATCAACAAGATCGGAACCAGTGGGCTGGCGGTCAACGCCCGCGATCGCGGGACGCCGATCATGGCCGCCGCCCAGACGATCAAACTCCACCCCGACACGCTGACCGGCCACACGGTCGAAATCGAGATGCGGGACGAAAGCGAGGTGGTCGACAGCGAAACCCGGGCGGAGATCGGCGACATCGCCGTCGAAAACCCCGCCTTCGACGTGACACCGCCGCGCTACGTGGATGCGATCATCACCGAACGCGGGCAGTTCCCGCCCGAAAGCATCGTGACGCTAATGAGAGAACTGTTCGGCGAGAGCGTCGGCGAGCCCTGGGAGGAGCCCACGGGGGAAACCGAATGAGCGTCCTCTGTGCGGGCCACATCAACTGGGACGTGACGATGCACGTCGATAGCCTCCCTGACCCCGACGGCGAAGTCCGAATCGAGCGGCTGATCCAGTCGGGCGGCGGCTCGGCCGCCAACGTCGCCGCCGGACTCGTCGGGCTCGACCAGTCGGCATCGCTGTACGGCAGCGTCGGTGGCGACGATACGGGAGCCTTGGCCCTCCGTGAACTCGACCGCGTAGGCGTCGACTGCGGGCACGTCTTCATCGACGCCGAGGGGACGACCTCGGTGAAATATCTCGTCGTCGATGCCACCGGCGAGGTAATGGTGTTCTCCAACGCGGGAGCCAACGAGGCGTTCTGCAGCGAGGATATCTCGGCCGAACTGTTCCGCGGCGTCGACCACCTCCACCTGACGAGCCAATCGCCGGAGATGGCCTCGCTTTTGGCGCGGCTGGCGAGCGATCTGGGGCTCTCGGTGAGTTTCGATCCAGGACGCCAGGTGGCCGACCGGGGGTACAGCGAGGCGCTGGCGTCGACTGACCTCCTCTTTCTAAATCAGCGGGAGGCCGATCTCGTCGCCGACAGCGGCGTGCTGTCGCCGACCCAGCCCACTGAGATGACCGTCGTGGTCAAACACGGCGGCGACGGCGCGACCGTCTACACGCCCGACGGCGAGACGACTCACGAAGGGTTTGTCGTCGACCCGGTCGACCTCACGGGTGCTGGCGACGCCTTTGCGGCCGGGTTTCTGGCGACGCTCGCCGATGGCGATTGGGTCGACGAATCGGGGGCGACTGCCGAGGCCGAACGGTACGCTGACGCGCTGGCGGCTGGCAACGCCTGTGGCGCGCTGGCCGCCCAGAAGGTGACCGCCCGGACTAAACTCTCGTGGGCGGCCGTCGAGGGACTCGCTGAAATATAATTATATTTAATCAAATATAATTACACGTCATCGGGGAGTCTCTGTTCCCCATTTCCCGATGGCCGTTTCGAGTTCGGGGTGTTCCGCCGCGTATTCGTCGAGATCAACCCCAGCAACGGTCGCGTCGACGGCCTGCCGCAGGGCCTTCGCCCCGGCGTGGGTCCCGTCGGGGTGGCCATGGATGCCGCCACCGGCCTGAATGCAGATATTGGTGCCGAGCCGGTCGACCAGTTCGGGGACGAGTCCTGGATGCAATCCCCCAGACGCGACCGGTAGCACGTCCCGCAGGCCGTGGAGATCGCTGGCGAGCCAGTCGTTGATCCCGCGAGAGTCCTCGTTTTCGAGCTTGCCGAGGTCGGCCGTCCCAGTGTGGAGCTGGTCGACGCCACAGAGCCGGGCGACCTGCGCCAGCACGCGCATCGAGACGCCGTGGTTCGGTACCCGATCGAACGCCGCGTGCATCGCCCGGTGGGCATGGATCGCCAGATCGTGCTTTTCGCACTGATCCCGCACCGTCTGGACGGCCGCCCAGCCGCAGGTGATCACGTCGACCATCACGTACTCGCCGCCCTCCTCGGCGACCATGTCGACGCGCTCCAACATCGTGTTCGTATCTGCAGTGACGTTGATCAGGTAGGATTTCTTTTCGCCGGTCTCGGCTTCGGCGCGGTCGCGGGCCCCGAAGCTCTCGATCAGCCGATCTCTGAAGGGATTGAAGGGTTGGTCGGTGAGGTTCTCGTCGTCTTTCAGGAGGTCGATACCGCCGGTCCAGGCCTCGTAGCCGACCTGGACGTGTTGGTCGGTCGAAAGGCCCACCTTGGGTTTCGGCACCGTCGCGGTGATGGGACGGTCGCCCGCCCCGAAGATCGACTCCCGGACCGCCGAGCCGAACCGTGGGCCGGGAAACGAGGCCGTCAGCGCCTCGGGCCACTCGCAGTCTAGGAGTCGAATCCGATCGACGGCCTTCATCCCCATGATATTGCCCGCGATACACGAGAGGATCTGAGCCATATTGCCCGCCTCAAAGAGGCTGTCGGGGTAGGCGACTTGCACGCGTCTCCCGTCGATCTCGAAGGCCGTTGCGCTCAGATCGGTGATCTCGCCGTCGACCTGGAGTTCCGCCCACGTCCCGTTGGAGCTCTCGGAGGCCACGCGGCTCGCCGCGGCGGCCATATCCATGTCCGCGGCGGGATCGACGCTGAACGTACAGACGAGCTCCGAGTCGGCGGGCTCGTAGCTGGTATCCAGGAAGTCCTCGTAGGTAATTCCGGCCATGTCATTGCTATTCACACCCGAGACGGATAAGTTTGCGACCGGCTGCCGCCGCCCCGCTCAGAACGCCCGTTCGTACTGTGGCGGTACCGACACCGCGTCCTCACGGCCCAGCTGTTGGGCGGCGTGGAGCGTGAAGTAGGGGTCACGGAGGTGTTCGCGGCCGAGAATCGCCATATCCGCCCGCTCGTTTCGGATCAGTGCGTCGGCCTGCTCGGGAGCCGTGATGCCGCCGACAGCACCGACCGCGATCTCCGAGGCCGTTTCGGTTTTGAGTCGCTGGGCGTAGGGCACCTGATACCCCGGCCCGGTTGAGGGGAGCTCCTGGTCGGGATGAATCCCGCCCGCACTCACGTCGACGAAGTCGACGCCCGCCTCGGCGGCGCGGTCGGCAAACTGAATCGACTGCTCGACGGTCCAGGAGTCGCGGTCGGCGAGCCAGTCGGTCGCCGAAATCCGGACGAAGAGCGGTTTCTCCTCGGGCCACACCTCGCGGACGGCCCTGATGACCTCCAGGGGGAACCGAATCCGACCCTTGAAATCACCGCCGTATTCGTCGTCGCGGGTGTTGGTCACCGGCGAGAGGAACTCATGGAGCAGGTAACCGTGGGCCGCATGGACCTCGGCGACCTCGAAGCCTGCTTTGTCGGCTCGCTCGGCGGCCGCGACGAACGCCTCGGTGACTGCCTCTAGGTCTTCATCGTCCATTCGGCTCGTCTCCGGTGCCTCCTGGTCGCCGTAGGGATACGGCTCGTCGGTCGGCCCGAGAACGTCCCACCCACCGTCGGCGGGTTGGAGTGGGTCGTGGCCTTCCCACGGCCGACTGGTCGAGGCTTTGCGGCCTGCATGAGCCAGCTGAATCCCCGGCACGCTGCCCTGGTCTTTTATAAATGCAGTAATATCAGCGAGTGGCTCGACGTGGTCGTCGGCCCAGATCCCGAGGTCTTCGGGCGAGATGCGGCCCTGTGGGTCGACGGCGGTCGCCTCGGTCATCACGAGGCCCGCCCCGCCGACGGCCCGACTCATGAGGTGCTGGGCGTGCCAGTCGGTGGCCCGTCCGTCACGGCCTTCACAGGAGTACTGGCACATCGGCGAGACCATCACCCGGTTCGGCACAGTCGTCTCCCGGAGCGACAGCGGCGTGAAAAGATCGACGCTCATCACCGGACGAAGTCGACCCGGAGGCAAGTATGCACGGATCCCGGAAGGATCGTGTCCCGCTACCGACAGACAGGTCGATCAACACCTATATGCCGCCACCGACCCGATGTTCAGTTGCGAACGTCATGCCGCCGGTCGGGTTTCGATAACCATGCGCGTCAAACCGCACACTGAGCCCGACCGTAGCTGATGGCGTTCTCACTTCTATACCAGTGAGCGACAGCGATGTCGCGTTGTTACTCGTCGTTCTGCTCGTCGGCCTCGTCCGACTGCCAGTCGAGCAGCGGCGAGTCCGGATTCTCACAGCCGTCGACGCCACAGACGCCAGCATCGGCTCCGGCCTGTGCGACACCGACGTCGACGCGGTCGATCTGCCAGTCGATGTCGTGACCGGTCGACGATTCGTGGTCGTCAAGCGCGAGGCGTGCCCGACCGAGGTTCGGGAACGACTCCCGAAACTCGCAGTCCAGACACTCGATCACGACGTGGTCGGCACCCATAGGGGATTGTTGGGTCATCGTCGAAAAAACGCTCCCGGTTACGACGTGGCTCGAATCAGACGAGCTGGATCACAGAAAACAGCGCGTAGGCAGTCAGCGTCGACCCGATGAGCGTAATGACCCAGCTCGAAAGTGTTCCGAAATACTTCCGGCGGTCGACACCGCCGCTTCCGTGGGCGAACCCACAGCCAGCGATGCTGTTGATGATGATGTGGTTGTAGGAGATCGGCACGCCGAGGACGTTGGCGATCAGTTGGACCATCGGAATCGCCGTCAACAGCACCGCCAGTGAGGTCCGCTGGCCGAGACTGGCGTACTGCCGGGCGACCGCCTGCAGCATGATCGGGCTCTTGGTCCACGCGCCGACCATGATCCCCAACCCACCGAAGGCGATCAACGGGAGAATCCCGAACCCGAACTCCGTGACCGTCCCGACGAGTGGACCCACCGCCAGTCCGACCTGGCTCCCACCGCCGATAAACGAAAAGACGATGCCCGAAAACAGTACGCCCCGGTCGATCAGGTGGTCGGTCCGGTCGGATTCGGGAACGTACTCGATGAGCCGAGCCAGCCCGTAGGCGAGGCCGACCGCGGCGATCCCCGATCCGATCCAGGAGGCGAACGTCAGCGACCAGTAGTCGAGGTTCGGCTCGGAGCCCGCCGCAAGCCCCACACCGGCGACCGCGCCGAACGTCGAGAAGGCCACCGGAATCGAGTGTTCGAAGTAGATCCCCATGCCGACGTAGAGCCCGATGATGAGCAATGCGATCGTCCCCATCTCGAAACTGACCGATCCCGTGATGATCTCCGACCCAACCCCCCGAGTGACTGTCGCACCCTGGGCGACCGCGCCGACGAACCCGACGAGACCGACCAGCAGCGCCCCCCGAAGAACGGTAATCGAGTTCGAGCCGATCGCCGGAGCCATCGACACCGAGACGCTACTCGCACCGGTCACCGCCGCGACACCGAACGAGATCAGCAGTGCCACAGCCAGCAAGACGAGCGATGGCATGGTCGTGGCTAACGGTTGGCTATCTCCGACTAAAACGCATTGAACTCAGTGAGGAAGTTTGTGTAACAATCGGGCAGAACACAGTCGACGGCCAACTGGTAGTATTAAAAAACCACAGTAAGGGAGTCGGCTACGCCGAGGTTACTCGTACTGCCATTCGGCGGTGACCTGCTCGTAGTCGAGCAGTTCGTCCTCATCGAAGAACAGCTCGATCTCGCGTTCGTTCGAGCCGGGGTCTTCGTGGTCCGAGGCGTGGATCAGGTTCCGACCGAGATCGAGGCCGTAATCCCCACGGATCGTTCCCGGCGGGGATTCGGCGGGATCGGTTTCGCCGACCATGCGGCGGACCTGGTGGGTGGCGTCTTTGCCCTCCCAGACCATCGCGAAGACGGGCGCGGAGGTGATGAACTCGACGAGATCATCGAAAAACGGCTTGTCCTCGTGTTCGGCATAATGCTGTTCGGCCAACTCTCGGTCGAGCTGGATGGCCTTGGCTCCGACGAGCTTCAGCCCCCGGTGTTCGAACCGGGAGATGATTTCGCCGATCAGGCCGCGCTGGACACCGTCTGGTTTGACCATTACGAAGGTCCGTTCGTCGTTACTCATAACTAGTGGGTGGTGGGAAGATAGTTACCGCTGGTGGCCGGGTTAGTTCTCGCGGCCTGCTTCGGTCCACTCGAGGTCTCGGGCCTCGCGGCCGAGCAGATAGTTCTTCTCTGCCTTCGAGTCCTTGAAGTGGAGGACGGTACCGTCTTTCTTGACGAACATCGTGCCCGTACCGGGCTCGATCTCGTCGCCTGAGTAGTCGCACGTTCGTGTTTCTACCATTATTGGCCTCCGATGGAGTCCGCATCACGCTGGGTCTCTCGCAGCTGGAGGATGTCCCCCTCGCGGATCGGCCCCAGAACGTTGCGGGTAATGATACGGCCCTGGTTCGAGCCTTCTTGGATGCGGCACTTGACCTGCATGGCCTCGCCGTGCATCCCGGTCTTGCCGACGACCTCGATGACCTCTGCGGCCGTCGAGTCGGTGGCGTTCTCCTCTGCGCTCATGGTGAGTTACTGAAGTTCCTCGACCTTCGAGCCGATGTCTTCGACGTCGTCCGATGCGTCGCCAGCGCTGACGATCGCGGCGGCGGCGCTGCCGACTTCGAGTCCGGCTGCGTGGCCGACGTCGTCCTGGGTCTCGACGAAGACGACCGGAATGCCCTTCTCCTCGGCGATCTCGGGGAGGTGCATCACGATCTCTTCGGGCGAGACGTCCTCGGCGACGTAGACGAGCTGGGCGTTCCCGCGCTCGACGGCCTTGGTGGTCTCGTTGGTTCCTTTCTTTACACTACCTGTGTCTCGGGCGACTTCGAGAGCGTCAAGCGCGCGCTCTGCGAGGTCGGCTGGGGTGTCGTAATCTACGTAAACTGGCATATTTTACCTCTCCTATCTGTGGGCTCGCACGTCCTCGCCGAACGGTAGGTCCCTGACGGCGAGGAGTATCATCAACCCCGATAGGCTGTACCCCTTCGTTTGACTCACCCCCATAAAAGCGCTTTCAAACCACCCCGGGCGTGTGAGCCCTCACCAAAGTCTCTTGTGGGGGTTTCAGTTGTCGACTACCTACTGACATGAGACGGATACATACTGCAAGTGATCGTCCACACTAGTCACCGGTTCGTCGACGCAACCGTCGTCCCGGCCTCGCCAGTCGAGCGAGCCAGCCAGTAGCCGACCACGAAAGCGATAGCTGCGAGCGGCCCGATGAAGACCCCCACGAGTGGTGCGAGAAAATAGACGATCAGCCCCACGTCGACCGCACGGTCTTCATTGCCCATCGATTTTATGTTGTATCTCTGCCAGTAAAACCGTTGGGGACTATGTGTCGCGGCGAGCGAACATTACGATACCAACCATCGAAAACACCACCTCGTCAGCAGCGTTCGTGGTTTCGACGTGGAGCCGGACCGTGCCGCGCTGGTCGCTGTCGACCTCGCGTTCTAAAACGGTGGCCCGAACCGAGAGCCGGTCGCCTGGCTGGACCGGCTCGCGCCATCTGAGTTCGTCGACGCCCTTCGCACCCATCGTCGCCGCCTCAGTTAAAAAACAGTCGACGAGCAGGCGCATCGACATCGCGGCGGTGTGCCAGCCGCTGGCGATTAGCCCGCCATAGGGCGACTTTTCGGCCGCGCGGTCGGGATCGGTGTGGAACCACTGAGGGTCATACTGGTCGGCGAACTCGCGGATTTCAGCTTCGGTGACCGCGTACTCGTCGCTGGTCCACTCGTCGTCGACCGCGAGGTCTTCGAAATAGAGCGTCATAGATGGGGTTTCGGTACAGTCGGTAAGAACCTTGACCACTGCGACAGCAGCCAGAAGGGAGTCTCCAACAGCGATAGCCCGGTGTCGACTCCCGGAACGTCGCTAGTCGATGTCGACGGAGTCGACTTGATCGCCGTCGTGGTAGAGGTAGACGGTCCCCTCCTCGTCGCCCTGGACGTGGAAGGTGTCGCTGGACTCGCCGTCGACGGTGACTTTCCCGCCGTGCTTACTGTCGTCTAGGCCCCACGAGAACTTTATATCGTGTTCGGTGTCGTTGTATATCTTGAATTTGTACTTGTCGCCTTTCTTTTTCGAGACGAGCTTGAGGTCGACGTCGTCCTCGACATCCGGCTTCTTTTTGTCCTCGTCATCGTCGTCGTCATCATCGTCATCGTCGTCGTCATCATCGTCATCGTCGTCGTCATCATCGTCATCGTCGTCATCATCTTCGTCATCCATGTCCTCGTCATCGTCCATATCGTCGTCATCTTCGTCATCCATGTCCTCGTCATCATCATCATCGTCCATGCCGTCGCCAATGATGACGAGGAGGATGGCTCCTTCGACCCGCTCGCCGTCTGCCACTCCGACCGCCCGGAATTCGTACGTAGTGTCGGGTTCGAGACCCTCGATCTCGGCGTCGAACTCGCCGGTTTCGTCGAGCGTCTGGGTGTCGGTAGTGTTCCACTCCTCGGTGCCGACTTCGCGCCACTCGAAGAAGACGTCGACCTCGTCGAACTCGCCGAGGTCGGTCAACTCACCGTTGAGCGTGGCCGACGATTCGTCGACGTCCGTCGCTGGCGTCGTTATGACGTCAGGGATGTCCGGATCACAACTGATGTCGAGAGTCGTGATATCGAGGCTGATCTCGCTGTCGTCGGTCTCAAGAGAGTACGTTCCATCCGCGAGACTCTCCAGCGTTTCCGAACCCTCTGCGGGAACCTCTATCGTCTCCTCGAATCCGTCAGGACCGGTGATCGTGACCATCACCGAGCTGTCGTTAGGGTTCGTTACCGTGATCTCACCGTCCCCATCGACACACTCCGAACTCACCTGTAGGTCGACGAGATCGCAGTCGCAGCCAGTAACGGTCGCCATCTGCAGGTTGACGTCGGTTTGGGCGTACAAACAGCCGTCGACCGTTGCGTCGGTGAGTACGTTGATTCCCGTTTGGGTCAACACGATCCCCGCGAACTCGGCGTCCGTTCCGATCTCGACACCCGCACCGCCAGCGACCACCCAGACGATGTTTTCAGCCTGCACGTCCCCTTCCAGATCGACCGTTACCCCGCTCGCCACGGTGAGGTCCCCCGTAACCTGGAAAATAAAGGTGTCGTCCGGCCCACCGTCGATGGTGATATCGTCGTCGATCGAAAGGTCGGTATCCCAACTGTACACTCCTGGAGTCAGTGTATCTCCGCTGAGACTTCCACCTCCCACGTTCGTAAAGTCGGAGTCGCGGCCGAACGCATCGGTGTATGCGGCTTCGAAATCGCTCACGGCCGTGGTCAATCTGGACGGGGTCGGCTCCGTATAGTTGGCCGCGTACACCCGTCCGCCCACCTGCGTCGACGTCGCGAAGACGCCCGTCGCATCCAACGTCAGATCGAATCCGGTTATCGCAGTCGACGCGATCGGGCTCACGCCGATGTCCCCGGCGATATCGGAGTCGGGAACGGTCGAGATTCCGGATTTTGCCAGGATCGAAAACTCACAGGCCGTCCCGAGGTCGACCGGTTCCGGTCCTTCTTGATCGCCGTTTTCTTGAGCCGCACCCACACAGCCAGCGAGACCGGCTGTGAGCAGCCCACTCGATGTGAGGACTGTTCGTCTGGTAGGAGTGTACTCCATATCCGAGGCTCACCGAACAGGGATATTGTAAGTCAGATCTTATCCTTGTGAGAATACAGATTGATTTGCTTGACTATTTTGATTGTATATTATGTGTGGGATACGAACTGATTAACAGCATATTTCCGAGGGTGTCGATGTCCGTGGAATGTCGGGAGGGCCATCGGAGGAGCCGAGAGCCACATCTGGAGCGGGTGTCGACGAGCGGATTCCGATTGTCCTGCATAACCGTCTGTGTGCCGTCCAAAACAAACACAAAGCAACCAAAACTCACAGCGTGTGGTTATTCAGATGGTTACCATACTACTGTAAGATACGTCAAAAATAGGTAGGCCATCCCTACTCGGGTATTCACAGCAAAATCATCCGAGAGACGACAGTCGATATCTCCGAGCGACTGGCCAGTTAGCTCCGCTTGCCGATCTCCTCGCGGAGAATACTGCTGATCGTCTCGCCGTCGGCCTTCCCGCGGAGTTCGCCCATACATTCGCCCATCAACCCCGAGAAGGCGGCCATCCCCTCCTCGGCGACCTGGTCGCCGTTGCGCTCGACGACACCGACGATGACCTCTCGGACCTCCTCGTCGTCGACGCCGCCAAGCCCGGCCTCTTCGACCGCTTCCTCGGCGCTGAGGTCGGGTTGGTCGGCAAGCACCGTCAACACGTCCTCGACGCCCTCCTTTGCGAGTTCGTCCTCCGAGACCAACTCGAAGACGGCGAGGAAGTGCGCATCCGCGAGGTTTTCGACTGCCACTCCGTCCCGGCGGAGTTCGGTGACCGTGCTTTCGAGCACGGACGCGGCGAAGGTAGCGTCGACGCCCTGCTCTACAGCTTCCTCGAACAGTGGCATCCGGCGGCCGTAGGCGACCTGCTCGGCCAGCCCGGCGTCGAGGCCGAATTCGTCCTGATAGCGGTCGACCTTCTCGGTGAGGAGTTCGGGCTCCTGGATCTCGCTGGGATCGGGTTCGACCGGCGGCACGTCGGTCTCGGGGTACATCCGCGCCGCGCCGGGCAGCGGGCGGAGATAGCGCGTGGTTCCCTCCTCGGTCGCATCGCGGGTCTCCTCCGGCACGCCCTCGATGGCCGTCTCCGCGCGTTCGGCGACGGCCTCGATGGCGAGCTCTGCGGTTTCGGCGTCGGCCGCAACGATGGCGACGGCGTCGTCGGGGTCAGCGTCGACGGCCTCCCGCAGCGCGTCGACTTCCGCCTCCGTGACGCCGTAGGCTGGCAGTTCGTCGGTGTGGAAGATGCCGCCCGCGCCGTGGCGTTTGGCGTGATCCGAGAACTCAGTGCCGAGCCGACGGTCCGGCTGGATCTCCCGACCGACCAGTCCGTCGAACCCAAAGAGTGGGACAGCCGTGACTTTGCCACCGGAGCCGAGTGCGCCGCCGATCACGCCGGAGTCGGTGTCCTCGAAGACACCCGTTACGTCCTGCGTGTCGCCGACGCTCGCCTCGCGGTCGTCGAGTTCAGCGGCGATGTCGACCAACTCGGACTGGCGCTGGACCTCCAGTTCGACGATCTCGTCGATCTGATCGAGCGCCTGGACGCCCTTGATCTCGACGCGTGCGCCCTCCTGGATGGAGACATTCACGTCCTGGCGGATCGTCCCGAGGCCACGCTTTACTTTGCCCGTCGAGCGCAGGAGCATCCCGATCCGTTTGGCGGCCTCCTTTGCCTGCTGTGGGCTCCGGATGTCGGGGCCAGTTCCGATTTCCACGAGCGGAATGCCGAGGCGATCGAGGCTGTAAAGCACGCCATCCTCGCGCTCTTCAACGCGCTGGGCCGATTCCTCTTCGAGTAGGAGGTCAACGACCGAGACCGGCCCCTCGCTGGTCTGGATTTCGCCCTCCTGGCCCAGCAGCATGGTGCGCTGGAATCCCGATGTGTTGGAGCCGTCGATCACCAGCTTACGCATGACGTGCAGTTGGTCGACGATACTCATATCCAACAGCGAGGCGATCTGCATGGCGACCGCGAGGGCTTCGCCGTCGACTTCTGTGGGTGGCTCGTCGTCCTCCTCGACCAGACAGGTGGTGTCGTAGGCGAGATACTCGAACTCGCGGTCGACGCGGCTCTCTTCGAGGGCGGCGTCGTCGAGTTCGCCCAGCTCGCTTTTGGTGGGGTGCAAGAAGCGAGTAATCGTCCGCTCGGATTCCTCGGGCTCGCGGATATCGGTCGGCGACTCACAGAACAGCTTGGTTTCGGTGTCGAGCTGTTGGTGAATTTCGAGACCGGCGACGAGACCGAGTGACTCGTAGTCGTACTCGGAGTGACTCATTGATCGAACGTGAGACACGGGGGCCTAAAAAGGATGGAGATGCTGGCGCGATAAAACGAGAAAGACGGGGTGTTAGTTCTGGGATCGGACGCGGCGGAGCCCGTCGCCGAGCCCCTCTGCGTCGCAGTCCTCACCGGGGCACTCGTAGTGCCAGCCGTCGCGGGTGGCCTGCCCCTCCGGGAACGTCGATCCACATTTTCGGCACAGTAGCAAGTCGCGTCCCCGTGTCTGAAGCTGAGGCATACTTCGAGATTCTACAGGTACGGGCTTCAAAATATCGTTTTCGGGGCTAACGGCCAGTAAGCGGATATAATCCGGCCCCGTCTTGCGGTTTGAACGGTCGGTATTGAGTTATTGACTCACGGTATTTTTATTACCACTGATAGGCATCTCTCTCAAAATCGGCTGTATACGAACGTAGCCGCCCTCTGTCTCTCACGATTGTTCAGTGTCGACCGACCACACTTGGCCGATAGATCGTGTCGACCGGTCACTGCGAGCGGACTGGCAAAACGGACGGTCAGTTCGAACGGGTCGGCTGACCTACTCCTTGGTGCCGAGAATCCCGCGGTGGGTCATCGCCTCAGGGTCGAGCACCTCGTCGGCCTCCTCGGGTGTCAGGTATCCCTCATCAATAGCGACCTCGCGGACCGTCTTCCCCTCGGCGAGCGCCTTTTTGGCGACTTTCGAGGCCTTATCGTAGCCGATCGCGGGGTTGAGCGCGGTCGCCAGCGCCATCGACTGTTCGACCTGCTCGGCGCAGTACTCCTCGTTAGCTTCGAGTTTGTCGACGAACCGATCGGCGAAGATTTCCGATCCATTCGCAATGAGTTCCGCCGACTCCAGGAGGTTGTGCGCTAACACTGGCTTGTAGAGGTTCAGGTCGATCTGGCCCTCGCTTGCGCCCGCGGCGACGGCGGCGTCATTGCCGACGACCTGTTTATGCAGCTGATTGACCGACTCGGCGACGACCGGATTGATCTTGCCGGGCATAATTGAGGAGCCAGGCTGGTTTTCGGGCTGTTCGATCTCGCCGAGGCCGTTGCGCGGGCCCGACGCGAGCAGCCGGAGATCGTTGGCGATCTTATTGAGGGAGCCAGCGACGGTTCGCAGCGCGCCGTGGGCCTCGCTCATCGCATCGTGGGCGGCCTGTGCCTCGAAGTGGTTGTCGGCCTCGCGGAACTCGAGGCCGGTCTCCTCTGACATATACTCGGCGGCGCGCTCGGGGAATTCGGGGTGGGTGTTGAGCCCGGTGCCGACGGCGGTCCCACCGAGGGCGAGTTCGGCGAGGTGGTCGGTGACACCCTCGGCGCGTTCGATCCCCTTCTCGATCTGGGCGCGGTAACCGCCGAACTCCTGGCCGAGTCGAACCGGCGTGGCGTCCTGGAGGTGCGTCCGACCCGTCTTGACGACGCCGTCGAATTCTTCCTCTTTGTCGGCCAGCGACGATTCGAGCGTTTCGAGCGCCGGGATCACGTCCTTGGCGACGGCTTCGAGCGCCGAGACGTGCATCGCGGTCGGGATCACGTCGTTGCTCGATTGGCCGTAGTTGACGTGGTCGTTAGGGTGGACCGCGCGGTCGCCGATTTCATGACCGAGGATTTCGGCGGCGCGGTTGGCGATCACCTCGTTGGCGTTCATGTTCGAGGAGGTGCCCGAACCGGTCTGGAAGACGTCGACCGGGAACTGATCGTCGAGGTCGCCCGCGATGACCTCGTCGGCCGCCTCGACGATCGCGTCGGCGATCTCCTCCTCAAGCAGGCCGAGATCACGATTGGCCTGCGCGGCGGCCTTCTTGACGATTCCGAGCGCGCGGACGAAGCGACGCCCGAAGGAGATCCCCGAGATGGGGAAGTTCTCGACGGCACGCTGGGTTTGGGCTCCCCAGTAGGCGTCCGCGGGCACCTGCATCTCTCCGAGACTGTCGGCTTCGGTTCTGAACTCATCGGACATACGCGGCACAACGCGGGATTCCGGGGTAAAAGCTACTGATCTCCTCAGACACTGGGAACGCCCGTTCAGACCGTCTCGTCGGCGTATTCCTCGGGGGTGTAGGTCGACAGTTCGATGGCGTGGATGTCCGTGGTCATGTGCTCGCCCAGCGCGTCGTAGACCTGCTGGTGTTGTTGGACGAGGCTCTGGCCCTCGAAGGCCGGGGAGACCACTTCGGCGGCGTAATGGGCGTCCTCGTGTGCCTCGTCGATTTGGCGCGGGAGACTGACAGTCGCTTCCGCGTCCTCGATCCCCGCTTCGATCGCGGCTTCGATGTCGTCGGCGTTCATGACTGGAAATTGGGGTCGGCCACTAAAAACGGACAGGCTTCGCGCGGCCTCTGGGATGGTCACTCTGTGACGATCGTCCCGTCGAGGTAGGTGTCGATCTTGTCGGTCGACCGCTGGATCTGCTTGGAGAACGTGAGCACCCGCTGGCCCTCGACCCGGCGGTCGCGCTCGATGTCGATGGAAAGGCTCTGCTCGCGGAAATGATCCAACAACGCGTCGACGACCCGCGGCTCGGCGCGAACCGTGTGGCGTTCGCCGAGTCGCTCGCCCTCCTCGACCGTCTCGATGGCATCGGCCATCGGTACGAGGAGCGACTCTCCGAGCCCGTGGGCGCGCTCCCGTCGTTCCGCCTCGGTGTCCCCGAACTCGACCGACTGGAACCCCTCGCGGATGAGCCGCCGAAACGAGAAATCCCGGCCGTAGTCAAACGGGAGGCCAAAAGCGAAGGCCAGATCGCCCTGATTGGCCGCCGATGTGGTGTATTTCAACTGCTGGCCCCCGTCGACTGTTTTCATGACGATTCCCTCGCGACCCCGACTATCGAGGTCGTCTATGATTTCGGGTGTCGACTCGACTGCCTCGCTCGGCTTATAAATCCCGAACAGGTCGACCTGCGGAATCCCGAGGGCTTCGCAGGCCGCGCGTCGCTCTTCTACTGGCAGCGACTCGCCGCTCTTTCGGTCCTGGATGTCGAACGCATGGAAGGCAATCGAGTCGACGTCGTAGCAGTCGGCGGTCGTATAGGGGTTTTCGGGGCCGATCATCTCGCCGCAGAGCATCCGGTCGGGATACTGCTCGAAGAACCGATCGACGGGAAGCAGCGACCGCGCCTTGTGGGTCGTAAACGGACAGACGATCCCGCTACGCGTGAACGCAAACACGTCGCCGTCGATGCGGGCGACCCGGACGTTGTAGCCGTCGAGTTTCTCCTCGACGGCGATCTCGCCGTCGAAGTGTTGGGGGATACCCGAATCGAGCACGAGACAGCGGGGGATCTTGGGAAACCCACGAACCACGGTTCCGGCGACCAACACCGTCCCCTTCTCGATGCCCTTCCGGTAGTCGGGCAGTCGACGGTAGTCCCGACCCGCGTAGCTGTCGTCGTGGAACCCCTCGGCGAGCTCCGCAAACCGCTCCCGAGACAGCCCGAGTTGGTCGTGGTACTCCATGACACGAGCTACGACTGCATTGTACATCAATCTCCTCGCCATCCCTCCGCAGTCGGGGGAATTTCAGGGAAAAGATCCGGTTCAACAGGCGGATCTGGAGCTACAAACCGACGGGGGTTGAGGTCGACGCATGGACCGCTCGTTCAAACAACGGTTCGTCCTGGACACCTCGCTGTTTATCACCGAGGAGATCAGGGCCGACGGGGAGTCCCTAGAGGAAGCCATCGAGCGACTGTTGGACTTGATCGCCACCGCGCGCCTGGAGCTGGCTATCTCCTGTTATATGCCGCCGTCGATCCACAGCGAACTGACGACGATGCTCGACGATCGGGGGGTCTCGGCGTCAACCCAGTCGACGCTCACCACCTGGGTCGTTCGCAAACATCCCGACCGCTATTCGGTCTCGATTCCCGCAGATGTCGTCTATCGGTTCGTCGACGAGATGAGCGACCGCGTCGATCGTGGGCTGCGAGTCTCCGAGGAGGCCGTCCGCCGGGCCGAAACCTCGGGTGATGAACCACTCGCAGAGCACGACCACATGACCGAGATCGACGCCGTGATCTCGGATCTCAGGGACCGCTATCGGCGGGCGCTCCGGCAGGGTGTCCTGGACTCCCGAGAGGATTTCGATCTCCTCGTTTTGGCCCGCGAACTCGACGCTGGCGTCGTCACCGAAGATACGGGGATCATCGCCTGGACCGAGGATTTCGGGCTTCGCTACCTCCGCGGGCAGGATTTCCCGCCGCTGCTGTATGACTATCTGGAGGCCGTCGACGCTCTCGACCGGCTCGATCATCCCCGACCGCGGGACGAAGAAGCCTAACTCCAGCGGTCCAGGCCGGTCTGGACGACAGCGGACTCGATGCGCTCGAAGCCGCGTTCGACCTCGCCCGCGTCGACCTCCCACTCCCCGGTGACGTACTCGCGGGCCGCTGCGAGATCCGGCTCGATCGAGCGGTCGAAGCTATACTCGTCGGTGACGGGCGGGTCGAAAAACAGCTCCCGAATCCGGTCGGCGAACTCGATGTGGTCGCCGCGGGCCTCCAGGACCCCAAAGAGGTCGCCATGCTCCTTGATAAGCTTGATCGCCGTCTTCGGGCCGATGCCGTTGATTCCCTCGTTGAAGTCGGTCCCACAGAGCATGGCGGCGTCGACCAACTGCTCGTAGCTGATCTCGTGGCTGTCGAGGGTGGGCTGGAGTTCCATCAGTTCCGGGTGGCCCTTGCTCGTCAACCCGCGCAGGGTTCGCGGTGCGCCAAAGAGGAGTGTGTCGTAATCCTCGCTACCGACGTAGTCGGCGTCGCCGATCCGGTTCATATACGATGCTTGGGCCTCGCCCTCGGCGGGGGCGTCGATGTAGGGGACATCGAGCAGGTCCAGGAGCTCCCGACTCGTCTCGTGGATCGTCTCGGTGAGCCGGACCGTCCGGGCCGACAGCCGGGCGGCCTCGATCGCGTCGCCGTCTTCCTTGGCCTGTTCGAGCCGTTCTTCGGCCTCCTTTCGGTTCTCACGTCGACGCTCGACTTCGTCGTCCTTGAGGTCGGTGACGCCACCGTCGAACACGAAGATGGGCGTGAGATCGTGCTCGAAGAATTTGGGGAGCCCCTGGACGATGCCGACGAGGTTGGCGACCTCGGTGCCGTCGTCGGTGGTATAAATGCCGTCGTTGGTCCATTTAACCGTCGTCGTCAGATACCGATACAGCCAGTTGTGGGCGTCGACCGCGATGACGCTGCCCTCGATGTCGGCGAAGGGGCACTCCGAGAGCGCCGCCAGCGAGCGGAGATCCGCGTTTCCCATACTACTCGCTTGGACGCTGTGGATTTGAAACCCCCGAGTCGACCGCCTCGGGTGCGGGCGGGGCGACCGCCCCGGGTGGCTCGGCACCCTCGTGGGCCACGAGGAACTCCCGTTCGGCCGCTGATAGCCCCTTGCGCTCGCGGAACCGGTCGAGTCCTCGATGGTAGCGGGCTGTCGTCACCTCGGCCCGTTCGTCGGCCGGGCGTTCAAGGATGAGTTCGGCAATCCCGGTTTCGCGGGTGGTGAAGGCAAAGCCTGCTTTATAAAGAGCATGATAGGAAAAGACGTTGTTGACCGCGATGCGCACCGTCTCGTACCCCGCTGTTGCTGCACAGTCGCTTATAAATGCCGCGAGCCGCGGGCCGAGTGCGAGGCCGCTGCCACGAAGGTCGTTCCGGACCGTCAGATAGCGGATCCACAGGGTGTCGAGCTCGGTGCGGTCGGCGTTGAACGCGACCGCCGCGAGGATTCCGTCGACGAACTCGTCAGCATCGAGGCCGTCGGGAAGCGGCGGCAGGGAGTCGCCGGTCGACTCGTGGTCGGCGGACGGCTCCCTGTGGCCCGCCGGTGGCTCGCCACGTACCACGGCGATGCCGGTGTTGCCGGTGACGAACTTCCCGGCGTAGCTAAACCGGCGGTAGTCCAGCCGGAGTCGGGGTTCGTCGACCGGCCAGCCGAGGAGGGCGAACTCCATACCGGATGTCGGTGGGCGGCTCATAAGAGGGCTTGGCTCGATGTAACGCACCGGCTGCCCCAACACTCAGGTCGAACCCCACCGTACCGTTGCAGATGGTCCCGAAACTCGTCTACGACGACGCCTGTCCGTTCTGTACTTGGGCAGTACTGTTCGCGGTCCGTCGCGGCAACATCCGGCCCGTCCGGCTCTCGGCGGTCCGGAGTGGTGACTCCCGACTTACCGAGGCCGAACGCCACCGACTCCCCGACGCATACGAGGCGTGTGCCCACCTCGTTACGGACGAGGCAGTGTACTCCTGTGGTGCCGCAGTCGAACAGTCGCTAGTCATCGCTGGCATCCTCCCCGAACAGTTCGTCGGCTTTCTGCGCCAGTTTGCAGACTACGAGCGTGCCCGTGAGCGTCTGTATCGCCTCGGAGCCGAACACCGAGGGCTCCTGTCGACGGTGGTCGGTCGGGAACCTCCGGTCAACAAGCATCTCTCCGCGGAACACGGCCACCGCGAGCGTCACTCCGAGTGACGGAGTCCCGCCACCGGTAACACTCGTGTCACCGCGTACTCAAGTAGCCGTAGCGTCTGCTATCGGGCAATGACAGACACACCATCAACACCGGGCATCCACCACGTCACCTGTGTCGCGGGCGATCCACAGCGAAACATGGATTTCTGGGTCGAGACTCTCGGCCTCCGGCTCGTCAAGCGGTCGATCAATCAGGACGACCCCTCGACCTATCACTTCTTCTTCGCCGACGCGGAGGGGACGCCGGGCACCAGCATGACGTTCTTCCCATGGGAAAATATGCGCCAGGGGAAGGTCGGCACCGGCCAGGTCTCCAGGACCGCCTTCCGAGTTCCCGAGGGCAGTCTCGACTACTGGGAGGATCGGTTTGACGAGTACGGCGTCGACTACCACGACCGCGTCGACCGGTTCGGCGAGACGGTCCTCCCGTTCCGCGATCCCGATGGCCTCCCGGTCGAACTCGTCGCGGTCGAGATTCCCGACGACGACCCCACCGTGCCGTGGACCGAGTTCGTGCCCGCGGAGCACGCCATTCGCGGCTTCCACTCGGTGACGCTCTGGCTGGGCGATCCGTTCCAGACCGAGGAGCTGCTGCGGACGATGGGTCTGGAAGAGGTCGGCACCGAAGAATCGCCGGGCGACACACCGGGCGACGAGCGCACCCGCTTTGCGGCCAGTGGGTCGGTAGGCAAATACGTCGATGTGCTACCGACGATCGAGGGTGGTCGACAGGGCCACGGGACGGTCCACCACGTCGCCTTCCAGACGCCGACCGACAAGGACCAGGCTGCGATGCGCAAGGCCGTCAGCAGACACAGCGTCCGGCCGACCAACCAGATCGACCGTCACTGGTTCCGGTCGGTCTACTTCCGCGAGCCCAACGGCGTGCTGTTCGAACTCGCCACGAGCGAGCCGGGGTACGACAGCGACGAACCCCTCGACGAACTCGGCGAGCGACTCGTCTTGCCCGGCGAGTTCGGGAGTCGACGCGAGGAGATCGAGGCCGGGTTGACTGATGTGGCGATTCCGAGAAACGAGTAACGAGCGTGTCGCTCAGCTCGACAGCTCGTCGGCGGTCCAGCCGGGGTCCTGGCCGGTGACCGTGATGCAGTCGGCCCGGCAGGCCGGACACAGATCGGGGACCACAGCGTCGCCCCGCGGAACGTACACCGCGCCACCGCATTCCATGCAGGCGTCGGCGACGACCGTTACGCAGTCCGCACAGACGTTGAAGTCGTCGACCGTCAGATCGCGCAGCGGTTCGAGTTGTTTGTCCAAAGTGTACTCGTCGATGACCGTCTGGCAGCTGTGGCACGATTTCATAACGATGCGTATTGTCCCATGTGACCGTGTCACATATAGTTGTCTCTTGCTACAATTGTCGCTCCAGGATCGAGTGTTGCGGCGAGCGCGTTAGGCTGGCTCGCATCGCCAGTAGTCGTCCCGCTCGGCGATGGTGTAGTCGACAGCTGCCAGAACCTCCCGCACCTCGTCGCCGGTGTCGGCCGACAGCCCCTCCTCGTGGACCTCGATAAACAGGGTCGGGCGGTGAGTGTCGAGCGTCTCACGGGCCCCACGGAGGACGGCGGGACTCGCGCCCTCGACGTCGATCTTGAGCGCGTCGGGCGGTCCGTGGGACTCGACGAGCGTGTCGACGCACCGGACCGGGACGTCGACGACCTCGGCCAGCGAGGCCTCCCACCGGGTCGCACTCTCGCGGTCGAATCCCGAGAGTTCGGCGTACGTCGAGACGAAAAACGGGCGGGTAGCGTCTACGTCGCCGACGCCGCACTCGACGACTTCGATGCGGTCGCCCAAAGCGTTGCAGTCGACGTTCGTTTCGAGTTGGGCCCGCGTTCGGGGGGCTGGCTCGATGGTGAGGAGTTGGCGGTCCGGGGAGTCGGCAGCCAGCGCCAGCGCGTAGACACCGACGTTGGCCCCGATATCGTAGATCACTGCCTCGGGGCCACAGTGGTCGTGGAGTTCGGCGAGCATCTCGTCGCCGCCGTGGCGGTTGAGCAGGTCGTAGCTGCGGAACCGTCCGGCCGGGGTTCGTTTCTCGGTCGCCAGCCACCGGCGGGCGTAGTTGGCCTCGACCAGCCGGTAGTAGCTCCGGTAGGCCAGCCAGCGGACGCGCTGAAACGCCCAGGTTGAAATCCGGCCCACAGGCAGTCTCATGGGCCGCCGAGTATTGGATGTTCGTGATACGAGTGGAGCAATTACTTTACAGCCCGGCCGCGGAGTCGACGCCATGCACGGACTCGGCGACGTTCGGTTTTTCGACCGGCTGGCCCCCCTCTACGATCTGGTGATGCCCGCGGCCGACCGGTCGACTCTCTCGGCTGGACTCGCTCGCGCCGAGGGGTCGGTCGAGCACCTCCTGGACCTCGGCGGCGGCAGCGGCCGGGCGACGATCGCGGTCGATGTCCCCGAGCGAACCGTCCTCGACGTCTCGCGGCCGATGCTCCGGCGCGCCCGAACGCGACAGCCCGACCAATTGGGCCGACGTGTGGGCCGCCCCAGCGACGGCGACCCAGTCGGCCCGCTGTCGACCCTTCAGGGCGACGCCGGGCGAATGCCGCTGGCCGACAATGCGGTCGACGCCGCGATGGTGGTCGATGCCTTCCACCATATGCCCGCCCAGCAGGCAGTCGTCGAGGAGGCCGCCCGCGTAGTCCGGCCCGGCGGCGTCTTCGTCGTCCGCGAGTTCGACCCGAGCCACCCACTCGGCTTGGGCCTCGTCCGCGCCGAGCACGCGATCGGCATGGGATCGACCTTTTATAAACCGAACGAGCTTGCCGATCTGCTGGCTGGAGCTGGCTTTGACGTCTCGCTGCTGGACGATGGCTTCGAGTATACGGTCGTCGGAACAGTGCCGTCGGCGAACTAACCCCACCGTCTGGCGATCTCGTGGGCGAGAGTGGCCGGAACGGTCACCCACAGGAGGACGAACAGGATCGTCTCGATCGAGGGAGCCCCGTCGGTCACGCTACTATAAAAGGCGAGTGCGCCGACCGCGAGCACGGCTACAACTGCAGCGACGTAGTCGGGGTCCGTCCAGGATGTCGAGAACTCGGCGTCGACCATTGGTCAGTCGTGCAGTGACGGTCCGCCGAATATAAAACCGACCGTGGAATTGTCTCGCAGGCCAGTCGCGTCGAACCACTGAAGATTTTACTGATCAGTCGAACGGTCGACCATGGCTGGACTCAACGGGCGCGTCGACACGGCCGCCCTCCCGCTTGCAGTCGGGGATCTGCTGGCGATCCTCGGGGTACTGACTATCGGAATGAACCAACACGCGACGTTCGGTCCCGAGCGCGCGGTCGGCGTCTACGCGCCGTTCCTGCTCGGCTGGGCCGCCGCCGCCCTGCTGATCGGCGCGTACTCGGCGGGCGCAGCCGAATCGGCGAAGGCAGCGATCCCCCTCGGTATCCGGGCGTGGGTGCTGGCCGCGCTGGTCGGCTTCGGCCTCAGATGGACGCCGGTCTTCCCCGGCGATCTCGCGGTCGCGTTCGTCCTCATCACGCTCCTGTTGACGGGCGTGCTGCTCGGCGGGCTGCGCTGGCTCTTCTTTAAAATCGTCGGCTGACAGGCCGACGCCTGCGGTCTCTGCTTTTTAAACCGAACCGAGATCAGTCGAACTGGAATCGGTCGACGCGCCGCCGCGCGTAGAGCACCGATACCAGCCCACACGACGCCGCCAGGACGGTCGAGACCACGAGCCCGGCGAGTGCGAGACCGGTCCGCGGGAGGCCGAGCGTCGACGTGACCGCAGAGGCGATGATGTGACTGTGACCGACCACAAGCGGCAGCGAGACGAGCCCAATCACGATCGAGTAGAGTAAGAACGCCAGCGTGCTCGGGACGATCGCCTTCCGGCTCCTGGAGACGCTGACGGCCTCGTAGCGCGGCAGCGCCGCGCCGATCCCGGTCGCGATCGCCGCCGCGGCGACCACCAACAGCAGCGAGCCGAGGGTCAGCGTCGCGACCGCCCACAGCGGCTGGGGACTGAGAACGCCGAGGAGTGCGACCGCTGCGGCTGTCGCGGGCAGCCCGACCAGCGTGCCAGCCGCGATGTGGCCGCCGATGATCGCGCGTCCTGGATCGGGCGCGAGCAGCGTCGACGGCAGCACCGACCCCTCGTTGCCGACGACGTTGAGCGTGAACAGCGCGCCGGTGATCCACACTCCACAGACCGCCACCAGCAGGGGGAAGCCGCTGCCGACAGTGCCCGCCTCGATGGTCTGGATGACCGGCGTAATCAGGAGGAACAGCGGATAGACCGCATACGACAGCGAGATCGGGGCCCGGCGGGCGCGGGTCCAGTCGACTGCCACGACGCCAGCAATGGGTTGGGGGAGCAGCCGCGAAAGCCGCGATCCCTCGGCCGTGGTCGGGGCAGTGTCCGTCTCACGCGGTTCGAGCCCGTCGGCATACCAGAGCCACGCAGTGAGCCGCGAGACCACCGGGCCGCTGAGGCCGAGGCCAACGATGCTGACGACCAGCCCGCTGCCAGCCAGCAGCGGTGATCCGCTAGCCGCCGTCGACAACAGGGCGAGTTCGCCGACCCAGCCGATGGGCGTCGGCGTCAACAGCAAGTAGAACGGATCGAGGAGCGCACCGAAGGAGTTGGTGACGATAACGCTCATATAAACGAGGAACAGGGCGACGAAGACGACCGTCCGGAGGCGGCTCAACAGCCGCGATCTGACCCCGCCGTTTTTAAAAACGAGAACGACTGCGAGGCCGGTCAGGAAGCCGGTCGACACCAGCAGCCCGATCGCCACGAGGATTGCAGGGGCGGCGAGTGCTGACCCGCTCCCAAGAGCAAAGGCGACTCCGGCAGCCGCAGCGACGAGGCCGATCGGGAGACCGAAGGCCGCGGCCTCCGCGAGCAGCAGTCCGGCCACCAGCTGCCGGTGTGAAATCGTCGTCAGCAGCCCGTCCCGGCAGTCGGGTTCGAGCAGCGACGAGTAGCCCCGAAACCCGCCGAAGACGGCCGCAAACAGCCACAGGGTGACGGCGATCTCACGGACGGTCGCCGCCGGTGTCGCAAGGTCGCCCGCTCGAAGCGCCGATCCGCCGAAGTAGGCCCCCGCAAGAATGGCGAGCACTCCCGGCAGGAAGAACAGACACATCAGCCCGATGCTGATGAGCTGTGCGGTATTGGCCTTGATCACCCGCCAGCGCCGACGGATCTCGGTCCGGCCCACGGTCCGGGTTCGGCTCCAGGACACCGACATCGCTACCGACCCGCCGAGTCGTCGGCCGCTGGCTGTCTCGCCCCCGCTCCGTTGGTCGACTCGGGAGCCGCCTGGGCCGCGGGCGAATCGGTCGTCACCGCGAGGAAGACGTCTTCGAGCGTCGACTGGCCGTCGCCGTCGGCATCGCCGTCGACTTGGGCCGACAGCTCCGCGGGTGGGCCTTCGGCGACCAGCGTTCCGTCATAGAGGACGCCGACGGTGTCGGCCAGCTCCTCGACGACCGAGAGGATGTGGGTCGACAGGAAGACCGTCTGGCCCGCGTCGCTCAGACTGGCGATCACGTCCAGGACGGTCCTGGCGGCCCGCGGGTCCAGGCCACTGGTTGGCTCGTCGAGGAAGACCACCGACGGCTCGTGGAGCAGCGCCGCGATCAGGCCGATCTTCTGGCGCATCCCTTTCGAGTAGTCGTCGATCCGCCGATCGGCGTCGGCGGCGAGATCGAAGCGCTCGAGCCACTCTGTGATTCGGTCGTCGGCCTCGGCTGGCGGCACGTCCCGCAGCCGGGCGACGTACTGCAGCTGTTCGCGGCCGGTGAGTTCGTCGAACACCGGCGGCTCCTCAGGGAGATAGCCGAGGTGATTCCTGACGCCGTCGCGGTCGCTCACGGGCGCACCCATGATCGCGGCCTCCCCGTCGGTCGGCTTGGTCAGCGTCGTCAGCATCCGCATCGTCGTGGTCTTGCCCGCGCCGTTTGGGCCGAGAAAGCCGTAGACAGTGCCGGGTTCGACCGAGAGGTCGATCCCGTCTACCACGGTCGTCGAGCCGAACTGTTTGGTCAGTCCCGTGGCGTCGATTGCTGGGGGCGACTCGTCGGTCGTCTGCTGGGAGGGTGATGACATATAAATAAGTCGTTGATAGAACTGTTTGGCCAGCCGATACTTGAAGAATCGGGTCGGTTGCTGGCTCTGCAACTCGCCTCGACGCCCGGCTTCTGTTGGTTTTAACTCCAGCACGGAGCTTGATCCGCGATTTCCTGAGTTACGAAAATGCCGTCTTCGCTGACCGTCACCGAGCCATCGAAGGCCGAATCGCCCACACTGAACCCGAACCGATCCGTCTCGCGGTGGCCGGTCAGTGTTTCGGCGACCAACTCGTAGCTCCCGAACGCGTCGGTCGCCTCGATCTCCCGGTCTTCGTCGGGGTCGAGGCGGAGGGTTTCGTCGACGAGCGTCTCGTCACCGTCGGTCAGTTCGATCCGAACCTCGTGGTTGCGCTCTGCCCTGTTTTCGACCGCGATCTTCGCTGGCTCCGGCTGTCTGACGACGTCGGCTTCCTGGAGTTCGAGCCGCCGACTCTCGCCGTCAGTCGTGACCGTCGGTTCGTACGGCGTGCCGTCGTCGATGATATACGAGCGATCGGGGTCGACTGCCTCGTCGAACCGCAACTCGTCGGATTCGTACTGGCCGTCGTCCAGCGCCGCTCTGACTTCGGGCTTGATGGGCTCTGGTAGCGACGTGTAGTTGACCGAGACGAAATGACACTGCTCGTAGGTCTGCTGGTCAGTTCCGTTTTCGGGGTCGTTCTCCGAGCCGTCCTCCGACTCGTCTATCGAGGTGTTAGAACTGGACGTCCCGTCCGCTTCGGCAGCCGAATCGAGACAGCCGCTCAGCGACCAGCCACCCAGCGACCCCACCGCTCCGAGGACCAGTCGACGTCTCATACCGGCTCTGTGACTGGTGCGTATATCTGCTTTGTGAAGCCGTCAACTGAAAGTCAGGTTCGACCTCGGGTTCGGTTAGTCGAGAAGCGTCCCGATCGCAAGCCGCCTCGGCTCCGGCGTCGACTGCTCGTCGTCGACGAGTGCCGCATCGTCGACGAGCGCCGCGTCGGCGTCGACGGCAGTCGCTGCATCAGTTATAAACACCGCCGTCGCACCCGCAGCCAGCGCGGCGACGAGCCCGCCGCCGATCGTTTCGGGCCGCGACAGCGGTGTACGGATCGCCAGCCGCGACCCTTTTGTAAGTGAGAGTTCCTCGACCACTCGTTCAGCCATTTTTAAAAGGCGGCGGTGGCTGTACTGCTGGTCGCCAGCGACGAGCGCCGTCGATTCAGGGTCGACCTCCGTCGGCGGGAAGGCGGGGTTCTCGCTCCAGACCTCCTGCTCCCAGTGGGTCGTCGTGGTCGCCTCGGGGGAGCCGCCGAACACGGCGAGTCGGCCCCCGCGCTCGGTGTGGGCGGCCTCGTCGTCGACCGACACCAGCCGAACCCGGGCCTCAGCGGTCGAATCGAACGTCGTCACGGCTCCGAGCTGGGCAGCCCCTAAAAAGGCGAGCAGCGGTTCGGGACGGAGCGCGGGGTCGACCGCAAGCCGCGCGTCGGCGCTAAGGCCCAGATACCGGAGTACGTTGCCCGATTTGTATGCGGTCGTAATGAAGTCGTGATAGCTCATCTCGCGGTCGGCGGCCGGAACCACGACCGCGGGCTGGCTCCGCCGCTTGTCGCGCGCCAACAGATCGCCGAGTACAGCCGCGTCCATGGCGGGCGTAGGCAACACCGATCCAAAAACACCCCGTTGTCGCTGGCGCGTGTCAACAGAACTCATAGACACCGCGCTTCCGGTGAAATCGCACGTACCAGTCGCTATCGAGCCCGAAAACAACGTGTTTCGGATCGGCAGCCGACCGCTCAGAAACTGTTTTTGATCTTCTCGAAGAAGCCCTCACTCACGTCGACTTCCTCGCCACCGGCCTCGGCAAAGGCCTCCAGGGCCTCGCGCTGGTCCTTGTTGAGCGAGTCGGGCGTGACGACTTGGACGGTCACGAACAGGTGCCCCGAGCGCCGACCGCGGAGCCGTGGCATCCCCTCGCCGCGGAGGCGGAACTGCTCGCCGCTCTGGGTGCCTGCCGGGATGTCCATCTTCTTGGTGCCGTCGAGGGTCGGAATCTCGACGGTGTCGCCGAAGACCGCCTGCGGGAAGGAAATCGCGTGGTTGTAGTGGAGATCGTCGCCGTCCCGCTCGAAGGTGTCGTGGTCGGCGATCTCGATGTCGATCAGCAGGTCGCCGTTCGGCCCCCGGTTCTCACCGGGGGCTCCCTCGCCGTCCATGCGAAGTGTCTGACCCGTTCTGATACCGGCCGGGACCTCGACGGTCAGCGTGACCTGTTTGTCCTCGATGCCGTCGCCGCCACAGGTGCCACAGGTCTTGTCGGCGGTCTCGCCCTCGCCGCCACAGCGGGGACAGGTAGAACGCTGCTGGACACGGCCGAAGGGGGTCTGCTGGACACGGGTGGTCTGGCCGGTGCCGTCACACTCCCGGCAGGTCGAGACCTCGGCGTCGTCAGGGTGGCCCGCACCGCCGCACTCCGAACACGTCTCGGGGCGCGTGATGGTGAACTCCTTTTCGACGCCGTTGTAGGCGTCTTCGAGGGTGATCTCCATCGAGGTCCGAAGGTTCCGACCCTGTCGGGGCTGGTTACGGCGTTGGCCGCCGCCGCGGCCGCCACCACCGCGACCGCCGCCGAAGAACTGCTCGAAGATGTCCTCAAAGCCGCCGCCACCACCCATACCACCCATGCCACCGCCGCCGAAGCCGCCTGCGCCACCGCCGGGGCCTTGGCCGTCGAAGCCGCCGCGCTTTTCGGCCTGCTCGAAGCGGTCGTGGCCCATCTGGTCGTAGGCCTGCCGCTTTTCCTCGTCTGTGAGGACCTCCTTTGCCTTCTCGACCTGCTTGAACTTCTCTTCGGCGTTCGGATCATCGCTCACGTCGGGATGATACTCCGCGGCCTTCTTCCGGTAGGCCTTTTTGATCTCGTCTTCGGAGGCGTCTCGTGAGACACCGAGCACCTCGTAGAAGTCCTCGCTCATCAGTTACTCGTTCGTATTGGTCGGGACTACTTGAAAAACGCGGCTCTCCCCTCGTGTGTGAGTTCGACTCGTGATATATCGGGTAGTCGACGAAACAGCGGTCCGGCGGTCGAACGGACTCGCTGTCGACTTCGCGCCGCCGCGCGCCGATCTACTCGTCGACTTCGACGACTGCCACGTCGTCGACGGTCAGTCCTTCCTCGGCGGCGATCGAGTCGCCGGAGACGAGATCGGTCGCGTCGACGGTTTTGTCGATGCCGACCGTCTCGGTCCCCTCGCCGAAGTTGAGCAGGACGACGTACTCGGTGTCCTCGCCCTCACGGCCGAAGGCGACGACCTTCGAGGCGTCGTCGGCCTCGTACTCAATGCGTTCGAGGTCGCCGTTCTCGCCGAGGGCCGGGTGGTTCTCCTTGAGTTGAATCAGGTCGTCGTAGTGCTCGCGGATCTCCTCGCGGGCGTGGTCCCACGCGAGATGGTCGCGTCGACCGCGCTGACCCAACTCTTGGCCGCCGTACAGCATCGGAATGCCGGGGAGCGTAAACAGTGCGCCCGCGGCGGCCTTGGTCGCCTCGTCGCCGCACTCGACGACGTAGCGCGTCTCGTCGTGGTTCTCCATGTAGAGCATGAAGGCGGCGTGATCCGGAAACGCCGAGCGTTTTCGCCCCTCGACGGCATCCAGGATCGACTCGGCTGGCTGGTGTCCGTTGCCGACCTGCCGGAGGGTGAAATACAGCGTCGTATCGAAGTGGATGTCGAACATCCCCTCGTGGAAGTCGGCGATGTACGGAATCGTCTCATCCAGGAGAAGGAACTCCGGGTCCTTGCTCTTGAGTCGCTCGCGCATCTCCTTCCAGAAGGATTCGGGGACGGCCCACGCCATGTCACATCGGAAGCCGTCGGCGACTTCGGCCCACTCGTCGACGGCCTCGAGGAGGTGCTCGCGGACTTCGAGGTTCGTGAAGTCGAAGTTGGCGATGTACTCCCAGCCGAAGTAGGTGCCTGGCTCGCCGTTGTCCTGCCACTCGTACCAGTCGTAGTACTCCGAGTCGGGGTTCTGGTAGGCGTCCTGGAAGTACGGATGATCCCGCGCGGAGTGGTTCATCACGAGATCGAAGAGGACGGCCATATCCCGCTCGTGGGCCGCCTCGACGAACGACTCGTAGTCCTCGCGGTCGCCGAGGTCGTCCGCGATCGAAAAGAAGTCGGTGATGTTGTAGCCGTGGGGCGCGCCGTCGTGCTGGAGCACGGGCGTGAGCCACAGACAGTCGACGCCGAGTTCCTCCATGTAGTCGAGGCGGTTTTCGAGCGCCTCGAAGGTCGTCTCTGCCTCCTCGTCGTCGGCCGCGAAGCCGCGGACGTAGATCTCGTAGAGTGTGACGCGTTTGCCCCACTCCGGGGGGTCGTTGGGGCGGTGGACCGCGAAGTTGCCGGTCGTGGTCACGCCGCCGTCGGTGACCAGTTCCTCGTCGTCGGTGAGTCGATCGACAGTGACCGCGTCGGCGACACTGTAGCTGTCGCCGATGGCGACCGCGTGGACGCGTACCTGCTCGCCGATGGCTTCGAGCGGGATGCGGAGCTCGCGGTCGTCGATCGTGACGTCGCCCTCGGTGACGCCGTCGCGGTCGTCGAGCATGAACTCGATGTCGAGCTCGTCGGCGTCCTGCGTCGAGGCGGGGTTCGGCGTCGGCGTCGCGGTGACGACGGCTTCGTCGCCCTCGATTTCGGCGTCGAGTCGGATGCGCGGTCGACCGCTGCCCTCGCCGCTGGATTCGCCGAGCGCACCCGAGCCGGAGCCGCTGACGCCGCCGCTTTTGAAGGGTCGCGCCGAGCCGCTCTGGCCGCTCATCCCGCTGTAGCCGCTCTGGCCGCTGCGGCCCGAACCGGAGCCTTCGCCGGTCGGTCGGCGGTCGCTCGGGAAGACGCGGATCGAGAGATCGAACTGATCGGAGGGAGTCCGCAGCGTCGCCGTGTACCGGCCGGGTACGTCGGGGATGAACTGCTCGACCGCGTCGTCGCCGACCGTTGCCTCGCTGGCGAGCGGCGCTTCGCTGATCGTCCATTCGTAGTCGGCCTCGGGGTCGGGGTCCCGTGGCGCGAGCTGTAAGCTATCGCCAACCGCGATGAACTGCGGCGGTCCTGGATGGTCCATATTGCTACTAAAAACACTCTCTCACTTTGGTCTTATGTATTTGGAAACTACTCATAACCGGAATCTTGGATGATTTATTTATATATTTCGAGAATTCTCACAATTATTTTAACTCTATTCAGGTTTGTCCCAACCGCCGAATTTATCACTGTCGTTCACCCCAATTGTCGGGTAACCGGGAGGATCGAGCCGCCAATACTTAGTTGTAGACCCCCAATCAGGGAGTACATGCGACTTCGCACTGCGTTGAACGAGTACAAGCGCCACAGGGGTCGACGCTTTCCCGAGGAGTGTCGGACCACCGATGGCGCGTTTTCGGCCCACGGCGATCGGCTCGTCTACGTCGATCCCGAGGGCAGCCTCCGCGACTATTCGTCGGCGCTTTCTGGACTCTACGGTATCGATCGGTCACGACTGGGCATTGAAACCGCTGACGGCACCCAGTGGTTCGACGAGTTTTCGACGGTCAGACAGCACTACTACCGCGAGACGAACGTCGTCGAAACCGAGTACGACGCCCGCGGGTTCACCGTCCACCAGTACGACCTCACGCTGGGCCGGGCCCACGTCACGCACGTCGAACTCCGCGGGGCGATCCCCGCCGACGCCGAGCTCACGGCGTTTCTGACGTTCGCCCCCGAGGGCCGCGAAACACAGGTCGGCCGACTCATCCACGAGGACGTCGGCCCCGACGACACCAAGACCGTCGAGGTATTCCACCGCGCCGAACACGATTACGTCACCGCTTCCAACGGTATTACTGACGTTCGGGGCCAGATCCCCGAGCGCTTCGAGGAGGTGCTTTCGGAGGAGGCCTTCGACTTCCCGCGGGATGCGGTCATCAACCGCTTCGAGGACACCCACCTCAGCGGCGACGTCGTGGTCAACGCCCCGCTCAATCAGAGCGGCCGGGCGGCCAGAACTACGCTCGTCACCCAGCTGTCGGATCACGACAGCCTCGGCCGCGAGGAAGCACTCGCCGACATCCGCCGGTGTGCGGAGGCCCACCGTACAGCCGACGACATCCGGGATGCCGGACGCGAGCGCGCCGAGGTATCGGTGCCGGATTCGGCCCCCAACGGCGCAGTCGTCCGCTCGGATCTCCGGGCACTGTCGCTGCTTACCGCACCGACCGGCGCACACATCGCCGCCCCCGAGTTCGACCCCTTTTATAGTAACTCCGGCGGCTACGGCTACACATGGTTCCGCGACGAGGCCGAAACCGGCCGCCAGCTGCTTGAAGCCGACAGCCTCCTGGAACTCGATCTCCAGCGAAACATCGAGGCCACAGCGGAGTTCTTCTGTGAGACCCAACGCGAGGACGGCTCGTGGTCCCATCGGGCGTGGGCCGTCGACGGCTCGCTCGCGCCGGGATGGGCCCACAGCCGCGTCGAGGGTGCAGGCAACGAGGAGTATCAGTCGGATCAGACCGCCAGCGCGGTCGCCTTCCTGGCGACGCTGCTGACCGAACGCGAGGAGACGCTCTCCGAGGAACTGACCGCCTCGGTCAGAGAGACAATCCACGACGCCCTTGCGGTGCTCGACGAGACCTTGGAGGACGACGGGCTTCCCGGCCGGTGTCAGAACCTCTGGGAGAACATGGACGGCCGCTTTACCCACACGGCGGCGGCCTACCTCACCGCCTACGCGACGGTGGCCAACGCCCCCGTGGACCACCAGACCGCGACCCACGCCCGCGACCAGGCCGACACGATCGTCGACAGCCTGGACAAGCTCTGGAGCGACAAGCGGCAGGTCTACGGCCTCCGGCTCAACAAAAGCGGGAAGATCGACAACCGGATCGATTCGGGGACGTTTGCGATCGTCGAGGCGCTGGTCGCCTACGACCAGCTGACCGACCTCGAAGAGTCGACGGTCGACCGACTCACGAACCACATCCGGCACGTCTTCGATAACCTCTATCGTGACCCCGACGACAGCGAGGTCGCCGGGCTCGCCCGATTCGAGGGCGATACGTGGCGCTCGGAGGGGCAGGCAGGCGAGAAGATCTGGAGCGTCTCGACGGCCTGGGGCGCGAACGCGGCGGCCGACCTCGGCGTGCTGCTGGCCGACTACGACCGCGACGACGAGGCCGAGGAGTACTTCGAGATCGCCGAGACGCTCTACTCGCTGCTGCTGCCCGACGGCCCACTGACCAGCGATGCGGGCTATCTCTCCGAGCAGGTTTTCGACGACGGGACCCTCGACGGTGCCGCACCCCTGGGCTGGTCTCACGCCCTCCGGCTCCGGGCGACCGCCGCCCTCCGCGAGCAGAACGCCCTGCCGGGCTCGACGCCCGCCCCATCGGGGCCCGAAAGTCGGCCACGGTGGACAACGGGTGAAAAATACGGCGTCGGTACGGTCGCCGACCACGGGAAAAGCGACGCCTCGAAGGTCTGGTACACCCTCACGGAGGGGGCACTCACCGAGGTCCGGTTCCCACGGGTCGACCTGATGAACCTCAGAACCGTGGACTTCCTCGTCGCCGACACCGGCGAGAAGTCCGAGTACACCGCCCGTACCCACAACGAGACGCGGATCGACGACGACACCGACACCATCGAGCGTCGCGTCGAGCCGACCGACGACGACGCGCTACTCTTCCGCCACGTCATCACCGAACGCGGCGACGGCCGGGGCCACGAGTGGACGCTCACCGTCGAGTACGCGATCGACCCGAACCACGACGCGATCGTCGCCGACGTCGACTTCACGGCCGACGACGACAACGAGTACGACGTCTACGCGATGGCCGACATGGCGCTGACCAACACCGGCACCAGAGACCGGGGCTACCGGCTCGGCGAGACCGGCAACTACCACCTGGCTGCCCGGGATGCCGAGGCCTACGACACCGGCTCCGAGCCACTTTTGACCGACGAGAACGGCGACGTCTACAGCGTTGCGGCGGCGATGACCACCTCAAGCCGGTTCGACTGGGCGACTGTCGGCTCGGCTGGCTCCGAGCACCTCTCGAAACTGTTCGCCTCGGGCAAACGGCCTGTGCCGACCGACCGACTCGACGACGACAACATCGTGCTGGTGGGCCGGATCGGCACCGGCGACGTCAACGAACAGGTCGCGATCGGGTTCGGCGAGAACGCCGACACCGCCGCCGCCCTCGGTGAGGCCGAAGGCGCACTGGCTCGCGGCTACGAGGACGTCCGGTCGGCCTACGCCGAAACGTGGGACGACTTCCTGGCCGACAAGTCGTTCCCCGATTCGGTCACGGGAGACGACGACCTGCTGGCCCAGTACAAGAGCTGTCTGATGGCCCTGCGGGCCGTCGAGGACAAGACCTACATGGGCGCTGGCATCGCCAGCCCCTCGGTGCCGTGGGGCGAGGCCGTCACTGCCGACGAGCCGAAGGGCTATGGGTATAATTTCGTCTGGTCCCGGGACCTCTATCAGGTCTTTACGGTCTTCGAGGCGCTCGACGACCGCAAGACGGCGACCGACGCCCTCCAGTTCATCTTCGAGTACCAGCAGGACGAGGAGGGCTTTATCCCCCAGAACACCTACGTCAACGGGCTGACCCGGTGGGGCGGCGAGCAGATCGACAACATCTCCTTCCCGCTGATCATGGCCTACCAGCTGGCCGAAAGCGGTGTGGGCTTTGCGGATGTCGAGTACGACTATATCAACGTCAAGCGGTCGGCGGACTACGTCGCCCGCAACGGCCCCGCAACTGCCCAGGAGCGATGGGAAGAGGAGGCGGGCTACTCGCCGTCCTCTATTGCGGCGGAGATCGCGGGCCTCGTTTCGGCGGCTGATCTCGCCATCGACGAGGGCGAGACGGCCGACGCCCTGCCGTGGCTTGCGCTCGCCGACGAGTGGACCGACCGCGTCGAGGAGTGGACCGCGACCGAGACCGGCACCGATCTGCACACGCACACGCCGTACTACGTGCGCGTCACCCGCGACGGCAACCCCGAGGCGGGCCATCTGCGAACGCTCGCGAACGCGGGACCGACGCTCGACGAACGGGAGATCATTGATGGAGGGTTCCTGGAACTCACTCGCTTGGGGATCAAGCCGTACGACGACGAAGTCATCCTGAACTCCCTGACCGAGGTCGACGAAACGATCCGGGTCGACACGCCGCAGGGCCCGGCGTTCTACCGCTACAACGGCGACGGCTACGGCGAGCGCGCCGAGGAGGCCGAGGGTGCGCCGTGGTCCGTGCAGACGAAAGGCAAAGGGCGTTTGTGGCCCATCTTCACCGGCGAGCGCGGCGAGTACGAACTCCTTGCCGGAACCGACGAGGGGCCGCTCGAACCGCAGTCGATGCTGGAGACGATGGCCGGCTTCGCCAACAGCGGGCGGATGATCGCCGAGCAGGTCTGGGACCGCCACATCGAGAACGACTACAACTGGGATATCGGCGAGGGGACCGGTGCAGCGACCCCACTCGCCTGGAGTATGGCCCAGTTCATCCGGCTGGCTCATGGCATCGATGCCGGTGAGCCAGTCGAGCAGCCCACCGCAGTCGCCGACCGGTATCTCGGCGACGAGCGCGATGAAGAGCCGACGCTCCGTGTCGAAACGCGGATCGTCGACGACAGCCTGCAGGTCACTGGCGAAACTGACGGCGAGCTCGTCGCAGTCAAGGTGACCGCCGACAGCGCGATCGGCGAGGTCGAAGACGGGAAATTCGAGCTGACGATCCCGATCGACCACGGCGAGATCCCGGTGACGGTTGCGGCCGCCAGCGACACCGACCTGCGGCGGGCCGGAACCGCCGTCGAGCGGTTCACGATCTGACGCCATCCCAGCCACGCCGCGTTTCTTTTGCCCGTACCGCCCCTATGACAGCTATGTCGACCTACAGACGCAGAAGCAGAATCCAGGCTCCCCTCGATGAGGTCTGGGAATTCCATTCGACGACCGACGGGCTGGAAGCCCTGACGCCCGACTGGATGGGACTCACCGTCTCGTCGGTTCGGGGGCCGGACGGCGAGGCCGACCCCGAGGAGCTGGTCGAAGGAAGCGAGATCTCGATGCGATCCAAACCCTTTGGCCTGTTCCCCGAAAGCCGGTGGCTCTCGCGGATCACCGACCGACGGGAGGGCGAGGGCTACCGGATGTTCCGCGACGATATGCTCGGCGGTCCCTTCGATCTGTGGATACACACCCACGAGATGTACGGCGATGGCAACGAGACCGTCCTCATCGATACCGTCGAGTACGAACTCCCCAGTCCCCTCGGCGGTCGAGTCGATCCCGCGGCTGTCGTCGGCTTCGAGCCGATGTTCCGCTATCGCCACCGAAAGACCAAAGAGATTCTCGAAGGCGACGGCACGACAGGCGAGACAGGGGCACCCACTCCGGAGTAGCAGCCAGTCGACGGCGCTCACCCACCGGACCCATTTTTGCCGACCGCCATCCAAACGGAGGTATGGATATCGATGTCGTCGACCTCGACCACGTCGCCATTCGCGTCTCGGATCTCGACGCAGCCCTCGAATTCTACCACGACCTCCTCGGGATGGAGATTCGGGACTGCCAGCGGTACGAGCAAAGCGAGGTTCCCTACGTCGCGGTCGTTGCGGGTGGTCGACACATCCATCTCGTGCCGACCGACGAACCGATCGACGTCTCAAGCGATCACCTCTGTCTGTTGCTCCGCTCGTCGGAGATGGAGACCGAAGCCGAAATCGAGGCGTTGATCGACGAGCTACGCGCGGCAGGCATCACCGTCGAGGATGGCGAACCGTACAGGCGATATGGAGCCTACGGCCGCGACTGGGCGGTCTACGTGCGCGATCCCGACGGTCGACGGGTCGAACTCAAACTCCACTAAGGAGGCTACTCACCGGCCGAGGTCGATATCGAACCGTGCGCCGCCTTCCTCGCTTTCGGCGGCCTCGATCTCCCAGTCGTGGCCCTCGATGATCGACCGGACGATGGCGAGACCCAGCCCGGTGCCGTCGCCGCCGGTATGACCGTACTCGAAGACGACATCCCGTTTGTCCTCGGGAATCCCCTGCCCGTCGTCGGCGATATAAACGGTGCCGTCGTCGGCCTCGACGCGCAGATTCACGTCTTTCCCGGCGTGGACGACGGCGTTCTTGAAGAGGTTCTCGAAGGCCTCCTGGAGCCGCGATCCGTCTGCCTCGACGGGGTCGAGATCGTCGAGACCGACGAGTTCGAGGCTGCCGTCGTAGGTCTCGACGCTCTCCCAGGCCTCCTGGACGATGGGTTGCAGTTCAACCTCTTGGGTTTCGCCGACCGCCCGGCCCTCACGGGCGAGCGTCAACAGATCGTCGAGCATCTCTTCCATACGCTCGGCGGCGTCGAGAGCAGGGTCGAGCCGGTCGAGGTTGCCGGTCTCCATGGCGAGTTCGAGGTACCCCGAGATGACGTTCAGCGGGTTCTGGAGGTCGTGGCTGATCACCGAGGCGAACTGTTCGAGCTGTTCATTCTGTCGCTCCAACTCCTGGCGCTGGCGGCGGCGGCGCTCCATGTGGCCGACGAGCTCGCCGACCGCCTGGAGTCGCTGGCGGGCCTCCTCGCTCCACTCCCGCGGCTGTTCGACGGTAATAACGATCGTCCCCGAGAGCTGCCACTCGATGACGACCGGCAGCGCCAGGAGGGTGCCCCTGTCGCCATCGGCGGGCAACTCGGGCGATGCCTCCGAGGAGACAACGGCCGTCGTACCGCTGTCGCCGTTGCTCGCGGGTGTGGTGGCTGTACCGCCGGTTGGCTCCGGCTCGGCGGCTGCCGTGATGTCGACACAGGCTGGCTCGAACTGCTGGAGCTGAGAGCCAAAGCCGGGAAACTGGTCGGCTGGAACCGTCTCGGAGCCGACCCCGAACAGTTGCCGATGTGTCTCGCTGTCGCCGATTTCGTCGTCGGTCCAGCCGTGTGTCAGTTCGAGCCGCGTTCCGTCGTCGACTTCGTAGATCAGACACTGGTTGGCGTCGATCTCCTCGGCCAACGACTGGAGGGCCCACTCGGTTTTCATATCGACTTCGTCGGCGGCCGCGCCCATCAGCGACCGCGAGACGTCGAGTGTGATCCCGTTGAGATCGGTCGAGCCGATGTCGAGACTGTCGAGACAGTGCCGAAGCCCGACGATACCGTCGGTGCTATCGATCATGTCGGTCGAGCTGTCTGGCTCCCCGTCGGCAGTCACATCCGACGAGCGCTGTTTATAAATCACGTCGTTGATGCCCGCCCGAAACGCCTGCCGTACCAGATCGATATCCTCCTCGGCCGTAAACAACACGAACGGCGTTTCGTCGGTCTCCGATTCCACCGAATCCAAAAACTCTAGTCCTCCCATCTCCGGAAGCTCGTCGGCTGCCACCACACAGTCGAACGAGCCATCCATCGCCGCAGTTGCTGCTTCGACGGATTCCGCAGCTGTCACCACCCACTCCGGCTCCAACGCCGACGGTACGTTCCGCCGGTATGCCGGATCAGGATCGACATAGAGAAGATGAGACCCCCCCTCCCGTTTCGTCATACCTAGGTACTCTGGAAACTGCTGTATCAACTTTCCCTTCTAGTTATCACCGCTGATTACATTTGGTGGAATCATACCCCATACAGCCACCCGATAGACAGCGTGGTGACGACCGCCAACAGGAGCTGCAGGGGTGCACCAACCCGGAAGAAGTCCGAAAACCGGTAGCCGCCGGGGCCGTACACCATGAGGTTCGTCTGGTAGCCCACGGGTGTAATAAAGGCGGTCGAGGCCGCGAAGGTGACCGCCAACACGAAGGAAAACGCGTTGGCTCCGATGGCGGTGGCGACATCGAACGCGACTGGGATCAACAACACGACGCTGGCGTTGTTGCTGACGAGGTTCGTCAACAGCGAGGTCAACAGATAGAAGACGCCCAGCACGACAAGCGGCGCGAAGTCGGCGCTTCCAGCGACGACCAGCGCCGCGAGCCACTCGGCCGCACCGGTCTGTTCCATCGCAATACCGAGGGGGATCACGCCCGCCAGCAGGAAGATGACGTTCCAGTCGACGGCGTCGTAGATTTCAGTGGGTTTGAGACAGCCCGAAACCACCATCGCCACCACACCAGCGAGCGCCGAGACGACGATCGGCAGCCAGCCCACCGCCGCGACGGCGACCACCCCGGCGACGATGCCGAGGGCAACCGGCGTCTTCGAGCGGCGGTAGCTGGTCCAGTCGGGGTCCTGAGCGACGACGAACGCCCGGTTGCGGATCAGCCGGTCGGCGGTCTCGCCCGTCGTCTCCAACAGCAGCGTGTCGCCGCCGCGGAGCGGCGTGTGATCCATCCGCTGGCGGATCACCGCGTTCCCCCGGCGGATCGCCAACACGGTCGCGTCGTATCGCCCTCTGAAGTTCAGCGAGGCCAGCGTCTCCCCGATCAGGTTCGTCCCCGGCAGGACGACGGCCTCGATCAGCGTTCCGTCGGCGTCGGTCTCGAAATCCGCATCGTGGTGGGTCGTCTGCGGCAGGAGGTCGACGCCCTCGGTGTCGATCAGCTCCAGGAGCGTCTCGCGGTCGGTCCGAACCAGCAGGATGTCGCCCTCCCGAAGCTCTTTGCGGGCCAGCGGCTCGCCGAACGTCTCGCCGTCACGGACGAGGTGGACGATGTCGACATCGACCGCGAGCGTTTGGAGACTCTCCTGGATCGTCCGACCGACGAGCGGTGACTCCTCGCGGACCACGACTTCAGTAAGGTAGTCGGCCAGCTCGAACTCCGCGGTGAGTTCGAGTTCGGGTTTGATCCGCTCGGGCGTGAGGTATCGCCCCACAGTCAGGAGATAGAGGCTGCCGACTGCGAGGACGATCAGCCCCACGGCGGTAAACTCGAACATCGAAAAGGGTTCGGTCGCCGGGCCGCCGACCCGGTCCCAGACATCGGAGGCCAGAATGTTCGTCGACGTGCCGATCAGCGTCAGCGTCCCGCCCATCATCGAGGCAAACGAGATCGGCATGAGGAGTTTGGAGGGCGAGCTGTTGGTCTGTTTGGCAATCGAGATCGCCATCGGAATCATCACCGCGACGACCGGGGTGTTGTTGACGAAGCCAGCAGAGCCACCCGAAATGCCGACGACCGCGCCCAACTGTTTGAGCGGGCTGTCCTTGGTCCAGTCGACGACCCGATCGCCGAGCTGTTTGACGACGCCCGTTCGACGAACGCCTTCGCTGAGAATGAACATCGCCAACACGGTGATCGTCGCCGAACTCGCAAACCCCGACAGCCCGTCGGCGGGGGTAATCGTCGTCCACGGCTCTAAGACGACGAGGACGACGACCAGCGCGATGGCGGTGATATCGATCGGGACGGGTTCGGTGACGAACAACAGGAGCGCCAGCAGAATGACCGCAAAAACGACCATCATCCCCAGTGTGACTGGGGGAATCTGGAGCAGGCCGGTCGACACAGCCGACGCCACGGACACCGTCTTACAGGCCGAGTCCGTACGGAACGACGATCCCCGGCGGGTTTTCGATCATGCTCTCGGGGGCGAGGACAAGCAGCCCGACAACTCCTGCAACGGCAAACGCGACGAGGACCAACAACAGGAGACTGATCTTGTTCATTGTCGGGGTCTCGATCGGAGCCGGATCGGGGTGATAGACACGCTAGCCATTGCTATACTGTTAGCTAGGACGGTGATAAATCCTTGTGAACCGAGTGGTTCCTGCCAGCAACGGTTCCCGCTCGATCGGCCGTTCAGGCGATATCCCGGCTCGTATCGATCGAGACGCCCGTCGAGAGTTTGAGCTTGATCGTCTCGTCGAGCGCGCGGCCGCCGCGGAATTTGGGGACCGACAGCCGGTTGACGATCTCGGTCCCCTGGACCTCGGTGTTGAGTTTAAATACGACGTCCGCCATATGCTCGGTCACGTCCCGAAGCTCCGGCACTGACCGACCCTCCATCGCGTGGAGAATAGCGATGCTTTCGGTGTTCCGCATCTGTGTCTGGAGTTGGTTGAGGAAGTAGCGGTAGCGGCTGGCCTCCTGGCGTTCGAGTGGGTCGAGGGTATCGACGATCAGCGTCGACTCCGTGGGGAGAGTTCCCAGGAGCTTGTTGCCCTGATCCAGCGGGGCTTCGACGCCGATATCCCGGATCGTCGGCTCGCCGACGTTCGTATACCGGCTGGTCCGGTCGAGGGCGTCCTGGACCGCCTGATCCGAGCGGATCGTCGTCAGATACAGCGCCATCCGCACCGCTGTCACCTCGTACAGCAGCAGCTCCGACTGGCTGGCCGGATCGGCCGAAAACAGCACGATACTGCCGGTTGGTATCCCCCCGTCGAGCTGCCGATCGAGCACGTCGATCCCCGTCGAGAGGCGTCTGCTCATCACCGAGCGGTTCGTCCGGGTGGGCTTAAGAGTACCTCCCGAATTATCGCTTCGAATAACGTGGGGCTCGACTGTGCTCGCCGGTCGGCGTGTGGACCGAGACGGGACAGTCGAATCTCGTCTCAAGTCGGTCATCGGACGGCGAGTCCGACCGACTCTGGCAGACGATCACGCCGTCGACCGACTGGTCCATGCGCCGCTGGATCCGGTCGGCGGCGTGCAGTGAGACCGCACAGGGCGCGACCGCCAGCCGCAGTCGGCTCGCAGTCGTCGGATCGACGGCCGTTGTGCCACAGCGTGTCGCCCGGTCGATCACCAAGAGCCCCTCGCGTGGCTCCGATTCGAGGGCCGGGCGAAGCGCGGGCGTCGACACGCCGGGCGTCGTCACGACGAGATCCATACCGCCTGTGCTGCGGTCTCGTATCTAAAACTAGGGCCTAGTCCTGACAGCAGCCGCCAGCCTCGCCGCCGAAGTCGACGGCCAGTTCCTCGGAGATGGCCATGTTGACCGCTTCGAGCCGCTCCTGGAGCGCCTCCTGAGCGTCGAGGTACTCTTCCATCACCGGCAGGTTGTGGAGCTTTCGCTGGGCCTCCTGGACCTCGCGCATCGACTCGCGGTCGGCACGGCCAGCCTCGCGGTCGACCATGAACTCGTGGCGGAGCTCCTCGAACTCGCGGATCATCTCCTGGGCTTCGGCATCGTTTTCGACGGCCTCGTTGGCCTCGACGAACGCCTCGTGTTCGGGACTGTCGGCGATCTTCTTGCCCAGTTCACGACCCAGACCTTCGAGTGTTGCGGTTTCGACGCTCATGACTTCCCATTGGAGATCGACCTGTTTGAACCTGCCGGATACGGCCCTCTCGACCGCCACTGGCCACCCCACGCCCCCAAAGAGCCACGGAACCGAGGGGCTTACTACGGCCCGTCGACCACTCACGGTCGTGTCAGTCGTTACGTTGCTCGGCTTGACGGTCGTCTCGACGGCGGTCGTCTGGAAGGGAAGCGAGCTGTTGGACGAATCCAGCCAGAAGCTCGCCCTGTATTACGGGCTGCCCGCGGTCGTCCAGGGCGCAGTGATCGTCGCCATCGGATCGAGTTTCCCCGAACTCGCCAGCGTGGTCCTCGGGGTGCTGCTCCACGACACCTTCGATCTCGGCGTCGGCACCATCGTCGGCTCGGCGATCTTCAACATCCTCGTGATTCCGGCGGTCAGCGCGATCGGCCGGAGTCCCCTGGGGGTCAACCGCGCGGTCGTTTATAAGGAGGCGCAGTTCTATATGCTCTCGATCGCCGTCCTGTTGCTCACGTTTTCCTTCGGCGTGATCTACAACACCAACGGCTCGGTCGGCACCTCGGTGATCGGCCGACCGCTGGCGTTGATCCCGCTGGCCGTCTACGGGCTGTATCTCTTCATTCAGTACCAGGATATCTCGGACTACGAGCCGCCGGTCAGCGAGGAGTCGATCGAGATCCGCCGCGAGTGGCTCCGCTTGGCGGTCGGCCTCGTGTTGATCGTGGTTGCAGTCGAGGGACTGATCCGGGCGGCCCTTGGCTTCGGCGAGCTGTTGGACTCGCCGGAGTTCATCTGGGGGCTGATCATCGTCGCCGCCGGGACGAGCCTCCCGGATGCGATCATGAGTGTCCGGGCGGCCGCCCGGGGGGCAGGCGAGGTCAGCCTCTCGAACGTCCTTGGGAGCAACACCTTCGACCTGCTGGTCGCGCTGCCGGTCGGCGTGCTGTTGGTCGGCTCGACCACAGTCAACTACGATCTCGCGGTGCCTATGATGGGCGTGCTGACGCTGGCAACGATCATCCTGTTTGCGATCATGCGAATCAAGCTCCAGATCACACGCCGCGAGGCCCAGTTCCTGTTGGGCTGTTACGGACTGTTCGTCGCGTGGGTCGCCGTCGAAACGTTCGGCTATATCGACACGCTGCCGGGTGTTTAGTCCTGCAGTCGTTTGAGCAGTCGACCCACGACCAGTTGTCCGATATCGACCCGCGACGACCTGTCGTTTGGTATCGATCAGCGACAGGTCGGATCTGTTGGCCGCATCGGATACTACCTCGGGGTCGGCCGTCGACCCGATAGACAGTTGATCGAACAGTGCGGCCAACGGGTCGAGGCAGGCTAGGTGGGGTGGTCGAGGCGTCGCCACAGCCGGTCGACCGTGATGACAAGCCCGATTCCACCGAACAAGATCCCGGCGGAGACGCCACCCCTGGGCCAGCCGAGAGCGACGCCGACCAACAGACTGGTGACGACCACGGCGACCGTCGCGGCGAGCCACTCCTCCACTGTTTCCGGTCGCCGTAGCCACCAACTCCCACCGTCGGCCGAGCCGGAGGCTCCCAGTTTTTGTGTCGACATACCGCCGCCTTTGAACCGGATACTGATAAGTATACGCCAGCTATTGTCAGTTAGACAGCCACTATTCGGAGGAGACGCCCTCGACGAACGCAACCAGATCGTCGAGCTCCTCGGGACTCACACCGTGGGGAGCATCATAGACGTTGTAAGTGACCGCCGCACCGAGTTCCGCGAAGCGTTCGGCGGCGGCCTCCGAGCGCGCCGCGGGGATGATCTCGTCGGCACTCCCGGCGGCGACGAAGACGGGTTTGTCGCCGATCCCCTCGGGTTCGAGATCGCGGTGGGAGTCGGGAAGATAGCCGTGGAGGGCGACGACCCACTGGTAGTCCGCTGGCGAATCGAGCAGCAGCGAGAGGCTGGTGATTGCCCCCTGGCTGAAGCCGAGGAGTCCCAGCCGGTCGGGATCGAGATCGTAGGCGTCGATGGCAGCGTCGACGCTCTCGGCGATCAGGTCCCGGCTCCGGTCGAAATCGGCCGCATCGGGCTGGCTCTGGTGGAGCCCGCCAGCCGAGAGGTCGAGGTCGTACCACGTGTAACCACCCTGGAGCCGGTCGGGCGCACGAAAGCTGACGATATGGAACGTATCGGGGAGCTCTTTGGCGATCGGGAGGAGATCCTGCTCGTTCGCGCCGCGGCCGTGCAGGACGAAGGCCGCCGGTGCCGGGCCATCGGTTGGCTGCTCGGGGTCGATATGGACGTGTTCGAGTGGAATGTCGGACATACTGGCTGTTGGACGGCCACACTCTTAAACAAAAAGTAACATCGGTGTCACCGGTAGCAACCGACTACACGGATCGAACGGGTAGTAGCCGACGACTACCTTTCAAATAGATAATGGAGCCGTTAGCTTAGAGGTTGTCAGCGAGCTTGCCGGCGATCCGCTGGGCTCCTTGGGCCGCAGCGAGATCGGGTCGGTCGGCTGCGACGACCGTAATGTCGCGGTCGAGTTCCTCGGAGAGTCGCTCCTCGAAGACGTCTTCGATTCCTGGGATACAGGCCATCCCGCCGGTGAGGGCGATCGGCTTGCCGAGGGCGATCTGGTAGGGTTTCATGTGGGTGTTGGCCAGCTCCGAGAGGAAGTTGTTGGCGATCTCGTCGACCGCCTCGTCGACGTACTCGTTGAGCGCGTCCATCACGCTGCGTTCGATGGTGAACTCGTGGGAGCCGCCGCCGGGCTGCTGGATCACGTCGGTGAAGGGTTCGAAGTCGACGAAGTCACCGTGTTCCTCCTTGTACTCGCGGGCGGTCGTCAGGTCGATGTTGACCCGACCCTGTGTTTCTTCTTCGACCGCATTGGCGATCCGGCGGTCGACCTCGCTGCCGGTCACCGCACCGGTCGAGAAGGGTTCGAGCTGTTCGGCGTGGCGGTAGGCGCAGGCTTCGAGGTTGGTCGAGCCCATGTTGATCGCGACGAACACCTCGTCGATGGCTTCGAGGCCGTCGCCCATCGCCGGGACCGCCCCACAGAGCGATTCGGGGAAGCTCCGGACGAGTTTCTGGCCGATCGGGCTGTTCTCGATGACCTCGGTGAGGTTTTCGAGCCCCTCGTCGTTGTCGATCGTCGGGATCGCATAGACGACGACGCTGTCTTCGGGAATGTCCTGTGCGCGGACCAACTCATTGAAGAACTTCGAGGCGAGCTCCGCCCGATCGTCGTCCTCGGGAAGCCCCGACCGGAGCATGAACTCCACCGTATCGGGGAACTCCTGAGCGGCCTGCTCGCCGTAGAGGACTTTCTCCTCGCCGGTGATGGCGTCCTCGTAGGTCGCCAGACAGGTGAGTGTCCGGACGGTTTCGATCTCGCCGTCTTTTGGATATTGGAGTACTGTGCGTGTGCTGCCGAGTTTGACCCCGACAGGGGTTATTTCGCTTGCGTCGCTTGAGCCGTCGAACGCGCCGTCTTCGGTGTCGTCTGCCATGATTAGTGATAGTGGGTCACGTAACTGACGCCAGCGTGGCGATATAGAGGAGGCTGAGACGATGATCACCCGCGGTCAGCGACCGGTCGTGGACTGGCTCCTGGAACCGGTGGACCGACGTGTGCAGTTCGGCTTCGACAGCCGGTGTAATCCACCGTAGCTGCCGGTAGTAGTGGAGCGCGCTCTCGGTCCGGTCCTGGCCGCCGACGTGGACGAGGAAATCCAGCCACTCGTCTCGAAGTCCGGTGCCGAGATCCGACTCCGGAAGAGCCGTCAGAAACGGCCGTGAGAGCTGGTCGAGCTGTTGGCGTTCCGACTGGAGCGCCAGCAGCTGTCGGAACTGTTCATCACGGATCGACTCCTCCGGCTTCCGTGCCGGTGTCGCCGCCTGCGAGCCCTCGTCGACCGGCTCGACGCCAGCTAGCTCCCGCAGTTCGTCGGCATCGTACTCCCGTGGGTTCACTGTCATCGTCTGTCAGGGCCTCTCTATCGCCGGGTGGTCGCCCGCGTCGTGCCCTGCCCGACAGTCATTCTTCGAAGAATATCAGCATTCTGGTGGATATCCGACCGCGAAACGCGAACGGTGGATAGCTGTACCCAACTGGGTAGCGTTGTCGTAACGCCTAAGAGTGAAACGGACGTTCTATTGGATAATGAAACAACCGGTTCGCTCTCTCTGGTGGTGGTCCCATGGGTGTTGAAATCAAGGAGTCGGGAGTCACCGACCACGAGTTCGCCGAGATGGAGCAGTTCGTCTATGATTATCTCTCCGCGAGCGTCCAGACCGAAGACGACGGCGGCCGAATGCGATGGTACCCCTGGCACAGCGCCGACTACCGCTTCAACCACATCAAAAACGTCGTCGATCTCGCCCGGAAGATCGGGAAAAACGAGGGTGCGGATCTCGATGTTATCACCGTGGCGGCCCTGTTCCACGACATTTCGAAGCTCGAAGCCCCACAGGATATCCACGCCGAGGAAGGCGCAAGCGTCGCCCGCGAGTACCTCACCAGCCGGTCTGACTTCCCCCAATCGTTCGTCGACGAGGTCTGTGCGGCCATCGAGGCCCACTCCCACCAGGGGTCGTTGGCCGAGCTCCCCCTCGAAACCCAGTGTCTGATCGAGGCCGACATCCTCGATAAGATCGGGGCCAACGGTACCGCCCTCATGCTGCTGCGAATGGGGTATGAGTCCAGGACTCACATGGATGCCGCCCGGATGGTCGACCGCGTCTTCCAGCGCGGCCGCGACCACGTCGACCGGCTCGAATCCGATACCGCCGAATCGATCGCCCACCAGCGGCTCAAACGTGTCAAATGGTTCCGCGAGTGGCTCGAAGAGGAGGTTGCCGATATGGACGCCGAACGACCGAATACCGCATAGGATTCCCGTCCGTTACGCCTCGGTTCGGTCGGCGATCTCGAAGGCCAGAGTCTGTTGGAACGTCTCGCCGTCGACCTCGTACTCCACGGTGGCTTCGATCTCATCGCCGACTTCGAGATCGACGGGATCGCCGTCAGCGTCTTCGAACCCGTTGACGTACACTTCGACCGCGTCATCGCCGCCGATATCGCCCTGCTGGTCGAAGGTCGTCGTCGAGCCGGTGTCAAAGCCGTCTTCGATGGCCCCTGCTTGATCATCACCATCGAAGTAGACGACATCATTATATTCGCCTGATGTGTCCTCATCGTTTTCGACGCGTGCTGCGGAGGGGCCGTCGGTGATCTCCATCGAGACGGTTTCGATTACGATGTCTTCGTCGGGCAGCGGGTTGATTAGCCCGAACCGAAGCGCGTTGTAGCTCTCGCCTCCATCGGGCTGAACGGCATGGGTTTCGGTGTTTTCCTCGCCATCGTCGACCGAGAGGAAGTACGCCTCGTTGTCGCTGCCGCGTCGGTCGAGTGTCAACTCGGTTCGACCGTGCATGTCGGTGATATAAACCTCGCTGGCCTCGCTGCTGTCGAGGAACTCTCGAACCGTTTCGAGGTCGTCCTCGACTTCGGCGGGGTCCTCGTACGACAGCCTGTTGAGGAGATCGAGGGTTCCGCCGTCGAGCCAGTTGTTGAGTGCGGCCTCGGTCAACGCCTCGTCCCGGAAGACGTCGTCGGGGTTCTCACCCTCCGTATATTTGTAGAGTCCGATGTCCCGTTCTTGCCAGTCCCGCTGGTTGGGCTCCAGTTCATACTCGATGCCTTCTCGCTCCTCGCCAATGAGAAAGACGTACTCGGTCGATTCATTGGAGATGCTCAGGCCGAGCCTGAAGTAGCGATGGCCCCCGTCGCTTTCGATCCCGCCTTCTCTGGCGTCGACCGGCGAAAACCGTGGATTGTCCAGGAGGGTCGAGTTGACATTCGCGACTCCCGTCCAGAGCCCGCCGGGAGACGAAATGGTCTCCGAGTTCGTCTCCGAGAAATCAGATTCCCCGCCCTGTCCGACCGACGAGTCCTCATTATCGCCGCCCCCACCGTCTCCGGAGCCATCCTCGGCTGGCCCCGTCGAGGGTTCCTGGTCGACGGCAGTGACGCGGCAGTCGATGTCATAGCTCCCGCTTTGCAACTGGATGTCGATCCCGTTGGCGGTCTCGTTTTCTACCACCCGCTCGACTGATCCCCCCTCCGAGACCAGTTCGTCAGCGAGTAGGTTCGGGTCGGTTTCCCACTGGTCGGCCGGAATCCCCGTCGGAACGGTGAGATTGAAATCGTCTTCGACTGTCCGTTCGACCGTCTCTATTTTCCCGGCGCGAAATCGGACCGATTGTCGCCCAGTTCCCCGCTTCGCGATCGACCCTTCCAGCGGCATCAGTGAGAGCTGATCGCCCGAGACGAGCGATTGCTCCGATTGGACAAGTATCTCCTCGTCGAACTCCAGATACAGGACTGAACTCCCGTAGGTGATCGTCGGTGGGTCCCGGTACTCCCGGTAGTTAGCCTCGTACTCGAGTGCCCTCGTCGATCCGTCGGCTCCACAGATCGATTCGATGTCGACCGCATCGGATTCGATCGGGTCAGGGGCCGTCGTGGTGAGGCTTCCCGCCACCGGCGGTGGCGTGACCGCAAACAGTCTCGATCGGTAGTCGGTGCCTAATGTGACAGTCGACTCGATATCGTCTCCGGTCGAGATGGTGTTGTGGTAGTCCGCCTGGAGCGTCTGCATCTCGTCGATAACGTTCTGGCTGTGTTCGAACTCCGTGACTCTGTTAGCATCCGGAACGATCGTTGCCTGGTAGGTCGTTAACATCAGAACCAGAATCCCAAGCAGCAGTACAGCACCGATCTGAACGGTTACTGCGCGAGTGTCGGTGCTACCCATTAGCAGCTAGATACCAGTCAAATAATAAAAAACACCGGTTATCCGATGTCTCTGGTTTTTAAATATTTCTTTAAATCACGACTATATGGTGTGCTGATGTGTTGCAAGCGAACCTGAAGTCGATACCCAGTCAGACAACGTTTAGGCTGCCGATCACGTCCGTGGTACTCAAATGCAGTATCCCGAACTCCACGCCGCGTTCGTCGTCCTGTTGGTCGGCACACAGGCGTTTTTCACCGCGCTGGCGGTACTCAACGTCCAGCACGCCGACCGGCTGGTCGACCGGAACGCCGCTTGGCTTGCCGACACGCTGGGTATCGACGACCACAACGAACTCCATGACTATCACCGACTCACGACCGCCTTCTCGGAACTCCAGTCCTGGATCGGCCTTGCGGTCCTCCTTGTCGTCCTCTACGCTGGAGCCCTTGAGTGGGCAGTCGGCCTCCTCACAGCGACCGGCCTCTCGACCGTGCTGCAGGGGGTTGGCTTCTTCGCTGGCCTCGTCGTGGCCACACAGTTGTTTTCGCTGCCGTTCAGCATCGTCTCGACGTTCGGTATCGAGGAGGTCTTTGACTTCAACCAACAGACCCCACGGCTCTTCGCCCGTGACACGCTTCTCACACTCGGTATCTCGCTCGTCTTCACCGCGGTTCTCGGCGGCGCGGTGCTCGTCTTTATAAGCGCACTGCCGACGCTGTGGCCGCTCGCCGCGTGGCTGCTGTTCGTCGTGTTCTCGCTTGTGATGCAAGTGCTCTATCCGCGTGTGATCGCACCGCTGTTCAACGATTTCGACCCCGTAGAATCGGGTGAACTGCGGGACGCCGTCGAGGACGTCTTCGAGCGGGCTGGATTCTCTACGAGCGACATCTACACGATGGACGCCAGCCGACGGTCCTCACAGCTCAACGCCTACTTCATCGGCTTCGGGAGCACCAAACGGGTCGTGCTGTTCGACACGCTGGTCGAATCGATGGAGATCCCCGAGCTACAGGGCGTGTTGGCCCACGAACTCGCCCACTGGAAGGAGGCCCACATCTGGAAGCAGTTCGCGGGCAGCGCGGTCCGCATGGGCGTCGTCTTCGCCGCCCTCGGCGCGCTCGTTGCCTTCGAGCCCTTATATACCGCGTTCGGAATTCCCGAGACGGCGACCTACGCGGGGCTCCTGCTGGCGGCGCTGATCGTCGGCCCGGTGCTTCAGTTCACCGCGCCGCTGGCCAATCGGCTCTCGCTGAAACACGAACGCGAGGCCGACGCCTTCGCGGCCGACGTGATGGGAGCCGAGCCGATGATCGATGCGCTGGCCCGGTTGGCCACCGAGAACCTCGCCAACCCGTTCCCGCATCCGTGGTATGCGACGTTCCACTACAGCCATCCGCCGATCCCCGAGCGGATTCGGCTCCTGGAGGCCCGCGAGGACGCCAGTGAGGAGTCGACCGATCTTGGCGGAGCCACCCCGGCCAACGACTGATGGCCGACCCTGGCTCCTACCTGCTGGTCATCGAGTGTGAGCAGGCCACTGACATCGAGGTCGGCGCGCTCGGCACGCGCGCGTTCGATACGGGCCACTACGCCTACGCTGGCAGCGCGTTCGGTCCCGGTGGGCTCTCGCGCGTCGATCGCCATCGACGGATCGCTGCTGGCGATCACGACGTGCGCCACTGGCACATCGACTACCTGCTCGGTGCGGAGGCTACTCGGCTGGCAACGGTCGAGACGTTTCCCGATCGGGATCTCGAATGTGAACTGGCGACCGCGCTCGCAGAAGCAGGCTGTAATCGCGTTGCGTCGTTCGGAGCCTCCGACTGTGACTGTCCGAGCCATCTGTGGGGGCCGACCGATCGGTCGAGGCTGCTCGCCGCGGCCGACGCAGTCCAGGAGTAGGCGTCGGCTACCGGATACGCGACGATCCTACTTATAAAAAACAGCAGTGCCATCCCATCTCGGACGCTGGCCAGCGATATCGCTACGCGCTTTAAATACGAACGAAACACGATCCGACGCAACTGCCGGGTAAAAATAATCGGCAACTACCAATCGGTAGGCGGTGCCGAACGCCGATCAGTCGTCGCTCGACACTGCTTCGGCGTCGAGTCGAGCGTCGACAGCCGCCGAGGCGGTCTCGGGTAGCTCCTCGCGGACGTCGTCTGCACCCTCGTTTTCGATCACGTTGGCGTAGGCGTCGGGGAAGACCCGAACGAAGTTATCGATCTCGGTCCCCCACTCCTCAAGCAGTTCGGCCGCACGGTCGCTGCCGGTGTACTCAGCGTGGTTCTCGACCATCCGAGTCAACATCCGTTCGTCCTTCCCGGTCAGCGACTCGGAGAACGTCACCATCCCTGTGTTGAGTTTGGACTCGAATTCGCCGTCAGCGTCGTAGACGTAGGCCACGCCGCCTGACATCCCCGCGGCGAAGTTCCGGCCCGTCTCGCCGAGGACGGCGACGACGCCGCCGGTCATGTACTCACAGCCGTGGTCGCCGACGCCCTCGACGACCGCCTTGACGCCGGAGTTCCGGACGCCGAAGCGCTCGCCAGCGACGCCGTTGAAGTAGGCCTCTCCCTGGGTCGCGCCGTACAACGCGACGTTGCCGATCAGGATGTTCTCGTCGGCCTCGTAGGCTGCCGTTTCGGGCGTCTGAACGATCAGTTTCCCGCCGGAGAGGCCCTTGCCGACGTAGTCGTTGGCTGCCCCGGTGAGGTCCATCGTGACACCCGATGCGAGGAACGCCCCGAAGCTCTGGCCCGCGATGCCGTCGAAGTCGACCGAGATCGTGTCGTCGGCCAGCCCCTCGCCGCCGTACTGCGAGGAGATCGTATTCGAGAGCGTCGCGCCGACCGCGCGGTCGACGTTGGATATCTCGTGGTCGAGTTGGACGCGCCGCCCCGATTCGAGGGCGGGCTCGGCCTCGTCGATGAGCTCCCAGTCGAGTTGGCTATCGACCTCGTGGTCCTGCTCGCGGGTCTTTCGGCGCTGGTCGCCCGCCGTCGGGGCGATGACCGTCGAGAGATCGAGGTGTTTGGCCTTCGGATGGTCCGTTTCACGCTGGTCCAGGAGTTCCGGTCGACCGATCATCTCGTCTAAGGATTTGAAACCGAGGTCGGCCATGATCTCGCGGAGCTCCTGGGCCATGAACGTCATGTAGTTGATGACGTGGTCCGGCTGGCCGGGGAACCGCTCGCGGAGGTCCTCGTCCTGCGTGGCGACGCCGACCGGGCAGGTGTTGGCGTGACACTGGCGGGCCATCACACAGCCCGCGGTCACCAGCGCCGCGGTCCCGAAGACGTACTCCTCGGCGCCGAGCAGCGCGGCGACAGCGATGTCGCGGCCGGTCTTCATCCCACCGTCGGCGGTGACCTTGATCCGGTCGCGGAGGTCGGTGCCACAGAGCATCTGGTTGGCCTCGGCGAGCCCAAGCTCCCACGGGAGGCCGGCGTTCTTGATCGAGGTTTTGGGTGAGGCTCCGGTCCCACCGGAGTCCCCGGAGATGTGAACCACGTCGGCGTTGGCCTTGGCGACACCGGCGGCGATGGTGCCGATCCCGGCCTCCGAGACCAGTTTCACGTTGATGTCGGCCTCGGGGTTGGCGGCTTTCAGGTCGTGGATCAACTGCTTGAGGTCCTCGATGGAGTAGATGTCGTGGAGCGGCGGCGGCGAGATGAGGCCGACACCCGGCGTCGCATACCGGACGTGGGCGATCATCTCGTTTACCTTCTTGCCGGGGAGGTGGCCACCCTCGCCGGGTTTCGAACCCTGGGCCATCTTGATCTGGATCTCGTCGGCCGAGGTGAGGTATTCGGAAGTGACGCCGAACCGGCCGGAGGCGACCTGCTTGACGTTACACTCCTTTTCGGTGCCGAACCGTTCCGGCGGCTCGCCACCTTCTCCCGTATTGGATTTCCCACCGAGGCGGTTCATCGCGATGGAGTTGGTCTCGTGGGACTCCGGCGAGATGCTTCCCAAACTCATAGCGGCCGTCGAGAAGTTCTCGACGATCTCGTGGATCGGTTCGACCTCCTCCAGTGGGACCGACTCGCGGTCCGAATCGAACTCGAGCAAGCCGCGAAGCGTCTGGAGGTTCTCGTTTTGATCGTTGATCAGTTCGGCGAACTCCAGATACCGCTCGTAGTCGCCCGAGCGAACGGCCTGCTGAAGCGTGCCGACTGTCTTGGGGTTCCACTGGTGGTAGATCCCCGACGAACGGTGTTCGTACTCGCCTTGGGTCTCCAGTTCCGGATCGCTCCCGAAGCCGACTGCGTGGCGAGTCCGTACGTCGTCCTCGATCACGTCGAGGCCGATTCCCTCGGTCCGAATTTCGGTGCCTTCGAAGTATTCGGCGATCAGATCCGAACTCAGGCCGACGGCCTCGAAGATCTGGGCCCCCTGATAGGATTCCACGGTCGAAATCCCCATCTTGGCCATGATCTTCAGCAGGCCGTGTTCGAGGGCGTGGATGTAGCCGTCGATGGCCTCCTCCTCGTCGACGCCGTCGGGACCCGCACAGAGATCCGAAATCGTCTGGTAGGCCAGATACGGGTTGACCGCGCCCGCGCCGTAGCCGACCAGCGTGGCGAGGTGGTGGACCTCGCGTGGGTCGCCCGACTCGACGACGAGCCCGACATCCGTTCGCAGACCGTGCCGAACGAGGTCGTGGTGAACGCCGCCGGTCGCCAGCAGGCTCGGGATCGGAATCCGATCCTCGCCAGCGCCGCGGTCCGAGAGCACGATGATATCCGCGCCCGCGTGGATCGCTTCGCGGGCGTCATCTCGAAGCTCCTCGACAGCCGTTTCGAGATCCGTCTCCGGATCGTAGGTCATGTCGAGAGTGGTCGACTCGAAGCCATCCGCGTCCCGGTCGAGCCCCTTGATCGAGGCCGTCTCCTCGTCACTGAGGACGGGCGAGTCAAGCACGAGCTGATGGGCGTGCTCGGGTGACTCGTCCATCAGGTTCCGCTGTTCGCCGAGTCGCGACTGGAGACTCGTGACGAGTTCCTCCCGAATGTAGTCGATCGGCGGGTTCGAGACCTGCGCAAAGAGCTGTTTGAAATACGTGAACAGCGGCCGGTTGAACTCGCCGAGCACCGACAGCGGCGTGTCGTCGCCCATCGAGCCCACGGGGTCTTTGCCCTGGTTGGCCATCGGCTCCAGGAGATGGTTCAGCTGGTCGGTGGTGTAGCCGAAGGCCGCTTGGTGGGCTCGCAACTCCGAGACATCGCCCTGCGGTTCGAGGCTGTCGCCCGAGATGTCTTCGAGATGCTGTTGGTGGTCGTCGACCCACTCGCCGTAGTTGTCGTCGATCAGCTCATCGAACACTTCGGCATCGGGGATGACCCGACCCTCCTCGGGGTCGGCGACGAAGATCTCGCCGGGCTGGAGTCGGCCGCGTTCGGTGATCTCGCTGGGGTCGGTGTCGAGCGCGCCGACCTCGCTGGCCATGATCAGTTGGTTGTCTGTGGTGATGTCGTACCGGCAGGGCCGCAGGCCGTTGCGGTCCAGGACCGCCGAGATCTTCTCGCCGTCGGTGCCGGCGACGAGCGCAGGGCCGTCCCACGGCTCGATCAGGCTGGCGTGGTAGTCGTACCACTCCTGGCGGTCGGAGTCCATCGCGTCGTCGTTCTCGTGGGCCTCCGGGATCAACATTCGGAGGACGTGCGGGAGTTCTCGGCCCGAATGCAGCAGGAGTTCGACCGCGTTGTCGACGCTTGCGGTGTCGGACTGTCCGGCCTTGGTAATCGGCTTGAGCATCTCGATCTCCTCGCCGAATTTCTCGTCTTCGAGGGCGGACTCGCGAGCACGCATCCAGTTGATGTTGCCACGAATGGTGTTGATTTCGCCGTTGTGGATGATCTTGCGGTAGGGGTGGGCGAGATGCCACGCGCCGAGGGTGTTGGTCGAAAACCGGGCGTGGACCAACACGAGCGTACTCTTTACGCGCTCGTCGGTCAGATCCTCGTAGTAGCCAGCGAGCTGTTCGCCTTTGAGGAGCCCTTTATAAACGACCGTCTTGCGGTCGAGCGAGCAGACGTAGAAGCGCCCGGAGTCGTCGATCTCGTCGATCCCGGCCTCGACGGCCTTCCGCGAGAGGTAGAGTGCCCGGTCGAAGGCATCGGCGGTCATCTCCGCGGTCGGTGCGACGAAAGCCTGCTGGACGTTCGGCTCGGAGTCGACGGCGGTTTTCCCGAGCTCGCTGTTGTCGGTGGGGACGTCCCGCCACTCGAAAACCTCCAGATCGTAGTCGGCGACCGTCTCCTCGAAGAAGTCGGCGATCTCGGCGCGCAGCGCGTCGTCCTGCGGCATGAAAATCGAGCCGACGGCATACGTCTCCGGGAGATCACCGACAACATCGTCGAAGAAGTCGTCGGGGCGCTGAACCGTGATTCCGGCACCGTCGCCGGTGTCTTTCTCCGCGCCCGTCGTCCCACGGTGTTCGAGGTTGCAGAGCAGTTCGATTCCGTCTTCGACGACACTGTGCGAGGCACCGCCGTCGAGGTCGACAACGGCCCCGACGCCGCAGTTCGATCGGTCGTCAGTCGGGTCCGCGAGCCCGACGGTCCCCGCATGCGCGTCCTCTCCATGCGCATGGGTATCACTGTGTGGCTTGGTCATACAGAGACGGAGCAAGGGGTGAAATAAATGCCTACTGTGGAAGGAATAAGGGTTCCTTTGACACATATAAGGTCAGACAAGGTAATTGATCCTCATTGTAGTGCATAAAATATAATGAGATCACCGGACAAATCCACATGAAAGAACATGGGCGTCTACCGAGGGGTCGGTTCGCTAGTAGTTCTTGGCGAAGTAGGCCGTCTGGGTGGCTGGCTCGCCACAGATCCCACAGGTATCGTCTTCGTCGATCTCCTCCTCGTCGTCGAAGGGACACATGACGATTTCGGCCGACAGTGGTTCCTTGATCGGCTCCTCGCAGTCTTCGTCGCCGCACCACGGCACTTTGACGTACCCATTATTCGGGCCAAGCGTGCCGAGGATCTCCTCGCGGGAATCTGCTTCACGAACGTTCTCCTCTAAGTTCTCCTCGGCAGCGGCGTACAGTTTGGCATACACCTCGTCGAAGTGGTCCTGGACCGTCTCGCTGATTCCCTCGCGGTCCTCGACAGTCTCCTCACCATCAGGTCGGTGGACCACCGTGATTTCGTCGTCCTCGACCTCGTAGGGGCCGATTTCCAGCCGTACGGGGACGCCTTTGAGCTCCCACTCGTTGAATTTGAAGCCGGGATTCCGCTCGTCGCGGTCGTCGAGTTCGACGCGGATGCCCGCCTCGGCGAGCTCCTCGCGGACCGACTCGGCGTACTCCAGGACTTCCTCCTGGGTCTCCTCCTGCCAGATCGGGACGATAACGACCTGTTCGGGAGCCACGGTTGGGGGAAGTACGAGCCCCTGGTCGTCCGAGTGAGTCATGATTAGTGCGCCGATTGCACGCCACGACAGTCCCCAGGAGGTGGTGTGGGCGGGCTGGGTCTCCTCGTCCTCATCGGAGAAGGTGATATCGAACGCCTCAGCGAAGGAGGTCCCGAGGTGGTGGCTGGTGCCCGCCTGGACCGATTTGCCGTCGGGCATCAGTGCCTCGACGGTCGTCGTCGTCTCCGCGCCGGGGAACTTGTCGTGGTCGGGCTTCTGACCCTTCAGCACGGGAATCGCAAGCAAGTCCTCGTAGAGGTCGGCGTACTGTTCGAGGCGGGTCATGGTTTCGTCCCAGGCCTCGTCGTGGGTCTCGTGGGCGGTGTGGCCCTCCTGCCAGAGGAACTCCTTGGTCCGGAAGAACGGTTTCGTCTCGGTGGCCTCCCACCGAACGACCGAACACCACTGGTTCACGCGGAGGGGGAGATCGCGGTGGCTGCGGACCCACTGAGCCATGTAGGGCGCGATGATCGATTCGCTGGTCGGGCGAACCGCAAGCCGCTCTTCGAGTTCCTCGTGGCCGCCGTGGGTGACCCACGCCACCTCGGGATCGAACCCTTCGACGATGTCCTTCTCCCGTTCGAGGTAGCTCTCGGGGATCATCATCGGGAAGTAGGCGTTCTGAACGCCCGTCGACTTGAATTTGCGGTCGAGTTCGTTCTGGATGTATTCCCACAGCGCGTAGCCACGTGGGCGCGTGACGATGAACCCGCTCATTCCTTCGGGACCGTAGTTGGCGAGGCCAGCCTTCTGGACGACTTCGGCGTACCAGTCGCCAGTGTTGTACTGCTTGCGTTCGGTAATTCCGAGGTCTTGGTCGCTGTCGCTACTCATTACCAGAAATCCGGAACCGGGACAAATAAACTCGGTGTGTTCGCGGTCGACACCGGCTGTGGGTGTGTGAACGTCAACACAGCGTCCGTGGTACCACGACTCGGAGAAGTCTTATCCGTGGATGGGCCATACGTTTGTTTGCAATGGCACACGGTAAAGTTGACTTCTTCAACGACACGGGCGGCTACGGTTTCATTTCGACTGACGATTCTGACGACGACGTGTTCTTCCACATGGAAGACGTTGGCGGCGAGGATCTTACAGAGGGCGAGGAGATCGATTTCGATATCGAGCAGTCTCCCAAAGGCCCACGAGCGACCAACGTCGTTCGTAACTAACTGACTACACTGTCGCCCTCGGGCGACACTGCAACACTTCATTTTTGCGCAGACTACGACCGAGAGCCGCAGGCCTCGCGGTCAGCCGGTTCGTTCGGCGACCTTGCGGAGCAGCTCGTACTGGTCGTCCGCGTAGGCGATCACCCGCACGTCGATCAGCGTCTCCGGGTTGTAATCGGCGATTTCCGAACAGATGAGATCCGCCGCCCGTTCGAAGGGAAAGCCAGCCGCGCCGGTCCCGAGTACCGGCACCACGAGTGATTCACACCCCAACTCGTCGGCGGTTTCGAGGCTGTTCCAGGTCGCTTCCTGGATGCTTTCCTCAGTGGCTTTCCCGTCCCCGTAGTGTGGCATCGCCGCGGCGTGGATCACGTAGTCGGCATCGAGATCGAAGGCATCGGTGACGGCAACTTCGCCGAGGTCGACCGGACCCTTTGCCATCGCGGCCTCGTTGAGTTCCTCACCCGCCCCGCGGCGGAGCGCGCCAGCGACGCCGCTTCCCATCCGAAGGCTCGTTCCGGCTGCATTGACCAATGCGTCAGCCTGTTGGGTGGCGATATCGCCCTGGATCGGTGTGAACTCCATGGGGGTAGTTACTGGCTACTTCCCCGTAAACACTGGCTATGATACGGAAAACGGACTCTCAGCTTCGCGCCAGTTCCAGCCGGGCAGCCGGGTCTGAAAGCCCGCCGCCAGCGCCGCATCCAGATCGTCGACCCCCGCCTTCTCACCGTCTTCCCCATGGGTGTGGATATCCGCGAAATGGAACGTCGCCTGCGCCAACAGCGCCAGGGGCTGGCCGCCCGCGATCGTGGCCGCGAGTTCGCGGCCCAGCATCTCGTCGACGATGAATCCAGGATAGTCGTCCTCGACATCCAACTCCCGCAGCAGCCCCACGTAGCCCGCGACGTTGACCGCGACTTCGCCGTCGGCGAACACCGTCTCGACCTCGTTTTTATAAGCCGCTTCGCTCACGCCGTCGACCTCGGTCTCGAACAGCACTCCAAGGCGGTTGCGGGTCTCGTTGATAATTGGGACGACAGTTGAAGCGCGGGTGTGGACCCACTCGTATTCGGCCGCAATCCGGTCGGGTGTGAGCTCCATACCCCGTTTCGGACGCCAACTGCCTTACGTGTTTGCGAAGGGTTTTATAACACGGATCGTATAACCCCGAGTAAGCGGGTTTTCGTCGTCTGTTCCCGCATTCGCACCTATCGACGCATCTTTCGAGTATGTTCCATACCGACTCCCAGTTCCGGACGGCTACACAGCTACCCGTGCAGACAGCGACAGCCACCGGCTGGTCGACGATAGGTCGCTCCAGACGCAGTCCCGATTTCTCCGACTTATGAGTTCAGTAGACAAGCAGCTCGACGATCTGAAAGCAGAGATAGACAGCGAGGTTCCAGCCGATATCACCGTCTCCGACGTCACCTACGAGGGGCCGGAGTTGGTGCTTTATACGCCACATCCCAAGCAGTTCGCACGCAACGGTGATCTGGTCCGCAACCTCGCCAGCAAACTCCGGAAGCGTATCACTGTCCGACCGGACCCCGAAGCGTTGTCGGCCCCGAAGGCCGCCGAAGACGAGATCCTCTCGGTGATCCCCGAGGAGGCGGGCGTCACCGACCTTGACTTCCACCAAGACACCGGCGAGGTCGTCATCGAGGCCGAAAAGCCCGGCATGGTGATCGGTCGACACGGCTCGACGCTCCGCGATATCACCAAACAGGTCGGCTGGACCCCCGAGGTCGTCCGGACGCCGCCGATCGAGTCCTCGACGGTCTCCAACGTCCGCAACTTCCTCAAACAGGAACGCGACGACCGCCGCGACATCCTCGAACGTGTGGGTCGACAGATCCACCGCGAGGAGATGGGCCGCGATCAATGGGTCCGCATTTCGACGCTCGGCTGCTGCCGCGAGGTCGGCCGGGCGAGTTTCATCCTGTCGACGGCCGAAACTCGGATCCTGATCGACTGCGGCGACAAACCCGGTGCGGAGGGCGAAGTGCCCTACCTGCAGGTGCCGGAAGCACTCGGTTCGGGCGCGAACTCGATCGACGCCGTGGTGTTGACCCACGCCCACCTCGACCACTCGGCGCTGGTTCCCTTGCTCTTCAAATACGGGTACGATGGTCCGATCTACTGTACGGAGCCGACCCGGGATCTGATGGGTCTGCTACAGCTCGACTACCTCGATGTCGCCGCCAAAGAGGGCCGGACCCCGCCCTACGACTCCGAGCAGGTTCGAGAAACGATCAAACACACTATCCCGCTCGAATACGGCGACGTGACCGACATCGCCCCCGACGTGAAGATCACCTTCCACAACGCTGGCCACATCCTCGGCTCGGCGGTCACCCACTTCCACATCGGCGACGGGATGTACAACGTCGCCTTCTCGGGCGACATTCACTACCAGGACACGCGCCTGTTCAACGGAGCGGTCAACGACTTCCCGCGGGTGGAGACGCTCGTCATGGAATCGACCTACGGCGGTCGCAACGATTACCAGACCGACCAGGCCGATTCGGAGGAAAAACTGATCGAGGTCATCAACGAGACCTATGACAAGGGGGGCAAGGTACTGATTCCGGCCTTCGCCGTCGGCCGCTCTCAGGAGATCATGCTCGTCCTCGAAGAGGCGATGCGGACCGGTAAGATCCCGGAGATGCCGATCCACCTCGACGGGATGATCTGGGAGGCGACGGCGATCCACACGACGTATCCTGAATACCTGCGTGACGACCTCCGGGATCGGATCTTCCACGACGACGAAAACCCGTTCCTCGCCGATCAGTTCAACCACATCGACGCGGGCGAGGACGAACGCCAGGAGGTCGCCGACGGCGACCAGTGTGTCATCCTCTCTACGTCCGGGATGGTCACCGGCGGCCCGATCATGTCGTGGCTCCGGCATCTCGGCACCGATCCGGACTCCCGGCTCGTCTTCGTCGGCTACCAGGCGCAGGGAACGCTCGGCCGACGCATCCAGAACGGCTGGGACGAGATCCCGGTTAACGACAGCTACGGCGGCGGCCGCTCGAATACGCTCTCGCTCAACATGGATGTCGCCACCGTCGACGGTTTCTCCGGTCACGCCGACCGGAAGGGACTGATGGATTTCGTCAAAACGATGAATCCCCGCCCCGAGAAGGTACTCTGTGTCCACGGTGACGAACGCTCGGTCCAGGACCTATCGTCGGCGCTCTACCACGAGTTCAATATGCGGACGTTCGCGCCGAAGAACCTCGAAACGTTCCGCTTCAAATAGTCGACGCCGCAGCGATCCGGTTCTCAGCGGAGTTCCTTCCACTCGGTGCCACACTCGGGACAGGTGCGGACCGTAAATACCTCGTCGGGATCGTTCTCCTTTTTCAAGCTCTCGCCGCAGGCCGTACAGACGACGCGACCGTAGTTGTCCTTCTCTAGTTCGCCATCTCGGAGTCCTTTGCGGGTCGACTTCATTGAAAGACGATAGAAACGCCAACGTAAAAACTGCTTGGCTGTTGTGGTCCGTTTGTAAACAGGGCGAAAGGGGAAGCCACACGGTTCGGGAGTCCCTCCTGAGCCAGCCAGCGGCCGAACCGAGGGGCATATGTCCGCTGGGTACCAAGAACAGTCAACGAATGGAGTACGTCCAGGAGCGGATTACGACACTCCACGAGCTTCGAACGCCGACGCCGGAGGCTCCGACCGACCGAACGGCGGTCGTCGTGCCGATGACCGAACGGGAGTACGGCGGGTTGGCCGCCGAGGGTGTCCTTTCGGAGCTTGCAGCCGTCGACCCCGACCGAGTCGTGGTCCCGCTTCGAGCCCCGCCAGAGAAGGTCGGCCCGTTCCGGAAGTGGCTCGACAGTTTCGATCTGTCGATCGAAGTGCTGTGGTGTAGCGGTCCTCGCGTCACCGAACTGTTGGCTGATCACGGACTCAACGGGGAGGGTGGCAAAGGCCGAGATGTCTGGCTCGCGCTCGGACAGGTCCTGGAGTCGGAGTACGTCGTCTGCCACGACGCCGACACCAAAACCTACGACCGCTCGTACGTGCCGCGGCTGCTGTTTCCGCTCGAACACGGCCACGAGTTTGCCAAGGGCTACTACGCCCGCGTCGAGAACAACGCGCTCTACGGGCGGCTGTTCCGCCTGTTCTATGCGCCGCTGATTCGGACGCTTGCGGCCGAGACCAACGCTCCCGTGGTGGACTACCTCTCGGCGTTCCGCTATGCGCTGGCGGGTGAGTTCGCCGCGACCGGGGAGCTCGTCTCGAAGCTCCGCGTCCAGCGGTCCTGGGGGCTCGAAATCGGCACGTTAGGCGATGCCTACGCCCACGCTGGCTTCGCGGGCAGCGCGCAGGTCGACCTCGGGGCCTACGAACACGACCACCGGGCGGTAAGCGGCCCGACGGGGCTTTCAGAGATGAGCAACGCCGTCGGTGAGGCCCTGTTTCGCGTCGTGAGCGAGCACGGCGTCGACCCCGACTATGCCACGGTAGCCGACCGCTACCGATCGGTCGCCGCAGGGCTCGTCGACCAGTATGCGGTCGATGCGGCCTACAACGGCCTCGACTACGACCGGAGCGACGAGCTCGATCAGGTCGCCGCCTACAGCGAGACCGTCGGCGAGCCGGGCGAGGACACGCGACTCCCGGCGTGGCGCGAGGCACCGATCGCCCCCGACGCGGTTGCCGCGGCCGCAGCCGCCGATTTAGCGGCCGCAACCGCCGATTCGGTGTCGCAGTCGGAATCCGAGCCCACCGACGAACCGGCCAACAGAACCACCCAAGAGTAGCCGACAGACCGATACGTTCTCACCGTCCAGAGTGTGCTGTATGACGACCACTCACGACGAACTTGCGGGCGTCGTCGACCTCTTCGGCGCGCTGACGCGGTCGGAACTGACCGCCGCGCTCGGCGAACTCGCTTTTAAACAGGGTCAAGACGTCGACGAGTCGGCCCTGCGGTCGGCGATCGAAGCCGCCGTTGGGACCTACGCGCTGGTCGAGTACGAGACCAACGAGGGTGGCGACGACAGCGTCGAGCCGCTCATCGTCGTCGGCCCGACCGCGTTTGCTACCCTGCCGCCGAACGCCGAGGATCTGCCGCATATTCTGGATTTCGAGCGCCGAACGATCGACCGCGAGCGGCTCGCAGCCCAGGTTAGCCAGCGCCTAACGAGCGAAGCCGAGGCCGCGGTCGAGGCCGGCGATACCGAGCGAGCGGCCGAACTGCTCGACGTGAGCTACGATCTGGAGGCGTGGGCGACCGTCGACGCCAGCGGGGTTCGGTCGCGGCTGGAGCCGGTGCTCCCGCAAGATTAAGAGGACACCGCCCAAGGGTGAGATATGGACCTGACGGGCATCCGCCGGTATACGCCATCGGAGCTGGCCGATCCGGACCGGGAGGCGGCGGTGCTTGCCCCCATCATCCAGGAGGGCGGACGCTGCGAGATCCTCTTTACCAAACGCTCCGAACAGCTCGGCAACCACCCCGGTCAGATGAGTTTCCCGGGCGGCGGCCGCGAGCCGGAGGACGCCGACCTGGAGGCGACTGCCCGTCGCGAAGCCCACGAGGAGATCGATCTCGACCCCTCGGCGGCCGAAATCGTCGGTGCCATCGACGACATCGAAACCGTCACCCGGTACATCGTTCGCCCCTTCGTCGGGATCATCCCCGACCAACCGTACACGCCCGACGAGTACGAGGTCGCCGAAATCGTCCGGCTGGGCGTCGAGGATCTCACGGACTTGAATAACTACGAGTCCGAACACCGCGACCACCCCGAGTACGGCCCGATCCGCATCCACTTCTTCCACGTCGACGGCTACACCGTCTGGGGGGCGACCGGCCGAATGTTGGCACAACTCCTCGAACTGGCGACCGACTGGGAGATCCCGCCGGAGGTCGACCGGGTCGCCGAGCCGGACGCCGAACTCCCGATTTAAAAACTTACGCGTTGTCCGGCTCGTCGCTACCGTCTTCGATGTCGATCTCCGTCGAGTCGTCGGACTGCTCGGAGTCCGCGGCGTTGCCGGACGCCGCCGTTTCGTCTGGCGTGTCGACATCGGCTTCTTCGTCGGTCACAGTGACCGTTTTCGCCGACTCCGATTTCGGCACCCGCACCTGTAGCGTTCCCGACCGGGTGAGCGTTGCGGTCGGATCGGCGTTCGCCGCGGTGACGCTGGCGTCGTCGGGGAACCGAGCAGTCCCCGACAGCGTCAGGCCGCGACCAGGGAACCGCATCCCGAAGCCTTCGTAGAACTCCCGGAAGCGGTCGATCCGGACTTCGAGTTCGTTGTCCATAAACCGGACTTGGACGTCCTCCTTAGTCGCCCCCGGCGCGTCGAAGACGACGAGATACTCCTCGTCGGTCTCCAAGAGATCGTAGGCCAGTGGCTTGCGCTCCTGGACCTGTCCGATCCCGCGGCCGACGCGTTCGAGCACCGTGTTGATCGCCTCCCGACCGTAGGTTTTGAGCCGCGTCATAGCTCGATCTCCTCGAGGGCCGAGGCCTCGGTACAGTAGGGACAGACCAGATCGTCGACCTCGTGGTTCTCCGGCACGTCGTACGTATAGTGGACTTCGAACATATCGAGTTCGCAGTCCGTGTTGTCACAGATGACTTCGACGGTGGCTGGCATGCTTGAACAATGGGTCGCCACCGGCATAAATGACGTGGAGCGCGGAAATTCGGCCGATACCCGGACCGCACAGTTTTAGCGCGTCGACGCCGAAGACGGTCGTATGACTCATCCGTCGGATCTCTCGGTCACCATCGTCGACGGCTACGTCGACGAGCCGGCGCATTTCGGCGTCCCACCCTACATCTCGACGTATCCACGCTTTACCGCCGGCGCGCTCGTCGACGCTGGCGTCCCCCAATCGAACATTACCTACCACACGATCGACGAACTCCGGGAGGAGAAACAGAAGTGGCGGGCGATCTCCGAGGCGGATCTCTTTATATACGTTGGCGGGATGACCGTCCCCGGCAAGTACGTCGGCGGCACCCCAGCCGAGCCCGACGAAGTCAAAGAGATGGCGTGGGTCGCCGAGGGGACCTCCGTCCTCGGCGGCCCGGTTCGGTTCGGTGTCGGCGAGGAGAACGCCGGGGCGACCGAGACCGAGCGCAAGGATCTCGACTACGATTTCGTGGCGAAAGGCGACATCGAGGCCGCGGTCTACGATCTGGTCGACTCCGGCATGGAGGGCTTTAACAATCGGATGCGGGACAACGACGAACTGGCACGGTGGGCCCCCGGCGGCGCGTTCATCGTCGAACAACACCCCAACCATCCCGACCATCTGATCTGCGAAATGGAGACCTCGCGGGGCTGTGCCTACCGCTGTTCGTTCTGCACTGAGCCCTTATATGGCAACCCGGCGTTCCGGACACCCGTAGCGGTCGTCGAGGAAGTCGATGCGCTGTCGGACTACGGGGTCCGGCATTTCAGACTAGGTCGACAGGCCGACATTCTCGCATTCGGCGGCGACGGCGAGGCTCCGAACCCCGAGGCACTCAGGCAGCTCTACGGCGGGATTCGGGAGGTCGCCCCCGACCTCGAAACCCTCCACTTGGACAATATGAACCCGATTACGATCACCGAGTGGCCCGAGGCCAGCCGGGAGTGTATCCGGATCATCGCCGAACACAACACGCCGGGCGACACCGCTGCGTTCGGCCTGGAGTCGGCCGACCCGCTTGTCCAGGAGGAAAACAACCTCAACGTGACTGCCGAGGAGTGCTTTGAGGCAGTCAAAATCGTCAACGAGGAGGCGGGCTGGCGACCCGGCGAGGACGCCGAAGCGGCCCCGACCCACGGCGAAGGGGCAGCCAACCGCCTGCCGAAACTCCTGCCGGGGATCAACCTCCTCCACGGGCTGAAGGCCGAACGGCGAGAGACCTACGAGCACAACCGCGAGTTCCTCCAGCGCGTCTACGACGAGGGGCTGATGCTCCGGCGGATCAACATCCGGCAGGTAATGGCCTTCGACGGGACCGATATGTCCGAGACCGGCGCGGAGATCGCCCAGGGCCACAAGGACCTATTTAAATCATATAAAAAAGAGATTCGCGAAGAGATCGATCAGCCGATGTTGGAGCGGGTGACGCCACAGGGAACCGTGCTCCCGGACGTCCATCTCGAATACCACCAGGACGGCCGGACCTTTGGTCGACAACTGGGTACCTATCCCCTGCTCGTCGGGATTCCCGGCGAACACCCGCTTGAGACGACGATCGACGCGGTCGTTGTCGACCACGGCTACCGCTCGGTCACCGCAGTGCCCTATCCGCTGGATATCAACAGCGCGAGCATGACCGAACTCGAAGCCCTCCCCGGAATCGGTCGACAACGCGCTGGCGACATCATCGTCGACCGACCCTACGAGGCAGCCAGCGAGGCCGGTGAGACGATCGACCTGACGAAATACGTCACCGCCAACCCACCACAGCAGGCCGACTGAAAACTGCCCTCTCGACGCCTCCAACCATGACACAGCACACAACGGAGATCACACGGATTTCGGTCCCCACCGACACCGTCGCAACGACCGACCAGACGAACGTGTACCTGATCGAGGGCGACCAATCGCTGCTCCTGGACCCCGCCACACGACACCCAACAGTCGACGACGCCGTCGCCGACTGCGCGCCCGACCACATCACCGCCACCCACTGCCATCCCGACCACACCGCGGGGCTGACAGCCTACGCCTTCGAGACGGACGCGACGGTCTGGGCACCGGTCGGCTACGAGAACCGGTTTGCCCAGTCGACCGGCGTCTACCCGGCTCGAACGTTCCGAGAGGGCCACTCCATCGGCCCGGCGACAGCGATCGAAACACCGGGCCACGCCAGCGACCACACCGCCTTCGAGGTAGAGCTCGACGACGGCCGGACGGCGATTTTCACGGGTGATCTGGTCGTCGCCGAGGGGAGCGTCGTCGTCGGTGGGCCCGATGCGGATATGGCCGACTACCTCGACTCCCTGCGTCGGGTTCGGGAGCGCGAGCCGGACGTGGTCTTCCCCGGCCACGGGCCAATCATCGACGAGCCACGCGAGACGATCGATCGGCTTCTCGCCCACCGCGAGAAGCGGGAGCAGTCGGTGCTTGATGCGATGGCCACTAATGCCGAGGACGTCGAGGAGATCGTCGACCGCGCCTACGAGAAAGACATCAGCGAGGTCTCCGATCTCGCGCGCAAGACGGTGATCGCCCACATTCGGAAACTCGCCGAGGAAAATCGAGTCCGGTGGGACCCCGAGACCGAACAGGCGACGCTGGTCGACCGATAATCCATGGACTCGCTCGAAACCGAACTCGAACGCGCTCGCGGGCTCGACGTGGCGGCGTTAGCTGACGCTATCGAGACGATCGGCTTCGAGTGTACCCGCTGTGGAGCCTGCTGTAAGGGGTACGACCCCGACGACGGCAACGGGGGAAAAAGCGACCGCGAGCCCCATACCGCGACCGTGTTTCCCGACGAAGTCAGGGGGCTCCAGGAGACGACCGACTACGACTGGCGGGACGTCGCCCGACCGATGCCGTATGGACTCAGCGAGGGCGATGAGGGTCCCGAGGGCGAGACCTTCGAGTGGGCGCTCCAGACCGACTCCTGTGGCGACTGCACCTTTTATACTGAGAGCGACGACGGCACTGGAAGCTGTGGCGTCCACGAGGATCGACCCTTGATCTGTCAGACCTACCCGTTCAGCGTCGCCCTCGGCGGGACGAGCCAGCCGATGGGCGAGGCAGTAGATGCGGAAGGTATGGTTCGGGCCCACGAATGCGAGGGCCTCGGTCGGGACATATCGCGGGAAGAGGCCGAGGAACTGGCTGAGGCACTTAAAAAGCGAGCCGTCCGAGAGTTGGAGGAGGCGATCGGTGTCCGGGACAACTACGAGCCCGCTGACACCGAAAGGGTCGTGGTCCACGACTCCGAGGGTGCGAAAACCCAGGATGGTCGACCGCTCAATGAGTAGTCACTCCATACCGGTCATCCTGTCACTTTATTATGGTCCATGATAACACTGTGATAGAGGTATATTATGGAAATCTCAGATCAACTCCTCTGTCTGTTCAGTGCTGAAATAACCGAAGAAGACGACCGCTACACCGTCGAGGTCCCGAAACGGGAGATCGACACCGGTGCAGTCGAGGCGGGCGACACCTACCGCGTGGCACTCATCTCCAGGACGGCTGCGGAGGCCGGTGAACCAGACGAGCCGACGACTGCAAGCCGACCGTCGGGCGAACCCCAACCCCCCGTCGAGGCGGGCGAACTCCGCTATGTCGAGATCGAAGACATCGGCAAACAGGGCGACGGGATCGCCCGCGTCGAGCGCGGCTACGTGATTATCGTCCCCGGTGCGGATGTCGGCGAACGCGTGAAGATCGAAGTCTCCGAAGTCAAGTCCAACTTCGCGGTCGGCGAGATCATCGAAGAAGACCTGTAGTTTCGACCGACCTCCTGCAGCCCTTTTATATCATTTATATCATCAGCGGGCCGATGAGCACGCCCATCAGATGGACACGCCGCGCGCCGAATCGCGGTGGAACGAGGCCGACAACCGTCGACACCGCGAAGACGAGCACGCCGAATAGGCCGGTAAAGGCGAACGAAAGGACGGAGAGAAACGCCAGGACGACCAGCGAAACGCGCGTGTAGTCCGCTCGGCCGACAGTCAGCAGATACCGGTCACCGAGCGCAACCACCAGCAGGGTTCCGCAGGCCGCCCCGACGACGACTGCCGCCAGGAGGACCGGTACGTCGAGGGGGACACCGGTGGAGTCGACGGCGACCATCACGCCCGTTCGTGGCGTCCCGAGCGCGATGAGCGCAAACAGTGCGAAGACGGTGTTGGCCGTGTTCGCGCCGCTGGTGGCCACGATGAACCCCCGGTCGGCGTCCCGGTTCGGCACCGCGGGCAGGGCCATCACGGAGGCGATCGCCGCCGAGATGCCGGGCAGGTAGCCGACGATCGAGCCAGCGACCGAGCCCGCTCCGGCGGTGAGCCCCAAATCCCGCCGCCCCATCGTGAGTTTGGCATCGGCCTGTGGCGGCACTCCGCCGCCACCCATCGCATCGAGCAAGATCGGCGCGCCGAACAGCCCCGTCAAAAGCGGGGTGAGCATACTCCCTGCATCCAACGGTGCCTTGGGCGTCACGTCGAGGGTGACCCAGCCCAGCGCGGCGGCGAGGCCGAACGACAGCAGCCCGCCGACGATCGCCTCGGTCGACGATTCAGTCACGACGAGCAGACAGACGACAGCGCCGAGGACGACCCAGAGGTGGGCCCTTATAAACGGATACGCATGGGTCATCGCCCACGTGATCGGGAGCGCCAGCGGGAGGGCAGCCGCGACCGCCAGCCCGCTGCCGACCGCCGACAGCCGGAGGGCCTCGCGTCCTCGGCCCTCCAGGACCAGCCGGTGGCCCGGCAGCGCGGAGATCGCCATCGCAGCGTCCGGAACCCCGAGCGACAGCATCGGGACGATGTCGAGAAACGTGTGGACGACGCCTGCGGTGAGCATTGCCACGCCGACGAACAGCGGATCGGCGGGAATCGAGGCCGCGGTCGCCGCCAGCAACAGCGCGAAGTTGTTAGCGTGGAGGCCGGGGACCAGCCCGCTGGCAGTGCCGAGAGCGACCCCGCCGAGGGCGAAGCTGACGAACGAGACCACGACCTGTGGATCGATCCCCGCTTGCAGCCAAAGCTCCATCGACGGTGCTGGTCGCGCCTTCGGATTTAAGAATAGGGCCGTGGGAACGTAGCTGCCGCTCACCACGTAGCACGCAAAAAATAACGGGTCTGCGAGCTGTGCCGATTTAGCCGAAGAGGTTGCCGAGGCCCTCGCCGTCGGCTTCCTCGTCTTCGTCGTCGTCGGCTGCGTCTTCGGCTTCGTCAGCGTCGGCCTCGTCGTCGCCATCGTCAGCCTCAGCCTCGTCGGCTGCGCCTGCGTCGGCTGCGCCACCGGCTCCGCCTGCGGCGGGGACGGCTGCGGCCGTCTCGATGGCCTCTTCGATGTCGACGTCTTCGAGTGCGGCGACGAGCGCCTTGACTCGGGACTCCTCGACATCGACGCCTGCTGCGTCGAGGACTGCGGTGACGTTGTCTTCGTTGATCTCTTCGCCGGTCTCGTTCAGGATGAGTGCTGCGTAAACGTATTCCATTGTTGTAGGTTCCTTGGGTTGTTAGAAGAGCGTTCCGAGGGCATCGTCGTCTTCGTCGTCGCCGTCTGCCTCGGCCTCTTCCGTGTTGTCTTCGTCTGCCTGTGCGTCGTCCGCCTCGGAGTCGTCGGCTGCCGCTTCAGCGTCGGCCTCGTCGGCTTCCCCGCTTTCCTCGTCTGCCGAGGAATCGATCTCGCGGAGCTCTTCAGGGAGTGCTTCGGGATCGTCGATCTGGTCGACGAGTGCGCGGACCTGGCCGTCGGCCTTACCGACGAGTTCGCCCAGCACGTCCGGGCTCTCGACGGCACCGGAGAGCGCGACCGATTTCGCGTTGCCGGTTGCCTTCGCGATGAGCGACGGCGCGGTTTCGGTCGTCGGGTAGGTCGCGTTGATCGAGAGGTTCCGGGCCGCTGCGGCGGCGGACTGAATGTCCGCGCGGTACTCCTCGACGTCGATTTCGAGTTCGTCCGGGGTGAACAACACGCCCTCGGAGTAGACTCGTTTGAGGTCGAGGCCGACCTCTTTGGGCTCGATGCCCATCTCGCCCAGCACGCCAGCGAGCTGCTGGTCTACGACCTCGCCTTCCGAGAGGACGGTGCTGTCGGAGAGCACCTGAATGGAGCCCTCCTGGATTCGGGCGTCAGCACCGGCCTGCTGGAGTTCGCCCACGAACGGTCCGGGGTCGACGCCGGTGTCACCCTCGGGGATGACGATGTCGTTGGGCGCGACCTCGCCCGCGCTGATCGGAGCGGGAGTCTTCGAGGCTTCGAGCTGTTTGAAGAGTCCGAAGGGGTTGTCGTTCGTACCGATCAGGGCGACCTGTCCGGCGACGAACTCGGTGAGCTGCTCGACGCCTTCGTTGGCCTCTTCGAGTGCGCGCACGACGAGCGTGTTGCGGCTCATCCGGACGGCGGCACTGCCGTGGAGGTCACGGCGCATGGCCTGCAGCTGTCGGCTCGGAATGCCTTCGACGCCGACGATGCCGACCGACTGGTAGCTCGAAATGAAGTCGACGAGTTCGTCGACCTCGTCCTGTTTCCACTGTGGGATCGTCTCGGTCTTGCGGACGGATTCGCTCTGGCTCATTAGGCGTTCACCTCGACGGCGGGGCCCATCGTCGTCTTGACGTAGATCGAATCAAGGTTGAGCGGGCCCTTTTCGAGGTTCGCTTCCAGTCGCCGAATAATCACGTCGATGTTCGAGGCGATGTCCTCTTCGGACATATCGTCGGCACCAACGCGGGTGTGGAACGTTCGTCGGTCACGGGAACGAACCTGGACGGTGTTTTTCATCCGGTTGACAGTCTCGACGACGTCGTCGTCGGGCTGGAGCGGTGTCGGCATTTTACCGCGTGGACCGAGGACGGTCCCGAGGTAGCGGCCGATGTCCTGCATCAGGCTGGCCTCGGCGACGAAGAAGTCGGTCTCGTCGGCGAGGTCCTTGGCGGCGTCGGTATCGTCGCCGAGGTCTTCGAGGTCGTCCCCCGAGAGCACCTCGTCGGCAACACTCTCTGCCTGCAGGGCGGTTTCACCTTCGGCAAACACAATAATCTGTGTTTCCTGGCCGGTTCCGGACGGGAGCACGATGCTCTCGTCGACACGTTTCGCTGGATCGTTGAGGTCTAAGTCTCGCAGGTTCACCGCGAGGTCGACGGTCTCACGGAAATTCCGTGGTGGCGACTCGTCGAGCGCGCGAGAAACTGCTTCTACTATCGTATCGTCTGCCATTATTCACCTCCGTAGTACGCAGGATGCTGCTCCTACGGGTCAGTGACACAGGCTACGCCTGTCTCACCGGAAGGTGGCGGATGAGCGGTATAAACCCGTCGAACCCGATTCGACCGTCTGTGGGTGTTTCACACGATGTTACGCCAGTTTGTGACAGTCCGTCTTGGCGGCAGCTCTCCCGTCCGTTGGCCGCGGTCACAGCGGTTCATACAGTGTTTTATGCTTGCGAAGGATGTCTTTATGAAATGAGTCTGAAGGTCGACATTCGCAAGCTGGAGCTATTTAATAAGATCTGTCGACAGGGTTCGATTCAAGTCGCCGACAGTTTGAGTCAGATGTCGGGGATGGACGCCGAAATCGAGATGGCGAAAATCAACTTTCTGCATATCGACGACGTGAAGAAACACATCGGCAACCGGAACGCCGTCGGCATCAGCATCGAGCTGACCGAATCGCCGTACGGCAATGTCCTGTTTCTCCTCGATCCACGCGACAGCAAGGAACTCGCCCAGTCGATGATTCCGGGCGATATGGGTGGCGACGATTCCAGTGGGTTCAGCAGCATGGAGAAATCGGCGATCCAGGAGATCGGCAACATCATGACCTCCAGCTACATCGACGGCTGGGCGAACGTCCTCAACACGACGGTCAACATGACGACGCCGACGTTTACCTACGGCTCGACCGCGGAGATCATCGACAAGATGGGCGGCTGGCCCGACAAGGAGATGGTGTTCGTCCTGGACTCGGAGATCACGACTCACGATACCGATCTCGATCTCACCGTCTACACCTTCCCACAGCTCGACTCCCTTGTCGAACTCGTTCGGCAGATCGACGTCGACGCAAACGTCTGAATTCGACCGTAGACTCACCGTCGCGTGTTTTGTCGCTGGCTGCTTTTATAAATAGCCGCGCGTATTGGGGCGGAGTATCGACTGTTCGCACTCAAGAACCAACGAAAGCAGAAACTCGGTCGCCGAGAATTAGGCGCTGGCGTCGTCGACGAGTACGTCGTCGTACTCGCCCGCATCGACGCGTTCCTTGAACGTGCGTGCGTCCTCGCCGTCGATGGTGACGCCGAGGGTCATGCAGGTACCGCTGACCTCTTTGGCGGCGTTTTTCACGTCGTAGGACAGCAGGTCGGTCGACTTCTGCTCGGCGACCTTTTTGAGCTGCTCGACCGACATATCGGCGACGAAGTTCTCATGGGGTTCACCGCTGCCCGAGGAGAATCCGGCCTCGTCTTTGACGAGTTCGGATGTCGGTGGGACACCGACTTCGATCTCAAAGGAGCCGTCGTCTTCGTACTCGATAGTGATCGGGACTTCCATCCCGTCGAAGGCGTCGGTCTCGTCGTTGATTTCCTGTACGACTGCTTGGACGTCGACCGGCGTCGGACCGAGTTCCGGACCGAGCGGTGGGCCAGGGTTGGCCTGGCCACCAGCGACGAGTACTTCGATAGTTCCAGCCATACGCGGATGAAACCGGTCTCGGCTTTTAACGGTTGTTCTTTCCCCCGCTCCACGCGTGTGAATGACACAGCAAACGGGATCTGTTCGACCACGGTGTGACACACCAAACGATATTTCCGAGGCGAACTGGAGTGCAAACGTATGCTGTATCTGGGACTCCTCGCCGGGAGTGGCCTCCTCTTGGCCCCGGTCGTTGCCAGCGTGATTTATCTCGATGCCACCCGGCGAGGGATGTGGGACGGTCGACGACCGCTCCTTGCGGGAGTCGTCGGGCTCGGAAGTTTCGCCGGGTTCCTCGTCCCGTATGGGTTCCAGGAGCAACTCGGCTACATTTATTATATCGTACTCAAGCCCCGGCCGATTACGGTCCACCCATTGGAGTGGGTGATCGTGAGTATCGCTACCGGCCTGCTGCTCAGTGGCGTCGTCGGCTGTGCCTACCTCGTCGGGAGTCGGTTTCGACCGCCACAATCGAACTAGTTCCGGGAGATCGCTCGGACCGGACTCAGAACTTAACGGAGAACGAGTCATCCTACCCATGGGATTGTTTCGACTGTCGACCCTGTTCAAAACGCGGTGAGGGCTTGCGCAAGTTTAATCAAATAAAAAGTATGACAATTCAACCAAGACAAATTATGAGTTATCTATTGATGTTAGTTGTGAGTGGGCTGCTCGTGGCTCCACTTATGTCCGGGATGATTTATTTTGACACTGCTCGACGGAGCCTGTCTGGGTCTATTCGTCTCCTACTGGTAGCTCTTTTCGGCATCAGTAGCTTCTCTGGATTTTTTGTTCCGTATGTATTCAATAAGCAGATCTCGTATCTCTATCACTATGTTATCCAACCGAGACCAATTGCCGTTACGCCATCTAAATCGATACTCATCAGTATCACAATTGGCGTACTAACCAGCGTACTTCTCGCCGGTGTCTATCTTGGCAGTGTCCGGTTCATCCCATCTGAAACCGGGTAACCCGCTCACAGGTACGATCCGTCGACTGCTGCAATTACGTACGACTAGCAAACGAGCAAACGAACGTCGATTCAGAACTCGACCGCAAACGAGTCGACGTCGCCCGCCGCTTCGGCAACCGCCCCGAGCAGCGCCGCCACGCCGTCAAGATCCTCGGTGTCGATGACCTCGACCGGCGTGTGCATGTAGCGGTTCGGAATCCCGAGGTTCAGCGAGGGAATTCCGCTCCGGCTGGTATAAAAGGCGTCGGCGTCGGTGCCGGTTCGGGTGCCTGTGGCCTGCAACTGAATGTCGACCTCCGCGTCCTCGGCAGCCTGCCGAGCGAGGTCGACCACATTGGGATGGTTCGCGCTCCCGCGCGAGACGACCGGCCCCGCGCCGAGTTCGACTGGCCCTTGATGTTTGCCCTTCACGTCGGGGTTGTCGGTCGCATGGGTGACGTCGATCGCGATGGCGGCGTCGGGATCGAGGTCGAAGCCGACCATCTGTGCGCCTTTGATCCCGACTTCCTCCTGGACGGTGCTCACTGCATACACCGTCGCCTCGACATCGTGTTCGACGGCGTGGCGCAGCCCCTCGGCGGCGCTCCAGGTGCCGACGCGGTTGTCCATTCCCCGCGCGGAGAGTCGCGTGCCGTTGAGTTCGAACAGTTCCGTCGAGAAGGTGATCGGGTCGCCGACCTCGACGAGCTGTTCGGCCTCCTCGCTGTCGGCCGCGCCGATGTCGACGAACTGCTCTGCGATATCGTTGTACTCTTCGCTGCCCACGTCGCGGAGATGGATCGCCGTCTGGCCGATGACACCCTGGACCGGCTCATCGCTGTGGACCGTGACGTGTTGGCCCTGCGAAATCGTGCGGTCCGAGCCGCCGATCCTGGAGATCCGCAGAAAGCCGTTGTCGTCGATATCCCGGACGATGAAGCCGATCTCGTCGGCGTGACCCGTAAAAGCGATCTCGGGGCCGTCGCCCGATCCCTCGTGGACCGCCACGGTGTTGCCGTAGTCGTCGGTCCACACGTCGTCGGCGAACTCGCTGACGTAGTCGATCCAGACGCGCTGGCCGTCGGTCTCGTAGCCAGAGGGGCTAGGTGTCGACAGCAGTGCCTCCAAAAAGTCCCGCGGTGTGTCGTCCATGTCTGTGGCAACTGACAGCACACCTATCAACCTAGCGTTTCGCGTGGCTATCGGCTGGCGAGGCCAGAAACGCCACAACCGATTTAGGCGGGTTCGGCGTATACTGCCGTATGGGAGACATTACATTACTCGAACTCCACCCCCATGGAGACATCCAACTCGGTCCGAAATCACTCCGCAGCTCCACGAGCGAGGCCGACGAACCGGCCGCTGAGACAGTCGACGACTCGGGCGGGCGCTCGCTCGGCGCGCTGCTCTTGGTTGTCGGCGTCCTCGCGGTGTTGGTGCTGATGGCGACGAAGCTCCTCGGCGAGGACGCCGACGAGGAGATCGCTGGCTTCGACTGACACCGTCAACTGACGGCGGGGCGACACCCCCGCACAAGGACTTTGGTTGCGCGCGCCCTCCACTACCGCATGGATCTCTTTCGTAGCGTGCAGGCGGTAGCCGACTCCGGCGGCGACGGCATCGTCGACTGGACTGCCGTCGCTACGGCCGCCAAAGCCGCAACGCCGAGCGGCGACATCCGGCTTTCGAGCGAGGAACAACAGGGGTACCGAACGGATGTCCGTGCGGCCCGCGATCGACTCCGATCGGTCGGTGGCGTCTCCTTTGACCTCCCCGAAACCATCGAAATCCAGAACCGCCACCACTGGATCGACGCCAACGTCGCTACCTTCCGCCGGGTCGTCGAACCGCTAGAGGAGCAGACGACGATGTTCCCCGGCGTCTCGCGGGCGATCAACACCGGGACGATGGCAGTCACGCTGGGCTTCCTCGGCCGGAACGTCCTCGGCCAGTACGATCCCCTGCTGTTGGCTGACACCGACAACCACTCGCTGTACTTCGTGCGACCGAACATCCAGCGCGTCGCCCGCCAGTTGGACGTCGACTACCCACGGTTCCGCCGGTGGATCGCCTTCCACGAGGTCTCGCATGCCGCGGAGTTCGGCGCGGCCCCGTGGCTGCCGGGCTATCTCGAAGACCGGATGCAGGGGACGGTCAGCGCGCTCTCGGAGGGGAATCTCGACCGCGAGGCGTTCCAGGAGCTCAACACCGCGATGACCGCCGTCGAGGGGTACGCCGAACTCCTGATGGATCAGGCCTTCGACGAGGAGTACGCCGACCTCCGGGCCAAACTCGATGCCCGTCGACAGGGCGGTGGCCCCTTCGTCCAACTGATGCGGCGGCTGCTCGGCTTGGGACTCAAACGCCAGCAGTACGAACGCGGCGCGGAGTTCTTCACGGCGATCGCCGACGCCCGCGGACTGGCAGCCGCCAGCGCGGTTTGGGACCGGCCGGAGAACCTTCCGACCGACGAGGAACTCGACAGTCCGGGGCGGTGGCTCCATCGCGTCGAGGCCTAAGGGGCCGCTCAGCGGAGCGACTGCCGGAACTCCCGGAAGTTCCGTAACACGAACCACAGCAGGACGAGCCCGACACCGATACCGACCCCGAAGACGGCTGCGACTTCGAGCGGTGTCGGATCGATCTGCAGCGACATCAGGGCCATCGATCCCGCAACCAGGAGGACGAACCCGATCTTGAGGCGTCTGTTGGCTGTCGTCTTTTCGTCATCCGTGAGACTCGACCCGACCATCAGCCGTCCCAACTAAACAGGTCGTCCTCGGGGTTCTGTAACTCCGCCGTGGGGGCCGAGACGTGGAGCGTGACGAACTGCCACTCATCGCCGTTCTCACGCCGTTGGAGCGTGCCCGTCCACCGGGTGTCGAACTCGTAGTCGGAGTCGGTCTGGGTGTCGGTCCACGCCATCGACACCCGGTCGCTGAACCACGCGAGGTTCCCGTCGACCGAGACCGACAGGTCGTGGCTCTCGACGGTCCAGTCGTCGGTCGTCGCGGTCTGCTCGGAGAGCCCCGCGGCGATATCGGCGTAGCCGACCAGCCGCTCGCTGAGCCCGATCTTGATGCTGTCGGGTGCCTCCGCGAAAAACGACGACAGCGATTCACCCTCCCGCAGTGCCTCGTAGTAGGCAGTGATCGTTGTCTCGGCGTCCTGGTGCATAGTTGGCCGTCGACCGCAGGGGGCTTCAAATCAGTGTTTTAGTAGTCGGTCAATACCGTGTCGGTCCCGCCGGATCGGCGGTTCCTACTTCGTCGTGTGCCAATAGGAGACAGAGGCTAGTCGGTCACCCACCGTGCTCTTGCCGAGTCCCGTATCGAGCCGCCGGAGCGGCCGGGCGACCTCCCGTGGAAGCTGTCGATACAGCCCGTACGGGAGGATGAAGTCGTGTGACTCCGAGCGGAGTTCGAGCTCCGAATCCGCAAGCAGGCTCTCGACGTCACGCCGGGAGTAGAGCCGCGATCCCATCGGCAACAGCCAGTTGTAGATCACGCGCGTGCTCCCGAGGTTGAACGTGTCGAAAAACACCTCTCCCTTCGAGACACGACGGAGTTCGCGCAGAAAGGTCACGGGACGGTCCGCGAGATGGAAAAACCGCATTGCGAAGACGGCATCGAAGTGGTCATCGGGGAACGGCAGCCGGGCGGCATCGCCGCGCATGAACTCGACGTGGTCGTCGACACCTACCTCTTTGGCCTTCTGTCGACCCTGTGAGAGCATCGCGGGCGAGATATCGAGACCGATGATATCCGCGCCCTGTTGGGCCATCATCACCGTGAACCGACCGGTGCCGCAGGCGACCTCCAGGATTCGTTCTCCCTCGACCGGACCGAGCGCAGAGAGGACGGCCTCCTTTTCCCGCCGATCAATGAACGCCCCACCTTCAGAAAAGCGTTTGTCGTCGTACTCCTCGGCGACATCGTCGGCCTGATACCACTCTTTGCCTTTCACAGTAGCCGAATTTGCACACTGGAGCACTAAAACCGTACTGGATACGACCGTCACTCCCGGATACACATTCGACCAGCGAACCGACGCTGTTCGGACACTAATTTCCGGATTTATACTAGTATCCCCTTATACAATAGGTACTGATTTGCGAGATATGTAGACAACCTTTACCACCGGGCGCTTGATTCGAGTTATCATGAGCACTAGTCCGGTCGAGGCCAGCGGTCATGTGGAGCTGTCAGAAACCGAGTTCCGTAACCGACTCCGTGAGTTGCCGCCGAGTGCGAAACTCGTCGCCAAAGTTCTCGAAACCGACCAACCGCTCTCCCAGGGCCAGTTGGCCGACGAATCGCTGCTGCCGGATCGGACGGTGCGGTACGCACTTAACCGACTGGAGGAATCCGAGCTCGTCGGCTCGCGCTACAGTTTCAAAGACGCACGCAAACAGGTCTACTATCTCAACACGTAACGAAACAATACCGTATCTTTCACTGTTTTTTCTGTAGGAATTAGCAATCCGCCATTTTATATATTCTCTCTCGAAACGTCATGTATGCGGCTTTCGGTCGTCGTTCCAACCCTCAACGGACGAGACCAGCTGTCGTCCTGTCTCGACAGGCTGACAGCCGAGGCTCCCGACGCCGAAATCATCGTCGTCAACGGGCCCTCGGCCGACGGGACGACCGGGATGGTACGCGACCGAGACGACGTCGACGTCCTCGTGGAAGTCTCTGCCCGAACGGTCAACGTCGCCCGCAACGCGGGCATCGAAGTCGCTTCGGGCGACGTGATCGCCTTCGTTAGTTACGACCTACGGGTCGAAGACGACTGGCGGCAGGCCCTCGTCGACGGGCTCACCGACGCGCCGGTCGTCACGGGGCCGACTCACCGGACCGTCACGGGCGGGATGACGACCGAGTCGGCCGAACAGCGGCAGATCGCGGGGCGTGATGTGACCTACTTTTCCGGCGGCAACGTCGCCTTCGAGGCCGACGTCCTGGAGGACCTCGACGGGTTCGACGAGTATCTCGAAACCGGCGGCGCACGAGACGGGGCCCACCGGCTGGCCGGAATGGAGGTCGGCGTGAGGTGGCAACCCGAGATGTGCGTTCGGTGTGAATACGAGGCCGACGGCGGCCAGACACAGCGGGACTGGGGCTGGAAGTATCGCGCGTTGGCCTACCGGTTAGTCAAGAACTACGGCCTCCGGCCGACCGTCCTGCGGCGGACCGTCTCCCATGCACTGGGCGATGCTGCCGCCACCGCACGGGACGTGATCGGCGGGGATGCCCAACCGACCGCGTGGTTCGGGACGGGGCGGGACGTGATCTCGGGGATCGCAACCGGAAGCTCCGACGGAATGGTCGCCCGAGCACGGGATCGGGAATCCTCTCGAAACCCACATGGCATCTCGAAACGCGCCGACAGAGCGGTCGCCCGATACGACTGGCGGGACAAGTAGGCGGTGGCTACTGCGGGGCGAAGCCAGGAATCAGCCGCGTCGGATTCTTGTTGAATACCTTGTTCATCGCGTCCTCGGAGACATCGAGTGTGAGGATCTCCATGATCGCGACGTTCGGATGGACTTGTGGCGTGCCGCTGCCGAAGAGGATACGGTCTGGATATTCTAGAAGGCCGCGTTCGAGCAGTTCTCGGGAGCGGACCGCCCACGAGTCCAGATACAGCCGGTCGTAGGCGTCCAAAAGATCGAGCGATTCGGCCATTCGCCCGCGATCCATGGGGTAGCCGCCGAAGCCAGCCAGAATAACGGGGAACCCCTCGCCGATGAGTTCGCCTTCGGCCGCCCGCGGCGAAAACGAATCCCGGCAGTAGACGATCACCGGCAAGTCGACGGCCGCCAACTCGTCGCGGACCTCCTCGTCAGGGAGTCCGTCGACCGCGGGATCGAGGACGAAGCCGTGAAACCGGTCGTCATAGGCGTACTGTTCGACATCACCCGGTCGGGTATGGTAGTTCTCGCGTGTGGCCCGCATATTCCGCATTGTGGCAATCGCCCCGCCGGTGGCATCCAGCTGGCCGTTGAGCCGGGCGAAGGCGAGAAACGGTCGATCGACGCTGAGCCGGGCGACCGCGTTGTTCGCCCGGAGATAGCCCGTGGTCTCGGCGTGGGGACTGGGCGAGACCGCCGCCCGGACGATACCGGCCTGGTGGCACTCCCGTTCCAGCTGGTCGGGGCCGGTGTCCCGCCCGTAGGTCGTCACGGCCATCTCGTCGTGGTCGAGGTAGGCGTGACAGTCGACCACGCGAAAGCCGTGTTCCAACTCCAACATCGTCTCCTCGTCGGACCGCCTCCCTAATAGTTGTTTCAGCACAGTCGACTGTCTCCGTTTCAGGGTTGTCCTGGAGCGGTCGTCTCCTCTACCGCCGCTCCCTCGGGTGATTAGCGGAATCAAGGATAGAAAATTTTATATAGAACTGCAAACCATCTGGTAGTGAGGGTATTCATAATGTCATCACGAGGTCAACAGCCACTGTTCATTCTCTCGGAGAACAACGAACGGACGAAAGGACAGGCCGCCCAAGACTCAAACATTCGCGCAGGCAAGGCCGTTGCCAACGCGGTGCGGACCACACTGGGCCCGAAAGGAATGGACAAGATGCTCGTCGGCTCGTCGGGTGATGTCACCATCACCAACGACGGCGCGACCATCCTCAACACGATGGATATCGAGCATCCCGCCGCACAGATGATCGTCGAGGTCGCCGAGACCCAGGAAGTGGAAGTCGGCGATGGAACAACGACTGCCGCAGTGCTGGCGGGCGAACTCCTCTCGGAGGCCGAGGAGCTGCTCGACTCGGATCTCCACCCGACGGTGATCGTCGAGGGGTATCACGAGGCCGCCCGCCTCGCCCAGGAGGCCATCGACGAGCAGGTCCTGGACATCGACCTCGACGACGACATTCTCGAAGCGGTCGCCGAATCCAGTATGACCGGCAAAGGGACCGGCGACGTGACCGCCGAGGTGCTGGCTGCACAGGTCGTCGGGGCCGTCCAGCAGGTCGCAGGCGGCGACCGAATCGACCGCGAAGACATCCGCATCCACACCCAGACCGGCGCGGCCTCCAGTGCGACCGAACTCGTCGACGGCGTCGTGCTCAGCGAGGAGCCCGCCAACGCCAACATGCCCCGCAGCGTCGAAGACGCGACCGCGGCGATTCTGGATGCCGACCTCGAAGTCCGGACGAGCGAGGCCGACGCCGAGTACAAGGTTTCGAGCGTCGACCAGCTCAACGCCGCCGTCGAGGCCGAAGACAGCGAGCTCCGGCGCTACGCCGAGACGCTGACCGACGCGGGCGTCGAGGTGTTGTTCTGTACCGGCGACATCGACGACCGCGTGGCTGGCTATCTGGCCGACGCCGGGATCCTGGCCTTCGAGAGCGTCTCCTCGAAGAAATCGAAGTCACTCGCCAAGGCGACGGGTGCGAAACACCTCGGCACGCTGTCTGACCTCGATACCGAGGATCTCGGCACGGTCGACTCGGTGTCGATCCAAACCTACGGCGACGAGGAGGCTGCCTTCGTCGACGGCGGCACCGAGACCGACTACGTCACGCTGTTCGTCCGCGGCAGCACCGACCACGTGATCGACGAGCTCGAACGCGCGCTCAACGACGCGATCGACGTCACCATCGCCGCCCTCGACAAAGGTGGCGTCGTCCCCGGTGCGGGTGGCACCGAGGTCGCCATCTCCGACCACATCCGGAGCCACGCCGCCGGTGTCGAGGGTCGCAAACAGCTCGCTATCGACGCCTTCGCCGACGCCGTCGACGCCCTGCCGCGCACGCTGGCCGAAAACACCGGGATGGACGCCATCGACGCGCTGGTCGACCTCCGCGCCCAGCACGATGCGGAGGGGATCGCTGGCATCGTTTCGACCGGCCGCAGCGGCGAGATCGGCGATCCCGTCGAGGCAGGTATCCTGGACCCAGCGGCGGTCAAACGCGAGGCTATCGAGTCGGCGACCGAGGCTGCGACGATGATCCTGCGGATCGACGACGTCATCACCTCGGAGTAGTCGACGCACCCCGCGGTCCGGCTTTTACATACTGGTACCGACTCTCGCTGTGTATTCGGCAATCCGCATCGAATCGTCGAGCTGACAGCGAAACGAGGCGTACCGTTCTCGAACCAATATAAATAGTCGCCGACTAACTACCTGACTGCATCGGGTAGTAGCTGTGGTAACACACGGCAGCAGAGATAGTAGCTCCTTTGTAGGTCGACGACCACATTAGGTCGAAGACAGTCAGCGATTCCGAGGGACACACTACATATGCCGAAAGAATACGACTTAGTCATCGTTGGCGGCGGAATCAGCGGCGCATCGTTACTGTACACGGTTGCCACGTTCACCGACATCGAGCGGGTCGCACTGATCGAAAAGGAAGACGAGATCGCGGCGATCAACTCCCACCACACGAACAACTCCCAGACGCTCCACTTCGGAGATATCGAGACCAACTATACCCTCGAAAAGGCCGAGAAAGTCAAGGAGGGCGCGGAGATGGTCGCGGGCTATCTCGAAGCCAAAGACCCCGACCGCGAGATGCACAGCAAGCGGAGCAAGATGGTGCTGGCGGTCGGCGACGACGAGGTCGACAAGCTCGAATCCCGCTACGACGACGAGGGGTTCGGCGATCTGTTCCCCAAACTCGAAGCCATCGGCCGCGAGGAGATCGCCGAGATCGAGCCCAAGGTCGTCGAGGGTCGTGATCCGAGCAAAGAGCTACTCGCGCTCCAGACGCCCGACGGCTACACCGTCGACTACGGCGAACTCTCGAAGGCCTTCGTCGATCAGGTCCGGGAACACGAACACGTCGATGTCTACACCGGAACCAAAGTCGAGCGCGTCAACGAGACCGACGACGAGTTCCTCATCGAGACCGAAAACGAGGGCTGGTTCGCGGCGGATACGACAGTCGTCACCGCGGGCTCCCACAGCCTCCAGATCGCCAAGAAAATGGGCTACGGCGAGGACCTGTCGCTGCTGCCGGTCGCGGGGAGCTTCTTCGTCGCCAACGAGGGCCTCCTGAACGGGAAGGTCTACACCCTCCAGATGAAGAAACTGCCGTTCGCGGCGGTCCACGGCGACGCCGAGGTCCACGACCAGAACATGACGCGGTTCGGCCCAACCGCGAAGGTCGTCCCGGGGCTCGAACGCGGCGAGCTGTCGTCGGTTCCGGACTTCTTCGACGTCTTCGGGATGAATCCGGACTCCTTCCTCAGCTACGCCAACATCATGGCCGACCGGATCCTCTTCCCGTTCGTCATCGAAAACCTGCTGTACGATATCCCCGTGGTCGGCCGGAAGACGTTCCTGCCGGACGTCCAGAAGGTCGTCCCGACTGTCGAGGAGGGCGACATCAAGCGAGCGAAAGGGTTCGGCGGCATCCGGCCGCAGATCGTCAACACGAAGACGAAATCTCTCGATATGGGCGAGGCCAAAATCACCGGCGACGACATCATCTTCAACATCACGCCCTCGCCGGGGGCCTCGACCTGTCTGAAGAACGCGATGCGCGACACCAAGCAAGTGATCGAGTTCCTCGATGGCGAACACGAGTTCGACGAGGACGGCTTCCGCCGGGCGACGATCGACAACTTCCCGCGCGAGGCCGAAGCCGAACCGGCTCCGGCCGACGACTGAACTGCTGGCTGTGCTGGCTGTTTTTATATAACTCCCGACAGCGACAGGAGGACTACGCCGAGACTGACCAGTCCGAGGCCGAAGCCGATCCGTGCGAGGTTCGGACCGCGGTGGGGAGTCGGGTCGAGAAACGAGTGATGTGGGTTGGCCCGGTCGTAGTAGACGGTCGTCGACGCGCCGGGCTCGTAGTTATCGATCACCGAGCGGACCGCCGATTCGCTGTGGAACAGTTTCGTATACCGGCTCGAACCGGGGTAGATCCGCGTGCCGCGAAGCCGCTGGGTCGGCGTCTGATACTCGTATGTGACTGCGGGAACGTACGCCGACCTAGTGCCGTTTTTTACCTGTTCGATATCGACGGTCTCGATCGTGCCGCTGGCCGCCTCGGCGCGGCTAACAGCCCCACGTTGGTGACGGTACTGCCGAGCCCCGCTCCAGGACAACGCGAGACCAGCCACTACGAGAAGCGCGCTTGTCACACCGAAGACGGCGGTTTCGGGTGTGACGGCCATATCGGGAATTGTCGACCCACGGCCAAAAGGCTACGCCGACGGTCGATCCCCGTCAGCTATTCGGTGACCAGATCGAGCCGCCCGCTCAGCGTCGAGCGGATCGCGCCGGTATCGCCGCCGATACGGACGATCTGGAACCCCTGTTCGACGGCCTCGCGCGCAGCAATCGGATCGTTCTGAATCCGCCCGATCGGGACGCCAGCCTCCAGACAGGCCTCGCGGGTGCGGTCGATGGCGGCCTGTAGTTGTTCGGGGTTCTTGTCCAAGGGGTCGCCGCCGGACAACGACATCGAGAGGTCCGCCGGGCCGAGAAAGGCAAAGCCGAGCCCTGGCAGCGAGAGGACCTCTTCGATGTTCTCGACGGCCTGTTGGTTTTCGATCATCGTCCCCACCAGCACCTCGCTGTCCTCGCCGCCGATGTGGCTGTCGACGTAGCCCTCCCACTCGCTGGTGCGGCCGACGCCGACCCCGCGGTCGCCGACATCGCCATCGTAGGCGAAGTGGGCGGCTTCGAGCGCCGGGCGGAGCTGGTCGGCCGTCTCGATCCGGGGAATGAGGATCGTCCGGACGCCCGCATCCAGGACCTTCCTGACGAGTGCGGGCTCGGGTTTCGGCAGCCGGACCAGGAGTTCGGTGTCGCCAGCCTCCGCGGCGCGCGTGAGCTCCTCGAAGACGGTGCTGTCGTAAGGACTCGGCCCGCCGTGTTCGAAATCCAGCCAGACGAAATCCATGCCGACGGTGCCGAGCGTCTCGATGACTGTCGGCGAGAAGGTCGCACACGCCGCGCCGAAGATCGTCTCGCCGTTCTCGACTGCGCGCCGGAACCCGTTTTCGGTCCTCATTGGCTCGCCTCCCCTTCGAGTGCCTCGCGGTTGACCGTCGATGCCGGCAGGCCGCCCTCGTAGACGGTCCGGACGTTGGCCGCCGCGCCGCGACTCATGCGTTCGAGGGCGTCATAGGTGACGCCAGCAATGTGTGGAGTCATCAGGACCTCGCTATGCTCGTAGATCGGATGGTCGGCCCCCGGCGGCTCCTCCTCGAAGTTGTCGATGCCCGCCCCGGCGATCACGTCGTTGTCGAGTGCCGCAAGCAGGGCGTCTTTGTCGACGACGCCACCGCGGGAGGTATTGATGAGGACGCCGTCTTCGCCGAGGGCCTCGAACTGCGCGGTCGAGACGGCGTGGTAGGTGCCATCGACCAGCGGCACATGGAGGCTCACCGCATCCGACTCCCTGAAGAGGTCGATGAGTTCGTCGACGCGGCCGATCCCCTCGGGGATCCGGTCGGCGGGGTGGTTCGGATCGTAAATGATGACGTCGAGGCCGATTCCTTGGGCGATGGCCGCGGTTTCGTGGGCGATTGAGCCGAAGCCCATCAGTCCGAGGGTACTGTCCTGGAGTTCGTAGCCGACGAACGCCGAGCGATCCCAGCCGCCCGCACGGACGTGGCGGTCGGCGGCCGCGAGGTTGCGTCGGACGCCGAACTGGAGGGCAATCGCGTGTTCGGCCACCGACCGGGCGTTGACTCCGGGGGTGTTGCAGACCACGATGTCGTGTTCGGAGGCCGCCTCGATATCGACGTTATCCAGTCCGCTACCGTGTTTGGCGATCACCTGCAGGCTCTCGGCGCGCTCGATCACCTCCCGATCGAGTTCGGCGACCCTCACAATGACCGCGTCGTATTGTGCGATATCGCCGAGCGCATCGTCGACGCTATCGTAGGCATCCATGCCGGTACAGTCGGCGAAATCGTCGATCGATGACGGACCTGCCGGATCGATCTCTGGAGGGAGCAATATCTGCCACGGGGCTGACATACCACCAGATTTGTGACGATCGGTGAAAAGTATAGGAGTCGAAAAACAGCTGTTTCAGGCCCCATATCTCTGAATATCGAGGATTTTGATATATTTCAGAGAGTGGCTATTCGGCCGATCACCGTCTCGGCGTCAGCGATCGTGGCGAACTCCCCGTTGAGGTGAGCGAGGGCAGTGCGGTGGACCGTCTCGGCGTCGAACCGCTCGCCGTCGAGGTGGCGGTCGAACGTCGCCGTCGCGTCCCGAGCGACGACGACTTCGTACCCCCTGTTTTCGGCCATCCGCGTCGTCGTCGAGACACAGTGGTCGGTCGTCAATCCACAGACGACAAGCGTTTCGAGGTCCCGCTCGCGGAGCCACGCGTCCAGCCCGGTGTTTATAAATGCGCCGTTGACGCGCTTGACGAACTCCGGCTCGTCGTCGCGGGGCTGGAGGTTGGATTTAAAAGCGAAGCCGGATGCGTCGCCGCGGAGTGGGGAGTCGGGGTCGGTCGAGTCGTGGCGGACGTGGACGACCGGCAGCCCCCGCTCGCGCCAGGCCGCCAGCAGGTCGGCCGCCCGAGTCTCGGCTTCGGGATTGTTCCGCTCGCCCCACCGCGGCTCGTCGAACCCCTCCTGGAAGTCGACGAGCACGAGTACCGGCCGATCGCCGAGCACGAGGCTCATATCGAGGCCACCGGCTCCCCGTCGTCGATGAGCCGCCGTGATTTGGGATGTTCGCGGGAGACGGCGATGGGGCAGTCGTCGGGGGCTTGGTCGTCGTCCGCCGAGAGCAGATACTGGGGCCACTCGCGGTCGCCGTCGACGCCCCAGTCGCCGATGTCGGCGTGGGGGCAGACGCCGTCGTAGTCCTCAAGCCGATCTTGAATCACCTCGCGGGCGTGCTGGCCTTTCTCGGTGTCGGCGGTGACATCGAGCGTCTCGAACAGCGCCCGCGGCTGGAAGGTGATCTCCAGGCCGATCGGACAGTAGCGGCTCTTCCGCGTCTCATAAAAGGGGGCCCGGCAGGTCGGGAAGATCGGCTCGCCAGCGAAGGAAAACTCCCAGTAGGGGTCGTCGGGGTCGGTCGGGATCTCCTCGGGCCACGGCTCGGGGTCGTGGACGTGGAGGAACTGGAGGATGTGCCAGAGGTGTTCGTGATAGTCAGCCTCCGAGAGCTCCGTCTCGGGCGGTTTGAAGAACGTCACCAGCGAGGCGGTCTCGCTGTACTCTTGCCAGCTATCGAGGTACTCCCCGAGGACGCGCCCGAGATCGAGCAGGGCGTCCTTGTCGGTCAGCGACGGCACCACGGCGTACAGCGGCTCGCCGTTTTTGACGGATTCGATCCCGAAATAGCAGGGAAACGGCGAACCGTTCCGTTCGCCGAGCAAGCCGTCACGGAACGAACACCAGTGGTCGGCAACCCAGTCGGGGGCCTCGCCGCGCGCGACGCGCCGGGCGAGCGTCTCCTGGTCTAATAGTTTGCCACTGATCCGGTCTACCATACCAACCGTAGGCTGTCGGGTTTCTTCATCGCTTCGGTCTTCCGGTCGCAGAACGCCGTCGACAGCAGTGAAACACGCGGAGAGATCGTAAAAACAGAATATAAAAGGACCAAAATCAAACGAACCTTCGAATCCACTCCAAAATAAGCGATTTACAACTCATATATCACAATTCGAAACGAATGCCCATTGTTTGCTCTCAAAATTGTTCACTATTTATATTCTATATAAATACTTTAGTGGCTTGTTATTCGTTCACAACACAACCAATGGCAACAGAGCAGTCGACCCCGGTAGGGGGCGAAGGTGTTGGTATCGAAGACGGGTTGATCGCGAACGCACAGGGGGCGGTTGGCGTCGTTCACGCCACCTCGGAGTCGGTCGACGAGCGGCTCTCGTTGATTCGGGATGCCGCGAGCACGCAGGTCGAGGACATGGAGACCGTCGCCGAGGACGTCACTGACCTGAGTGCGACGATCCAGGAGGTCGCCGCCAGCGCCGACGAGGTGAGCGCGACGACTGATCGGGCGGCGACAGCTGCCTCCGACGGCCGGGAGGCGACGAGTGAGGCGACCGAAGCGATGGAAGCGGCGTCGGCGGCCACACAGCGGGTCGCCAACCGGGTCGAGACGCTCGAATCCCAGATCGATCGCATCAACGAGGTCGTCGACGTGATCGACGATATCGCCGACCAAACCAATCTGCTCGCGCTCAATGCCTCGATCGAGGCCGCCCGCGCGGGCGAGGACGGCGCGGGGTTCGCGGTCGTCGCCGACGAGGTCAAATCGCTGGCCGAGGAGTCCCAGTCCCGAACCGAGGAGATCGAAACCTCGGTTACGGAGATTCAGTCGGTGACCGACGAGCTGACCGACGCGCTCGATTCGGCCGTCGAGGCGGTCGAAACCGGGGCCGAAGAGGTCACCACCGCCGAATCCCAGCTGGATATCGTCGACGACGAGATGGAGTCGGCAGCCGCGGGGGTCGACGAGGTCTCCGAAGCGGTCTCGGAGGGCGCGGAGGCCAGCACCCGGGTGGCGAACGTTACCCGGAACACCGCCGATGCGGCCCGCGAGATCGAGTCCTCTGTCACCGAGATCCACGACGAGCGGGCCCAGACGACCGACCTGCTCGGCGAGATCGACGACGCGCTGTCGACCGCGCGCCAGCACCGCGACCGGCGGCTCGACGAGGCCGACACCGTCCCGACGGGGATCGACGACTTCGACCGCGACGGCAGCCTGCCCGCGGGCTCCCGCGACGTCATTCTCACCGACACCGAAGGGTCACCGACCGCCGAGAGCGCAGTCGACGAAGCGGTCGCGGGCTTTGCTGCGGCGGCGATCGACGCCGGGTGGGCCGTCTCGCTGTCGCCGACGGCCAGCCTCGACCGGTCGACGCTCCAAACCGTCCTGCAACGCGAGGCGGGTGTCACCCTCGACGACGCGCTGGCGAGCAACCGGCTGTTCGTTCTCGACCTCTTCGGCTCCTGGCGACCCGAGGAGAACGTGATCGATGTGACCAAGAGCAGCCTCTCGCGAGCCAACAGTCAGGTCGACGCCAAGCGGGACCGGCCCTGCGTGGTGATCGGCAACATCGCGGGGGAACTCGACCTGATGGGTGAGGCGGCCGTCAGGGAGAATACCTACGCCAACGACGGCGAGACGCTGAGCGACGACGACCTCGTGGTGAACGTCGTCGACGAAACGACGGTGCCCCAGCAGCTCCAGTCGTTCTACGTCGGCGCGGCCGACAACACCTGTCGGCTCGACGGTCGCTAACCAGAGAGCCGACCGGGCTCCCAGTGGTCGGGAGTCGACGGTGAGTATAAAAGACCGCCAGCCGAAGCCGGATATATGACTGTCCTCACGCCGTTCGATGGCTCGGAACTAGCCAAGACCGCCCTGAAGCGGGCCGAGACGTTCGCCGACAGCCGCGACGAGGAGAGCGTCGCCCTGACGGTGTTCCCCGATGACGCGGGGTTCGCCGTCGAGCGAGGGTGGGTCCCCTCGGAGGCGGCCTACGACCCCAAAGCGTTGTGCCAGCAGTTCGAACAGCAGGTCGAGGAGATCTCCCCGGCGACGAGCTTTCGCTGCGAGCAGCCCGCCGACAGCGAGGTGTTGACTGCCACCGCGACCGACGATATCACGCGGACGATCCGAGAAGTCGCCGCCGAACTCGACGTCTCGGTGATCTTCATCGGCACCGAGAACGCCGGGCGCATCTCGACGCCGGTGACGAGCGTCGGCAGCCCGCTGTCGAAGGACCCGCAGTACGACGTTCACATCGTCCGTCACACCGAGTAGCTCGGCGGCGATCCAGTCGGGAGTACGGCCGACAACAACAGCCACAGTTCTCACCGCATGGGAAGGTCCTGTACTGATTAGTATCTGCCTGCTAACGTCCAGTTATGAAGTATCTCGTGGCAACAGACGGCTCCGATGTCAGCGACAGAGCGATCGAACACGCCGCCATCGAGTCGACCGCGTGGGATGCGCCGCTCGAAATCGTCCACGTGCTCACACCCGAGCCGAAACTGGTCGACGGCAGCCTCGTGATTCCGGGCAGCGAGACGGCTGTCGACCACGGGACACAACTGCTGTCGGAGGCCGAACGATTGGCTGAGACGGCCGCCGACAAACGCGAGGCGAGTATCGAAACGTCGACCGAACTGTTGGCTGGCCAGCCCGCCGACAGGATCACGGCCTACGCCGCCGAAAACGGCTTCGACGCGATCTACGTCGGCCACCACGGCGAGGCTGACGACGCCTCGAACCGGGTCGGCAGCGTCGCCAAAAGCGTCCTGGACAAAGCAACCGTCCCCGTAACGATCGTCAAATAACGAGCAGAACGGAATTTTCACTGCGGATATCTACGTCGTCAGGAGCTACTGCGCCGAATACGTCCCGCGAGTCAGTCGAGTCGCATCGCGGCATCCCGATCGACCAGCGGGTCGGCGTTCGTCGTCGGCAGGGTGACCACGTCCTCCGAGCGGAGGGTGTACTCCCGGCCGTCGACGCCGAATATCTCGCCGACGTTTTTCGTGATTCGAACCGTGGTTCGGTCCTCGCCGTCGGTATCCGATGCCGCCCCGGATTCGTCGGTTGGGTCCGGGTTCGCGTTGGTCGGGTCCGGACTGTCGTCGGCTGCCTCCGCGTCACCGCCAGCCGACGCCGTCGGTGGCTGGTCGAGGGGTGTGTCGCCTCCAGGAGCATCGCTCGCCACGTCGGTGGCCGTTCCGCCATCGGTCGATGTCCCCAACACGGCGTCGGGCTCGGGCTCGGCCTCCGGCGGCGGGATCTCCTCGGGCGAGCTATCGGTCGGCTCCGTCTCGGGCGTACTCGACGCTGTCTGTTCGGGGGCTGCGGGCGTGGCTTGCTCGGCTGTTTCAGCTGTCGACTCCGAGTTGCCGCCCATCGCATCGGCGAGCACCCCGTCGGCGGCCGACTCGGTTGCGGGCTCGGGTTCCGCGGCTCGGTCGGTCGGAGACGGTGGCGGCGTCGGCTCCGCGTCGGCCGTAGCCGCACCGGCCTGCTCGGCCGACTCGCCGTTGCCGGACAGCACGTCGAGGACCGCGTTTTTGTTCCGTTCGATGCGGTCGACCAGGTCCTCGAAGAGGTCCCGTTCCTCGGTAGTCATCCCATCGTCGTCGACCGGCATCTCGGCGGCGGCAAACGAGGCGAGCTTGACCACTTTGCCGACGCGCCGTTCGTACACCGCTTCGGCGACCTCCTCGGCGGTTTCCAGCTCGTCGGAGAGCCGCCGGACTTCGTCGTCCGAGAAGGGGTTCTCGACCTGTTTGGCGCGGCGGTCCCGGCTGGCCTTGAGGTCCTGTAAGTAGGCCGCGACGTCTTCGTAGAAGGAATCCCGCAGCTGCTGGAGGCTGTCCTTGCGGCGTTCCTTCGATTGGACTGTCCGAAGCTCGTCGAGTTTCATGTTTTGTCGGCCTCGCCGCGCGCCATAAGAAAGACGCCGACGTACTCTGCTACTGTGTGTGTACCCGGCTCCAACTTAGTTATGTCGCCCGCGAGTTCGACCCGCCGCGGTTCGTCGGTCGTAATCTCGATCTCCCGGCCGCGGAACCGATCGGGCACCGCATCGACCAGCGGATCGAAGGCGTCGAGATCGTCGCGGTCGATGGGTGTCACCACGAGTCCGCTGCCGCCGTGTAGCGTCTTCGGCAGGCGAATGAGTCGGTGGGTGTCGGTGGTAACGGGTTCGTCGATCGGGGCCGTCTGGGTCTCGATGACCCGCTCGACGAGCGTGTCTTTGAGCAGTCGGATGCCGGGCCCGCCCGCCTCCATGTTCCCCTCGCCGATCGCATCGGGGTTCGCTTTGAGGGAACCCAGAATGGTCTCGGCGCGGCCGTCGCCGATGCCGTCGATCTCGGTGAGGCGGGCGAGCGCCTCCTCGTCGTCCATCTCCCGAAGTTCGTCGGCGAGATCGACCATCTCCCGGTGGACTCTGCGTCCCCACCCACCCTCGGTCTGCAACATCCGCTGGTTGGTGGCTCCAGGAGAGACGATCCGGATCAGTCCGTCAGTATCCAGCCCGTTAGCCAGTACATAATCGACGATCTCGCGGCGCGCGTCGCTATCGAGGTCCTGGATCTCCTCGTCCCGAACGTGGACGTGGTAGCCCCGCCCGCCCGAGAAGACGACGCTCACGTCGTCGAAGCCGAAATCGTCCTCGACGAACGTCAGCAGGCGGTAGAGAGCGTCCTTGCAGGCGGCCAGCATCTCGGCGTAGGTCGCGTCGTCGGGGTCGATGCTGGGGAGGTGGTCGGCGTCAAGATCGAATACGAGGTCCGCGCCCTGCCACCCCTTTTGAGACATCGTGCTCGCGGAAGGGTCGGTGTAGCGGGCGGCCGAAAAGTAGGCGTGCCGCGGGGCTTCGCGGGCCAGGAAGTCGTCGACGTCGCCGAGATCGAGTTGGGACTGGTGGCGAACCATCGTCGTGCCCGTGCCGGGCGTCCACGGGATGTGGCCCCACTCGCGTTCGTTGGCCGCGGGCGGGAGCGCAACCGTCGACCCCCGGTAGTAATCGCCGAAGCGGTCCTGGAGGTACTCACGGGTGCGGTCGTCCATTCGACTCGTGGTTATGCAGAGGCTACTAAAGTCGTTACCGTTCGGTCGGCCACAGGAACGCCGACCCAGCGCCGCCACCGAGCGCCACCACCGACTGGCAACCAACCGACCGTAGCCGGAAACCGAGTGTGAGCAAGCCGGATGAACACTTACACGGCGGTTCGTGGATGGGTGAGGTGTGGTTCTATGACAGTCGAAACCCTCCACGACAAGTTCGTCTACGAACTCCAGCAGGTGTACTACATCGAGACCGAACTGGTCGACATCCTCGACGAGATGGTCGAGAGCACGGCCGACGAGACGATCAGCGAGGGGTTCGAAACCCACCAGCGGGAGACCGCCGAGCAGGCCCGACGGCTCGAAGGCGTCTTCGATGCCCTCGACGAGCCGACCGAACTGCGGCAGTGTCACGCTCTCGACGGCCTCATCGAGGACCGACAGGCGTTCCTCGATAGCGCCGTCGCGGATACGGACCTGATCGACCTCTACAACGTCGGCGCAGGGGTGAAAGTCGAGCGCCTGGAGATTTCGGCCTACGAAGGACTGCTGACCCATGCCGATCGGCTGGATCTCCCGAACGAAGTCACCGAACCCCTTGAGGAAAACCTCGACCAGGAGGAGGCCACGCTCAAAGAGCTAAAAGGAACGATGAGCGGCTCGACCGTCCACCAGCTTCTCGGTCGATTGATGGGCTAAGGCGAGCCGAACGCACCCGAGTAGCCTGTCGTCACTCGATCGGAGACAGGTACCCGCGGTGAATCAACTCGTTGTCCGTTTCTTTCAATGTGAGCATCCTTTTACTCCGTCGTCCGAAACGGGCTGATAACACAGACGATGGAATATCAGTGGCTGATAGACCGCGGCGACGAGATCATTGTCAACCGCTCGAAGACGGTCATCGTCGTCTTTCTGCTCGTAACGGCCGCGTTCGTCGGTGGGCTCGGCAGCATCTCTACCGAGAGCGGCCAACAGCAGTTCATCGAGGATCTCCCCTCCTTTCAGGCCATCGAGGACATCAACGAGGATTTCGGCAGTAGTTTCTCCGATGAGACCACGAGTACAACCCTGATCCAGGAGGCGACCAACGTGCTGGCGAAGGGTGCGCTGGTCGATATGCTCGAAACGCGAAACCGGATCGAAGAGACCGGGGCCTTGCGCGTCAGCGAGACGTCCACAGTGGCCGAAACGATCGCCACGACACTCGACCCCGAGGCGTCGACGCGCGACCAGCAGCTCCGGGCAGTCGAGCGGGCGACGCCGACCGAGATCGACGAAGCGGTACGAGAGGCCGCCGACACGAATTCGGGTTTTACCGGGCAGTTGAGCGATGATTTCAACCGAGAGTCCGCCTCGGCCTCGGCGACACAGGGCAGCGTTACCCACCGGGCCGGACCCGGCGAGGGAGCGGCGACGGGACCGGGTGGGGCCTCGGAGTACCCCCCGAACAAAGAAGAGCGGATGGAGCGGCTTGTTACTGACGACAGTTCGACGATTTGGGTCCAAGGGACCCCGCCGAACACCACCGGAATCACGACAACAGTGGTGCTGCCCTCGGCGCTCGTGTTGATTATGCTGTTTTTGGTCGTCGCCTACCGTGATCTCGTCGACGTCCTCATCGGGCTGCTTGCGATCGTGATGACGCTGGTCTGGACGTTCGGCTTCATCGGCCTCGCGGGGATTCCCTTTGCGGTGTTGTTGATCGCGGTGCCGCCGATCCTCATTGCGATCGGCATCGACTTCGGGATTCACTCGATCAATCGGTATCGTGAGGAACGGGTCACGGGGAAGGGGATCTCCGAGTCGATGATCCTAACGACCGACCAGGTGAGCGTCGCCTTCTTCATCGTCGTCGGCACCTCCGCGATCGGCTTCCTCTCGAACGTCGTCAGTCCCTTCCCGCCGACGCGGGACTTCGGGATCGTCGCCGCCGCCGGGATCGTCTTCACGTTCCTCATCTTCGGGGTCTTCGTCCCCGCCCTGAAGGTGACCGTCGACCGCGCCCGCGAGAAGTATCCCATTCCAACCTTTTCACAGGCCCCGTTCGGCTCCGAACGCTCGCCGCTGGGGCGGCTGCTGGCGGTTGGCGTGACGGTCTCGAAACGCGGGCCAGTCGTCTTCCTGTTGCTCGCGTTGGTGCTCACGGGGGGCGCTGGCGTCTACGCGACAGATGTGGGGACCGGATTCAGTCCCGATGACTTCAATCCGGAAGCCGAGACGCCGGAGTACCTCCAGTATCTCCCCGAATCGATCCGCCCGCCAGCGGAGTTCGACTACGTCCGGCTCAACGACTACCTCGATGAGAACTTCGAGCAGGACGGCCAGGTTCAGATGTATATCGAGGGCGATATGCGGCGGAATACGGCGCTCGAAGAGATACATCGGGCGGGTGAGGATCCACCGCCGACGTTCCGTACTGACACCCGACAGGCCGAGACGGAAAGTATCGTGACGGTCATCGAGTCCCGCGCCGAACAGGACCCCGAGTTCAGGGCGCTCGTTGATCGCAACGACCGCAACGACAATGGGATTCCAGACCGGAACCTCCCGCGGATCTACGACGAACTCGGCGAGGACACCACCAGCGGCTTCCTCGATGCGGACCGCCGGAGCACGCGGGTCCTGTACACCGTCGACGGCGATGCCGACGACGATGTCGTCACCGACGAGGCATACAGCCTCTCGGAGAACTTCCGGACCAACGCCCAGCCGACCGGCACGAACGTCATCTTCGACGAGGCCATCTCGCTGGTCTTCGAGTCGGTCGTCCAGAGTCTCGTGTTGACGCTTATCGGTGCCGCGCTGTTCCTCGTGGCCGCCTACTGGGTGATCGAGGGATCGCCCTCGCTGGGCGTCGTCAACGTGATTCCGATCATCGTGACCGTCGTGGCGCTGGTCGCCTCGATGCGTGCGCTGAATATCAGCTTCAACGCGATCAACGGCACGATCCTGGCGATCGCGGTCGGCATCGGCATCGACTACTCGGTCCACGTCGTCCATCGGTTCGCCGACGAGTACCACGAGCGGGACCTCTACGAGGCGCTCCAGCGCACCGTCGTCGGCACCGGTGGGGCGCTGACAGGGAGCATGCTCACGACCGTCTTCGGGATCGGTGTCCTCGTGCTCGCGCTCAACCCCGCACTCGGCGCGTTCGGCGCGCTGATGTCGCTGAGCGTGCTGTATGCGTACCTCTCGTCGCTGATCGTCCTCCCGTCGGTGATCGTCGTCTGGGCCCGCCTTCGTGGTGACACGACTGCGAAGCTTCCGCTTGTCGGTGCGGTTAGCGACAGACTCCTCGGGCAGCAATCGTCGACACTCCCATCGGGAAGCGACGACTGACCGTGGGAGCGTAAGACTAACCATCCACCGTGGGAATCACTCTGTATGGATTGGCCACACGATCCCGATGGCGAGCAGGGCAGCGAGGGTGGACGCCAGTACGGCCACGCGGTAATCGCAAAGAAAGTCGACGAGGAGGGCGACTTCCCGCTGGATCGCGACAGTTTCGTCGCGGAGTACGGCGACGATCCGATCCGCATCGACCACGAAACGGTCGTCCCGCTCCGGGAGATCTTCGAGAACGTCGAGGAGTCGTCGTTCGAGGATATCGTCGAGATGCATCAGGCGGTCGGACGGGCGATGCGCCGCAGCGGGCTGTGGTTCTACGAGGGTGCCGACCAGTTCAGCCGAACGAGATAAGCGGGCTGACGGCTCCAACTACTCTTCTTCGTTCGTCAGTATCTTAATGGTTCTGCAGGTGGCTTTTAGCCGGTTGCCGCGATATAGCCTGTATGCGCAATGGTATCACAGTTCGTGACGTAATGAATCGAGAGTTCGTCGGTGTCAGCGAGTCCGACGGGCTCGTTGAGGCCGCCGAACTAATGCGGTCGGAGCCGACCGAGGCAGTCGTGGTGGTGCGCGGCTCGGAGCCCATCGGAAGCCTCTCGACGGCGACGGCGTTGGCCGCGCTGTTGGATGGTGATCCAGGAGACCGAACGGTTGGCGACGTGATGGAGCCGCCGGTGCCGACGATCAGCCCCGACGCCTCGCTGGCCGACGGGACCCGGCAGCTCATCGCGCGCGGGACGACCCATCTGCTGGTCGTCGATGACGACGAGATCGTCGGCCTGCTGACCGAGCGGGACGTACTGGCCGCCACTGAGACGGCCGAGGCTCCCACGACCCCCACCGCCGCGGCCGGAACCGGGGCGACCGAAGCCGCCGAGGGTGGTGCGGAAATCGACGCCGAGGGTGCCACCGAGGAGTCGGTCCAGGGGATCTGTGAGGGCTGTGGCTCGTTGACGCCGGAGCTCTCGACGGTCAACGGACAGCTGGTCTGTCCGGACTGCCGAGCCTACTGATGGAGATCACCCAGCCAACTCTCTCGGATGTCGAGACGCTCGTCGACTGCTGGGTCGAGCTGGCGGCCGACCAGCGGCAGTACGGCTCGCGGCTGCTGACCGAGGAAAACCGCGAGGCGGTGAGCGACGCCATCGCCCAGCACATCGTCACCGACGGGCTGTTGGTCGCCGAGGCCGACGAAACGCTGGGATTCGTGATGTACCACGTCGAGGACGGGCGGTACCAGCAGGACCAAACAACGGGTGTGATCCTCAATCTCTACGTCCGGCCCGAGGCGCGGGACGACGGTATCGGTAGCGAACTGCTCGAAGCCGCCGAGGCCGATCTCGCGGAGGCGGGCGTCGACACCGTCACCCTTGAAGTGCTGGCGGCCAACGACGCCGCCCGGCGGTTCTACTCGCGGCACGGCTACCGGGACCACCGCATCGAGTTGGCAAAGCGGATCGAAAACGATACACACTCAAAGGGGGACCCGTAATCGACAGATGCGCGCTAGGAGAGCATGGGGGGTTCATGCACTCGACTTGTAATCGAGACTTCCAGGGTTCAAATCCCTGTCCTAGCTTCTCTCAACTGACTCACTTCGGTAGCCGACGCTCTCGTTTTTAAACAACATCGCTGTGGCTCTCAGTCAACTGCATATAAAAATTCGGTGGTAGGTATGAGTCGACAGGCCGACAGCGCCCAGTTAGCCTCAGGCTAACTGCTCGATGTTCTGGCGGCTTCGCCGCCAGAGCCAGAGCGGCTTTCTACGAAAGCTGCTCTATATTTTCGACGACGGCGTCGGCGAACTCGCTGGTGGCGAGTTTCTCGCCGCCCTCGATCTGTCGGTGGAGGTCGTAGGTGACCGTCCGGTCGACGATCGTCTGCTCGACGGCATCACGGACGAGCTGTGCGGCCTCGTCCCAGCCGAGGTAGTCGAGCATTTCGCGACCCGAGAGGATCATCGCGGTCGGGTTGACCTTGTCCTCGCCAGCGTATTTGGGTGCGCTGCCGTGGACCGGCTCGGCCAGACAGCGGCCGTGACCGAAGTTCGCACCGGGTGCGATGCCGAGCCCACCGATCTGGGCACCGGCAGCGTCGGACATGTAGTCGCCGTTGAGGTTCATCGTCGCGATCACGTCGTACTCGTCAGTCCGGGTGAGGATCTGCTGGAGCATGTTGTCGGCGATGCGGTCCTGGACGACCACGGTGCCCTCCGGCTGTTCGCCGTCGTACTCCTCCCAGAGTTCGTCCTCGGTGAGGACGTCGTCGCCGTACTCCTCTTCGGCGAGCTCGTAACCCCAGTCACGGAACGCGCCCTCGGTGAACTTCATGATGTTGCCCTTGTGGACGAGTGTGACCGTCGGCCGGTCGTTGGCGATGGCGTAGTCGATAGCCTCGCGGATGAGCCGCTTCGAACCGAACTCGGTGATCGGTTTGACACCGATGCCGACCGGGCCGTCGTGGATCGTCGAGTCGAAGCCCATCTCGTCTTCGACGAACGCTTTTACTTCCTGGACTTCGTCGGTGCCGGCTTCCCACTCGATGCCCGCATACACGTCCTCGGTGTTCTCTCGGAACGTGACCATATCCATCGCGCTCGGGTCCTTGACCGGCGACGGCACGCCGTCGAGGTGGTAGGTCGGCCGAACATTGGCATAGAGATCCAGCTTCTTGCGGAGCGCGACGTTCAGCGAGCGGAAGCCCGCACCGACCGGCGTCGTCAGCGGCCCTTTAATCGCCACACGGTGTTCGCGGATCGCGTCGACGGTCTCCTGGGGAAGGTTCTCGTCGTACTTCTCGCGGGCGGAGCCACCGGCGTACAGTCGCATCCACGCGATCGAGCGACCGGTCGCCTCGGCGGCGGCGTTCAGGACCTTCTGGGCAGCAGGGCCGACATCCGAGCCGATCCCGTCGCCGTAGATAATCGGAATGGTTGGCGTCTCCGGAACGTTCAGCTCCCCGGTTTCCTCGTCGGCAAGCGTGATCCGCTCGCCCTCCTCGGGGACATCGATCTGATCGTAGCTCATAGACGTTCACGGATTTTCAGGGGATGGTAAAAGTCCTGCCGTTCTCCGTGTCAGCAGCATAATTACGAGTAATTCTCCGAAGATGTATGTCTCCTACAATAATACTACAAGCAGTACTCCAATTCACGGCCGTCCGAACAATGGTTGGACTGGCAACCAGATCTCATGTCTAATAATTTAAACCAAGAAATTAAGGTATCCAGCCGGGATATTACCCACCGATGACCGTATCAGCAGCCGACACATCCTGTGCCGACGATGGGATCTACCGAACGACCTTCGACCCGTCGGCGCAGCACCCCTGTGCGGCGGTCGTCGAAGCCATCGAAACAGCGACGGGCTCCAGGACGCAGGCTGTGCTCGCAGACAGCATCGACCCCGACACGCTGACCCAGTTGTATCGGGACGATGGCAACGGTTCGTGGATACTGTGTTTCGAACACGACGGGGTGGAGGTTACCCTCTGGGGTAGTGGTCGGATCCACGTCGACACCGAGGCGGTCGAATCATCACCCACAGGGACGACTGAGCCGAGTACACACTGTTGAGATCCGGTCTGCAGTCGGCACTACCGACCCGAACGCCACGTAAAGAGGGCAACCCCTGCAATGACGGCGACTGCGACCCAGACACCGAATCCGGGCGTGGTGTCGCCGGTCACATCCGAGCTGTCGCGGGTTGGTGACTCCTCGTTGTCGTCTTCGATTTCGGCGACGGCAAACAGCGAAAAGCCACCGGTCTCGGCGGCCAGTGTGACGGTCTCGGTGGTGGCGTTTTCCACGCTCGTATCGAGTTCCTCCCAGCCGCTATCGGTTTCGTGAACGATCGTTGCGTTTTCGGGGTTGTTCAGGTCGGCTGCATCGATATCCATGCTGACTGTTGCCGCCGTATTGCTGGCTTTCGTGCCGTTCTCATCAAAGACTGAAATATTGGCAACAGTGATGACGTTGACGCGGTCTGTCGCAGTCGACTCGTTGGTCGACGCGTTGGCTGCGGTTTCGTTGGTCCCAGTATTGTTCCCATCGCTGTCGTTCGCGGGAGGGCCCCGAGTAATGTTTCGGGCTACTGTTTCAGCAACGGAGTCGGTCAGTGCCCTTGGTGGGTTTCTGTACTCCTTGATGTCGACAGTGCCGCGGAGGTTCTCGTCGGCGAGTGTGATCTCCGAGACGGTTTCGGTTTCCGTCTCGGGGGTGACCGTGAGGCCAGGCGTCTCCGGCCTCCTGTCTTCGATGTCGACTGTGGCCGCAGCGTCAGGGGTTCTCTCCGAGACCTGTTTGACGACCTCGGCGATATCCCGTCCGGCTCCGTTGGCGGCCTGGCTGTTCGCCGGGGGCCCGGCATCACCCGGCCCACCAGCATTGCCTGGACCACCAGCATTGCCGTCTGGAGTGCCCGCTCCCGGAGTAGCGTTTCCTCCTGGTCTCCCACCAGCATTCTTCGAACCAGTTCCACCAGCGGTTCCAGGACCGCTACCAGCGGTGTCCGAATTACCACGACGGCCATTTCCAGGACCGCTACCAGCGGTGTCCGAATTCTCAGTACCAGCAGTTCCGCTACGGCCTCCTGGGTTGTCCGAACTGCCACTGCCACCGTCTCCGTTGCCGCCACCTGCAGTATCCGAACTGCCACCGCCATTGTTTCCATTGTTGCCACCCGCGGTATCCGAACTGCCACCGCCATTGTTTCCATTGTTGCCACCCGCGGTATCCGAACCGCCACCGCCATTGTTTCCGTTACCGCCACCCGCAGTATCGGAACTGCCATCGCCACCGTCTCCGTTGCCGCCACCTGCGGTATCCGAACTGCCACCGCCATTGTTTCCATTGCCGCCACCCGCGTTGTCGGCACCGCTCGATTGAGCGGCGGTCGTCCCGGCGAATGCAGCTCCCGTCGCACCCATCGACACCACGACAACCACCGCGAGCACGACAGCCTGAATTCGCACGCGACGCCCCGTCATCGTGTGATCTGCTTCCTGGTCGAGACGGTAGCAGTTGGCCGTTGCTTGCGGCGACCTGTACACGCCATCGGGAGGGTCGGGTTGGGATTCGGTTTCATAGCGGAATTATATACGCCGTATTGTAGTTCTCGAAAGCGCCCACGCGTCCATCGGCTGTTGCCCGGATAGCGATATGCGGTGTTCGGTACTTGCCAGATTTGTGTCTCTCTACTTTATATTATTGGTTGAATGTATGTAATCTGTTGCTTCGTTGGCCTGTTGTCAGTGGCTGGGGGCTGTCGGAACCTCTTTGCGGGCGAACTGCCAAAGAGGCGGGTATGAGCAGCGAACCGCTCGATGACGACACAGTCGACAGCTACCGCGAGGCCGGTGACATCCTCGTCGAGACGATGAACGAGGCACGCGAGATGATCGAACCCGGCGTCACACAGCTCGAAGTCGCCGAATACGCCGAAGACGCGATCCGAGAGGCCGGAGCCGGGCTGGCATTCCCAGTCAATATCTCGGTCGACGAGGCGGCCTCCCACGCGACGCCCGCCCGCGATGACGATACCGAGTTCGGCGAAGAGATGATCTGTCTGGACATCGGCGTCCACGTCGACGGCTACATCGCTGACGCCGCCGTGACCGTCGATTACACCGGCAACACGGAACTCGTCGAGGCCTCGGAACAGGCCCTCGAAGCCGCCGTAGACGCCGTGGGCCCGGGCGTCGAGGTCGGGGCGATCGGCGCGGAGATCGAGTCGGTGATCGAGGGCTACGGCTACACGCCGATCCTCAATCTGACGGGCCACGGCGTCGAGCGCTACGACGCCCACACCGGGCCCAACATTCCGAACCGGGCGGTCGATCGGAGCGTCGAACTCGAAGTCGGCCAGGCGATCGCCATCGAGCCGTTCGCCACCGACGGCCGCGGCAAGGTCGGCGAGGGCGCGACCGAGGAGATCTACGAACAGGTCGCCGACGGCAGCGTTCGGGATCGCCGGGCCCGGCAGGTCCTCGAAGAGATCAAAGCCTTCGAGGACCTCCCGTTTGCGGCGCGGTGGCTCGATAGCTCGCGGTCGGAGATGGCCCTGCGGCGGCTCAAGATGGCGGATGTCGTCAAGGGGTATCCGGTGCTCAAGGAGGACGACGGCCAGCTAATCAGTCAGGCCGAACACACGCTGTTGGTCACCGAAGACGGCTGTGAAGTAACGACTGCGGGCATCCACGACTTCGACTGACGGCGTCGGCAACGGTCAGGCGTTGTTCATTCGCAGCGTCGTTTCGGTCCCGCAGTCGACACACCGCGTGACTCGGTAAGGTTCCCGGGAGAACTCGGCGTTTTCGGTTTTCTGGCTCTCGGTTCGGATCTCGACGCGGACGGCATGGGAGGTCTCCCGGCCACACTGCGAACAGTACTCGACGGTGTTGTCGGGGGTGGAGGGCGTTGTGGCCATGTGCCCGCAGGTAGGCCACACACGAGAATAAAACCAGTATCCGACAGTGCTGAATGTTCAGCCGTCTTTCGGGAGATAGCAACTGTCTAACGGATACGATTATACCGGCTTACTAACTGTACGCTTATATGGACCAGATCTTCGCGCCGTGGCGGATCGACTGGGTCGAACGCGACGACAAGAACGCTGACCTGGAGGGGTGTCCGTTCTGCGTGCTGCCCGAACGGGACGATGATCGGTCGAACCTCATCGTCGCCGAAAGCGACGCTACAGTCGTCATCCTCAACAACTACCCCTACAACCCCGGCCACGCGATGGTGATCCCGCGCCGCCACGTCGGCAGCTACGCCGAGCTGACCGAGGCCGAACTCCTGGATCACGCCCGGCTCAAACAGGTCACCCTCCGCGCGCTGGATGCGGGACTCAACCCCGACGGCTGCAACACGGGGATGAACCTCGGGGAGGGCGCTGGCGGCTCGATCGGCGACCACATCCATACCCACATCGTCCCGCGGTGGACGGGTGATACCAACTTCATGCCGGTAATCAGCGACTCGAAGGTCATCGTTGAGGCCGTCGACGACACCTACGGACGGCTCCAGGAGGGCTTTGCTGCCCAGCCCGAAGCGACCGACGACGACCCTGACGGGGCCGTCGAAATCGCCTTCGACTAACGAGACCTGCCGACTTTTGTATCGCCGAGCGAACCCACACGCATGGAGGAGCTACAGACGCCCGTACTCGACAACCATCTGCATCTCGACCCCGAGCGGGGCCGCGGGATGGAGGCCGTCGAGGAGTTCGCCCGCCTCGGCGGCACCCATCTGCTGATCGTCAACCAACCGTCGTGGAAACTCGGCGTGGAGTCGACCGACCCCGAGGAGTTCCGGCCGGTGTTCGAGACCACCATCGAGATCGTCGGCGAGGCCACCGACCACCTTCCCGGACGGGCCTGGCCGATTCTCGGTGCGCATCCAGGACTCATCAGTCGCCTCGTCGAGGACCGCGGCTGTTCGCCCGCCGAGGCGCGCGACTGTATGCAGGGAATCCTCGATATCGCCGCCGAGTACGTCCAGGAGGGCCAAGCCCTGGGGCTCAAATCGGGTCGACCGCACTATGATGTGAGCGAGGCGGTCTGGGGTGCGTCGAACGACGTAATGAAACACGCTTTCGAGTTGGGGGGCGAACTCGACTGTGCAGTCCAACTCCATACGGAGGCCAGCAAGGATCTCACCGAGGTCGCCGACTGGGCCGAATCCCGCGGACTCCCGGCTTATAAGGTCGTCAAACACTACGCGGGCGGTCGGCTCGCCGGACCGACGCCGAGCGTGATGAGTAACAAAGACCGGATCGAGACCGCCGCAAAGTCAGGGGAGCCCTTTGTAATGGAGACGGATTTCATCGACGACCCAGAGCGTCCTGGAGCCGTCCTCGGGCCGAAGACAGTACCACGGCGGGTGCGATGGCTCCACGAGCAGGGGTACGACGATGCGATTCGGACGGCTCACGTCGAGACGCCCGAGCGCGTCTACGGGATCGACACCGAGTCGACGCTCTCGTAAGTTAATAATGCGGCCTACTGTTCGACGATGATCGCACCGCGCATGCCGATCGATTTGTGTGGAAGACTGGCGTACCTGTAGATCCCGGTTTCGTCGAACGTATGCTCGAACGTCGTGTCTGTGTCGCTCGTCGGCTCCTCGGAGTCGATGTCGCTGTCTTCAAAACTGACTGTCGCCGAGGGGCTCTCGGCGCTCCACTCCCACGTGACGGTCGTGTCGGGTGAGATTCTGAGGACCGGCGGCGAAAACGCCAAGCTGCCACCGTTGCCCTCCGCACCGACGGTCACCGATGCGGTCTCGGCGTCGGTTCGGTCGGTGATCTCGCCATCGAAATTGCTGCTGTGGACGACCCACTCGTCGACCGTCTCGTAACCGGTCGACGGCGGCTCGTCGACGATGACGAGCCCCTTCATCCCATCGTCCCGATCCGGCTCCGAGACGAAGGGGTAGGTGCCGGGTTCCTCGAAGACGTACTGATAACTCGTTCCGGGCTGGGCGTTCGGTCGGCCGCTGTCGAAGGTTCCATCGAGCGCGACGACGTTGTGAACGCCGCCATGACCGGTCCAGTTCCACCGGACGATGGTGTTGGGAGACACCTCGACGACGACCGGATCGAAGCCAAGCCCGTCGTCGTACTCGTGGCCGACGTGGATGTCGGCGCGTCCGTGAGTACCAGTTCGGATCCGGTCGCCGGTGTAGCCGTTTGCGCTCTCGAGCCACTCGTCGACCGACTCGGGGGGTTCGATTTCGGTGGCTTGTGTATACTCGTCGGTCGACTCGCTGGTGGTGGCTGTCGGTTCCGGGCTGTCGCCCGCCGCGGAGAGACAGCCAGCGACCGAAAGAAGTCCCACGGCTGCCGCACTCTGGAGTATCTGACGGCGTCTGGGTGTGCGTGACATACTCTTAAATATAGGTGCGAAATAGGGAAGGATCTAGGGATAACTAAAATGGTGTTATGTGACCGATCCAGCGAGTAGCCGAAAGTGGTGTGGTAACCAGTCAGTGACGGCAGGTGCAGCATGTGAGGCCTGACATCCCGACACCGAGTCGACGCTGTCGTGACCGGCACCTGTCAGTAGTCACCGGCTACTGTACCGTAGCTAGCGGCTAACAGCCGGGTTATGACCAGCTATGGCCGCTGAGAGTCCGACGATAAGAAAGGCATTTGAGTCCCCACCCAGAGTAATGACGTATGACAGATGAGCCCGCCGAGACGTTTTACTCCGAAGACCGCTGGCAGAACTGGCTAACGCGGGTCGAAGACGAAGAACTCGATCCCGAAAGCGAGGATTTCGCCCGGCTCTATTTTAATCTACAGAACGACACGACGATCGCGATCGCCAAGGTGATCTCGGCGGCCAAGGACGGCCGCGTCGACGAGGAGACCACCCTCGACAAACTCGAATTCATCAACGAGGTCGTGATGGCCGAGCCGGAGTTCGACGGCGAGGAGGAGCTACTGTTGATCGACAGCGTCCAGACCAGCCTCGTGCCGGTCTTCTATGCCGCCGAGGAGTACGTCATCGGCGGCCCCGTCGAGGAGTACCCCATCGAGGAGTGTGTCGACGCCGCCATCGAGGTCGCCACCGAGGAGGAAGACGTCGACGCCGCGTTGGCGTATCTGGTGCAGGCAGGCACCCTGATCATCGACGGCGCAGAGTTCGACGGGACGGAGGTCGACGAGATCGATTCGTGGATCGTCTCGGAGTGGTTGAACGGGTTGGATAGTCTCCAGGATGCGTTTGCGGACCCGGAAGTCATCGACGAAGAGTAACCTCCGAGGCGGTTAGATTGGTTGCTAACTAGTTCGTGCTGTCTCAAAACGATACTGAGTTCCGAGGGTTGATAGTTAAACAACTCAGTGGCATTACCTCTAACGCCGCCTAAACTCCGTTCACAGGGTGTACGCTATTCTAACGTTGTGTTACTGTCTGTAATAAGATGCTGCTGTGACTCTCAGCGGCAACACTCTAGACGGCTTTGCGACGCAATCTGTGAGTTTACTCGTTGCAATCCGCCCGGAGACAGACCGGCGTTGGTCTCATCAGCTTGGAGCCGCCTCATTCGACTGATACGGTTTCGAATCCGAAACCATCTACCGATTTTACTCAATGTGATATCTCAGCCATCACAGGTCACCCTGCAAGGAGTTCGAAGTAGTCAATCGCCAGTTCTCGATTCCCACTGCCGTTGGTCTCAGAATCGAGAATCAAATAAAGGTCATCGTAATTATTAGATATGGCTTGTTCCTCGTCATCATCGAAACTATAGGTATTGTCCCCTTCTTCGAGGACTTGTCGCTCCGTAAGTACCTCACCGTCGCTGTTGACGAGTGAGAAGCCGAAGTCACCACCCCCAACCTGTATCCGTTCAATAATAAACCTCATCGTGTACGTCTCGGCTGACTCGTCCGTTGGTGGGAGTGCGAATCCGACATTAAGATCCTCCTGACCACCGGATGAAATGGCTGTCGCAGTATCGCCACCTTCCTCGTTAACAGCAGATGGGTTCTCGATATCTCCGCTGGGATTCACTGGTTGGACGGCATCGCCACTATTATCATCACGGTGGTATGTCTCTTCAGCGTAATCGTACTCCTCTTCTGATTCCTCTTCAACACTCCCGTCGATTCCGGTAGGCTCGAGCTGAATTCCAACGGAACTCAATTCAAGTGCCTCGGGTGCTACACTGAGATTGAGCAAGTCATGGTCTTCACCAGCTACGGGATCGATATCTACACCGTCTCCGAACTGACGTTCCCAGTAGCCGGTTCCATTTAGCCTGGTTGGAATCTTCACGGAGTAATTCCCATTCGGATCAGGGAGTGAGACATTATTCAGATCGTTTGAAGGATACAGCTCAAGCGTGACCCGTCCGGTTCCCGTCTCCTGGAACTCGTTTTGAAGTGCTACAATAGTCAGATTACCGGTATCATCGACGATCTGTTGATCTTCGATAACGACTAGATCGTTCCCACGGTCACGTTCGTCAAGATAGAGTACCGAGTTTTCATACCATGTCGACCCGATATCTAGTTCATTGTATCCTGGCTGGTATTCGATAAATCGGGTTGGAATATCCTCGGTGGAAGATCCGTTCGAAATTGAAATATTGTGCTGCTCTGTCCGTATGGTCCCTGCTGCTGGTGGTGGATTGATTCCTAGAGTCCGTGCTCGATAATCAGTTCCCAGATTGAGACTCTGGAACCGAGGGGACTGTTTCTGGCTAACATCTGTGATCGCATGATGAAGCGATCGGAGCTCATACCGAATATCTTCATGATGTTCAAATTCGGTCTCAGCATTCTGTTGCGGAACTACTTGGGCTTGATAAACCGCCAACAACAAAACGAGAAACCCAATCACGAAAATAAACCCAATAACGGGGGCAACAGCACGGTTGTTTCCTACGAATCCCTGCCTCATGAATATATTTCAACGGCGTTTATTTCGAGATGTTCTTTATTAGTCGTGTTTAAGACAAGATAATTTATATCACCGCTTTCATCTACGTGCTCATAACCCACATGATCGTCAGTATCAAGCTTCTCATCAAGTGTGTCCCAATACTCAGTTTCGTTCAGCCGCGTTGGAATTCTCACCGTTAGCTCTTCGCTATCATCAAGATCGCTGAGATCGACGGCAGACTGATTGGGGAGTAGCTCAACCGTTTCTCGGTTGGTCCCGCTTCGTTGGAAGGTGTTCTGTAGGGTCGTGATTTTGAGTTTATTTCCGTCTGTAACCAGATGTTGGTCTTCGATTGTGATGGCATTTCTCGTCCCTGGTTCATCAACATACAGAACAGAATGCTCGTACCAGGTCGACCCCGCGGTTATTTCATTATATCCTGGTTGGTATTCGATGAATTTAGTAGATATGTTTTCTGTATCAGTACTATCGCTGATAGAAATGTTATACGCTTCGCTTGTCTGTAGTGTCCCCGCAGGTGGTGCCGGATTAATTGTCAGTATCCTCGATTGATAATTTGTCCCCAGCTTTACACTCGGAAACTGAGACACATCGGCCTGTCCAGCCGTCGAAATTGCGTTTCGGAGTTCAATCATCTCGTTTCGTACGTCCTCGAAATGTTGGAATTCCGTTTGTGCGTTCTGTTGGGGGAGGATTGTCGCCTGGTATGTTGTGAGTGTCAGGACGAGAATTCCTAATATCAGAATGAACCCAACAACTTCAGAGACACCACGCCTATCGTTCCAAATCGTCGTGCTGGGATTCCGATCACGCACAGTTTATCACTTCGGTTGTCCTCGACAATCGTATATCAGTGTCACTCCGTTCCGGTCCGATCTGCCGGTACCGCAGTCGCTGGCTTGGTCTATTTGAGACAGTAATGTCAATTTTGCAATCAGTTATAAACTGACCCGTAAAATCAAAAAAAGAGACCGTATTGAGAAAGAAAGCCGAAATAGAGGTCGCTCGGAACAGGTGACTGAGCCAATTCATCGGATACTGAATGAACGGCTGTTGTGTACATAAATACGTGGCTAAAATCCTGATAAATTGTCATTTGCGGCACCAGCAAATTCGACAGTCAACGTATATACTATCGACACACCCATAAGCCCACTCTCGCAATCAGCCGGTATGACTCCCGTCGGCATCGACGCAGTCGAGATCTGGACTGGCAAGCTTCAGTTGGATCTCCCGGAGACGTTCGCGCCCGCCAAGGACGAAGACCCCGACAAGTATCGGAAGGGAATCGGCCTCGAACACTCCTCGTTCCCCGATACCTACGAGGATATCGTCACCATGGGCGCGAACGCGGCCAAACGCCTCCTGGAGCGCAAGGGACTCACCCCCAGCGACATCGGCCGGATCGATGTCGCCACCGAGTCGGCCTTCGACAACTCCAAACCCGTCTCGACCTACATCGCTGGCTGTCTCGAACAGTATTACGACGAGGACTTCCGGCACGCCAACAAGGGCGAGCGGAAGTTCGCCTGCGTCGCGGGCACCCAGTCGGTCGACGACGCCTACAACTGGATTCGGGCCGGGCGAAATCGTGGCCGTGCCGCGCTCGTGATCGCCACCGACACCGCCCTCTACGCCCGCGGGGACCCCGGCGAGGCAACCCAGGGCGCGGGTGCGGTCGCCATGCTGATCGACGAGAACCCAGATCTGGTCGAGATTTCGACCGAACAGGGCTACGGTAGCATGGACGAAACCGACTTCCTCAAACCCAATCAGCAGTTCCCCTCCGTCGACGGCAAGCGGTCGATGCAGGTGTATCTCTCGCGGATGCGTGAGGCCGTCGAGGATTTCGAATCCGTGGCGTGGGATATGCACCCCGACGACTTCGCCTACATTCCGTTCCATACGCCGTTCCCGGGGATGGTCCGCAAGGCCGCCCTGCTGGGCTATCGGCATATGAGCCGCGATACCGAGCTCGAAGACGAGCTGGCCGACGAGCTCGGCTACCAGCCCCGCCAAGACGAGTACACCTCGTGGGATGCCTACGAGGAAGCGATCCGCGACTACATGGACGAACTCAAAGACACCGACCAGTACCGCGCGTGGTACGACAAGGCCATCGAGCCGACCCTCGGCATTTCGCGGCACGTCGGCAACTGGTATACCGGCTCGGTCCACATCGCCCGCATTGCAGCGCTGAAATACGCCGCCGAAACCGACCGCGAGCTGGCTGGCGAGAAGCTGCTGATCGGCTCGTATGGCTCGGGTGCGCAGGCCGAGATCCATGCCGAGACCGTCCAGGAGGGATGGCGCGAGGAGATCGCGGAGCTCAACATTGACGCCCAGATCGACGCCCGCTACGATCTGAGCTACGAGGAATACGAGCAGGTCCACGACAGACACAACCACGACAAAACGGCCACCGATCTCGAAGAGTTCACCGAGCCCGAAGACGAGTTCGTCTTCACTGGCTGGGGCCGGATGAGCGAGCGAAAGTACGACTACGTCGAGTAGTCTCCCCCTCCCGGCGCAATCGGTATCCGCCCGGCCCGCGTTGTCGACACCAATGGAGTCCCCCAACGACGAGCACGCCGCCGGCTCGCCGCCGAACAAACCGGTTCGACTCGCCGACCGCGACGAACTACTCGCTCTCCTGGAAAATCACTCACCCGTACTGGTCGATTTTTATACCAAGGGCTGTACGCTCTGCCAGTCGATCGAACCCGTCTTGGGCAACGTCGCCCGAACCGGGATTACCGTCGGAATGATCAACCCACGGGTCGACCTCGATCTCGTCGACGAATACGCGATACGGAGCGTGCCGACGCTGATCGTGTTCGAAGGCGGCGAGGAAGTCGGTCGGCTTGCCGAGGGGTTCCAAGGAACCGATGCAGTTGTCGAGTTTATAAACAGTCACGTCACCGATGACGCGGTCGACCCATCCGTGGAGCCTTAAGCCAACGCCTGCAGATCGGTGAGCGCGTCGTCGAGATCTCGCGTCGACGTGGCCAGCGAGAACCCGTCGACCTGCGCCAGCGCCCCAGCGTGTTCCCAGAGATCGTCGGCCTCGATCCCGTGGAGGATGACGGCGTTCGGGGTGGGGTTGACCACGCGCATGGCGACCAGCGGCCCCTCCCCGCGGGTCACGTCGGTGAAGACGAGCCCCCGGTCGGTGCTCTGGCCGTAGAGCCGATAGAACTCCTCGTTGGAGAGTCGAGTGATCGTCTGGATGCTGTTGATGACGGTGTGGCCGTTGACGTAGTCCCGATCCCCGCGGACGATCTCGGTTGCATCGAGCGCCTCGTAGAGGTCCTCGATCGGTAGCGCCGTCGAGTACTCCCGGAGATCGTAGACGATGTCGTTTTCGAAGCCCGCCGACAGCACGCGACCGTACTGTCGGATTCGGCTTCCGCCGCGGGACTCGTCGACGTCCAACAGCGCCATGACGAGCCGCCGAACGATCCCGATACCGGGGCTCTCTCGCCGCCCGCTTTCGTAGTCGGAGATCACCGACGAGGAGACCTCCATCCGGGCAGCCAGATCGGTCTGGGAGACCTCGAAATCCGTCCGCCACTTGCGGAGCGTCGCCCCGGGGTCCTCGCTGAGGGTGATCTCGCCGGCGATTCGGTGGGCGAGATCCTCACGAACCGTCGACGTCACCGTGGCCCCGCTGTGAACTGTTGCATACTGTGTGACCGGCCGTCCGAGACAAAAGCGTATCGAAACAGGGGTTCGACACCTGACGAAGTCAGCGTTCCTGACGGCCGGAGATCGAGTCGGGTTCGAGCCGGTAGAGTTCGAACTCCAGCTCACTGGCGCGTCTGTCGTAGATCGTCACGAAGGGAATGTTGATCTTCCGGACGCTCTCGGCGGCATGGGAGTCGAGTGCCATCTCGGTGACTTTCCGGAGCGGGCCACGGGCGATGACGCTCTGCCAGCCGTCGATCGATTCGGCCATCACGACCAGCGAGGCGGCGACACCGTCGTCGACGAAGGCGCGTTTGTCGCTCTCGGGGGCGAAGCCGAACCGGACATAGAGGCACTCCGCGCCGGAATCGTAGCCATAGGAGACCGGAATCGAGTACGGCTCGTCGCCGTCGGCAAAGGAGATCACACCCACACCACCCGAACCGAGCAGTGAATCGATCTCCTCGTCGTCGAGTTCGGTCGATTGGACCTGTGACATACTACCCATTTCTGTCGATAGACGAATGAATCCACCGGTAGGTTCTGTTTATAAAGGATGTCGCCGCTATATGGGCTCCCAGTCGACGGACGGTCGGAAACGAAGCCACTGTGCTGCCAACACCGGAGCCCGACAGGCTCCCGTCGATGGCTTCGCAATCACTAAGCACCGGACCGACCTTGTGCCGGTAATGGTTGATTGGACCGAAAGCTATCGCCCGCGGAGCCTCTCGGAGCTTCGGGGCAACAACAAGGCCCGCGATGCCCTCCGAGAGTGGGCCGACTCGTGGGACGACCACCGGGAGGCGGTCGTCCTCCACGGCTCGCCGGGTGTCGGCAAGACCTCGGCGGCCCACGCCTTAGCCAACGATATGGGCTGGGAGACGGTCGAACTCAACGCCTCCGACCAGCGGACCGCCGACGTGATCGAACGGTTCGCCGGGCGGGCGGCGATGAACGCTACCCTCTCGGGCAGTGCCTCGGGTGGCGGTGCGGCAGGTGGCGACACAGCCAGCCGACAACTCGTCGTCCTCGACGAGGCCGACAACATCCACGGCAACTACGACCGCGGCGGGAAGGCCGCGATCACCGAACTCGTCAAGAACTCCGGCCAACCCATCGTCCTGATCGCCAACGAGTTCTACGAGATGTCCCGCGGCCTGCGCAACGCCTGCCAGGAAATCGAGTTCCGCGACGTGGGCGCGCGCTCGATCGTCCCCGCCTTGCGAGATATCTGTCGACACGAAAACGTCGAATACGAGCAGGCAGCACTCGATGCGATCGCCGAAATCAACAGCGGCGACCTCCGCGGGGCAGTCAAGGATCTCCAGGCCGCCGCCGAGGGTCGGGACGAGATCACCGAGGCCGACGTCGTCACGAGCGAACGGGACAAGTCGATGGATATCTTCCCGTTCCTGGATGCTGTTTTAAAAGAGGAGTCGGCTCAGGAGGCCCTCCAAGCGTCCTACCGCGTCGACGAGACACCCGACGACCTCACCAAGTGGATCGAGGATAATATGTTGGACGTCTACGACGCCGAGGAGGCGGCCGTTGCCTACGATTTCCTCGCCAACGCCGACGTCTGGCTGGGCCGGGTGCGGGCCACACAGAACTACAGCTTCTGGCGGTATGCGGGGGATAACACCGCCGCGGGGGTGGCGGCCGCGCGCAAGGGAACCAAGGGCGGCTGGACCCGCTACGGTCGACCGCAGTTCTGGCCGAGTTCGAACAGTACCGCCGACGAGGTCTGCCAGCAGATCGCCGAGCACAGTGGCACGAGCATCGCCATCGCCCGCCGGGCGATTCTCCCCTTCTTGTCGGCGATGACCCACCACTGCAAGCCGCGGGCGCTAACGGTGACGATGGCTGCCGCCTACGATCTCGACGAGTCGCAGGTCTCGTTTATTACGGGAAGCGGCGAGTCGACCAAGAAGGTTAGTTCGATCGTCCAGGACGCCCAAGCTCGACGCGAGGACGCCATCGAGGACCACGCTGGCGGGGCGTTCGCCGGGCGGGAGACGTCTGCCGACGCCGAAAGCGAACCCGAACAGGAGGGCGAGCCGACCGATCCGATCGACGACCCTGCCTCGGAATCGGCTCCCGACGAGGCGACTCCCGACGATCCCGAGGCGTCCGAGTCGGATGAGGCCGCCGACGATCAGGCCGGGCTCTCCGATTTCTTTTAACTATTTGCCGACTACTTTTCATATCGTATTAGTTTGAGCCGTCGGATAAATCGACGACGTACGCAGCACCGGAAGTGAGTCCCTGTTCGGGGTCTTGGGTTGCGCCGACCAGACCCGTTTTGCCGTCCCTGGAGATGTCGACGGTAGTTCCGAAGGAGTCGGGGATCGCTCGTCCCGCAACTGCCGCGTATTTTTCGCGTTGTGTCCAGCCGCTGCCGTCGGTTTCGAGCAGATGGACCGCACCGGCTACGATCTGCTCGCCGTCCTGTTCTGACCGTTCGCCGTTCTGGCTTCCGACAAGCGCCCTCGTTCCGTCGGGAGAAAGCGCGACCGAACTCCCGAACCGAGAGTTGGCGTCGACGGCGTCGGGGACGACCGTCGCCTGCTGTGTCCACGAGCCACCGTCAGCTTCGAACACGGACACCGACCCGGAGTTCTCGCCAGTGTCGGTGTCGTCCAAGTAGTCACCGAGGAGCGCGAGCGTGCCGTCGCTCGACAGTGCCACCGCGCTTCCGAACTGTCCGTTGCTCTCGCCGCCCTCGGCGAGGAGTTTGGCCTGCTGGCTCCAACTCCCGTTGTCGTCGGCAAACACGTATGCTGCACCGGCCTCGTCGCCGTTCTCGTTGGTGTCGTCGGTGGCTCCGAGTAGGGCCGTCGTCCCGTCGCCCGACAGCGCCGCGGTCATTCCGAACTGGTGGGCATCCTCGCGGTCGGCGGCGGTGAGTCGCGCTCGGTGTTCCCACGTGCCGTCGACCCGTTCGAGGACGTGGGCCGACCCGTCGAGATAGTCGTTGGGGCGTTCCCGGGAAAGTGGGTTCGCACCGACGAGCGCCGTCGTGCCGTCAGCCGACAGTGCCGCCGAGAGACCGAACCGCTCGCCGGGTCGTTGTCGAGCCGACGTGAGTTCGGTCTCGCGGGTCCACTCCTCGCCGTCGTTCGTGAGGACGTACACCGTTCCCGTCGGGGGACCGGACTCCCTTGCACCCGCCGGAACGCCGACCAGTGCCGTGGATCCATCGGCCGACAGCGCGACAGAGAAGCCCAGCAGGCCAGGAGCGTCCGGCTCGTCGGGGGTGATCTCGGCCACCTGATTCCACGCCTCGCCGTCCCACTCGAAGAGGAAGGCCTGTCCGGTGTCGTCGGCCGTCGTCACGTCGCCGACGGCACCGACGATGGCCGTCGTTCCGTCCGCCGAGAGAGCAAGATCGTTGCCCATTCGGTCGTTTTTGCCCACACTCTCAGGGAGGAGTTTCGTGTTTCCCGACGGTCCCCCGGTCGACTCGGACGGTCCCCCAGTCGACGTGTCGGTCGACGAGGTAGTACAGCCAGCGAGCCCACCCACTGCAGCCACCCCGACCACGCCCAGCAGCCGACGTCTGCGTCGTTGCATAGGTGATACTGCCGAAGTTCTTTTTTAAAATGATATTGGTCGACGAATATCTCGGTCGAGTTCGCCGCCCGCCGTGGTGAGTCTGTCTCGATCACGACACAGTATCGTCGGCCAGCGGGAGCTCGATCGAGATCGCGCTGCCGGTCTCGCGGTCGTGGTAGGTGAGCTCGCCGCCGTAGCCCTCGGTGACCCACCGGACCAGCCAGAGGCCGAGCCCGCTGCCGTGTTCGAGCTGTGAGATCTCGGTGTCGCCAGTGACGACAGCCCACTCCTCGGGCGGCAGCCCCGGCCCGTTGTCGCTGACGGTCACTGTGGCGGTCTCGTCGCCGACCGCGATACTGATTGAGACGGTCGGTGGCTCGCTGTCGTTGTGTTCGATCGCGTTCTCGATCAGTTCGGCGACCGCAGTTTCGAGGTGGGGACCGGCCGAGACCGAGATCTGGGGAAGGTCTTCGAGGAATATGTCGGCGTCGTCGTAGGTCTGGGCACAGGTTTCGACCGTCGACCGAACGAGGTTGCCGATGGCGATCGGCTCGTGGCTGAGCGATCGGTGACCGGCAACCGACTCGATCGTTTTGGCGGTCTCGCTGAGTTCGGCCAGCTGGGTGGCGTTCGAATGGATGCGCGCAGCGAACTCCCGGTGCTGTTCGTCGTCGAGTTCGCTTTTCAGCATCTCGGCGAACCCTTCGATAACGTTGAGATCGTTCCGCAGGTTGTGTCGCAGGAGTCGGTGGAGCACCTGTAGCTGGATCTCCCGCTGTTTGAGCGCGGTGATGTCGGTGTAGATCTCGAAGCCGCCGAGCTCGTCGTCGACCTCGTAGGGGACGCTCCGGTAGAGGTAGTATTTGGTCCCCTCGGTGGTCGTGAGCTTCAGCTCGCGTTCGACCTCCGAGCGGAACTCCTCGGAGAGCGACTGCTGGCTCTCGCGGTCGACGATCCGCTCGTCGTCGAGGGCGATGGGAGCGACCGCGGGCTCCTCGCCGGAAAGGGTGGTTTCGACGTCTGCCGGGTCGCCGAACTGCGAGCGGAAGGCGCTGTTGACGCCTTTTATTTCCGGCTTGTCGACCCGGATCTCGTCTACGGGATCGGTGAGGTTCTCGAACAGATAGGTAAACCGCTCGCGCTCGGCGGCGGCGGCCTCCTTGGCCGAGATGAGGTCGGAGATGTCATGGATCGTGATTACCGCCTCCGGCTGTCCCTCGACAGGCGGCAGCTGGGAGGCTTCCACACTGACCGGTACTGACTCGTCGTCGGCGACGCGCATCGAATCTTTGAACGTGATGTCCTCGGTCGACGCATCGTTGAAAAGGTCGGTCAACGGGCCGTTCGGCTCGTCGGTCGACGCCGTAAGGACCGTCGAGAACTGTCGGCCGACGAGCCCCGAGCGGTCGGCATCGAGTCGGCTCGCCAGCGGGTCGGTGAGCAGTTTGATCCGGCCTGCGGAGTCAACGACACACATCATCTCCTGGACCGATTCGAGGATCATCTCGTAGCGCCGCAAGGTCTGTCGGCGCTGGGTTCGGTTGAGTGCCTCCTCGGCGTTGGCGGTCAGCAGCTGGATGAGCTGACAATCGGATTCCGTGAACGCGTTGGACTCGCGGGCCCCGACCGTTAGCGTACCGTAGGGGCCGAGGGGGACGCTCATCAGCTCGGCGCTGTCCCCGTACTCGGCACCGGCGACGTCGCCCGGATCGAAGCGGCTCGCCGTGCCGGATTCGAAGGCCGATCCGATCGGTCCCTCCCCGTCGACCGGCGTGCTGAAGGTATCGACCTCCTCGTGGATGACCTCGGTGGCCGCCTCCGGGCGCAGGTGGTCGGACTCCTCGTCGGCAAGATGGACGACCGTACGATCGTACCCCAGTACGTCGGAGACGGCCTCGACGACGAGATCGGCGACATCACCTGTCGTCTCGGCTGCCATCAACGCCCGTGTGACTGTGAGGAGGCCACTCAGTGTCTCCTCGCGTTGTTTTTGGGCGCTCACATCGCGAAGCGTACCGACACTGCCGCGGAACCGGTCGTCGAACGGTAGCAGCGCGATATGATCGGTGCAGGGGACTGTCCGACCCTCGGCGGTTTCGATCTCCAAATCCAGCGAGATATCCCCAGCGTCGTCACCGCTCTTGGCTCGGCCGATCTGCTCGCTGACCGCCGCCTCGGCGTCTGCGACGGTCGAGTCGCTTTTGAAAATGCTGACGTGGGAGCCGACGAGTTCCGAGCGACTGTAGCCGGTGAGGTCGGCCAGCCCCTCGTTGACGTAGGTGAACACACCCTCCCGGTCGAGCGCGTAAACGCCGTCGGAGACCGTTTCGAGGATCTGTTCGTAGCGTTCCAACTCCATGGTGCGTTGCTGCTGGTCGGTGATATCCCGAAAGTAGACCGACAGCCCGCTGTCCGAGGGGTAGACGGTCACGTCGAACCAGCCATCGAGTGCAGCCGACTCGACGACGAAAGAAGCCGACGAGCCGGTCTCGACGGCCGCGGCGAACTGGTCGTACCACTCGGGGTCCTGACGCTCGGGGATGATCTCCTGGATCGACTGGCCGAGCAGTGCCGACGCGTCGGCGTCGAGCAGCGTTTCGGCCCGGTCGTTGACGTAGCTGAACGTCCAGTCGGCATCGAGCGCGAAGAAGGCGTCGTCGACCCGGTCGAACAGCTCGGCGAGTTCGGTTCTGGTCGACGCCAGCGCCTGCTGGTCGGCGTGCTGCTGGAGCTCGTAGCTGACCAGCGTGGCCAAAAACTCGGTCAGCAGCCGGTCTTGAGGGCTAAAACCCGACTGTTTGGTGTTTGTCCCGACGAAACACAGCGTTCCGGTGGTCTCGTCGTCGACTGCGATCGGCGTCCCGAGATACCGGCAGACACCGAACTCCGAGACGACCGCCCGGCCGCCATACACCGGATCGGATTCGGTTACGCCGGTGACGCTATGGGTCTCACCGTTGGCTAGCGTTCGCTCACAGAACGTATCCGACAGGGGAAACCGGTCGCCCGGATCGACGGTTCCCAGCGCCGCGTCGTCGCTGGTAATCTGTTCGATCTCGTAGGTCTCGTCGTCGACCGTGGCGACGATCCCGGTATCGATATCGAGATACGACTGGCCGACAGCCAGCAGCGCCTGGATTCGGTCCTCGACTGGCCCCTGGGTTGTCGTCAGCGTCCGGTAGAGTTCGTCGACGATCTCGTAGGCGATGGCTCGGTCGGTGTCGGCCGCAGTCCGACTGTTGTTGCTGTCGGAACCCACCGCAGCGACCACCGTTAGTCGGCGGCTACCGGGTATCGACGCGCCGTTCGTCTCAGGGGCTGTGCCGTTCGTCTTCGGGGATACACCGTTCGTCGCTGGAGCTGTGTCGTTCGTTTTGGGCGTTGGATCGGCGATGATGATTCGCTCGCCGTCGCTCGGCGTGTCGACGGGAGACGGCTGGCCCGGCTCGGCAGTCGCCTGTTCGATAGCCGTCTCGACGGCTGCCTTGGTGGGTGCCCACGACAGCTCCCACAGCGGTAGCTTGTCGTCGGCTCGCTCGTCGCGGTGGCCCGCCGTTCGGTGGACGGTGCCACGGTCGTCGATCGTGGCAGCCACCAACTGCTGTGGGTGGCTGTCGGACGGTGGCTCATGTCCGGCAGTTTCGATGGCCGCTCGGACTCGTTCCTCCAGGACGGACAGATCGTCGGTCTCGCGGCGGAGATGCACGGCGGTAAAGCCGAGTTCGTGTGCCCGAGAGAGTGCGTCGGCCGAGTTGACGTAGGCGACCCGCGGGAGCTGGGGGGCCGCCGCCGACAGGAGTTCATAGAGCGCTTCGGTTGCGGCTGTCGTCTCAGTGCTGTACTCACAGACCAGACAGTCGGCTGTCGAATCCGCAAGCGCTGCCACACAGTCGACCGGATCGGAGGGGGCTCGGATCGTCGTCGGCCCATCGATCCCGTCCAGCCGGGAGGCGAGGCCGTCTTGCGGGGAGTCCGACCGTTCGTAAACGACGAGCTGCCGCCGGGATTGATCCCGGTTGGCAGTCGTATCCCGGCTACTCATAGCGTCTACGGCCCACTTCCACGGATCGTTAGTTAAACCCCTGTTTCCAATTATCAGTTGCTGTATCTAGTCACGAAACGGCGGGAGAGTGGACGGTTCGTCGCTGTCAGCGAGGGTCTCCTGGAGGGACATATCGGCCGAGTACGAAGGCCGTTTTTGCGTCGACTAGCCGTACAGTGAGTCAGTGCCGCGGCCCCCGCGGCAGTCCGCCAATGACCCACCTCGGCTACACACTCTCCAGCGAGGAGCACGGACCAACCGAACTCGTTGAGTACGCCCAGCGCGCCGAAGGCGTCGGCTTCGACTTCCTATCGGTCTCCGACCACTACCATCCCTGGACCGCCCAGCAGGGCAACGCCCCGTTCGTCTGGAACGTCCTCGGCGGCGTTGCGGCCGCAACCGAGGGGATCGATGTCGGCGTCGGTGTCACCTGTCCGACGATGCGGATTCATCCCGCGATCGTCGCCCAGGCCGCCGCGACGACCCAGGCGATGCTGCCCGGCGAGTTCTACTTCGGCGTCGGCACCGGCGAGAACCTCAACGAGCATATCATCGGCGAGCAGTGGCCGGAACACGGGGTTCGCCTCGACATGCTCGAAGAGGCGGTCGACGTCATCCGATCGCTGTGGGCAGGCGGCCAACAGAGCCACCACGGCGAGCATTACACGGTCGAAAACGCCCGGCTGTTCACGCTGCCGGACTCGCCGCCGCCGGTGGTGGCCTCGGCGTTCGGCGAACACACCGCCCGTGCGGTCGCCGACTGGGCCGACGGCTTTTGGACGGTCGGCCCGCAGGGCGAGTTACTCGATGCCTACCGCGAGGCGGGTGGCGAGGGACCGGCGTTCGCACAGCTCTCAGTTTGTTATGCGGAGACCGAAGCCGAGGCGGTCGAAACGGCGATCAGGAACTGGCCGAACACGTTGCTCCCCGGTGAGCTTCCCCAGGAGCTGCCGACGCCGCAGCATTTCGAACAGGCCTGCCAGTTGGTCGACGCCGAGGATATGCGCGACGCCCCGCTGCTCACCGATCCGGACCCCGATGCCCACATCGAGCTGCTCCAGGAGGCCTTCGATCAGGGATTCGACCACGTCTACGTCCACCAGGTCGGCCCCGATCAAGACCTGTTTTTCGAACGCTACGAGTCCGAGATACTGCCCTCGCTGTGAGCGGCTGCCGATCGACGCCCTCGGCGAAGCGGACACTGTTTTGGTCGACCGGCCGAACCCGTAGCTATGTCCATCGTCTGTCTCGTCGGCCCCAGCGACAGCGGCAAGACCACGCTCGCCGAATCGCTCGTCGACGCGCTCGGCGACTACGGCCGGGTGGCGACGATCAAATCGATCCACCACGACATCGAGATCGATACCCCCGGCAAGGATACCTACCGTCATCGCGAGGCCGGAGCCGACACCGTCGTCGGCCTGACGCCCTCGCTGTCGTTTCAGATCACCCCCGGCGGGAAGGAAGCCACCGGCGAGCAGGCCTTACTCGAATCGACTGTCGACTCGCTGCGTGCGGAGGGGTACGAGTTCGTGCTCATCGAAGGGTTCCACGACGCGCCGTATCCCAAGATCGAAGTCGGCGAGCGCGCCGACACCGAGCCGCCGATCGTCGCCAGCGGGAGCCTCGACAGTCTCGATGTCGAACAGTTGGCAGCGTCAATTGCCGACGGAACGCTGTTCGAAGGGTTGGAATAAGGCCACCGTACTCGGGCGGTCGGGGGAGCTATATTCGACGCTCACGATTGGGATGGTATGGCCGACGACCAGTACTGTCGACGGTGCGGCCAGCGACTACTTACAGGGGCCGTCGCCACCGAACAGCGGGCCTGCTGTCTCAACGCAACGCCCATCGTCGGCATCTGTCCAACTCATGGCCCGCTTGGCCCCCACCACACCGTCGACTCGCCGTTAGAATCCAAATAGGACCATTGTACACCAATTAGTACCTCCTAATACCAATTAGTACCTCCTAATACCAATTAGTACCGCCAAATCGACGAATAGCGACTGTCAGCAGCCAGTTACTGTCCCTCGTCCTCGTAGGCGGCGTCGAAGAACGTGACCTCCAGCTCGACGGTCCGTTTAAATAGGCGAGCGACGCGCTGCTGTTGTCGGGGCGAGAGCGTCGGCCCCACGTCGTCCAACTGACCGCGGAGCCACTCGACAAACGAGACGAAGCCGGGGTTCGCATGGAGATCGATCCACTCGTCGAAATAAAAGGCCGCCGGGCGGTCGTCGGCCTCGGCGGTCGCCCACGTCAGATAGATCCACTCGGCGGGCACGAGGACAGCGAGCGTTTCGGCGTACCCGCCCCGGTTGGCCGCCGCCTCCAGGAGGTCGATCATCGCCGCGGTCGTTTCGGTGGGTTCGGGGTCGGTTCGTTCCGCGGCTGGAACATCGATCGCGTCGAAGGAGCGCTCGAAGAAGTCGTTTTCGTCGTCGGTGATCACGTCCAAAAACTCGATCAGTCGGCGCTTGGCGGCCATCGAAGGGGCCTGGCCGACGGCGTGGCCGAAGACGCCGACGAGGGTGCCGACGAAGGCGTAATCCTGCACGAGGTAGCGACGAAACGCCTCGTCGTTGAGCGTGCCAGCGCCGAGTTCTTCGGTGAAGCGGTGGGTCGTCGCTTCGGTCCAGGCTGGCTCGGCACGGGCCCGGAGCCAGTCGGTGAATCGCGGCTCGGCGGTGGCGGTCGCGTAGGCCGTATACGAGTCCAGTGCCGCGGCCGACTCCTCGCTCATAGTCCCCACCCCTCTTGGGTGTAGGCCATCTCCCAAAAGCGGTATTCGAGTTTCGCGCTGGTGCGGAACGCCGCCTCCATCGCCTCGCGTTCGCCGGGAGCAGCCTCCCAGCAGCGGTCGACGAACCCACGACACCACTCGACCTCCGCGCGGAACTCGTCGCTGGTGTAGAGCTCGATAAACGGGGTGTAGCGGTGCTCTTCCTCGGCGATCTCGGCCATGTGGTCGGCCACGTCGAGATACCCCTGCATACAGGGGTAGAGCGCGGCGGCGATCTCGGCCAGGCTCCCCTCGTAGGCGGTCCGGACCAGGAAGTTCGTGTAGGCAACGCAGGTCGGCGCTTTTTCGGTGGCTTCGAGCTCGGCCCGGGAGATCCCGTAGTCGGCGGCGAACGAGCGGTGGAGATCCATCTCGGTGTCGAGCACGCTGTGGGCGATCCCCAACAGTTCGGTCATCGTTGCCTCGTCGCGGGCGGTGGCTCCCGCGATGGCGAACAGCCGGGCGTAATCCTGGAGATACCGATAGTCCTGTCGGACCCAGTGTTCGAACGCCGCCGGATCGAGCGTTCCATCGGCGAGTTCGACCACGAACGGATGGGCCTTCTGTGCCGCCCAAATCTCGGCCCCCGCTTCGAGCAGCCGCTGGCTCCCTGACATGGCTCAACGATCGACTACCACCGCTATATAAGTTACTAATACAATCAGATTATATGTGGCCGTGCGTGTGAGACAGTCGGATTGCCGTCGTTCTATTCGGCATCCACTGTTTCGTTGTCGGGGTCGTGGCGGTCGTCAGTTGCCGCCGACTCCGAGTCGGTACTGTCGGTGCCAATGACGGTTTCGACGATCTCGAACTCGCGGTGCCGGTAGCTGACGACCATGCGATAGACGACAACGTAGCCGATAACAGTCGCAATAGCAGCGAGTACGAGGTTCCCGACCCACAGCCGAACCAGGACATCCCAGCCAGCATCCAGCGAAACGGCGGCTCCCTCGATCCCGTCTACGGGGCCGAGCAGGAAGACACCGAGAGTAATACTGGCTCCATAGACGCCCCATTTGACGGCCGGATTGAGGACGAGCACCGAGGCGAACAGCGCGATCCGATTGATCCGTGCGAAGAGGTACGAGAGAATGACGAACAAAACGAGTCCGGTCCCGAGCGTCGGCAGCATCGTGATGAAGACGCCGAGTGCGAAGCTTCCGGCTACCTCCGGTGGCGTGTGGTCGGCGGCAAACGACTCCCGAACCCCGTCTCGGATTCGTCTGAGATACCCCTTCACACGGGCGCGCATATAAATTGCACACTGGGGTAGAACAAAAGGACGTAGGGTACCGCGTGCTGGTTACTATCTAGTAGCGTTCTTTGATGTAATCGGTTGTAATCTGGCCAACAGCGACATGATTGGGGCTGCCGTGGTCCCGCCAAGGCGGTATCGCGTTCGCGCGAGTCGTTTCGCCGTCTTCCTCCACCAGCCGACCCCTCCATCCTGCGGCTGGTTGTGCTACGAGACGTGCGGAGACTGCCATGAGCAAACGAGACTCTCATCCACCGCGGCTGAGCGCCCCGCTGTTGCTGTCCCCTGCCAGCCGGTGGCCTCACCGCCGCAGACGACGCTCCCGTGTACCGATTCACAGACGACCGACGACTGTCGCGGGACCCTGTCCGACACCGAAAGAGCCCTCTGTCCCGTGGAGGGGTGGCCGTGTCTGAGTCGACCGACGTGTCGCTCGATGACGTGCTGTCGATGCTCGACGCCTGGGACCTGGTCGTCGTCTCGAACCGCCAGCCCTACCGCCACACCTACGACGCCGACGGCGAGATCGCCGTCGACCGACCGGCCGGTGGGCTGACCGCCGGACTCGACCCGGTCGTCCAGGAGACCGACGGCACCTGGGTCGCCTGGGGCGACGGCGATGCCGACAGGGAGGCCAGCGACGACGCCAACTCGGTTCGCGTGCCGCCGGAGGACCCGGCCTACACGCTCAAGCGCGTCTGGCTCTCGGAGTCGGACGTCGCCGACTACTACTACGGGTTCAGCAATCGAGTGCTGTGGCCGCTATGCCATAGCCTCGAAGAGAAAATCACCTTCGAGGACCGCCACTGGGAGCGCTACCGCGAGGTGAATCGAAAATTTGCCGACAGCGTCGTCGATACTATCGAGTCCAACACCGTCGACACCGACAGCAGTGTCGAGCGGGCCGATAGCGACGCCATCGCCGAGACGGTCGAGGGCGACACGGTCGTCTGGTTCCAGGACTACCACTTCGGCCTCGCCCCGCGGTTCGTCCGCGAGTCGATCGGCGACGAGGCCCTGCTGAGCCAGTTTTGGCACATCCCGTGGCCCGAACGCGAGGTGTTCCGGGACTGCCCCCACGGGGCCGAACTGCTCCGTGGCCTGCTGGCCAACGATCTGCTGGGGTTCCACATCCCGGCGTACTGTGCCAACTTCCTGGACTGCGTCTCGACAATGCTCCCCGAGGCCGCGGCCGACTGGGAGGACTGGACCGTCTCGCTGGCCGACGCCGAACATACGACCCGCCTGCGGGCGTTCCCGATGGGCGTCGACACCGACCGGATCGCCGAGCACGCGGCGGCCCCCGAGGAGGGCTTTTGGGAGCGGTTCCGGGCCGACTACGGGATTCCCGACGACCAGCAGGTCGCGGTCGGCATCGACCGCCTCGACTACACGAAGGGCATCCCCGAGCGACTGGCCGCGATCGAGCACCTCCTGGAGGCCCATCCCAACTGGCGCGGGGAGTTCACCTACATCCAGAAGGCGACCCCAAGTCGAACCGAGATCCCGGAGTACCGCGAGCTCGGCCGCCGGGTCGACCGGGGCATCGAGCGGATCAACGAACGGTTCGGGACCGATGAGTGGCAGCCCGTGATCGAGATCGACGACTACCTCTCGGAGGAGGCTCTCTACGGGCTCTGTCGGTACAGCGATCTCGCCATCGTCAGCTCGCTGGCCGACGGGATGAACCTCGTGGCCCTCGAATACGTCTCCGCGCAGATCGACCGCACCGGCGTGTTGCTCCTCAGCGAACGCGCCGGGGCCGACGAACTGCTGGGCGATGCGGCGGTTTCGATCGACCCGACCGACACCGAGACCTTCGCCTCCCGACTGGATCTCGCCCTCTCGATGCCCGACGAGGAGCGTCGCCGCCGGATGACCGCCCTCCGGTCGGTGGTCTCCGAGACGAACATCCAGTCCTGGATGGCCGACGTCTTCGAGGCAACACTCACACTCGACCAGGCAGCCGACACCACTACCGATGTCAGAACACGATAGCACCGTAGGGACCGCAAGCGGCGAACCGAGCGCCGAAACACCCCTCGTCTGGGACCACCTCGCCGAGGTTCGGGGCCGCCTCCGGCAGGCCGAGGGATTGCTGTTCGGCACCGATTTCGACGGCACGCTCTCGCCGATCGAAGAGAACCCCGAGGCCCCCGAACCGACCGCCGAAAACCTGCGGTCGTTGCGGACGCTGCAGGATCATCCACAGGTCCGACCGGCAGTTATCAGCGGCCGAGGGTTGGCCGACCTCCGCGAGCGGGTCGGTATCGAGGGCGTCGACTACATCGGGAACCACGGACTGGAACTCGGCATCGACGGCCAGCGGGAGACCCACGCCGACGCCGCTTCGGCCGAGCCGAAGATCGCGGAGATCTGTGGGACACTCGGGCGGCAACTCGACGACATCGAGGGCACGGTCGTCGAAAACAAGGGCGTCACCGCGACCATCCACTACCGGATGGTCGACCGCGAACAGGTCGAGACGGTCCGCGAGCACGTCTTCGAGGCTGTCGACGAACTCGGCGACGGCGAGGTCGAGATCCACGACGGCAAGGAGAGTCTCGAACTCCGCCCGGCAGCCGACTGGGACAAGGGGAGTGCGATCGCCCAGCTCCAGGAGCACGTCGACGGCTGGCAGCCCGTCTATATCGGCGACGACACGACCGACGAGGCGGCCTTCGAGGCGATCACGCCCAACGGGATCACCGTCCACGTCGGCGACAACCACGAGACGGCCGCCGACTACCGGGTGCGGTCGTCGGCCGAGGCGGAGGTATTTATCCGATGGTTAGTTACCGACGGGCTGGCCCTCCTGGAAACAGTGGATGACAACGTATCCGCGACGTAATCGTCACCGGTTTCACATCGTCGACCCCGGAACCCTTTTGAAAACGCCATCCCTACACAGACTCAATATGGGAATGGGCTCGGATATGTATCGCCAGCAGATCCTCGATCACTACAAAAGCCCCCGCAACTACGGGGAGCTAGAGGACCCCGATTACACACACACCGGGGAGAACCCCTCCTGTGGCGACACGATCCAGATGAACGTGCGGCTCGAAGACGACGACGAAACCATCGAGTACGTCTGTTTCACCGGCGACGGCTGTGCGATCTCGCAGGCCTCTGCCAGTATGCTCTCCGAACGGCTGGTGGGGATGACACTCGACGAACTCGAAGACCTCGAAACGGAGGACATCACCGAGATGCTCGGCGTAACGATCTCGCCGATGCGAATCCCGTGTGCGGTCCTCGGCAATCAGGTCGCCAAGGACGGCGCGAAGATCCACCAGGGCGATCTCGACCCCGAGGAGTACGGCGAGACGATCACCGAAGAGTAGCTGCAGTCTTTTATATACCAAAGCTGCGTCGCGGTCGACTATAAATAGTAATAGCCATCGAGCGCCGAGCCACAGCCACACGTGAGTTCGGTACTCGTCACGGCCGTCGCCGGGATGGTCTTCGGCATCTCGCTGGCCGCTCCGCCGGGACCGATGAATGCGATCATCGCCGAAGAGAGCGTGCTCCGGGGGTGGACCGCTGGCTGCCGGGCTGGCCTCGGGGCGATGCTCGCCGATGCGATTTTCTTCGTCCTGACGCTTGTCGGTGTTACCGCGGTGGTCCAGGAGTACGGAATTCTCTCGGACCTGCTGTATCTGCTCGGCGGCGGCCTGATGCTCGTCTTCGCAGTCGACGCCGCCACGAACGCTCGGGCCGAAGCCGGGTTCGTCGACAGCGAGGCCGCCACCGGTGCCACCGGGTTCCAGAAGGCGTTCGTCCTCGCGTTGACGAACCCCTACCAGCTCGCCTTCTGGCTCACCGTCGGGGTCGGCCTCACACAGCCCGGCACGCTCGAACTGGCGCGCCACGTTCCCGCGCCGGTCGCCGCGTTAGTGGGCGACCTCGTCGTTGAAACGGGAAGTCCGATGCTCCTCGGTGGCTTCTTCGGCGGGATTCTGGTGTGGGTCACAGGGTTCCCGGCCGCGCTCGTCGCGAGTGGGCGGCGGGTCGATGGCTTCGCGCCCGTGATCGCCGCCGGGAGTGCAGTCGTTCTCGCCGGGTTCGGCCTGCTGTTCTGCTGGCTCGGCGTGACCGCCCTTGTATAAGAACTGAGTCTACAGCTTATCGGCCAGATCCTCGGCGAAGTAGGTCAAAATGAGATCGGCACCGGCGCGTTTGATACTCAACAGCGACTCGTAGGCCGTTGCTTCGAGATCCAGCCACCCTTTGTCGGCGGCCGCGTGGAGCATGGCGTACTCGCCGGAGACGTTGTACGCGGCCACCGGCTGGTCGACCTCCCGGCGGACCTCGCTGACGACATCGAGGTAGGGCAGGGCGGGTTTGACCATCAGTACGTCCGCGCCCTCCTGGACATCAGCCCGAACTTCCCGCAGCGCCTCGCGGCTGTTGGCGGGGTCCATCTGGTAGTGTCTGCGGTCGCCGAAGGCGGGCGCGCCGTCGGCGGCATCCCGGAACGGCCCATAAAACGACGATTCGTATTTCGCGGCGTAGCTCATGATCGGGACGTGTTCGAACCCGGCCTCGTCGAGGGCCGCCCGGATCGCTCCGACCATCCCATCGGTCATGCTGGAGGGGGCGACCATATCCGCGCCCGCCTCGGCCTGCGAGACAGCAGTTTGGGCCAGCAGTTCCAGCGTCTCGTCGTTTTTGACCGTCAGCGTCGGATCGTCCTCCGCGTGAGGTTCGATGACGCCGCAGTGGCCGTGGTCGGTGTACTCACAGAGACAGACATCGCCGATGATGTAGGCGTCGGTGTTGGCACTGATTTCGCGGATACCGCGCTGGACGACGCCGTCCTCGGCGTAGGCCTCGCTGCCGACCGCGTCTTTCGAGTCGGGGACGCCGAAGACGATGACCGCCTCGACGCCGGTTTCGCGGATCTCCGCGACGCGGGCGGCGGCCTCGTCGACGGGCACCCGTTCGTGGCCCGGCATCGAGCTAATAGGCAGTCGCTCCTCGATCGTTTCGTCGACGAAAACGGGAGCGATGAGGTCCTGTGCGTCGAGGCTCGTCTCCTGGACGAGCGGCCGGATGCCGTCGGTTCGGAGACGGCGCGGCCGATCGGTGGGCTCGAATGACATACCAAGAGGTCGACACGCAGTATCCAAAGGGGTATCGCTCCGGCGATCAACAAGAGTCGACTGCTACTCAGTCGGTTCGGGTGACATCGAGCTGGTCTTCGAGCGAGGCGAGCTCCTCGGAGTCGCTGATGCATTCGAGTCGCTCCCGGAAGTGATCGGTGCAGAGTCCGACTTTGACACCACCCTTCTCAGCCGCAAATGTGGCCTCCTCCTCGCAGTAATGGCAGCGCATAGTTGTTGTATGGGTTCCAGACGGTTTAACCGTTCGGCAGCGGCTGTTCTCTTTCCGCAAAAAATTGTTTATGATTTGAATTTTCACACGATAGAACTACTCAGGAACCGAGATGGACTGTGCGAGCCGACGACGAAAGCGATCGAATGCCGGTTGGTCGAGTCCCGCCCGGCCCACCGTTTCGTTGTGGGCGTCGCTGCCACCCGTTCGGAGGAGATCGTACTGCTCGCAGACGGGATCGAGCGGAATCGTCTCCTCCCAGTGGTCGTAGGGATAATCGTATTCGATGGCATCGAGATCGGCCGCCAGTTCGAGGGCCGACTCGGGGTCGGGATACCGGAACGGGTGGGCGAGACTGACGACCGCTGCCGCGTCGGAGAGCAGGTCGGCTCCGCGCTCGAAGGACGTGATCGATCGAGCCACATAGCAGGGGTCACCGTCGCCGATCAACTCGGCAAAGGCGCGGTCGACATCGTAGGGAGCCGGACTGTCGGCGATCGCCCGGGCGATATGTGGGCGGCCGATCCCCGGCCGTGGCTCGATATCGAGGTCGACGCCGAGTCGAGACTCGACGCGCTCGATGATTCGTTGGCCCCGCTGTTGGCGGTTCTCCTGGAGCCGCTCCAGTTCGGCGGTCAGTTCGGGTGTGGGTTCGACTCCGTAGGCCAGCAGATCGACCGTGAGATCACCGGCGTCGACGCGGAGCTCGATCCCCCGAATGATCCGTATGCCGTCGAGGACCGTCACGGGAGCCGACAGCTTCGGGTGGACAATATCGTGGTCAGTCACCGCGACCCAGTCGACACCGGCCTGCCGGGCGGCCGCCGGAAGTGTCTCGATCGTCAACACGCCATCCGAGGCCGTCGTGTGGAGATGGAGGTCCGCAACCGGAGCCGTCACGTCCATACCGCAGGTAGTCGGCGACTACTCAAATCGGTGTCGGGGATGGCGTACGGAATCATACCAATCGAGAGGACTGCCGGTTCTATAATAAAAAATCATTAAGTTTGTGTGTCCCGGACAGTGGTGTATGCGATTACCCACAACCGAACGGGCGTTCGTCGACCACAGCTATCCGTCGACGACAGCGGAACTCATCGCGGACTACGGCGACAGCGAGATCGCCCTGCCGAACGGGAGCGAAACCGTCGGTGAAATCCTCGATCGAATGGGCGACGAGACGTACGAGAACTCCGAAGCCGTCAGTCAGGCGCTGCTGACGGGTGTGAGCCACAAGGCGATCGGCCGCCGGTTCTACAGCGACCGCGACCAGTATACACCCGGCGAACACGGCCCCCAGCAGGTGTCGTTTTAATTAGTTGCCGCCTACTTTATAAAAAGTCGATAGCGTCGTCCAGCGACAGCGGCAGCCGACCCTTTCGGTACCCCTCGACGGAGCCATCGGGACGGGCGCGGAAAACCACTGCCGGACGGTGGCGGACATCGGGCTGTTCGTCGGCAACCGCCCGCCACCCGTCGTCGGGGAACGACGAACAGTCGACGAAGAGGACGATCCCACCTGCGTGGGCGTCGAGCTGGCCGTCAGTTTTGGTTTTGGCCGTCTCACGAACCGCCGACAGTGGCGAGTCCGCCGCCCGTCGACCGGGCGGCAGCGGTCGGGTGACCTCGACGAGGACGCCCTGCCCGCCCTCGGAGTCGGGGGGATCGGCCCGGTAGTCGATCGAGTGGCCGGTGGTGACCTCGATCTCGGGGGTGATCTCGTAGCCCGCATCGAGGAGGATCTTCGCCACGTTGAACTCGCCCATCGCGGCGGTCATCCGCGTGAGATCCATGTAGTCGGAGGTGCCGAGTTTGCCGGCCATCTCCTCCTGATAGGGGTCGAGCGCGCCCGTATGGAGCACCGACTCGTAGTAGTCGAGGGCCGCCTCCCGCGAAGTGTCCGGAAAGCCAGCGGCGTGATCGTGGAAGAACTCCCGGGTCGTCTCCCGGCCGTCCTTCGAGAGGAAGACGGGCAGAAAGAACCACGAGAGATGCGGGTAGGCTTCGAGCCACGGCGACTCCATGTGGAGCTGCGCCAACAGCTCGCGTTCGGCCCATCGCCGTACGGGATACGGAACCTCTTCGAGGCCGTACTTGTCGGTCCGCCAGAGCGAACTCGGGGTTTCGGTGTTGCCGAGCCAGTAGCCGCCGGGGCCACCGCTCGTCCCGGCTGGTCCGTCGCCGTCATCGGTCCAACAGAACAGCGCGATATCGCCGTTGTCCATCTCGAATCGCCGGGCGTCGTAGCCCGACGGCGACTGAAACCACGGTTCACGCATTGCTGCACCGAGGTTCGAATCCAGCGGCTCCAGGATCGCCGACCGAACACGGCCGACTGACCAGCCCTCCGGGGCGTATCTGAAGCGAAGCGGTCGTGCCACGCTTGCCCAGAGACAGCGGGGATAGATACATATTCGGATTGTTGCAGTCGATCCGCAGGAACTCACCTGAACAATCGTTAGGTATAAATCGGAACCGTACCAAGGTATGGCATACCATGTCGATGGGAGCCTACGACGAAGCCGAACACGAGCGACGCGAAGCGAAAACCTCGACTGTCGACGCGGATTTCGACCAGGAGCGCTCGGAGTTCCGCGGCTCGGTAACGTACGATTCCGGCGAATCCGCCGACGAACTCTTAGATCAGTTCGCAAAGCTCAACGAAGAGTAATGGCCGACTATTTGTAAGGGTCGACTACTGGGCTGCCAGCGGTGCTACTTGTTGCCGGGGCCACGCCGGTCGCGAAGGTTCTGCCGGGTGAACTGTGGTCGGGCCCGGAGCCCACGCGGCTCCTTGAACGACCGATAGAGGAAAAACACCATCGGCGCGGTCAGTCCGAGAATCGCCACCGAGATCTGCCACTCGTTGGCGAACGCATAGATGATCGAGGCCGACAGCAGGCCGACCGCGACGATAATCGAATACGAGATGCGTTTGGCGAGCTTGTCCAGGACGTGGTTTTCGTCGTCGATCTGGACGTTGACCGTCAGGTCCTCGCGTTCGACCGTATCGAGGACGCGGTCGAGCTTGGGCGGGACCGTAAACAACGACTGCGCGGTCCGCTGGGCCTGCTGGCCGCCCTCTTGGAACAACTTCTTGGCGGTCTCCTCGCGGTAGCCCTCCTCGGTGAGGTAGTCGGTGGCGACCGAAATGAAGTCGAAGTTCTGGTCGAGAGTGACACAGACGCCCTCGACGACCGTTGCCACGCGGAGTACGAGCGCGAGGTTTCGAGGGAGGCGGAGCGGGAACTCGTAGATCGTCGACTCGACCTGCTCGATGATCTGGTTGACCCGGTACTGCTCGATGTCGTCACCCCGGGCGTCGGCGATCGCTAGCTCCATCACCTCGCCCATGATCTTGCGGTCGGCGGTCGGACTCAGCGTCCCCATGTCGATCAGCGTATCGAGAATGGCGTCGATGTCCTGATTGGCGACGGCGATGTAGAACTCGACGATCTTGTCCTGGATGAAGGGGTCGACCGTACTGCTCATGCCGAAGTCGTAGAAGATGATCGAGCCGTCCTCTGCGACGGCGAGATTGCCGGGATGGGGGTCGGCGTGGAACACGCCGTCTTGGACGATCATCTGGAGGTAGATCCGCTGGAGCTTGGTCGCCAACTCGGTGCGGTCCAGCCCCATCTCGTCGAGGGTGGCGGTGTCGGTGATCTTGACGCCCGGGAGGTACTCCATCGTCAGGACTCGTGGCCCGCAGGCGTCGTCGATCGGTTCGGGAATCTCGATGTCGCGGTTGTCGTCGAAGTTCCCCCGGATCTCTTCGAGGATGTCCCGCTCGCGGCTGTAGTCCATCTCTTGGCGGATGGTTTTGGCGAACTCGTCGGTGAGGTTGTCCAAGGAGAACGCCCGACCTTCGCCGAGGAAGCGAACGAGGATCGGCACCGACCACCGGAGGACCCGTAGGTCGGCCTCGACGAGTGATTCGATGTTGGGACGGCGGATCTTGACCGCTACTTGCTCGCCCTCGTAGGTCGCGAGATACACCTGGCCGAGGCTCGCGCCACTGATCGGTTCGGTGTCGAACTCGTCGAACCGGTCGTCGATGGGGCCGAGCTCGTCCTCGATGACCCGTTTCGATTCGGGCCACGGAGCCGGTGGAACGTCGTCCTGGAGGCTCGACAGGACGTCGATGTAGGCTTTCGGGAGGATATCGGGCCGCGTCGACAGCAGCTGGCCGAGTTTGATGAACGTCGGGCCGAGTGTGAGCAGGGTGTCCAGGAGGACGTCGGCCCGTTCGAGCTGCATCTCGGTAGTGACGCGTCTGGAGCCGCCGAAGAGGACGTAGCGCTTGCGGTCTCGGAGGTAGGCGACCAGCAGTGGCGAAAACCGGTAGAAGACGACGACGAATCGCCAGTAGGCACGGAGAGAGACCAGTGTGATCACCTACTCCGCGGCATCGTCGATCGGAATGGGTTGCCCGGAGCCGTCTGTCGTCTTCGGCAGCGTGATTTCGAGGACGCCCCGGTCGATGACCGCCTCTGCGGCCTCGCCGTCGGCCTCACGAGGCACCGGCAGTTCCGCGTCGAGAAACAGCGGGCGGTCCTCGCGGAGGTACCGGAACTCCTCGGGGACGGCCTTCTCCCGGCGGGCTTCGATGGTCAGCCGACTGCCGTCGGCGACGATCTCGGCGGTGTCGGCGGTCACACCCGGCACGTCTAAGACGAGCCGGTAGGCTTCGTCGGATTCCAACAGGTCCGCAAACACCGCATCCGGGAGCTCTCGGAGCGCATCGCGCAGTGCTGACATACCCAAGCCTATGAACGCGAGGTCGAAAAACCCCGCGGTCGACTCAGATCCCACGAGCGGGCCGAGAGCGACGCATGCACCGATTCCAACGAGGAACGCGGCCACGGCTGTGCGACATCGGGCGGGCTTATGAGGCTTGCCCGACAATTTCCCCTATGACAACACCGGACAGACGCACCTCAGGGTTCAAGGACCGAACCCGTCTGGACGCCGCCGTCGACCGGCTACTGGCGGCGGTCAAGCCCCACGACCGCACCGAGCGGCTCCCGCTCAACATGGCTGATGGCCGCGCCGTCGCGACCACGATTACCGCGCCGAACCCAGTTCCGGGCTACGACCGAGCGGCGATGGACGGCTTTGCGGTTCGGGCGGCCGATACCTTCGGCGCGGGTGAGCGATCGCCGAGCGTCTTGGAGACGGTACCGCCCGAAGACGAGATCGTCCCGGGAACCGCCATCCCCGTCGACACCGGCAGCGAACTCCCCGCAGGGGCGGATGCGGTCGTCATGATCGAACAGGTCGAGACCAACGGCGAGGAGATCCACGTCCACCAGGCGGTCGCCGAGGGCGAAAACGTCGGCGACGCCGGGGAGGATGTCGCCGAGGGCGAGACGCTCTACGAGCCGGGCCACCGGCTTCGGCCCTCGGATCTCGGCCTCCTGAAATCGGTCGGCCTCTGGAAGCTCGACGTATTTAAAAAACCGACCGTGGGCGTCGTGCCCACCGGCGAGGAGTTGGTCGAAGCCGACCCCGACCCCGGCGAGATCATCGAGACCAACGGGCTGACGGTCGCCCAGTACGTCACCCGCTGGGGCGGCGAGGCGACCTACCGCGACATCGTCACCGACGACGAATCAGCCCTCCGGGCGGCGATCCAGCGGGATCTGACGAAGGACATCATCGTCACCACCGGCGGCTCCTCGGTCGGCGAGCGGGATCTGATTCCGGAGATCGTCGACGACCTCGGCGAGCTGTTGATCCACGGTGTCGCCATCAAACCCGGCTACCCGGTCGCCATCGGCGTCGTCGATGAGACACCGGTGCTCATGCTCCCCGGCTACCCCGTCTCGTGTCTCGTCAACGCGGTCCAGCTGCTCCGCCCGGCGCTTAAAAAGGCAGGCCACCTCTCGATCGAGCCCGTCCCGAGCCGCGACGCAACGCTCTCCAGGAAGGTTCCGAGTGAGCCGGGTAGCCGAACGTTCGCTCGGGTCGAAACGCATGACGACGAGAGCGGTGAGCTCACGGCCACACCGGTACGAACCACGGGAGCCGGGGTGTTGTCGAGTGTCGCGCTGGCCGATGGCTGGGTCGTCGTCCCCGAGGACCGCGAAGGGTACGCGGCGGGTGATCGTGTGGCGGTCGAAAACTGGGAGCAAAAGCCATGAGCCGCAAGCAGTTCCGCACGCTGGCCGACCCCGCCGAAGCCCGCGAGACGATCGACGCGCTAGAACTCGGCGGGGGAAGCGAGGTCGTCGACCTCCAGGAGGCCCATGGCCGGGTGCTCGCCGAACGCGTCGATGCCGAACTCGACGTGCCGGGGTTCGACCGCGCCGCGATGGACGGCTACGCAGTCAGGGCCCGCGAGACCTTCGGAGCCGACGAGGCCGACCCAGTGACGCTCGACCTCGCTGGGGTCATCCACGCGGGCGAAGAACCCGATGTGACGGTCGAGCCCGGCACCTGCGCCGAAATTTCGACCGGCGCGGTGATGCCTGAAGGGGCCGACGCAGTCGTGATCGTCGAACGCACCGACGAAACCGAGCGGGAGGACGGCGAGACGGGGATCGAGATTCGAACCGCGGTGACGCCCGGCGATAGCGTGATGGTCGCAGGGGCAGATATCGCTGCCGGGACGCGAGCCGTGGGTCCTGGACGGCAGATTACGCCCCGAGAGATCGGCCTGCTGTCGGCGCTCGGCGTCGACCGCGTTCCGGTCCGGGCCGCCCCGAAAGTCGGGATCATCTCGACGGGCGAGGAGCTCGTCCGGCCCGGCGACAACCTCGACAGCAGCCGCGGGGAGATCCACGACGTCAACAGCTACACGGTCGCCGCGGGCGTCGAGGCCGCGGGCGGCAAGCCGGTCGTCTACCCCCACGCAGGCGACGATATCGAGGAGCTGGAACGACTGCTCCGGACCGCCGCCGACGACTGTGATCTCGTCTTGTCGTCGGGTTCGACCTCCGCGAGCGCGGTCGACGTGATCTACGAGGTGATCGAGGACAAGGGAGAGTTACTGCTCCACGGGGTGGCGGTCAAACCCGGCAAACCGATGTTGGTCGGACGGCTCGACCGCAGCGGCGGCGGCCAGTCGGCCTACATCGGCCTGCCGGGGTATCCGGTCTCGGCGCTGACGATCTTCCGCACCTTCGTCGCCCCCGCGATTCGAGACGCAGCGGGCCAGCCGGAGCCAGCTGCCGCCACGACCAGCGGCGAGATGGCCGTCGAGGCCCGCTCCGAGGCGGGTCGGCTCCGGTTGCTGTCGGTCGGTATCGTCGACGATGGCAGTGGCAGACGACTGGTCTACCCGGTCGACAAGGGGTCGGGTGCGACGACCAGCCTCGTCGAGGCCGACGGCGTGGTCGCAGTCGACCCCGACACCGACTATCTGGCGGCGGGCGAGTCGGTGACCGTCCAGCTGTTCTCGCCGGACGTCGAGCCGCCCGCGCTGCTCGGGATCGGCGAGGACGACCCAGCACTGAACGAACTCCTGGACGGCCTCAGCTCGGTGCGGTATCTCCCCACCGGAAGCCGAGAGGGGCTGCGTCGGCTCCGCGATGGCCTGCCGGATCTCGCGGTCGTCGCCGGACCGGTCGACGGGGACCACGGCGCAGCGTCGGTCGGTAGCTGGCATCGCGAGTGGGGCCTGTTGGTTCCCGAAGGGAACCCCGACGAGATCGACGGCCTCGGTGAGCTGGTCGACCGCGACGTCCGATTTATAAACCGCGAAACGAACTCCGGGCTCAGAACGAGCCTCTCGAATGCGCTCGCCGAGTTGGCCGACGAGCGGGACGTCTCCCGGCATAGCCTCATCGAATCCATCGAGGGGTTCGAAGCGACTGTAAAGGCCTTCGAGAGCCCCGCCCGGCGGGTGATCGAGGGGCGCACGGATGTCGGTCTCGGCCTGCGGACGACCGCCGACAAACACGACCTGGGCTTCGTCTCGCTGGGCGACCAGCGGGTCGACCTGCTTATAAACCTCGAGCGAACGGAGAAACCGGCGGTCGAACGGCTGGAAGCGGTTTTACAAGAGCTACCGGAGGAGTGTTCGTCGCTGTCCGGCTACCGGTTCCCCGGCGAATAATCGGCAGTCAGCGTCGTCGCTACGTGTCGCTGCCGTCATCGGTGTTTTCACTGTCGCTGTCGTCTCCATCCTCGATAGCTTCACTGTCGTGGTCGGCGGGAGCCTCGACGGGGAGTTCTTCGAGCTGGGCGGCGATCGCGGCGGCGTCGGCGGCGACGGTGTCGTAGTCGACGCCCGCCTCGGCGGCGACCGCCCGGATGTGGGTCGCAAGCAGCGACAGCGTCTGGAGTTCGGCCTCGGAGTCGGCGTCGGTCCGCCGGGAGGCGACGGTGTCGACCGTCTGGTCGTCGTGGATGACACCGACGTGGAGCGCGGTGAGATCCTCGGCATCGAGCAGCTGGCGGGCGCGGTCGCGTTCGGTCTCGAAGCTCGTTTCGGTCATACGACTACTCGGGCGAGAAAGCGGAAAAATCCGGGGGTCGGCGTCGGCTACTCGGTCGGCCGGGGCCGGGAGATGTAGAGTGCGGTCACGATCGAGAGCGGATCGTACACCGACTGGTGGCACGCACAGTAGACCTTGTCGGCGGCGTCGTATTTGGGTGCGTCGGCGGCGGTCTTGTAGGTCGGCACACAGCAGAAGTGGGTACATTTGTTGAGCCACGCGATCACACCCTGGTCGGTGCTGGCGGCCAGCCACTCGTTGTCCTGGGCGGCCTGTTCGATCGCTTCGGATCGGAGGATCGTCACCGGCATCGGGTTGTCCGAATCGCCCGACCGCCAGATCGCCGACCCGGCCTTCCCGACGCCAGCCGATCCGATCCCGGCCTCGGAGTTCCACTCGGTGTAGTCGTCGAACTCCGAGATGTTGAACCGGTCGCCCTCCTCCTTGTCCGACTGCCACTCGTAGCCCGCACCGGGGTCGGTGACGAAGTAGTTGTCCGACTCGTAGCTCGGATCGAGTGCGTTGTTCGATTCGAGGCCGCAGTACTGGAACCACTCCTGGGAGTAGGTGACCCCACCGAGATCCTCCCGGGCGACCTCGACTTCGACACCCTCGACTGTTTCAGTTTGGATCTCCGGCCAGACACCCTTGATAAACCCCTCGTCGTCGATCTCGATCGGGATCTGTGGCATCCCACGCGGCGCGGGACCGGCGGTGTTTTCGATCACCATCGCCTCGACCGGTCCCCCACCGGCACCGGATGAGGTAGTCAGTGTGTTCATCGACACCGCACCGGTTGCGCCCACACCGGCGAGTGCCGCCCCACCGACAACACCCTTAACGAACCGTCGACGCCCGGACTCCGCGGGATACTTGTCCTCGTCTGCACTCATAGTTCGGTGTTGACTGTCTGCGGTCAAAAACATGACGAAGTGGACGGTTCACATACGTAACCGATAGAAACCGCGAACGAAGAAAAATAAATCAGTCAGCGAGGGCCCCCTCCAGCCCTGTCGAGGACGCGGCTAGATCTCGTTGAGCTTGCGGAGCAGCTGGCCGCGGTACTCCTTGTCGGCATTGATTCCCTTCAGCTCCAGGACGTTGCGTTCGAGTTTGTCGAGGGCGACGTGGAACGCGTGGTTCGCGCCGTACCCCTCACCGGTGCCCGCGAGCTGGCCGTGGCTCGTCCGCAGTCGGATTTGGGACTGGATCAGTGGCGTCCCGCGGAGCTTCTCCTTGTGTTCGTGGAATCGAACGTGAGCGTGCATCACGTTCATCTCCTGGTATTTGTCGACCACCTGCGTGATCGACTGGACGATCTCCTCCCGTGAGATCGTATCCAACAGCTCGACATTGGTGATCTGGACGTCCATCGACTCCTCTTCGGTGAACGTCAGCGCCCGCAGGACGTCGGTTTTGGTGATCACACCGTCGACGGTCCCCTTGGTGTCGCCGGTGGTGACGACGAGCCCGGAGATGTCGTTGTCGAACATCCGCTCGACGATCGTCTCGACGCTCTCCGCTGGCGTCGCGGTCACAACTGGGCTGGACATGAGGTTCTCGACCGGCAGATCGAGCATTCGGTCCCGGTCGCCGCTGCGGTCGCCCTTGTGCTGGCGCTCGTGGTCACGAACCACGAAGTCGACGATGTCGTGGGTGGTGATGACGCCGTCGAGCGAGCCGTCGTCGTCGACGACCGGCAGCCGGGAGATGCCGTGTTCCCGGAGCCGGTTGATCGCCTGGCCGACGCTCGCTTTCGCGGTGATGTCGATGACGGCCTCGGTGTAGATCTGTTCGACGACCAACGCATCGAGGTTCCCCAAGACCGCAGTGAGAATCGCGTCGGTCGTGATGATCCCCGCCAGCGTCTCGCCACGGAACACCGGCGCGATCCGCACGTCGCCCTCGACGAGCAGCCGGGCGACCTCGCGGATGTCCTCGTGGTGGTCGACCCGCGGTGCAGAGGTCATCAGCACGCTCGCTTTGGTGTCGTCCTGGATCTGCGATTTCACGAGCTCGGACTCGCCGATCACTCCCTCGTAGCTGCCGTCGTCAGTAACAATCACCCCCCGTGGATTCTTCTCGTCGAATTTGGCTCGGACCTTCGCGAGTCGTTCGTCGACGTCCACCTCGACGAACTCCGTCATAACAATATCAGTTATATCCATAGTCCAAGTTGTATGTAGGTCGCCGGGGGTATTGAACCTTGTTGCACGGTAGCATGATTATCCGCCGGTAGAGTGGGGCAGATCAGTAGTGGTTCCGGCGGTCTACAGCCGGGTTTGCCCTGTATTTCGTGATGACGACCTGCTCGAACCGCATATCGAGGTCGAGGCGGGGTTGCGTGGCGGTACAGATCAGCTGGCCCGTCTCAATGGTGCAGCCGACACCCGTTTGCGTGGCTTCGAACTTCCGGAGATCGGTGCGTTTTGACCACCACGTGTCAAAACACACTCGTTGTTTTTGACATTTTAATTTTATTACGTTTGAATACCAATTTACCCCTATTTTAGTTCCAAAAACAAACACATTCGAAGGCATTTTTCTATTTGTCATGGTAGATTATGATGGACAACTATGGTAACAAAACAGCAATTACGATCAGACCTCACATCCGTGAAAGAAGACCTCATGACAGGGGTCTCGTACATGATTCCGTTCGTGACGATCGGCGGGATCTTCCTCGCTCTGGGCTTTATGGTCGCCGAGCTGCCGTTCACGCCAGGCGATACGGAGACGGTGTTCGAAACCACCGGCTCGCTCGCGTGGTATCTCGCGGAGATCGGCAGTCTTGGACTGACGATCATGATCCCGATCTTGGGGGCGTTCATCGCCTACTCGATCGCGGACAAGCCCGGCCTCGCGCCGGGGTTTATCCTCTCGTATGCGATCCAACAGCCCGGGATCATCGAGGCCGCAGGCGGGCTCGTCGGTGTGAACGCGGAGGGTGCGGTCGCAGGCTTCCTCGGCGCGATCATCGCTGGCCTCCTTGCTGGCTATGTCGCCCGGTGGATGAAAGGCTGGAACGTGCCGTCGGTCATCAAACCGATGATGCCGATTCTCGTCATCCCGGTTATTGCGACCGCGCTGCTCATCCCCGTGGTCGTCTTCGCCCTCGGCGTCCCGATCGCACTGGTCGACAGCGCGCTCACGTCGGCGCTCGAAGGAATGCAGGGGGCCAACGCCGCCCTGCTGGGGCTGATCCTCGGCGGGATGATGGCCGTCGACATGGGTGGCCCCGTCAACAAGGTTGCCTACGTGTTCGGCACCGTACTGGTCGCCGACGGCATCTTCGGTCCGATGGCCGCGGTGATGATCGCCGGGATGACCCCACCGCTCGGGCTGGCGCTGTCGTACTTCATCGCCCCCCACAAGTACCCCGAGCAGATGCGGGAAAGCGCCGTCGCCGCCGTCCCAATGGGGCTGTCGTTCATCACGGAGGGTGCGATCCCGTTCGCGGCTGCCGATCCGCTTCGGGTGATTCCCAGCATCGTCGTCGGCAGCGCGACCGCCGGGGGCGCCGCGATGGCCCTCGGCGTCACGATGCCCGCCCCCCACGGCGGCATCTTCGTCGTCATCCTCTCGAACAACATCCTCGCCTTCCTCGGCTGTATCGCACTCGGAGCCGCGGTCACCGCCGTCATGGTGACGCTGCTCAAACCCGACCACACCGAAGCCGAGGCAACAACCACCACCTCGTCGAGCCAAACCGCCTAACTCGACCGAACGCCACTATCCCCCCAATGGCACACCACGACCACAAACCCCTCACGACCGACCTGATCGATCTCGACCACGAACCCGAAACCAAACCCGAAGCCATCGAACAGTTGCTGGATCTCGCCGTCGAGGCTGGCCGCGTCACCGACCGCGAGCAGGCACTGGCGGACCTGCGGGCCCGCGAGGCGGAGGCCACCACCGGCGTCGGGATGGGGATCGGCATCCCCCACGCCAAGAGCAGTGCAGTCACCGCTCCCACGATCGCTTTTACCCGTTCGTCGGCGGGGATCGACTTCGACGCGATGGACGACGAGCCAGCGACGCTGCTATTCATGTTACTGGTCCCCGCGGAGGGCGGCGAGGAGCACCTCCAGATGCTGAGTTCGCTGTCACGGTCGCTGATGCACGAGGAGACACGCACCGCCCTCCAGGAGGCCGACTCCCCCGAACGTGTCGAATCGATCATCCTGGAGGCCGTCGAATGATCGAGCGGACGATCACCGTCGTTCCCGAGGACGGCCTCCACGCCCGGCCCGCTTCGAAGGTCGTCACAGCCGCAAACAGCTACGACAGCCAAGTCACCATCGGCCCTGCCGGGAGCGATGGCGTCGACGCCGCCAGTATGCTCGCAGTGACTGGTCTCGGCGTCGGTCCGGGCGACGACGTCGACATTACGGCCGATGGTCCTGACGAGGCCGACGCAGTCGACGAACTCGAATCGATTCTGACTACCCCCGAACACGACACGGAACACACCACATGAAATTCGTCGCAATCACCGCCTGTCCGACCGGCATCGCACACAGCCAGATGGCTGCCGAAAACCTCGAACAGACCGCCGAAAAACGCGGCCACGACATCCACGTCGAAATCCACGGCGCGATGGGAACGGAAAACGAAATCCCCGACGACACCCTCGCGGCGGCCGACGCGGTGATCATCGCCGCCGACACCGGCGTCCAGCGGGACCGCTTCCAGGACCACATCGTCGTCAAAGGAACGGTCAAAGACGGCGTCAACGATGCCGAGGGTCTCATCGACGAGGCCGTAGAGCGGGTCGAAGCAGCCGGTGGGGGAACCGAGACCGAAACAACAGTCGACGAGACGACCGGAACCGAGTCAGAAGCGGGGACAGCCGACCCAACAGGAACCGAATCGACACAGACAGCCGAACCCGATCAGTCGACCACCCCGGAGTCGACCGACTCGGACTCGGGCGTTCTCGCCCGTCTCAAACGGCTGTTTTCCTAACAACAGTCGGCGCTGCTTTTGTAATCCTGCCAGTAGCCAGTGTCTACCACCGAGTAGTCGAGTTATAACGGTACGTGTTGGCAGTTACTGGTAGATAATGGTAGCAAATGGCAGCTTGTGGTCACGACTAGTTGAAAACCGGCCGACGGTCGCTGGCGGCAGGCCGGTTAGCGCACCGAATCGAGCAGCAGTTTCTGTTCGACCCGTTTGACCTCGTGTTGGACATCCCGGACGGCATCGATGTTCGCGCTGATCGAGCTGATGCCCTGTTCGACGAGGAAGTCGACCATATCGGACTTGGAGGCGGCCTGTCCGCAGATACTGGTGTCGACCCCGAGTTCGCGGCAGGTCTCGATCGTGGTTTCGATCAGCGAGAGGACACCGGGGTGGAGTTCGTCGAACCGATCGACGACGTGTTCGTTGTTTCGGTCCACTGCGAGGGTGTACTGGGTGAGGTCGTTGGTGCCGAAGGAGACGAAATCGATGCCCTCGGCGGCGATCTCCTCGATCAGCAGCGCGCTGGCGGGGGTTTCGACCATCACGCCCCACCGGGATTTTGCGGGGTCGATGCCGACCTCCTCCATCAAGAGCTTGGCCCGCTCGACGTCTTCTGCGTCGTTGACCAGCGGCAACATCAGTTCGACGTTGTCGTAGCCCGCATCGAACAGCCGTTTGAACGCCCGCAGCTCGCATCGGAACGGCGCGGGTTTGTCGAGACTCCGGCGAATCCCCCGGTAGCCCAACATCGGGTTGTGTTCGTGTGGCTCGTCGCTACCGCCCTGGAGATCGCGGAACTCGTCGGTCGGCGCATCAAGCGTGCGAGCGCGAACTGGTCGCGGATAAAAGGCCTCGGCGACCGTTCGAACCCCGTCGACCAACTCGTCGATGAACGCGTTCTCCCCGTGGTCGGCGATATACTGCTCGGGCGTCTTGCCCAGCGAGATCACCATGTGTTCCATCCGCAACAGCCCGACGCCGTCGGCCCCCGTCGCCGCCGCCCGCTCGGCGGCCTCGGGGATCGAGAGGTTGACCTTGACCTCGGTGGCGGTCATGGGTTTGACCGGCGTCTGGGGGCGGACCGATTCGACCGGATCGTACTCCTCGGCCGCGGCCTCGTCTTCCTCGGGGCCGCCCTCGGTGACCGTGCCCATCTCGCCGTCGACGGTGACCTGCTGACCGGGTTTCAGCACGTCGGTCGCGGTGCGGGTACCGACGATCGCGGGGACGCCCATCTCCCGGGAGACGATCGCCGAGTGGGAGGTCATCCCGCCCTCGTCGGTGACGATTGCGGCGGCCCGCTGCATCGCGGGCACCATGTCCGGCGTCGTCATCGTGCTGACGAGCACGTCGCCCTCGGTCACCTGATCGAGATGGTCCAGTTTCGTGATGAGCCGGACCTCTCCCGACGCGGTGCCGGGGCTCGCACTGACGCCACGAACGAGCACGCCGTCGTCGGTCTCGCTGTCGGCGTCGGCCTCGGTCACCTGCTGGTCTCCCCCGCCGTCGACGGCCGTCTGCCCCGGTCGACCGGCGGTCTCGTCGCCCCCCTGCGTGGCGTCGGTCTCCTGGACCGTCTCGGAGTCGCCGGCCTCGCTGATCGTCGTGATCGGTCGCGACTGGAGCATGAACAGCTCGCCCTCGACGAGCGCCCACTCGACGTCTTGGGGCTCGCCGTAATGATCCTCGACGCGGCGGCCGAGTTCGACCAGCCGCTCGATCTCCGCGTCGGTCACGACCCGTTCGGTCCGCCGCTCGTCGCCGACCGGCTGGAGCGCCGTCTCGCCCGTCTCGGGGTCTTTGATCATCTGCTGTTTCTTGTCGGCGATCGTCGAGTCGACGATCGTCGCCGTCTCGGGGTCGATCTCGTAGTGGTCCGGCGAGACCATCCCTGAAACGACGGCTTCGCCGAGCCCCCAGGCGGACTCGACGATCATCTGCCGGTCGCCCGTCGAGGGATGACGGGTAAACATGACACCGGATTTGTCGGCGTCGACCATCTGCTGGACGACGACCGCGACGTCGACGTCGTCGTGGTCGAAGCCGTGGGTGTTCCGGTAGTGGACTGCCCGCTCGGAGAACAGCGAGGCCCAACACTCCTTGACTCGGTCCAGGAGGTCTTCCTCGGTGACGTTGAGGATGGTCTCGTACTGTCCGGCAAAGGAGGCGTCGGGCAGGTCCTCGGCGGTCGCCGAGGAGCGAACCGCGACGAACGGCTCGCTTTGGTCGTCGGGCTCGGTGTCGGCCAGCCCGCCGAGGTCGCCGTAGGCCGCGAGGATCTCCTCGCGTACCGCCTCGGGGACCGGTGTCTCGACGACGAGTTCGCGGGCCCGTTCGGCGGCCTCGGCGAGGCCGTCGTCGTCGACCGCCAGCGCGTCGAAGATCTCGCTGCCGATGCCTGTGGTCTCCAGGAAGGTACGGTAGGTCTCGGCAGTGACAACGAACCCGGGCGGAACGGGAAGCCCGGCCTCGGTGAGTTCACCCAGCGAGGCCGCCTTGCCGCCGACCGTGTCGATATCGGCCGACCGCACGTCGCCGATCCAGAGTACTGTCATACTGTATTTGAACTTGCTGTCGGAGGTCTCAAGAATCTATCTTCAATAATAATATTAATTCAATTGTACGTACGTCTCAGAACGTGTGCTGTGGTACCTTCCAACAGTTAATTGGGTACAAACCACATACTACGACGGAACCCAGGTTTTCAGGCCAACCACCTCTGTGAATTCCACGCCGACCGATCAACTACATCTTTTAACCCATGTTAACAAGGAGTGACCGATGGTTGGACTCCTCGCCTCGCTCGTGCTCGCTGTCGTTGCGGTCGCCGTCATCTGGAAGGGCAGTACCCATTTCGAACGGGCCGCCGCACGACTCAGCCGGTACTACGGCCTGCCAGTCGCCGTCCACGGCGCGGTCGTTGTCGCCGTCGGCTCCAGTTTTCCCGAGATCAGTTCAGTCGTCATCAGCACGCTCGTCCACGGCGAGTTCGCCCTCGGCGTCGGCGCGATCGTCGGCAGCGCCATTTTCAATCTGCTCGTCATTCCGGCGGTCTCGGCGCTCGTCAGCGAAGACCTGGAGGCGACTCGGAGCCTCATCCACAAGGACGCGCAGTTCTATATCATCAGCGTCCTCGTCCTCTTTATCGTCTTCGCGCTCGGGGCGACCTACGTTCCTGGCGGAACCAACAGCGCGGCCATCTTGACGCCGGAACTCGCAGTCCTCCCGTTGGCGACCTACGGTGTCTACATCTTCCTTCATCAGCAAGACGCCAGCGACCACGTTGCGACGAGGGCCGTCGGCGTCGACGCTCGCCGGGAGTGGGGCACCCTTGCGGTCGCACTGCTCGTGATTACGGTCGGTGTCGAGGGACTCATTCGCGCCGCGCTCACGTTCGGTGACGTCTTCGGGACATCGAGTTTTCTCTGGGGGTTGACGGTGATCGCCGCCGGGACGAGCCTCCCCGACGCCATCGTCTCCGTTCGCGCCGCCCAGAACGACGACAGCGTGACGAGCCTGACGAACGTCCTGGGGAGCAATACGTTCAACCTCCTGGTGGCGATTCCGGTTGGCGTCCTGTTGGCGGGCGAGGCGACGATCAACTTCCTGGCGGCGATTCCGACGATGGGGTTTCTGGCGGTTGCGACGCTCGTGTTTATCGTCTTTACTCGAACCGATCTCGAACTCACGAATTTGGAAGCCTACGGCTTTCTGGGGCTCTACGTCCTGTTTTTGCTCTGGATGGCTCTCGAATCGATCGGCGTCATCGAGACCGTTCGCGGCATCTAACGACGGCATCACACGTGCCGCAAAACGGGAGCCATCGCTAGGGTTCGAAATGTAGCCCGGAACACTAACGTCCGACCTCATCCTGTCGGCGGCATGCCGCGTCGGTCGGGAAACCCTCGTGCCGGGCGGCTGTCAGTCGCGGTCGACAGCGGACCGTATATGGCGTGCCTGGGTTCTCCGGACGATCATCGCTCCCAGAGAGGAGTACTCCGCCGGGGACTAGGGCACGCAGGTCGACCTCTGCCAGCCAGCGATTTACACCTTCCGTCCGAGCGAACGGGTGTCGACGAGGATCAACGTCCCGCGACCGAATTTAAAAACACCAACTGAAACAGGTTCGGAGATAGACAAACACGATACGGTGACTGTGTGCAGTTCTTTTATATAACAAAGCATCCAAGATTGGCTGACAGTTGCGGTCGAGTTTCGCCGATAGCGGCCGTGTTCTTCCTGATTGTTCGACACCCTCCCGGCAATCCGACCCACTTATGTGTGTGAGACTGCACCCCACGGTAATGGCAGTACAAGTAGGCATTCTCGGGGCGACGGGCGCAGTCGGACAGCGGTTCATTCAGCTGCTCGACGACCATCCCACCTTCGAGATCGCTGCACTCACCGCGAGCGAATCGAGCGCCGGAAAAACCTACCGCGAGGCCGCCAAATGGCGGGTCGAAACCCAGATTCCGGACGACGTCGCCGAGATGGAAGTCGGTGCGACGACGCCCGACGACGTCTCCGACGACGTCGACTTGCTGTTTTCCTCGCTGCCCTCGTCGGTCGCCGAGGAAGTTGAACCACAGTTCCTGGAGGAAGGCTACGTCATCTCCTCGAACTCCTCGAACGACCGGATGGCCGACGACGTGCCGCTGACCATCCCGGAGATCAACGCCGACCACCTCGGCCTGATCGAGGTCCAGCGCGACAACCGCGGCTGGGACGGCGCACTCATCAAAAACCCCAACTGTTCGACGATCACGATGGTGCCCACGCTGGCGGCCCTCGATCAGTTCGGCCTAGAACGCGTCGACGTCACCACCTTGCAGGCAGTCTCGGGAGCCGGTTACTCCGGGGTCACATCGATGGAGATCATCGACAACGCGATCCCGCATATCGGCGGCGAGGAGCCGAAGATGGAGACCGAATCCCGAAAACTGCTCGGCGGCTTCGACGGCAGCGAGCTCAGTATGCACGACTCGACGGTCAACGCCTCCTGCAATCGGATTCCGACCTTGGATGGCCACCTCGAAAGCGTCTTCGTCGACCTCGCCGAGGAGCCAAGCCCCGAGGAGGCCCGCGAGGCAATGCGGGCGTTCCCCGGCGTCGACCTGCCGAGCGCGCCCGACCAGCTGATCCACGTCTTCGGCGACGACGAGCCGGAGCGACCACAACCCCGACTCGACCGGAGCCGCGCCGACGGGATGCAGATCTCCGCCGGTGGCGTCCAGTCGACCAGCTCCGGGCTCAAATACAACTGTCTGGCTCACAACACCATCCGCGGCGCGGCTGGTGCGAGCCTGCTGAACGGCGAACTGCTCGTCGAAGAAGGCTGGATCTGACGACCGCGCGACGACTCTTTTCGTTGGTTTCCGGTACCGAATCGGGACGGACACTGATTGGTGACTGTGAAACAGCGGATAACGAGTTCCGGCACTAACACTTTTGTATGTGACTGTCTACCAACGATCATGGACGATATTTTCGTCGGTCGGCTGATGTCCTCGCCGGTCGAATCAGTTTCACCGGAGACACCGATCGAACAGGCCGCAAGAACCATGCTGGACCTCGATATCGGCTCGCTCGTCGTTGTCGAGGATGCCACGCTGGTCGGCATTCTGACGACAACCGACTACGTTCAGGTGGCTGCCGACAGCACCGATACGGCCGCTGCGACTGTCAGCGATTACATGACGACCGACGTGGTGACCGCCACTGCGAACGATTCGATCGTCGATGTCGCCGAAACGATGGTCGACAACGGCTTCCACCATCTGCCGGTGGTCGACGACGAGGCTGGCGTCATCGGGATGTTGACGACCACGGATCTGACGGCCTATCTCTCGACGGTCGAATCGCCACCAGTCGTCTAAATGACGCGGTTCTCGAAGTCGGTCTCTCCGTGTCGGTAGCGGTCGACGTTCGTCGCCAGGATGTCGGCGAGCCGCTCGTAGTAGTCGGGGGTGTGACCGGCGTTGTGCGGCGTAATCGAGACGGTATCGAGATCCCACAACGGGTGGTCGTTCGGCAGCGGCTCGGGGTCGGTCACGTCGAGGGCCGCCCCCGCGATCCGGTTGGCTTGCATGGCCGAGACGAGGTCATCGGTGTCGACCACGCCGCCGCGGGCGATGTTCACCATGAACGCGTCTGTCGGCAGTGTGAGGAGGGCCTCGCTGTCGATCAGGCCCTCGGTTTCCTCGGTCAGCGGACACGCCAACACGAGGTAGTCGGTCCGGGCCAGCGCGTCGTGGATCTCGTCGAAGCCCAGTACTTCGTCGGTCGGCCCGCCCTTCTCGGGCGTATACCGCACGCCGATAGTGTCGACGCCGAAGGGATCGAGTCGGTCGACGACGGCCTGGCCGATCGCGCCGAGGCCGACGACGGTGACGGTGCTACCCTGTAGCTCGCGGGCGGGATACGAGCGCCACTCGTTGCGGTCTTCCTGTCGCCAGGCCCGCTTGAACCCCCGGACGAACGAGAGGATCGAGCCGAGGACGTACTCCGAGATGTTCGGGCCGTGGACGCCCGAAGCGTTGGTGACGGCGGTGCCGTTGGCCTCGAAGGCGTCGAGATCCAGATGGCCGACACCGGCGTACACACAGGCGAACAGATCCATATTCGCCGCCGCCTCGACCTCCTCTGTGCTCATCGAAAAGCCGGTGACGATCGGGGCCGATTCGAGCAGCTGCTGCTCCTCGGCGGGTGTCCGGGCGATGGTGACCTCGGCATCCGGCAGGCGGTCTCGGAGGGCCGCAGCGTAGTCGACGGCCGACAGTCCGTGGATCTTCTGTCGCAGCACCGCGATCTTCGGCTCGCTCATATACGGGAGATTAGTGGCCTCCCATATGAGTGTACGGCAGTCCGAACGGACTGACGAGGCCGTACCGGACCAAAGGACAAAGTCGCCTGACAACCATCACACAGCTATGAGCATCGGAAGCCGCCTGCGGTCGGCGTGGAGGCCGTTCCTCGTCGTACTCTCGCTGTGGTTGCTGATCGGCGGGAGCCTCTGGGGACTCCTCGCGATCAGCTACGGCGAACTCCTCCTCGTGCTGGTCGGGATCGCCGTCTGTCTGTTCGGTTTCTCGCGGCTTGGTGGCGGTGAGGCCACCGACTCCGAATCGGTGTGGAACGCGATCCCAAGCTGGCAGTACGACGGTCGACACGCCGAATCCGGGGGGTTGGCTCGCGGCGAACAGGAACAGGCCCTCCAGGAGATCCACGACGATGCCCAGCGCCGCGACGAGCACCACCGCGGGAAGTAGCGACGCCCAAGCCAGTGTCTACGACCGTTGGTGAGTGATATCCTCCTGGAGGCCGACCCAGTTGCTGATCGTCCCCGTCTCATCGGCGATCGGGGCGAGTGCGAGCCGGTTCCGGAAGGGCGTTCCGTCGTTGCGGTAGTTGCGGAGTTCGACGATCACCGGGGCCCAGATATCAAGTGCTTCGCGGATGTCGGCGACTGGCTCGGGGTCGGTCTCGGGGCCCTGAAGGACCCGGAGGTTGCCGCCGAGCAGGTCGGCCTCCTGGTAGCCCGTAATCGTCTCGAAGCGCTCGTTCACGTAGTAGATCGGATCGTCCTGATAGGCGGGCCCCGAAATCGCCATCCCGACCGGTGCGTTGTCCATCGAGGGCGTGTTCCAGTCGAGCGTCGACGCTTCGTCGTGATGGATGTCGGCGCCTGCGGCGGCGCGGATCTCGCCGAGGATCTCGGCGATCCGCTTGAGGAGTGCGAGCGACGGGATGATCGGACCCGCGGTCCGCTTCCGGTCCTGGAACAACCGTTCGAGCTCGGCATCCGCAGTCATACCGGCACGTAGACGCGGGATTATATACCACCTTCCGATCTCTTGGGAGTCAGTAGCCGACGGCTTACAGCGTGATACCAGCCACAAGTTCAGTGGCTTTAATATCGGCTCGGGGCGGTTGGATGTATGGAACGCGTAGACGTTGCGATCGTTGGCGGCGGGCCTGCTGGCACCGCGGCGGCCCACGCGGCCGCCAGCGGCGGTGCCTCGGCGGTCGTCTTTGAAAAGGGCGTCCCGCGGGCCGACCGCGAGGCTCTGGGCCCCGATTCGACCGACGCGGCGGGGATTCTCGACTACTGGGTCGACATCATGGACATCCACCCCGATGAGTTCCCCGACGATGTCCTTCTCCAACACCTCGACCGCGCGGAGTTCATCGGCCCGACCGAGTCCTGCACGCTCACGAGCACCGGGATCGAGTCGTCCTACGACCACTTCGGCTACACCTTCAACCGCGCGCGGTTCGACGACTGGTTGCGCGAGCGAGCCGAGGATGCAGGTGCGGAGTACCGGATCAAGGTTCGCGTAACGGGCGTCGACAGCGATCTCTACAACGAGGGAACCGACGACCCACGCCACGTCGTCTCGCTGGCCAACGGCGACCGCGTCGGGGCCGACTATCTGATCCTCGCAGATGGGCCCCAGCGGACGGTCACCAACCGGGTTCTCGACGGCTACCTCCCCGACGGCACCAAGGCCTCCGAGCTGCTGGCCTCGCCGAAAGCCAACCACATCGCCTACCAGGAGTACCGCCGGTTCCCCGAAGAGGTTTTCGAGGAGCTCAAAACCTCGATCAAGTTCTGGTGGGGCGTCATGCCCGGCCACACGGCCTATCCGTGGGTCTTCCCGAACGACGCGCGGGTCTGTCGGGTCGGGCTAACGATGCCGATCGGCCTCGATATCGACGCCGTCGAGGACCGCGAGGAGTACAAACTCCTTCGTCCCGAAGACGACTCTATTCCGCAGGGAAGCACGTACATCCGTCGACTCCTCGAATGGCAGTGGGGCGACGAGTACGACATCGAGACCGACTTCCCACTGGTCGAGGACCGCGGCAAGCGCGGCGGTACCGAGACCTACAGTATTTCTTCGACGCGGCCGATCGAGTCGCCGGTCGACGCCGGTATCGCCGTCGCCGGTGGGGCGATGGGGACGACCTCGGCGTTCCACGAGGGCGGCGACCACGTTGCCGTGCGAACTGGGGCAATCGCCGGGGAGTTGGCCGCCGACGGCGACCTGTCGGCGTACAACGAGCGGTGGCGGGAGACGATCGGCGACGAACTACTGCGGAACGTTACCTTCGCCGACCTCTGCCGCGAGTACGGACCGAGCGATTGGGATCAAACGTTTAAAACGGTACGCGGGATGCTCGCGGCCGATGGCTCGAACCTACTCAAAACGAGCACGCTCCGGTCGGGGCTCTCCAGTGCGAAGGTGCTGTACAAGTATAAAAAGCAGAAACGGTCGCTCGAGAAGAACGGCTACACGCAGCTCACTGCCGAAGACTACGTCTACTGACTGGTGTGAGTGTCTTTCGGCGAGTCGTGCCCGAGAATTAGACCGTTGCGGCTTTCTTGCGCGTGATGTATCCGGCGACGCGGTTGCGGACGCCCTTCGAGTCGACGGTGGTGAGCTTGGCGACGTTTTCCTTGTTGGTGTCGAAATCGGTGTTGAACGCCTCGGGATACCGTTCGAGCAGGGTCGTTGCGAGCTGTTTGACGTACTTCGGTTTGATTGCCATGCAGGGTGGTCGGTCCGAGCGACACTAAAACGATTCGTTCCGTCCTCAGTACTCCCGCCAGCCTGTCTCCCTACTGAGCGTCTCGAATGCCTCCCGTTCCCGGGGGCCGCCACACTTCTCGACAGTCTCCGCGAAGTAGCGCAACCGATCGACCAGCACGTCGGTATCGAAACTCGGCACGTCGAGCCGCGAGGCCGCGACGGTGGCATCGACGACGGCGTAAAACCCGCGGTTGATTGTTAGTGGCCGACTACGGTCGACCGTTCCTGCCTCAGTGGGGCGAAGTTCCCACCTCTCCCATTCGGTGTCGCCTTCAGTGCCGCTGTCGACCGACTCGGTGCTGATTTCGACCCATGCGTCGGCGTTGGGCAACACCGGCTCGCTCTCCTCTCGGATCGTTACCGCGCTTTCGACGAACTCCCGCGGATCGGCCGTAAACTGGACGACGCCACCGCCCTGTCGGTGGAAGTTCCGCCGGGTTCGGGTGTTCCCCCATGTCGTGGCTTCGACTGGTTCGCCCGGCTCGTCGGGCGCGTGGAGGCCGAGGGCGGCCATGTTCCACAGGTCGTTTGGTCCGAGCGTGGCCACGACCGACTCGGTGACGCCGCGGAGATCGACGGGCCAGTCAGCGGGTGTATGAGTCATACCGGCAACCCCCGTTCGAGCGCGACAAACAGCGCGGCGGCGGTAATATCTGCGGTCGTCCCCGGATTGTACCCATCTTCGACGAACTCATCGGAGAGCTCTGCGGCGGCCGCGAGATCACCCTCGACCGCGGCTGCACGCTTCGAGACCTCGCGGGCGGCGGCCTCGCCGTGGCTGGTCGCAACGTGGGTGTCGGGTCGCTCGGCGAGCAGATCAACGAAGACACGAGCCGCCCGATCGCCCACCAGCCCTTCATCGGCCAGCAGCGCGTCGGCCGCCCGAAAAGTTCGCTCGAAGCCTGAAACCCACTCGCGGGCGTTGCCGTCGCCGATCCGATCGTCGGGGTCGGCTGACAGCGCCATGATGTCGGACAGCGTTAGGCTCCGCTTCCGGAGCGTGTCGGCGGCGTCGCTCCCCCGGCGCACGTCGAGGTCATCGGCCTCCGGTGGCGGATCGTCGACCGCGACGTCGACGTGTTCGAACGCTCGGTAGAAGTCGACGGCATCGTCGACTGTCGTCGACTCGACGACCGACTGGACACCCGCTGGCGTGAGCGACCGACCCGCGGCGGCTTTGATAAGCGGAACGAGCAACAGCAGACAGCCGAACTGGGTGTTGCCGCCGCGTTGGGTGGCCATTCCCGCGACGGCCTGTTCGAAGGCCGCTCCGACGGTACCGCCCTCGGCAGCCTCCTGGAGGCCACGACGGGCACCGACCGCACCGGCCAGAAAGTGTTCGAACCGGAGGTCCTCCAGGTCGCGGTGACGATCGACGTTGCCCGGTTTTGGGGTGCCCGAGACTTCGAGCAACAACGCGAGTTGGGCGTTGTCGACCGTGGTTCGGCCGCCGTTGGCGTCAGATCGGGTCATTGGACCGGGGCCTCCCACTGCTCGACTGCTGCAGCGACCCGACTCAGTACGGGACCGGTCGGCTCCCGGCTGGGTCGGCCGACACTCACGGCATCGGCTCCGTACTCGAAATACTCCTGGACGCTCGCGCGATCACGAACCTCGTTGTTGGCGATCACGAAGAGGTCGGTCGCGGCGGCTACGTCTCGAATCACGGCCTCGGAGTCCATCGCATCGACGTGGATCACGTCGGCTCCCGCGGCTTCGATCCGCTGGGCGACAGTCGGGAGATCGACGCCCGGTACCTCGGCGCGGACTTTGACGCTCACCGCCGGTCCTTCCGCGGCGGCCGTCTCGACGTACTTCGTTAGGCGGTCGCTATCGGCCAGCAGGGATTCGCCACAGCCGATCTCGCACAGTTCGGGCTGTCGACAGTGGGCGTTGATCTCCAGGATTGCCCCGTGCTCCGCACAGATCGCGGCGGCCGCTCGAATCGGACCGGCCGACGTGGCCCTGACGTTGACGCCCGGCTGGATCGGCACGCCATCGAGTGCCGTGAGCTGCTTGCTTATAAACGCCAGCGGATCGGCGGGCAGGAACTCCTGTCGATCACGGTCGACGAGCGCGCGTGCAGCCTCGCGGCTTGGCTCGTCGAGAGCGATGCCACCTATAAAAGCCGCACCCGCGAGGTCGGCCCCCGCAGCCGCCCAGTCGGCGTCAGCCTCGCCGCTGAGACTCGCCAGCGCGAGCCGCGGCTCGAACGGGGGGCAGTCGCTCCCTGCCGTCGAATTGCTGGTCGACGAGTCCCTGCTCATACGTCGATCCCCAACTCGGCCAGCGCGTCGATCACTGCCTCCATCACTCGTCTGCTGTCGGCTTCGTCGTCGATTTTCGTGTCGGTGCGGACGACCGGTCGGTCGAGGTCGGTCCCGTCGTCGGTGTCCAGGACGAAGGCGTCGACGAACGGGTAGGCGTCGGCTACTCCCCGTGTACTCGGCTCGCGGCCCGTTCCTGCCATGAGTTCGGCGGCCGGGCCCGAGAAGACCTCGTCCTCGACGAACGGCGAGACCGCAACGACGGGGGTCCGCTCCAGTGCCTCCTCGATGCCCGGTACGGCAAGCATCGGGCCGATGCTCGTCACCGGATTCGAGGGGCCGATCACGACCGGGGCATCGAGTGCATCTAGGACCTGTGTCGTCGGCTCGGCCTCGTCGGCCCCCCGGAACTCGACGCCGGTGACTTCCCGGTCGGCCTTGTCGAGCCAGTACTCCTGGAAGTGGATCGGGCCCTCGTCGGTTGCGACGATCGTCGCAACGGGGTCGTCGCTCATCGGGAGCAACGTGGGATCGACATCGAAAGCGTCAGCCAAGATTTGGGTGGCTTCGGTGAGCGTCTTCCCCTCGTCGAGCAGGCTCGTGCGCGTGATGTGGACCGCGCGGTCGCGGTCACCGATGGTCATGAATTCTGCAATGCCTGAAAACCGTCGCCAGCGGGCGAGTGGTCGCCCCGCAGTCTGATCGCGCGGCGGCAGGTATCGCGGTCCAGTATCGAGATCGGCCGCGTCGGCGAGGTGGTGGAGTTCGGCGTTGGTCTCGTGTGTGTCGTCTTCGATCCCCCACCATCGCTCGGTATCCAGGACGCCCCCCTCGTGAAAGAGGACCGTATCGAGATCGGGACAGACCAGCAGCCCCCCGAGTTCGATGTCGTCGCCCGTGTTGCCGACGACGGTGAGCTCCTCTGGGTCGAACATCGCTGTGGCTCCGGCCAACAGCTTCGGCGTGCCCGTGCCGCCAGCGAGAAACGTAATCATGGGCGTCCGTAGGAAGGGCGTGGGTTTGTATCCGACGGCTCTTTGGGATGGAACGAGTACTGTGGGCAATGAACGAGACACGCCGCGCGCTGCTGGCGGCCTTCGAGGCGGGACCCGTCGGCGGGCCGGAGCTTGCCGAGCGGTTGGATATCTCGCGGGCCGCAGTCTGGAAACAGGTCGAAGCGCTCAGAGACGACGGCTTCGAAATCGAGAGCACTGACGACGGCTATGCGGTCACTGGAGTCCCCGACTACGGGGCAGCGGCCATCGAGTTCGGACTCGATGCCCCCTACACCGTCGAATACCACGACTCGGTCGACAGCACCAACAATCGCGCCCGCGAGCGGGCTACTGAGGGAACAGTCGATACCGCTGTCGTCGCCGACGAACAGCTCGGCAGCCGCGGGCGACTCGACCGCTCCTGGACGGCCCCCAGCGGCGGCGTCTGGTGTTCGGTCATCCTCCAGCCCGACCTTCCTCCGGCCCACGTCCCGCTGGTGTCGCTCGCGGCTGGCGTGGCGACGGCGACCGCCTGTCGGGAAGCAGGCGTCGACGCACATCTCAAATGGCCCAACGACGTGCTGGTCGGCGACGGGGGCGAGCGGGGTGGCCGCAAACTGGCCGGGATTCTCACCGAGATGGAGGGCGAGGCCGACCGGGTTTCGTGGCTCATCGTCGGTATCGGCGTCAACGCCAACATCGACGCCGCGGAGTTGCCGGAGGGAGCGACGACGCTCCGAGCCGAAACCGGCGGCGACATCGACCGGCGGCTGTTCGTCCAGCGGCTCCTGGAATCGCTCCACGACCAGCTGGCCGATCCCGACGGTGTCCTGGATCGCTGGCGGATGTACAGTTCGACGCTTGGACAGGCTGTTCGGGTCGAACTGCCGAACCGAGTGATCGAAGGCGAGGCCGTCGATGTCCAGTTCCCTGGCGGGCTCGTCGTCGACACTGGATCGGGGCGGGAAGTCGTCCACGCGGGCGACTGTGAGCACCTGCGGCCGCAGTAGCAGGACCCGAGAGTTAGCCGGTCTGATCGGCCTGTATTGCCGTCTCGGAGTCAGTCTCGCCCTCGGCGGCTGTCCGGTCGGAGACCGCGGCTGGCTCCGCGCCGACTCTGACGGTCAGGACGGGGACGTGGGCGGCGCGAACGACTTTTTCGGCGACACTGCCCAGCAGGAGGCGGTCGATCCCGCCGCGACCGTGGGTGCCCATCACGATCAGGTCACAGCCCTGTGATTCGGCGGCGCGGACGATCTCCGTGCTCGGCGACCCCTCGGTGATCTCGGTCTCGACCGGTACGTCGCGCTCATCGCCCAGTTGCTCGACCACTTCGACCGCCTCCTGGGCGTCGGTGTTGAGGAGCGTCGTCACGCCCTCCCACGACGCCTCCATCGGGAGGCCGTTGTAACTCGCCGTGTTGATCACGTACAGCCCGGAGACCGTTGCACCGTGTGCTTCCGCGAGGTCGACCGCGTGGGCGATTGCTTGCTCGCCCTCTGGGGAGCCATCGGTCGGGACCAGAATCCGATCGTACAGTGTCATGGTATATCATGTCACAGTTCGTGACCCGATAGCTTAACAGTTGTTACCAGTTGTCGTGCGGTGTCCAGCTAGTCGTCTGCGCCTTCGTTCTGGCCGCTCTCGAAGGTCGCCGGATCGGGTTCGATGTCGGCGTACTCGACGACCCGCCGCCCGAGGGTGTCGACCCGTTTTTCGATCCCTTCGTCGACCAACTCGCCGTCCTCGAAGGCCGAGTGGACGTTCGGAATGGCCGCCTGATGCGGGAGGACCCAGCTGTCGAGTGCCCGACAGACCGACCGAAGGTGTTCGAGCGTCGTGATCGGGAACGAGCCGCCTGACACAGCAAGGAGGCCGACAGTTTTGCCCTCGAACTCGTCGAACCCACAGTAGTCCAGCGCGTTTTTCAGAACGCCGGAGTAGGAGCCGTGGTACATCGGGCTCCCGAGGATGATCGCGTCGGCCGCCCCGACGCGGTCGACGAGCCGCTGGCTGTCGCCTTGGCCGTCGTGGTCGGTGTTCAGCGCGGGGAGGTCGTACTCCCGGAGGTCGAGCAGTTCACCACGGCCGCCGGCGGCTTCGACGCCGTCGAGAGCGCGATTCGTTGCGAGACGGGTGTAGCTTCCTTCTCGGAGGCTGCCAGCAAGGGCGAGGACGTGTGTCTCGGACATACGTATTCAATGGAAAGGCGGAATAAAAAGGTCAGTCGACGGTCGCCTCGTCGGTGAGCAGGAAGCTACCGGGTGTCGATGCTTACTCCTGTGGTTGGGCCTGTGGTTGGTCGGGCGTCCGGTAGGTCTCGACGATGTCGTCGAGCAGCAGGCTTCTGGGGTCTGTTGCTGGGTAGTGGGTGTCGATCAGGTCCCGGGCGGTTTCGATCTCGCCGCGGATGGCAAACTGGCGGACGCGGGCGGCGATCTGGTAGAACTCCGCGCCGGGCTCGGACACGCCCTCCTCGCCGCGGACCGGGGAGTCATCCGGGAACACCTCGTCACGAACGTCTTCGAAATCAAGCATCTCGGGCTCGTAGTCGTCGATCTCCGAGAGGACGAACTCGACGGCGAACCGCTGGAACTCGGATTTGCTCGAAAACGTCTCCCCCTCGACCAGCTCTTCGACCCGATCCATCACCGTATCGGAAAATCGGACTGTAGACTTGACCATTACCGCACAGTTGCGACAGTCACCCATGTAAACCTATCTCCTGCGGAGAACTGTCACACGAGCACAGCCGGTCAGGCGATAGTCAGCCGAGCCGCCGACAGCAGCTGGGAATTGCGACAACCGAGACCACTGTTATCGCACGACTGTTACAGGCGCAGGTGACCGTCTCGAAACGGTTTCTGCGACACTGCCGAGGAGTACTCTTGAGATACCTGAGCGACCATGACTACCCATAATCACATGGTCGATGTCGGTGGCTGCAACGTAGTCGAGAATCGCGTCCGCTGGTCGGTTCGGTCCCCATCGGGGAAGGTGGTGATGGCCTGTTGGAATGCGTCTTCCAGAGTGGAGAGCCGTCTGTCGGTATCAACACGTTTCGTGGCATAGCAGCCGGGTGGCTGCCAACTGTGTTAGAAATTCCCACCGGTAGTATGAGTGTCAACAGAGACTGAAAAACACGCCTTCGATGACCGATGAGCACCAGTGCTGCCAGGAAGGCGGTCGAAACCGAGTTGTCAGGTAATTACCCCGCGAGTTCACCGATAGTCTGGACGGCATCAACCACACGATCAACGACGTAGGTCGCCGTCCCACCGACGACGCCAGTTGACGTGATTTCAATTCGATCATTCGCATATGCGGTTTGGAACGATTCAACCGGATCGTCAGCAGTTGTTATTTCACACGCCGTGTTCCGGTTCGTTTCAACAACAACGTCGGGGTCGGCAGGCTCACCGATTTCAATCCCCGTTACCGTAAAGTCGGCATCGGTTGTTACGGTATAATCGGCTGTTGCTGCGCCCTCGATGTGGAGGTGGGTCGTGTTCGACGCAAGGGCTGGTTTGATCACATCAGGGATCTGGTCCGTATTCGCTTCGAATAGTGACACTGCGGTTTCGATATCAACCGTTGCTTGCGATCCATTACAGCTGATTTCTGTTGTCCCACCTGAAACAGTCTGACCCTGTACTGGCATCATCACCACACTCGTCAACACCACAACCGCAATCCCGATAGCGATTGACTGTCTCATACATAATACAGTATTCTCTTTTCACATAATCTTTCTTTGTAGAGCCTCTCCGAGATTCAATAGCTGAGCGGGACGAGACTGCCACACCACCGGCTCACAACCGAGCCCAATGTGGGAGACGGTCGGAGCGTTTTGATAGCTTCGGTTGCACAAAGACGGAGTCACACGACGCCTCTCATGACGAGGACGAACTCGCCAGAGACTGCTGATCCGACTGTTCGTGGTTCGAATCGTGTGGGAAATCGACGTACTGATTTTCCCACTCACGTCGGCGTGCAAGTAACTGTTCGCCACGTGGCGTCACCTCGTAGTAGTTGGTGCGCTTGTCTTGGGAGCCTTTCTCGACGAGTCCGTGTTCGACCAACACATCGAGATTCGGGTAGAGTCGACCGTGATTGACGTTATCGATGTGGGTTTCGAGTTTCTGTTGGACTGTTTGGCCGGAGGGCTGATCTGATCCGGCGATGACGTACAGGAGGTCACGCTGGAAGCCGGTCAGGTCGAAGGATTTCGTGTGGACCATTCCAGTCGGCAATATATTGGCCACCGGATTAGTTTGTTTGGGTGACTCAAACAGGAAATGTCTAGATAAACTGAATCTATGCGACGCTGAGCGAACTGATCCAGCCGTCGGCAGTATCTGCTGAGGCGTTGGTGAAACAGTTCGAGAAACAGATAGTTTTGCGTTTCATCTCACGAAAAACACGTTCAACAACACTCCGATATCCATGTGTTTTCATATGTGAAATCACGATGGTACCGTTGTTGCTGGTCATGTGACTGTGTAGCAATTACTACGCACGTCCCCCATTGTAACCGAACCGCTCAGCGAGTTTATGAGAAGAAATCGCCTACCGAATATGTTCACAGGGATCGTCAGCGACTGAGAGTCCGACTCGCAGTATTTGGGATTGAGACCGAACGGTCGACTGTATGCAACTCGAACGCAAAACGATAGCCAAAGTAATTGCCATCGCGTTCCTGTTCAATCTCATCGTGATGGGAGGCGGTGCGTGGTTTGCCTATCAGGAGGCACCGCCGATCCCCGATGAGGTGGTTGGACCAAACGGTGAAACACTGGTCACTGACGAAGCGATCAAGGACGGCAAAAAGTCGTTCCAGAAAAACGGGCTGATGAACCACGGCTCGATTCTCGGTAACGGTGCCTACTACGGCACGGACTACACCGCCGACGGGCTGGATTTGAAAGTTCAGTTTATGCGTGAGTACTACGCTCAGGAGCGGTACGAGGCCGACTACGAGTCACTGTCCTCGGAACGACAGGCCGCAGTCGGTGATGTCGTCACACAGGACCTCGAAAGCGAGTACGACGGCGGAGCCATCGAGTACAGCGCGGCCGAGGTGTACGCACACGAGCAGGTCCGCGAGGAGTACGTCGACCGCTACCACGAGGGGAGCCACGAGCGCGGTGTCCCCGAAGGGATGATCGACTCCGAAGCCGACGCCGAGCGATTCGCCGACTTCGCCATGTGGACCGCGTGGTTCTCTCACACCGACCGGCCGAACAGCGACCACTCCTACTCGAACGAGTGGCCCTACCAGCCCGACGCCGGAAACGATGCGACCGGCGCGGCGATGACCTGGAGCGTGATCGCCATGATCCTCTTGGTCGGTGGTGCCGGAGGCGGCATTTGGCTGTACAACGCCGTCAAACTGCCAGAGCCCTCCTCGAAGGGACTCTCCGTTCCGAAACCAGGCGAGGTGAGTGTTTTCCCTAGTCAACGAGCGGCGTTACGATTCATACCAGTTGCGGCTGGGCTATTCCTCGCACAGGTGTTGCTCGGGGGGCTACTCGCACACTTCTACATCGAGCGCGCTGGCTTCTTCGGTATCGAGGAGATATTCGGGATTCATATCCTCCAGATACTGCCGTTCGCACTGGCCAAAACGTGGCATATCGACCTCGGAATCCTCTGGATCGCCGCCACATGGCTTGGTGCGGGGCTGTTCCTCCCGCCGCTGTTGACCGGCCACGAGCCGAAAAACCAGTCGACATATATTAACGTCCTGCTTGGCGCAATCGTCGTCGTCACAGTCGGCGGGCTGGGTGGGATCTGGCTCGGTGCCAACGGCTACATCGACGGTGAACTATGGTGGATTATCGGCAATGAAGGGCTGGAATACCTGGAAGTCGGTAAACTTTGGCAGCTCGGCCTGCTGGCCGGGTTCGGACTCTGGGCTGTTCTCTCGATTCGTGGTCTCAAGCCGCTTTTGGATCGTGAGCCGGTCTACGGACTGGCCCACATGATCCTCTATGCTGGCGGCTCGATCGCGCTGCTGTTCACCGCGGGGTTCTTCTTTACCCCCGATACGAATATCGCCGTCACGGAGTTCTGGCGCTGGTGGGTCGTCCATATGTGGGTCGAGGGAGCCTTCGAGTTCTTCATCGTCGCCATTGTCGGCCTGACGTTGGTTTCGATGAACCTCCTGCGTCGACGGAGCGCTGAAAAAGCGGTCGCCCTGCAGGCCCTGCTGGTGATGAGTACCGGTGTGATCGGGGTTTCGCATCACTACTGGTGGGTCGGAATGCCGGATATGTGGGTTCCCATCGGGAGCGTCTTTTCGACGCTCGAACTCCTGCCGCTGGTGTTCATCCTGTATGAGGCGCTCGGTCAGTACAGCGTGCTGTCCGAATCCGATGGCTTCCCGTACAAACTGCCGTTCATGTTCATCATCGCAAGCGGCGTCTGGAACTTCGTCGGGGCTGGCGTGCTCGGCTTCTTTATCAACCTCCCGCTGATCAACTACTACGAACACGGCACCTACCTAACCGTCGGCCACGCCCACGCCGCGATGTTCGGCGCGTTCGGCTTTCTCGCATTGGGGATGGTGACGTACATGCTCCAGCTGTCGATCGAGCCCGAACGCTGGGACGGCTCGTGGCTTCGAGCGGCCTTCTGGTGTTGGAACATCGGCCTGGCGCTGATGGTGTTCGTCTCCGTGCTCCCGGTCGGCTTCCTCCAGCTGGAGGCGGTCTTCACCGAGAGCTACGCCGCCGGTCGCAGTCTCGCCTTCTACAATCAGCCGCTCATCCAGAACCTCTTTTGGGCACGACTTCCGGGTGACACGCTCATCATCGTCGGGACCGTGATCTATGCGGCCGATCTCGTCCGCAAACGGTTCGTCCTCCGGCAGTCGGAGGACGATCCCAGCGTCGACGATATGGCGGTCGCAGAGGGTGTGTTAAGCGACGACTAACCGTCGTTGATGGCTCTTGATTTTCGCAACAAAAACTGGACGACAAGCGTCAGACAGTTGCCTCAAGTTACTGTGACTACTCCGAGGCAGTGATCCGTGTCTCAGACTCGATCGGTGTCGGCAGATCCTCCATGAACCGTTTGATCATCGTCTCCTCGGCTCGGTGGAGTGTCTCACTACAGGTCGACTTGGCGATGCCAACTTTCTCGGCGAGTTCCGTCAACGAACAGGTTCGTGGCGTGTCGTAGTAGCCGTGGTCGACCGCTGCACGCACCAGTTCCCGTTGTTTCTCCGAGAGCAGTTGGCTCGTATGGAGTCGCTCCTGGATGTACTCGACACGGAACTCCAGGCCGAAGTTCCCGAGTTGGGTTCCGAGCTCCGAGAGCCGATCGTGGGAGCCGGTGGCGTCGACGGTCGCCTCGCCGTCGCTGATCGTCACGGGGAACTCGATCGGCATCCCCGAGCTCTGGGCGGCCGACTGCAACAGCGGCGGGCTCACCGTTTCGACCTGGATCGTCGCCTCGCTCTCGGTCTCCTGGAGCACCGAGAGATCGGTGATGTGGTCGTGATCCTCGATCGCCGTCAGGAGCCGGTCGACGTCGGGGGTCGTGAGGCTCATCAGCGCGAATGCGGCATCCGCATCCGGGACTGCCGAGAGGATCTCGAAGGTCGCCGCCGGATACTCCCGCGACACGTCGCCGATCCAGATCCCCTTGGGCAGCGTAATGACCAGTTGCGCTTGTGTCATTGTCCGATCACTCCACACTGTACCGCCCGCCGATCCGGCCGTGGCTCTGTCATAGGAACACGTTCGGGATGGAAAGGGATACCGATATGTACGAACATGTTCGGGTAGCGTGGCTACTCTGTCGACCGGCGGGCCAACACGAGCAGGGCTGTACTGGCCTCGAGAGCGCGTGGCGAGATCTGGTGGTCGCCGTCGAAGCGTGCGACATCGCCCGCAGTCAAAGTATCCGTCTCCTCGCCGACTTGGAGTTCGATAGTTCCAGAAACGAGATACAAGACGATCTCGCGGTCGGGATGGGAGTGTTGTGGGACCTCCTCACCTGCCGAAAGTGTGAGACGGATCGTCTTCGGTTCGGCGTCAGGAAAGACGCGAGCGTGTGGCTCGCCGTCCAGTTCGGAGAGCGTGTGTATAGTTGTCATTCGGTGTCCTCGTGTGGATCGAACTCGCTGGTCTGCAGTCCGGTTCGAACCGGTTCGTGTTCGGCGTCAGTCGGCGGTGGTGCGGTGACGAGCAGCGCCTCCAGTCGGCTGTCGTCGTCGGCCTTGATTCCTCGGTCAGTGTCAGCCTCGACAACGACTATGTCGCCTGCCTCGACGCGATGTTCCGTTTCGCCGTCGCGGACGACGCCGGTTCCCGAGCGGACCTCGATCACGACGTCGCTGCCGGGAGCATGAACCGGGATGAACTGTCCCGGCTCGAAGAAGCCGCAGACGACTTTCATCCGGCCGCTTCGGAACGCTTCGATGGCCGAAAACCGCTCGGCGTCGTAGCTGCGCTCCGCATCGAACTCGATGGTCGTCATCGACATCCCTCCCGCTGTTGCCGATCAGTACGGGTCGACGGTTCGGTTTCGACCCATCGCTTTTTAGGTGTGCCTAGACACATGCGGGTAGAGATGGTCGGAGAAACAGCAAAAGGGTTCACCCGAACACGTTAGGCGCTGTCGACGACGGGACTAGTCCCATTCGAACTGGCCGGACCTCGGACTCAGAACGGTGCGTCCTGCGGGCCGGTCGACCCCTCTTCGGGGAGCGTCAGCCCCTGACGACCAGTGTTGGCCGTGCCTTCCTCGGGATCGGAAATCTCACCGGTCTCCCAGAACGCGGCTTCGACCTCGGCCAACTGGTCGTTGATCGACTCGCTTTGGTGGTGCATCGGGTGGGAGCGAACGCGGACAAGCTCATAGTCGTGGCGTTCGGTGAGGCCGTTCCAGGCCCGGAACGACCCGATAGTCAGCGTGTGGGTCTGTGGGCAGAACGGCGTCGTCGGCGTGAACTCCGCCCGGAGGACCGTGGGGTCGTCGGCCTCCTCGGCGTACCGATACCCCGCGTTCGGATGGCGTGTATCGAGATTCAGCCGGGCGAGGTTGTAATTGAAGGTCATGTCGTAGACGCCGCGCTCCTCGAACAGCTCCTCGGTGAGCGTGTGAACCGCGACGTGGTCCTCGCCGGTGAGTACGGCGTGGCCCGCGAGGAACTCCCCCGGTTCCGGGAGGTGGTCCGGGACGAACGCCGTGATCTCGTCGAAGAGATCGTCGTCCTCCGAGTCGCCGAACGGGGATGGAAAGCCAACCATGCCACATCGTGTGGTCCCTAGAGTCCTATTCATGGTCCCGAATACGTTCGGGCGTGCGGTCCGGATGGGGGACCGAATATATTCGTCCGGAGTGTTTTGCGGGGTCGACCCGATGTGTTACTGGATGACCGACAGAGCGGCCGAACTCCGCGACCTCGTCGAGGAGATCCGCGAGCACGACGCCGTCGACGATGCGTTCGTCGCCAAGAGTTTCACCGACCGGTTGGTCGTTGTGGATCTCCACTGTGACCAGCCGTTCCCGGAAGCGCTCGAATCAGTTCTTCGGGATTCCGGGCTTCGCGGAGCCAACACGGTGTCTGCCGACGACGACACCGACCGTTCGTTCGCCGGGAGTGTCGGGAATACCACCCGACACCAGTTCATTGATATGCAAACCCGTGGGGACCACCAGTCGTACGTCGTCGACTGACGACCCACGACGCGGGTGGCACTCGGTCAGTCAACGCGTCAAGGCAGCCGATCAGTCGACGTAGTAGCACCGATCAACCGACGTAAACCCGCGTTACGTGGCCGCCACAGCCACACTGCTCGATATACTCGTAGTCGACGTCCGCCTCTAGGTCGTCGAGGGCCTCGTAGAGGTACTCCGACGGATGGCCGTTGGTCCCGTGAGTCACGAGGTTCACGTGGTAGCCGGGGGCCGTGTGGTCGACCGCCTCGAGGGCCTGCGCGACGACGAGCTCGCGGTCCTCGGCGTGTTGTGGTCCTTCAAGATTTGCCGACCACGAAGTCTCGTGGGTGCGGTCGGTGATCGGGTCGACGTTGTCGTGGTCATGGACCGGTTGTGCCATGGCTGGCGCTTGGAGTCAGTTTATAAAAAGAACTGATGCGAATATGTTCCGGTCAACTCCCATATGGCTACAATCGTATTCGGTCGGTATGGTTCAGCTCTCTTCACAGGTCGCGCTTACTGTCGTCATGGGAATCGTTTTTATAAGTATCGCCGTTCTGCTATCGCGTCGACAGCCACAGTCCGTTCCCTCCGGCGGGGGCGAGTTCGTCGGCTCCGAGGAGATCGGCGGGGAGAAATTGCGTGGACTCCTTCGGTGGGTGACGACCGTCGACCACAAGGACATCGGGCTCCTCTATGGCGTGTTCGCAGTCATTTCCTTCGCGTGGGGCGGGATCGCGGTCGTCCTCATGCGGTTCGAACTCATTACCCCTGCGTCGGACCTGTTGGGCCGGTCGACGTACAACGTCCTGCTGACCAGCCACGGCATCACGATGCTGTTCCTGTTCGGGACGCCCATTTTAGCCGCCTTTGCCAACTACTTCATCCCGATTCTGATCGGGGCCGACGATATGGCGTTTCCCCGAATCAACGCCATCGCCTTCTGGCTGTTGCCGCCGGGGGCGCTGCTCATCTGGGGCGGCATTATTCTGAACCCGGTACTGTCGGGCGTCGAGGGCGCAGCGACCGCCTGGACGTTGTACACGCCACTGTCGATCCAACAAGCGAACCCTGGCTTGGATCTCATGATCCTCGGGCTCCACCTGTCGGGAGTCGCCGCAACGATGGGGGCGATCAACTTCATTGCGACCATCTTCACCCAGCGCGGCGAGGACGTCACGTGGGCGAACCTCGATCTGTTCTCCTGGACGATCCTCGTTCAATCCGCCCAGATTCTCTTTACATTCCCGCTGCTCGGCAGTGCGCTGATGATGCTGCTGGCCGATCGGAACTTCGGGACGACCTTCTTCGCCACCGACGGCGGGACGATCCTCTGGCAACACCTGTTTTGGTTCTTCGGTCATCCCGAAGTCTACATCCTCGTGTTGCCGCCGATGGGACTGATCAGCTACATCCTGCCGCGGTTCGCGGGCCGAAAACTGTTCGGCTTCAAGTTCGTCGTGTATTCCACTCTCGCATTGGGTGTGCTCTCGTTTGGCGTCTGGGCCCACCATATGTTCGCCACCGGCATCGACCCCCGACTTCGGGCCTCGTTCATGGCGGTCTCGATCGCGATCGCCATCCCCTCGGCAGTCAAGGTGTTCAACTGGATTACGACGCTGTGGAACGGCCGGATTCGGCTACGGACGCCGATGCTGTTCTGTATTGGCTTCATCGCTAACTTCATCATCGGCGGCGTTACCGGCGTCTTCGAGGCGGCGATCCCGGTCGATCTCGTGCTACACGACACCTACCACGTGGTCGCCCACTTCCACTACGTCATCATGGGGGCGATCGCGTTTGCGGTCTTCGCAGGCATCTACTACTGGTTCCCGCTGTATGCCGGACGGTGGTACCAGGCGACGCTCGGCAAGGCCCACTTCTGGCTGACGATGGTCGGGACGAACCTCACGTTCTTCCCGATGATCCTGCTGGGATACGGCGGGATGCCCCGTCGATATGCCGCCTACGCGACGCCGGTCGGCCCGGTCGACTACTTCACGCTGTTGCACCAGCTTGCCACCGTGGGCGTGGTTCTACTGGTCGTCGGCCAGTTGATCTTCGTCTGGAACCTCGTGAGTTCGTGGCTCGAAGGAAAACGCGTCGACAGCGACGACCCGTGGAACCTCGAACGCGACGATCAGAACACCCGCGAATGGCAGTGGTTCGCCGAACAGCGAGCGGCGGCCCTCACGGTTACAGACGGCGGCGAAGAAGCCGACTGAGACGGAGTACCAGGCGAACATTATCGGGGAAACCAGTACCCCCCCTCGGCCCCGATAGGCCGGATATGGCAGCAGACACCACCGAGGAAGCCGCTCAAACCGCAGACACGACTGGGAGCGACGACCCGACACGGACAGTCGACGCACGGACGATCAACGGCGAGCCGTTTAGCGATATTATGGCCGCACTAACGGACCTTCCGGAAGACGGCACCGTGTTGCTGATCAACAGCTTCGAACCCAAACCACTGTACTCCGTTCTCAAACGGAAGGGATTCGAATACGAAACCACGCAAGCGACCGACGACGAGTGGCGGGTGTTGATCAGCAAGGCCTGACCCACGTCCCGAATATATTCGGGAGACGAACCATACTGGGGGCGTGTCTTTTGAACAGTGTATGGCAGACACGACACTTGATGTCCGTGACATTCCACCATCGAAGCGACATCCGAAGATCCACGCCGCCTTCGAGGACCTCGACTCCGGCGAGGCACTGACGATCATCAACGACCACAACCCCAAACCCCTGTTCTACGAGATGCAGGCCGAAGTCGACGCCTTCGACGAGGAGGCCTACGAGGTCGACCAGCGCGAACCGAACGAGTTCGCCGCGACGTTCCCAAAGAAGTAGGCTACTGGGCAGTCCAGATCGCCGTCACCACACACTCCTTGACTTCAACTGTTTCGTAGTCGTATCCCCGGTCGGTTAGTTCGGGAAAGAGGTGTTGTGGTGCCCGATCGTTCAGCTGAACGAGTACTGTTTCCGAACCGAGTTCGACCAATCGCTCCAGCGTTTTCTGTAGCGGTTGTGGCGGCGGTAGCTCCCGTGCATCGATCGTCTCCCGTGGGCTCTCGGATGGAGCATCGGTCTCCGCCAACACGCTGTCTATCTCAACCATATGTCGACTCGTTGCCGAACACATAGGGGGATACTCCCGAAGATGTTCGATTCTGACTGCGATACCAGGGACGAACATATTCGGCAGTCCGTTTTACCGGATGGCCTCACAGAGTTACTTCGCGGAGCATCACCGTTCGAGAATGCAGTAGTGACCGCAGCCTCAGTACACCGCCGATTCCGAAGACCAATCCGATATGAACCCACGAGATATCGATACGACACAGCGACCGTTCGTTCTTATTTGGGAGGTAACCCAAGCCTGTGAACTCGCGTGCAAACACTGCCGCGCCGACGCACAGGAGCGTCGTCATCCCGACGAACTCTCGACCGAGGAGGGGAAACAGCTCCTACAGAACGCCCGCCAGTTCGGGGACGGCCAGTTGGTAGTGCTCTCCGGCGGCGACCCGCTTGCTCGGGATGATACCGTCGACCTCGTCGAGTACGGCACCGAGATCGGCCTTCGGATGACACTCACGCCCAGCGGCACGGGGTCGCTCACCCGGCGTCGGATCGAGACGCTCGCCGACGCCGGACTCCGACGGCTGGCCCTCAGTGTCGACGGCGGGTCGGCAGCCGTCCACGACCGCTTCCGGCAGGAACAGGGCAGTTTCGACCAGACCATGCAGGCCGCCGAGGCAGCCCGCTCCGCCGGGCTCCCGCTCCAGATCAATACAACCGTCTGTGCGGAGACGGTCGACCAACTGCCAGCGATCCAGGAGTTGGTCGCGGAGCTCGGTGCGGTCCTCTGGTCGGTGTTCTTCCTCGTCCCGGTCGGTCGCGGTCGAGTCCTCGATCCCATCTCGCCGGAACGTGCCGAGGGCGTAATGGAATGGCTTTGCGATGTCGCTGCCGATGCTCCGTTCGGGGTCAAGACGACCGAGGCACCCCACTATCGGCGTGTCGCACTCGACCGACGGGCAGACGGGAGTGCGACGAGCACACCGTCGGCCGACGGGATCGGTCGACGGACGGGTATCACCGCCGGGGACGGATTTGCATTTATCAGTCATCGTGGCGAGGTCTACCCCTCGGGGTTCCTCCCGAAGTCGGCGGGCAACGTCCGATCGGAGCCAATCACCGAGATCTACCGCAGCTCGGAGCTGTTCAGTTCCTTGCGGGATTCCGACGCACTGCGTGGGAAGTGTGGAGCCTGTGAGTACCGCCACGTCTGCGGCGGCAGTCGGTCGCGGGCGTTCGCCTACACCGGCGATCCGCTCGACTCCGATCCCCTCTGCAGCTACGTGCCCGAGGGGTACGATGGGCCGCTGCCGACACAGTCGGAGCCAGTAGTCGACCCGACAACTGCCGACTGAGTGGATGGATACACAGACGATATGGACCACCAACAGACTGCTGTCGGAGAGGGCGACGGCGCTGTCGACCCCGAAGCGGTCAAACAGTCGATTCGAGCCCACGGCGAACGAATCAAACAGCAGGAACTCCAGCAGGCGATGAATCGCCTCGAAGCACACGGAACGCTAACGGCCGAGCAGCGGCGGATCGTCGACGAGATGGCGACGGCCATCCTCGATGAAATCCTTTCCTCACCCGAGTCCGTCCTCGAAGCCGACGATCACGACCCGGAGACGGTTCGGACCGCAGTCGACCTCTTCGATCCCAAAGCCTGAGATCGGCTCGAATATATTCGGGACTATTCGCAGGGATGTTGGGTCCCAACAGCGCAGTATGACCGTTGTTCCGAACGACCTCGACACCGCCAATCAACCGCCGATGCGGGTTCCGCTTCGCCACTTTCTCGTCGGGCTCGGCTGTCTTCTGGGCGGGGTCCTCATCGGTATTGGAACCGCGTTCGGCCAGTTTTCGGCGTTGCTGACGCTTGCACACGTCCATCTCTTGTTGGCTGGGTGGATCTGTATCACGATTATGGGCGCGATGACGCAGTTCGTTCCCGTCTGGTCGGGCACCGAACTCCACTCCCGGCGACTGTCGACGCTCCAACTCTGGGCTGTTACAGTCGGTCTGCTCGGGTTCGCCGGAGCACTCGCAACTGGAAGCCTCGGGATCGCACCGGTCTTCGCTGCGATCCTCCTCGGTGGGTTCTGGATCTTCGTCTACAATATCGGCCGTACGCTTTGGGGGCAGTCCGCCTACGACGTTACGGAGCGTCATTTCGCTCTCGCACTCGGATTTCTGCTCCTCACGACGACACTCGGACTGTTACTCGCCATCGATTTCACCCGCCCGCTGTTCGGTCCCGAAACGGTGACACGAACGGCTGTGATCCATGCCCACGTGACACTCGCTGTGTTCGGTATCGTCATCACAACAGTCCTCGGTGCACTCTACCAGCTGGCGACGATGTTCACCCAGACCAAACTCCACGGGGTCGACCGCCCGCTTCGAGCGTTCGAAGCGGTCGGCTACCCAGTCGGTGTCCTCGGGCTTGCGGCCGGTCGACTCCTCGATTCCGCGCCACTCGCCACTGTTGGTGGGCTGCTCATGGTAGTTTCCCTCGCCGGATTCAGCATCATCCTCGGTCGCCGTCTCTACGAGACGCAGATCGACTGGACGCCGATGTGTTCGCGGTACGCCGTCGCAACGGTCGCCCTCGGCGGCTGGGCGATCCTCGCGGCTCCGGCGTGGATCGCCGATCCGCTCGCACGGGAGGCGCTGTTCGGCGGCCCGCGGACGCTGTATCTGCTCGTACTCGGCGTTATCGGTTTCGTCGTGCTCGGTACGCTCTACCACATCGTTCCGTTCATTATCTGGGTCGACCGTTACAGCGACCGACTGGGCTACGAGCCGGTACCGATGATCGACGATCTCTATGACGACCGACTCGCAGCGACCGATTTCGGCCTGCTGTCGGTGGGTACGATCGGTCTCGTCGGTGCTGCCTGGCTCGATGTCTCCTCGACCGTTACCGTGACGAGTGGCGTCGTCCTGCTGGCGGGTATCGTCGTATTTGTAACCAATATCCTCGGTGTGATCCACAACCACAGCCCCGATTCGCTGTCGAAAATCCTCGGTGGACGGCTCGCGACGGTTGTGAGCCAGCCAGCAACGGATGGGAATACTGATCAGTAGGATGTCTATATTGATTTCGAATTCACCAGTAGCGGTGGGCAAAGTGAGTCTGTTACAATTGATAAAAGGGAGTTCACTGTCGCGGTATGTCGGTTACGCAATCGGGGTTTCGGGTGGCGTACTGATGGTGGTGTATGGCCACAGTGAGTAAACCCGTCTCAAGATGGGGCCGTGGATTCGTTGTGGCCAGTACGATCTGGCTTGTCGTCTGGCAGCTCGCTGTCCTCGTCGGTATCACTCGACGATCCTCGGTTACCCTCGGGTTGTTCGGATTCGTCTTTCACATGGTGTTTGGAAAGGCCTACTCGCTCATCCCGTCGTACTTCGACCGGGAGTTGGCAGTCCCACAGGCACCAGCGTTACATCTTCCACTCGCTGTCGTCGGGACGGCGATGCTCACAGTGGCACCGCTCTCCGATCGGCTGGCTTCGGTCGGTGCCGTTCTGTGGACCGCCGGGGTTTGTATCTTTCTGGGGATTCTCGGCTGGACGCTCCGTGACAATCCTACCGGCCGCGAAACGGGGACGGGTGAGCATAACGCCGAGCGGCGGTCGGTCGACCGGATGGCCAATGCCGTGCTTCCCATTGCTCTCGCGTATCTGGCCGTTGGAACGTATGGACTGCTCGCCACGCAGCTGCCACTACCCACAGGGTTCGATGGGTCGGTGCAACGACTTTCCCACCTGCTGGCGGCTGGCACTACTGGCCTACTCGTCTTTGGAATCGGATTCCGTCTTCTGCCACGGTTTCTCGGAGCGACTCCCCCGGAGTGGCTCGTCGCCCTCGTGTTGTCGACCGGCGTTCTCGGTCCAGGACTGATCGCTGCTGGTCTCCCCAGTGGCAGACTGCTCCTGGTAGGTGCACTCTTCGAGACTGTTGCCCTGACCGGCTTCGCCGCCGGTTTCGGCTGGCTCTTCTACCGGAGCGAGCGTCGTCGGATCGGTTTGCACGGTGTGCTCGGCGGGGCATTGGCTGGGTTGGCCCTCGTCGGTCTGGGTGGGTTGTTCGCGCTGGCTCCCGGCTATCGGTCGACCCTCCTCGTTACCGCTCACTATCGACTCGCCATCTTGGGATTTCTCGGCCTGACGATCGCCGGTATCGGGTTCCAGTTTTACCCACCCGGAATCACACGGGTTCCTGCAGCCGGTGATCGGTTCGCGACTGGGGTACTGGTCGCACTGGCTGGTGGACTCGCCGTTGAGGTGAGTGGGTACCTGATCGATACTGAGAGCCTGGTGATCGTCGGCCAGACGCTCGGCGTTGCCGGGGCCATTGGATATGCATATCTCCTAATCGGGCTGTTCTTCAGACAAGCAGCACAGTAAGCGATCCCTCCGTGACTGTCTTCTGGTCAGTAATTACCTCTGAAAGCTGGGTTTGTCGTGTTCTCCGCGAAGCATTTCAACGGCTGTTCACGTCAGTAACTGCCCAGACGGTACTTTGGATGGCATTACCGAGAAAGTATCCGATGAGACCACATAGAATGGCAACCTCATACGAATACACAGTGAGACCGACACCGCCTGCAATACTGCCGAATACAACCGGGGCTATGAGACCGTTTGTGGACATGGTAGATGAAACCAACATGGACGTATTCGATTTGTGGCGAATATATTCGGTTGTACTGCCCTTCAGTAGTGAGGGTTATCGTTTTGAACAAGCGTTAGGTACTGGACTGTATACACGCCCGTATGGATCTACAGAGGCTCGTGGTCGACGAGTCGGTGTCGACACTTTTCCCACCAGGGGTACTGCTCGATGAACTGAACGACACGCCGATCGAGACGACAGTTTTCGACGAGTCGGTAGATCGTCTCTCCCCGGATCAGGGTGTCGTGACGTTCGACTACCATGAGGCGTTCCTCGATTCCGGGTGGGTTCACTGTGTGCTCGCGGGCGTCGACCAGTTCCCCTTCGAACGGTTTCAAGACGAGAGTACCCCTCTCACGAACAGTACTGGCATCCACGGAGACGCGATCGGGGAGACTGTTGCGGGCTACGTTCTCGCATTCGCCCGGCGGCTTCACCAACACATCGGGAATCAACAACGGAGGGACTGGTCACAACCCGACTGGGACGAAGCCTGGACAGTCGACGGCGAAACAGCTTGTGTCGTCGGATTGGGTAGTCTCGGGCGAGGCATCGTCGACCGGCTCACTGGGCTCGGTCTCGATGTGGTCGGCGTTCGTCGGACGCCGACGCCGGAACCGGGCGTCGAAGAGGTCTATACGCCCGACGACCTACTAGAGGCCGTCTCGGAGGCTCGATTCGTCGTGTTGGCGGTCCCACTCACCGATCGGACGAGGGGGATGGTCGACGGGGAAACGTTTGCAGCAATGGACGACGATGCGTACGTTATCAATGTCGGCCGCGGGGGCGTCGTCGACCAAGCCGCACTCGTGACTGCACTCGAAGACGACCTGATTGCGGGGGCTGCACTGGACGTCTTCGAAACCGAGCCGTTGCCCGACGCCTCGCCCCTGTGGGGGATGGACGACGTGATCGTCTCGCCACACTGTGGAGCCTTCACCCGGGACTACTGTAACCATGTAGCAGCACTCGTCGATGAGAACGTCTCCCGGATTCGTGACGGAGACGATTTGGTCAATCGGGTCGTATGAGGAGTATCCTGTTTTGGACACCCATTGTCTCTAATTTAGTTCGATGTAGAGTGTTATGAGAGTAAGGGGACTGGTGTCCACATGAACTAGTTGGTATCAAAACACTTGGTCAGCTAGCCCGTAGGGAACAAATTCGCACTGGATATTATATATACACGAACATCATCTTCTAATGATGCTCGAACCTGGCGATACAGCACCGAATTTCACCGCGACGCGTGGTACAAGCGATCATGAACCGTTTGAACTCGAAGAGACGCTCGGCGATGGCCCCGTTGTGCTTGCGTTCTTTCCGGGTGCGTTCACACCTCCCTGTACGAACGAAATGGTTGCCTTTCAAACCCGACTTGATGAGTTTCAGGAGGCTGGAGCGACGGTGCTCGGTGTGAGTGCTGACTCCCCGTTCGCCCAAGGCGCGTTCCGCGAAGAACACGGTATCGAGTTCGACCTCATCAGCGATATGGCAGGCGAAGCTATTCGCACATTCGATCTTGAAATCGATATCGAAGATCTCGGCCTACATGGGATCGCAAACCGGGCGGTGTTCGTTCTTGATGAGGACGCTACGATAACAGACAGTTGGATTGCAGACGATCCAACGAACGAACCGGACTACGAGGAACTGCTTGATGCGGTGCGAAATATATAGCTCAGACAGAATTCGAGACAGAGAGACCAGTCAAGTGTAGTTGTATACCGAGCTTCATCAGAGACTCCAGTGTCGCTTGTTGGTCCGCAAATGTAACTGGATTCGACCGAGAACACATTGAATCGTCCGAATTCTGCCATAGAAGGAGAAGAGATACTCATTTTTAAAACTGAGCGAGGATACGCACGCTTGACCGGCGTGGACTACGGCTTATCGTTAAACACCTCTGAATTCTCTTCGCCCGTGACGTTGACCGTCGCCAGACAGCCCTTCCGTGCGACCCGCGTTAGAGCGTGGTCGACGAGTTTGATCGTTCCAGGAACCGGGAACTCCATTGTGGCGATGGTCGTACTCCCCGGTGGGACGGGTGTTGTCTGGATATTGGTCTGAGGCGTTGTGCTGAGCGATCCCTGTGGATACATGTTCTTCCAGACGTTGCCAATGGGATGGAAGCTGCTCGTGATGTTCGGTCCCCCGTTGACGAAGTAGACACGAGCTGTGTCACCCGTTTTGACTGTTGCGGCGTGACCGTGAACGTCGGCAGTCATCGCGTATTTCTCACCGTTCATCACCACGTAGGTAGGATTCTCCGTCAGCAGCGAATCCACATCGAAGGCGTGGTGGCCTTCCTCGCCGACCTCTCCCTTCGTGTAGAGGCCGTGTTGACCAAGGTAGATCTCGTGGTCGACATCTGTGAGTCCACCCTGTGGTTCGACGAGGATGATTCCGAACATCCCCGCGCTAATGTGCATATCCATGTTCTGTACCGCACAGTGGTAGATGTACGCGCCTGGGTAGGTCGCTTTGAATCGTAGCTGTGCGGTTTCGTCCGGCGCGGTTGTCGTTGCCTCAGCACCGCCGCCCGGTCCGTACACCGCGTGGTAATCGACGTTGTGCGGCAGATTACTGTCTTCAGGGTTCTCGAAGGTGAGGTTGACCGTATCACCCTGCCGGACCCGGACCATCGGTCCTGGAACTTGACCACCGTAGGTCATGTAATCGAATGTGACGCCCGGTTCGATTTCGGCAGTTACCTCCTCAACAGTGACTGTATGGTCGTGTTCTCGTGGTTCGTCCCAGTCGACTGGGTCGGGAATATCAGTTGGATCGGCAGCCACACGATCCGTGTCTACTGCTTTGGCGTCGGGGAGTCCCTCATCGGCCGTCTGCTGGGCCGAACCGTCGACAGTGCCCTCGCTACCGTTCGGTGCCGACGATCCCAGACAGCCTGCGACGACAAACGATCCACCGACAGCCGCAGTTCGTAGGACCGTTCGACGGTTGGGTTGGTTATCCATGGGATTTCCTCCAGCTAAATCTCGCGCAGAGAATTGCTTCAATCAATGGTGTAAATACTTCTGACTGAGAACAACATCGAACATAATCGGTCCAACGTAATTAGTGGGAACGTATATACTGACAGGTGAGGAGCGCGATCCGAGTAGTTGTCGTATGTTCACTGAAACAACAGATCCTGAAATATTAACTCCCTGTTTGCAGGTATGACTAATTAGAGGCGAACATATTCGACCATAGTATTGTTTCCTGAGAATACAAGTTACCTGTTTTGGTAGGAGGGTGAGACCCACTAACTGATGGCACCATCCAAATACAGTCGACGGGCCATTGTGAGCACCACGGGTATCACAGCAATCACACTGTTGGCTGGCTGTACGTCTAGCAATGCCGATGCAGGTGATAACACCGAATCAAACGGAGACGACAGTACAGCGGGCGGCTCGGATGAGCTGACCTACCTAACCGAGGAGCCGGAGTATGACGGATGGTTCGATGAAACGGATAACTATGATGGGACAGTTGACCTGACCGGACAGGACGAAGTGACGGTGGCGGTCGGCTACGAGCAACTGCTGTTCGATCCAGCAGCGATTGCCATCTCGCCGGGAACGACCGTTACGTGGAAGTGGACTGGCAACGGCGGCCTTCACAACGTCTCCTCCGCGGGCGATGGGCCACTGAATAGTGAAACCGTCGAGGAGGAAGGCCATACCTACCAATACACCTTCGAGGAATCCGGAACGGTTCTCTACCAATGTGATCCTCACGCCACTCTCGGTATGAAGGGTGCAGTCTACATCAGTTGATATATTAGCGGATCTATTCGCGACCGTCTACGCTCAACGAATCGAGATCAGCACGTGTATTCACGTTCTTGAGCCGAGTGTCGACAGCGAACGGTTGGTGTTCTCCAGGACGTACTTCAACGGACAGTTCCGATACGAGTGTGGTCACTCGGCGGCAGTCCGCTGAAAGCAGGTTGTCGGCGGCTACTGCGGTCGGTTCCGTTCGATACCGGCCACAGAGCGGTTGCGTCCGTCCCGAAGACGCGAACAAGACCGCCTCCGCATCCGTTTCCCCATCCAATGCCTCCAGTGTCTGCGTATCGATGCCTGGGAAATCACAGCCGACCACGTAACTCCACAGTGTATCTGCTTTGTGTAACCCATCACGGATGCCTCCAAGCGGTCCGACAACCGCCTCGTCGACGACGACCGTCGGGTCGTATCCGTGGCTCCCGAGGGCCTCTCGAAGCGGTTGCTGTTGGGACGCCCGACAACTGATGAGCAACGCATCACACGACGCCGCCAACGTCTCAGCAACATGGACGATCAACGGTCGACCTGCAAGCCTCGCGAGGGCCTTGTCCCCGTCAGCAAACCGCCTCGAGTGGCCGCCTGCGAGAATCACTCCCGTCGTCATCCTAAGGACGGACGGTACGCACCAGCCACGTTTCGGGGTTCTGTTGTTTCACCGCAAACGTGTCGAGTTCCTCGATGCCGTCGGAGAGGTCGACGAGATGTGACTGTAACGGCGAGGGGTCACGATCACTAACGACGTACATCGGTTCGCCCGACTCCAGTTCGGCGAACTCGTTTTCGATAGCGTCGTACCGGTTTTCGGCGTTCATTCCCCTGATATCCAACGCCTCCGGCGGCACGTCGACCGACCAGATGTCATCATATCGTTCGGAGACCGCATCGCCGAGGCTCCGCAACGACGCAGGCAACTCCTGGTCGGAGACTGTCGGGAACTCCTGGAGCGTTTCGTCGAACGGTAACTCGGCCAAGACGGGTCTGTTTAGTGCAGCGATGGGATCGCCGTCGCTGAACAGATCGTGGGGCTCGCCACAGTTATCGCAAATGAATTCACCCATGTTCGAGACGACCCCCAGTACGGGGACGTCGTTTTCCTCGAACAGCTGCAGGGAGCGGTGGGTATCCGAGACGGCGGCGTGGAACGGCGTCGTGACGAAGACGACGCCATCGATGGGCACCGCTTCCAACGTCGTCAGCGCAATATCTCCCGTTCCCGGCGGGAGATCAATGATAATGGTGTCCGGATCGTGCCAGCTGGTCTCCTCGAACAGTTCCGACAACGCATCGTGGGCCATCGCCCCGCGCCAGGCCAACGGGGCCGAGTCGGACATCAATCCGACGCTCATGATCTCGACCCTCCGTTTTTCGACCGGGATCGGGTTCCCGTCATCGTCGGAGTGGACCGGACCACTCACCTCCATCAGTTCCGGAACGTTTGGGCCGTGAATGTCGGCATCGAAGAGGCCGACCGAATCGCCAGCCGCAGATATGGAGCGGGCGATCCCTGTGGCAACGGTCGACTTTCCGACGCCGCCTTTCGCGCTGGCGACCGCGATCACACGGTCGGCCGTCCCGATCCCGGCCGTTCGACCATCCGTGTCGGGTCGGGATGGGACCTGCTCGACGTGGGCACGCCGCACCCCGTCGACCGCCGAGGCGGCTTTCATCAATGTGGCCGTTACCGATTCGGCCTCCTGTGGCGGGAAATCGTGGAGGTCGACCTCGATGATGACCGTGCCATCGGTCGTGTGGATGTTTTCGATCAATCCGGCCTCGAAGACGGAGACGTCCGCCTCGGGGTCCCGAACGGTCCGCAGTTCGGCTTCGACAGCGTTCTGTAGCGCCTCGTCTGTGGTTGGTGTCGGTGACATTAGAAATCGGGTTGCTTGTTCAGTCGGCTCTTGGTTGGATCGCCGCCGGTCGACCCTTCGGTCCCGCCGGTGAACTGTCGGCGGAACGCGCCCGAATCGGCTTCGAGTGACCGCGCGGCGGTCGATCTGACGACCTTCGGCTCTGATTCGTCGTCCGCAATCTCCTGGAGCCGGGTTTCGGCCTGCTCACCGGGGATTCCCGCGAGCAAGTGGGCAGCCCACTCCCTGACGCGCTCGCTTTCGTCGTGGGTTTGCTCCAGGAGGATCTCCTCGGTTTCGGTGCCGCGGAGCTTGAACAATGAGACGGCCGCGTTTCGTCGCACGGCGTGGTGGTCGTCCGCAAGCGAGGCCTCAATCGTCGACGCGTATCTCTCCCGGTCGATCTTGTCGAGCGCAATAAGCGCCTCGGAGCGAACCCACGGGTTCGGGTCCGAAAGGGTCTCTGCGGCGGCACTGGCGGCACGCTCGCCGCCGAGATCGCCGAGTGATTCCACCGCGAACTGTCTGACGTCCTCGTCATCGTCAGCCAGCCCGATCTCGATGAGTGCGTCGAGGACGAGGTCTGCGGGGTCTTCTTCGCCGAGGGCGAGTGCGGCCCGCCGCCGGTCGACGATATCATCGGATTCGAGATCGGCGACCTTTTCGACCGCTTCCGTACCAATGAGCGGAGAGATATCGGTCGCCTGGAGCTCACGCGGTGTCGCCTCACCGATCGTGACATCGCGGCCCACCTCGATGTCTTCCAACCCCTCGGATTCCTCGCCGAATCCAGGACTCTCCTCGGGATGGACGCGTGGATCTGTCGGGCCATCTGTCGCCTCCTCCGGATCCCTCATGCGAACTCACCTCGCGGGGTGGCTATCGAGTCACGACAGAGGATAATGGTAAATCCGATCACGAGTCCAGCTGCGCTTTCAGGTGTCGTAGAGACACCAGAAAACAGACAGAGGCCGCACCCAGCGACCGGAAGCACAGCACGATCCCGAAGACCTGAAGCCAGCGCCGCAACCACACCAGCGACCGCGATAGCAACACCGACGACAGGGATATTTGTAATCCCGAAGCCGACAAGCAGCGTCGCACCAGTGGCAAACGGAGCCGAGGTACCGGCCCCAACGAGACCTAACGCGGCGATGATCCCCACGAGCAGTGAGGGACGGTCGACCGGCAGTTCGAGCCCGAGCAGGGCGATGGCGAGTAATGTAGCCCCGACGCCGACCGTATGGCTACCACCCGGGGCGAGTCCGACCGTCCGCCCCAATGAAAGGGCAATACCGAGAATTGCAGCACCGACGAGCAGTAACTGTCGGTAGGTATCGGCATTCAGGTCATCACTGACAGCGCCAAACAACGAGAGGGAGCCACCGGTACTGACACCGAGAACGGCCGGGAGTCCCGCTGCCGGTGATATCGCACCCGCAATCACGAACGCCGCAGTAAATAACAGCCCGACTCTCACCGGGGAACTCTCAACAGTCACCGCAACTGCAGTGGCGGCCGCAGCCAAGGTAAATGGTGTTGTAACTGAGAAGAAACTCCCAATGAGGGACGTTCCAGCTACCGGTTCATACGGAAGGTTTCCCGCGATTGTGAGAACAGCCCCTCCCATAACGGACACCGCAGCAGCGACCGCAGTTACCGCAATCACTGACCCCTGTCGGGAGAGGACGTGATCTATGAAAGTCCGTCCGTGACGGTCGCTGCTGATCATCGGTTCGTTACTCATCAGTCGATCCTCCCTCACGGGTGGTTGGCTCCTCGATCTCTCGATGTGCCAACTCCTCGATGTCGGCTTTCACAAGCCGCTCGACGAAGTCGGCGGCGCGACCGAAGATCCCGGTTCCCGATTCGTCCTCGACGGCGTCGGCCAACCCCTCGGCGAACACGCGGAGATGCCGGTCGTGGAAATCGAGCCGTGCTGCGGCGACCCCCGGATCGACGGCCGCCTCGCGCCGACAGAGATAGCTCATGAATTCGAGTTCCAGTTTGAGGTGATCGTGGTTGCGCCGTATCTCCTGGTCGACTTCACAGCCGAAGAACTCGTATGCCCGAGCCAGATCGAGGTTGACCTCGTTCCAGGAGATCTCCGAGCGGTAATCGGACTCGTAGAGCGACACCGGCGGGCCGTGGTTGTTCATCGTGCCGTCGGTTTTGTCGACGACCTCGGAGTAACCGATGACGAACAGATCGTTGAATCTGGCCGACACCGTTTTGTGATCTTCAGCAACGGTGAAATCCGGTGGCTCGACCGACAGCGTCGTGTGATCGAGGAGCGTTCGGCACTCTCGGGTCACGGTCCCGTTGGCCAACAATGCATATAGCTCGTCGTCCGGATCGGTGAAAATCCGACTACAGAGGGCATACAGTGCCCCCCGGGCGCTCGGCTCCTGGTCGACGCCGTCCGGCAGGGTAGCGGGCCGATAGGTGAGTATCTCGCTGTCTTCGACAGCCATGATTACTCATCACCCCGTGTCCGCCGAACCCCTTCGATAGTCACGATCGTCGTCAGCACGATCGCCACGCCAGCGATCACCCAGAGGAATCGCTCGTAGGCGGGCGGGCCGGAACTGACAGCCAACCGGTGCCACTGACTGGCAGATTTCTGTCCGGCGACCTCCATGTTTGACCCGTTCCAGACCGCAACGGCGACATCGAGATCAGCGTCATCCCGTGGGATCGTCGTCCGGGACGAATCATCCGACCCCGGTAGTAGCGCGAACGAGCTATCGGGATCGAGTGGACGAGAGAACACGACAAACCATCGCCCGTCGGCGTACTCCTGTTCGGTACGCAACTGGCTTTCTTCGAACGGCGTTGTCGACCCCGGCCCACCGGCAAGCAGTTCCTCCGAATTTCCGCTTCCCGACCAGTACCAGACGTTGACCGGATTGTCGGAGCTCCCCATAGCGATCGGCGGCTGTTCGTCACTGTCGGATGGGAGTTGGATAGCGACGTTGTCGTCGAACTCACGGACAGTTGAATCGGAGGTGTCTCGTGTCGGATCTGCCCACGAAGTCCGAACGTAGATCCGCTCGTCTGTGCGGACCGACGCCACCTGCAGCTCCTCGACGGTCACGTCATTGGCCGAGGGAACATCCGCCCCGGCACTGCTGAGTGGGAGCGTCGAAGTCTGGACGTCGTCCCAACCACCCCCGGTCGGCGAGTCGAACCCGTCGGACGTTTCCACGAACTCGACCGGAACCCCGGGTTCAGTCTGGGCCCCGACAACCGGCGGCAGGAGGACGGTTCCCCCTGCAACAACGGCCGCGAGCGCGACGGCCAACAGCAACTCGTTACGCTTCATCGAACACCTCTAACCGGTACTTTTCGGATCGATCACTGTTCAACAGTTCCATCAGTTCGCTCTCGCCCCCGTTTCGAACCCGCTGGCGTTCCCGGTTGATCGTGTCGAGGGCGTCGTTCACTTTCGGCCCGAACAGCTCTTCGAGGTACTCCCGTGGGATACGCTCCTCGTCGGTCGACTCGCCATCTTGGGTGTGTTTCGGTGGAGCGAACGGCGGGATGTAGTAGACGTTCGGCTCCGTCCGGAACTCGGGATGCAGCCGCACGGCAACTTCGTACTCGTTGACCAGTTTGTGGATCGGCCCCTGTTCGTCGTCGAGATAGCCGACCATCCGGAGCTGTGGCGGACAGTCCTCCGCACACGCCGGGCCGCGAACCTCACCCTCCGGGCCTTCGCCCTCAATACGGGGATAACAGAAGATGCACTTTTCCGACTTCTTCTTCATCGCGTTGTAGTAGACCTTCTTGTACGGACAGCCCTCGACACAGTAGCGGTAGCCGCGACACCGATCCTGATCGACGAGGACGATGCCGTCCTCCTCACGCTTATAAAGCGCGGAGCGCGGGCAGGCTTCGACACACGAGGGGTGCGTACAGTGGTTGCAGATCCGAGGCAAGTAGAAGTAGTAGGAGTTGGGGTACTCCCCGGCACCCTCGTCTTCGTCCCAGTTGGGGGCCCAGTCGGCGGCGTCGTCCATAGGCCGGAGCGGTTCGTCGCTCCCCTCGTACATGATCTGCTCGTGGTTGAAATCCCACGGCGCGCCGTAATCCTCTTGCTCTGGAAGCTCTCCTGGAGTCCGTTCTTCGCCCTCGTCGTCCCAGCCGCCGCCCAACTCCTCCCAGTCCCGTGGGTAGCCAGCGCCGGGTTTGGTTTCGACGTTGTTCCAGTACATGTACTCCCGGCCGCCGCTGTCGGTCCAGTTCGTCTTGCAGGCGATGGTGCAGGTCTGACAGCCGATACACTTGTTCAGATCCATCACCATCGCGACCTGATGGTTGACGCCCTCCGCGAGGTCGACCGTCTGGCTACTGTCGGTGTGTGAGCTCATTCGTTGGAACCTCCGTTACTGTCGTCACCACTACCGTCCGCAACCGGCTCGACGTCGACGCGAACGTCGCTGTTGACACCGGTCGGCCCCCAGTAGTTCGGCCGGAACTCCAGATGCTCGCCGGTGTCTTCGGGATACTGAATCAACTGTGTGGGTTTCATATACAGCGGCACGAGCGAGTTGAAGTTGCCACGGTCGGGGAACTGGAACCGTTCCCACGCGAAGTACATCCGCGCCGTGCCGGGTTCGCCGCTCGGATACCGTTTCGCCTGCACCTCGATGCTTCCGAGATCGTTGTAGAGGCGCACCGTATCGCCGTCTTCGATCCCCCGGTCGTCCATATCATCGGGGTTGAGGTGGACGACCGGTTCGCCCCGCTGCAAGCGAAGCATCTTTTCGCTGTCGCGCCACGTCGAGTGGATCGACCACCGGCCGTGCGGTGTCGTGTAGTTGAGCGGGTAGTCGGCCCTGTCCTGGAGCGTCGGCGGCTCCTTGTACGTCGGGAGTTCCTCGCCGAGTTCGAGATACCAGTCGTGGTCGATGTAGTACTGCTGTCGACCGGTGAATGTCGGCCACGGGTTTTTGTCCTGGACGTACCGTTGCCACGGCGTATAGGGCTCGTTCTCGACGAGATCGGACGTCCAGTGGTCACCGACCGCTGCGACCCGCTGTGGCTGCTCATCGATATCGTCGAAGGTAATCTGTTCGTCGCTGTTTGAGGGGTTGGTCTCTTCCGAATGTTCGAGGATGTACTCCGCGGCAGCTTTGTCGTCAGCTAAGGCGTCGGCCTCGTCGTCCTCCCAGTTCCGGACGTAATCGTCGTGGACCGATTCGAGATCGATCTCCCTGTCGAACTCCCGGTCCGGAACCGGGTCGACGTCGTCGCGCTGTTGGGCGAGCTCCTGGATCTTGGCGGCGAGCTCGCGGAAGATCTGCCAGTCGGTTTTGGCCTCACCGAGCGGCTCGACCGCGGGCGTGAACGGATGAACGTAGCTGTGCATATCCGTCATCGACAGATCGTGTTTCTCGTAGTGGCTCGCGGTCGGCAGCACGATATCCGAATACATCGCCGACGAATCCATCCGGAAATTGATGTCGACGATCAGATCCAGTTTCGGCCAGAGCTGCTCCTCCACCGCGACGTTGCCCTTGGCCTGGTTGAAGTAGTTCCCCCGCCAGATGAACATGAGTCGTGGGTCCGGTCGGGAGCCGTCGGCGCGTTCTTCGGGATACACCGGCATCCAGTCGTTGTCGATCGCCTCCTGGACGCGCTGGGTGGTCTCGGGGTCAGCATTGTCAAGCACGTCGCAGTGGTAGTAGGTCCACAGCGTCGTCGGCACGTTGCGACCCGGAACGGGCGAATTGAGCTTACTCCAGCCCTCGTAGGTCCAGATCTTCTCCTGGCCGACATAGTGGTCGAGCCCCGTCCCCTTCCGGCCAAGGTTCCCGGTGAGCGTAACGAGCAGCTGTATCGCGCGGTTCCCCAGATCGTTGTGGTACCAGTCGTTGACACCCTTCCCGTGGATGATCTTGGCGCGATCCGCCTGCGCGAACTCGCGAGCGACCTCCTGGTAGGTCTCGGAGCCGACCTCGGTTATCTCGCCGACCGTCTCCGGCGTGTAGTTCGAGAGTTCGTCGCGCAGGTTGTTCCAGACCGACCGGACCTCGACCTCGCCGTCCGTCGTCGACACACTCTCCTCGACATTGAGCTGTGGATCGAAGTCGAGTTCGATACTCACCGAGTCGTCGTGTTGCCCGTCGCGCATCCCGAGCGATCCCGGTGCGACCCGGAGGTTGCCCTCCGCGTCCTGCATGACGAATACGTGGTCGGATCGGTCTGCATCCACGCTGAGGCCGTCGACCTCACTGGCACGGAGGAACTTGCCGGTGTCTTCCCTGACGAGCAGCGGCATATCGGTCTGTTCTTTCAGGTGGGCCTCGTCGTACAGCTCCTCCGAAACGATGGTTTGGGCCATTCCGAGGGCGAGTGCCGGATCGCTCCCGGCATCGGGACTGAGCCAGTCGTCACAGTGGATTGCCGTCTGTGAGTAGTCCGTGAAGATGCCGACGCGTTTCGTCCCGTTGTACGCCGCATCCAGGAAGTATTTCGCGTCGGGAATCCGCGTGACGTTGATGTTCGAGCCCCACGCGATGATGTAGTCGGCGTGGTACCAGTCGGCGCTTTCGGCGTTGTCCGTCTGGGTCCCCCACGTAATCGGCTGGCCCGGCGGCAGGTCCGAGTACCAGTCGTAAAACGAGTGGGCGACTCCACCGAGCAGCCGTGTGAGTCGGGTACCACTAGCGTAGGAAACCGGTGACATCGCGGGAATCGGCGTGAACGCGCTGATCGCGTCGTACTCCTCGTCCTGAACGGCATCGATCACTTCTTCTGCGATTTCCGTCAGGGCGTCGTCCCAGCTGATCCGCTCCCATTTCCCCTCGCCTCGCTCCCCGGTTCGGCGTAAGGGATGGAGGACCCGTTGATCCGCATTGACGTAGTCCGAGTAACAGGCCCCTTTCTGACAGCCTCGCGGGTTCGGGTTGGGGGAGTCCTCGTCGAAAACTGGATAGTCCGCCGCCTGATCCTCCCGCCAGATCTGTCCGTTGCGGACGTACACCTCCCACGAACAGCTGCCGGTACAGTTGACGCTGTGTGTGCTGCGAGCCGTCGAATCCCAGTCCCACTGTTCGCGGTAGAGGTCCTCCCAGTCGCGATACTCGTAGGAGCCGATCGGATCGTCGACGACCTGCAGCCCGTCGGTTTGGAGGAAACTCCCGCCAGCGGCCACACCGAGTCCTTTGAGGAACTCCCGCCGTGACGTATCTGTCAGTTTGCGTCCGTCGCTTCCGTCGCGTCGATCGTCCGTGTGATTGGTATCTTGCATAGTTGATTAGGGGTTCGTGATAACTACCGTACTGAGGCCGACGAGAACGCCGACGACTGCCAGCGCCATTCCGGTCGGTGTTGCGCCACCGGCTTCGAGACCGGCAGCGATGAGACCGACACCGAGGAGTTTCGTGATCCGGTCTACCCAACGGTACTGTCGACCGGTCAGACTGGTAGATCGAGCACCGCTCATTCGTCGTCCTCCGTGTTCGGCGCTCCGCCATCCATTGTCGCTGTGCCCTCTGTCGGCGAGTCGCTACCGAAGCCACCCAACACTGCATAGCTCGCCAGACCGATCGCAATCGGTGCGCCGATCACCAACGCGAACAGATACGGACGGAGTGTATCTGTCTCCATCCCGACCACGTCAGCGACGATAACGTCCATCCCAGCGATCGATGCAGCCATGATGAACGTTATCCCGGCCATTCCAACGGCGGTTTGCCACGGGCGCTCGGTGGGATCGGCCGTGAAGTGAACCGGTTCCGGCGTGTAGTCGATAAACGGCCATGCGGCGACGGCCGTGAACACGACTCCTGGAAGCACCAGCCCGCCGATGAACTCGGCACTGAAGTGGACGCCAAACAGATCGAAGCTGAGCCACGACGGGATCAGCTTCAGGAATCCGTACCCCCACATCAGAAACCAGTCGGGCATGATGAGCTCCGGCGTCGACGCCGGATTGTTCGGCCCGTATTCGGCGATATTGTGAACTGGCAGGAACCCCGAGAGGAGGGATAATGTCGCCAATGTCAGGAAGAATACGACGGCACTGACAGCCACCTGATTCGGAACCGCAGGGAGGCCGACGATCACGGTATCGTCCTCGGCGTCGATCGTTTCACGTCCCTGAACATCCCCATCGCGTTGGGCTTCAGTGTGTTTCTGCCGAATGAGGATCGCCATGTGGACCGCTAGTAACCCTGCGATGGCCAACGGGATCACCAAGACGTGGAAGAAATATAGCCGTGGGATCGTCGCGCTCGATGGGAACGAGCCTCCGAAGGCGACGTTCGCGAGCCACTCTCCGAGTATCGGAATGGACAGGGTGACGTTGTAGCCGATGCCGACCGCGGTGCTCGCGAACTCGTCGAACGGCAGCGAGTAGCCCGTGTAGGCTGCCCCCATCGAGAGTCCGGCGAGGCCGAGGCCGACCAGCCAGTTCGGCTCCCGTGGATTGCGGTAGGCTCCAGTGAAGAAGACCCGCAGCATGTGGAGCGCCATCGACGCGATGAACAGGTGGGCGGCCCAGTGGTGCATTCGCCGGATCAACATCCCAAAGGGCACGTCGTAGGTGATCTGCAGCACACTGACGAACGCGGCGGGCATCTCATCGCCCTGATACTGCATCACGCTGCCCTGGTACTGCGTCGCCGCGGTACTCGGCTCGTAGAAGAATCCGAGGAACGTCCCCGAGGCGACGAGCAGGCCGAAACAGAACAGCGCGACCTCACCTAGGAGGAACGAATCTTCCGCCGGGAACGCTTTCCCGAGAAACGACTGGGCGTGGCTGAGTCCGAATCGGCTATCGAACCAGTCGTATAGCTCGTCGAGACGGCTCATCCGCCACCTCCAGGGCCGATGGCCTCCTCAAAATCACCGGTGGCGATGAGTTCGCCGTCGCTCGATACAGTAATCGGTAGCTGTGGCAGTGCACGTGGTGGGGGTCCACCGACAACCGTGGCCCCAGACAGCGGATCGAACAGTCCGGAATGGCACGGACAGACCAAGGTGTCGCCGTCACGGTTGGCTACCATACAGCCAGCATGGGTACACACCTTTGAGAAGGCGGCATACCCCGAGACTGTGAATTCGAGATTCGTCTCGCCGCCGTAGTCGTCCTCTGAGAACCGAACTAACAGCGTCGGTGCATCCTCAAGACCCGGTCGTGGCTCGGGGAACACAGTGAGTTGTTCACCGGCGGACAAGCGGTCCTCCTCGATTCGGTTTCCATCCCCGTCGACGAGTGCGATCCCGTCTTCGTACATCGGTCCGGTGTAACTGGTTTCGAACGCCCGACTCAATCCTGCAAGCGGGGCAACGAGACTGCTTACAGCGGTCAGACCGCCGAGTGTGGCCAACCCTTTCGCGTAATCTCGACGCTGAAGTTCTGCTCGGGCATCCTGCCAGAAGTCTTGATAGATACTTGGCTGGCTCACCGAGGGTGATTCACAACAGCAGCCGTCGGCTGAGTCACTGCCCGGATATTGTTGTTCAAGAATATCGTCTTTCTCAGACTCCATCAGTGTCCCCTCCGTTCGGCGACTTCGATGTGTGGCATAAACCACGCGTAATATGATACTGTCAGTCCGGTCAACGACATAAACATTCCAAACGCATAGATGCCGAAGTACTGCGTCCGGGCCAGCGTGAGGTATTCACCCGTGAACAACGCAGCGAACACGATCGACAGTACTGTGAGCCCACCCATTGCGATGAGTCCGGCCAATGAATCGCTCGGGGGATCATAGCCGACGATCCATCTCTCTTCAGTCTCCATCCATTCGAATCCAACAGTTCCACCGTCGGCAGCGGTCGGGGGAGTGTCACTCTCCGGTCTGGCTAATTCGTTCATAAAGCGATGGAAGAACGCCAACACTCCCAGGAGTGCAAAGAGTGCGACCCAAACGACAACTCCCACCTGACTCGGGGACAACTTCGTTGGCGTGTCGACGAACCCCTCAAGTGGTTGAATATTTGTAACACTTTGATCGATTTCGACGGTTTCTGCTGGTGGTTCTCCCTGACCAGCAACAAACCACATTGGGAGTAAGACGACCGCTACCAGAAGAATGAGTGCGAATCGTTGTCTCATCCTTTGATTTTGTATGGTTGTGTCATTTGAACATCCCTCCGCGGTCGAAAACACCTGCAAGATTCGGAGATACAGACAATACGTAGCAGATTAATACTGCTTCTGTTGACTATCTCCGACTTGCACGGGTTTTCGTCCGCCTAACTTCGACTGAGATTAGCATTATATAAAAAAATAATCGCGAATGTGTTCGTGGTTTTTAAATATTCAAGACTGTAGACCTATTGGAATATAATGTGCTGATTACGCTACTCAGCACTCTCCTTATCATTCTAACATTAATTTCTCTAAGAATAACCGGAGGTGGTTCACCGAGATACCGAAGAGAGACGGGTGATCCTTTGAGACTTGTGTACGTAGTCCTCTAAGGTAAGTCCGGAAGCCCCAGCGCACTTGGAACATCCGTGTGAGTTCATAGGGTAGTGTTTAGAGAAAGAGAGTCCATGCGAAACTGAGAGAGCTGATCCAGTCATCAGCAAAATCTGCTGAGGCGTTGCTGAAACAGTTCGAGAAACAGATAGCTCAGCGATTTATCACACAAAAATACGTTCGACGGCATTCCGATTTCCGTGTTTTCATAGATCCTATGTGACTCTCACAGAGTGATTCAGTGGATCTAAATCAGATTATTGGAGTCGAGCGATAGTCCGATCGGTCCCTTCCTCGACCTGGACGAGGCCGTCGTCGGAGAGATCCGAAAGAAGGCCTCGGAGCCACTCTCGACCGTGCTCGCCGTCCGGTGTGTAGTCGACACGAATGCGATGGCCGAGGGAATCAAGCTCCATCTCGTCGTGTTCGCCGAGGAGTCGAACCACGCGCCCGCGGAACTGCCGACGGCTTCCTTCGAAACTCGGTTGTGTCGGCACGTCGGGTGCGGTAAAATCGCCGCTCTCGTAGGCCGCACACCACGCCCGCCACGGACAGCCCGCCGTATCGCATTTGGGTGTCTTCTCGCAGGCAACCCCACCGAGTTCCATGATCGCGTTGTTCCAGACCCGCGAGCGACCCTCGGGCATGAGGTCGCTTGCGGCTGTCTCGAACACAGCGTCGTCATCTGGAATATCGAAGGCGCGATACAGCACGCGTTTGACGTTGGTGTCGACCACCGCATCGCCGTTGTTGAACGCAAAGGAGGCGACGGCGTTGGCGGTGTAGGGGCCGACGCCCATCAGTTCCTGGAGCGCCTGGGGCGTCTCGGGAAACGCACCGTCGTACTCCTCGACGACCTGTGTGGCCGCCTCGTGGAGGTACTTCGCGCGGTTGTTGTAGCCGAGGCTGTGGTCGCTCCAGAAGGCCACCACGTCGCCGCGGGGGGCCGCCGCCAGCGCGTCGGCGGTGGGCCACTCGTCGAGGAAATCCGACCACGCCTCGACAACCCGATCGAGTTGGGTCTGTTGGCTCATGATCTCCGAAACCAGAATCTCGTAGGGGTCGTCGGTCTCCCGCCACGGGTACTCGCGGTGGTCGGCCTCATACCACTCGATCAGGGCCTCCTGGACCGCCGCGACCGTCTCGTCGTCGGGGAGTCCGTGTTCGGCCTGCGTGCCCGCATCAGTCATTGTCGACGCTCCGCACGCGGGCGGTTTAGGGATGCTGATCCCGCCATCCGAACAGCAACGCGTTTCCGTCTGCTGTCCCAGAAGTCGGTATGAGTCTCGACGAGCTTACCGAGGATATCACCGACGAGTACAGCGCTCTCGACGACGAATTCACCGTCTCGCTGGATCGGGAGACGAAAAACGAACTCGCCATGCTGAGTGCCGCCTTCGAGACCGACGATCCCGAGGAACTCATCCGGCGTGGCGTCCATCTGCTCTATCGCCAGACGGTCGACTCCGGCGATCTGGATTTCCACCTCCGGTCGGGCTACGACGTGACTTACGACGAGTACCTCTCGGGGATGACCTTCGACGAGATGACCGGCGGCGACAATCTCCCCTCGCTGGACGACTCGAACCGCTACCGGATGTAGGCTAGCGGGTATCGTCGACCGCTTTGATAAGCAACTCCGCACCGAGTTCGATCTCTCGCTCGGTTACGTCCAGTGGCGGCAGGAGCCGAAGTACACTGTGGCCACAGCCCAGCGTGAGCAGGCCACGCTGCAGGGCGGCTTTTTGAACGGCATCGCGTCGGGCTTTGGTATCGAACTCGACGGCGAGCATGAGGCCCAGACCGCGGATATCGGCGACAACATCGGTGTTTCCGAGCTCATCGGTCAGTCGTTCGAGACACTGCTGGCCGCGGTCGGTCGCGTTCGTGAGTAGATCGTAGTCCCGGATCGCGTCGATCGTGAGCGCGCCCTGTAGCGACGCGAGGATGTCGCCCGCGCCCCACGTCGAGGAGAGCCGACTCGTCTCACTGGGGAATACCTCCTCCCGTGAAACCGTCGCCCCGACCCGGAGTGCCTTGGCCGCCGCAATCACGTCCGGCTCAAAGCTGTAGTGGTCCGACCCCCACATCTTGCCTGTTCGGCCGAGCCCGCTTTGAATCTCGTCCGCAATGAGCGTAATATCGTATTCGTCGGCGATCGCGGCGAGTTCGTCGCCGAAGGCCTGGCTTGGGATGCGGTAGCCGCCCTCGCCCTGCACCGGTTCCAGGATAATAAACGCGACTTCGTCGGGGTCGAGATACCCCTCCTCGGGGTCGACCATCCGACAGAGTTGCGACCCAGCGTCGGTAAAAAAGCCGCAGCCACAGGTTTCAGCCGAACAACCCCGATCCGTACAGAACGGTACATCGTGAATCGATGGCAGTTCGGGGTAGTGCCGACGGTGGACTGCCTTCGAGCGGTTCAGCGAGAGCGTCCCCAAGGTTCGGCCGTGAAACGCACCGTCGAAGGTGATCCCGTACCGGCCGCCGTCGCTGTGGTCGTAGGCGATCTTGATCGCGTTTTCGACCGCCTCTGCGCCCGAATTGGAGAGAAACACCGTCGACATCCCATACTCGCTTGTGGCCTCGACCAGCCGGTCCATCAGTCCAGTCGGGCCGGGCAGCGAATCGTCGTCGGGCTCCTGGCCGCTCGAAACGTAGAAGTCCTGCCCGGCGATCTTGAGGGGATCGACCAGATCGAACGCCCGTAGGCGGTCCATAACTTTGGGATTGTTGTACCCCAGCGGCGCGGCAGCGACGTGACTCGTAAAATCGAGCAGGACGTTGCCATCGACGTCAGTGCAAAACGGCCCCTCGGCTGGCCCCGAGAGGTCCCAGACGAACTCGTAGACGTAGGTGCTCGGGGCGGCCGTCCGGTGGTGATGGTCGACCCACTGTGCGGCCCGCTCGGCCGGAATCCGGTCGACCGACGGCTCGGCCGTCTCGCGGTCCATAATAATTAATACGTAAACTAGCAGCTAAAACGTATCGCCGAAACGGAGAACTCGAGGCGGCTCAGGGCCGTGGATCGAGATAGTCGGTGAGGCCTGCGTCGACCGTATCGACCAACTCCGCGACCTCCGCACTACCGACCAGCAGCTCGTAGCCGTCGGTGAGTGCGTCCTCGACGTGGACGCCGAGGCCGACCTCGAAGATCGCGTCGCTATCGAGATAGGCGGCGGCATCGGTCCACTCCCGCGGCCGTTCGACCACGTAGCGGTCGCCCTCCAGGAACGGCCCGACACAGGATTCGTCGTCGACGTACGCCTCGAAGAAGCCGGTGGCGTGGTCGCGAACCGACACGGGCGGCCCCTCGTGGCGCTCGACAGCCGGGAGCGTGGCGGTCGAGAGCTCGAACAGGAGGACAGCAGTTTTGCCCGCATCATCGACCAACACTGCCGACCGGAAGACTCCGAAACCCTGAGTCGAAAGGCCCGATTCGATCCCGGCGAGGGATTTGTCGAGCTGTGGGTAGAGTTGATCATCGACGATATCCGGTGTCTCGAAGACGACCGCAGTGGGGATCGTCTCTCGGCTGGCCAACCGCTGGCGGGCCTCTGTGGCGGTCAACAGCTCTCGATCGGACGGGAAAAACAGCGAAAGACGGGGGTCGGCGAAGAGTTCCCGGGCGTAGTGCTGGAGCCGGGCGACGTTTTCAGCCGAACACACCGCTGCCACGTTCCGATCGGGGTCGGTGGGATCGATCACGACCAGCGGATCGTCGAACGTCGTGGTGCCGTGGTCCTCGGGATCGAAGACTACCGGAGGAGACCAGTCGGCGGCCGCCTCCAACAGCGGAACGATCCCACCGTACTCGACGACGAGCAGCTCCGAGAGATACCCCGAGAAGCCGCGAGTCTTGAGGTCGCTGCCGTAGGCCCCGATGCCCTTCAGGAATCGTTTGAAAACGCGAACGTCGCCCGCGAGATCCTCGTCAAGTCGGGCCTCGAGATACCGGGTATGAAACGGGGTTCGGTCGACCGCCGAGCGGATGTCACTGGCCGATTCGACGCGGTAGCAGGGGACGCAGTCGACATCGAACCCGTCGACTTCGCCTTTGACGTAGGGGTGTTCGGCGTACTCCTGGTGGCCCTCGGGGAGGACTTCGTGGCCGATGTCGAGGCCGTACTCTTCGAGCTCCTCGCGGGAAATATCGGGCGGAAAGCGGACGAAGAGGTCGATATCGCGGTCCCCGGCCAACCACGTCCCGCGGGCGGTGCTGCCGACCTGTAGTACGTCGGCGTCGAGATCGTGGTCGTCGATGGCCGCCTCGGCTCGGTCGGTGAGCAGAGCCGCAGCGGTCGACAGCCGTCGGCGCTCGTCGGCCATCGGGGTGACGCGCTCGTGGACCGTTGCCAGCACGTCATCGAGGGTTGTCATACACCAGAATTGAGAGACGGCGTGTGAAAGGATGTCGCTTCCGTCGGGGAGAAAACGAAAGCCCTATTAAATGCATCCGACTACCTTTGGTTGCGTTGAGCCGTCGTAGCTCAGATGGTAGAGCACCTCGCTGTTAACGAGGTGGTCCCAGGTTCGAGCCCTGGCGACGGCGTCATTCTCTGACGATACTACACGAGGGGTTTCGTCTCCGAGTAGTTCCATCGTCAGAGAAAGCGTTCAGAAAGGGCTCGTGCAGGCAAGTCGCAGCATCCGAGCGGAGCGAGGATGATCGTCTTGCCGAGTTCGAGCCCTGGCGACGGCGTCTTCTCTCGAAACAATTCACGAGGACCGTCGGCTCCGAGAATCCCGTGGAGAGTCAAGACGGGTCACGCCAGGGTTCGAGCAGACGAGTCGACCGAGAAGACGGACAACACCGAAACTCGACACTCTCATATGGGACCGGCCGGAACCAGAAATCGAGGGCCCTTAGCTTAGTCTGGTTAGAGCGCCGAGCTCATAACTCGGTGGTCACTGGTTCAAATCCGGTAGGGCCCATTTTTATACACAATCATCTCGGGAAAACTGGCATCAATAGCCGGGAGTAGGCGGTGTTTTCTTAAAACGCGTTTTCGAGTGCCGAGGCCACCGACCGCGCTTTCTCGGCTAACGACTCGTCGACGTCTCCGTCCTCGACTGCGGCATCGAGTTCGTCGTCGTCGACCCGCTCGATCCGGCCGTCGGCGTGTTTGAGCACGTCGACATGGAGATCGACGTACCGCACGGCCCCGGGGAAACACTCGACCGGCGTACAGACGTTGACGTAAGTGCCTTTCACCGAGCCCTCGCTGTCGCGGTAGACGGTCGGATACCACCACCGACCCTCGCGGACCGTCGTCGTGGCCGTATCACCCGCTTGGCGGGGAACGCCGAGTCCGTCGTAGGTACCGCCGCCGGAGAGCTCGCGGCGGAGCGTGAGGCTCTCGCTGTCTCGCTCGATGACGGTGCCCGATCCAAGGCTGATACAGTGACCGGCGGGCTTTCCGTGGGCGATTTCGACTTCGTCGCCGACCGCCGGGCCGAACGTGTCGGCGACGGTCTCGAAGGGGAACTCACCCGATGGCGAGCAGAGCGCCTCGACGAAATCGACGCCCGCACTCGCCCCATTCGATCCGGCCTTGATGCGGTGGTGGCCGGGCATCGTCGTCGTTACGTCTCTCCTGATCTCGTCGAGCGCGAACCGGCTCTCACGGCCGAACCAGAGCCACGCGCCTGCTGCTGGTGCGGCGAGTTCGGCGGGCGCATCGCCCGCGGCATCGACGCCGCCGGAGACGTCATCCGCATCGAGTTTCGACGTGAGCGCCGCCGCGCGGTCGGCGGTGCGGTCCAGGACCGTTTCGAGTGTTGCCATCCCGGCCTCGGTGGCGGCGTGGGCCCACCGAATCCGCCAGCCATCGGGGGCCTCGACGCCCAGAAGCTCGGTCATCCCGACGAGTTCGCGGGCCGCCGCCTCGTCGCGCGTATCGACGGTCGGCTCGCCGGCTTCGGGGATGAGTGTCACAAGCCCATCCGAGACCTCGATCGTCGTCGACAGTAGGGGCCGGTCGTCGTCCCACGGCGGCGCAGCCTCCTGGACCTGCACACGGACCGAATCGCCACTATCGAGGTGACCATCGACTCCTCGAAACGGGAGATACCCCTCGCAGTCCCCCAGGTCGACGACCGCGCCGCGGCCCGATGTCTCAGCTACTCGACCGTCGAAGACGGCCCCCTCGGGAGCCGGATCGGCCCAGCCGAGCGTATCGATACCAACCGAGCCGACGAGGTCGGTCGCGGCGTCGACTGCCGCAGGTGTCCCCTGGAGGCCAACGCCCTGTCGGTCGTCCGTGGTCTCGATGGCCACGTCGGCAGGGCCCGTCTCGAAACTCGTCTCGAACCGCCGCTCGATCGGACCCGAGGCGTCGACGACCTGCCAACCGGCCGTGAGACAACGCTGGGTGAGGGCGGTCGTGTAGATGCCCCGGATGCGGGCGCGATGAGTGTCGGCGGCGGCGTTGGTCGCTGTCGGCGTGTCGTCGGTCGGGTTGGTGTCGGTCATCCTCGACCTCACCGGAGTGCCGACTCGTCGCGGGCGAAGCGAACCCGGTCGGTGACCGTCTCGCCGAGGCTGAGTTCCACGACCTCGTCGCTCAGCACACGGCCGCCCTCAATCGGAACGCCCCAGGAGTCGAATCTGAGATAGCCTCGGAGATCGGCGGCATGAGTGTAGAGGTCGATAAACTCGACAGTGTGGGTCTGGATCTCGCTGGCGCTGTGGGCGGTCTCCATATCGGAGTAGACGGTCTCGGCGTCCGCGAAGAAGGCTTCGAGCCGGTCGGCGTCGGCCGCGACCGCCTCGACGACGCGCTCGGAGGCCTCCTGGAGCGCCTCGGTATCGAGGCCGACCTCACGGAGTGCCTGCTGGGTTCGTGGATCGAAATGCATGGCTGACCGTTCGGGCTCGGTGCTTTTGAATGGTCACTGTTCGGAGGCGGCAGCTGCCATCGAGAGAAGACCTTAGTTGCCCGCCGTCGAATCACGCCCATGAGCGACCAGCGAGACCCGGTCGAGGCGGCGGCCGACGATTCCCGGGATCTCTACGACGTGGCGACGTGGGAGGAACGAACCTCGGTCGACGGGGCGGCGGTCGCACTCTACTGGCTGCTGACGCGGGCGGCCAAATGGTTCGTCATCTTGCTCGCACTCGGCATCCTCGTGGGGATCGGTGGACTCACCGCGTTCACCGAACCCGCAGTCGGCCTGCTGACGCTGCTGTCGGTCGTGCCCGCCCTCGCACTGACGGTTTACGTCTATCGCTCCGATGTGACCACGCGGGAGCCGCTGTCGCTTTTGGTGACGACGTTCATCCTCTCGATCCTCTTTGCGACGTTCGCCGCCCTCATCAACACCGCCGCACGCCAGTTGTTCCAGCCGCTCGGCGCAGTCGGACTGGTCCTGTTTTACTTCCTCATCGTCGGGCCAGGCGAGGAGACGGTGAAACTGCTGGCCGTCCGGCTGTATGCCTACTCCGACGAGCGGTTCGATTCGGTCGTCGACGGCGCGGTCTATGGGGCGATCTCCGGGCTCGGCTTTGCGACCATCGAAAACTCGCTGTATATCGTTACTCAACTAGAGGAGGCCGGTGAGCTGGCCGAACTCAGCCTCGGCCTCGGTGCGATCGCCGCTGGCGGCGATATCGCGGCGATCCGTGCGCTGGCTGGCCCCGGCCACGTCATCTACTCGGCGATCGCGGGCTACTACCTCGGGTTGGCCAAATTCAACCCCGAGAACCGCGGCCCGATCATTATTAAAGGGCTCCTCATCGCCGCGGCGGTTCACGCGACCTACAACTCGACGGTTGGGGTGGGGTCGTTCACTATCGCCTCGGTGACCGGCCTCCCACAGCTCGCGTCGTTTTTCGTCTTCGTAATTATTTTCGATGGGATCTTTGGACTGTATCTGCTCCGGAAGATCTGGCACTACCGCTCGGAGTACCGCGCAGTCGGTGCTGGGGGCGAGGCTAGTGTTTCGACTGACCGCGCGTCGCGACTGGACGAACGAAGCTAACCGGGGTTAAAGCTTTTCGCGGGAGACTTTGATGCCGGTCGGGGTGATAATCAGCTGGTCGTCGCCCTTCTGGACGATGTCGCCGTTTACCTCCTCGGCGACCTGTCGCAGCTCGTCGATGATCTGTTCAACCGTCCGGTCTTTGGTGCTGTGGCGCGTGATATCCGCGATAACGAGATCGCCGTCGTAGACCGCGTCTTTGATCGGGATGACGTCCTGTCGACCCGCGACCTCGGCGATACGGACGGCGGGGCCCGCGCCACCGGTGGCGGTTTCGAAACTATCCAAATCCAGTTCGACGTAATCCTCGGTGTTGCGCTGATCGCTGCCGCCGAGAATCTTACTCATGATACCCATAGCCAGTATGCGGGCGGGTTAAACATTAGTTCTTACGTCAGACGCTCCCCGCTGGCAGGAGTAGTCGGCGGCTGCCACAGCCATCGGTTACCGCAGCGAATCGACTCGTGAGACGGGCATAGCCGACGACCAAACTGGTTTCACCACGTAGTCACATGAGTCGGCATGACGCTCAGTCTCTGTGTGCGTGAGCCATACCAGGACGGCGACGACACGCGGCACTACCGGTTCGGCCTGGCGGTGACAACCCGGCTGCCGGGGGTCGGCGCGCTCTGTCCGTTCGTCTCCGAGAACGGCGCGGTGGCCGTCCAGAGCCACACAAGCGACTGGCTGGGCGAGCGGACACTGTCGTATCTCGCCGACGGCCTCGCCATCGACGACGCCGTCGAGGCCTTACTTTCGGCCGACGACAACCGCCGTAACCGACAGGTCCACGGCGTCGACGCCGACGGGAGCGTCGTCTTCACCGGCCGGGAATGTGTCGGCGAGGCGGGCCACCGCGACACCGGCCAGTTCACCGTCGCGGGGAACCTCCTGGAGGACGAACACGTGCTCGATGCGACCGCCGCGGCCTACGAATCCGACGCCTTCGGCGACGCGCCGCTGGCCGAGCGGCTGGTCGACGCGCTGTCGGCAGGCGTCGAGGCGGGCGGCGACAAACGCGAATCGCTGTCGGTCGGGAGTGCCGCGCTCAAGGTCGTGACGACCGAAAAGACGGCCTACCGGCGGTTTTATAATGATCTGCGTGTCGATGCCAGCGAGACGCCGGTGGCGGAGCTGCGGACGACTTACGAGGCCGCACTGTTGGGCTACGAGCAGAGCCTCGACGAGTACGCCGACCCCGAGGATATCGAGTCGCTACGCCCGGAATAAGGTCGGAGATTAGACCGAAAACGTGTAGAGATCGTCGCCGACGTGGTGGATCGACTCGACGACTTTGCCCGAATCGCCGACCATCGCGTCGCCGTCTTCGAGCGCGCGACCGATGGCGAGGATTTTGCCGTGGGTCTCTTCGGCAATAGCCACGAGGTTGTCGGGTTCGATCCCGTCGTCGGCCTCAACGATGCCGGGCCGCATCACGTCCGCGCCGTTGGAGACGAACGAGACCGCTCCGGCGTCGACGGTGACGACCGACTCGGTCGGCGGGAACTCGTTTGCCCCCTGGACGGTGAGAAACGGCTCGCCGTCGAGTTCGGCGATCAGCTGCTCGCCGTCGACGAGGATCACGTCGAAGGGGGTGTCGCTCAACTCGACTAACTCGAAGCTGTCGCCGGTGACCTCGGAGCCGAACGCAGCCGACAGGGACTCCTGGAGCGAGGAGATGGCGTCGCTGCGAAGGTGGTGTCTGGATTTGACCTGCATAGCCGAAGCGATGCCCGCCCACCGAATAAATTGACCGTTCTATGCCCCCACGCGTTATTGTCCAAAAACGATCGTGAGGAATCTGTCGGTACGGAATGATAAAACGGGCCGTAGCGCCGTCGTACACCCGTCAGACAGCCAGGAACAAGTCATAAGTGGGTTGGTATCGACAGACGTGGTATGTGGCGCTCGCGGAGCAATCGGGGCAAACAAACGGTGAGTTGTACCGCCTGTGGAGACGCTGTGCCGCGCTCGGAGGCCCGCGAGTACGACAAGGAGGGCAACCGCTGGGAGCGACACGACAAGGAGTTCGAACACTTCTGTAAGGACTGTTTCCGGGAGCTGTGTCACCAGCCGCGCGGCGATCTCGAAGCGGTCCTGACGGGGATCGAAGCGGGGAATCTCTCCCAGTCGGAGTTCCTCGCGCGCTATCTGGACTCGGTCGACCCCGAAGACGGCCCGGTCGACCACCGAGAGTCCTGAGACCGTCCGGGCGGCCGACCAACCCGCCCCGACACGTCTTTCTATCCAACCCTCATTAGCCAACGTATGTCAGACGAACAGGCCCAGGCTGGGACTGCCGAGGGCCAAGGTCCAGTCAGGGTCACCGAATCGATCGCCGAGCAGTTGGAAGCCAAACGCGAAGACCTCTTCGAGGAGTTCGAGATCCGCGATGAATTCCCCAGCGACGTGCTGGTCGAGGCTCGCAAGCGAACCGAGGACGTCTACGACGAGATCGAAGCCGAGATCGACGACCGGCGGGATCTCCGCGAGTTGACGACCTGGACGACCGACCCCGCCGACGCCCAGGACTTCGACGACGCGATTAGCATCGACGAAGACGATGAACACTACACGCTGTGGGTCCACATCGCCGATGTCAGCCACTACGTCCACCCCGGCTCGGAGATGTGGGCCGAAGCGCTCGAACGCTGTAACACCGTCTATCTCCCCGCCTATACGGTTCATATGCTGCCGCCCGTCCTTGCAGAGACCGTCTGTTCGCTGGTCCCAAACGAGGATCGACTGGCCCACACCGTCGAGATGACCATCGACCGCGAGACGCTCTCCTTTGAGGAGGTCGACATCTACAAATCCGTCGTCCACAGCGACGAGCGGATGACCTACACCGAGGCCGAAAACCGACTCGACGAGCCGGGGACGCCGCTCCACGAGGAGTGTGCCTTGGTCTTCGAGTTGGCCGAACAGCTCCACCAACAGCGGAAGGAAGACGGCTCGCTCGTGCTCAATCCCTCGCGGGACCGCGCCCACACGATCGTCGAGGAGTGTATGCTGAAGGCCAACAAGGCCGTCACCCACGAGCTGATGTGGGGCCGCGGCGTTGAGGCGATGTATCGTGTCCACCCCCAGCCGACGCCCGACCAGTGGAACGAGGCCCTGCGGGAGATCCAGGATCTCGAGGGCGTCTCGATTCCAGGGAGTTCCTGGGACGACCCGCGGAAGGCCGTCAACGCAGCCTTAGAGGAGTCCCCCGGCCGCCAGCTCAACAAGATCCAGCGGGCCGTGCTGAAAGTCATGCCACGCGCGAAGTACATGAACGACCCCTTCGGCGGCCACCACGCGCTGAACTTCGACATCTACGGCCACTTCACCAGCCCCATTCGGCGGCTCTCGGATCTGATCAACCACTGGATCGTCCACCAAAACGACGTCCCCGAGAACCTGATCGAACTCTGTGATAAGGCCTCCGACAAACAGAAGGACGGCGAGACCGCCGAACGGCTGTATAAACAGTTCATGAACGAGATCCATCTCGATCCCCACGCGATCAACAACCGTGGGCTGGAAGTGCTCTCGGAGGCCGAGATCGCCGAGTTGGACGAGGAAGAACGCGAGCGAGTCCACGGCGTCGACGCCTGATCTGTTCCGGGCGATGACTGTCGGGCTACGGGCCACAGCGGTTTCGTGGCTGTCGGCTCGATAGAAGGTATGGTTCGGCTCAGTACAATCGGCATCCTGCTTGGTATCGTCCTGTTTTTCATCCCCGTGCCGCCGTTTGCGATGATCGCGTCGGTCATCGTGCTGGTGGTGTCGGTCGTGCTTCGATTGCTGGGGAAGTAACTACTCGCCGGAGATGTGTTGGCTTGTGACTCCACTTTGGCTGTACTGCTCGCGGACGGCACCGGACTCCTCGGAGATGACCGTCTCGGCGTTGATCATAATCACGGGCGACTCGGAGATGTCGACCCCGTGAGTTTGTCCAGGATCGGCTCGACAGCGCGATTCGGCAGCGGGAGCAGGACCACGTTGCTGTCGGTCTCGTTGCTGGTCTCGTCGCTCATTACGTAGTGATTCCCGCGTCGTTCAGGACGTCGAGGACGGCCCGCCGTCGACCCTCCAGGATCGTAATTGCGAGATGGCGCAGTCGGTTGGTCGTCGGCAGGGAGACGGGTAATGCTAATTCGCGGCCGTCGACTGGTCGCTGGACACGGATCGGAAGTGTGCTGAGAGAGAAGCGTTCGATCTCCCACACCTATTTGTCAGTGAATCACCGTTTTTGGAATAATGGTTTCCGCGCGCTTTCGAGAGGACGTCTCAACGCTCCCCGGCGTGGTTGCGGTGGGATTGCTCTGTGTGGCCGCCGTGTTGGCAGTGGGCAACCGGTCGGTAACGCTGGTGGTTGGTTTCGGCCTTCTCGCGGTCGGCCTCTGGCAGGTGTACCTGCTCTATCGGGTGGTTGTGGCTGTTGAGATGCTTGTGAAGACCGATAGTCCATCATAATCCAAACCTCAGTGTGTCTGTATTAGTTCTCAGCATCCGCGTCGACGCCCGGTCCCCACTCGTCGGGATCTTCGGGACCGAGTCGGTCGTGGCACGGGCAGTCGACAAATCTGCAGGAGAATGTATCGAGGCCAGTAATTTCACCATCTTATAAATAGATGCGTCGTACAACAGTTGCCAATGGATCGGAAGGAAATCGATGAGTACGTCGACCGCTGCCAGCAACTCATCGAATCCTCTCCACAGATGGATGAGGAAAACACGAAAGTCAAACTCGTCCAGCCGTTTTTAGAGCTTCTCGGGTGGGATCTCTACTCGACCGAGGTCGCATTAGAGTACACCGTCCCGATGGCATCGGGAAGTACGCACGTCGACTACGCCCTGCTGATCGGAGATTCGCCGGTCGTCTTCGTCGAGGCCAAGCCGATTCGGTCGACGCTGACCGACAGCGAGGTCCAGCAGTTGCGGAGCTATATGCGACAGGAACTCGACACCGACTGGGGAATTCTGACGAACGGGAAATCGTTCGAGGTGTTGACGAAGAACCAGCAGAACGGCGGTGAAGAGGTCTCTGTCGTGCAGTTCGATCTCGACGATCTCGCCGAAAATCCGGCCGTGTTGGAACTGCTCACGAAGGAGTCGATTCGCTCGGGAAAATCCGACGAGATCGCAGAACAGGTTGCACAGACGAACCAAGCGATTCGACACCTCCAGGAGAACGAAGACAGCGTTACCGAGGCCGTCACTGGTGCGGTAGAGTCGGAAGTGGGCGAGCTGACGATAGATCTCGACGAACAGGCCCGCGAGTTCGTGCAGAGCCTTGTGTCGGTGCTTCGTGAACAGCGGCAGTTCGTGAGTGAAACGCCATCAGCAGAGCAGGATACAACTCCTGTAGAATCGGACACTGGCTCGCAAGCGAGTAATACAGAGGGCTATGTGATCCAGTTTTCCGATGGGGTGCGGATTCCGGCACGTAGAGAGGAACGCCATACGAAACAGAAGCAAAACATGGGTGCCGCAGTCGACTACTTGATCGCCGAACATGACTTCATAGATGCGGTCGATATGCCATATTCACCACCACAGGCTCGGAAGAATTGCGCAGTCAATACCGAGCCGACACACCCTACTGGCGATGAGATGCGGTCTCCATACGAATTGACTAACGGGGACTATCTTGACACGTCATTAAATCTGCAGGGCAAAAGGAGCCGTATTCGTGACCTTGCAGGGGAGGTTGGGCTATCTGTTGAGTTCCTCGGTGACTGGTAGGACGTCGAATCTATGCTTATGCCGGACTCGCTGGGATTCCCGCGAGCGAACACAGTGAGCGAGGGGGAGTAAAGCGAGGCCACTGAGCGAGTTTGAGCGCAGCGAGAACGAAGTGAAGTGGACTCGCTGGGAGATGGGTGTTCGGCCGATTACGCAACTGTGCTACACTGCTAACCGCCTGAATTCCTTTTTTCGAGTTCATTGGTAATCCCCGTGGAACGCATCGTCGAGCCACTCTCGTCGGGCTTCCATCTTTTCGCGGTCACTCCGCTCGTCGTAGTGCTTTTCGAGCACGTCAGCGGAGACGTTACAGCGACCTTCGACAACGACTTGTGGCGCACCTCTCCGTAGATGGTGAGTGATCGATCCGCGCCGGATCGTATGCGGACTCCGTGACGATGGGCAGTTCGCCAGATTCTCGTAGTGTCGATATTCGCAGATGTCGGGGTCCTCGTCGTGCGGACACTCACCGACAAAACAGGGCTGGGTCACCCGGTTGACCATCCGGCGAATCGGCGTAGCCGTCAGTCGACCACGTTCGCTGGTAATCAGCGGCTCTCGACCGTAGTCATCAGTAACGTTGTGCCGGTTGTGGTCAATGTAGTCTCAGTCGATCACATCGGGTTAGAGGAAGTGTCTGCTTGGACGTAGTGTGAAACCAAACCAAGCAGACAATCAGATCGAAGAAGAGCACCTGCTTAATTTTGTCGTCAACACTCTCAACGAGGAGCTT
>NZ_JANHDJ010000003.1 GCF_024494645.1 Halohasta litorea | reverse complement strand
GATCTTGGTATTGCAGTGGTTCGATTCCACTGATCGGCGTTACGGCGGCCATAGCGACGAGGTTCCACCCGTACCCATCCCGAACACGGAAGTTAAGCTCGTCTGCGTTCTGTGCAGTACTGGAGTGGGAGACCCTCTGGGAGTCACAGTTCGCCGCCCCCATTCATTTGGGTGATTCTTCTGAAATCACCCCTCATTCATCAGCCCGCGAGCAACAGCAGTGTTGCTCGTGGGCTTTGTGCAGTTATCGAGGAGCGGCAGCTCGTACTGTCGTGTCTGTTGGTACTGATAGCTGAGCGGCTGCACTATGTAGAATTGCTTAGTCGACTACGTCCAGCTTCGACACCGTTGCTTCCACAGTCGTCGCACATCCGTATGCAGCATCCTCGACCGACTCGGGGATCGTCTCGGTCTCGTACCGACTCGCAAGCGCCGCCGTCAGTGCGTCCCGAACGCAGGCGCGGGCGGCCCGCCCCACTGGCGTCGATGAGCCGGAAAACTGCGCTGGTGTCCCGGCCGGATCGCTGCCGACGATTACGGCGTCGCTTGTCGTCCCCGAGAAGCCAGTCAGCCGGAGCAGCGTCGCGGTTTTGGCCTCGGTGACGACTGCAACGAGATTGGCGAGCGCGCCGGGTGGGAGGTCTCGCGTCGTCCCGGCGATGATGTTGATCGTTCCCGGTCGGAACTCTCGATCCGCTTCAGACTGGTCCGTTTCGGGTCGAGATACCGGTGGGAGCGTCGACGGATTGGAGACGCCAGCAGTGACGACCACCTCGACGGGATCGAGGACCGCCCTCCGGGCGTGTCGCTGGTCGACGCCCGTCAGTAGTGCCGGACCGGCCGCATCAAAATTCGCCTCCGAGAGTCGTGTGTCGACGTATTCTTCGAGATCAGTCTCGGTCCAGCCCTCGGGGACGGTGATGTTGTAGACGGCGTCGGTTCGGTGGGTCCCGCCGTTGAATCCCGTCGACATCCATGTCTTTGGATTGGTTCGGAGTTGACAGACGTTCGATCGTACTGTCGGCTCGAATAGCTGATCGGTCACGGAGTAGTGGAGATTCGGATCGGTATTGCTTGAATGCTACTGGTCGCTGAATGACCCGAGACCGCTAGCCTTAAGCACGTCTCGGAAGTAAATCCGGACGCGCCAAGGTGGCAGAGTCTGGCCGAACGCATCCGCCTGCAGAGCGGAACCCCCGCCGGTTCAAATCCGGCCCTTGGCTTTCTTACATATCCTTTTGAATAGTGGTGAGCTTCTACTGGCGACCGTGGCTATCGTGTGTTCCGCAGTGGGTCTCGAAGTTGCCATGAATCGGTCGACGGATCGAGCCTGTGGGGTTCAGTTCCCCGTTCGGCCAGCAGTCCGGCGTGGTAGAGCATCGTCTTCAGCTGAAACACCGTCGGCGAGTGGTAGATCGACCCGTCCCGTAGTTCGCGTTTTCGAAGTTCGCCGTCCTCGTCGAGGACTCGACGTCGGGCGTCGTCGGTCCCACGGAGGAACAGTTCGATGGTGAAGGTGGGATGGTGGACGTGGAGCCATTCGACGAGGTCGACGAGCGTCGGCTCGGGAAAGCCGTCGTCGGCCATCGTCTGGAGCTCTTCGACGAGCAGCTGCGTGGCCGGGTACGCCCAGACGACACGCCGTGTCAGCAGCCCCCACTCGGGAGCCAGCTCGCAGAACCGTTTCCGGGAGCGTTTCCATGCCGTAAACTCGTGGAGGGCCGCGTCGACCGATCTATACCGACTAACTGCGAACCGAACCACCTCCTCACCGAGCGGTGTCAGCGCGACCCGATTCGGCTGCTCGTCGATCAGGCCGAGGAACGCTGCTCCCGTCCGGGCACTGTTGACCGCTCTCACGACGCGCTCGGCGAGGACGGTGTCAGTCTCCTCGGGGTGGTAGACCGCCAGCGGGTAGGCGAGATAGTTTTTCGGGTGGTTCAGGCCGAAGGATTTGTCGGCGACACCCTGTGCAGTGGCTTGGAACCGGATCGCGGTCGCCTCGTCGGCCGTGCGGTTGCCGACGATCCGCGGGACTTCACGTGGCGTGACCCCTCCGTCGGCGTCGACGGCGAGCATGCCGACGTTGAGTTCGCGGGCAAGTGTACGGGCTGACTGTGAGATCGCCGCCCGCGGTGCGGCGACGTAGGCCGCGTTGGCCTCGCCGAGTCGGTCGTAGGCCTGGACGACGCCGCGTTCGATGTCGACCCTGCCCCCTCCGGTGTAGCCTTTGGCCTCGATGGCGACCAGCGGCGGCTCGTCGCCGAACCGCTCGACGGCGAGGAAATCCGGGTCGAGCAGGCGGACGCCGACCAGATCGGGATACCCCGTCCCGACACGAACGTGATTGAACGGCGCGAGCTGGTCGTGTATCTCCGCGGGGATCGGCTGGTCGGGGAGCCACTCCTCGACTGCAAACTGGGTGTCGACGACGGCATAGCTCGCCGCGCTGTCGTCGGCCGGAAAGAGCTGCCGTTTGGTGTGGGCGAGTACCGCTGGCTCCGAGAGCGTTCCCGCAGTAGCCATGTGTCTCCCTCACAGGGCCAGTACATGAAGCGTTCGATGACTGTCTCCGTCAATAAGGGTTTGTCTATGAGACGATTTCTGCGGGGGGTGCGAGATCCCGTCGACCGCCCACCGTGACCACGAACAGGAGTACCAGCCCGACGCCGTAGGCGACCATCAGCGGCACCGTGACGAGGAACATCGTCATGATATCGGCGGGTGTGAGCAACGCACCGACCGTCAGCAGTGCGATCGTCACCTCGCGCCAGCGCCGTCGCATCGCTCTATACGGGACGCCCGCTCTATTTAGTAGGATCATCAGGATCGGGATATCGGCGAGCAGTCCGATCCCGGCGGTCGTGAAGATAATGAGCCAGAAGAAGTCGTTGACCCGGTAGGTGATCAGCATCCGGGCGGCGGTGGCGTCGGCGACGAGATAGGAGATCACCGCCGGGGCGATGTAGAAGTACCCCAGTGCGAGGCCACCGAACAGCCCGGCGGCCAGCGAGCCAGTCCACAGGAAGACGACCCACTGGTTGCCCCGGACGGCACCGAGCTGCTTGAGCGCGGGCCACGTGTAGTAGCCCACCATCGGCAGCACCGCCAGCACCCCGACCAGCACCGAGACCTTGACGATGAACAGCACGGCCTCGACCGGGTGGAGCGTGATGATCTCCAAGGAGGCCTCGTCGACTAGCTGCGGCGGCATCCGGCTCAGGAAGTTCTCCCTGACGACGCCCAGCCCACCGACGTAGAACGCCATGAACGTCCCGACCATGGCGATCAGGAACGTCACCACGAGCCCGAACGACCGCGAGCGGAGGCTGTCGAGGATGAACATGATATCGGTGTAGTAGCCGCCGATATCGTCGGTATCCTGCTCGCCGTCAGTGAACTCATCCAGGAAGGAGTCACCGGCCCGCTCGGCGCGGTCCCCGAGGTCGCCCTCTTGGGCCTCCTCGGCCTCCGCGGCGGCCTCGCGTTCGGCTTCCGTCTCGTCGAAGCGATCGACGATCGCGCGGGCCTTCTCTGGATTGTCGGCGTCGAGGGCCTGGCTGGCCATCGCCATCGCTTCGTCCTCGTCGAGTTCGACGAACGCTTCGGGTGGTGCCGCACGGACGCCCGCTGCATCCAGTTCCGCAAGATCGATTTCGGTCGGATCGCCGAGGTTGGTCTCGATCACGTCGGCGTCGAGTTCGGCGTAGACGAAGTACGCCAACCCGGCGACTGTCAACACGAGGCTGGCGATGGCCCCGTAGAGACCGATTGCCACGTCCGGGGCGACGCCGAGGGCCGCCCCGGCTGGCTGGAGTCGGTAGCTCGTGCCGATTGTCACTGAGAAGAGAGACACTTCCCGTTCCAACAGCCCGTTGACCGCCGCAACACCGCCGTACTCGTAGAACGCGTAGACGAGACCGAACCCACCGAGGACGAGTCCAGCGAGGACGTTCCAGTGTCGGCTGGCCGCCCCACGGATATCGATCTGCTCGCTGCCGCGTCTGGCGGTGACGACGATCTTGGCCAGATAGAGGCTCAGTCCGTAGAGGACGATCAACGGGGCGGCCCACATGATCTGGGTGAAGGGGTCCGGTGGCGAGAAAAAGGCGCCGAATACGAACATCCCGAGGACGGCGTATCGCCACTTGTCGCGGAACGTCTCGTAGGGGACGATCTCGGCGTACGACAGGCCGGTGATCGCCAGCGGCATCTGGGCGGCCAGTCCGAACGAGATCGTCAGCAGGACGATGAACTCCGTCCACAGGACGATCGAGTAGCTCGGGTTCAGTCCGGCATCGAAGCCGAACCCGGCCAGAAAGCCGAACATCACGGGGAAGAAGACGGCGTAACCGTAGGCCGCTCCACCGGCGAACAACGCCGCGGCGAACAGTCCGATCAGGACGAGTTTCCACCGGGCGATGGGTGTTTGGGGCCACCAGCCACGAACGCGGAGCGCATCGCGGGCGAAATAGAGGAACGCGGGAACCGCGACGATAATACCGATTATGAGGCCGATCTTCGCCTGCAGGAGGATCACGTCGAACGGTGTCTGGGCGATGATCTCGAAGCTCTCGCCGACGTCGGCCCGCATCCTGGATTCGGTGATATCGCGGAGGAACTCCCAGACGTAGAGTCGGAGGGCATAGAAGGTGCCGAGAAAGCCGATCAGAAAGACGATAAAGACCTTCTGGAGGTCTTTCTGGGCGGATCGTAGCATCGCACGACCGGTGGCTGCCGTCTCACCAAGCGTCTGCCTGGTGTCCGCATCGAGCGCGCTAGACATAGCTGTAGCAAGCCGACTCGCCGTTATCAACTTTTTCTCTCGCCCACGCGATTCGGCCGGGTCTCGTCCCTCTCGACTGCGCTCGGAGCGGGGCGAATCAGAAAAGGCCTATAATGGCCCGGGGATCTAATGTAACTGAATGGCCGACCAGCCGGAGTCCGGTGACAGCGACGCGCCCGACGACGGGACGGCGGTAGCCGACAGCGATGGCTCCGACCCGGCGTCGGCCGATGCGGCGAGTGACGCCACGACCACCGATGGCGGCACGACCCAAGCGGGGCTTCCGGCCGACGAAACCGACCAATCGACGCCCTCGACAGTAGACGATGGGTTGGTCAGCGATGGCCCCGAATCCGACCAGGAGATGCCGCTTGCGGACCACATCGAGGAGATGATGCGGCGGCTCGGCATCGTCTTTCTGGTCGCCGGAATCGTTACGGTCGTCGTTTATCCGTTCGCCGGGGAGACGATCAACTTCCTGTGGTCGTCCCACATCCCAGAGGCGGCGAGCAACCGCCCGCGGCTGTACGGCCCCCTCGAATTCATCCTGACGAAGCTGAAAGTCGCCGGATTGGCGGGGTTGTTGCTCGGGCTGCCGGTATTCGTCTATCAGACCTACCGGTTCATGCGTCCCGGTCTCTATCCGACCGAGCGGCGCTACTATCTCGCATCGGTGCCGACGAGCCTCGTGCTCGGGATTTTCGGCGTCCTCTTTTCGCACTTCCTCATCCTCCCGTTCATTTTCGCCTACTTCACCACCTACACGGCCGACGCCGCGGTCGTCGCCTACGGGCTCCAGGAGACGTTCAACCTCATCCTCATCATGATGGGGTGGATGGCGCTGATCTTCCAGATCCCGCTGTTCATCATGCTGGCGATCATGATGGGGCTTGTCACCCGGCAGTGGCTGGAAGCCAAACGTCTCATCTTTTGGGGATCGTTCCTCGGAATCGCGTTCATTTTCAGCCCCGACCCCACTGGAATGGCACCGATCATGGTGACGCTGACGATGGTCGGGCTGTTCGAGGGAACCCTCGCGTTGCTCCGGTGGACCGGGAACTGAGCCAGTCGGTTCAGTTTCGAACCGTCGACGGGGTTCTCAACAGTGAGCCGTCGGCTACTCGATATCGAGATCGCCAACCGTGAGCCGCCAGCTATCCGGATCGGTAAGACGGTCCGTTGGGAGGGAAGCCGACGCCACCGTGGGGTCGGGGAGTCGAATGGCGTGTGTGGTTGTCGTTGCGACGACCGACAGCGGGAACGTATCGTCACGATAGAAGCCATGTCGGCGGAACACCCGCGGGTAGCAGTTCGTCGGTGCCCGCAGGAGATCGGCGTCGGTGGCATCGTCGACGACCGCCGACAGCAGTGCGTCGACGGCTGCAGGTCGGGCTATGCGGTCGGTTACCGGCTGGATATCTAGCAGATGGGTGACCCGACAGCTGGGCGTCTCCTCGGTTGCGGTGATGATGCTTGCAACCGCCGCTTCCTCGTGGGCGGCGACGTAGGTTCTCGTCTCCCAGTTCGGGTTGGCGAACCGCCATCGCAGAAACGGACGGTCCCGCGGGACGTGAATGCGCTCGGGGCGTGCCGATCGATACAGTTCGTGGACGGTCTCAACCGGGAGCTCGGCGTGTCGTTCGACGGTCACGTCGGCAGCGGTGGCAGTAATTCGGTCGAGGGCACCGAGTCCGGCCCTGATGAGCGGGGTTCCGTGTTTCGTCGCCAGCGCTATGGCCGCCGGAAGCTCTTTTACGTTCGCTCTGTCGGTGAACCTTCGCGTGTTCTGGATTCGATACCGGCAGACGACGGGGCCGACGACCTCCCAGTTGTGTTTTTCGAGCCCAGGACGAAGCTGGCTGTTCGGGAAGTTGAACAGCAGCGACACCTCCGGGAGATAGTCGTCAAGCAGGGTCTCGGTCATCCGCGTAAACAGGCCGCGCCGCCGATGGTCGGGGTGAACGATCCAGTCGACGGGCTGGTAGGCCTCCCACTCCGTCCCATCGACCTGTAGCCGAAACGGGAGTAGTGGCTCGGCTCCGACGAGGCCGTCCCCGGAGTCGGCGACGATCATCCGAATCCCGTCCCGGTAGGGGTTAGCCCCGAAACGCCACTCGAACCAGTCGGTGCTCTTCGGTCGACCCCACACGCGCTCGTACAGCGAGAGAAACCCCGCTCGGTCACCTGGCTGGTAGGGTCTGACCTGATATTCCCCTGTCGGCTGTCGGTGTGTCCCATCCATTCCTCTGTACGAGTTCTCGAACGGATCGTTTTGTTACCAACCGCTTTCGGCGGCTGAGGTCTCGCCGGTGACCGGCGATGCGAAATCGGATTTCGTGACTGTTCGGTCCGTGAACAACCGAACGGCGCGTTGTGTGGCCTCCATCTCGGCACGTAAGCAAAGACTACTGGAATATAGGCGGTACGCTGTCGGCATTATGGGTTCTCTAACTGTCGACGCAACCCGTCGGCGTCGACTTCGTATTTAAAAGCGGGCCAGCCGTCGACGAAGACGTAGGGGACGCGCTCGCCGTACTCCGCCCGGAGCGTCTCGTCTTCGTCGACATCGACCTCTTTGATCGTAACAGGGGTGTCGACCTCCTCGGCGACCGCTTCGATGGTCGCTTTCGCTTCCTCGCAGAGATGGCAGTCGGCCCGGGAGTAGATCTTCACTTCGACTGGAATCGCCATATCGCTTCTCGGTGCGGTGGGAAGGCAAGCGTTACGACCTGCCGCCGGGACTGACACCGGCCCTCGACGTGGCGTCCCTACGTCGAGGGATACTGCTGCGTTAGAAGATCGTCGTCGACCGCATCACTGTCACTGGCGGGGCTCACACTGCCGGTCCGGTAGCCGTGCAGGTCGAGGGTGACGTGATCGAAACCGAGATCCGAGAGGTGGTCGCGGGCCGCCCGGGCGAACTCGGCGTCGAGGGCGGCATCCAGCTCTTCGGGGGCGACCTCGATTCGGGCGAGGCCGTCGTGGTCCCGGACCCGGAACTGCTCGAAGCCCCACGTTCGGAGCACCCGTTCGGCCTTTTCGACTCTGGTGAGTTTGGCTTCGGTGACTTCGAGTCCGGTCGGAATCCGCGAGGAAAGACAGGCCATCGAGGGTTTGTCGGCGACCGACAGCCCGCGGTCGTCGGCGATCGCCCGGACCTCCTCTTTCGTGATGTCGTGGTCGAGCAGCGGCGAGCGCACCGACAGCTCCTCGACGGCCTGGAGGCCGGGGCGGTGGCCCTCTCCTGGATCGGAGGCGTTGGTCCCGTCGCAGACGGTCTCGATACCGAGCTCTTGGGCCGTTTCGTACATTTTGCCGAGCCGCATCGTTCGGCAGTGATAGCAGCGGTCGCCGCTGTTTTCGACGAAGTCGGGATTATCGAGCTCGGAGAATTCGACGAGTTCGTGGCGAATCCCGATCTCCTCGGCCACACGGGTCGCCTCGTCGAGTTCGGCCGCCGGAAGCGTCTCGCTTCTGGCCGTACAGGCGACTGCCCGGTCGCCCAGCGCCTCGTGGGCCAGCGTCGCGACGACCGCCGAGTCGACGCCGCCCGAAAAGGCGACGAGGACGCCGTCGCAGTCGGCGAGATCATCTCGGAGGGCCGCGGCTTTGTGGCTGGGAGTCATAGCCGTCGATTGGCCTGCCGAGCCAAAAGGCCGTTGTTCATCGGGTGTGTCGACCGGCTTTTGACCCCACCCGCAGCCTTTAGTCATTCCCCGAGAGACCCGCAGGCGAATGGAGTTCGAATCGATTCCCGGTGTCGGCGGGAAGACGGCCGCGGCGCTCGCCGAGCTCGAGGCCCCCGAGGCCGCCCTCGAATCCGGCGACGTACTGACGATCGCGTCGGCCCCCGGCATCACCGAGGGGCGGGCGGCCGCCATCGCCCGCGGGGCGATCCAGCGCCGCCACGACGACCCCGGCGGCTTTCTGGCCACCGACCGCGCAAAATCGCTGTACGACGACGCGTTGTCGCTGCTCCAGGAGCGGGCTGTCACGCAGTACGCCGAAAAACGGCTCGAAACGCTGTACCCCAGCCCCTGTGCGTCCCGCATCCAGGAGGTCCACCAGTTGGTCGACCGCGCCCTGTCCCGCGACCCCGACTCCGACGTGCTCGATGCCCTCGGCGGCGTCGATCCGCTGGCCGAGCCGTCGGGGCTCCGGGTTCGGGATCGGTGTTTGGCGACCGCCGACGCCGAGCAGTACGCCAAAGCCAAAAACCGAATGCCGGAGCTGTCGGCGGAGGTCGTCGACGACGCCCGCGACATCGACGAGTTGGCCCGTTCCTACGCCACTGTCTTCGTCCTGGACGAATCGTTCGCCGGGATCGATATCGACGGCGATGTGCGAATCCTCCCTAATGCGCTTGAGGAACCCGAAACCGTCGTCCCCGAGCGCCTGCTGTCGTTTTTCGCGACCAACCGCGAGCCGATTTTGGCGGCCGCCGAGGTCCACCGACTCGCCGGGCTGGAGCCGCCCTGTGAGCTGGATACACTTATAAACGGCCTCGACCGCGTCGACGACGACGGCACCATCGTCGGCGACGAGGAACTCCGCCGACTGGAAGTGGCGGTCGACGATCTGGACGCGGCGGTCGGCACCGCCGAGTCGGTCGCCAACGACCACCTGCGGGATGCGATCAAGGAACGCAACGTCACCATCGAGGGCCAGGACTTCCTCTCCTTAGTCGAACAGGGAGCCCGCGTCGACTCTCTGCTCGCTCGTGAACTCGACGAGGATTTCGAAACCGCACTTAAAAAGGCGCGAACACATCTCAGAGACAGCCTTTCGCTGGCTCCTGAGGAGGGTGAACTCGCAGACCGGATCTTCGGTGGCGATCCGACTTTCCCCATCAGTCGGCGCGAAGACGCCGTCTCCCGACTTAAAAACGAACTCACCGCCGCCCGCGACCGACGGGCCTCGACCTTGAAAAGCGAGCTGGCCGCCGATCTCGCCGAGCTCCGGGAGCCGGTCGACCAGCTCGTCCGCAACGCCCTTGAACTCGACGTGGAACTGGCGATCGCTCGTTTCGCCACTGATTTCGACTGCGTCATGCCGGAGTTCGGCGACCCCGAGACGGGCTTCGAGATTCGGGCTGGTCGGTCGCCGCTCCTCGATGTCGATTTCCAGCACGTCGACCCGGTCGACTACGGCGTCGAGGGCGTCACCCTGCTGTCGGGCGTCAACTCCGGCGGGAAGACCTCGCTGCTGGATCTCGTCGGGTTGGTGGTCATCCTCGCACATATGGGACTGCCGGTGCCCGCCGAGTCGGTTCGGCTCCAGCGGTTCACCGAGCTGCACTACTACGCCAAATCGCAGGGGACGCTGGATGCGGGGGCCTTCGAGAGCACGCTCCAGGAGTTCGGCGACCTGATTTCGGGGGCCGACGGGCGGCTCGTGCTGGTCGATGAGTTGGAGTCGATCACCGAACCCGGCGCGAGCGCGAAAATTATTGCGGGTATCCTGGAGGCTCTCGACACCCAGGGCGCAACCGCGGTCTTCGTCTCACATCTCGCCGACCAGATACGGGCGGCTGCCGACGTACCGGTGGCCGTCGACGGGATTCAGGCTGTCGGCCTCGTGGATGGCGAACTGCAGGTCGACCGCTCGCCAGTGAAGGATCACCTAGCGCGATCGACGCCGGAGTTGATCGTCGAAAAGCTGGCTGGCGAAGCCAGCGATGCGAGCTTTTACGAATCCTTGTTAGAGAAGTTCTGACTCCTCAATTCGCTTGCCTAACCCCCGTACGGGATGGACAGGATTTTAAGCCGCGGAGTAAGAGGGTATGCTACTATGGGTAAGAAGACGAAGGCGCAGAAAAAGCGGCTTGCGAAACACGAACGGCAGAACACGCGTGTCCCGATGTGGGTCATGATGAAGACGGATATGCAGGTTTCCCGAAACCCCAAACGCCGGAACTGGCGGCGCAGCAACACTGACGAGTAACAATGAGTACGAGTGATTTCGAAGAACGCGTCGTAACGATCCCGCTCCGAGACGTTCGCAAGGTCGCCACCCAGGAGCGTGCCGACCGCGCGATGACGATCATCCGCGACCACCTCTCCCAGCACTTCAACGTCGAGGGTGAGGAGGTCCGACTGGACCCTTCGATCAACGAGAAAGTCTGGGAGCGCGGCCGACAGAACCCGCCGTCGAAGATCCGCGTTCGCGCGGCCCGCTTCGTTGAGGACGACGAAGCGATCGTCGAAGCCGAAGTCGCCTAACACGTGCTTCGCCTTTCAGTCGCTGGCTCCTCGTACGTCGGTGTGTTCGCTCGCGCGACGCCCGAGTGTCTCCTGGTCCGCCACGACGTCGACGACGAGCAGATCGACTCGATGGCCGACGAACTCGGCGTCGAGCCAGTGGCAACGACCGTCGGCGGCTCCGGCACGGTCGGCTCGCTCGCTGTGGGCAACGAAAACGGTGTGCTCGTCTCCAACCGGGTCACAGACCGGGAGACCGACCGCATCGCCGATGTCGTCGACGGGCCGGTCGTCGAACTCCCCGGCAAGATCAATGCGGCCGGAAACGTCGTCCTTGCGAACGATTACGGTGCGTACGTCCACCCGGACCTCACGCGGGAGGCCGTCCAGGCCGTCAAGGACGCCCTCGACGTGCCCGTTCTCCGCGGCGATCTCGGCGGGGTCAACACGGTCGGCACCGCGGCAGTCGCCAACAACACCGGCGTGCTCTGTCACCCGCAGGCCAGCGAGTCCGAACTCGAAACCCTGGAGGACCATCTCGACGTCTACGCCGATCTGGGGACGATCAACTACGGGACCCCCCTGCTCGGTTCGGGGCTCGTCGCCAACGACGAGAGCTATCTCGTCGGCGAAGACACGACCGGCCCGGAGCTGGGTCGGATCGAGGACACCCTCGGTTTCCTCGACTGAACCGGCTTTCTCGACTGAACCGCTTTTCCGTCTTTCCCTTACCGTCGACTGCCTGCTGAGTCGGTTGTCTCGGCCGCTGCGGCCGTTTCTGTCGACTCAGCTCCCCCTCGCGCGGTTGGCTCCCACACCATCCCTGAGTAGGAAGATACTTCCCCGTCGCTACCCGACCGTGTGGGTATGAGTCAGTTCACTATTAGTGGTCAGTTCGACGGCCGAGATGGCCCGAGATCTTTCTCAAAGGATATCGAGGCGGTCAACGAGAACGTTGCACGCGAGCACATCCTCTCGCAGTTCGGCAGCGAACACGGCCTCAAACGCACACAGGTCACGATCGAGGAGGTCGTCGCAGCATGATGGGCGGCGGCGCAAGCGGTGGCGGCGGCCAGCAGCTCCAGCAGCTCCAACAGCAGCTCGAAGCCCTCGACGGCGAGATCGCCGAGCTCAACGAGGAGATCGCCGAACTCACGACCGAAAGCTCCGAGATCGACGAGGCAATCGAAGCCCTCGAAACCCTCGACAGTGGCTCGACGGTCCAGGTTCCCCTCGGTGGCGACGCCTACCTCCGCGCGGAAGTCCAGGACATCGACGAGGTCATCGTCAGCCTCGGCGGCGGCTACGCGGCCGAGCAGGACCAGGACACCGCCATCGACTCGCTGCGACTCAAACAGGACGCCATCTCCGAGGAAGTCGACGAGCTCGAAAGCGAGATCGACGAGCTCGAAGAGGAAGCCGACACCCTCGAAGAGCAGGCCCAAGCGATCCAGCAGCGCATGCAGCAACAGCAGATGCAGCAGATGCAGGCGATGCAGGGCGAAGAAGACGGCGAATAACACCCCGACTGCAGCCAGAAACTCTTTCCAGCCGTGTTCGATGGACTCAAAGACAAACTGAGCAAGTTCCGGTCCGACGTCGAGGAGACCGCCGAGGAGAAGGCGGCCGCCGAAGACGACAGCGAGGCTACCGTCTCGGACAGCGAGGCAGCCGACTCGCCCACAGCCGAGACCGAGGCCGCTCAGTCGACACCGGAGCCAGAATCGCCCACAGACACCGAGACAGCGTCTGCTGAGACCGAAGGGGTCGACGCTGCTGACGCCGACGCCACCGAGGCTGCTGCTACCGAAGCTGGCGCTACCGAAGCCGACGCTGCGGCGGCTGACACGGAGACCGTCGACGCAGAGGCCGAGGCGTCGACCGAGACTACCGAGGAGACCGACGCCGAGGACGACGAATCGGACGGTCCCGGCACCCTCAAGCGAGTCGCGGCGTTCGCCACCGGCAAGATCATCATCGAGGAGGAGGACCTCGACGACCCCCTCTGGGAGTTGGAGATGGCGCTGCTCGAAAGTGACGTCGAGATGAGCGTCGCCGAGGAGATCCTCGAGACGGTGCGCGAGAAGATGATCGGCGAGACGCGCAAACAGGTCGACACGACCGGCGAACTCGTCGAACTCGCGCTCCACGACGCGTTGGTCGACGTGATCAGCGTCGGCCAGTTCGACTTCGAGCAGCGGCTCGCCGAGGCCGACAAACCCGTCACCATCGTTTTTACCGGCGTCAACGGCGTCGGCAAAACCACCTCGATCGCCAAGCTCTCCGAATACCTCGGCGAGCGGGACTACTCCTCGGTGCTGGCCAACGGCGACACCTACCGCGCCGGAGCCAACGAACAGCTCCAGAAACACGCCGAGAACGTCGATCGGAAGATCATCACTCACCAGCAGGGCGGCGATCCTGCCGCAGTGATCTACGACGCCGTCGAGTACGCCGAGGCCAACGACATCGACGTCGTCCTCGGCGATACGGCGGGACGGCTCCACACCAGCGACGACCTGATGTCGCAGCTCGAAAAGATCCACCGCGTCGTCGACCCCGACATGACGCTGTTCGTCGACGAGGCGGTCGCCGGACAGGACGCCGTGATGCGTGCCCAGGAGTTCAACGACGCCGCCGAGATCGATGGCACCGTCCTCACGAAGGCTGACGCCGACTCCTCGGGCGGGGCAGCGATCTCGATCTCCTACGTAACGGGCAAGCCGATCCTCTTTTTGGGGACCGGTCAGGGGTATGACGACATCGAACCGTTCGTGCCCGAAGAGCTCGTCGACCAACTGCTCGGCGAGGACTGAGCCCGTGTCATTGGTTCGGTGACTACGGCTGGTGTGACTGTTCCGGCTCCAGGAAGCAAAACACTATTCAGTTGTGATTTGGTACCAACCCGAATAGGTTCGCAGTTGTATGGCACATGAGTTGACCGAACTGGTGGCGATTATCGACGAGGTCGACACCTCCGAGAAGACGCTGCTGTTGATGAACCTGACGGATGCGGCGGCCAAGCCACAGATCTCGCTGCTTGATCGGGTCTTCGACAGCGAGTCGGTCACGATCAGCGAGCGACGGCTCTCGGAGGGAACCGAGAACCTCGTCTGTCTGGTCGACGACGGCGAGGTCGTCGCCACCTCCTCGTGGGCCGAACTCAAGCGCGCCTTTTTGCTTATTAACACCGACCGCTACCGGACCGGCACCAAGCAGATCGAGACTGGTTCATTCCCGGACGTTCTGACCGGGTTGGACGATATCGAGTTCACCGTCCGGGGGTATCCGGCCTCGAACAAGGAAAAACTCCTGTTGGTCGTCATCTCTCGGTTTATCGAGTTTCAGGCGCTCTCGGAGGGCGCAGGGACGTTCGATGCCTCCTTTCAACTACTGTCCCGACTCGACGACGAGTACGGCACCCGGCGGGTCTACGAGTGGCTCGCCGACTCCGGTGTCGACGCCCACGTCTACGGGGTTCGGGACGATCCGACCGCGGTCGACGACCTCGGGGTGACCGTCCACGCCAACGACGATCCGGAACTCCGGCGGCTCTGGTTCGTGGTTTTCAGTCCGCCAGCCGGATCGACGAGCGACCAGATCGCCCTCGTCGCCGAGGAGACCGGGCCGAACGTCTGGCGCGGGTTGTGGACGTACGATCCCGACCGGGTCGACCGCATCCAATCGTATATACGAGAAGTGTTCTGAGCCAGTCGCCCCGACTAGTGGAGCCGACTGAACGCGTCGCTGAGCTTGCTGTCGGAAAACTGGGCGGCGGTGTCGGCGATTTCGGCTTCCATCTCCTCCATCTGGGCTTCGAGTTCGGTGAACCGCTTTTTATTAGATAGCTCTCGTGACGAAAACTGCGAGGTGAGCACTTCGTACTTCTCGGAGAGCTGGTTGTACTCCGCGATGAGGTCCTCGTAGTGGTCGATCAGGAACGCCCGCTCGACGGCATCGACCAGCTCGTCTTCGGAGACCGGCTTGGTGAGATAGCCGTCACACGGCATATCGATGATGTCGATGTCGGGGTCGACCGCCGTCACCATAACGACCTGAAAGTCCATATCCCACTTGTCGATGTGATCGACCACCACGTCGCCCGACATCCCCGGCATCCGTCGGTCGATCAATACGAGGTCGACCTCCCGCTGGTCGAGTTCCATCAGTGCCGCGCCGCCGCTCAGTTCGACGATCGTCTCGTAGTCGTCCTGGAGATACAGCTCGTAGGACTCGGCGACCATTTCCTCGTCGTCGACGATAAGTACCGTTTTCCGGTCTTCCTCGGTCATGACTGAAACTCTCACCGATAGTTAAAAAAACCGTTGTGTTTTAATCAGAATTCTTTCACATTGTGGAGTTCGAACCGTGCGCCACCGTCACCGCTTTCGGTAACGCTGATCTCCCAGTCGAAGGCCTCAACGATTTCGGAGACGATGGCAAGGCCGAAACCAGTGCCGTTCGCTGACCCGGTGTACCCGTAGTCGAAAATGTCTTCGCGGCGGTCGGGTTCGATTCCCGGTCCATTGTCGGCGATATAGAGGCCGACGGTGTCGTCGGAGCCGTCCTGTGATTCTATCACACCGATCCGAACGGTAGTTCCGTCGCCGCCGTGTTTCACACTGTTTCGGAACACGTTGTCGAGCAGTTGTCGCAGTCGGCTCCGTTCGGCCTCGATGGTTGGTAGCTCCGACTCGACCGACAGCGTGGCCCCCGTCCTGTCGGCCCATGTCTCTTCGACGACTGCCGCGAGGTCGACCGCATCCATCTCAACGGCGATCTCGTCGTGTTTGAGTTCGTCGACGAGGTTGTCGATCAGCTGGTCCAGCTGGTCGATCGTCTCCGCGACGTTATCGAGATAGTGGCTGTCACACTCCGTTCTGGCGAGATCGAGCCCGGATTTGGCCGTCTGGATCGGACTTCGCAGTTCGTGGGAAACGAGGCTGGTGAACCGTTCGATCCGGTCGTCGTTGCGATATCTCTCCGCGGTGATACGGTTGATCTCGGCTGCGATCGCTGCCGCGCCGTCCTCACAGGTCGTTGGATCGAGATACGTCTCGGCTCCGGCCCTGAGCCCGCGGGTGGCCAGACTGCTACTGCCGCCGCTCGGCGCAAGGACGACCGGAATCTCGGGCGGCACCGCCTCCAACAGCTCGAAACAGTCCCGCTCCGGCGGGTCGTGATCCGTGACGATACAGTCCGGGCTCGTCTCGTCGTCGAGGGAGCCCACCCCCGCCGCGGTCGTTTCTTCTACGACGAGCTGTGTACTCTCTACCGCAGCCTCGATTTGGGAACCCATCCCTGTCGGGCCGATATAAAGAGACAGATCTCGACTTCCCATTATAATTAATGGGTGTTTCTTATGTAATAATTCCACCGGTGTGGTAAGTCGGACGCTCGACTGTTTCGATCGTCCCGGGGATGTGGACGAACAATGCTTTAGCAGTTGGGACTCCTAGACCCGCCAAATGGTACTCGATGATCTCGGGAGCTCCCTTCGGGGGACGCTCGATGACCTCCGCGGGAAGTCCCGTCTCGACGAGGAGGACGTCCAAGCAGTCGTCAAGCAGATCCAACGCTCGCTGCTGCAGGCCGACGTCGACGTCGACCTCGTGATGAGCCTGTCGGACAGCATCAAAACCCGGGCCCTCGACGAGGAGCCGCCGGGCGGCACCTCCGCTCGGGACCACGTTCTCAAGATCGTCTACGAGGAGCTCGTCGAACTCGTCGGCGACTCCACGGAGCTCCCGCTGGAATCCCAGACGATCATGCTCGCCGGACTCCAAGGCTCAGGAAAGACGACCACCGCCGCCAAGATGGCGTGGTGGTTCTCGAAGAAGGGGCTCCGTCCCGCCGTCATCCAGACCGACACCTTCCGCCCCGGTGCGTACGATCAGGCCAAACAAATGTGTGAGCGGGCCGAAGTGGAGTTCTACGGCGACCCCGACGAATCCGACCCTGTCAAGATCGCCCGTGACGGCCTCGAAGCGACCGAGGAAGCCGAGGTTCATATCGTCGACACGGCGGGTCGACACGCCCTCGAAGACGACCTGATCGCCGAGATCGAGGAGATCGAATCGGCCGCCGACCCCGACCGGAGCCTGCTGGTGCTCGATGCCGCAATCGGCCAGGGCGCGAAGGAACAGGCCCAGCGCTTCGAGGAGGCCGTCGGTATCGGCGGCGTCGCCATCACCAAACTCGATGGGACTGCCAAAGGTGGCGGTGCCCTCACCGCGGTCAACGAGACCGATTCCTCTATTGCCTTCCTCGGAACCGGTGAGACGGTCCAGGATATCGAACGCTTCGAGCCCAACAGCTTCATCTCCCGGCTCTTGGGGATGGGCGACCTCAAACAGCTCGCCGAGCGGGTCGAGCGGGCGATGGAAGAGACTCAAGCCGAGGACGACGACTGGGATCCCGAGCAGATGCTGGAAGGCGAGTTCACCCTGAAGGATATGCAAAAGCAGATGGAGGCGATGAACAACATGGGTCCGCTCGACCAGGTGATGGATATGATTCCGGGCATGGGCGGCGGACTGATGGATCAGCTACCGGACGACGCGATGGACGTCACCCAAAACCGGATGCGGCGGTTCGATATCATCATGGACTCGATGACCGACGCCGAACTCGAAGAACCCCGCTCGATCGGTGCCTCGCAGGTCGAACGGATCGCCCGCGGTTCGGGCACCGACGAGGAGACGGTCCAGGAGCTACTCGAACAACACAAGATGATGCACCAGACGATCAAGCAGTTCCAGGGAATGGGCGACGGCGATATGCAGCGGATGATGAAACGGATGCAGCAGGGCGATGGCGGTGGCGGCGGGCTCGGCGGTCTCGGTGGCCCAGGTGGCCAGCTGTAGGCCGGTAGTCGCCTCCTACGTCCTGTTAGTCGACGCCTACGGTTCGATGTCTGCTCCCGTCTCGTTGTACCGTTCGACCAGTTCGGCGAGCGCCGGCGGTGTGTCGACGATCGATTGTGGCGTCCCGAGCGGTGTCAGGCTGATCGCCCCGTCGACGACCGCCGCCCGATCGCTCCACGCCGGGTAGTCGTCGGCGTAGCGTTCGAGCCCGATCGGGAACCCGTCTCCGTCGACCGGGTGGGTCGCCCAGTAGTTGCTCTCGAAGGCCTTCTCGCCGTCATCGGTCGCAACGACTGCGGTGTCGTAATCCGCCAGCGGCCGAGTGACGACGACTCTCTCGGCCGGTTCCGTGGGGACGTTAATGTTGAGGTAGTCGATCTCACCGTCGAACAGCGACCGACCGTCGAGCAGCCCGATGAGCTCCCGTGTGGCGGCCGCGATCGGCCCGAAGGACCGATCGTCGTTGTCTTCGGGGAAGTACGTCTCGCGGTCGTACCCCGAGACTGCGACGGCTGGCGTGCCGAGAAACGCCGCCTCGACGGCCGCCCCGACCGTCCCGGAGTGGCCGAGGATGTAGCTGCCGACGTTCGGCCCGTCGTTGGCTCCCGAGACGACGAGGTCGATCTCGTCGGCCTCGGGGATATGCCGCAGGCCGACCGCAACGCAGTCGGCGGGCGTGCCGTCGACGACGTACCCCCACTCGTGGTCGTCGATGGTGATCCGGTTGTCGAGTTCGAAGGAGAGATCTGACCGCGTGCGGCCGACACCGCTTTGATCCGCGGCGGGCGCGACGACGGTGACCGTCGTGATCGCCGATAGCGCCTCGTAAAGCGCCGCCAATCCAGGACTCCCGATGCCGTCGTCGTTCGTCAACAGCAGATGCATTGGGCGACCCTCGGCGTTCCATCAGCAAAAACTATCGTACACTGTTCGGTCAGTGAACCAGTACGTCAACGCTTCGGGTTCGTGGGCCGTCACACTCCATGAACAGCACCGACTGCCACCGGCCGAGGTCGAGGGTGCCGTCCCGAACCGGAACGGTGACGCTCTCGCCGAGGAGTATGGCCCGCACGTGGCTGTCGGCGTTTCCATCGAGGGTGTCGTGACTCCATCCCTCGTCGGGGACCAGCGTTTCGAGCCCGTTGGCCAGGTCCTCGCGGAGCCGATGCTCGTTTTCGTTGACCACTACGCCTGCGGTCGTGTGCCTGACGAAGACGGTACAGACGCCCTCGGCGTCGGCTGGCAAGGTCTTGGCCACGCGATCGGTAATATCGACGACGGTCGTTTTCTCCGCGGTTTCGACGGTGAACTCGGCCATACCGTCCACTCCGGTTTCGGTGCTCGAAAAGGTGGCGTCGAAGCGTAGGCAGTGGCTAACGGCCGACCGACGGCCCTTTCATTGTCGCGTTCGGAGTGAGTCTGTGCAGTCGGTGTATCTTCTCCAGTCGGTCGGCGAGGTGCTCGTCGACGTGGTGCCGCGGGTCGGCCGCATCGCCGTGTTGGTCTCGGTTGCGGTCTACATCGCCAACGTGGCGGTCGCCTTCGGGCTCGTCCAGCAGATCGCCGGGCTTTCGCGGTTCCTGACCGGTCCAGCGAACCTGCCCGACGAGGTCGGGACCGCGATTCTGACGACGACCGTCTCGACCACCGCTGGCTACGCGATGTTGGCCGACCTCCGGGAGTCGGGCTTTCTCGACGACCGGGCGACGCTGATCGCGGTGGTGATGAACACGTTCTTCGGCTTCGCCCAGCACGTCTTTACCTACTACATTCCGGTCCTCATTCCGACTTTGGGGCTCTACGTCGGCGTGTTCTATGTGGCCTCGCGGGCCCTGATCGCGCTGGCGATCACCGTTGTCGGGATCGTTGCGGGCGCGGTGTTGCTCTCCGCGGAGAACGTCGACGTCTCCGCGCAGCTCGATCCCGACGAACTCAACGACGAGGACCGGACGGTTCGCCAACGGTTCGTCGCGGCATGGGATCGCACCCGGCCGACGCTCCGTCGACTCGTCCCGCGATTGGCGATCGTGTACACCCTTGTGACCCTCCTTATTTCACAGTACAATGTGGATGCGATCTCCGGATCGGCTACCGATCCCTTAGCGTCTCTCGTCGGGTTGCCCGCGGCTTCGATTCCGGTCATCGCCTTTTATACGCTCGATACGACTTCCGGTGCGGCGATGCTCGCTTCTTTTGGTGACGTGTTCACACCCCGGCAGGCGGTCGCAACGCTGCTGCTCGGCGGGATCATCTCGTTTGCGGTCTCGACGTTCAAGCGCTCGATCCCGTTTCAGTACGGCATCTGGGGCGCGGAGTTCGGCACGAAGGTGATCGTCGTCAACACGGCGCTCAAGATCGTCTTCATCTCGATTGCAGTCGTCACACTGCTGGCGCTCTGAGGGTGGTCTCGAAGGAGTGGTGGTGGGTCGACGGTGACGTCGTTAGTTGGTCTGCTCGACACGCCAGGTGGTCGCACCCGTGTACGACCAGCGTTCGATCGACAGGTCGTCGACCGAGTCCTGGAGCTTGACGATCAGCGCCCCGATTTCCTTCGATGAGAGGCCAACGTCGTCGGCGATGAACTTGCTTTTGAAGTACATCTCTCCGTCGTCGACGCGTGCGCGAAGGTAATCGGCAAGCCGCTCGTCTTTCGATTTGGAGTCGCTGGTCGAGGCGTCAGTCCTAACGGATTGTGGTGTGGCACTCATTGGTGGGTGTGGGGGTGGCTGTGTCCGACGAACAGTGCGATCAGATTCAATGCGAGCAGGCCAATGACGATGTAACCGGTCTGTGGTCCCAAGCCACCGGACAGGAGTGGCAGATAGACCAGCGGCAACAGGATTGCCGCCCAGAAACTCACCCATCGAATCGCGGCTCGGAGCCCGACGGCTCCCTGCCGCGCGAGGTCTGTAGCCGAATCCGTCTCGACGCTCGTGTTCTGTCCGTGGTTTGGTGTGAGATTTTTCATCTGTTGGTCACCGTCTGGATACACCATGGAGCCAGATGCCCATATAATACGACGAGTATTGCTGTAGATTTACATCCTTCAAACGTAAAATTGGAATCTTCACGACAGTTTACAACTTCCTTAGACGCGCTTAGATATTTTATAACCTATTCTAACGATGTTTCTCTCTATCAATTGGATTTCTGTCATAATTGGGCTGTTCCGGTTGAATTCGCTTGATGTGTCGGTACCTTCGACGCGACAGCTCAGCGCGACTCGGGGTCTACGGGTGTGCCGTCTTCGGTCGGCGGGGCGATGGCGTCGATGATCGATTCGACATCCGGCTCACTGACCCGCACGTCGACGTTGATATCGCCGAGTTCGTCCGGGTTGCCGACGGCGAAGTTGACGACACCCTGGAAGGCCGCCTGCTTTTTGAGTGCAAACGAAAACCCCTCCTCGTCGGCACCGTTGAAGAACTCCCGGCGAGCTGTATCCAGGATCTCCTGTTCGTGGAGCACGTCGGAAAACGGGTCGAGGGTGTGTGTTTCGGCGACGAGCTTGCCTGGCTCGTGTGTGAACTCGGCGTTCGGAAAGACGGTACTGACAGCGTCGGCGACGCGGTCGGTTACTTCGGTTGGCTGTACTGGGGCCTCGATCCGAACATCGATACTGTAGATCATTGAGTTGTGTCCGTCTCGGCAGGTGATTCGGTCGTCGGTTCCGAACCGACAGTCGACTCCAATAGTAGTTCGCGCACCCTAGTCCGGAACGCTTCGAGGGAGTCGGTGTTATCAATGCGAACGTCGGCGGCGTCCATGACCTCGCCCATCCCGAAGCCCAGTTCCCGCTCGTCGCGGGCCCGAAGGGCTTCAAGGTTGCTGTCGGAGGTATCCCGGCCGCGGTCAGCGAGCCGCTCGGCACGCAGATCGAACGGGGCTTCAATGCTCACGATCAGAAACGCCTCACCGAATGCCTCCCGGAAGGCTTCGACTTCGACCATCGACCGGAGGCCGTCGACGACGACGGTGTCGGTATCGGTCTCCGCCATGGCGTCTCGGATCATCGGCAGCGACCGCTCGGCGATCGCCGCCGGACCGTCTTCCTCGCGGAGTGCTTTGGCAACCTCGCCGTGGTCGGTCGAGGGATCACGACCGCGGTCGCGGCAGGCCTGCCGGATGACATCACCCATCGTCACGACTGGAATCTCCGCCTTGCGGGCGACTGCTGCCAGTTCACCCTTCCCGCTTCCGGGGAGGCCGACCGTTCCAACTACTCTCATTCTGTCGGCGATAGTCGGGTGACGGACTTAGGTGTGCTGTTCGTCTCCCGGTCCGAACCCAAACGGCTTTGTACGCGATTGGTCGACCTACCGATGAGGGCACGTAGCTCAGTCCGGAGAGAGCGTCGGACTTCTAATCCGACGGTCGTGGGTTCGAATCCCATCGTGCCCGTCAGAAGACTGACGTTTCAGAAGTTCATCCTGAAACAGCTGCTCAAGGCTTCTCGAACGGTTACGATGGCGATACGAGTTGTAGATCCGAATCTCTAAATCTGGGTCTCGTTCGATCATCGAACGCACCCCGAAGCCTGCCGTCGATTTCGATTTTCGGAGCTACCCGATATGACGTACCCACCCGTCCACCCACCCGCCGACCCCTCAATGGGGTTGGCGGGTGGTGGGCTGATCTCCAGCTGCCCGATCGACGATCGACGCTCGACCCGACGGCCAACTGCGGTAGCGGCGGCGAGCGCCAATCGCCGCCGCAACTACGGGCGGAAGCGACCCCTTGCGGGTCGACCCGACCGGCAGAGCCGCACCCGACGGGCCGCCCACGAGTTTGCGGTCAGCCGCAGAGGCGTTTGATCGATTGTCACTCTCACAGGAAGACCGCCGTCGGGAGGTTACTATGAGTTCCGGCAGCTCCAGATCTGACTCTCTCACCCGTAACTCTCGTTCACGGGTCTATTCGTTCGATCCTACCCAGTACGTCGCATACCGCTGTAGCAGCTGCCGAGAGGACTGTATCAACCATATCGACCTGCCTCGAACTCGTCACCGCGAGTGTCTGCACTGTTCCTTTGCTGGTCTTGGAGGTGGTTCCTGTGAGTGACCGCTGCTGGAACTGCCGCGTTCGCCTCGATCAACACGAACCCCACGTCTCTCGACGGCCATCAGGCGGCCCAATCGTCTACTGCCGGGTCTGCGAGGCGTTCAGTCCCTCGAAGGGTGTAGATGAACATCCGATCTGACCGGCAAGCCGCCGCCGAGTCGGTTACCCACGCCGATGCTGAGCGGTACTGACGCTACCCGTTGTAACACACGGGCCTTAGTGGGTCCCCTCACGGAGCGGGATCTACTGGCTCACGGCGTCACCAGTGACGACTCGATAACGAAACGCGACGAAGATCGCGTTCGGCTGCTCAAATTTATTGCTTCAAAGCCTGAGGGCATCGTTCTGAACCATCTGGTTCACTACGTGCTGAAAGGCGTAAACCCGGACACGTACAGCGGTTTCTACGATCTAACAGGCGACGAGTGGGAGCGTCACGACTACGCGCTCGACTCCATCGCTGACAACGGTGAGACGGTCCCGCTGAACGGCTCTGATGCCGACTACCAGTTTACCCGTCGGTTCCTGCCTCGCGCTGAGGACGCAGGTCTGGTGCGTCTCACGGACTCACCAGCCGGGCAAGTCGCCCATCCGACAACTGACCTGCTTGACTTGATTTCAGCAGGCATTACTGAAACACCCAACGCCGATAGCTCGCTGGTATATGACCGCGAGTTCATCCGCAAAGTCCTCAAAACGACGAGTTCGGTATCTGACTCACAGAAGGAGTTCTTCAGCTCTGCGTTACAATCGTACCTGAACCGTATCGAAGACTACCGGCTGGCCTTCGACGTGCAACACTACGACCATCGAGGTCGAGGCGGCAGCCGCCGGATGACGAAGGACTACAAGACCCGATTCAACGACGAAGGCCGGATAAAGCGAGGATTCGCCCGGTTTAATGACGCCCTCGAACACGCGTATGACTCTGCTGAGAACGCGGTGCTGGTCACCCTGACCAGCGACCCCGGAACCCGCCACGACGACGATCGACCTGATCCGCGTGGGATTCTCGAACTGACCGAATCAGTGAACGAGAACTTCCACCGGTTGACCCAGTACATGGCGTCTGATCCCTCGACCAAGGACGACACCCGCGAACCGGGTATCGTCTCGTACCGATCAGACCGTGCTGACGTGGTTACCTCGCGGCCCCGTGAACGGCTTGATTACATCAAGGCCTTGGAGTTCACGGAACGCGGGTTGCCACACCTGCACGTCCTCTTTTTCGACGTACCCACCGATGAGAACGGAATGCCGTTTTTGATGCACAAACAGGAGCTTTCGGACAAGTGGCAGGACTACGGACAGGGGCAGATTGTGGACGCCTACCCGCTGGTCTACCGCGACGATCTCGCCGATCTCGACGGCGCGGAGTTCGCCGAAGACCAGGGCTTCGTCTGCTGGTACAGATACGGTGACCACAATCTCGCCTCGTCCAAAGTCGAAACGCGATCTCGATCTCACCAGATCGACATGGCTGGCGAGGACGAAAACCCGATGCAGAAAACCGCCGGGTCGTACCTCGGTAAGTACCTGAGTATGACCTTCGCGGCTCTCTTAGACGAAACAGGAGCCTCCACCGATGACAGCGACACGTACAGCGACAAGTTCGCTACGTGGAAGCTGGCGATGTACTGGGCGACCGAAAAGCGGTTCTGGTCGATCTCGCGTTCCATCGAGCGGGCGATCGACCGCGATAGCCAGCTCGATGACGAGGAAGCCCGCGCTGTTCGATGGGCGGCCAAACAGGACGTGATGCTCGCGTGCGAAGCCATCGGTGAAGACCACTTTACCGTTGATGAGCTGGACGATCTCGAAGAGGTCGATCGAAACCGATCTGCGGTCTCGCAGGTGGTTTCGTCCCCGTTCGTGAACATCGAGTACCTCGGTACGTACCGCTACGACGATCTCCCGTCTCAGTGGTTCCCAACGCGACAGTTAGCGTCCGTCGAAAAACCGGTACACGACCCGGATGAACCGCTACACCTTGCGTCTCGCGGCGACCGTCCACCGCCGACGGCTGACGTGTGGTCGTAGATGCCGGTGAGCGTCTTGCCAGCTCGCTACGCCCAGTAGTCGGTCCGCTCCGTCGGCGACTGAGCGCACCCGATCCATCGAGTACAGCGAGAGAGACTGACAAGTATGCGAATCCGTCACCGCTGTACGTGGGAGCTGGCTGGTTTTCGATCGAGTCCCCGGCGTGAGAAAATTGACTGGCTACGTCCTCGTCGAAAGCCGGTGAAATGGCTGTTTGAGCCGTTCCCATTTTCCTAGAACCGCTCTAGGATACTGGGAACGGCGTACTTGCCGAAATTGATGTATAACATGTCCCTACTACCCTTTTCGAGTGAGTCCCCGCAACGAGAAAAACGACTGTCTACGCCCACGTCGAAACTTATTGTAGGATGAACATTCATTCTTGATGGACACGGGGTAACAATTATTTCACTGGGATGAGCGATTTGTATTATGGCACTAAATTTAGGTGATCCACCGTCTGTAAACGGGGACCCGATTGTGACACAGTCAGACGTTGATAAATGGAAGCGAAGATCTCTATTCTTGACAGTGGTCTCGTTCTTAGTGGGGCAGATTCTACCCCCGCTCCACATACTTATTTGAGGTTGATTTCCACGGTATCAGCTGTAGCCCATGAATAGAGCAAGTAGACGAGATTACCGAACCCAACTGTGAATATCAGAAGTAGCAGATGAATCACCCAAGAACCGACGCTACGCTCCTTAACGACCGCCTTCTCTTGGCTTGAACTTTTGACTTTGTAGCCTTTTTCCACATACTCGTCTACTACATTCTCCAATTCATCACGTGTGTTTACTGTTCGGGTTCGGGACATTGATCACGTATTAGACAATCCTCTAATCATGTTTATTTGTCGGTGTGCTTGCGTTCGCAGTCTTGCATAGCCCGTTCTAACCTATTGTGTACTTACCATTGGTAAGTATCCAACTCAGTCACCGCTGTTCGTGGGAAACTGATGGTATTCGAGTGAGTCCCTGTAACGAGAAAATCGACGGGCTCCGTCCACGTCGAAACAGCCTCCGGCCCGATCACGGGCCACACCTTGAGAACCTGAACTCTTTGCCGCTTCTTTTGCTTAGTGTTTTGAGTGAGTTCTCGAAAGTCGAACGTGACTGGTTACTCCTCACTTGATTTCTCAACTTCCTCTGGAGATGGTATTTTTACTGTAAACCAATCCCCCTCCCTTTCTACTCTCTCTAACAACCTCGCGTAACCTTCTTCTGTGAGCTTGTAGTGCCCTCTTTCAACCTTCTCAACGATACCTCCCGCTTCTAGCGTGTTCAACCGCCGTGAGACAGAACTCCGTGGACGGTCTATGTTCTTTGCGATCAATGAGGGTGTGAAAATGAACCCGTGCCCCAACAAGACGCAGATCTCTCTGTCCAGTTCGGTGAGCCAGTCTGGAGGGTCAAGTTCTTCATGATCATACTCTCCAGTACTTACTCTCCAACCGTTCCTTTCGATGTACTTCTCAAGTTCTGAGGGTTCGTAATCGGCCATAGCTGTAGCTACGAATCCGGCCAACTAAAATGGTGCTGTCATACTCAGGCAACCAACTGGACGTTACTAATTAGACGCAACAATTAAGTCCCGCTGATATGTAATGAGAAACGCGGAGCTACCCAGTAGCTTAGTGATGAATTGTCGGGTAGTGAAGAAGGGCCAACGTTGCAGCGTTGGCCCAGAGGTGGTTCCGGCTCTAAGCCATGATCGGAACCAACACGGGGTTAGCCAACCCCAGACGGTCAGACGTAACGCTGAGTGAAAACTCCGACGGGACCTGTTCGTACTGCGAGAACTACGCCGACGGTCTCGACGCCAAGCGGTCCGAACCTATCTGTAGCCGGTGTGCTCGATTTCTACCGGATCAGACTGAACGGAGTGATCCATGAGCAGTAGCGACCGGCTGTACATCTGCCCGGACTGCTCGGTGCTGACAGGCGAGAACGTGTCGACCTGCCCCGCCTGCGGCTCGGAGAGTGACCGGCTGTCACTCGCGTTCGTCAACGGTGACCGATGACTGGGCTCGATCCGATCTCGCCGATCGAGGCGGTCCAGATGTACCATGAAGCGATGCGTGACGAACACGCAGCTTCGACACGCAAAAGCGAGAAACACCGGCTTCGCGCGTTCATCCAGTACTGCGATGAACACGAGATCGAGAACCTGAACGAGCTGTCGGGTCGGGATCTCTACCGCTACCGGACGTGGCGGCGCGAAGGTCACGGTGACGGACGAGAGGCGATCAAGCTGGTCACGCTGAAAAGCCAACTCGCTACCCTGCGGCGGTTCCTCCGCTTCGCGGCGAACATCGACGCCGTAGATCCAGAGCTGTACGAACAGCTCACGCTACCGCTGATGAAGAACGGCGAAGACGTGTCTGAATCGACACTGAAACCCGAACGCGCGGTTCAGATTCTTGACTATCTGGAGAAGGCGCACCCGGCGTCACGAGACCACATCATCGTGATGCTGCTGTGGCGAACCGGAGCCCGAACGGGTGCTGTTCGAGGTCTCGATCTCCGCGATCTCGATCTCGACGGTTCGCACCCTCGCGTCTCCGGCCCGGCGATCCAGTTCGTTCACCGACCCAAGACCGGGACGCCGCTCAAGAATCAGGACAAAGGAACTCGATGGAACCGGATTAGCGAGAAAGCTGCTCGCTACATCTCGGACTACATCGAGTACCACCGCGACGACGTGACCGACGAGCATGGGCGGGAGCCCCTGATCACGACGAAGCACGGTCGCCCTGCGGGGAACACCCTCAGGAAGACCCTGTATCGGGTGACCCGTCCCTGCTGGTACGGTGAGGACTGTCCTCACGACCGCGAGATTTCCGAGTGTGAGGCTACGCAGTTCGATCACGCGAGTAAATGCCCCTCGTCACGGTCGCCCCACGATCTCCGCAGCGGGCGCGTCACGTACTACCGACGTGAGGACGTTCCGCGGCGAGTCGTGAAAGACCGGCTCAACGCGAGCGAGGACATCCTCGATCGGCACTATGACCGCCGTTCCGACCGCGAACAGGCCGAACAGCGCAGCAACCTGCTTCCTGACCTATGAAAACCATGAACGCTACTAATCGAGTGTCAACCCCCGAAAGAACCGGACCCCATCGTGCCCGTTCAGTCACCTTGTTCCCTCACGGATACGATTTTCTCCCCGGTTCACTGCGGTCGCTTGCGGGAGTCCCATCGTGCCCGTTTTGTTGATCTTCCCTAAATATTGTATTTGATACAAATGACCGAAGTATAATGTGCGTATCTCCCGTGTTATTCGTTAGTATGTTCGATATTCGGGCTGACACGTCGCACAACAGGCTCTACCTCGATATCACTGGCCGCGTCGACGCCGATGAGATGCAGGACGCAGCCGACAAAACGCTCTCGGAGGCCGAGAAACTCCAGTCGGGCTTCGACATCATCAACGATCTGTCGGGCTTTCGACCCCCATCGCCGGAGGCTGCCAAACCGATCAAGGTCGCACAGGGCGAACTCAAGGAGATGGGGTTAAATCGGGCGATCCGTGTCATCGACGGTGATACCAACCAAGTGGTCGTCAACGCCTTCGAGCGGCGGTCGCGGGATGTCGGCTACAACGGCGAGCAGGCTGAATCGGTCGACGAAGCCGAGCGGATGCTCGAAGAGGACGACGCCAGCGGCTTCGATGTCTAGGGCCATCGGTAGACAGTCCCTTCTATCGGTAGCCTGCCGGTAATTATCACAGAGTGCGAACCAGTGCCAAGGGGTTTTACTCGGCACGGAAGAGGTACGCCCAATGGAAACGGACCACCGCGTCCATATCGGTGACTCCCGGTCGCTCGATCGTCTCAACTCGAATTCGGTCGACCTCGTAGTCACCTCACCGCCGTATCCCATGATCGAAATGTGGGACGAGCTGTTCGGCTCGCTCGATCCGACGATCGAAGGCTATCTCGCTGCTGGCCGCGGCCGTGCAGCCTTCGAGGCGATGCACACGGCACTCGATTCTGTGTGGGAAGAGCTTCGGGATGTTCTCGTCGACGGCGGTATCGCCTGTATCAATATCGGCGATGCCACGCGCAGCCTCGATGGCTCGTTTCGTCGGTATCAGAACCACGCCCGTATCGTCTCGGCGTTCGACGAGCTGGGGTTCGAGCCGCTGCCGTCGATTCTCTGGCGGAAGCCGACCAACAGCGCCGCCAAGTTCATGGGCTCGGGTATGTTGCCGCCGAACGCCTACGCCACACTCGAGCACGAACACCTCTTAGTGTTCAGAAACGGCACCGACTCCCGTACCTTCGAGCCGAACGCCGATCGGCGGTATACGGCAGCCTACTTTTGGGAGGAGCGAAACGAGTGGTTCAGCGACCTCTGGACGGGGATCACCGGTCGACATCAACAGCTCACCGGAACCGAAGAGCGAGATCGATCTGCGGCCTACCCGATCACCATTCCGTACCGGCTTATCAATATGTACTCAGTGTACGGCGACACCGTCTTCGATCCGTTCTGGGGGACTGGAACCACGACACTCGCCGCAATGGCCGCCGGGCGGAACTCGGTCGGCAAGGAACTTGATTCGGGGTTCGAATCCGCCTTCGCCGAGCGCGTCGAAGGTATCTCTGCAGTAACAGACCGCATCGTTGCTGACCGGCTCCGGTCACACGAACAGTTCGTTGCGGACCGCCGTGCTGACGGCGAATCATTCGAATATGAGGCCGACCACTACGAGTTCTCGGTGATGACGAAACAGGAGATGCCGCTCCAGCTGGTCAGTATTTCGGATATCGAACGCACTGCAGAGGGGTATACGGTCACACACGAACCGGTGGGCGTCGACTGGCGGGACGGCCTCGCCGAGCGCCACCCGGAACTGTGAGCCGGTTGTAGCTACCGCCGTTTAGTACCGCGATGGCAGGAAGGCGAACGCGATCAGCGACAGTGCGAACAGCAGCGAGGTGAACGTCGTCCACCGGAATCCGGTTTGTCGCTCGGAGAACTCCTGTTGGGCTTCGACCTGTGCATCGTAGCTTGAGGTGTCCTGTGTCAACATTACGGTCCCGTCACCGGGGAAGAAGACCAGATACTCGTTGTCGTCGGCGAGTTCACTCGTCCCCTCGTGGGCGAGGTCGATCGTGTTCGTCTGATCTTGGGTCCACGCCACAGTGACGCCATTAGCTCCAATCTCGTCGACGGTCACCGTCTGATCGTTGTAGGTGAAGCTATCGCCAACGCTGGCGGTCTGTGTGGCCGGTGCACCGAAGTACTCCTCGGCCGGGATGAGGTCGTTTTCCCCACTCGACTGGTCGACAACGTACTCCTCGCCGTCGACCTCTTGGGTTTCATTGAGCACGTCCGGATCGTCTTCGAGGATCGCCTGTCGATCGACGACCTCCTCGAAGGTGAACGAGGTGGCGTTCGCCGCGTCGCCCTCGATCAGCACCGTCCACTCGGTGCCACCGATTTCGACCGTCGACTCGTTGGCCCACGTCTCGGTCATCTCGACGTCAGTTTCAGTCCATTCGAGGGTTCCCGATCCACTGCCGTCCTCACCCTCCTCGATACTGGTTACAGTGTACTGTTGGCCACCCACACTGAACGTATCGTTCTGTGAGAGCTCGTACTCGGCATTTTCGAGCGTGATTGTCGGCTCTTCGGCCGTCGCGAGAAGCGTGTATGACGCTGCCGCGATGAGCACGAAGAACGCGACATACACTGCCACAGCGCGTCGTTGCATAATTCAGCCAATGGACAGCCGCCGTATAACGATTACTAAGCTCTGCTCCGAAACGGCCTCGATTCGCCCCCGATCCGGTTCCTAATCCTGGCTGTGGGCTCCGTTCGAGACGGTCGTCGGCTCCGGTGTGTACGTCTCGTCGCTCCCGGCCCATGCTGTGTTCTCCTCGGTTTGGCCGTCGTGTTGGAGTTCGAAGGCTGTCCCTTGTTGGGTGTAGACGATCGGGACCGCTTGACTCCGGTCGAGCGTGTAGCCCAGTGGGAGCGTTCGTTCCGCAGTCGTCGTCGACCACGTGAACGACGCCGGGAGTTGAATCGTGGCACACCCTCCTGGTTGGAGCGTGAACTGTCGTTCGATCCGGTAGCGTTCGTGCGTCGTGTCTTCGAGTGTCGGGTTCGTGAGGTCGACCGTCTCTTCGCCCCGGTTTTTGATCATGAGTTCGAGCCCGTCGCTTTCGGTCGTGGTCGTTGTGGCAACGATAGCGAGCGCTGTTCGTTCGGTGAGTATCGTCTCGTATCGGTTGTAGACGATCACTGTGGCCACCAGCCAGACGAGTCCGGCGATCCCGGCTGTCGCTGCGGTGTCGACACCTAACAGCCACAGTCCGGTACCGGTGGCTGCCGCGATCAGGAAGCCACCCAACAGGGCAACCGTCCGCGTTTCCTGCTGTCGAAGGTCGGCATACCGACTTCGGACGACGACCGACTTGCCGATGTTTGCGGACTCGGCGGTCGACTGCCGTCGAAGCGACCAGTAGGTTCCCACTGGCCATGCGAACAGCGCGACGGCCCCGATCAGCGACAGCGGGACCGGGTAGACGACCCCTGCGACTGCGGCAGCGGTCCCGGCGACGACTGCTGTCGCCACCCCCGTGATGATGGCCCTGGTTCGTCGTGCCAGTCCGGTCCACCGGTCGACGAGTGGACCACCGATCCGCTCGTTCCAGGCCTGCTTAAGATCAGCACTGTGGGCGCTGACCAGACGGATAATCAACCCACCCACGAAACATACGACGAGTACCTGTATGAAGACTCCCACGAGCGGCGGGCCGAGGCGTTCGGGAAGCACTGAAATCTGGCGTGGATTCCCGACTGCACTGATAACGGCTGTCACAACGGCGGCGACAACCAGCGACAGGAGCGTCAGCCGGAGATACTTTGCAGCGTATTTTCGTCCGCTCTTTTTGAGACGCGCGAGGAGCATTTGTGCCGCTTTGGATTGGTTATCGTATTTAAAATACTGTACTAGTGAAAGGTATATCCGTGTCGGACACACATTCGTCACCATGATCTGTTCGATAACTGTCTTGATTGCTAGGAAGCGCACACGCTAACCGACGTATATGGCTTCGTACACCGCAATAGCGGATGTGAGCGAGACGCTGCGTGGGTTGCTTCGGGATCGGTTTGCCGCCCGCGACGACGTATTTTCGATGGACGGCAAGGCGGTTTCGCTGGTTGCCCCCGATGAAGTGAGTACGGACTCCGAGACCCGGCTGTCGCTGTCATTGTATCGGGTCGAGGAGAACGCCGCAATGAAAAACACCGAGGCGGCTCGCCATACTGGAGACCCAACCGTCTCCCAAGAGCCGCCGCTCGCGTTGGATCTCTACTATCTCGTGACCGCCTATCCGGGTAGCACCGATGACGGGGCTGCGGCAACAGTCGAACAACAACGGATACTGGGGTTGGCGATGCAGACGTTCCACGACAACGCCGTTTTGACCGGCGATCAGCTCGCTGGCTCGCTGGATCCGGAGCTCGAACTGCAGATTTCGCTGGTGAACGCCTCGATCGACGAGCTCTCGGGGCTCTGGTCGACGGTTCCCGAGGCCGCCTTCCAACCGTCGGCCGTCTACCACGTCGGGCCAGTGTTGATCGACTCACGGCAGCGTGAAGAGGTCGTTCCGGTCACCGATCGTGAGACGACGGTCGACCGCACGACCGATAGCTAATCACCCTTGACCGGATCGCTACCCACTGCCCGCTGGACCGCCTCCCGGCACGAAATTTTAAATGTGGGATGCTGGCCAACGTATCCTAACAGCTCTGTATGTATCGACCTGATTCCAGACGACCGATCGGCGGCTCGCTCCGATCTGCCGGGGTCACTCGGGGGGTCGAGCGGCCGTGACCGGCAGTCATCGATCGGGTGCGGACTCACCGCTCGACAGACGGCTGCAGTCGATCCGTGTCACCGACCCCTCTCACGAGACTGCCGCCGGTCGCCGAACCGGCGGTATCGACACTGTCTCGACATCGTTCGACACGGTGTTGAGCGCCGAAAGCCGTGTGACTGCTGGACTACCTACTGATCGCGGATCGTTCACTGGCCTGCTCGGGTTCGGCCTCGCGCGCCACAGCAGTCCGGTGACGCTCACGTTTCGTCATCCACATGCCGACGCCCCGACCGAGACACCGTTTGACAGCCCATCGGATGGTTCTCCGGACGTGTCGTCAGCACTCCAGGATCGATCCACTGTTGCGGCCGACCACGACCGTCCGCCACGTGTCGCCGACACTACGATCCCAACACTCCATCGGTTGTCTCCCCGCAGCTCCTCGACGATGGATTTCCCCCATCAAACCGGCCAGAAACACCAATCACCACCGCTGGCAAACCGGTCGACAGACGCCTCGCCGACCGTTCGACTATCCGTCCAGGATCGGCCAACATGGCCACCCGTTCCTCACCGACCGAGACGAACCGCTCCTGGACAGTCGACCGCACATCGGCTGTCTGTTAGGACTCACCCGCAGCCATCGGTGTCGCTCACTGACTCGGCTCAGCCAGCCCCCGACACTCACACCGCGGACTCTGGGACTGCAGGGTGGGTGGGTTCGCAACCAGCGAGTCGTCCCCACCGACCGCGGCGTGACCTCCGCTATCGATCCGTTGAGCAAGACAGGCCTTCCCATTTGGGTGGGTTATCCGGCTCGGTCATCACGGCTGACGGCTTTGTCGACACCGATATATTCGAATCGCGTACGCACGGGTTTCATGATCGGTCTGAGTCTGAGCAGTCCCTGCGCCACGCCGCGGCCGCGGTCGATCACGGACAGCCTTCCGTCGATACTGTCCAGTTACACACCACCCAGTCAGCTGTCTCCGTTAGAGCCGCGACAGGATGGCCGGCGGCTGCTGACCAACACTCGACGCAGTCGCAACCAGCGGCCCGCTCCTCGCCGAACAGCGCGACACGGTCGGCGCCGACGACACAGCCAGCAGCACGCAGCAGAGCAGCCACTGCCGACAGTGAGCCACCGCTTCGAGTTGGTGGCACCACCTCGGTATCATCCCGTGCTTCGGGGTTGCTGACAACCAGGAGATGGTTCCCCACACCCGAACAATCTCCCCAAGCACAAACACCGCAGCCTCGGCGGGCATCGGATTCGTCCCGCCCAATCCACTCTGCAGTCGGCTCGGCCCGATCCCCACCGATCACTGCCGACGCCGCACGCTCGGATTTCGGCCCACCTCGTGGAGACCCCAATCTCACACAGAGACCGATTGTAGCGTCCACCACACAGCCGCGGATGTCCGATCTTTCCACAAGACCGATCGGCCAGTCTTCGACTACACGTGATCCTTTCACGGTGCGAACCGCCGGTCGGTTTTCGACGAATACGTTCGGCCTACTCACGGTGAGTGGCGTCGATTTTGTCATCGACACTGGTTCGGTCGATCACACTCTGACCCGATCGACAGCAAGCATCGACCGCCGACCAGCCACAGAGGCGGGGGAACTACTCTCTCCTTCTCGTGAGGACAATCGCCCTTGGCACCAGCCAGCTGGTCGGCACCGCTTACCCTCTCCTGTCGTCCCCACGCGTGTGCTCGCCCCCGTTGTTTCTGTGGCGAGCAGTGTGGGTCCCAGAGGTCGGGGCGATCCGTCTAGCGGTCGACGATTCCACACTGACCGGGTGTTTGCGCCCGCCGACACAGCGGTACCGTCGGCTCACAAGCAGGCTACCCTCACGACGGTAGATTCTCACGGTCGCCGCCGCCCCGCGAACACAGTTCCATCACGGCCGGAGCAACCGGCTGCCGCCGGTCGTTCGACGGACAGCCAGCGGCGCCCGTCCCGAAAACACACTCGGGGGACAGTGTTGGCACTGCAAACCGCGCTCACGGCCGATGCTCCTGGAGCCTCCACAGCTACCGACGCAGCCGCTCGGTCTCGTCCGGTTTCGGATCGTTTGTCTCAGATCCACCGATCACAGAGGCAGGATCGTGGCCCCGCTAGTTCTGTCGCTATCAGTCGGATTGATCATCCACACGACTCGTCGTCGCTCCCCTCACAGCAGTCCCGGCAGCCACGCCGACTGCAGCCGTCGGCTCGCTCGTGGACCCCCACCGACTCTTACTCAGCGGTGGCTACCCTCCAGCGACAGCCAGAACCGATGCGGCCCCGCATCGAACCTACCCCTCAACCACACCGAGCGTCCCACATCTCGCTTGCTCCGCTCGCGGCAAGCGATCCATCGGCTGACTCCCGGGGCGTCGACTCCGTGCACATCTCTCGATGGCCGGTGACAGCCAGCTCCCTCCGATTTACAAAGCCACCTCGACAACACCCTGACTCCCGTTCCCAGCCGACGCTGACTGCTGTACAGCCGCCAGCTGGTGGCAGTGACCGGTCGTGGCCCACTCACAACCCGGAGCTCACCGGTGGCTCACCGACAACACTCGCTCCCACGCTCTCCGATGGGGTTTCGACAGCCAGCCGTCGGCCGACTCTCTCCTGTCGCGCCACACGACCGAATCCCTCACCGTCGGATCAGGACTCGCCGACAGTTCGGTCCCGGTCGGGACTCTCTGCGTCGGTGGATCGGATCGCTGAAAGTCGGCTCCCGACTGGCTCACAAACCGGTCTGACTGCCACGCCAGAGACAACTGCTGTGACGACGGCTCGGTCTCGTCCCGTTGCGGCTTCCCGTGCGGTTCCGTCCCCGAGAGTTGCTGGCCGTCTCGCTCCGCTTGGGCACGCCGATTCGGCAGCACCAGCGCCACCGACCGAGACGGAGGAGTCTGTGGCCGGTTCTGCGTCGCCGAGATCACCGAGGCATTCGCTCCGGCAGTCGGCGGTCGTCTCTCGCCATCCCCTGACCGCTACCAACGACACGGGACCGACAGCCCGTGACAGTGATCCAACTGCCAGCCGACCGGTTGCCCCTCGACAGCAGTCGGTCCTGGAGCCGAGCCAGAGTGCCGACCGCCATCAGTTACTGTCGTCGCTCGCTCGACGGCCCCTCCGTACCGACACCGAACCAACCGTCACGACCCCGCAGACGACCGGTATCGCCCCTCCCGCGAGCAGTTCGGATGTCTCGGACATCACTCCACCTGCGTTGGCCGTTGTCCGCCAATCTACACGGACCGCCGAGACCGACGTCGACCAGTCTCGACTGCCGACGCGACAGGACGTGGCTGGCCGTTCGGTTGCTCCCGATTCGCCACCCGCCACTCTGTCGTGGCTTTCGCAGCCGATCGATCGACCGATCCACCGATTACGACAGTCGACCGCCGTGGGCGGCGAGTCCGAACCAACCCCTCGTCCCTCGGAGTCGGCTGGATTCCGACCGCGACGATCTGCCGGTGGGTTGTGGCACACTGAGGGGCTCGGTCCGTCGTCTCACCGACACCATCGGAACCACTCGCCCGGCGGTCAACACTCCGATCCGTCGTCGAGTTTAGCGTCCGTCCCACAGCATTCCGAACAGCTTCGGAGCGACACGGGCGTTGTGGAGGATAAGCGCTCGGTACTCAATCGGCCTTTTAAACAGTCGACGGCCATCGCTTCCGATCGTTCCTCGCCGGGTACGAACCGTTCACGGCGGACTCGATCGGCGACCGGCGTCTTGCGGACTGTGACTCCCCGTGACGACAGCTATCCAGGAACGGCTCCGCACACCACCGTTCGGTCCCGACTCGATCCGGACGGCTTGTCGCGCACCTCTATCGGTTCGACCCCCACGCTGGTCGACCGCGAACCGGGTGACACGGGCCCTGACGCGTCCGTGCTGTCGGTGCCAGCTGCTCGTCCGATGAACACCGCATCGAGCGATAGCGGTCGGAATCCCGATGCTGCAATCCAGGAGAGCAGTCGCGTCGCTGGTCGGCGGCCACGGTCGGCTCGATCCTCGTCGCTGACGCAGGCTATCGGGGCGGGTTCGTCGACCGAATCGCAGAGCCAGAATACCGGCCGGAGACGGGCAGCAACGGACGGCTCCAGCAGAGAAAACAGCCGACCGCAGCTGACATTTAAAAAGCCACTGAGCCAGCGAGGGTCCGAATCGGATCACGACGCAGCCGGGAGTCGTGGCACCGCTGACCACCGCCACCGGCGGGGGCAGTCGACGGCGACTGATGGCCGTGCAGGCAGTCAGGAGACGCCACAACCCCGGTCGGATCGCCACGATCGGACGACGAGCCGGTCGGACCCCTTCGAACCGGTCGAGCGGCCCGACCGGCAGCCCACCCCACCAACCGACCAGGAATCGGTCCGATCGGCTGCCGCTCGACGAGATCCCGATCGGCGGTCACACGATGGGTTGGGCGACTCGATCAGCGGGGCGTCGTTGGCGTACGACGCCGATGTCGACCGCGTCGTCGAGACGCTCTACCGGCGACTCGAACGGAAACTGCGGATCGAACGCGAACGGACGGGATTCTAAATGGCAGGCACACACAGCGGCAAACTCGAAACGGCACAGATCCTCGTCCTCAACGGCAAACACGAGGGCGACAGCATCGACTGTAAGTTCAACCCCACCGAGTACACCGTCGGCAAGAGCGTCAACTACGGCGATCTGAAGGCGACGGGATCGGGGGCGTCGATCATGCAGTTCGTCGACGGCAACGCCGAGACGCTGTCGATGGAACTGTTCTTCGATACGACCGACAAACTCGACGGCTCCGATCCCAACCAGAAGGCCGTCGATGTCCGCAAGCAGTACACCGACATGATCGACACGCTGCTGGCGGTCGACGGCGAACTCCACGCCCCGCCGGTCTGTCGCTTCGTCTGGGGCGACGGGATCGATTTTACGGCCCTGGTCGAACACGCCGAAAAGCGGTTCACCAAGTTCTTGCCGAGCGGCGTGCCGATCCGCGCGCGTGTCCAACTCCAGTTTACGGAGTACAAAACTGCGGACTACCACAAATCCGAGGTTTCGCCGGAGTCGACTGATAAAACCAAGCGGTGGACGGTCGCCGAAGGCGACACGCTCTGGCTGATCGCCGCCGAGGAGTACGGCGATTCGAGCCACTGGCGGACGATTGCTGAACAGAACGATATCAAAAACCCCCGGCAGATCAGTGCCGGTGAGACGCTGGAACTACCCCCACTGTAATCATGTGTGCCAATCTTCAACCCCGTTACTCGCCGCGGTTTACGGTCGATGTGGGGTCGACGACGTTCCAGGAGCCCGGCGGCCGGATCGCCGATCTCGTCGTCGAGACCACGCTGTCGGGGGCCGACCGGTTTTCGTTTACGCTGAACTACCCCTTCGACGAGGAGTTGGGCGAGTTCAGCGGGCTCGACTGGACGACCTTCGAGATCGGCACCGACATCGAGATCGCCATGGGGTACGGCGGCGATGGGACGCTGACGTCGCTTCTGACCGGCTCGATCCGGTCGATCCATTCGGAGTTCACCGTCGACAAGGGGCCGATCGTCACGATCAGCGGCTACGGTCTCCTCAAGCAGTTGATGAACGGGACGAACTCCCGGTCGTGGAAGGATGTGACTGTCGGTGATGCCGTCAAGGACGTCCTCTCGTCATACCCCTTCGGCACGGTCGACGTCCAGGACGCTGATATCAAGCGCGTGAAGCTGATCCAGGACAACCAGAGCGACTACCGATTTCTGGAGGCGCTGGCCGACCACTACGGCTTCGCGTTCTTTGCCGAGCGCGACACGGTTCGGTTTCGGCCACAGACCGGCCGCGGGAGCGACAGCAAACCGGTGGCCGAACTCTGGTACGGCGAGGCGCTCCACGACTTCTACGCCGAGATCACCGACACCAAGTCCGACCACCGCGTCGAGGTTCGGTCGTGGGATGCCGAAGCCGCAGAGGAGATCGTCGCCACCGCAGGCAGTAGCGCCGCCGACTACACCGAAGTGTTCAGAGTACCAGTTATGTCACGAAACGAAGCCAAACGGATCGCAGAAAAGAAGCACAGCCGACACGCCGACGGCCGCATCGAGGGCCACGGCGAGACCGATGGCAACCCCGCGATTCGAGCCGGTGAGGTTGTCACACTCGAAGAGTTGGGCGGCCGGTTCTCCGGCGACTACTACGTCACCAACGCCACCCACCGCATGGGGGGCTCGGGGTATCGGACGAGCTTCGAGGCGACGGAGGTGGCCTGATGGACCACGCCGACATCTTCGACCGGTCGACCAAGAACCGCGACGGGATCAGCGGCGTCCGGATCGGGATCGTCACCGACAACGAGGACCCGAAGGACCTCGGCCGGGTAAAGCTCCGGTTCCCGTGGCGGGAGGCCGACGACGAGAGCTACTGGGCCCGGATCGCGACGGAAATGAGCGGCAAACAGTACGGCTCGTACTTCCTGCCGGAGATCAACGATGAGGTCCTCGTGGCCTTTGCGGGCGGCGACGTCCACCAGCCGTTCGTCATCGGCTCGCTGTGGAACGGCAACCGAAAACCCCCACAGAAGAACAGCGACGGGAACAACGACATCCGCGAGATCGTCTCCCGGCAGGGTCATCGGGTCCAGTTCGATGACGGTGACGATGGCGGCCAGCTCACGATCGAAACCAAGGCTGGCCACACGATCACACTCAACGATGCGGATGGGAAAGAAAAGGTCGAAATCGCCGATAAATCCGGCAAGAATCGGATTCGGCTCGATTCGTCGTCCGATACGGTCTCGATCGAGGCCGCCGACACACTCGAATTGGGAGCCAAGACGATCAAACTCCGCGGCGACAAGACCGTCGACATCGGCGCGAAGCAGTCGCTTGATCTCTCAAGCAAATCGAAGGCGAGCCTGACGAGCAAGGGCAAACTCGATATAAATAGTACGATGGCGATGGCGATCGAAGCGGGCGCGATTTTAAATATCAAAGGGAAGATGATATTCCTTAACTAACATGAATCCAGCAGCACGACTCGGCGACGGGACTGCACACGGAACGCCACTCGTCGGAAAATGCAGTACGAACGTGATGATCGGCAAAAAGCCAGCGTGGCGGGTGTTGGATCACCACACCTGTCCGCTGACCAGCGGGGTCGTCCCGCACGTCGGCGGCTCCGTCCTCAAAGGGAGCAGCTCGGTATTTATTAACAAGCTGCCCGCCACGCGGCTCGGCGACAAGGTGATCGAAAACGGCCCGCCGAACACGATCGTGTCGGGCTGTCCGTCGGTCCACATCGGGTGATCCACGATGTCCGAGGAGTTTTTAGGAACCGGCTGGCGCTTCCCGGTCGGCACCGACCGTCGGGGCGATGTCGCGGTCTCGTCGGCCGACGAGGACATCCAGGAGTCGATCCGAATCATTCTGGGCACCGCGAAGGGCGAGCGACTCATGCGACCCGAGTTCGGTTGTGACATCCACAAACACCTGTTTTCGGCCGCGACGCCGTCGACGCTGAACCTCATCGAAAGCAGCGTCCGAGAGGCGCTGGTCCGGTGGGAGCCACGGATCGATATCGAATCAGTCGACGCCCACACCGACGACGAGGAGCCGAACAAGGTACTGATCGAGATCGCATACCACGTCAGAACCACCAACAGCCTCTCGAATATGGTGTATCCCTTCTATCTGACGGAAGGTGACGGATGACCCAGCCGCCGACGCTCGACGACCGGAGCCAGGAGGAGCTCGTAGGCGAACTCACCGAGCTGGCCGACAGCTACGTCGACGGGTGGGAGTCGAGTTCGACCGACGTGGCCTCCCTGTTGCTCCGGATCGCTGCGGAGTTCGGCGGCGAGACGATCCAACAGCTCAACCGACTGCCCGAAAAACATCGCGCGGCGTTTCTCGACAGTCTCGGCTTTCAGCGCCGTCCACCGCAGGCCGCCCGACTCCCGCTGTCGGTCGACGTCTCGGCCGATCTCGACCGAAACGTATCGGTTCCGAGTGGGACACAGGCCGTCGCGGCGACGGCCGACGACGAGACGGCGGTATTCGAGATTCCACAAGAAGGGAGCTTCGAGGCGACACCCGCCTCGCCGATGGCGTGGTATACCGTCGACCCCGAAACCGACCGACTCGTCAGCCACGAGGCAGCGATCGACGGCGACTCGCAGCGACTGTTTGCGGGCCCAAACCACCAGCACCACGCCCTGTATTTCGGCGACGGCTCGGTTCTCGAACTCGATCCCGGCTCGATCATCGAGATCGAGCTTCGCGGTTCGGTCGACCCACAGGTGCTCGAAGCGTGTCTCTGTTGGGAGTATTATGGCGTCGACGAGGACGGGGGAGAGGGCTGGCACAGCCTCCCGACCGACACCGCAGCGACCGCCGACAGATCGGCGATCGCCGACGGTGACGCCGGGGAGTCGCTGCGCCACCGGCTTGACCGGCTCTCGACACGTCAACAGTCGACCGACGAGGGGTATTCGGTCTGCCTTCGGCTTCCGAACGAGTTCGTCTCGACGACTATCGATGGGATCGAATCACGGTGGATTCGATGTCGAGTAGATACCTCTTCATCGGCCCCGTTTGCCACACAGATCGAGTCAGTTCGCGTACTGGTCGGCCAGTCGCCCGAGAGGGACCGGCTCACGCCCGACGCTGGATTCACCGACGACGTGCCACTCTCCTTCGGGGATGATTCCGATATTCGGCCCCTTGGGCGGCTCCCACAGCCGTCTTCGACGTTTTATCTCACTGCAAGTGAACCGCTCAGTAAACCCGGTGCCCTCGTTACCCTCTCGTTCGAGTCACCGGTGGCCGATTCGTCGACGGACTCGGCGTCGGCTCCCAGCGAGCCAAACGGTTCTGTCGACGGTGATTCCTCGGGCGTCGATTTCGGGGTGCTCGGGGGGCCGCCGGAGCTCTCCTGGGAGTACTGGAACGGAACCAGTTGGACCGGGTTGCCTGTCCAGTCGGACGACACCGACAGCCTCCGTGCGGCTGGCACTCTCCAGTTCGTCGTTCCCGACGACATCGCGCCAACGGCTGTCTCGGGACACGAGGCACGCTGGATTCGCGGCCGCCTCGTCAGCGGGAGCTACGGCCAGCCGTCGGTCGACGTGACTGATCCCGACAGCGGTGGGTTCGATCCCACCGACTCGCCACAGTACGGCGGTATCTCGCTTCGGTACGAACACACCGACAGTTCGTTTGCCCACGTGGTCACCGAGAACAACGGCGTCCGTGAGTCGGTGCCGGAGACGGCAGACCGGTTTCAGCCGTTCGACCGCCTCTCCGAGGCGAGCCAGACGATCTATCTGGGATTCGATGGCGTGCTACGGGATGGCCCGATTCCGGTCTTCGTCCCGCTGGCAGACCCCGGCTATCCCCGAGGGTTCGATCCCGGCGTTCAGTGGGAGTACTGTACGGACCCCGAGACCGACAGCTGGTCGCGGCTCCCCGTGGACGACGGGACCTGTGGGTTCACCGAAAGCGGGATCGTCTCGCTTCGGTTCCCCGAGCCGACCGTCGAACACGAGCGATTCGGAACACGGTGTCACTGGGTTCGGGCTGTCGTAACCGAAGATCGGCTTGTGACCGAGCGCGGCGAGAGCCACCAATCGGCTCCGACCGCTGGCAGTCGGTCGCCGCGAGCGGACGCTCGGCCACCCGTCGTTGGGGGACTCCATCCGAACACGCAGTGGGCTGACAACGCCCGGACGATCGAAGACGAGACTCTCGGGACGAGCGACGGCTCGGCCGACCAGCAGTTCGACTGCGCCTATGGCCCACTCATCGACTGCGAGGTCTGGGTCGACGAGGCCGACTCGCTGTCGGCGGCCGAGCGGGCCGATCTCCAGGAGACACAGCCCGATCGCGTTGCCGCAATCACCGATGATCAGGGCGAACTCACGGCGTTTTGGGTTCGATGGACGCCCGTCGACAACTTCGTCGGCGCTGGTAGCGACAGTCGTGTCTATCGCCCTGATCGCTCGGCGGGCAGGATCTCCTTCGGCGACGGCGATGCCGGGGCGATCCCGCCGCACGGCAACGCGGTTCGGGCGACATATACTACCGGCGGCGGTCCGGCCGGAAACGTCGAATCGGGCGCAGTCATGGATCTCAAAACGCCGATCTCGCTGGTCGAATCGGTCGACAACCCTGCACCAGCCGACGGCGGGATCGGTGTCGAGCCGACCGAACAGGTCGCCACACGCGCGGCGGGCGAACTCAAAACCCGTGGGCGAGCGGTTACGGCGTCGGATTTCGAGCAGATCGCAGCCACGGCCGTCCGCAAACTCGCGACTGTCGAGTGCCAGCCGCATCTCGGCCCGGACGGGACCCGGCAGCCGGGCTGGATCACTCTCCTGATTGTCCCCGACTCGAACGACGACCGACCCATGCCCTCGATGGCGCTCGAACAGCGCGTCGAGCGGGCAGTCAGCGAGGCTGCCCCAGCGCGGATCACCGCCGGTGAGGGGTCCGGCATCACGGTTCGTGGGCCGAACTACGCCCCCGTCTCGGTCGAGGCGACGGTACAGACAACCGGCGACACGAGTCTCTCGGTGCTGAAATCCGAGCTCGAATCGACGCTGGACTGCTATCTCCACCCTCTCGACGGCGACGACGGAACCGGCTGGGCGTTCGGCGACCTCCCAACGACGGCCTCGCTCCAGTCGCATCTCTCCTCTGTCGCGGGCGTCGAGGCTGTGACTGAGCTGTCGGCGACCGTTCAGCAGAGTGGCAATCGACACCGACTGACTGAGGGCTCACCCACACCGGAGCTATCGCTCGATGGGCTGGTCTGTAGCGGCGAGCACACGATCTCCGTCCAGCTGGGGGGCCGACAATGAGTATCGACGTGCCACAGCTCGACGAACTGGAGTACGAGGAGCTGGTCGATCGCGGCCAGACGCTCATCTCCTCGTCGGACGTGGCGTGGACCGATTTCAATCCTCACGATCCAGGAATCACGATCCTGGAACTGCTGGCGTGGTTGACCGAGACCCACAGCTACGAGTTGGATCAGATCACCGACGCCCACCGGGAAAAACACCTCCAGCTACTCGGTGTGCGGCCGACCCCGCCCCAGCCAGCGTCGGTAGTTCTCGATCTCTCGCCCGCCGAGGGAGGGGCCGGTCGGCTCCCGGCGAACACCCCGCTCCGCGTCGACGACGGCTCGGGGACCCTCAAAACGTTCGAGACGACCCACAGGACGACACTGACCGACTGCTCCCTCGCTGCGGTCGTCGCCGACCACGACCAGGGCCACGAACCGAAGACGGATGCCAACGAGACCGACGGCGTCCACTACCGCGCGTTTGGCGACGATCCCGCTCCTGGATCGGTGCTCGCCCTCGGCTTTGCGGGCGACCCATTCGAATCGGCCGAGGAGCTCTCGCTTTTCGTCGATTTCCACGACGATGATCTCCCCGACCCGTCGGCTGGGAGCCCGCCCTTCTCGACGTCCGATCCGGCGACCTTCGAGCCATCGGTCGAGCTCGTCTGGGAGTACTGTCGGGGCTACCGCCCTGCTGACCGTGAGGCCCAGTGGGAGCCGTTGGCAGTCGGCCGCGATACCACAAACAGCCTCTACGAGACCGGTTTCGTGACTCTCGAACGGCCAGCGACGTGGGAGCCGACAGCGTGGGGCAGCCAGGAGTGTGGTCTGTTCGGCCACCAGCCGGGACTGGTCTGGCTCCGGTGTCGCGTCGAGACCGGTGGCTACGAGATCCCGCCACAGCTCGATGCCGTCGAGTTGAACGTCGTCGAAGCCAGCCACCGCCGACACCACGAGGCGACACTGGAGCCCTGCAACGAGGGGGTGGCCGGTACGGCTCCCGAAACATATGAGTTCGATCACGCGCCCGTGTTGTCGGCGACTGTCTCGGTCGACGGTGAGCCATGGTCCGAAGTCGCGGATTTCGATGCGTCCGGTCCTGCCGACCGCCACTACGTGCTTGACCGCCAGCAAGGGATTCTCGAATTCGGAGATAACCGAACCGGTCGGCGACCGCCGGTCGACGCCACGGTGACCGCCTCGTACATCGCGGGCGGCGGAGCCGATGGCAACGTCCCCGAGACGGCCAGCTGGTGGTTCATCGATGGCGACCAGCGGCTCGACGACGGGCTCTTGGAGCAGGTCGACGTCTCTCCGAAGGGGGCTGCGACCGGCGGTCGAGGAGGCGAATCGATCGAGGAGGCCATTGATCGCTGCAAGCGTGATTTCGACACCACCTACCGCGCAGTGACCGAGTCGGAGTACGCCGAGCTCGCCGAGCGAACCCCCGGGCTGCGGATCGCTCGGACCGCCGTTGACGTGCCAGCCGACGCGGCCTCGCCGGTCTCGGTCGTCGTCGTTCCGTACGCGCCGCCCGATGTGACACGCCCCACGCCGAGCGAGGGGTTCCGCGAAGCCGTCGAGAAACAGCTCGACAGCCATCGCCTGTTGACCGATCGCGTGGCCGTCGTCCCGCCGACCTACGTCGGTCTGGATATCTCCGTCTCGGTGACCGTCACCGACCGATACGCCGGTGGCGGCGACCGGTCAGCGATCGAAACCCGGCTCGAAGCCTATCTCGACCCGATCCGTGGCTTCGAGGGAGAGGGCTGGCCGTTCGGCCGCTCGCTGACGACCGCCGAGCTCCGCGAGGAGCTCCTGGAGCTTCCGGCAGTCGACCACGTCGACGAGCTCTCGGTTCGGACGGTGGGCGACGCCTCGGTCACTCCTGACGGGACCGTTCGGATCGACGACGGCTCGCTGTTTTATATTGAGCACATTGCTGTCGAGTCGACCGTTCGTGACGGGGGAAGCAACTGATGGAGTTTTCAGCAGTCACCGAACACACGGACACCGACTGGCAGCAGTGGGCCGGGCGGAACATCGCCGTCCGCGACGGCGGGATCGAACTCGCTTCGGAGCCCTCGCTGACCGTCGACCAGCTGTCGCCCACTGCCCGTGATATCACGGTCGATGCCGACGGGACGCTGTATGCGCTCCAGGAATCAGGAACCGTCTCCCGTCACGACAAGCGCCGATCGGTCGAAGATCGCCTCTGGAGGGCCGATGGCGGCGCCGAGCCGCGGGCGCTCTGTGTGGTCGGCGAGCGTCTCTACGTCGTCGACGAGATGGGAACGCTGGCGGTCGTCTCCACGCGGCTTCGACAGTCGATCGGTACTATCGAAACCGGCCTCGACGAACCGGTGACGATCACCGCTGCCGACGGCCGACTGTATCTCCTCGATGCCGCAGCCGAGGCTGTGTTCACCGTACAGCACGATGGGGGCGTCGAGGCGGTATTCGATTCGCTGTCCCGTCCGCTCGATATGGCCGTCGAGGAGACCGGCGATATCTACGTCCTCGAAGCCCACGCCGACCACAGACCGGTTCAAAAACAGGCGTCCACGGGCGAACTCCTCGATGGCCGGATTCCGGTCGGTCGGAACCACCGGATTCGGAAACGCACCGTCGAGGAAAACATCGATCCCGGGCCGTTCCCGCTGTCGACGTTCGAAACGACCGATGGGGACGAGACCTCGGTGATGCCGACGCAGATCGCGACGGGAACATCGTCGCCGCTGCTCGTGATGGGCTCGACGTCGACCGGTGACGAGACTCTCGTCGGTGCTGTCGACCCCGGGACGTCGAGCGTCCTGGAGCGACACCGGCTCGACGGTCGCTGTCGCGTGTTCAGAACACCGGCCGCGAGCCCTGCTGGCGTTTCGTATGCCGTGACTGGCGACGGCTCCTGTCTGCGGCTCGATTCGACCGACACCCACACACAGGACTCTGATGGCCGCTACCGTGGGCGAGCCTACCGGCAGTTCGATGCCGGGGGATCGATCCAGTGGCACCGGCTGACCGTCGGCTGCGATCGGCCGACTGCAAGCAGTCAACTCCGGCTGTCGTATCTCGCCAGCGACGACCGGTCACCGCTGGACGAACCCCTCTCGGCGGTGACTGGTCTCGACGAGTCGCTGTTGGCCTCGGCGGGGATCGATTCGGTCTGGGAACTGCTCTCTGCTCCCCCGGCCGAACTGGCAGCCCTCGCCGACGAACTCACTGTCGACGAGGTGAGTGGCTGTCTCGACGCCGCGCTGGCTGCCGTCGAGACCGCCCTCTCGGATCGCTGGCAGACCGTCGAGCCGCAGTCGACCGACGTGCTGTTGTCGGAGGCTACTGGCCGCTATCTCACAGTCCGGCTCGAACTCGTGGGGAGTCCGACCGAGACGCCACGCGTCAGTTCCTTGCGTGCGTTCTGGCCGCGCCAGTCGTATCTCCAGTATCTGCCCGAACTGTATCAGGACGATGCCGACTCGGCGGCCTTCCTTGAACAGTTTTTGTCGGTGTTCGGGACCGTCTTCACTGGGGTCGAACGCGAGATCGAGACGGTGACTCGGTATTTCGACCCCGCGGCTGTGCCGAGCGAGACGCTGCCGTGGCTCGCCTCCTGGATCGGTGCCGATGCGCCGGTCGACTGGCCGACAGCGGCGACCCGTGAGCTGGTGGCCTCGGCACCACAGCACTATCGCAAGCGAGGAACGAGGGAGGGACTCCAGGAGCGACTGGCACTCTATCTCCGCCATATCTCGCCGCCCGAAACGCCACCGGGCGACCGGTTCGTCCCGGGCGAATCTGATAATTTAAAAGGTGTCGACCACGGGCTCTGTATTCTCGAACCACAGGCGCTCGACGGGATCGAGTCGAGGGCAGTCAGTGAGGCCTACGAAACGGCGCTTCCGGGCGAGCAGTCGGTGGCCGTCTACGCCGGGCCGTTCGACGATCCCGACCACCGGGAGGCGGTCGAAACGATTATCGAGGCCGAAACCCCGGCCCACGTCCGCGGCTCGCTCGTCGAACTGGAGCCGGAGTTCAGACTCGGCGTCGACAGTTTCCTCGGCAGTACGACGCGGCTCTCCGAACGACAGTTCGAACTTGGCGCGGCAGCGCTCGGAGAGACCGCCGTCCTCGACTGATTTCGCCGTCTCCCTGCTGAACGATACGTAGGTCTAAATACTAGTACTCGGCACAGGACCGCTGGTTGTCATCTCGAATGGTCAACGATAGCGAACAGCCGGAGACGCAGGCGGCGAGTCAGTTCGAAAAAAACCGGTTTTTCGACGGGAAGCTCATGACGGCAGCGGATATGGAGGCCGAACAGCGGTACCACGCTGGGCGGTTGGAACTGGTGACCCGCCATACAACGAGTGCAGGAATCCTTCGCGGGCTCGGGGTTCGATCCATCGAAAGCAGCGATGGCGAACTCACCGTCTCGGTCGACGCCGGAGTCGCTATCGACGGTTCGGGTCGCCCGATCGTCGTCGAGACGCCGACGACGAAGACGCTCCCGGCCCCAGAGGGCGAAGAGTGCCACCTCTTTGTCCGGTTCGATGAAACGGCCCTCGAATCCGTGCCCGTCCCCGATGCCGACGGCCCCGTCTCCGAGACGGCGTCCAACCGGCTCCGTGAGTCTTTCGAGCTGACCTATCGGGAGCGCCCGCCGGACCGCGAACCGGTTCCAGGACTCGATGTCGATCTCTCGGCCGACGATCCGTCTGCGCTCGCCGGGCGGATCGCGGCGGCATACCACGACACCCACCGAACCAACGAGCCCAGCCGCACGGATGCGGCAGTGTATCTCGGTGGGTTCGAGCGGCAGTCGGGGGGCAATTGGGTTCGATCGGAGACAGCCCCGCAGCCGGAGTACGGCCTCAACCACGACCTGCTGTATGGCCTGCTCGTCGACCATCTCGCCGATACGGAGAACCCACACCGGACCGAAATCGAGGCCGAACCTCCGGAGCCGGAGCTCGATCCAACCGAGTTGGAGGGGATTCACGAGCGCGTCGACTATCTCCAGTCCGAACTCGCCGATCTCAAGGCTCGCCAGCAGACGACGACCACACACCTGCTGCGGAAAACGCTCGAGACGACCGCCCGACAGTTCCGGTCGACCGCCGAACGGTTCGCCGACCACGACGGCTCGGTCAGCAAGGCGGCTCGTGAGATCGCCCACCAGGTCGAGGCTGCCAGCCACAACGAGGTCCACGCCGACCCCGATCGGTATATCACGACGGTCGCGGACCTCTCTTCGCTGTTCGTCGATATCGGCGACCAACTCGTCGGGACGGCCCGCGAAGAGACGGCCGACCGGTATCTCGATGCCGTCGCGGAGCTCCAGTCGACGCTTGCCGACGACCAGCCCGCCGTGGAGGTCGCGATTGCGCTCGACGGCGTTGCCGAAGCCGCTGTCGACCTCGAAATCGTTTATACGGCGACCAAGAACGCGTAATTTACGTAACTATATATGTCAAAGTGACAACCGTATGCTATGTACCGGTTCAGACAGATAGTACGGTCAAACAGAATTCCACAACGGAATATAAATGCCAGAATACCAATCCCCAGGCGTATACGTAGAGGAAGTAGACACCGGAACCAAATCCGTCGAAGGGGCCAGCACGAGCACGGCTGGCTTCCTCGGCGAGACGGAGCGCGGTCCGGTTGAACCAACGCTGATCACGAGTTTCGGACAGTTCAAACGCACCTACGGCAAGAGTCCATCCTCCTCGGATCTCGATGCCGCCGTCGACGGCTACTTCAAAAACGGCGGCAGTCGGTGTTACGTCGGTCGCGTGACGGCGGCCGATCATGACGACCTCGCAACTGCGGAACTGGCCGACGAGAGCGGCAACTCGGTCCTCGAACTGGCGGCCAACGGCCCCGGCGAGTGGGGCAACAGTGTCGCAGTCATTGCCTCCGACGGACAGGGCGAGTACTTCGACCTCACCGTCCGCTACTGGTCTACTGATATCGAAACCGTCGAGGAGCCTGCCGCTGCGGAACCGACGCCCGCCCCGGATGTCGAGACGACCTACGAGGACCTCTCGGTCGATCCCGAATCGAGCCAGTTCTACGAGTCGCAGCTGGCTGGCTCGGTGCTCGTCGACGCCGAGTATCTCGCCGACGGACGGCCAACCGCGGGCCTGACGTGGCTCTCGACGGCCAACCGGACCGCTGCGGCGGCGACCGACGGCGGCCAGCAGACCGTCCAGATCCCCGAGGATCTCGATGACAAAAAGAAAGCCGAGCTCCAGGAGATCGGCGAACCGCTCGATCTCGATACGGGCCAGAAGAAGTCCGACCTGAAGGCAGATATCGAAGCAGTCCGCGATGGCGAGAAGGAAGTCGACGTCGAGGTCGCCTCGGATCTCTCCTCGAAGCCCGACAGCGACGAGGTCTCCCTGTCGGACTACGAGGGCGTCGACCAGCCCGGAATGCGGACCGGGCTGGCCGGTTTCAAACAGCACGACGACATCTCGCTGGTCTGTGTCCCCGACGAGAACGATATTACCGGCCTGACCGACGCTGTCGTCGCCCACTGTGAGAACAAGGGCGATCGGTTTGCGATCCTGCAGGCCCCGCAGGTCGCCGGTGCGGTCTCCGACATGGAGACGCCGGTCGACTCCTCGTATGCGGGCTACTACTACCCGTGGATCGAGGTTTCGGACCCGCATACCAACCGCCAGAAACTCGTCCCGCCGGGCGGCCACGTCGCAGGCATCATCGCCCGGAGCGACGCGACCCACGGCGTCCATGCCGCCCCGGCCAACGAGCCGGTTCGCGGCGCGGTCTCGCTCCAACACGAGATCACCAAAGACGAACAGGACCTCCTGAATCCGAAGGGGATCAACTGCCTACGGAGCTTCCAGGGCCGCGGCATCCAGCTCTGGGGTGCTCGGACGACGTCGAGCGACCCCTCCTGGAAGTACATCAACGTCCGTCGGCTCTTCCTCTATGTCGAGCAGTCGATCGAGGAGGGCACCGAGTGGGCGGTCTTCGAGTCCAACGACAAGGACCTGTGGGCCCGCGTCCGACAGTCGGTCGAGAACTTCCTGACGACCGTCTGGCGCGACGGCGGCCTCCAGGGATCGACCGCCGACGAGGCCTTCTACGTCAAATGCGGCGAGGAAACGATGACCCAAGACGATATCGACAACGGCCGACTGATCGTCGAGATCGGCATCTCGCCGGTGAAACCCGCCGAGTTCGTCGTCTTCAGAATCGGCCAGTGGACGGCCGACGCCTAACCACGCAGCTAACGATCCACACTACTCACACCAATGCCAGACAGACATGGCCCACTACGCGCAAACCGGTTCCGTATCGAACTCGACGGCATCCAGATCGGTGGCTTCCGCCGCGTCGAGATCCCGACCCAGCGCACCGAACAGGTCGAGTACCGCGAAGGAAACGATCCGACCCACGACCGTGCTCTCGGGGGCAAGACCGTCTATGACGATCTCATCCTCGAACGTGGCTCGAAGCAGGAAAACAGCGAAATGTTCGACTGGCGGCAGACCGTCGTCGAAGGCAATCTCGACGATGCCCGCAAGGAGATCGCGGTTATCCTCCAGGACGAGCAGGGCGAATCGCACCTGCGGTGGAACTTCACGAAGGCCTGGCCCAAGGAGTACCAGCCGCCATCGCTCAACTCCGGGGCTGGCGGCGGCGACAACGTCGCCGTCGAGACCTACGTCATCACCTTCGACGAAATGGAGCGGAAGGACGTATGACGGCCCACACACGACACCGCGACTCATACACACTCTCGACCCACCGCCTCAGTGCTGAGGCCCGCATCGATGACGAGGGCTATCTCCACACGGGTCGGAGCCAGCGACACGCCGACCGTATCGTCGTCTCCTGCGGCCGAACGGAGGGTCAACAGTGACCGACTCGGCACTCCAGACCGAACACGAGTTCACCCTGCCGCAGGGGTACGTCGACGACGACGGCACCCTCCACAAGGAGGGTCGCATGCGGCTGGCGACAGCCGCCGACGAGATCAAGCCCTTAAAAGACCCGCGCGTCCAGTCGAACTCGTCGTATCTGACTGTCGTGCTGCTGTCGCGCGTGGTCACCGAACTCGGCGATCTGGAGACGGTCGACCCTGAGGTGATCGAGTCGCTGTTCGTCACCGACCTGGAGTTCCTCCAGGGGCTCTACGAGCGGATCAACAGCCCCGACGACGCCCAGGCCGCGGTTCCCGGCGAGGGCGGCAGTCTGGAGCCGACCGGGATGGACGCGGTCGACGGCGAGGCCGAACTGGGAAACCCGACGGGCTGAGGCTGTACGATCCCGATGAGCTCTACGAAGAGGTCGCCTTCGTGGCCTACCATTTCAACTGGAGCCACGACGAGGTCCTGCGGATGCCCCACTGGGAACGCCAACGGTGGTGTGATGAGATCAGCACGATCAACGAGAAACTCAACCGAGAGACCGGCTCCGGCGGCCGCGGCGGCCCCACTGGCCGCACCGAGGGCGGCATCGAGCTGGTCAATCCGGAGTTCGAGGGGTGACCGGTAGTGGTCGAGAATCCCTACTCGCAGTACAACTTCGAACTCGAAGTCGACGGCCAGCCGGTCGCTGGCTTCTCGGAGGTCTCGGGGCTCACGATGGAGCTCGATACCGTTACCTACCGCGAAGGCGGCGTCAACGACCACGTCCACCAGCTTCCCGGCGGGTTCGCCCACGCGAATCTCGTCTTGCAGCGGGGCCTCACCAAGGACACGAGCTTCTGGAGTTGGCTCCAGGAGGTGATGAGCGGGACGATCACGAAGCATGATGTCGTCCTCAAACTCAAATCCGGCTTCAAGGGCGAAAGTGCATGGGGCTGGGAGTTCACCAACGCCTACCCGATCAAATGGAGCGGCCCCGATCTCACTGGCGGCGCAAACGGGATGGCCATCGAGTCGATCGAACTCACCTACGAACGGTTCGACACGCTCTCGGGGATGCCGGAGTAGCCGCTGGAGCCTGCTTGTGTTTCGGGCGTTCTGTGCAGTCCTATCTCGGTGGTTGACAGTAGGTTCAAACCTAGTCGACAGGAACTGAACGTACGTCGACAACGACGGGCTAATACGAGCCTATTAGTCTATCCTAGCCAAGGAACTGGTATGAGCAGTCATGCCGACGTTCTCTCCGAAGATGCCCCGCTGGATCTCCGACTCTCGGAGGCCGAACTGGATCGAACCTGCGACCACCTCGTCTCGTTCGTTCGTGAGACTGTCGAGGCCGCCGGTGCCGATGGGGCCACCCTCGGCCTCTCGGGCGGGATCGACTCGACGACGACCGCCTACCTCGCCGTCGAGGCCCTCGGTGCTGACGGATTACACGGTCTCGTCATGCCCAGCGAGGTCAACGACGCCGACAATATGAGTGACGCCGAGCGCGTTGCTATGGATCTCGGCATCGAGTACGACGTGATCGAGATCCAACCGATCGCCGAGCAGTTCTTCGAGGCCGTCCCCGAAGCGGCCGACGACCGGATGGCCACCGGCAACGTCTACGTCCGGACGCGGGCCGTTCTGAACTACTTCGTGGCAAATGCCGAAAACCGGGTCGTCCTCGGCACCGGCAACCGAGCGGAGGCGATGACCGGCTACTTCACCAAGTACGGCGATCAAGCCGTCGACTGCAACCCCATCGGCGGGCTGTATAAACAGCAGGTCCGCCAGCTGGCCGCCCACATCGGCGTCCCCCACGATCTGGTGATGCAGACGCCGACGGCGGGGATGTGGACCGGCCAAACCGACGAAGACGAGATGGGCGTGGGGTATGATACGGTCGATGCGATCCTCGCGCTCCACATTGACGGTCCGCTTTCGACGGCTGCGACCGTTCGGGCTCTGGACGGCGTGAGCCGCGCGGACATCGAGCGGGTCGAGGGACTCGTTGCGGGAAGCGAGCACAAGCGGTCGATGCCGCCAGCCCCCCAGCCCCTGGACCTGTAGGGTGTTTCCAAAGGTCTTTGACCGTCGCAATTCTAGGAATAGGAGATGGATACTGCCGCGCGGGCTCGGGCCGCAGCACGGGAGGTGGTGGCGGATATCGAGCCCCAGCACCTCCAGGAGGTGCTGTTCGACCGGCTGGCTGAGGGGTCGATGGCACCGGGTGTACTGGTCTTTCTGAGCGCCCAAGCGGGCAACGCGGCGGTCGACCTCGAATCGCTTGCCGAGCGGAGTGCTGGCGTCCAACTCATTTATGAGGGACTCCGGCTCACCCGGTCGATCGCCCACGCCGAGCCGTGGACCGAGACGACGACCGACGAGATCGACGCCGATATCGACATCCTGGCCGCCGACGTCTTTGTTTCTCGTGGGTTCTACCTGCTGGCGCGAACCGAGGCCTCCGCGGCCGCGGTCGAGACCGTCCAGGACTTCGGCCGCGATCAGACACTTCGCAGCCGACGCGACGCCGACACCGAGACGCTCGACCGGAATCTTGAAGCCGATATCTTCGCGCTGGCAGTGCGGGCGGGGCTGACTGCGGTCGACACCGACCCCTCGGCGGAGGTCCTCTCGTTTGCGACCGACCTCGCCCGCGCCGAGGGCGAGAAGCTGTCGGCCGCCGGGACCGTGCTTTCGGAGTCCGCTGTGAGTCGGCTCACTGAGTTGTCGGGTGTCGACGAGGCCGTTCCTTCCTCGGCCAGCGATGGGTAGGGAAAATCGCCCGGCAGCGGCGTCGAATCGAAACGCGTAAAAGCATATCCGGCCAACGATTGATTGCGTGCCTGGGTAGCTTAGCGGTAAAGCGCGTCCTTGGTAAGGACGAGAGCCCGGATTCAAATTCCGGCCTAGGCTTTCTGACTGGCCACTTATTCCTTCAGCCGTAGCTGGTCGACTCCCATGGCTACAGAAATCAAGATGTTGCACGAATCTCTATAGTCGACTGTCAGTTCCACAGTAACGTGCACTACTTCGTCACTGGAGCGACAGGATTGCTCGGTTCTCACGTCGTCCATCAACTCGTCGACGACGGCCACGATGTGACCGGACTGACCCGGTCGCGGTCGAACGCGGCCCATCTCCCCGATGAGACGACGATCGTCGAGGGCGATATCACTCACAAGGAGAGTATGCGCGAGGCGATGGTCGGCGTCGACGGCGTCTTCCATATCGCGGGGTGGGCCTACATTGGCCCCGGCCCTGATAACGTGGAAACGGCCGAACGCATCAACGTCGAGGGGACGCGGAACGTCCTCGAACTGGTCGACGAACTCGGGATCGACAAGGCCGTGTATACCAGTACGGTGGGGCTCTACAGCGACGCGGAGACGGGCGTGGTCGACGAATCCTACAGGCCAACACCCCCGCCGTCGGTGTATCTCCGCACCAAGTGGGAGGCCCACTACGAGGTCGCCAAACCGATGATGGAGGAGGGACTGCCACTTGTCGTCGTCCTGCCGGGCAACATCTTCGGGCGGTGGGACAAACCCTACGGGACAACCCGGGGTATCCTTCGGGGGTATCTGGAGGGCGAGTTGCCGATGGTGCCCCAGGACTGGGCGTTCCCCTACGAGTACGCCGAGGATACCGCCCGGTCACACATTCGGGCGATGGAGCGCGGCGGCCCCGGCGAGGAGTACATCATCGCGGGGGAATCCAGGACGCTCGCCGAACTGTTCGATACCGCCGAGTCGATCACCGGCATCCCGGCCCCGCGAACGGCACCGCAAGGGCTGTTCAGCGTCTTCGCCAGCGGCATGCGGGTGGTCGAGCGCGTGGCGACGCCGCCCGAGGGGTTCGAACCCGAGACCCTGGAGTTCCTCAGTGGCAACAGCGTTCGCGTCGACAACTCGAAGGCCAAACGGGAACTCGGCATCGACCACCGACCACTGGCGGACGGATTGCGCCGCTATTTCGAGTGGGAAAGGGCCCAGTCGTAGTTGCTTCGATCGATCCGTGTGTCGACAGCGCCCCCGGACAGCTCACCGGTAGACTACCCGACAGCTACTGCCGCAACACTCGCGTCCCACGCGACCGCCTTGCTGCCCGTCGTTGACTATCAAACCTGATTCTTGGCGGGGAAACTATACTGTGGTGAAGCCTGCAGTATTGTGCAGAATGCGTCTGAATCTGCTGCAGCGGGTACGTTCGTGGCTGTCCGGGGAGGGCACTGAGGCTCACGCTGCACGTCCTGATGGGGGACAGGTCGGGACAAAATCGAGCACTGAAGGAGTCACCATTCCCGACAACGCGGCGACTGCGGCCGACGCCGGGAGCGCCGACACCGACGACCAGGGCTTCGATGTCGACACCGACGTGTTGCTCGGCGGCATCCCACAGGCCGTCTTCGTGATCGACACCGAGGGGGAAATCACCGCCTGGAACCGGGATATGGCCGAACTCTCCGGCGTGCCTGCCGAGGAGGCGATTGGCCGGTCGGATGTCGGTATGTTGCTGTACGACCAGACGGAGAAAACGATGATCGAGCAGGTCCTCGACGCGCCCCAGACGGCCGACGAGGTCTACGGGCTGACCCTCGAAGACCGCTCGCGGTATCTCTACGCCAAGGAAGACCGACTGACCGACCACAGCGGCGACGTTTCACACTACGCACGGATCACCGTGATGCCGCTCTACGAGGACGGCGAGCTGGTCGGCGCGATGGAGATGGTCCAGGACCTCACCGACGAACGCCAGCGACAGGAGGCCACCGAGGCACTGGTCGACGAGGTCTCGGGGACGCTCCGGGCACTGCGGACCGGCAACCTCGATGCTCGGGCTTCCTTTAGCGACACCGACGCCATCGACGCCCAACTGGTCGGCGTCGTCGACGAGGTAAACGAGATGGCTGACAACCTCCAGGACGTCGTCGTTCGCGTCGACGAGCAGGCGGCGGCCCTCGGCGAGTCGGTCAAGCGGGCGGTCAGCGCCGCCGACAAGATCTCACACAACGTAGAGGAGCAAAACGAACTGTTGAGCGAGAGCGTCGGCGAGATGCAGACCTTCTCGGCGAGCATGGAGGAGGTCGCCGCCAGCGCCGAAGAGGTCGGTACGGCCGCCGAGACGGCACGGGAGGCCGCAAACGACGGCCTCGATGCCTCCGAGGACGTCCGCACCGCCACCGACGAGGTCACCCATCTCGGCGAGGATCTCGTCGAGAGCGTCACCCAACTCGGCGACCGGATGGACGACATCGAGAACGTCGTCGAGATCATCTCCGACGTGGCCGAACAGACCAATCTCCTCGCGTTGAACGCCAACATCGAGGCCGCCCGCGCCGGCGAGGACGGCGACGGCTTCGCGGTTGTCGCCGACGAGGTCAAGAACCTCGCCGACGAGACCCGCCAGTACACCGAACAGATCACCGAGAACATCGACGAACTCCAGAGCCAGACCGATTCGACCGTCGACGCCGCCGAGCAGTCCCACCAGCAGATCGAGACCGCGAGCGATCAGATTTCCGATGTGCTGACCTCCCTAGAGGAGATCGCCACCGCCATCGACCAGACCGCCGACGGGATCGCGGAGGTCTCGCGGGCGACCGACGACCAGGCGGCGACGGTCGAAGAGGTAACCACGACGCTCGAAGAGGCCCGCGAACACGCCGCCGGGACGGAGGACGCCGCCGACAACATCGTGGCGGCGACCGACGACCAGACCGACGCCATCGCCGAACTCGAATCTCGCGTCCGGACGCTGCGCGACGGCCAGTAAGTCGACTTCGCTGGTGGCGGCACCGACGACGCCCGAATCAGTTAAACGTCTCTCGGAGGGCCTCCCCGGCACGCTCACGTACCTCTTCGGCCGCCTCGATTCCCTCGAAGGGATCGGCCAGCCGCCGCATATTTGCGAAGTCGTGGATCATATCGCTGTAGTGGTGATGGTCGACGCCGATCCCTGCGTTTTCGAGAGCCTCACTGTAGGCGAACTGTTCGTCACGGAGCGGGTCGTAGCCGCAGGTGACGACAGTCGCATCCGGGAGTTGTGCAAGGATTCGTTTCGGGGCGCGGAGCGGTGAGGCCCGGAGGTTCGCACCGTCGATGTCGCTCCGGAGGTAGTGGTTCCAGAACCAGACCATCCCCCGCGCGGTGAGGAAGTAGCCGTCGGCGTTCTCCTCGTAGGAGGGTGTCTCGAAGGAGTGGTTCGTCACCGGATAGAACAGGAGTTGGTGGTCGATCTCCGGCGTTCCGACTTCCTTTTCTGCGGCCATCTGGGCGACGACCGTTGCGAGGGTACCGCCCGCGCTCTCGCCGGCGACCGCCAGCCCGTTTTCTCCGGCGATCTCGTCGGCCGTCCACTTGGTCGCGTGGTAGGCGTCTTCGACCGCGGCCGGGAACGGGTGTTCCGGCCCTTTGCGGTAGTCGACCGACACCACAGTACACTCGCCCTCGGTAGCCAGCGAGCGGGCCACCCCGTCGTGGGTCGCGAGGTTCCCGGCGACCCAGCCGCCGCCGTGGAAGTAGACCGTCGCCGGGAGGTCGGCGTCCGGTTCGGGATCGTATATACGGACCCGAATATCACGCGCCGGGGCACGGATCTTGCGTTCTTCGACCGAGTCGATCGGCTCGGGGTCGACGTCCGGTGTGAATAGGTCGCCGAGGACCGCTCGGGCCTGTTCGGGCGACAGCTGTGAGATATCCGGCGCACCCACCTCGCCGAGGGTCTCCAACAGTTCCTGTGCGTCCGGATCGAGCGTCTCCGCGCGTCGCTCGTCGGGTGGTGTCTGAGACATGACACACTGTGGTGCGGCACCGAGTTCAATAAACGCCTATTGCGGGGTTTCTGTTCGGTCGACTCGACCTGTCGACCGGCCACCCGATGCCGCTGTCGGTCAGCGGCCGCATAGCGAGCCCGTACGATTAACCGATGGGCCAGCAAAGAACAGCCATGATCAGAGCCGATCGCATGGCGGCCGTCGACGCCAACGCCGCCGCCCTCGGAATCCCTCGAAAGCAGTTGATGGAGTCCAGCGGCAACGCCGTCGCTCGCGTTGTTCGTACCGAAGTAGACCCCGGCAGTCGCATTGTTCTGGTCTGTGGCCGCGGCAACAACGGTGGCGACGCCTTCGTCGCCGCGCGATTCCTCGGCGACTACGATGTCGAAACCGCCATTTTGGGTCGACCAGCAGCCATCGGCACCGACATCGCCCGCGAGAACTGGGATGCTCTCCAGGAGGCCGACCTGCCGACAACGACCATCACCGACACCATCCACCTCGACGGGCTCGCTCTGGAGGATGCCGACTGCATCGTCGATGCCATGTTGGGAACTGGTGTCACCGGCGCGCTCCGGGAGCCCGAAGCCAGCGCCGCCCGAGCGATCAACGCCACTGATACGCCGGTCGTCTCGGTCGACGTGCCCTCCGGTGTCGATGCCGATACGGGTGATGCCGCGGGGGTGGCCGTCGACGCCGACCACGTCGTTACCTTCCACGACAGCAAACCCGGCCTCGAATCGCTCGATATCCCGGTTACGGTCGCCGATATCGGGATTCCCGAGGCGGCCGAACTGTTCGTCGGACCGGGCGACCTCCGGGGCCGCGGTCGGGCCGCCGAGAGCCACAAGGGCGACCACGGCGAACTGCTCGTTATCGGCGGCGGCCCCTACACCGGCGCACCTGCCCTTTCGGCACAGGCCGCGCTTCGGGCGGGCGCAGACCTCGTCCACGTCGCCTGCCCGGCGTCGGTCGCCGCCCAGATCCAGAGCTACAGCGAGAACCTGATCGTCCACCCCTTCGAGGGCGACCGGTTCGCTCCGAGAGCCGTCGACACCGTCGTCGATCTCGCCGCCGAGCAGGACGTCGTGATCTGCGGCCCCGGCCTCGGGAGCCACGACGAGACGCTGGCGGCCGTCGAATCGTTCCTCGAATCCTATTCGGGCCGGGCGGTCGTCGACGCCGACGCGCTGTCGGTCGTGCCGCGGGTCGAGACCGACGCTACCCTGATCTGTACGCCACACCAGGGTGAGCTTATAAAAATGGGTGGCGAGACTGACGACGATTGGGAGCGGCGCGCCGAGTTGGTCGCTGAGTTCGCCGCCGAGATCGGACAGACGCTGCTCGTGAAGGGCGCATACGACGTGATTGCCGACAGTGACGAAACACGGATCAGCCGGACCGGTAATCCCGGCATGACCGTCGGCGGCACCGGCGACGTGCTGGCGGGCGTCGTCGGCTCGCTGTTCACCGGCCGCGAGCCCCGGGACGCCGCAGCGGTCGGCGCGTATATAAACGGCCGGGCGGGCGATCTCGCCTTCGAGGAGGCGGGCTACGGTCTCGTGGCGACGGATCTCATCGAGCGGCTCCAGGAGGCGTTCGAACAATGAGTGAGGACCCCGAGGAGCTCACGCACACCGACGACGAGGGAGCAGTCCAGATGGTCGATGTCGGCGCAAAACCGGACACGAGCCGCCGAGCAGTCGCAGCGGGCGAGATCCGACTCCAGGAGTCGACGATCGACGCGATCGAAGCCGACGAACTCGGCAAAGGTGACGTGCTCGCCACCGCGCGGATCGGCGCGATCCAGGCGGTCAAACACACCTGGGAAACCATCCCGATGTGCCACCAGATCCCGATTACGAACGTCGGGACCGATTTTTCGGTCGAGGACGACCGGATCGAACTCACCGTCACGGTCGAAACCACCGGCAAAACCGGCTGTGAAATGGAGGCCCTCGAAGGTGTGACCACCGGCCTGAACGTCGTCTGGGATATGTGTAAAGCAGTCGAAAAGGACAGCGATGGGCAGTATCCCCACACTGCAATCGAGAACGTCCACGTAGTCGAGAAACGAAAACGTACGCCTTGAGTTCGCTCGCCCCCTCTCCAGTCGGGTGATCGAACCGGTCGACGCTGACTCTCTGTCCGTGTGCTATTAACTACAGCAAGAGACTACTAATCATTATACTCTTGGCCGCAGCTGTTACCACTGTCTTATTTTACAATCTTAAACACTGAAGAAAATTATTCACGACCGGCGAGCCACGGTACTAACTGCGGAGAAGGTGTTATCAAATGTCAATGCAAGCAGTCGTCTATCAGGGACCTCACGACGTCGCAATCGAGGAGGTCGACGAACCGACAATCGAACACGAAAACGACGTGATAATCGATATCACGACAACCGCGATCTGTGGCTCGGACCTCCACATGTACGAGGGCCGGACCTCCGCCGAGGAGGGAATCGTTTTCGGCCACGAGAACATGGGGACGGTCACCGAGGTCGGCGATGCGGTCAGCACGCTCGAAGCGGGCGACCGGATCGTTGCCCCGTTCAACGTCGCCTGTGGGTTCTGTAAGAACTGTGAGAACGGCAAGACGGGGTTCTGTACCAACGTCAATCCCGGCTTCGCCGGTGGGGCCTACGGCTATGTTGCGATGGGGCCGTATAAAGGTGGACAGGCCGAGAAACTTCGTGTTCCGTACGCCGACTTCAACGCGCTGAAACTGCCGGAGGGCGACGAACACGAGGATTCCTTTTCGCTGTTGGCGGATATCTTCCCGACCGGCTGGCACGGCACTCGGCTCGCAAACCTCGAACCCGGCGAATCGATCGCCATCTTCGGAGCCGGACCCGTCGGCCTGATGGCCGCCTACAGCGCCGACCTCCAGGGAGCCAGCGATATCTACGTCGTCGACCGTGTCCCCTCGCGCCTCGAACTCGCCGAAGACCACTGTAACGCGACACCGATCAACTTCGAGGAGGGCGACCCCGTCGAGCAGATCAAAGACACCCACGGCGCGATGGTCGACAAGGGCGTCGACGCCGTTGGCTACCAGGCGATCGATCCCGAAACCGATCCGAGCGACGACGCCTACGATCCGGCCCGCGAGAACCCGGCGGTCGTCCTCAACCAGCTGATCCAGGTGGTTCGACCGACTGGACAGCTCGGCATCCCCGGCCTCTATGTGCCCTCTGACCCCGGTGCGCCCGACGAGATGGCCGCACAGGGTCGGCTCGGGATCGACTTCGGGAAACTCTTCGAGAAAGGGATCAAACTGGGCACCGGCCAGTGTAACGTCAAGGATTACAACCGTGAGCTACGGGATATGATCATCTCGGGGAAGGCCGACCCGAGTTGGGTCGTCTCCCACCGCGTCGACCTCGATGAGGCTCCCGACATGTACGAGGCCTTCGACAACCGCGAAGAGGGTGTGACGAAGGTGCTGCTCGAACCCTAACTGCCGACCTCTCGCCGCCGATTTATTTATATCCTAACTGCGGAGCCACGCTGTCGGGTGGTCGCTCCGAAGGTGATTCTGATATGCCGTGACGAGTCTCCCGTACGACGATTCGATGACGGTCCACTCGCAGTGTCGACACTCCCCCGAGAGTGAATCCGTTGTATGAGTGTGGTCTATCATTGTGCCCGAATACCGGTTGTGACGACCGGCAGTCGTCTGCTACTTCGGGAGGGAGTATATTACTGTATCGGTGGTCCAGAGTGTCCTGAAACTGGATTGATTCGTTTGGCGGCACAATCGATACCAGTGTGTCCGACGTATGGCCGAGTATGTGCAAGTACTGTGCCTACAGTTTCAGCGAGGGGTGGACCGCCCTCCTGGAGTACGACGATGTCTACCAGACGGCGATCCGAACCGAGTCGGCCTCGACCCACGGCTTCCACGAGTCGTGGGACGAGCTTCGCGGCGAACTCGAAGGCTAACTCCCTACTGCCGGTCTTCGAGCGGCGTCCACGTTCGATCCCTCTCGCCGACGTAGCTCGCCCGCGGGCGAATAAGGCGGTTGTCGTCGAGCTGCTGGAGGCAGTGGGCCGTCCAGCCGCCAGCCCTCGCGATGGCGAACGTCGGCGTGAACAGCGCCTTGGGAATTCCGGCCCCGTGGAGCAACACGGCAGTGTAGAACTCGACGTTGGTCTCCAGATTCAGCCCGGGTTTGTACTCCGCAAGCAGGTCGACCGAGGCGTCTTCGACCGCCATCGCCAGCTCGAAGAACGCCGAATCACCGCCTGCCTCATAGAACGTTTCGGCCGCCGTCGAGAGCACTTCGGCGCGTGGATCACGCACCTCGTAGACCCGGTGGCCGAACCCCATTAGGCGCTCGCCGGACTCCAGCGTCTCACGAATGTAGCCTTCGACGTCACCGCTTGCCTGGATCTCCAGGAGCATATCGAGAACCGGCCCGGGCGCGCCGCCGTGGAGCGGCCCCTTCAGCGCCCCGATCGCGCCGGTGACCGCCGAATAGAGGTCGGAGTCCGTCGAGACGATCGTGCGACCGGTAAATGTCGAGGCGTTGAACCCGTGGTCGACGACCGTGTTCAGGTAGGTTTCGAGGCCGCGGACTTCCGCGGGGTCCGGCTCCTCGCCGGTCAGCATATAGAGATAGTTCGCTGCATGAGAGAGATCCTCGCGGGGAGCGACCGGCTCGTCGCCGTCGCGGAGCCGCCAGTAGGCGGCAACGATCGTCGGCAGCCGCGAGACCAACACGAGCGTGTCCCGGTGTGGCTCCTCGCCATCCATATCCAGCGACAGCGAAGCCGTGGCCATCCGCAGCGTGTCCATCGGACTCGACTCGGCAACGGCGGCTGCACGCACGACGTCCATGGTGCCCTCCGGAACTGATCGGTACTGTGCCAGCTCCGAGCTGAAATCCTCAAGTTCGGCTTCCGTCGGCAGGTCGTCGTTGTAGAGGAGAAACAGCGTTTCCTCGAAGGTCGCGTTGGTCGCAAGCTCCGACAGTGGATACCCACCGATAACGAGTTCACCCTGTTGGCCGTCGATATAGCTCAGGTTCGTTTCCCCAACAACGATATCTTCGAGCCCGCGGTGGATCTCCTCGTCAGACATGTTTCATTTTTGCCCGTTGAACGCTAATAAATCCACATAATACTCCATTGTATTTGCCGATTGGTACTCCTATCCTGCTCGCATATGCCAGTAGACGAACGAGACTCGGCGTGAGATTCGGTTGATCGGTCGAAAGCGGACGATCAGGCCTCACCGACCGACTCGATGGGGAACGGTGTCGGCCCCCACTCGTCGGCTGTCGTTCCGGGCTCCACCAGACAGTCATCGAGCGTCGACTCGATCTCCTCGCGATCCATACCGGCCCCAATAAAGACGAGCTCGGTCCGCGGCTCGTCGTCGCCCCACTCGCCGATCGGTCCGGCCTGTACTGCGGCCCCGGCTCGGTTCAGCCCGATCACGTCGTCGGTTCCGGCGACGTGACAGACGCCCTTGGCTCGAACCACACCCGCGGGCTGTTCGACGAGGCGATCGGCGAACATCTCGGGGTCGAACGGGCGGGCTCGCCGATAGACGAAGGAGTCGACCGGGTGGGCTGTGTGGTTGTAGCCAGCCTCATCGTCGTCGGCTGCGTGGTCGTGGCCCGCTTCCTCTTCGTCGGTTGCGTGGTCGTGGCTAGTCTTGCCCGTCCGCGACTCCCGAAGTGCGGTCTTCCAGCCGACCGACCGGCTGGCCGCCTCGTAGTCGAAGCGGCCGGTATCGATCACGAGCGAGGGGTCGATGTCGGCGTACTCCGTCTCCTGGATCGTCGCCCGCGGATTGAGTTCGCTCACGACGCCTGTGATCTCGTCGAGCACGTCGTCGGGCACCATATCGCACTTGTTTATTAGCAGCACGTCGCAGAACTCGACCGACTGGACGAGCACCTCGGCGAGCGGCCGTTCGGGGTCCGGTGCCTCTGAGGGGAGCGACGCGCCCGCGTCGAACTCCTTCCAGAAGCCGTAGGCATCGAGCACGGTCACCATCGTATCGAGCCGGACCGCCTCAGTTGGATCCAGTCCCTCCTCCGGCGGCTGGCTGAGCCGCCGGGCGATCGGCGTCGGCTCGGAGATCCCCGAGGCCTCGATCACCAGCGCGTCGATCTCCCGGTTCTCGGCGAGGTCGACGATCCCCTCGACCAGATCGCCCTGGAGCCGACAACAGATACACCCATTCGAGAGTTCGATGAGGCCCGTCTCGGGATTCTCGCGTTCGATCAGATCGGCGTCGACGTTGACCTCGCCCATGTCGTTGACGACGACCGCGAGTCGGGAGCCGCGGTTGTTCTCCAGGAGCCGGTTCAGCAGTGTCGTTTTGCCCGCGCCCAGCACCCCGCTGATCACCGTCACTGGGGGGCGCTCGTCGGTGGTAGTCATACCACTTCTCGACCGTCGATCCGCAAAAAGCTACAGAGCCGTCGGGATTCATGATTGTTGTTGTGGTCTCTAATTGAGTGATCATTAGAATGGTGACTGATAAATCATTTAAACAAATCGACTATTACCCCTCTCAAACTAGTTTATATAATCATTTACCGTGTGGATTATATATCATGGTCCTTAATGATTGTATGTAATGTTCACATACGAAGGCGAGGACATATTCGTGATCGATGGCCACATACACATGTGGGATGCAAGCGACGAAAACATCAAAACGGAGGGCGGCCAGCAGTTCATCGACTGTTTTTATGATTACCACACCGGATTTACCCCGGAAGACAGACAGTGGACGTTTGAAGAGTACCAGCAGTATGGTGCCGACCGGCTGACGGACGACTTCTTTGGCAACGGCGTCGTCGACATGGGTATTTTCCAGCCGACCCACCTCCAGGAGTTCTACCACGACGGGTTCAACACCTTCGACGATCTCGGGGCGATGGTCGACCGCTACCCCGAACGGTTCATCGTCAACGGCCGATTCGATCCCCGTGACGGCGAGGCGGGGCTCGAAGAGCTCGAGCGACAGAAGGAAGAACGCGACATCCTCGGCGCGAAAGTCTACACCGCAGAGTGGAAGGGCGACTCGAAGGGGTGGCGGCTCGATTCCGACGACTCCTTCGAATTCCTCCAGAAGTGTGCCGACCTCGGCATCAAAAATATCCACGCACACAAGGGGCCAACGATCCGGCCGCTCAACAAGGACGCGTTCGACGTCGGCGACGTGGATCTGGCAGCCTCTAGCTTCCCGGAGCTGAACTTCATTGTCGAGCACGTCGGGCTCCCCCGACTCGACGACTTCTGTTGGATCGCCGCCCAAGAGCCGAACGTCTACGGCGGACTGGCGGTTGCCGCGCCGATGGCGGTCAACCGACCGCGGAAGTTCGGCGAGATCATGGGCGAACTGCTGTACTGGCTCGGCGAGGATCGACTGCTGTTCGGCAGCGATTACGCGCTGTGGAACCCTGACTGGCTCGTCGAGACCTTCCTGGAGGCTGAGCTCACTGACGAACAGCAAGCCGAGTACGGCGTCGACTTCGGCCTGGAGACGAAAAAGAAGATCCTCGGCGAGAACGCGGCCGAACTGTATGATATCGACATCGAACAGAAGAAGCGCGATCTCGAAGTCGATGCCATCTCCGAGGAGTACGATCTCGCACCGATGTACAGCGACACCACCGGTGGCGCGGTCGCCGACGACTGATCATGTCGGGCTCAGAACCAACCGGCCAGCCGGGGTCGTCCGGATCAGTCACCGAGCAGTCGGTTCGCACCGCGCTCGATTCGGTGCTCGATCCCGAGCTCGATCGGTCGATCGTCGAACTGGAGTATATCGAGGAGATCACCATCGAACGGGCTCCCAGCGGCTCGGAGACGAACGTCCGGATGGCCTTTCTGCTCCCGACAGCGTGGTGTTCGCCGGCGTTCGCATGGATGATGGCGACCGACGCCAAGTCGGCGATCGAATCCATCTCGGGTGTCGACAGCGCGGAGATCGTCCTCCGTGATCACATGCACGAAACGGAAATCAACACCGGCGTCAACGAGGGACGCCCGTTCGGGGAGGCGTTCCCGGACGCCGATGGTGGGCTCGAAGCGGTCCGCGCAACGCTGGATCACAAAGCGCGGCTGGCCCGACAGTACGACGCCGTCGAAGCGCTGCTCGATGCCGGGCTCTCGCCTGCACAGATCGTCGCACTCACGCCAGCCGACCTCGACCGAGACACGGACGACGATCGAATCCACATTTACCTCGGTGACCGATCGTTCGGGGTTTCGGTCGACGCCGACCCGATCGAGGAGTATCTCGAGATGGCAACTGCCGAGGGCTGTCTCACTGGCGAGACCGACCCGCTGTTTCGGATGCCTGACGGTGACCCGATCGACGAATCCATGTTCGAACTGCTTCGGCGGCGAACCCGGTCGGCAAAGGTCAACGTCAACAGCCAAGGAACCGTCTGTGATGCGCTCAACGAGTCTCGACGGGAGATGATCGAAGGGACCGGGAGTAGATAACTGTCAACTTATTTAAACTGTAGGGGCTGCACGTCGTTGGCCCAGCTAGGTCGACTCGACGGGGTTGAGGTCGGCGGCCCTCGCACGGGCCTGCTCGACGACCGCGGGGCGAGCGTCGAACTCCAGTAGTACCTGATCGGCTTCGTAGGATTCGGTCTCGACGTGGGCGTGGTCGTGGACCCACGAGACCAGACTCATCGTCTCGTCGGCCATCGGCACCAACAGCCGCTCGTGTTTCCAGTCGGGCAGCTCGGCTTCGACCCGGCGGCGGAGCGTCTCGATGTTCTCGCCAGTCCGCCCCGAGACGGCGATCGGGTTCGGCGCGATCCCCGACAGCGCCGCCCGCTTCTCGTCGAGTTCCGCCTCCGAGAGCAGGTCGACCTTATTAAAGACGGTGAGGATCGGGGCCTCGTTGCGCTCGTGAAGGGTGTCGTGGGAGGTGACGAGCTTCTCGCGCATCTCCTGGATCGGCTCGCTGGCATCGACCACCAACAAGACGAGATCGGCCCGATACACCGATTCGAGCGTCGACTGGAAGGACTCGACCAGCCAGTGCGGAAGGTCAGAGATAAAGCCGACCGTATCGGTCAACAGCACCTCCCGGCGGTCCAACTCCGCCCGGCGCGTGGTCGTCCCGAGGGTCGTAAACAGCATGTCCTGGGATTCGGCCACCGAATCGAGATCCGGGTGTTTGTCGGCGTTCTCGTCGACGTCGAGCTCTGCGGCCAGTTGGCGCAGGAGCGTCGACTTCCCGGCGTTGGTGTAGCCCGCCAGCGCGACGAGATCGAACCCCGACTCCCGGCGTTCGGCCCGCCGTTGGGCTTCCTTGTCGGCGATCGCCTCCAACTCGTCGTTGATGTTGGCGATCTGGGCCTTGATATCCCGTTCGCGGCTCTCGTCGTACTCGCCGAGCCCCATGAAGCCGGGCCGTTCGTCGCGTTTGGCGAGGCTGGCCTTCGCGGCCGCTCGCGGGAGTTCGTACCGGAGTTCGGCGAGTTCTACTTGTAACTGGGCTTTTCGTGTCTGGGCCCGCTGGCCGAAAATGTCCAGGATGAGGGTAAACCGGTCGAGTACCTCCGTCTCCTCGGGGAGGGTCTGGCCGATGTTGAACATCTGGAAGGGGCCGACCTCGTTGTCGATAATCACGGTGTCGGCGTCGGTCCTGACGACCAGCTCGGCCAACTCCTCGACTTTGCCTTCGCCGAAACAGTAGGCGGGGTCTTCCGTGCGTGTTTGGGTGAGTTCGCCGACGACGGTGTACCCCGCCGCGGCCGCCAGATCGCGAAGCTCCGCGAGGTCGGCCGTGCCGCTTTCGACCCGTTTGGCGACGATCGCTCTCATGGCTCCTCCGGGCGAGTGGCCGCTCGTGCCGCCGAACTGGGGTTACTGCTGCGCAGTGTGAACCACGTCCATGGACGGGGTTGGCCCGCCACAGTCAAGAATCCCTCGGCGCTACCGCGTTTTGATGTCGTCTTCGTCCTTGATAATCCGGGTTTCGCCCTCGCCGCTGGTCTGTTCGTTGACGAGCTCGTAGAACTCGTTTTGCAGCCCGGCGGGGAAGGTGACCACGCCGACCCACGAGCCGTCTGCCTGCCACTCCTCGCGTTCGAGCTCCCCGTACTGCCGGATCTTCGCCTGGGCGCTCCCGGCGTACTCGGCGGGGAGATGGGCCGCGATCGTCACCTCGTCGAACCGGATTGGCAACACCGGTCGGAGGTCTTCGAGTGCCTCGTCGACCTGTGATTCGACGGGCTCCATCGGATCGATCCGGAACCCCGCCTCTTCGAGGGCGCGCTCGATCCGCTCCGGTGGGTGGGGCGCATCGTCCATCTGTGGGTTGACCGCGTTTCGCGCGATCCGGGTAATCAGTTGCTTTCGCTTCTGTTCTTGCATCTCTCGGCGCTGGTCGGCAGTGATCTGGATCTCTCCCCGTTTGATTACTTCGGGAATGATCTCCATGGGATCGGTCGTCTCGAAGACCGTCTCCAGATCGTTCTCGGCCGGGCGATCACCGCGAGAGGCGTTCTCGAAGACGTCCTCGGCGGCGATCACGTCCTCCAGCTCGCCGTCGAACTCCCCGCGTTTGATCGCCAGTGCAGCATCCGGCTCTACGAGCACCTCGAAGCGCGCGCCGTGGGATTCGAGCCGCGCGGTGACTGCGTCCTCAAGCGAAATCATACCCGGACGTAGCGTCGCCGGTGATAAAAACTCTCCCCGAACGCACCGCTACCCGGAGGCAGCTGTGGAGCCGACGCCGACATGCCCGGCTAGGCGGCCTGCCACTCGTCGCGGCACCCGTCGCTGCAGAAATGGTGGTGGACGGCCCGGCCGTCTTCGACTGCCGTGACGACCCGGTGGCTCGTCGACTGAACGATCGTCTCGCTGCACTGTTCGCATTCGGGCGCGTTGTCCTCCGTAACATCCTCGCCAATATCGGACGTGGGATCGACCATACACCACAGAGAACGGTCTCGGTATGTTAAGGTGTCTACTCGGAGTCGGGATGGCCCGCCGACCCGGAGACCGAGACGCTGTCGTGGAGGGAGCGACGCGGGTTAGTCGTCGGCTACCTGTCCGCTGCGGTCCTCGACGACATCCAGATCGGCCGGTTGGCGGGCGCTGTACTTCGCGACGAACTCGTCGAGTCGGTCGGGGTCGTCGGCTCCTGGAAGCTGTTCGGTCGCGGTGATCGACTCGCCGTCGACGCCCAGTACGTCGGCGACGTGGTCGGCGACGGCTTCGGCCATCATCCGGTAGGTCGTCAGCTTGCCGCCGACGACGCTGGCGAAGTTCTCGACGCCATCCTGCTCGTGATCCAGGAGGAAGAAGCCACGCGAGATGCCCCGCTCGTCGCCTTTCCCGGAGTCGCGGCTCCCGCGACCGGCCTCGTCGGGCGCATACAGCGGCCGGACGCCCCACCAGGTGCGGGCGATCTCCCGGCCGTCGAGCGCTGGCATCATATCGGCGCACTCCTGGAACATCTTTTCGACCTCCCACCCTTCTTCGTCGAACTCGTCGGGATCGTCGACCGCCACGCTCGTCGTCCCGAGGACGACCTGCGTCTCGTGGGGGATGATGATGTCGCCGTCGTCGGGGACCCGACAGCGGTTGACAACGGGGCCGAGCCCCTCGTAGTCGACGCCGACCATCACGCCCTTGGTCGGCTGCATTTCGACGTCGACCCCGGCCATTGCGGCACACTCCCCGGCCCACGCGCCGGTGGCGTTGACGACGTACTCTGCCTCGATGGTCTCGTTGACCTCGCCGCCGACCTCGACGCTGGAGATCACGCCGTCGCTAACGGTAATCGCCTCGACTGGTGCGTGTGTCAACACCGTCGCGCCGTGGGCTTCGGCACTGGCGGCGTTCGCGGCGACGAGCCGCGAGGGGTAGATGACGCCGTCGGGGACGACCATCGCCCGGACGACGTCTTCGGAGAGTTCGGGCACCCGATCGCGGGCCTCGTCGCCGTCGATGACCTCGGCCGGAATACCGTGTTCCTGACACCCTTCCAGTTTCGCCTCGAAGTACTCGGGATCGTCCTCCTCCAGCTGGACGAAGATTCCGCCGGTGTCACCGATACAGTGACCGCCGATCTCTCGGATGATCTGGTTTTCCTCGATGCATTCGGCCGCGCCCTCTGGGTCGGATTCGGCGTACCGCGCGCCGCTGTGGAGCAGGCCGTGAGAACGCCCTGTGGTGCCACCAGCCAGTCCATCCCGCTCGACCAGCGTGACGTCGACGCCGCGGGCGGACAGATCGCGTGCAGTTCCGACGCCGGTTCCGCCACCGCCGATAACGAGTACGGTTGTTTGGTGTGTCATGTGTTCATTCCTCGGATCACGGGACCTCCCGCACAGTCGCCGCTGTGCGTGCGGCCATCTGAGAATCCAGAGGTATGGTACAACTACACACTGAATAAACAAAAACGCACTTGTTTTTTGTACGATTATTTTTTGTGATTATCTAATCGACGGGGTGATATCCGAAGATAGAATTTCCCGTGTTCGTCTGTCGACGTCGGTTGTCGGTGGCTCACAGGACTCACCCGTACAGACTGACTCGAAGCTTTCGGGGTAGCTCAGATCGCCGGAACCCCTGATTTCGACATCCGAAACCTCCCAGTCGGCTGCGGCGTCGTCGCCCTCGTTGATCGCCTCGGAGTCGGTGTCGTTACTGATCGTCACGTTGCTGATCGTTCCGCTTCCACCTTCGGCCTCCTCGTGGATCTGGATCGGCGCCCCCGTCTCATCGTGGCGCATGATGATCTCACAGTCCTCAATCCGGATGTCATCGCCCGGATTCCGGACCCGAATCCCGCGCATATTTCGCTGCTCGGTCTCGCTTTTCGGCGCTGGGCCATCGTTGACGATGAGACAGTTCCGCACGACGCTCCCGCTGGAGCCGACCCGGATGGCTGCGATGTTGATATTGTGGGCGACACAGTTCTCGATCAGCACGCGTCCACCAGCCCCGTCGTCGTACCCCGGCGATGAGGCATAGATCCCGTTGTCCGAAAAGCTGCTGAACGAGCAGTTGCGGATGTCGACCGTCCCCGCGTGCTCACGCGGGACGTAAAACGGCCGACACTCGCTTTCGTCGACTGCGCCATCGGGGAAATCGAGCCCGTCGGCGATGATCGTCGCCCCCTCGGCGGTCTCCAGGCGGAAATGGGATTTCTCGCTGACAATCCCGTGAACCGTAAAGTTTCGAAGTTCGATGGTTCCGGCCTCCGCGCGGATGTTGTTGCGGAACGAATCGCCCGTTAGTTCGAGGTTAACGTCACCCTGCCCGATGACGGCCGCGTTCTCGGTAGCTCCTTCGAACCCTTCGCCGTCCCACTTGTAGCTCCCTGCCGGTATCTCGACGGTCGCGCCGTCGACGAAGAACTCCGTCAAGTAAGGATCGATTAGCTCGCCGGTAGTCAGTCCCTGATCCGCGAGGTCGACTGTCTCGGCTGGCGTCCGGGCTGCAGCCGACGTGCTGAGGCCTCCAGCGGCTACGAGGCCGCCAACGAGGCTGAGGTAGGATCGTCGACTACGGCCCGGTGACGTCTCGGGACTGTCTCCCATCTGGTCTGAAACCATACTCGATGGCAGACTGTAATACAAATAATAATTTTTACCGCATAGGTAGGGATACCGATACCAACGGTCGTTTGGACCTTGTTACTCTCCGTTTGGCTGTTGTCATATATACAGACACAGATTGTGAGTAAGGGAGTATACTGATTCTTCACGGCTGCCGTCGCGGGGTGGGTACTGGCGTAGGCAATACCTACTGGTCTGTTCGGTCGACGGTAGTCTGCGGCTACTGGGTCCGAGAGCGGTCGCTGTCGGTTGGTGACGAGAGAACACGGGAGACCAAACGCGTGGAGGGGTTAGTTGGCGACGGCTTCTTCGAGCAGTTCGAGGGGGTGGCGGATCTCGTAGCCCGTCCCGTGGTTCATCTGCATCGCACAGGTCGGACACTCGGTCATCCCCACGTCACCCTCGGCGTGTTCCATGTGATCGAACATCTCTGCGCCGATCTTCATCGAGGTCTCGTACTTCTCGGACTTCCAGCCGTAGGTGCCCGAAATTCCGGAACAGGAGTCGCCGACGTCTTCGATCTGTGCGCCGTCGAGTTCGCGGAACAGTTCGACCGCCTGGCGGTCGAGGCCCTGATTCCGGGCGTGACACGGCGCGTGGTAGGCGAAGGCCTGCGGGTCGACTTCCGACTCCCGAATGGTTCCCTCCAGGTCCTCGTGGATGCGGAGGAACTCCATGGCCTCGTAAGTGTGTTCCGAGAGGTCCTCGATCCCCTCGATGTCGAACAGTTCGGGGTACTCCTGACGGAGCGCCATCGAACAGGAGGTACAGGAAGCGATGACGTCCGCGCCGTTGTCGATCGCTTTGCCGAGTTCGCGGACGTTGACCTCCGCCTCGCGGCGGGCGTCCTTCAGCATACCGTTGGCGAACATCGGGGTGCCGGAACACTGCTGTTTGGGCACCAGCACTTCGTAGCCGAACTCCTCGAAGACCCGGACCATCGCCTTGCCGACCTCGACGGTGTTGTAGTTGGAGTAACAGCCGTGGAAGTAGGCGACCTGTTTGTCCGGGTTGGTGACCTTCGAGCCGCCGCGCTTCTTGAACCACTGGCGGAAGGTCTCGGTGGCGAACTCCGGCACGTCGCGCTCGCTGGGAATCCCCATGATCTTCTCGCCGAGGACGCTGGTGATGCCGAGTCCCATCACGAAGTTCGCGAGCCGTGGGACCTTGCTCCCGATGGAGGCCAGCGTCCGGTAGTTCGACAGCATCCGGTTGCGGAGGTACTCTCGGGAGAGCTTGTCCATGTGCTCTTCGACGTACTCCCCGCGTGCGGTGTTGTGCATCTGGCTCAGTGGGACCGACGACGGACAGGCGTCGTCACACCGCATACAGTTCGAACACGAGAGGATCGAGTCGTCGATGTCGACGTCCTCGCCGCGTTTGAGCCGCCACTGTTCGGGCCCTTGGAACTTCGGTCCGGGGAAGGACTCGTCTACTTCGGCCACCGGACACGACGTGTCACAGCTCGTGCATTTGTAACAGTTGTCGGCTCCGGGCCGGAGGTCCATGTCCTCGCTGGAGGGGAAGACGTCTACCGGCTCGAACTCATCTACCGTCGTCGTTGGATCGAAATCGCTTGCTTGTTCTGCGTCGCTCATTGGCTCACCTCGTGTTTCGCTACCTGCTCGCCAGCCCGTTCACCGGCGACGACCGCCGTCGCCAGCGAGACACCGCTCTGTGATTTTTCCGCAACCGTATCGGCCCCACCGATCACCCCGCCTGCGGCCCGGAGGTTATCGAACTCCGGGACGTCGTCGGCCGTCAGCGGTCGCATCGTCTCGTCGACCCGGACGCCGAAGTGGGCGAACGGCTGGTCGCCGAAGGCCTGCTCGTCAAACCACTCGTAGCGGTCCTCCGGATGGGGGATGTGACAGTCGAAGATCGACTCGGTCACACCTTCTTCCCGACCTGAATCGATTCCTTTGCCGACCAGTCCACCCGTTGCCAGCACGAACTCCTCGGCGTGGTACGGTACCTCTCGACCCTTGCTGTCGACGGTCACCGACTGGATTTCGCCGTCATCGGCCTCGAAGCCGACGACCGGACTCCCGGCAGTAATGCGGACGCCCGCCTCGTCGACTGCCGTTTTGAGCTGGTCAGCCAGCCGGATACCGGGGTAGCTCGGCGGACCCATCGGGATCTCGAAGACGTCGACGCCGAGTTCGCGTTCGAGGTCGTTGCGCACCTCGTCGGTGTGTTCGTCGCCCAAAAAGGCCGGGAAGCCGACCCGCTCGGCGTCGCCGACGTGTGGTTCGACCTCCTGGATCAATGCCTCGCGTGCGCCCATGGTCCGGCCCTCGTACTCGACGCTTTCGTTGATATCGAGCCGTTTGGCGAACCGCGTCACGCGGGAGTCGTTCTTGTAGGTTCCCGGCAGCGAGCATTCGACGCCCTCGACATCGAACGGGACGCCCGAAGCCTCCAGGTGGTCCGCAAGCATCCCGGCGTTGTACTCGGTCATGCCCTCGAAGCCGACCACGAGCATGGGCCGGTCGTCGCTGGCGATTCCGGCGGCCGCCGCGGCGGGATACCGCGCGGTCGGTTTAACCGTGCCGCCGAAGGTCGGGATCAGCGCGTTGGAATCGGTGTGGCTGCCCCCATAGGTGTCGCCGACGATCTCGTCGAACCGGTCGAGGCCGTCGCGGACGGCCGTCTCACCGGCGACGCTGTAGGGATGCTCGTCGGGGAGGTCGTCGAGCGCGGCGAAGGGGTCGGCGATCGGGTCGTCCGACCCGTTGTATCCCAGCACGTCGATCAGGCCGCTGGCGTGTCGGAGGGTGCTCTTTTTGTAGGTAACAAGCCGTACGGAGGCACCGGTTTCGGCAGCCTCGATGGCTGCAACCGAGCCAGCGAGTCCGCCGCCGATCACGATCACGTCCTCACGGATCGCCACGGCTACTCATCCTCCCGTCGGCCGCCATCGGTTGCGGCAGTACCAGTTGTCCCACCGGACCCACCGGCTGCGGTCCCGCTGTCGAAGGCCGCAAAGTCGACCACCGAATCGGTGGTTGCGGCGTCCTTGTCTCGGTTCATCGTCGTTGCGTGCAGCGAGTATTTCAGGGCTGCCTGCGAGAGCTGGGTGCCCCACAGCGCGTGGCGTTCGCCCTTCCAGCGCTCCTGGTAGAGTTCGTCCCACGCGTCGTAGGCGATCGTCTCGTCGTACTCGTCGTACAGCTCGGCGGCCATCCGGTGACAACAGAAGGCCCCCTGACAGTTGCCCATCGAGCCGCGCGTGCGAAGTCGGACCGCGTTGAGATCCGATCCCGCGCCCTCGATCCCGTCTTGGATCTCGGCGCGCGTGACGGCTTCACACTCACACACGGTCGGGTTCGGGCCGTCGTAATCGAGCACTTCGTCGGTCCGAGAGCCGAGCCGCTGGGTGCTCCGCCGACCGATCGGCGAGCGGATTCCGTACTGCTCCATGTAGTTGTCGAGCACCGAGAAGTCCTCACTGCCGGGCAGCGGCGTCGTGTCGGTCTCACACTCGGCGTCGATCCCGAACTTCTCACAGACGTGGTCGGAGATCTCCTCGGCCATCAGTCGGTAGGTGGTGAATTTCCCGCCGACGATGGACGTCATCCCGTTGACGTTGTCCCGCTCCTCGTGGTCGAGCAGGAAGTACCGCCGGGTGATGTCCGTCGAGTCACTTGTGCCGGTGTCCGGCGGCTCGTACAGCGGTCGGACGCCCCAGAAGGAGCGAATCGTCCGGGCCTCCTTGAGAATCGGCACGAGTTCGGAGAGGGTGTCGATCATCAGATCGACCTCCCACTGCTCTTCGGGGTAGTCCTCCGGATCGTCGACCTCGACGTCCGTGGTGCCCAAAATCGCGGTCGTCTCGTGTGGGACGACGATGTCGGCGTCGCCTTTCGGCTTACACCGGTTGACGACGGTGTCGACCTGTCGGGTGTTCATAATCGTCATCACGCCTTTGCCGGGGCGGACTTGGATTTCTTTTTCGAGGCCTGCCATCTCGCCGATCCGACCGGCCCATGCGCCGGTGGCGTTGACGACGTAGTCTCCGCGTATCTCCTCGCGCGTGCCAGGCTCACGGTGGACGCGCTTGCCCGGGCCCGTCTCGTGTTCGACCTCGACGCCGACGACCTCGCCGTCCTCTTTGAGGATGTCGACCACGGGCGCGTGGGTCTCGATTCGCGCGCCGTGTTCCTCGGCGCTGGCGGCGTTGGCCACACAGAGCCGGAAGGGGTCAATCGCGCCGTCAGGTACCTTGATCGCCTTGTCGATATCTTTGGCGAGATACGGCTCGATTTCGCGGGCCTCTTCGGCCGACAACACCTCGGCGGGAATGTTGCACTCCTTGCAGCCCTCCAGTTTCTTCTGGAAGTACTCCTCGGTGTCTTCGGGTCGCTTGACGAACAGCCCACCGGTCATCTCGACACAGTGGCTGGCGATATCCCGTAGAATTCGGTTTTCGTCGATACACTCTTCGGCAGCAATCTGGTCGGCAACCGCATACCGACCGCCGCTGTGCAGGAGTCCGTGCATTCGTCCTGTTGTCCCATGGGTGAGGTTCCCCTGTTCGACGAGAGTGACCTCGAGGCCCCGCATAGCGAGGTCACGTGCGATCCCAGTCCCCGTGGAACCGCCCCCAATGACGACAACGTGTGGCTTGTTACTCATCCGTTCAATTGGGTTTTGCACTATAGTAACTTTACTTTACCCCTACTCGTCCGGTTCGCGTAAATTCTTCATGTATATTAAACAACACAACAAATAGACCACCAAATCGTGCTAAAGGATGGCATACTCCCATGTATATTAAGGACAATTATGGGTACAAGAGTAACATTTATCATGTTATTCCATAGTGTTTACCCGTGGTCAGGGAACCACGCGTAAAGAACGGTTCCCGGACCAGGGGGAACAGCCCCCAAGGAGTGTGGTGAACACATAATGTCAGAAACATACGTTGGTTCCATCGATCAAGGGACTACAGGAACGCGGTTCATGGTCTTCGACCATGGTGGTAACGTCGTTGCAAACGCATATGAGAAACACGAGCAGATCTACCCCGAGCCCGGTTGGGTCGAGCACGACCCGATGGAGATTTGGGAGAACACGAAGTCGGTAATCAACACGGCTCTCGACGAGGAGGGCCTCGACGCCGAGCAGCTCGAAGCCATCGGTGTCACCAACCAGCGAGAGACCACGATCGTGTGGGACGCCGAGACCGGCAAACCAGTCCACAACGCACTGGTCTGGCAGGACCGGCGAACCACGGATCGAGTCGAAGAGATCCAGGAGATGGGCAAAGTCGAGGACATCCGTGAGAAAACGGGTCTCGAATGTGACGCCTACTTCTCGGCGACCAAGACCGAGTGGATCCTCGACAACGCCGACCCGATCAAGCTCCAGCGATCCCGACCACAGGACGTCCGCGAGCGCGCCGAAGAAGGCGAACTCCTGATGGGGACGATCGACACGTGGGTCATCTACAACCTCACGGGTAACCACATCACGGATGTCTCGAACGCCTCGCGGACGATGCTGTACAACATCCGCGAGCTCGAATGGGACGACGAACTGCTCGACCTGTTCAACGTGCCCAAGGCGATGGTGCCGGAAGTCCGTCCGTCCTCGGACGACGAGACCTACGGTTCCACCGATCCGGACGGCTTCCTCGGTGCCGAAGTGCCCGTCGCGGGCGCGCTCGGTGACCAGCAGGCCGCCCTCTTCGGTCAGACCTGTTTCGACGCAGGCGACGCGAAGAACACCTACGGTACCGGTTCGTTCATGCTGATGAACACCGGTAACGAGGCCGTTCCCTCGGAACACGGTCTCCTCACCACGATCGGCTTCCAGCGCTCGGGTGAGCCCGTCCAGTACGCCCTCGAAGGCTCGATCTTCATCACCGGTGCCGCCATCGAGTGGCTCGAAGACATGACCCTCATCGAGGACGCCGCCGAATCCGAGAGTCTCGCACGTAGCGTCGACTCCACGGACGGCGTCTACGTCGTGCCCGCCTTCGCCGGTCTCGGTGCACCCCACTGGGATCAGCGAGCCCGCGGTACCATCGTCGGCATGACGCGTGGTACCCGACGCGAGCACGTCGTTCGCGCGACCCTCGAATCCATCGCCTACCAGACGAAAGACGTCGCCGAGGCGATGGTCGAGGACGCAGACATCGACCTGGCAAGCCTCCGTGTCGACGGTGGCGCAGTCAAGAACAACTTCCTCTGTCAGCTCCAGGCCAACATCATCGGCACGGAGATCGTCCGCCCGGTCGTCGACGAGACGACCGCGCTGGGTTCGGCCTACGCCGCCGGTCTCGCAGTCGGCTACTGGGACACCGTCGACGAGCTGCGTAACAACTGGCAGATCGATCGATCCTTCGAGATCGACGAGGACGCCGACATCGAAGTCAACTACGACCGCTGGAAGGACGCCGTCGAGCGTTCGGAAGACTGGGCACAGGACGGTGGTGAATAATGTCGGCAACTGTCCTTCAGATGGCAATGCTTACTGACCCGACGATGTGGATCACCGCCTTCGCTGGCGGTGCCTTCGGAGCAGCCATCGGTGCACTGCCATCCTTCATCTTCACCGGCTTCGTAGTCATCGCCGGTGAGGCTCTGGGTCTCGCCGGAGAGGAGATCGTCGACAGTGGCAGTTCCTTTACGGGAATGATCGGCTTCGGTCCGGTCTTTGGTCCGCACATTGCGTTCGCGGGCGGTGCCGCAGCGGCCGCCTACGCAGCTAAACAGGGCTACATCGACGACGGAAAGAATATCCTGTGGGCGGCCGGAACCAACCACATCGACGTGCTGATGGTCGGTGCGGTCTTCGGTCTCATCGGTCACGCAGGCACGTCGACGCTCAACCTCATCGGATTCCCGACTGACAACATCGCCTTGATGGTGTTCATCTCCGCACTCATCCACCGTGTTGCGTTCGGATACAGCGTCATCGGCGAGGTCACCGGTAGCGGTCTGTTCGATGTCGGTCCGTGGGAGCGCGACGAGGACGACGCACCCGGTATCTGGCTCGGATGGCAGTACAAATGGGGTAACGTCGCGTTCCTCGGTCTCATCGGCGGTATCCTCGGTGGCTTCCTGTGGCAGGCAACCGGCAGCACCACGCTGAGCTTCGGTATCAGCGCGGCCACCCTCGTGTTCCTGCAGGCCGGTGTCGATAACATCCCGGTCACCCACCACATCACGCTGCCCGGCTCGGTCGGTGCACTCGGTGCGGGCGCAGCGGGCTACGACCCGGCGCTCGTGCTCATCGTCGGTGGACTGTTCGGCCTCTTCGGCGCTGTCATGGGTGAGGTCTGTAACCGTGTGTTCTACATGCACGGCAAGACCCACGTTGACCCGCCGGCGTTCGCTATCGCCTTGTCCGGTCTGCTCTCGGCAGCCCTGACCGCCGCCGGTGTGCTGGGTGGTACGTTCTGGGCCCCGATCAGCGCGCTCGGGCTCTAAGACAGCCACACCAACCACTCCTTGCTCACCCCGTTGGTGAGTCGGAGCCGCTGACACTCGTCGTTCGGTGACGGTGTTGGCTGACGTTTTTTCGGTTTTCAGTACACCCCACGAGACGCATTTCAGTACCCACCGACACCCGAATCCCAAAACCCAGCATGAACATCGAAGAGCGCATCCTCCGACGCCAGCAGACCGACCACGAGCCACGCTTGGTGCGTGAATCCGATGCGTTGAATCCGATCGCCCACCCCACCGAGCCGACCGGCCGCGGGCTCGTGATCGAGCAGCTGCTCGATATCCTCAACCCGGCTTTCGCCGGTCGGCTGCCGAGCGACTGCTACGTCTGGGGGCCGAAAGGCACCGGGAAATCCGCCGTCATCCGCGCGCTGTTTACTCATCTCGATCGGCTGATCGGTCGCTCCACCGGTCGTATATATACTACTACGCGCGCGGAGCCCACAACGGACATCGCCTTCGTCTACGTCGATGGCCGACAGGCCAAAACCGGCTTCGCGCTGGCGCATACCGTTCTCAACAGTCTCACCACCGACCCAGTGCCCAAACAGGGGGTCGGTGCCGAGACGATCCGAACCCGGTTGGCCGACCGCCTGTCGGTCGACGGCCAGTCGGTCGTGGTTGCGGTCGACCACGTCGGCGAGCCCGAGACGCTGTCGGTCGAAACCGTCTGCGACCAGTTCGATGGGTTCAGCACGTCGGTCTCGACCGTGCTCGCCGGTCACGACGAACCCGATGCGGTGGCGGAACTCCTAAACGACCCCGAAACGGTCCGGTTCGGTCCCTATCGCCGCCACACGCTGATCGAGATCCTGACGAGCCGACAGACGGACGGTCTCACCAGGGCCGCAGTCACACACGAACAGCTCCGGGAGATCGCCGCGTGGGCCGACGGCGACAGCCACGACGCCCTGGCGGCGCTGTTCAGCGCCGGACTGATCGCCGACGACAACGGCCACGAACAGATCGGCCCCGACGACCTCGCCGCGGGGATGGACGCCGTCCCACGGCCCTCCGTTTCGCTGGGGCGGGTGTTGTCCCTCCCCGAAAGCCGCCAACAGGTGTTGTGTCGGCTCGTCGACCTCCCGGAGACCGACCGCAACTCCGTCAGCGCGGCCGCCGATGGGATCGCCGACGACCGGCTGGACCTCTCGCGGGCGACGACCGAACGGGTGCTCTACGAGCTCGCCGAGGCAGGGATCGTTCGTCGCCTCAAAGTCGACGACGCCGAGCGGGTCGGCCGACCACCCTCGCGGCTCGAACCCCGGTTCCCCACGCTCGTGTTTCGCTATCTCTCCTCGGTCTGCTAAGCTGTCCGGCGGCCGAGAGGATGAGTTTCATAGACGATAATTTGAAACACAAGTTTATTTAAACCATGCGGGTACTTTCCACAACATGCGTGTACAACTGAGAGCCAGTCACACGGTCGGTCCCTTCGGTGTCGGCTGGCACCGGGTCGAGCGTGCTGCTGCTGTGATCGGACTCCTCGTTGTTCTTCTCGGATGGAGTAGTCTCACAGATTTCTCGGTCGGTGTTGGACCGGCCCTCGGCTTCTTCGGACTGTTTTCGAGACCGTGGGGCGGCGATTCCGATGACCGATCCGACAAGTCTGAACCGTTGGCTGACGACGAGGGTGGACGCTCGGCAGTCGATACCACGGCCGAACCGGAATCAGATACCGACGCCGACTCGACCGAACCAGTGACTGTCGAGGCGGAACCGGTCGATGCTGGGGTTTCGACGGCCTCCGACGGCGGGGAGCCGGTCGGCTCCGAGTACTCCGATCTCTCCGATGAGGATGGCTCTCGCTCGTCGGCCGGGGGCTCGGAACCGGATGTAGACTGGCAGCAGTTCTCCTCGCAGCTCTCGACGGCGATGGAACAGTGTGCGGAAGGTGATCTCACCGTCCGGCTCGATGCCGACCACGACGACGCGAACGCCGCCGAGGTCGCCCACGCGTTCAACCATATGCTCGATGAGTTCGAGGATACGATCCAGACCGTAGACGAGTTCGGCGACCAGGTCGAGGGGGCCACCGAACGCGTCACCGGCCGGGTCGACGAGGTCAAATCCGCAAGCAAGGAGGTCAGCCACTCCGTCTCGGGGATCTCAGACGATACGGCCAAACAACACGAGATGGTCGACGATCTCTCCAACGAGATCCGGTCGCTGTCGGCCGCCACCGAAGAGGTCGCCTCCTCGGCCAACGAGGTCGCCGAGGCCTCCGAGCAGGCCGCCCAGCGCGGCGAAAAAGGCCGGGAGCTGGCGACCAACGCCCTGGCCGAACTCGACGAGATCGATACCCGCACCAGCCGAACGCTGGAGGCGACCGAGGAGCTCGACGAGCTGATCGAGGAGATCGAGGATATCGCCGAGTTCATCGGCGAGGTCGCCAGCCAGACCAACATCCTCGCGCTCAACGCCTCGATCGAGGCCGCCCGGGCCGGTGAGGCGGGCGAAGGCTTCGCGGTCGTCGCCAACGAGGTCAAGAGCCTCGCCGAGGACGCCGAGGAGGCCGCCGGCGACATCGAGACCTCGATTGGAAACGTCCGCGAGCAGGCCGATACCACCGTAGACGAGATGCAAGAGACCCGCGAACGGATCGACGCCGGCGTCGACACCATCGAGGGTGCCGTCGAGACGTTCCGCGAGATCGCCGACGACGTCGAGGAGACCAACGTCGGCGTCCAGGAGATCAGCGAGGCGACCGACAGCCAGGCCAACTCGCTCCAGGAGGCCGCCGCGATGGTCGACGATGTGGGCGAGATATCCGACGAGACTGCCGAGCGCTCCGAAACCGCGGCAGCAGCCGCCGAACAGCAGACCACCGCCCTGGCGGAGGTCTCGACCGGTGTGACGACTCTCGACGAGCGTGTCGATACCCTCGACTCGCTGGTCAACTCCTACACGCTGCGCGATACCCGATCACGAACCGCCGTCGGCTCGAACGTCACGTCCATCGAGTTCTGGCACGCGATGGGCGGCGAGAAGGGACTGTTGCTCGAAGACCTCATCCGTGAGTTCGAAGAGCAGGCCGATGGCATCCAGATCAACGCCACCTCGAAGGGCAGCTACCGCGGCACGCTCGAATCGACGATGTCGGCCGCCGAGAAGGGGGCTGCCCCGGCGCTGGCGCAGATCTACGAGATCGGCACCGCCCGCGCGATGGACAGCGGGGCGTTCACCCCTGTTGAGGGCGTGTTACCCCGCAACGTCTCGCTGAACGACTACGTCGATCCCGTCTTGAGCTACTACCGAACCAACGGGACGCTCAACTCGATGCCGTTCAACTCCTCGGTGCCTGTGCTCTGTTTCGACAAACGAGCCTTCCAACAGGCCGGACTCGACCCGAACAACCCGCCGACGACGTTCGACGAGGTCACCCGGGCCGCCGAGCAGATCGTCGACCAGGGCGTCGCGGAGTACGGCATTACCTTCGCCAACTACTCGTGGTTCGTCGAGCAGTGGTTCGCAACCGCGGGCCAGGAGATCGTCAACAAACGGAACGGCCGGGCCGGAACGCCCGACGAGGCCTACTTCGACAGCGAGGCCGCCCAGGAGATTTACGGCTGGTGGACGAACCTCGACCGCGAGGGGCTCTACCATAATCCCGGCATGGAGGCCCGTGGGAAGGCCAAAAACGCGTTCCACGACGGCACCGCGCCGATGGTCATCGCCTCCTCGTCGTCGCTCGGCGGCATCACCGGCGATGCGGACTTCGACGTTGGCATCAGCGGCCTCCCCACCCCCGGCCAACGCGAGGGGCTCATCGTCGGCGGGGCGTCGCTGTGGGTCTCGGAGTCGGCCTCCCAGAAAGAACAGGACGCCGCGGGCCAGTTCCTCGCGTGGCTCACCCAGCCCGAACAGCAGGCACGTTGGCACCGCGAGACCGGCTACCTGCCGGTCCACGAGGGCGGGATCGACCAGCTCGACCGTGACGGCTGGTTCCGGCAGAACCCCGGCCACAAGGTCGCCATCGACCAACTGCTCTCAAGCAAGGACAGCCCCGCGACAAACGGCGCGCGGATCGGCCCCTTCAGCACGGTCCGCACGCTCGTCGGCGAGGCTTACCCCGATATGGTCGACGGCGATGTCGAAGCGGAACTCGAACGACTCACCAACCGGGTCGAACGACAGCTCGAATCCTACAGCCAAAACGGCCGATAGTCGGCTCACACCCATTCGACGTTTCTATCAACATTTGTAACAGTTATCGAAACACGGGCGGGATACCCCCGCTCCTTTCGGCTGATTGTCGGGTAAACGGCTCCTGTCTGCAGTAAGATAAAGACCGTCGAGTCCAACAGTAGGGTATGGAACGAACCCTGACTGTCGTCCCTGATGATGGACTCCACGCACGCCCAGCAGCCACCTTCGTCGAGACCGCGGGGAGCTTCGATGCCGAGGTCACCGTCGAGGCAGTCGACGGCAACCGCCCGGCCGTCTCCGCCGATAGTATGCTCGGCGTCACGGGGCTCGGCGTCCGTGGCGGCGACGACGTGCGGCTGGTCGCCGAGGGTCCCGACGCCGAGGCCGCCCTCGATGCCCTTGAGGCGATCCTCTCGACACCCGAAGACGAACTCGACGACATGGAGCTGCCGTGACCGAACGGCGTTACGAGGGGATCGGTGCCACACCCACCGTCGGCATCGGCACTGCGACGTGGTACCGCCCCACCGATGTCACTGATCTCGACGAGCCGCCAGCCGCCGAAGACGTCGACGCCGCGGCCGAACGCGAGCGATTCGACGAGGCACAGGCCGACGCCCGCGCCGAACTGGAGGCCGAACGCGAGTCGACGCGCGAGCGCGTGGGCGACGATGAAGCGGCGGTGTTCGACGCCCACCTGAAGTTCCTGGAGGACCCACAGATCGAGTCCGGCGTCGAGGCGGCCCTCGACGATGGGCTTCCGGCCCCGCACGCAGTGATGGAGGCCTTCGAAGGTCCTATCGAGCAGTTCGAGGGGATGGACGGGATGATGGCCGAGCGCGCCGACGATCTCCGGGATATCCGCGATCGGCTCCTTCGGCTGCTGACGGGGACCGAACGCACGGATCTCGGCTCGCTGCCCGATGGGTCGGTCGTCCTCGCGGAGATGCTGACGCCCAGCGATACGGCCCAGCTCGACCCCGAGGCGATCACCGGCATTGCGACGAGCAAGGGCGGCCGAACCGCCCACGCCGCGATCATCGCCCGCTCGCTGGGGATTCCGGCGGTTGTCGGCATCGGCGACGAGCTCGACGCCATCGAGGATGGCCAGCAGGTGGTCGTCGACGGCGAGGCGGGCGTCGTGATCGCCGAGCCGGACGAGGAGACCCGCCAGCGAGCCGCCGAGTCGACCCAAACACCGGTCGTCGAGGAGTCGGTTGCGACCGCCGACGGTCGCGAGATCGAGGTCGCAGCCAACCTCGGCACGCCCGTCGAGGCCGAACCGGCGGTCGACCGCGGTGCGGACGGCGTCGGCCTGTTCCGGACCGAGTTCCTGTTCCAGGACCGCTCGGCGGCGCCCGACGAGGACGAGCAGTACGATGCCTACCACGAGGTCTGTGAGACCTTCGCGGCAGGCCTCACGGGCGAGGAGCCGCGGATCGTCGTCCGCACGCTCGATGTCGGCGGCGACAAGCCCATCGACTATCTGGATCTCGACCCCGAGGAAAACGGCTTCCTCGGCGCGCGTGGGATTCGACTCTCCTTGGAGGAACACGCCGACCTCTTCGAGACGCAGCTTCGAGCACTCCTGCGCGTCGCGGCCACCGATGCGGGGGCCGGGCTCGCAGTGATGTTCCCGCTGGTCTCGACGGTCGAGGAGCTGGAGGCTGCCCTCGAACAGGTCGAGCAGGTCGCCGACGACCTTGAGAGTGAGGGCGTCGAGTACGCGATTCCCGAACTCGGCGTGATGGTCGAGACCCCGGCCTCGACGTATCTGGCCGACGCCTTCGCCGAACGGGTCGATTTCCTCTCGATCGGGACCAACGACCTCACCCAGTACATCCAGAGCGCCCAGCGCGATCTGGATCGGATGACCGACTACCAGGACCCGCTGGCTCCGGCGGTCGTCCGGGCGATCGACCGCACCGTCACCGCGGGCCACGCTGGCGGCGCGTGGGTCGGAATGTGCGGCGAGATGGCCGGTGATCCCGAGCTGACCGAGCTCCTCGTCGGACTCGGCCTCGACGAACTCAGCATGAGCGCGGTGACGATCCCCGATGTGAAAACGGCGATCCAGGAGGTCGACACCGAGGCTGCCGACGCGCTGGCCGAGTCGGTGCTTGCGGCCGACACGCTCGCCGAGGTTCAGGACTGCTTATAAACACACGCCGAAGGTCTGTTTTCCTCTACTGGTATTTAAAAAAGTGCCCGGCGGTCGCACCGACCGTCAGTCCTTTTTAAGAGGTCTTCCGGTAGGTGCGGGCCTCTTCGGCTTTTTCGAGGACCGACTCGACGGTCGCCTTCTCGTTTGTCGCCTCGACCGCGGCGTTGAGCGCGCCCTCCAGGATCGGGGCGTCGGCGATGGTGGCGTTGGCCTCGGTCATCTCGATGGCGAGTTCGGCGTTCATCACCGCGCTGCCGAGGTCGACGAGGACGACCACGCCCTCGCCGTCGTCGGCGGCCGCGATCGCGTCGCCGATCCGGCTGGCGTCGGTGCCGATCCCGCCCTCGCCGTCACCACCCGCGGGTTCGAGGGGCGCATCGCCGCCCATCTGGGCGGCAAGCTCGCAGATCCCCTCGGCGGCCTTGTGGCTGTGAGAAACCACGACGAGTCCGATCACGCCTCCTCCTCGACTTCGTCGGGTGTCTCCTCGGGGATCGTCGGCGACCGCGCGTCGACGTCGGTTTCGCCCTCAAGGTAGTCGTCGGCGACCTCCAGGAGCTCCTGCATAATGAACCACGTCGAGGTCGCCCCGGGGTCCTGGTGGCCGACCGACCGCCAACCGAGGTAGGAGGCCCGGCCCTTCTGTGCCCGGATCGGGACCGTGTACTCGACGCCGCGCTCGGCGGCGGCAGTGGCCTTGGCGAAGGCGGTCAGCGGCGGCAGTTCGTCGACCTCGATCGACTTTTTAAATGTGTGGACCGCCGGGGTCAGCGCGTCGACCATCGTCTTCGCGCCGAGCTGGGCGTCGCCCCGGTCTTTGACCTTGTCGAGATAGGCCTCCGCGAACGCAACCGAACTCTCGGCGGTCACCCCCTCCTCGAAGGTCTGGCTGGCGCTCATGATCGAGCCGCCGTACAGCGGCCCGGAGGCCCCACCGACCTTCGAGATCAGTGTGACGCCGATCTTCTTGACCAGTTCCTCCGGCGTCGACTCCTCGTCGTCTGCGACTGCATCCGCGGCTGCCCGGAAACCGCGTGCGAGGTTCGAGCCGTGGTCGGCGTCACCGATCGCCGAATCCAGTTCGGTCAGGTACTCTTTTTCGTCCTCCAGTCGGTCGGCGACTGCTTCGGCGGCTGCCCGGATCGCCTCCTGCTGTGTTGGTTCATCTACCATGTTGTAGGAGAGTCGCCCGAACATCAAAGTATTTGTGTCGAAAAACCATGCACTTGTCGGCTTGCTTGTCAGTATCGGTGTCAGGTCGTGCAGTTGTCGGAAAAATGGGAGTGTGCTGGCCGTCTCAGACTGTGAGTGCTGGCGTGTCGGCGTCGGCGGACAGCAGCTCTTTGAGCTCCTCGTCGACTGCCGCCACGGTGATCGACGCGCCCATCATATCCAGCGAGGTCATGTAGTCGCCGACCCACGCGTCCCAGGTTTCGAGGCCGTGGTCGGAGACGACCTCCTGGAGCCGACGGTTGAGGATGAACAGCTCCGACTGTGGGGTGCCGCCCATTCCGTTGACGAGTGTGAGGATCTCCTGGCCCTCGTCGAGATCCAGATCTTCGAGGACCTTCTCGGTGAGGTGGTCGGTGATCTCGTCGGCGCTCATCATGTCGACACGCTCGGTGCCCGGCTCGCCGTGGATACCGATACCGAGTTCGATCTCGTCGTCCGGGAGATCGAACGTCGGTTCTCCCTTATCGGGTGTCACACACGAGGTCAGCGCGACGCCCATCGTCGCCACGTTGTCGATCATCTTGTTGGCGACGCGTTCGACCTCGTCGAGCTCCGCGCCCTCCGCGGCCTTTGCCCCGGCGACTTTGTGGACGAAAATGGTCCCGGCGACGCCGCGTCGGCCGCTCGTATACAGCGAGTCCTCGACAGCTACGTCGTCGTTGACGACGACCTGCCTGACCTCGATGTCCTCCATGGCGGCCATCTCGCCTGCTGTTTCGAAGTTCATCACGTCGCCCTCGTAGTTTTTGACCACACAGAGGACGCCTTCGCCCGAATCACAGGCTTCGATCATGTCGTTGAGCTGGTCGGCCGTCGGCGAGGTGAACACTTCGCCCGCCGCTGCGCCGTCCAACATTCCGTCGCCGATGAAGCCAGCGTGTGTGGGTTCGTGGCCGCTGCCACCGCCCGAGACGATCCCGACTTTGCCCGAGACGGGAGCGTCTGCCCGTACCATCACCTCCGTATCATCGAGCCGCCGAAGCTGCTCCGGGTAGGCCGCAAGCATTCCATCGAGCATTTCGTCGACGACTGCCTCTGAATCGTTGATCAGTTTCTTCATACGACATCCCGTACTACACCATCTATTATGAAAAAGATGATTTCTCCTGCATTGACAGTACCCATTGCAGAGACGTTTTTGCGGCCGCTCACCAAGGGTGGCTATGGTACCACCGCTCGCGCTCGATATCGACGGCACGCTGACAACTGCGGCCCACCGGATCGACCCTCGCGTCTTCGAACGCCTCCCCGAGTGGCCCGCGCCGATCGTCATCGCCACGGGCAAATCGTTTCCCTACCCGGTCGCACTCTGTCACTTCCTCGGCATTCCCGAGCGCGTCATCGCCGAAAACGGCGGCGTCGTCTGTGCTGACGATCACTTGGCGTTTCAGGGGGACCGCGAGGTCGCCGAGGCCGCCATCGAACTGTTCGGCGAGCGGGGCGGCGATCTCGGCTGGGGGGACGCCGACACCACCAATCGCTGGCGGGAAAGCGAGATCGCCGCCTCGATGGACGCCGACGAGGATCTCCTGCGAGAGGTGGCCGCGGAGTTCGACCTCGAAGTCGTCGACACGGGCTATGCCTACCACTTGAAGACGCCGGGCGTCGAGAAGGGCGATGGGCTTGCGGCGGTCGCCGACCTCCTCGGCCTCGACCCGAGTGCGTTCGTCGCCGTCGGCGACAGCGAAAACGACGTCTCATTGTTCGAGACCGCCGGGGAGTCGTATGCGGTGGGCAACGCCGACGATCGGGCGCTGGCGGCGGCCGACCACGTGACCGACGCGTCGTATTTCGACGGGACGCTGTCGGTCCTGGAGTCGATCAGTGAGTGACTATGATGTGAGTAGTCAGTCGCTACGACGTGAGTAGTCGCTGACTACGATCCGCCAACCCCTCTCGCGTCGGCGCGTTCCAAACGGTTTATACTGGCTCCTCAAGAAGGGACGTTCATGCCGCGAGAACAGAAGCAGGTTCGCGAACTCCAAGAGGGAAGCTACGTAATGATGGACGACTCGCCGTGCAAAATCAACCACTACAGCACAGCCAAGCCGGGCAAACACGGCAGTGCGAAGGCCCGCGTCGAGGGCAAAGGCGTCTTCGACGAGAAAAAGCGGAGCCTCAGCCAGCCCGTCGACGCGAAGGTCTGGGTGCCGATCATCGAGCGGAAACAGGGCCAGGTCGTCTCCGTGACCGGTGACGACGCCCAGGTGATGGACCTGGACACCTACGAGACGTTCACGATGCGCATCCCCGAAGACGAGGAGTTCGAGAGCGACACCAATATCGAATACCTCGAGTACGAGGGTCAGCGAAAGGTCGTGTAATGTTCCCTGGCGCGACTGCCGACCGCGAGGCTGCTTCCTACGTGGTCGTCGGCGCGCCCCTCGACGTCACGACCACCTTTCAACCCGGGACCCGGTTCGGTCCCGACCGCGTTCGCCGTTTTGCCGAGAGTTACGATAACTACGACCACCGGACGGACCAGCAGTTCACCGAACTTGGCGTCCACGACGCGGGCGATGTCCGCGCATGGGATGACGTTCCGGAGTACTGCGATTACCTCGGCGGCCAACTCCGCGACGTTGTCTGGGACGGGGCTGTCCCCCTGCTGTTGGGCGGCGAGCACACCGTCACCGCTCCGGCGGTTGAGGCGGCCAACCCCGACGTGTTCGTCTGTCTCGACGCCCATCTCGACCTCCGCGAGGAATACGACGGCAACGCATGGAGCCACGCCTGTGTCACCCACCGCACCCTACAAACCGCCGACGAGGCGATCATCCTCGGTGCGCGAACGGGCTCGGCCGACGAGTGGGCACGCGCCGAGGCCGATGACGTGACCGTCGTTGGGCCCGAATCGGTCGACGACTGGCTGGCCGATCCGCCGACATTTGGCGGTCGGTCGGCGTATCTAAGTGTCGACATCGATGCCGCCGATCCAGGATTCGCGCCCGGAACGGGGACGATGGAGCCGTTCGGACTCTCGCCCCGGCAGATGCGCGATGTGGTGCGGACGGTTGCATCCGCTTGTGTGGGGTTCGATCTCGTCGAGGTCAACGACCGAGACGACGGCCAAGCCGCCGCGCTCGGCGGCAAACTGCTCCGGGAGTTCGTCTTTTCTCATTCGGCTCTCGACAGCTAATACCAGGGACGGGGTGATCGATCTCAGACGCTGGGTCGCTGTGCGGCCGGCTCTTCGAGTGTCTCAGTCGCAGCGATGCGTCGACGGCTCGAGATCCCGAGTGCGGCCATCGTGAGGCCGGTCACCAGGAGGTCGACGCCGAACAGGAGGCCGACTGCCCACAGCAGGCTCCCCGGCAGCCCGGCCAGCAGCACCCCGGCCAGCACGAGCGACAGCAGGCCGCTGGCGACCAACGACCCCCACCCGGAGTGGGTCCGCGAGCGCAGTCCCATCCCGATCTCGACGATCCCCTCCGCGATGAAAAACGCGATCAGGAGCGTCGACAGCGTGGCGAGCCCGACGAGAGGATTCGCCAGCAGCGCGAGCCCGGCGACGGTGTAGACTGCCGCGAGGGCGACCTGCCAGAGAAATGCGCGCCACTGTCGGACGCCAACGGCGTGCCAGCCGTGGACGAGGCCGCCGACGACCAGCAGCCCACCTAACAGTAGCGATAGTGAGATCCCCGTGAAAAACGGGACAATCATCGCAGTAAGGCCGACAACTGCGAGGCCGATACCGCCAACGACGAACGGCCACCAGCTCTTGGGAGTTGTCATCTCGGTCGACTGGGGAGAGGATTGGGGTTCCATGATCTCCCTTATATTGGGCCTCACGGGCGATAGCCGTAGTCGACCGATAACGATTTTTATGTGGTTCGTATGCCACTTATAAACCACCGTTGCTCCGGAGCGGCTATATAGACTCTCCAGTGCAGTATATACCTCCTAGATACGGCTTTAGCCTTCGACTACCGAGTCGACGCCAATGCGTGGTCTACCCCTTCGGCACTCCGCCAGCACGGTGATGGCTCGACTCGCCGAACCCACGGCGGCCCGTCACACACGGTTTGCGATCGTCGCCGATCCACACGTCTCGACGCGGGCCAGCGGCTCCCCAAAGCAGTTCGATCGGACCGAAGCTCGCTTCGAGACGGCGATCGAGGACATCAACAGCCGCGGCGTGAACGCGGTGCTCTCGGTCGGCGATCTCACGAAGGACGGCGCACCGTGGGATTTCGACCGTGTCGACGACCTCCTTTCGGAGCTGGATGCCCCGTTCCTCGCGGTGCCCGGCAACCACGATGTCCCAAAAACGTTCGACGACCACCGCTCGGCCTCCCGCGGCCGGTTCGTCGACCGCTATACGCCGGGCTCGCTGCCCTACCACGTGGGGATCAACGGCGTCGACGTGTTTGGCCTCGACAGCGCGTGGATGCCCGACGGCGACCTTCGGGAGAGCCACGACGGCCGGATCACCGATTCCCAGTTGGGCTGGCTCGCCAGCCGCGTCGAGTCGGCCGACTGTCCGATCGCCTTCACCCATCACAACCTCCCGCCGACGGCCCGGCAAGCCGAAGCCTCCGGCGTCGCCTCGGGGATCGATATGTCCACGGTACCGATCATGCGCAACGGCGGGGCGGTGATGGAGACGCTGGCGGCCGCCGGGGTGCCGCTGGTCCTCACCGGCCACATTCACCTGCCGGGTGTCGCCTTCCACGGCCAGCAGCCGACCGAGCCAGCCGCCGGGACGATCACACCGACCGCCGATCCGCTGGTGAGCCGACCCACTGCCGACAGCGCGACGGTTACCGAGATCACTGCACCCTCGACCTGTACGTTCCCCCAAGCGTACCTGCTCGTCGACATCGACAGCCGTGGCACCACGGTTCGGTACGTTCCGGTAGCCTCCGAACGAGAGTCGCTGGCAGCCTACCGGGCCCGTCTCGACGGCACCGATGTCGACCGCGGCCAGGCCGCCCTCGGCGCGATCCGAACCGCGCAGTTCCCGCTGGTCGAAGAGTGGCTCCCGACCGGACCACTCAGCCTTGAACCGACGTCCTCACCGCCACCGGGATCGACGACCGTCGACGACTAACCCAGTAGCCAGCGCCTGAGTCGAGCGATAACTCCCTTCTCCGCGCGCCTGCTCTCGGTCGACCCCGTGCTGTCGACCGGTGCTCGGCGCGTCGTCGCTGGCGGGTCGGTCGCGGCTGCCGATTCGAGTTCGCCGAGTATCGCTTCGTACCGGTCGATGATCGCCTGCTGGGACTGCTGGTGGTCTGCCAGCTGGCCCCGAAGCCGGTCGATCTCCGACTGGAGCCGCTGGATCTCGGCTTCGGCCTGCTGGTTTTCGGTTCGGAGCCGGTCGATCTCCTCTCGGAGCGCCGCCTGCGAGCGGTTGGCTGTCGAATCGGGCCGTTGGGGCTGTTTCCGTCGACTGTTCGGCTGCGCGGTCGACTGCCGGGGGAAGGTCCGACGACTACGCCCCTCGTTGCGCACTGTTCTCGTCGGGAGCGTTGATGACCACATAGCAGGCTAGCTGTCGCTCACAAACAAAAGGGTATGTCAGACCGCCGCATGACAACGGCTGCTGCCGCCGCCTGTCTGCCGCTGACTGTCTGCCGTCGATTGCCTACTCGTGGAGGTGGTCGATGACGGCTTCGGTGTCGTTAGGCACCGGTTCGGGGTCGTCACCGGCCGCGAAGGCGGCGTCGGGGTCCTTCAGCAGGTGGCCGGTGGTGAGACAGACCACCGATTCATCCGCACTGATTTCGCCCGACTGGCGGAGTTTCCGGAGGCCAGCTACGGAGGCCGCCGAGGCGGGTTCGACGCCGATCCCCTCTCCGGCGAGATCGCGCTGGGCGTCGGTGATCTCCTCGTCGGTGACCGCCACGGCAGTGCCGCCAGTGTTGCGGATGCCGGGCAGCGCCTTCGGCGCGTTGACCGGGTTGCCGATGCGGATCGCCGTCGCCTTGGTCTCGACGTGCTCCCAGCGCCGAACCTCGTCGTTGCCCTCGCGGACGGCCTCGACCATCGGGGCTGCGCCCTCGGCTTGAACGCCGGTGAGTTTCGGTACCTGATCCTCGTCGAGCGAGCCGCTCTGGACGAGTTCGCGGAACGCCTTGTAGAGCGCCGAGGTGTTGCCCGCGTTGCCGACCGGGAGGACGATCCGGTCGGGATACTCGCCGTAGTCCTCGTAATGTGCTTCGAGGATCTCGAAGCCGATCGTCTTCTGGCCCTCCAGGCGGAACGGATTGAGGGAATTGAGGAGGTAGGCCTCGCCGCGGGCAGCGAGCTCCTGGACGATGTCGAGACAGGAGTCGAAGTTGCCGTCGACCTCCAGGATCCGGGCGTCGTGCAGGCTCGCCTGGGCGATCTTTCCCGCGGCGACTTTGCCCGACGGCAGCAAGACGAGCGTTTCCATCCCGCCGCGGGCGCCGTAGGCCGCCAGCGCCGCGCTGGTGTTGCCGGTCGAGGCGCAGGCGAGTCGCCCGACGCCGAGTTCCTTGGCCACGCGGACGCCGACGGTCATCCCGCGGTCCTTGAACGAGCCGGTGGGGTTCATCCCCTCGTGTTTGATGCGGAGTTTGTCGACACCGATATCCTCGCGGAGCCGTGGGGCCTCGTGGAGCGGCGTGTCGCCCTCGGGGAGGGTGACGCCCACCTCGAATGGGAGGGCGGCGTTGTACCGCCAGACGCCACGGCCCTCGAACTCATCGAAGGTCGGCGGTTCGGCGTACCGGACCTCAAGCAGGCCGTCGCAGTCGTCACAGGTATAGCGGATGTCGTCGAAGGGGGCGAACTGCTCGCCACACTCGATACACTCCAGCCAGACGTCGTCGTCGTTCGCACAGCCCGGGGCCGACTGGGCCGGGGCAGAAAGCTCAAGACTCATTGTCTAATGCTGACGCGGCGGCCTCAAAAGCCGGTCGGTTGTCGGCAGCCTTCTTATCGGTCGCCGAACCCGTCGATCGAATCGTGGACCGCCTCGGCCCATTCGTCGAGGGCGTTGTGGAGCATCTCCTTGGCGGTCGGGAGCTCGACCGCGGTGTACTGGTAGACGTAGCCGCCCGGATCGAGGAGGCGGCGCTCCCGGTCGGCCAGCCCCTTTTCTCGGAGCGTCGACAGCGAGCGGTTGACGTTGCTCCGGTCGCGGTCGAGCGTCTCGGCCAGTTCCTCGACGGTACTGCCAGGGTTGTCCAGGAGCGTGAGATAGGTCCGGCTCTCGTGGTCACGGATGCCGAACACACACGAGAGGATGTGGGCGAACTCCGGCTCGGTGGTGCCCACGAGCGTTTCGATATCTGGCGAATCGGTCATACCCGTCCGTAGGACCGACCCACAGTAAAATCACGCGGCTTGGCGTGGCTACGTTCCGTACCCCATCTCGCGGACACACTCCCGCATCTCGCTCGCATCGCTATGTTTGTGGAGCCGGGTCGGCGTATCGCAGTAGTAGTGCGTCCCGTCGTACCGGAGGCTGATCTCCTTTGGCTGCCCGAGCATCTCGACGGTCACCAGGATTCGGCGACCGGCCGTGAGTTCGTCGACGATCGCTTCGGCCGTTCGGTCGCCGGGCTCGATGCGGAGTGGATCGGTCATTGTCAGTTGGTCGTCGACCGGGTGTCGTCGTTGTCCTGCGGTTCGGGCGGTTCGACGCCCTCGGCGGCTTCGACGCTTTCGGTCTCCTTTTCGGTGGTGACGTGCCATCGGTCGATGGTGTCCTCGTACTCGCCGAGCTGCTGGGAGACCGCTTCTTTCAGCTCGTCGTCGTTGACGTTGACCTCGAAGATGAATTCCTCGTCGCCGTTGCCCTGGGTCGACTTCTGGATGTTGGCACTGATGAGGTCGTTGTCGAAATAGTAGGGCGCGAGCTGTGTCATCACCTTCTGATACACGGTGGTCTCGACGGTTCGGATCGCCTTCCGGCCCACCGAGTCCGCCGCGCGGGTGACGTAGTCGATCGAATCCTGCCAGCGCTCGACCGCGCCCTCGTCGTCGCCCTCGTCCATCTTCTCGTAGGACTCAGAGAGCTTCTCACCCGCGGCTCGGACGTCGTCAGTCGCGGCCTTGCCCGCCTTTTCGCCTTCGCCCTCGGCGACGCTGGCCTGATCGGCCGTCTTCTCGTTGACGTCCTTGCTCAGCCGTTCGTGGGCTTTGGGTCGCCACTCGTTCCACTCCTCGAAGGCCGCTTCGAACGGCTTGCTCTCCGCGGTGCCCGTCTCCCGGAGTGCTTGGGTGATGCGTTCGCCGTGTTCGACGACGTCGCTCCACTCGCCGCGTACTTTGAAGCCGGAAATGCTCTCTTCCATCGGGTTGGAAGCGTCTTATGCAGGCGACCTACATAAACCTCGTTGAGCCGTGGCACCATGTCGACAGTGAGTGGTCTGCTCGCTGATTCACACCACGACGTCGGCTGGCCGAAACGACCGACCCCGAGACAGCACTGTTTTCACCGTGCCAGCCAGTCGACCTGTATGGCAAACCCAACCGCGACCCTACAGACGAACCACGGCGACATCACCGTCGAACTGTTCGAGGAGCGCGCTCCCAATACTGTCGGCAACTTCATCGGCCTCGCCACCGGCTCCAAGGAGTGGACCGACCCCGAGACCGGCGACACCGTCGAAAACCAGCCCCTCTACGAGGACGTCATCTTCCACCGCATCATTGAGGGCTTTATGATCCAGGGCGGCGACCCGACCGGCACCGGCCGCGGCGGCCCCGGCTACCAGTTCGACGACGAGTTCCACGACGAACTTACCCACGACAGCGCGGGCGTCCTTAGTATGGCCAACTCCGGGCCGAACACCAACGGCTCGCAGTTCTTCATCACCCTCGATGCCACCCCGCACCTCGACGGCAAACACTCGGTGTTCGGCGAAGTCATCGACGGTATGGACGTCGTCGAGGAGATCGGCTCGGTTCGCACCGACGGCAACGACAAACCCTACGACGATGTCGTCCTCGAATCGGTCGACGTCGAGTGGAACTAGGCCCCGTTTGGCCCCCTGCTCGACTGCTACTATTTAAACAAACGCCGACTACTACCGGTTCGCTGTCGACATTCCTTTGGTTGCCTGCCGAGGAGTCTCATTGCGGGTCTATATAAAACACCTCGACAACGCTTATCAGTCGCCATGGTATACCATGGCATGAATAGTATGTTCGAGCAATTTTCGGGCGGCTACTACCTCGGGAAACTGTACGTCGAGCCGCACGACGGCGAACGGGCAGTGATCCATCGGGACGACCACGAAGCGGTCAACGAGCAGTTGTATACGGACGGCGAGGGCATCGAGCGGCTCGACGCGCCGCTCGTGATGAAAGTCGACACCACACACTTCCCCGTCCACGGCGACGAGGGGGTTCCATCGGGAACGCTCGCTGTACCCGCCGAACTGCTCGATGAGACCTCGCCCAGCCAGCGCGAAGTGTTGCTGGCGAAGGCCAACCGTGCGATGGAGCTGTTGCAGTATTCGGGCTGGCAGCCAGCCACTGGCGTCTGAGCCTCGCTCCGGCCCCACCGACTACCGCTCACTTGCGGCTCGCCGCCAGAGGCCGACCGGAGCCAGCAGCAACACCGGGAGCAAAAACAGGAGGTTCAACACCGCGCCGGTCGAGGCCCACGGACCGACCACGGCGAGCCCGACGAGGCCACCGACCACCCCGGCCGCACCGACCGCTCCGGCCGCGAGACGTCGGTCGACCGCTGGCAGCTCCGTCGACCGTATTGGGAGTTCGAACGCCGTTAGCAACTGCTCCGGCTCGGCGATCGGGCCGACGGTTCGTTCAGTCTCGTCGTCTCCCCACCCCGTCGTCAGCGAGATCGTCCGGGTGTCGAGCAGCCGATCGGCCAGCCGGTTGCCGACGATCTCGACATCTCGGAGCACGTCGATCGGGGTCGACCACTGCGGCTCGTCGAGCCACGTGTCGTAGGCGACCAGTCGATCGCCGTACCGGCGGTATTCGAGCGGTCCGTATCTGTAGTAGTAGGCCGCCGTTTTCGCCGCCAGCGCGGCGGCGAACAGCCCGAACAGCGCGACCGTCACGCCGGTTACGGCTGTCCCGGAGCGTCCACTCCAGGAGATCACTGCAACTGACACGAGCCAGGCGATCACGAACGGTTTGAGATATCTCGGCACGACGGTCGTGAGCGTCCGGCCGACGGCGGTCAGCCACACCGCGCGGTCGGCCGTCGAGACGACCGCAGTGGGCGCGCTGTCGGGAACCTGTGGCCGGTCGGGACGCTCGGCCGGTGTGTCGGGGCCCGAGAGCCACGCCGTGAGCCGCCCTTCGGTCCCGTGGGTCGCCCGGAACGCCGACCACTCGATGACGAGTTTCCCGACGACGAACGCCCCGACCGCAAGGTCGACCCTGTCGCCGACTGCTGGCACGACAAACAGGAGAGCGGTCAGAAACAACGCCTGTCGCGCCGGGGTTTCGACGACCGCAAACGGCGAGGTAGTCTCGTAGCGGCCGTCGCCGATGTAGTCGCGGCCGATCTCGACGAGCTGGCCGACCGCCAGCGCCGCGAGGCTCACGACGACTTCCGGGCGCAGTACCGCGTCGACGAGCGGTAACTCCGGACCGAGCACGAACCCCACGAAGACGGCGAACCAGCCCGCGCCGCCAGCGACGGCGAGCGCGAACGGCACGTTCCGGGGGTGGACTGGCGGGAGCCACGAGACCGGCTTCAGACTGCCGCGCTTATTGACGAGGACAGCCTCGGAAAGATCGTATATGCTCTCGCGGTCCGTGCGTGGCGGCCGCTGGGCGAACAACGCCTTGGCCCCCGCGAGCGGAAACGACCACAGCACCTCCAGGACATAAATCACGACCACCGTCGACGCCTCCCAGCCGAAGACAGCGACACCGACCAGCGGAACCAGATTGGCGAGCAACACGGGTACGAACCCGGCGATGTCGGGGACCCGGTCTCTGGACGAGCGCATCAACTGTCAGACGTACGGACGGTCGATTTATAAGCGTCCCGAACCGGCAACTGCCGCTTGCAGCGCCGACCCAACGTTTCAAGTTCGCTGAACGCGCCCTTCCTGTATGCTTGACGAACTGCTCGGCCGGGCCGAACTCAAAGCGCGCATCCAGGAGTTAGAAGAGGAAAAACACCACCTGGAGCGCCAGCTGGCGGCCGAATCCGAGCGGCGATCCGATGCGGTCGCTGATCGCCAGCAGGCCGAACAGCGAGTCAACAAACTCGAAGACAAGATCATCGAACTCGAAGACCGCCTCGACCGCGAGGCCGACCGCGAGACGGCCACCGACCGCACCGTCCGCGGCACCGAATCGCTCCGTGGCGGCCGCCTCGCCGCGGTGCTCGACCGGCTCCGATCGTTTCAAACGGGGCCGGAAGGTGCGCTGAGTGCGGCGGTCGTCGACGCGGAGGCTGCCCTCCCGGAGACGGTCAGCGAGGCCGCGGGTGACTGTGGGCCGCTGGTTCGGCGTGCCGCGCCAGCTATTTATTATACTGATGACGCGGGGCTCGTCTCGGTCGCGCTCCGGCCGCCGATCACCCCCGAGGGATTCGTCGACTGGGCCGAGACGTTCCGGGTCGATGAGTCGTGGTTCCGACCCACTGGCAGCCTCGTGTTCGGGGTGGTCCGGGCCGACGTGTTCGCCGTCGGTGTCTACGAGGACGGCGATCGAACCGAGTTCGCAGGGTTCGAAAGCAACGTCAAATCCGACCACTCGAAGGGTGGGTTCTCACAGGGCCGCTTCGAGCGAATTCGGAACGAACAGATCGACGACCATCTCGACGAGGCCCGCGAGCTACTGGTCGACCACATCGATCGGGCCAACCCCGACCGGGTAATCCTGACCGGCGAGCAGTCGGTGCTCCAGGAACTGTCGGGCCTCGCCGACCACACCGCCAGCACCGATGCCGGTGGCAAACCCGAGGCGGCACTCGATCACGCGATGACGGATTTCTGGACGACACGGTTAGTCCGCTTTTAACCTCTGTTCTCCCGCCAGTAGCCGCCGACTACCAGCCTATCGGACGACTGTGACGGGCACCGGCGACCGCCGGACGACGGTCTCGGAGACGCTGCCCAAGAGGAGCCGAGCCGCCCCATCCCGGCCGTGGCTGCCCATCACGATCTCGTCGACCGCGTTGTCGTCCGCGTAGCCGACGATTTCGGTGGCTGCCCGCCCCACCAGCAGTTCGGTGTCGACGATGCGTTCGGCACCGACGATCTCGCGGGCCTCATCGAACAGTTCCTCGGCAAACTCCTGTTGTTCGTCGATGATTCCGGCGGTATCGGCGATCATTCCGTCGAGATCACCGGTCCCTGCGGCCGGGTTCAGAACGTGGACGACGACGAGTTCGGCGTCGGGAAACGTCTCGACTGTGTACCGCAGTGCCTCCTTCGACTGGGGTGAGCCATCGACCGGCACCAGTAGTGTTCGTGGCATTGCGTCGGTGTTCCCATGGCAGCTACTAAAATCATCGCGGGCGCTCACCCTGGCGTCCCGAGGGCCGTGATATCGTAGTACGCGATATCGCCCGGCGCTTCGAGCACGATCACGGTGAACCGCCACGACCGGCCACTGTCGAGGCCGCCCACGCGATCGAGGTACCGGCCGAGCAGTTGGTCATCGCCGTTGTAGACGCGCACACGGACCTCGCAGCTATCGATCCGGCTGCCCGCTCGGTTGACGACCGTCCCCTGGACTGTCGCGCCGAGATACCCCGACTCGAAGACGAACGCGTGGTCGGTGAGGTCGACGGCGCTCGTCGGTGCCACCGCATCGTTCGGCTCGGTCGTCGCCTGTTGGGTCGCCACCGAGAGTTCGGCGGTGGTTCGTGGCTCCGCAGCCGCCGGGAGCTCGACGGCCTCACGCTCGTAGTCCGGCCCGCCGCTACCGTCGGTACAGCCGGTGAGGCCGACCGTGAGGACGCTTCCGACACCACCGAGCAGCTGTCGGCGGCTTGGTCGACGAACCATTAGGGCCTCCCTACGCGACACTTGGCTTTCAGTCTGCGTGCCGTCCGACCGGGTGTCACGAACCAACCGTCCCTCATTCGACATCCCCCTCCCGTTCGGTCTCGCGCAGGATGAACGGCCCCATCGCAAGGGTGTGTTTGGCAACGGTTGCGATCCGCAGGATGAAGACGATAAAGACGACGAACGGAGCCACCCCGAGCGCAAAGCCCGCGCTGGCCAGCCAGACGAGGTTGTCGACCCCCAGTGTCGTCCCGTACAGAGTGGTCGCATCGACGTACATGAGGAACACCCCGACCACAGCTAGCGCGGGCACTGCAATATAAAGGAGCGCCCGCGAGAGGTTGATCAGCTCCCACTGGAAATACAGCGTCTTGAAGTGTTCTCGCGCCTCGCCGAAGAACTTCAACAGCGAGAGCAGTTCGTCGAGCGCCTCGTCGGCCTCGGTCGACAGCGACTCGCCGTGGTGGTGCTGTATCCGGCGGGCGGCGTAGATCTTCCAGGAGTAGTTGAAGTTGAGCGCGGCCAGCATCACCTCGAACGTCCCGAACTGCGCGCCGTCGAGCTCGTTCCTGACCGTCTCCGCGTTCCGGGTGACGTCCTCGACCAAGTCGTCGATCGGGTTGGACCGCTCGGCGTCGTGGTCCGCAGTCATCGTCTCGCCCAGTCGGGTGGCCCGGTCGTCGATCCCATCGAGGAGTTGATCCAGGAACGCCGCGGGCTCCGGATTGCTGACGCCAACGCCGAGTTTCGATTCGACGTCCGTCTGAAACTCCATCGACTCCTGCATCCGGTTGCGCTGGTCGCCGACCGCACCGAGCTCCTGTGAGAGCACGAGCTGGTTGATGGTGACAACGATCGAGGTGCCGGTGATGATCGCCCCGATAAACGGCGAAAACAGGTATCTGACACCGTTTTGGGTGGCCGCGATCTCGCGGAGCGGAGCCAATCCGAGCTGGCTCGTGACGACGAGAAGACTGAATATCCCGGCAAGGATGACTGCAACCAGCAGCCATCGGTCGGCCGCGATCAGCAGGCGTATCCAGTACCGACTCCCCGCGGTCCGGTCTTCGAGACGATCACTTGGGGCTGCGTCGCTCATTCGGTACTGCTACCGATGGGCGAGACTCCCAAAACAGTCCGGAGCCTCCCGCCTGGCCGACTGTCGTCCGCGCGTGGCTGTTCGCTCCCCGCTTAGGACTCGTCGTCTTTGAGTTCGTCCAGTTCGGCTTCGACTTCGGCGTCTTCGAGTTCGGCATCAACGTCGACGTCGCCCTCGGCGTTCAGCTCCTCGTCGAGATCGGCCGACGCCTCGTCGGCGGTGTCGGATTCTTCCTCGGCGGGTGCTTTCCCCATCTCGGCTTTCAGCGTATCGAGCTCGGAGTCGACCTCCCGGCTCGAAGAGAGCTCGTCGAGTTCGCGGTCGATGCTGTCCTTATCCGAGAGGGCGTCCTCGAAGGCTCCCGAGTCCTCCAGTTCGTCCATCGCCTCCGAACGGGCCTCCATCTCGTCGGTTCGCTCTTCGGCGCGCTCGATCGAGCGGGCGACGTCGTCCATCTCGTCGCCAACGCCGGTCATCGCTTCTGAAACCCTGGTCGAGGCCTCGGCGGCCTCGTAGCGGGCTTTCATCGTTTCCTTTTTGGTCTTGAACTCCTCGATCCGTCCCTGGAGCTTGTTTTTCTTCTCGACGAGGTTCTCCTGGGTGTTTTCGAGATCGGCGATCTGGGTCTCCAGCTCCTCGATCTGGGACATCTTCGATTTCTTCTTTTCGAGGGCCTGCCGGGCCAGATCGTCTCGATCCTGCTGGACGGCCTCCCGGGCCTGGCTGTTGTGTTTCTCGACGTTCTCTTCGAGCCGCCGTTTCTGGATCTCCAGACGCTTCTTCTGGGTCGTCAGGTCGGCGATTCCCTGTTTGACGTCCTGGAGTTCGTCGCGCATCTTCTCGTAGGAGTAGTCGAGCGTCTCGCTCGGATCCTCCGACCGATTGAGGATCGCGTTGATCTTCGACCGAATGACGTAGGAGGTTCGCGAAAGGATTCCCATAGCCGCCTTTGGGACAGGTCGGGCTTAAATCCTCATACAGTCGAACTCTCTCAGCACCGGTTTCGCGACGATATGGCGGTCGCTCCCAGTTCCGGTGGAAAAAAGCGACAGCATACGAACTGATAAGTTTGTGAGAACTCAGTAGTGAGTAAATACACCGATCCATGAACGACACCGAAGAAATCGACATCGTCGAGGAAAGCGAGGGCGAAAAGGAGCGGAAGGCGGCCGGACCGTACGGCGACGAGGGGATCGTCGAGGAAAGCGAGGGCGAAAAGGAGCGAAAAGCCGCCGGTCCGTACGGTGACAAAGGGGTTGTCACCGAGCGCGACACCGATGATAACGCGAAGTCGAACGCACCGTACGGTGATGGCATCGTCACCGAGCGCGACACCGACGACAACGCGAAGTCGAACGCGCCGTACGGCGGGGACGACGCGATCGACACCAGCGAGGACGCATAACCGCCCTCTTTCACCGCCGACCGACCCGAGAACCTAGTTTTCGAGACACATCACGCAAACCGGGTTGGATATACGCAAAAATACCCATTAGTAGCAGGGCGGTTGGTCGGATCATGGCCGACCGTATCTACAGCATCGACGCCATGCGGATCGTCGCTATGGTGTTTATCGTCATGATTCACACCGATCCGTTCGCCGGGCTCAACGACTACGGGAACATGACGACGTTCGTCATCAAGACGACCGCCCGGTTCGCGGTGCCGTTTTTCTTCATGACTTCGGGCTACTTCTTCGCGATCAAAGCCGCCCAGCGCGACCCGGCCGACTACGTCCGCAGCCGGGTGACGTCGATTAGCTCCATCTACGTGTTCGGACTGCTGCTCTGTGCGCCGACGTTCCTCGCCGGTCGGCTCGCCCGCGCCGCCGTCGACGGTCGCTCGCTTGAACAGACCGTCACCGAGAGCCTCACGGAGTACGTCGATCCCGTCGCCCTGTTCTACTACGGCACCTCCGTCTCGGATATCCTCTGGTTCCTCCCCGCGCTGCTGTTTTCGTTCCTCTTCGTCTATCCCTTCATCCGCTTTGATAAAGGGGCCTACGTGCTCCCGATTGCGCTGGCGTTCCATATCGTCGGCCTGCTGGGATCGACCTACACGATGTTCGTCGATATCCCCGTCGAGATTCGGGACGCGCTGTTTTTCGGCTTCTTTTATACGAGTCTCGGCTTTACGATCCGCAGTCGGGACTGGAAGCCGAGCGCCAGCCGGAGTCGGCTGCTCGGCGGGCTCGTCGTCGCCTTTGCGGCCCTGCAACTGGTCGAATACTATGTGTTAGGATACCTGCTGCGCGGCGAGGCCTTCGGCGCGTACGTCTATGCACCGAGCTACGGGATCTCGACGGCGCTGTTTACCGCGTCGCTGTTTCTGTTTCTCTTATCACGGCCGAAGCTCGGTGCCGACACGCCGCTGCCGTCGTGGGGGAGCTACGCGGTCGGCATCTACGTCGTCCATCCGGCGGTGTTCGCGCTGATCCGTGCCGGGCGCGACGTCCTGGAGGCGAGTGGCTACACCATCGATGGAACGATCCTCTGGCATCTGCTGTTGACGCCGACGCTGTTCGTCCTCTCGGTGTTGGTCTATCTGGCGGCCGACCGGCTCCGCGTCATCGAGATCGGCGGCACCCACTGGCCGGGCGAGCCGTGGCTGCGGGCGATTCGGTCGGGATAACGGCTCTCCCTTGTATTTAGAACTGCCAAAATCGGCAGTTCGACGGCTGAGGCGGACGAACGGATGAAAACAGTCATTTAACAGATGGCCGTTAGTGAACACCGATGGGCGAGCGAATCTACAGCCTCGATGCGATGCGAATCGTTGCGATGGGCTTCATCGTGATGATCCATACCGACCCGTTTCAGGGGGTCGGCACGCTGGGCAACATGGTTAACTTTGCAATTAAAACGACCGCCCGCTTCGCCGTGCCGTTCTTTTTCGTCACCGCTGGCTTCCTGTTCGCGCTCAAAACTGCCGACCGGGAGCCGACCGCCTACCTGAAAAAACGGGTCGCGTCGATCTCGTCGTTCTACGTGTTCGGATTGGCCTTGTCCGCGCCAGTGTTTTTCATCGGTCTCGTCGGCAGCGAGGCACTCGACGGTCGACCGCTGGCTCCGGCCGCCATCGAGACGGTCGCCGCGTTCCTCTCGCCGGTCGAACTGCTGTACTACGGCACCTCGGTCTCCGAAATCCTGTGGTTCCTCCCGGCGCTGGCGGTGTCGTTCCTCCTCGTATACGCCTTCATCGCGGTCGGTAAGCCCGGCTATCTGCTGCCGGTCGCGGCGGCGTTCCACGTCGTCGGCTTGCTTGGGACGAACTACACCATGTTCGTCGAGGTGCCCTTCGAGATCCGCGACGGGCTGTTTTTCGGCTTCTTTTATACCGGCCTCGGCTACACGATCGCCGCCCGCGACTGGCGGCCCTCGTCCGACCGCAGTCGGCGGTATCTCGCCGCGACGGGCGTGTTCGCTCTCGCCCAGTTCGGCGAGTTCTATGCGCTGGGCTACCCACTGCGCGGCGAGGCCTTCGGCGCGTACGTCTACGCGCCGAGCTACGGGATCACGACCGCGCTGCTGACAGCCTCGCTGTTTTTGTTCCTCCTCTCGCGGCCACAACTCGGTCGTGGGACGCCGCTGCCGTCGTGGGGGAGCTACGCCGTCGGGATCTACGTCTGCCACCCGGTGGTGTTTGCGGCCCTGCGGGCCGGACGTGAACTACTCGAAGCGGCTGGCTACCCGCTGGCAGCGACCCTCGGCTGGCATCTGCTGTCGACGCCCGCGACGTTCTTCGGCGCGCTCGCGGTCTACGTGCTGGCGTCCAAACTCCGCGTGATCGAGATCGGCGGCACGCATTGGCCGGGGGAGCCGTGGCTGCGGGCGATTCGGTCGGGATAGACACGCTTAGTAGCCTCCGTTGGAGTAGCCATTGGTCCGGTATCTATGACGACCGAAACGGAACCCACGACGACTGCTGCCGAATCGCACGACGAACACCTCGGCGACGCATACAAACTGGTCAGCGGCCTGTGGAGCGGTCGACTCCTGTATACGGCGGTGACGCTGGGCATCGTTGACGCGCTCGACGACACACCGACAGCCGCCGGGAGGCTCGCCGAGGAGTTGGAACTGGACGCCGAGGCCACCTACCGCCTGCTTCGAACGCTGGCACACTACGGCGTGCTCACCGAAGACGACGACCGACGGTTCACGCTCACGCCCGTCGGCGAGGTCTTCGAACCGGACCATCCCCAATCGATGCGGGCGTATCTCCGCTGTCTCCACAGCCCCGAGTGGGTCTCAGCGATGTTTCATCTCCCAGAGATCGTCGAGGAAGGCCAACCGGGCGGATTCACCCGCGAGTTCGGCACTGACATCTTCGAGTATATCGACGCGAACCCTGAGTTCGGCGAGACGTTCAACGACTTCATGACCGCCGAGACGCGGCGACAGACAGAGGGGATTCTGGCTGCACTCGCCGACGCTGTCGACGGGCTCTCCCATCTCTGTGCGGTCGGGGGCGGCCATGGCTATCTGTTGAGTCGTCTCCTGGACGCCCACGCCCACCTCGACGGAACCGTCCTCGAACGGCCGAGCGTCGTCGACGCGACCGCCGACCACTGGGCCCCGAAACTCGGCGTCGACGATCGCTGTCAGTACGTCGGCGGGGATATGTTCGAGTCGGTGCCGACTGCCGACGGCTACCTTCTCAAATGGGTGCTTCACGACTGGAGCGACGAGGAGTGTGTCGAGATCCTCTCGACGATCCACGATGCCGCCCCGGCCGACGGTCGGCTGTTCGTCATCGAGGCAATCGTTCCGGGCCCCGACAGACCGGGGTTCGCCAAACGGCTGGATATGACGATGCTGGTCCACATGGATGGCCGCGAGCGCACCGACGCGGAGTATCGGTCGCTCTTCGAGCAATCGGGATGGGAACTGGTTGACCGGAGCGAACCCGACGGAGATATGAGCGTCCTCGAAGCAAAAAAGCGTGAGTGCCGTTAGTTGTACTCTCGCCATCTATAGCCGCACTTCTTGTACTTGCGAAATCATGACTTGAGCGCATGTTCGTAACAGGAAATTATTAATTCGAGTATGAATATCTTGACCTATGCCAGATGATCCATGGTTAGGTCCTCAACATCTTCCAGCTGAAGGTGATGAAGTCTATGTTGGTTGGGTTGATTTAATGGGTGTTGGAGATGCAATGAGTAGGAGCTATCAATCTGCTGCAGTCAATGTGGGGAAGCTTTTCGCAGCGGTTGCGAATCATAGGTTTGTTGGAAATGTTGAAGTGTACCCTATGGTAGATGGAATGTACATATTATCTGACGATGATCCAAACGATGATGAACCGATGTATATCCCAACTATCCTGAGTAACATATTTAGACAGTTTGGAAATTTAACATATATGAGGGATAATGACGCTAGTGATAATTATGGCCCTTGGTTAGGTTTCCTACTGAGAGGAGGAATAGCACAAGGTGTAGTATATCATGGATCCGATTTCGATTCCAATGGGGATTCTGACATTTCAAATGTTGATTGGTTAGATAGTATTCCATTTGGTGAACCAATAGCAAATGCACACAATATTGAAAGAGGGTTAGCTCCCTACGGAATTGGAATTCATGAATCTGCATCAGACAATCCTCGTAACTGGAAATGGTGGGAATCATATGATGATGATACTCGCCAAAATATTATAAGCTATTTAGAAAATCATTTCTCTTGGTGTATGAGTAACATTGATCAGTTGTCTTACGAAGAAAGCCGGTTGTATGTTCATATAAACCGAGCAGAAGCCTATTTTGATCTACCAGACGGATATTTTGATATTTGACACAAATAATAATTTATGGACTTAAAACGCAATCCAGTCACAAACGATAATCTAAGCCATTGTGTCATTAGTCTCAGTTGTACTCTCGCCACCGATACCCGCACTCTTTACATTTGAAAAACCGCGTCGGCGGCTCGTCGGCCGCGCCGGTCTGTTTGATCGTGTACCACGCCTCGCCGTGGCCGCATTCCTCGCAGACGATATCGTCGGCGGTCGGTTTCCCCTCGAACTCCGCGCCCTCTTCGGTTTCGATAAGTTCGTCGCCGCTCTGGGACTCGGTTGAGGTAAACTGGGCGGCGCGCTCTGTGTCCTGTTCGGCGGTTGCCCCGCAGTCCTCGTTGGAACAGACCATCACGCCGTCTTCGGAGCGCATCATCGACCCGCAGTCATCGCAGAATTGCATACCGGGGGTTGGGGCTCCGGCAGTTAATGACCGTCGTTCAGGATCGTCCGATCGGGGCCAGTGTCGGTGACCACCGGGCAGTTCCGCACGCGGAACCGGCCGTCCTTGAGCACCTCGATGATTTCGGTGCCAGCGTGCCCACAACTCACGGTCGGCGGCTCACTGAAGTAGGGACACTGCTGGCAGTAGGCCCGCTTGTCGACGAGCGTCTCGGTGTCGCCCTCGCTGCCGGTCGATCGATCGCGAGTCGGCCCGTCGGCCGAAGCCCCGACAGACGGCTCGACCGGCTCCGCATCGATCGGGTCATCGGCCTCGTCGTCGGCCGCCTCGCCCTCGAACGACTTGGCCTCGGCCTCGGCACCGGCCAGCTCGTCCCAGAGGGCTTCTCCGTCGACCGCCGAGACGTCCATCTCGTCGAACACCTCGTCGGCGTCGGGCGCATCCCCGGTGTTCGGCAGCTGCTCGTCGACCGTCGCCTGTTCAGGCTCGCCGAACGCGTCCGTCGGCGGGTCGTCGCTCGGCTCGGGGTCGGTGACCGCCTCGGACTCGACAGGGTCAGCCTCGATCGCTTCGGCTTCGATGAACTCCTCGTCGTTCGAATCCTGGTCGGCGAACTCTTCGATCTCGCTTGGATCGTCCTCGGCGAACTCCTCGACTTCGTCCCAGAGATCCTCGCTCGACTCCTCGTCCCCGTCGCGTCCGCTCATTGGTCGTTCCGGTGGGTATGGCCGTCGTCGACTGGTTGTGTGTCAGTGCCGTCGGCATCGAACGGCTCTTCGGTCGTCGATCCGGCTTCGAGCGCCGGTCGGTCGGCGATCGTGAGCCACGCCGATTTGAAGAACATCGATCCCGGCTCGATCCCATCGAAGACGCTCCGGCAGTGCGGGCAGGCGGGCTCGACGAGCAGCCCCAGCTGGACCGTCTCGTTGCAGTTGTTACACCGGGCCTTCTCGATTTCCTCGCGGGCTGCTGTTTCGAGGAGTTCCGCGAGCGCGGTCTGATGAGTGATGTGGCTCTCGACCCGTTTCAGTCGCCGCCGGAGGTCGACGACCGCGCCAGCAAGCCGGTCGGCCTTCGTTTCGAGCGTCTCGACGGACTCCGAGACCGACCCCAGTTCGCCTTCGGCCACTCCGAGGCGGTCCTCGACCATCTCGTCGAGCGTCTCGACCTCGGCCTCGATGCCCTCGATCGATGCTCGAAGCTCCTCGTGGCTGTGGTCGGCTGGTGCGCGCGAGCGGGCCTCCTTGACCACATCGACGATCCGTGACCGGAGGTCCTCGACGTGTTCATCGAGTTCGGCTTCGAGTGCCTCGATCCGGTCGGCGTCGGGGTCAGAGTCGCTTTCGAGGGCCGCGATACGTGCTTCGAGCTCCGAAAGCGTCGTCTCTAAGACCTCGTCTTCGTCGGCGTTTTCTGCGAGCAGTCGGTAGGATGCAACCGCACGAGCAAGCACCGTCTCTCGGCTGTCTCCCGTCTCGGCTGTCCGATCGGCGATCCACTCCTCGATCCCCGACGGAAGTGGTGCCGGATCTTCCTGCTCACTCGCCATTGATATCTTCCTATCATTCCTCAAACTTAAATATCCACCATAACTGATTGGACACTATTTCCGGTCCTGAGAACGCGTTCGGCACTGGAACCGACTGTATCCCGAAATTGGATGTCGCTACCGGATCTTCCGGACGTTACTGAGGTCGTAGCCCCCCTCGTGGATCTCGCTTTCGAACTGGACGATATCCTCCTGTTCGAGCCGCGAGAGGACCCCACGGAACTGTTTGACGACCATGACACGAGCCCGTTTCGAGCCGCCGGTCTCCCACGAGAAGTTGATCGTTCCGCTGGCGGCATCCGACAGTTGGCCGAGTCGGGTGGGTGTCAGCGTCTCCTCGCTGGCCAACACGAGAATGAGGCCGCCCCACTGGGCGGCGGCGCGTTTGAGCCCGCGGATCAACATCGGGATATCCTGCCACTCCAAATCGTCGCCCAGCGCGCTCAGGAGGTCGGTAATCGCATCGAAGACGACGAGGTTCCCCGAGGCGTGTTCGGTGAGGTAGTCCCCGAGGACGCTGAGCACTTTTTCGCGGTTGCCGCCGCCGCTGAGATCCGAGAGATCGGTCGTCCGCCCGAGATACCAGTCCTGTGGTATGCGACTGGACTGGAAGTATTCGACCGACAGATCCTGATAGTTGATGTGGTCGATGGCGTCGTCGACGATGTCGTCGGACATCGTATACCGGAGCTCCTGTTCGAGTGTCTCCTTCGAGGAGGTAAACGAGACGTAGTGGACTTCCGGCGGCAAAATTGCCCCCTCGGGAAGCTCGCCGTAGTGGAGGTCGAAGAGGTCGTCGTTCGTATGCGCGAGGGCATTCATCGCCGCGCTCGTGTAGACGAACTCCCGGGCTCCCGCCCCCGCCTCGCCCGACAGCAGCACGACGCTCCCCGGCGGCGCACCCCCCTCCAGGAGCGAGTCGAGCCGCGAGATACCGAACGGAATATCCTGCATACTGACCACTATTCGGGCCACTCCTTAGCCGTTACGACGACCCTACACCGGCAATCGGAGCCGACTGCCAACGCTCTCCGTGCTACTCCGGTCGGTGACCTCCGTCGACGCTGGCCCCCCGGTTCCGCCCGCTGGCGATCACGACCTCGCCGTCGAGTCCGGCGTCGGCGAGCGCAGCCTCCCCGGCGCTCCGGGCGGCGGCCGCGTTTGCCGCGTCGGTGACGCCGTAGACGGCCGGTCCCCAGGAGGACTGTCCGGCCCCGTAGACGGCAGGTTCGGCGGCCAAGGCGCCGACGAGTTCGCCCACCGGCGGCCGGTAGACGCCGCCCTGCTCGTCGGCGTACCACGTGCCGTTGAGCCGCCCGATCTCGGCGACGGCGCTCCCGAACCGGTCGGCGTTGCCCGTCGCGATCGCGGGCAGTACACGCCGATTGATCAGTCCCGCGATCCGGTCGGCGGGATCTGGATCGGCCCGCTCGACGACCCCGCGGATGCTCTCCTCTTCGGTCTCGCCGCTCCGGCCGGGCTCGGCGTCGGGCAGGACGACCAGGAACCGCCAGTCGTCGGGAATCCGGTGGCGGGCCGCGACCGGTGGGACCGTCCACGCGCCGTCGACCGGTCGGTCGGTCGTAAACCGCGCGGTCGGATGGCCGCCGTCGAGGACGAACCCGCCGCCCTCGAAGGTGGCGACGCCGATTCCCGACCGTCCCCCACGGCCGAGTTTCGGCGCGAGCGACCGGACGTCGATCGATCGGTCGTAGGCACCCCCGACGGCCACTGCAACCGCCAGCGCCAACTGCGTCCCGCTGCCGAGGCCGACGTGCTGGGGGAGGGGGTCGGTGACGGTGACCGATGCTCCTGGAACCTCCAGGAGGTCACAGACGGTCTCGACAGTTCGTTCACAACGCTGGGGGGCGTCGACCCGGTCGGCTGGCTCGGCCCGAAGCGAGAGCCGTGGGCGGTCGAGTGCGACGCCGAGGGCTCCGTACAGCCGTTCGTGGGCCAACGAGAGGTTTCCGAAGCCGAAATGTAGCCGCGATCCAACGTCGACCCTCGTCATACCCCCCGTTTGGACCCCGCCGGTATTCGGGTTTCGACGGTGGCAACGATAGCCCACTCGCCTACAGGCTTTTTGTGTCGACGTACCAACCGATCCGTATGGACTCCCTGCTGATCTATGGCGCGTACGGATACACGGGTGAACTCATCTCTCGGACGGCCGCCGACCGTGGGTTCGATCCCATACTGGCCGGACGCGACCCCGACCGCCTCCACCCACTCGGAACGGAACTCGACTGTCGAAGCCGTGCGTTCGGTCTGACTGGCGATATCGAAGCCCAGCTCTCGGGGGTCGATGCGGTACTCAACTGTGCCGGACCGTTCGAAACGACCGCCGAACCGCTGGTCGAGGCCTGTCTAAACCGGGGGGTCGACTATCTCGATATTACGGGCGAACTCCCGGTCTTCGAGCGACTCGCCCGCCGGGACGGGGCGGCCAGCGACGCGGGCATCACGCTCATGCCCGGCGTCGGCTACGACGTGGTGCCGACCGACTCGCTGGCTGCGCATCTCCAAAAGCGACTCCCGGAGGCGACGCATCTCTCCTTGGCACTCTCGGCGTCGGGGTCGCTCTCCGGTGGGACGCTCAAGACCCTTATAAACGGGTTCGGCTCGGGGAGTGCGGTCCGCGAGGACGGCCAACTCCGGGCGATTCCCACGGCGTCCAAACAGCGGGTCGTCGACTTCGGGGCGGGCACCGAGACGGTGATGACGATCCCGTGGGGCGATCTCTCGACGGCCTACCGGACGACCGGCATCCCCAACATCGCGGTCTACGTGGCGGTCCCGGACGCGGTTCGACACGCGCTCATGGTCGCCCGACCCTTCGAGGGCGTGCTGGCGACCGAACTGGTCCAGCGATTTTTAAAAGGACTCGTCGATCGATTCGTCGAGGGGCCGAGCGAGGCCGACCGGAAAAAGAATGAAACGATTGTGTGGGGCGAAGCCTGGAGCGAAGAAAGCGGCGAGACCGTCCAGTCGATCCTCCGGACGCCCGACACCTACGCGCTGACTGTCGAGGCCGCGTTGGCCTGCGCCGAGCGTGTCACCGCGGGTGAGGCCCCAGCCGGAGTTGCCACACCTGCGGGCGCGTTCGGTCCCGATCTCGTCGTCGAACTCCCCGGTGTGACTCGGCAGGATCGGTGAGTCGGGGGCGTCGCTCGATCACCCCACCTGTCTGCTTTCACGAACGGTGACCGTTTCCTCCTCGGAGTCGATAGTGGTGACGATGGTGATCCAGCCGTCGGTCTCGTCGATCGCGTAGGCCTCGCTCAACGAGAGGTCGACTCGCTTGGTCGTGGTGGTAGAGTCACCACCGTCGAGCGTGCCGACCGCCTCGGTACCCTCCCAAACGAGCTCTTCGGTACTGTTTTCGCCAGCGAAGATGCTGGTGGAGACGGTCACCGATTCGGCCGGTTCGTCCTGGCTGTTCTCGACGGTCGCGGTCACGTCACGACAGGTCTCGCCGCAGTCGTCGATCCCCTCGACGGCGAACGCGAACGGCTCCGCCGCGGCGGCTTCGTCGTCCGTCTCGCTGGGCAACGCCTCGGTGTCGCTCCCGAAGCTGGGCTCGCTTCCAGGAGTCGGGCCGATGTCGGAGGAGATGGCCGCGCCGAGTCCACCGACCACCAGTACCGCGACAAGGAGTCCACCGGCGAGGAGCCGTCGGCTCACCGCCGGATCGCCCCCCGTGGCTGGTGCCGATGTCTCGTCGACGTTGCGTGTCTCAAACCGCGAGTGTGTGTCATTGGTATACAAACGGCGTGTGGTGTGGATCGTGGGACTGTCGTGGTCGACCGTGAGGCGGTGGACTGGCCAGCGTTCTCGGCTGGGCCGCCGACCGAACTACTCCGCGACGCGCCGAGGGTGTCGACCTCGCCGTCCTGGACCGACTGGATGGGTCACGCTTTGACCCCAATTTGTGCCGGATCGTACGGATTTTTGGAGGGTTGACGACGAGTTGTGGCGATACAGAGAAGTGTGTCTCGCTCCACATGATTGTAGTGGCCGGTTGGCTCAGCGCGCGGTCGGCACCGGTCAGACGGCCACGAGTCTTTTGAGCGGTGGCGTGGTGCCTCCGGTGTGCGCCAGTTGCAGGTCCTCGTCGACGACGATACCCGCGAGGCCGTTGCCGATCTGTTCACCGAGGAGGGTGTCGACTACGTCCGGCAGGAGGCATGGACCGACGGCCGCCGAGGGTGGCTGTTTTCGGCCCCCGTCCCCAGCGACTCGATCGGCTACCTGTTAGGACGGCTCGACGAGGTCGGCCTCGACAAAGACCAGTACACCGTCATCGGGAGCCTCGAAAGCGCGGTCACTCCCAACGACAAGGCCCTCCAGGCCCGGTTCGCCAGCGATTTCGACCCGCTCACACAGCCGGAGCTTCGCTCGAAAGCCACCGATATGAGTTCGGACCCGACCTCGTTTCTGTCGATGATTTTTCTGAGTGCGGTCATCGCCGTCGTGGGACTCCTCATGGATTCGCCGGCGATCATCGTCGGCTCGATGGTGATCGCGCCGATCGTCGGCCCGGTGTTGACCGCGACCGTCGGTGCTGTCACCGGCGACCGACGAATGCTGCTCGATAGCATCTGGCTCCAAGCGAGCGGCCTCGCCGTGGCAGTCGCCGGGGCCGCACTGTTTTCGGGAATCGTCTATGTCACGGGATTCGTGCCCCAGCAGCTCGCTGTCACCGCCATCGAACTGATCGGTGTCCGTCTCTCGCCGGGAGTGCTTTCGGTCACCGTCGGACTCGCTGCGGGGGCCGCGGGCGCGTTCGGACTCACGACCAAGGGCCCGACCTCACTGATCGGCGTCATGATCGCGGCGGCACTGATTCCGGCGGCCGCAACCACCGGGATCGCGATCGTCTGGCGCGAGCCGCGGCTCGCGGTCGGCTCGCTGTTACTCTTGGTGGTGACGATGGTACTGATCAACCTCGGTGCGTTTCTCGTGTTGGTCGCGATGGGCTACCGACCCGACGAATCCGGGTGGCTCCTCGGCTCGGCCTCACGGCGCGAAACAGTCGCTGTCATCGCGACTGCGGTTGCCTTGGTGCTGGTCGTCGGAACCGTTGGCGTTGGGACCGCCCAGCAGGTGGGCTTTGATCGACAGGTCACCACCGAGGTTAACAGCCTCGCACAACAGCCCGACTACCGGTCGATCGACCCGATTGCTGTTCGGACCGAATACAGCGACGACACGCTCCTCGCCCAGCCGGAAACCGTGACGGTCCATTTCGCCTACACCGGCAGTGGTGACCCGCCCGCTGTCGCCGCCGAACTGGAAGATCGAATCAGTACCGCAACTGGTGAGCCGGTGACGGTTCGGACCAGATTCACCGACTACAATCGGACGAGTTCGCTCACTCAGCCGAACACGAGCGTTCAACGTCTCACCGAACAATAGTCGCCAGTAGCCGCCGACTACGCTGCCTCGGTCGCCCAGTAGCCGTCGACTACCGTGCCCATGCCAACACGAGACAGCCCATCGACCCCATCGAAACCGTTTTGACGAAACCTTGCGGACAGTCAGTATGCCGACGGAACCCACCACGGGATATGACCCCACACTGGGGCGGAAGTTCATTTTTGTAACGGGAGGTGTGATGTCCGGGCTCGGAAAGGGAATTACAGCCGCGAGTACGGGCCGACTGCTGGCCAACGCTGGCTTCGACGTCACGGCGGTCAAAGTCGACCCCTATTTAAACGTCGACGCCGGGACGATGAATCCCTACGAGCACGGGGAGGTGTACGTCCTCAAGGACGGCGGCGAGGTCGACCTCGATCTGGGGAACTACGAGCGGTTCCTCGGGATCGACATGACCTCGGATCACAACGTCACCACGGGCAAAACGTATCAGAGCGTGATCGAGGCCGAGCGGGCGGGCGACTACCTCGGCAAAACGGTCCAGATCATCCCCCACGTCACTGACGATATCAAGCGGCGGATTCGGGAGGCCGCCGAAGGCACCGACGTCTGTATCGTCGAGATCGGCGGCACCGTCGGCGACATCGAGTCGATGCCCTTCCTGGAGTCCCTCCGGCAGTTCGCCAGCGAGGAGGACGACGAGGATCTCCTCTTCATGCACGTCACCCTCGTCCCCGACTCGATGAACGGCGAGCAGAAGACCAAACCCACCCAACACAGCGTCAAGGAGCTCCGCTCGATCGGGCTGCAGCCGGATATTCTCGTTGGGCGGAACGAAGAGCGGCTCGAAGAGGGAACCAAGACCAAGATCGCCCGCTTCTGTGACGTCTCGACCGAGGCGGTCTTTTCGAATCCTGACGTCGACGACATCTACAAGGTCCCGCTGATGGTCGAAGACGAAGGATTAGACGAGCACGTGATGGACCGACTCGGGATCAGCGAGGGGGCCCTCCCCAAGGCCGACCGCTCCCAGCGCTGGCGCGAACTGGTCACCCGCGACCGCGAGGGTACCGTCGAGATCGCCCTGGTCGGCAAGTACGGCCTCGAAGACGCCTATATGTCGATCCACGAGGCGCTGAAACACGCCGGGATCGAACAGGAAGTCGACGTCGAGGTGCTGTGGGTCGACTCCGACGAGATGCACGACGACCACCGCGACCGACTCCGACGGGCCGACGGGATCATCGTCCCCGGCGGCTTCGGCTCCCGTGGCACCGACGGCAAGATCGAGGCCGTCCGGTATGCCCGCGAGAACGACGTACCCTTCCTCGGGCTCTGTCTCGGCTTCCAGATGGCGGTCATCGAGCAGGCCCGCAACGTCCTCGGACTGGAGGGCGCACACTCCGCGGAGATCGACGAAGAGACGCCCCATCCCGTCATCGATATCCTCCCCGAACAGAAGGAGATCGACGACATGGGCGGGACGATGCGGCTCGGCGCACACGAAACGCAGATCGACCCCGGCACGCTGGCCGAGGCGATCTATGAATCCGATTCCTGCACGGAGCGGCACCGCCATCGCTACGAGGTCAACCCCAACTACATCGAACAGCTCGAATCCGAGACCATGACGTTCTCCGGCACTGCGGGCCGACGTATGGAGATCCTGGAGCTCGACGATCATCCCTTCTTCCTCGGTACGCAGTTCCACCCCGAGTTCCGCTCCCGTCCCGACCGCGCCAGCCCGCCGTTCGTCGGCTTCCTAGATGCCGTCATTGACCGCAGCGAATCCGAAACCCAGACGACAGCCGAAGACGAGGTTACTGTTTAAATGGTTAATCCAACTGAGTTCATCGACGAGGCAGTCGAATCGATTACAGAGCAGATCGGCGACGACAACGCGATCATCGCGCTGTCGGGCGGCGTCGACTCGTCGGTCGCCGCGACGCTCGCCTATCGGGCGGTCGGCGACCAGCTCACGCCAGTGTATGTCGACACTGGCCTGATGCGCAAAGGCGAGACCGACCAGATCCGCGAGACCTTCTCATTTATGGAGAGCCTCGAAATCGTCGACGCCCGCGAACGGTTCCTGGAGGCCCTCGCTGGCGTCACCGACCCCGAGGAGAAGCGCAAGGTCATCGGCGAGCAGTTCATCCGGGAGTTCGAACGTGAGGCCAAAGAGACCGACGCCAAACAGCTGGTCCAAGGCACGATCTATCCGGACCGCATCGAATCTGAGGGTAACATCAAATCCCACCACAACGTCGGGGGCCTCCCGGACGTGGTCGACTTCGAGGGCATTGTTGAGCCTGTCCGCGACCTCTACAAGGACGAAGTCCGAGAGGTCGCCCGCGAACTCGAACTCGAAGAGATCATCTCCGAGCGAATGCCGTTCCCCGGCCCCGGCCTCGCCGTCCGAATCATCGGCGAGGTCACTCCCGAGAAGGTCGAGGTGGCCCGCGAGTCCTGCCACGTCGTCGAAGAGGAACTCGAAGAGTACGAGCCGTGGCAGGCCTTCGCCGCCGTCATCGGCAAGGCCACCGGTGTCAAGGGTGACAACCGGGTCCACGGCTGGGTCGTCGCAGTGCGGTCGGTCGAGAGCCGCGACGGGATGACCGCTCGGGCCCAGGAGATCGACTGGCAGACACTCCAGCGTATCCAGAGCCGGATCACCGGCGAAAACGAGAACGTCGCCCGCGTCGTCTACGACGTCACACACAAGCCGCCAGCGACCATCGAGTACGAGTAATGGACCAAGTCGCAATCGTCGCCGGACCCGACCCCGAGGGTGTCGGCGACGCACTGGAAGCCGAGGGGCTCGCCGTGAGCCGGATCACTGATGTCGTCTCCGGAGAGACGCTTCGGGCGGCCAACATCGACGCCGCCGATCTGCTGGTGTTGACCGACGTGGCCGAAGCGACCGGGATTTCGGTCGCCAAGGACCGCAACCCCGACGTGCGGGCGGTCGTCTACAGCCGCGAGTCGCTGCCGGAGTTCGCCAAGGGACAGGCCGATCTGGCTGTCGACCCGGCGCTGCTGGCTGCGGACGTAGTGGCTGAGGAACTGGCTGCCGACAGTTAGTCGACGGTGTGTGATTTTTCGGATCTGTTGAGCTAGCGACGCGCGCGGTCGACTTTGACGATCTCATCCGCTTGACTACCCACCGACCGCCGTGAAGATTTCAGCATTTTTTGCCGAATTTCGTTTCTAGTATTTAAAACCAGCGACGTTTTCGGGGGTAATCCGGCGCAAATCGGCTCCACTACTGTTCTGATTGATGTACTATCCACCAGTACGATAGATCGCAATGAACAGACGTCCGATCATGCTGCTCGTCCTGATGGGCTGTTTGCTCATGGCTGTTCCTGCCATGGCAACGACTGTCGGGGCGCAGACGGCAGACGACGGAACGACGAACGAAACGAACACGACGAACGACACCGCCTTCGCGTTCGACGCGACCCTCGACAACGAGACGGTGACCGTCTCGGTCACCTCGAACGACACGGCCGTCGACAACGCGTCGGTCGCGGTCAACGGCAGTTCGGCGGGCACGACCGACGAGAACGGTACCCTCCAGTTCGGCCTCGATAACCGTTCGGCGGTCGAGATCGGAGTGACGGTCGACAACACGACCCAGTCGACGACCTACGAGGTAGTCGACGGCAGTCTCGTCGAGCAGACCGAACCCACCGACGAGACGACCGACTTCGTTTCCGATGCGACCCTCGACAACGAGACGGTGACCCTCTCGGTCACCTCGAACGGCACGGCCGTCGAGAACGCGACAGTCGCGGTCAACGGAAGCGATGTAGGCTCCACTGACGCAAACGGAACCCTCCAGTTCCCTCTCGAGAACCGATCGGCGGTCGAGATTGCAGTGACGGTCGACGGGACCACCCAGACGATGACCTACGAGGTTGTCGCCGGTGAACTCGTCACCCAAGAGAGCGCGGAGGACGCACAGGAAGTCCCCGACGAGGCAGCCGACCAGGTTTCGTCGATTCAGAAACTGATCTCGGCGTTCCGTAACGGCGAGTTCGAGAAACTCGGTCCGATCGTCTCGGAAGCCGCCGGTCGTGGGCCGCCAGCCGACGTCGGCAACGGCTCCGATAACGCGCCAGAAAACCCGGGCAATGCACCAGAGAACGCTGGCAACGGACAGGGCAACTCACCGGACCAAGCGGGCAACGGCTCCGGTAACGCGCCGGAAGACGCGGGCAACGGGCAAGACGGCGCGGGTAACGGACGGGACAACAGCGGGGCCAACGGTGGCTCTGACCGCGGCGGGAGCGGTGGTCAGGGTCAGGGGAACGGCGGCTCCAGTAACAGTGGCGGCCAGGGCAATGGCGGCCAAGGTAACGGACAGGGCGCTGGCGGTCAGTAAGTAGCTGTCCGGTCGACAGCAACCACCGACACAGTTACGAACGCATCCCACTGCGGGCATCACATTCCGGGCACCCTCCAACCGCGAGGGACGGTCTGCGGGCACTCGGACAGGGACGTTCGTCCCAGTATCGGGCAGTCAGACCTGTGCACCCCACGATTCGATATCGCCGCAATACCGGTCGACTACACCCTTTTGACACGGTTTGGACGATCCGTTTCACCGAGTCGGGGCAATCACCTCCAGGAGCCAAACAGCTAAGTGGGTGACACACGTTATCACGATACAGTATGGCCTCAGCACAGAACACTGACGAGGAGTTGTTCGACGAGTTCCTTTCGGCGAACGGGCACGAAACGACACCGGCTGGCTGGGACCACTCGTATAACAAAAAGCAGTGTCCCGAGTGCGGAGGCATCCACGATGACGGCGCACAGCAGTGTTCCGTCTGTGGCTGGTTCCCCGAACGGTAGCCCGGCAGCGCCAGCCGACTGCGCTGTGCGACCGATTTTCCCGCGAGCGGCCTACAGGCGTCGGCTCTCACGGCCCGAAGTCACGTCGTTTATCAGGTCGGGGCCCATGTAGATGGTACAATGAGTACCACGGATGTGGAGATCACTCGCCTGTTCGGTGGTCCCGGCAGCGGGAAGACGACAGCACTCCTCGACCGCGTCGAGACGATCCTCGAAGACGACACCGTCGACACCCGCGACATTCTGGTCGTCTCCTACACCCGCGCCGCCGCGGCCGAGATCCGCGAGCGGCTCGCCGAGCGACTGGACACGAACCCCCGCGAGCTCAAGGGCAACGTCTGTACGATGCACGCCAAAGCCTACGAGCTGCTGAATCTCTCCCGTGGTGACGTCGTCGGCGAATCCGAGAAGACGGAGTTCTGTGAAGACTACGGTCTCGAATACGAAGACGAGTACCAGAGCGGCGGCCGCCGTACCGCCCGTTCGACGACGCTCGGCAACAAGATCATCTCGACGAGCCAGTGGCTCCAGCGGACCGGCCGCGAAGTCTCCGACTGGTACGACGTTCCCTTCCAGTGGAACGTCGAGGAGGTTCGCCTCCCGCCGGAGATCGATCCCAACGCCCAAGAAGGAAACAAGTACACCCCGACGTGGACCGCCGACGACGACCGGGTCGACATTCCCGAGGCGATTCGTGCGTGGCGCGCTTATAAGGGCGACCACGAGCTGGTCGGCTTCGCCGACATGCTCGAACGCGTCAAACAGCGCTCGCTGCTGCCGAACGTCGACTATCTCGTCATCGACGAGTTTCAGGATATCACGACCCTCCAGTACGACGTCTTCGAGGAGTGGAAACCCCACATGAAGCAGGTCCTGATCGCCGGTGACGACGACCAGGTCGTCTACGCCTGGCAGGGTGCGGACCCCAACCTCCTGCTCGATGCCGAACGCGACACCGACGAGATCCTGCCGAACTCCTACCGACTGCCCTCGCGGATCCTGGATGTCGTCAACAAGGAGATCCAGCATATCGACAAACGCCAGGAAAAGGACCTCAAACCCCGCAAGGAGGGCGGCGTCGTCGAGGGCGTCCCCAACGCGTCGATGCTCGAACTCGTCCGGAACGTCCGCTATACGGTCCAGGAGGACGACGGCAGCGTGATGGTGCTGTTCCGCGCCCGCTACCAGCTGTTCCAGTTCATCGAGGAGTTCATCGACGAGGGGATTCCGTTCAAGGCGCTGACCGACCAGCGGCTCTGGACCGATCGGCTCGTCGACTACGTCCGGGCGATCGAGGCCTACGACGCCGACGAGGACCTCACCCTGCTGCAGGGTCGACGGCTGGCGGATATGCTCCAGACCTCCGCCTTCGGCTCGAACGAACGCGACGAGTTCTACGAGTTCCTCGAAGAGCGCGAAGAGGCCGCCGATACCGAGGATCTCGCCGAGGTACCGCTCGCCCCCGAGGACGTCAAGAACTTCGCGCCGTTCATCCCCGACCCGGCCTCGGCGGACGATATGGTCCGGAAGGTGACGAGCTTCCAGCGGAAATCGATCGCCGCCTACTTCGGCGGCGACTACCACGGCCAGGATCCCAACCTCGTCCGGGTGGGGACGATCCACTCCGCGAAGGGTCGTGAGGCCGACCACGTCTTCGTTGGGACGGATCTCACCGAGAAGGTCGTCGAGCAGATGGCCGCGACCGTCACCGGCCGCGAGGAGAGCGACGTCGAGCCATCGGACGACGAGCTCCCCGATGAAGACGAGTTCACCAAACACACCAACCCGGTGCCGCTTTTGACCGACAACGAACGCCGCGTCTTCTACGTCGGGATGAGCCGGGCCCGCGAGCGGCTCGTCCTCCTGGAGAACCTGATCGACGGCGCGCCGACGGTACCGATCAGCGTGCTGCTCCACAACGAACTCCGCGAGGAGCCGGTCGACGAGCTGCTCGATGCCGTCCAGGCGGCTGAAGATGCCCCCGAACCCGAGCCGTGACCGGCGAGCCGGAGCCGATAGCGGACTCCGCTCGGCCCTCGTCGGGCCTTCCGGCCGTTCAGGCGGCCATAGAGGAGACCGGGGCCGCGGGCTTCGTCCACGTTGGCGGCCGCGCCGATGCTGATCTGCGGTATCTAACCCGCGTCGACGGCCCCGATCGCGAGATGGCGGTCGTCTTCCTGCCGGGTGATGCCGACCACGAGCCGGAGGCAGTCTACTGTGTCCCGCGCGATGTGGTCGGGGCGGTCAGTGTCTTCGAAGAGCGTGCCGACCCGCCCGATATCGCCCACCGTGTCGTCAGTCGGAATCCCACCACAGCGACCGGCCAGCAGGTCCGGGCGATCCTCGCCGAGCGTCACCAAGCCACTGGCGACGACCGAACGCTTCTCGTTCCCCGGCAGCTCCCCCATGATACGGCCGTCTTTCTCCAGCAGGCGGGCTACGAACTGCAGTCGACGGCCGCCATCACGACCGCACGCGCGACCAAAACTCCAGTCGAACGCGACTGTCTCCGGACCGTGCAGGCGGCCGCGACTGCCGGGATGGCTCGCGCCGAGGCCGTCTTGGCGACCAGCGAGCCCGCCGATGAGGGACTGACTCTCGACGGTCGACCGCTTACTGCCGAGCGGCTGCGTCGTCGGATCGACGCTGAACTCGTGTCAGTCGGTGTCTCACCGGCTGCCAACACCCGAATCACGGCCTCGACAGCCGCGAGTGCCCCGCTTCCGGCGGGCGAGCCGATTCGGCTCCAGGTCGCCCCCCGCGGACCACATGGCTACCATGGCTCTCTCACACGAACCCTCGCCGTCGACAGCGAGGGTGGCTGGGAGCGACGGGGGTTCATCGCGGCCGAGGCCGGACTCCAGGCCGCAGTACGCCAGCTCGAACCCGGCGTCGATGTCTCGACCGTCGAAGGGGAGGCGGTCGCGGAGGTCGGTGCCTACGGCTTTGCCGTAGCTTCCGATGACCCATCGACACGGGCGCGGGCAACCGCAGTCGTCCACGGCGTCGGGCTGTCGGCATACGAGCCGCCAGCGAGCGGCACCGAGAGCGAACTCCACTCCGGCTCGGTGGTCGCCGTCGAAACTGGCGTCGACGACCCCACCCGCGGTGCGATTCGACTCGGGACGCTCTTCGAACTCTCCGAGGAGGGTGTGGAGACGCTCGTCGAGTATCCGTACTCGCTGTCGCCGGTCGACCGTCTCGATACGGACTGAGCCGTCGTTACTGACTCACCTTCGTCAGCTGAAGCGCTTCGCGGATGTGGTATTTCGTCTGTCTGTGTTCGGCCGCTTCGAGGGCTTCGTGGAGGTGTTTCTCCGTCGTCGTCCGGTCTTCCAGTTGGGGACTCATAGATCGAACCATATCCCCGTTGGATAATGTTATGATCTGTTTAACTGGCCGTTAAATGGTTTTTACTGGTGTGTTTTCACACGCGTAGCGACTGCTAGAGACGGTTCGTAATCGGTCACTGCTTCGACTGCTCGTCGGTGTCCCGAACCCGACCGGGAAGCAGCCCTTTGAAAAGCTTCGTGAGGATCGTTCGGGGGTCCATGAAATAGTGGGGGACGGCGACCATCGCCACCGCGACGACCAGCAGCGTCGCTCCCATGACGGTCTCGCCAGCCAGCAGTCGAGTCACGCCGAAGTTCGCGACGGGGAGGGCGAAAATCAGCGTTGCCGCGAGGCCAATCATATCGATGAGTCCGAGTCTCATTACCGGTGGTTTCCGTCCGGTCGAATAAAAACACGCCGCCACCGTAGTCACAACCGCTTTTTGTGTGTGCCGCCTGCAATCGGTATGTTCACCGGGATCGTCGAAACTGCGGGCGAAGTGGTTGCTGTCGAGGACGACGCGGGTGGCCGTCGGCTCCGGGTTCGGGCCTCGGGACTCGACGACCTCCATCACGGCCAGTCGATCAGTGTCAGCGGCGTCTGTCTCACCGTCGAGGCCTTCGAATCCGGCTCCAAGACGGACAACGACCGCTGGTTCGAGGTGTTTCTCGCAGGCGAGACCGTCGAGAAAACCTACCTCGGCGACGCCTCTGTCGGCGACGCGGTCAACATCGAGCGCGCGATGGCTGCCGACGGCCGGTTCGACGGTCACGTTGTTCAGGGCCACGTCGACACCGTCACTACCGTCTCCGACATCGCACAGGTCGGCGACGACTGGCGGTTTTCCTTCGCACTTCCCGACGGCTACGGCCAGTACATCGTCGACAAGGGATCGATCTGTCTCGACGGTATTTCACTCACTGTCGCCGCTATCGACCGCGAAGCCGGGCGCTTCGAGGTGGCGATCATCCCGACAACCTACGAGCTGACGACGCTCCAGGAGAAATCCGCAGGCGATCCGGTCCACGTTGAGGTCGACGTGATCGCCAAGTACGTCGAGAACATGCTCGACGGCTATCGGGGCGGATCGTAGGCACTGACTACTAGCGGATTCAAATACTGAAGATCGACACAGGAGGGGCCGAGCCGCCGGTTTGGCGGCAGCCAGTACCACGGAGCGGGCGGGTTAAGTTCCTCGCCACCCATCCGTCTGTATGCACTGGGCAGTCGCTGACGAACGATCGACGCCGACCGGATCAGCATGAGTAAAGAGTATATAACCGTCCGTGGCGCGGAAGAACACAACCTCAAGGACCTCGACGTCGAGATCCCCCGCGAGGAGTTCACGGTCGTCACCGGGCTGTCGGGTTCGGGTAAATCTTCGCTGGCCTTCGACACGATCTACGCCGAGGGCCAGCGACGGTATATCGAGTCGCTGTCGGCCTACGCCCGGAACTTCCTCGGACAGATGGACAAGCCGAAAGTCGAGGCCGTCGAGGGACTCTCGCCCGCGATTTCGATCGACCAGAAGAACGCTGCCAACAACCCCCGCTCGACGGTCGGCACGGTCACCGAGCTCCACGACTACCTTCGGTTGCTGTATGCCCGGATCGGCACCCAGTACGACCCGATCTCCGGCGAGGAAGTCGGCGAACAGAGCGCCCAGGAGATGGTCCGGCAACTGCTCGAATTCCCCGAGGGCACCCGCGCGATGATCGCCGCCCCCGTGGTCCGCGACCAGAAGGGGGCCTTCGAGGACCTGTTCGACGAACTGGTGGCCGACGGCTACTCTCGGGTCGAGGTCGACGGCGAGGGGTTCGATCTGACCATCGACAAGCCGGAGCTCGACAAGAATTTCGATCATACGATCGACGTGATCGTCGACCGGGTGAAACTCTCGGCCGATTCCCGCTCGCGGATTACCGACAGCGTCGAAACGGCACTGGAGGAGGCCGACGGCAATCTCAAACTGATCGTCCCCGATCCACCCGCGGATCCGCCGCTGGGATCGAACTCCCGGTCGACCGGCGATCTCGCGGGCGAGGGCGACGACCGGCTCGTCGTCGAACTCTCCGAGGCACTCGGCAACCCCAACACCGATTTTCAGTTCTCGGAGATCGAGACCCGCTCCTTTTCGTTCAACAGCCCACACGGAGCCTGCCCCGAGTGTGAGGGGATCGGCCAGGCCAAGGAGGTAGACGAAGCGCTCGTTGTCCAGGACCCCTCCAAACCACTGAAGGACGTCTTCGAGGCCTGGAGCTACAACCGTTCGTACTACCGGACCCGGATCGACTCCGTGGCGGCCCACTTCGACCTGAGCGTCGACACGCCGTGGGAGGAGCTCGACGACGACGTCCAGCGGCAGTTCCTCTACGGCACCGACCGGCAGGTCGTCTTCCAGCGAACCACGAAAAACGGCACCCGCCGGAAGGAAAAGCGGTTCGAAGGCGTCATTCCCAACCTCGAACGCCGCCACGTCGAAACCGAATCCAAAGGCACCAGAGAGCATATCGAGGACTACATGGCCGTCACCGACTGTCCGGCCTGCGAGGGGACCCGCCTCAAAGAGCAGTCCCGGCATGTCCTCGTAGATGGGACCTCGATCACCGAAGTCAACAAGATGTCAATTGGCGATGCCCGACGGCATTTCGAGGGGCTCGAATCGAACCTCTCGGAGCGCGACCGGACGATCGCCACGGAGATCCTCAAGGAGATCCGCGCGCGGCTCGGTTTCATGGAGGAAGTGGGGCTCGAATATCTCACCCTCGACCGCGAGGCCTCGACGCTCTCGGGCGGCGAGAGCCAGCGTATTCGACTCGCAACGCAGGTCGGTTCCGGGCTGGTCGGCGTGCTCTACGTGCTCGACGAACCCTCGATCGGCCTTCACCAGCGGGATAACGACCGCCTCCTGAACACGCTGGAGGGGTTGCGAGATCTCGGCAACACGCTGATCGTCGTCGAACACGACGAGGAGACGATGCGGCGGGCCGACAACGTGATCGATATGGGTCCTGGACCCGGCAAACGAGGCGGCGAGATCGTCGTCCAAGGCGAGTTCGACGAGGTCTGTACGGCCGACGAATCGATGACCGGCGACTACCTCTCGGGTCGCAAAGAGATCCCGGTCCCCGACGAGCGACGCGAGGCCGACGGCGAACTCGTGATTCGTGGCGCACGCCAGCACAACCTCTCGGACCTCGATGTGTCGATCCCGCTGGGCGTCTTTACGGCTGTCACCGGCGTGTCGGGCTCGGGGAAGTCGACGCTCATGCACGACATCCTTTATAAAAGCCTCGCGCGGCAGATGAACGACAACACCAGCGTCGATCCCGGCGACCACGATGCACTGGAGGGTCTCGACAACATCGAGACCGTCCGGCTGATCGACCAGAGCCCGATCGGTCGGACGCCGCGGTCGAACCCCGCGACGTATACGGGCGTCTTCGACTACATCCGGGAGCTCTTTGCGGAGACCAAACTCTCGAAACAGCGCGGCTACAAGAAGGGTCGGTTCTCGTTCAACGTCAAAGGTGGCCGGTGTGAGGCCTGTGGCGGCCAGGGGACGGTCAAAATCGAGATGAACTTCCTCTCGGACGTCCATGTCCCCTGTGAGGAGTGTGGCGGCGCGCGCTACAACGACGAGACGCTGGATGTGACCTACAAGGACAAGACGATCGCCGACGTCCTGGAGATGGAGGTCGCCGAGGCCTACGACTTCTTCGAGGCCAACTCCCAGCTCCGCAGGCGGCTCAAGTTGCTCAAAGACGTCGGGCTTGGCTATATGTCGCTCGGCCAGCCCTCGACCACTCTTTCGGGTGGGGAGGCCCAGCGCGTGAAGCTGGCCGAAGAACTCGGGAAAAAACAGACCGGCGACACGCTCTACCTGCTTGACGAACCAACCACCGGTCTCCATAAGGAGGACGAACGCAAGCTGATCGAGGTACTTCAACGCCTCGTGGATAACGGCAACAGCGTGGTCGTCGTCGAACACGAACTCGACCTCGTGAAGAACGCCGACCATATCGTCGACCTCGGGCCCGAGGGCGGCGAGGGCGGTGGCGAAATCGTCGCCAGCGGCACGCCCGAAGACGTCGCCCGGACCGAGGGGTCGTATACGGGCGAGTACCTTCGTGACTACCTGCCCGAGGTCGACATGGAGGGTCCCCGATCGGACCGTCGGAAACCCGCGACAGTCCCGAGCGACGACTGAATCCTGCCCACCGCCACGAGGCTTTTCTACATCCCGTATCGAATGGGTCGCTATGGTCACCTGCTATCTAGCGATGCGGAACGCCCTCCGTATCGTCTCCGACGGGGGTGATGCACCGACAGCTGACACCCGACTAGAGGGCCGTTCGCTGGCGTGTCTCGCGGTCGCCCCCGCGGCCCCCGAGCGCCTGTTCGTCGGTACGACCGACTCGGGGTTGCTCCGCAGCGCCGACGGCGGCACCACCTTCGACCGGGTCGGAGCCGAGGAGATCGGTCCCGACCGGATCACGGCCGTCGCGATCGGTTCCCGGAGCCCCGACGAGATCTGGGTCGGTACCGAGCCGAGCCGGGTGTATCGGTCGACCGACGCCGGTGGGACGTGGACCGAAAAACCCGGCCTGACCGATCTGCCCTCGGCGTCGGAGTGGTCGTTTCCGCCGCGCCCCCATACCCACCACGTCCGGTGGATCGAACCCGACCCCTACGATGCCGACCATCTGTACGTCAGCATCGAGGCGGGCGCGCTGGTCCAGACACACGACGGCGGCGAGACGTGGGAGGATCGCCGCCCCACCGCGCGGCGGGACGTTCACACGATGACGACCCATCCGGAACTCCCGGGTCACGCGTGGGTCGCCGCCGGTGACGGCTACGCCGAAACCCGCGACGGCGGCGTGAGCTGGGCCAAGCCACAAGACGGCCTCGACCATCACTACTGCTGGAGCATCGCGGTCGACGCCGCCGACCCGAGCTGTGTCCTGCTGTCAGCGGCTCACGGCGCGCGGGCGGCCAACACGCCGGAGACCGCCGACAGCTACCTCTACCGGCGACGTGACGGCCAGCGGTGGCAACGCCTCGACGATCGTGGCCTGCCGATGGGTGAGGGCGTCGTCCGGGCCCTCGTCGCCCGTGGCCGGTCGGCTGGCGTATTTTATGCGGCGACTAACGAAGGGCTGTATCGAACGGCCGATCAGGGAGACTCCTGGACCCCGGTCGACATCCCGTGGGACGAGCCGCTGACAGAGCAGACGCCGCGTGGGCTGGCTGTTGTTTTTGAGTGACCGGGTTTACTTTTTAATCGGCTTCCATACATCGATCTATGCCAGTCACCCCCCTTCAGATCCCCGTCGGGCCGGAAGTGTTCGTGATACTGCTCGTGGCCCTCACTCTATTCGTGATCTTGCTCGGGATCGGCGTCGTCGTTCTCGTAGGGCTCAGACGCCAACAGTCCGGCGATGAAGCCGAATCGAGGCGCTCGAACGGCGCGTCGACGAACTCGAAAAAGAGTAAAACACGCGTTTTAGCTCAGTAGCCACTGCCTACTCGTCTCCGTCCAGTCGACGAGGGACGGACTTCACCACGGAGACGGTTTACAAACTAACAAACTATATGCAAATCGGACCCAATGAGCGGGTATGTACGATTTCGTCGTCGTTGGCGTCGGCCCGGCGGGCGCGCGGTTCGCCCGCCGCGCGGCCGAGACGGGCTACGACGTGCTCGCCCTCGAAAAGGGGACCGTCGGCGAGCCGCTGGCCTGCTCGGGCCACGTCAGCACCGACATCTGGGACTACGTCCCCGAGGACGCCCGCGACGAACTCTTTCAGAACCGGATCTACGGCGCGAACTTCTACACCGGTGGGCCCGAGGCCGACGCCCATCTCTTTTATAAAACCGAGGAGATCTCGAACGTAATCGACCGCGTCGGCCTCGACCGCACGCTGGCCGACTGCGCCCGCCGGGCCGGAGCCGACGTTCGGGAGGGCCACACCGTCACTGGAATCCAGGAACACCCCGACCACGTCGACATCACTGCGAGCGTCGCTGGCGAGGAGGGGACTACTGCCTTCGAGGCCAAAATGGTCGCTGGCTGTGACGGTCCTGTCTCGCGGGTCCGGCAGGCCGCGGGCCTCCCCGAACCGGGCGAGAAACTCCACGGCGTGTTGGCGTTTACCGACGAGGCCGACCACTCGGACCACGTCGATGTCCACCTCACCGTCCCGCGATTCTTCGCGTGGCGCATCCCTCGCGGCGAGGCGGGCGTCGAATACGGGCTGGCCGCCCCGCCGGGCGACGACGTGACGGCGCTGTTCAACCGTCTGACCGATGCCTACGGCGTCGAGACCGACCGGTTCTGCTCGGGAGCGATCCCGATCGGGCCGCCCGACACGGTGACGACCGACCGGGTCTTTCTGCTCGGCGATGCAGCCGGACAGACCAAACCGTTCACCGGCGGTGGCATCCTCTACGGGATGACCGCCGCCGACTGTGCGGCCCGGCATATCCGGCCCGACAGTCCCGCGTCGCTGGGGATCTACGAGTCGGCGTGGCGCGAGACGCTGGCGACCGAGATCCGAATGGGCCGGCTGATCCGCCGGGCCTACTCGCTGCCCGAGCCGGTCCAGCGGGTCGGCCTCCGGCTGCTGGCCGGTGAGATCGGCGTCCATATGGACAAACCTTCCTCGTTCTTCTCGAAGGCCCACCTCAGACGGCTGTTGTCCTGAGGAGCGTCGGTTTAGGTCCGGTCGTTCGGCGAGTCGGCCACCGCAGGTAGCCGAATCGTAATGCGACTGCCGTGGGGATCGCGCTCCTCGTAGTCGAGGTCGCCGCCCGCACTGTTGACGGCCCACCGGACGAGCCACAGCCCGATACCGATGGCGTGATCGACCGGCGTCTCGGTCGTATCGTCGAATGGCTGCCGCTCGTCTTCCGGGATTCCTGGACCGGTGTCGCTAATCCGGATTTCGATCTCCCCGTCGGCGGTCGTCACCTCGATTCTGACCTGTGGCATCTCGCTTTCGGTGTGGTCGACCGCGTTGGTCAGCAGCTCGGTGACCGCAAACCGAACCGCGTTCTCGGATTGAACGCGGGCCGTCTCATCGACCCGATACTCGAAGCGGGCATCCGGCCACTCCTCGCGGACCGGTCCGAGACTGTCCTCGATCACCCCGCCCAATCCCACCGTTGTGGTCGTCTCGGCGTCGGCTTCGAGGGCGGTCCGAAACCGTCTGGTCTTCTCACTGAGCGCCAACAGCTCCGTCGCCGTCTTGCAGATCGCACTCGCGTGGATCGGAACAGCCTCGGTACTCGTGCCGTCGGCAAGCGTTTCGGCGTGGCCGAGAACGACGTTCAGGCGGTTTCTGAGGTTGTGTCTCAGCACCCGATCGAGGACCGCCAGCTGGTTCTGTTGGGCGCGGCTCGCCGAGACGTTGCGCTGGAAGCCCAGAAAGTGAGTCAGCTCGCCGTCCTGGTGGACCGGCGAGATCGTCAGCGCGTTGTACCACTCGGTGCCGTCGGCCCGCTGATTGATGAGCTCGACCGAGATCGGCTCCCCCGCGTCGACCGACTTGCGGATTTCGGCGACCGTCTCGGGGTCCGTTCGTGGCGACTGGACGAGCCGGGGATTCTCTCCGAGTAGCTCCTCGCCGTCGTGTCCGGTCAGCTTTTCGAACTCCCGATTGACGTAGACGAGCGGGTTATCCAACTCTCTGGCGTCGGTGATCGTGATGCCGACTGTCGCCTCGTCCATCGCGGTCCGGTAGAGCCGGAGCCGACTTTCCCGCTCGTTTCGCTCGGTCATATCCCGGCAGACGAGCTGGACCGCATCCTCGTCCAGGCCGACTGGTGTCGCAGCCGCCTCGGTGATGACCGCCTCGCCGTCGACGTGGAGTTCGAGCTCGACGAACGCCGTGCGATGCTCGCTGACGGCTGCCGCGGCCGTCTCGGGATCGAGCAGATCGGCCGCCGTCGACTGATCTTCGCTTGCGACGTAGTCGAGAAACGCCGTTCCCAAAAGGATCGGTTCGCTGGCATCCAGCAGACACTCCCCGGCCGAGTTGACGTACTGAATCTCCCCGTCGGCGATCACGAAGACGGCCTCCGGCAGCAGCTCCAACAGCTCCCGGTGGTGGGCGTTCGAACTCGCTAGCTGTTTGGACTGCTGGCGGATCTCCAACAACACGTCGAGTCGCCGCCGGAGCTGCGCTTTCCGAACCGGGGGTTTGATGATGTCTGTCACCAACGGCTGCAGATCGTCCGGAACCACCGCTCTCCCGGCGCTTGTGTGGCTCTCGCTCCGAGCAGTCACCAACAAACAGGGAAGCGCGACGGGCTGGGCGCGCTGGCTGCGAGCGAGCAGCCGGTCGCCGCTCTGCGACAGCGTCGGCTGGTCGACGATACAGAGATCGAACGGGACGACGGCCAGCTCCTCGGGACTGGCCGTCGAGACGGTCACCCGGTCGATCGATTCGAGCCAGCCGACCAGCAGCTCGCGATCCCGACTGCTCCGGATCGAACAGACCACGTGGAGCCGCGGGGACTGAGAGCGGGGGGTGTCGCCGAGCGGCTGAATCGGTGTGGTGGAGGACTCTTCGCTCATTTTTACGGTGGGTCGGTTGTTTCGGGGGTTCCGGAGAGGATCCCGTGGAGATCGGTGAGTTTCTCACCGACGACGATCCCGTCGTCGGTGATCTCGAAGGCTCGCAGGCTGCGCTCGAAGTCGCTGGCCCGCTTTTTCAGCACGCCGACGGCTTTCCGAAGCTCGCCCTCGATTTCGAGATAGCGGAGCATGACCACGTTGTCGGCGAGATAGCTGATTCCGTGGCTCGTCACCTCGGTGTTGCCGGTGACCTTCGAGACGTCGTCCAGGAGGATCGTCGTCACCCCCATGTTGTTGAGATACCGGCACAGCGAGTGGAGTTCGGTGACGATGTCGTCGTCCTCGCCGCGCATCGAGAGCTGATACCCCGAGATGCCGTCGAGCATCACCAGCCGGGTCCCGTGGGTCTCGACCTCCTCGCGGACCGCGTCCGCGAACTCGTCGGGCGAGATGGTCACCGGCTCGACGGCTTCGACCGCGAGCGTCCTCGCGTCAATCTGTTCGTCGATCGGCAACCCGATGCCTGCACAGCGGTGGCGGAAGGTGCCGGGACTCTCCTCGAAGAGGTAGAGCGCCGCCCGCTCGCCGCGTCTGGCCGCCTCGACGGCGAAACTCGTCGCGGTCGTCGTCTTGCCGACGCCGGTCGGCCCGCTCAGCACCGTAACCGTTCCGCGTTCGATCCCGCCGTTCAAAAGCAAGTCGAGCCCCTCGACACCCGAAGAGACGGTCTCGGCGACGAACTCCCGCTCGTAGTTGCCGGGAACGAGCTTCGGGTAGACCGCCATCCCGGTGTCGGTGATCTGGACCGTATGAGAGCCGCTCTGGAACCCCGAGCCGCGGAACTTCGTGACTTGGATGGTTCGGCCCTTCGATCCGAAATCGAGTTCGATCGTCCCGTCGGCCAGAAACTGGAGTTCGTCGTCAGGAGTTTCGCTGGTCGGCTGGGTCGTAAACAGCACCGTCGCGCCGTTGTCGGTCAGCCGCGTCATCAGCGAGACCAGCTGCTGGCGGAACTGATACCGGTCGGCCGTCAGCGCCTCCATCCGGTTAACCGAGTCCAACACCACCCGGTCGGGAGCGAGCCGGTCGATCGTTTCGCTGACCCGCCCGAGGACGGTCTCGCCTTCGACCTCGTCGGGCTCGAAGATGCTGTATGGCCGTGGGTCCGCAAACAGGTCACCGCTCGGCGTGAGATCCAGGAACTCGATCCCCGAGAGGTCGAAGCCGAGTCGGGCGGCGTTTTCGATGATGTTGTCGGGCGGCTCCTCGAAACTGAGATAGAGCGCGGTCTCATCGGCCTCGATGCCCGCCAGCAGGTACTGGAGGCCGAGAATGGTCTTGCCCGTGCCCGGTCCGCCTCGAACGAGATAGGACCGCTCGGGCAGTACCCCGCCCGACAGTACCGCATCCAACCCCGAGACGCCCGTCGAGAGTCGGGGATCCATGTTCATAATCCCGTATAGATCAGGTAGCTGTATTAACCTACCCCTGATCTGTCGTCTTCGGGTCGGGATAGCTCGGCAGCCGAAGGGAGTCTCTGCTACCGGTCACGAACGGGAGATCGACCGCTTCGGCATCGGCTGCCGCCTCGGCGTTCTCGACGGCGGCGCTGTCGAGTTGGGCATCGAAGGAGACGAACGCCAGCGCGATCGGTTCGTCGAGCGAGGGGCTCTCGACGGCCCGCGTCACCTCGCCGACTTCCTCGCCCGCGTCGGTCACTGTCGCCCCGGCCTCGACCAGCGAGTCGGTTCGCAGCCCAACGAGCCGCGAACTCGGCTGGCCGCGGTTTGAGACCTTCGAGACGAGCTCCTGGCCGACGTAACAGCCCTTCTCGAAGTCGAGGCCGTGACGGAGCCCCGCGGTGTTGGGAACCCGACCGTGGAGCTCGGTCTCGAACAGCGGCGTCCCCGCTTCGAGGCTCAGCGAGTCGAACGTCCGGTAGCCGAAGGGCGCGGCGTTGAGGCCGTGATTGATCAGGGTATCCAGGACGCTCTCGGCGTCGTCGGCCCCACAGATCACCTCGTACCCCTCCTCACCGGTCGGGTTGTCGCTCGCGACGACGGTGACCCCGGCGTCGCCCATCGAGCCGCGCTCGAAGGTGAGTTCGGGTTCGGGTGCGCCCGCATGGTTGAGCACCGAGGCGATTTTCTCGGTCGACATCGGCCCGTGGACACCGAAGACGCCGAACGAATCGGATTCGTCGGTTATCTCGACATCTTGAATAAAGACCTTCTCGCGCCAGGCCTCGACCAGCGGCGCGGCCTCGGCGGGCGGCGTAAACAGCAGGAGCCGCTCTCCGGCATTATAAATGTAGAGATCCGACTGGATTCGGCCCTGCGGGTCCAAAAGTAGCGCGTAGCAGCCCTCGCCGTTTTCTTCGGGGACCCGGTTGGAGACGATGTTGTCGACGTACTCCACGCGGTCGTCGCCCTCGATGGCGACGATGCCGTAGGCCATCTCGATCACGCCGACCCCGTTGCGAACTGCCCGATGGGCGACTTCGGGGCGGCCGTAGTGGTCGACGACCTCGCGGCCGCTCCGGCTCACGAACGTCGCACCGAGTTCGGTGTGACTGTCTCCGACAAGTGTCATTACCGACTCAAGGTCCCGATGGAGTAAAACAGCGACGCCTCGGCAGGCGACAGTGGCCTGTTAGTTAAAAGCCGAGCCGATCCCGAAGCACGTCGACCCATGTCTCCTCATCCTCGGGTGTCGGATTCGTCTCGATGACGTGGTCGGCCGGTTGGATGCGAACAGTGCCGTCCTGCTTGTCGACCGTAATGAGGCCGTCGTCTTTCAGCGTCGACAGCCCGGTTTCGATCCGATCGATGTCGCTGTCGACGACCGCCCGGAGTTCCAGGACGGTCATCCCCTCGTCGGCGCGCTCGACGAGTGCATCGAGGATGTCGACCTCGACGGCCGGGCGATCCCGATACTCGGGCTTCGCTCCCATACTCACAGCTAACGAGGGGTACGGATTTACGTCTACCGGCGCGAATGGCCCGGAGCGTCAGACACGTGGCGGACAAGAGGGAGTAGCTTTTAGTCGTCTACTTCGATATGTCGTCTAATGGGACTCCGGTGTCTGCTCAGCCACGATTTTGGCGAGCCCGAACTCGAACGCGAACGCGAAGAACAGGGAAACGAAGTGGTAATCACCGTCAACGAGGTCAAAACATGCAGTCGGTGCGGTGAGCGGCGGATCGTCAGCGAGAACACCGAGGTCACCTCGATGGAACAGCTCACCGCAACCGCGGCCGAAGCCGACGCGCCCGACGCCGAGTCGGCCGCCGGTCCCGCCGATACCGCCGGGCAGTCGGCCACACAGCAGACCGCCACCGGGGCCGCCGAATCGACAGGGACCACCGGTGGCGACGATCTCGGCGTGACGATCGACGACTCGGTCTCGACTACCGAGGATGCGGAGGTCTGGACCGACGAGGACGACGAGCCCGGCGAGAGCGGCGAGCCGGAGGACCTCGGCGCGGCCGAACCCGCCAATATGACCGTCGACGACGTGGAGGCCGCCGCGGCCGACGCCGCCGCGCCCGCCGACCCCGCCGACGAGCCGACCGATACCGTCGAGTCGGCCGAAGACGACGGCGTCATTCTCACCGATGACGACACCGACGAGGAGGCCGACGAGCCGTCGGCCGAGCGCGAACCCGGCGAGTGGCCCGAGTACGACACCGGTGAGGAGAGCGACGGGGACACCGAGTGGCCCGACGTCGAGGGCGATGACGAAGGCTACTCGGCCGACGAGCCGCCCGAAGGCGAGCCCGAGGATATGACCTTCGGCGGCGGTTTCACCCCCGAGATCACCGAATCAGAGGCCGAACCGGCCGCCGACGGCGAGGAGGTCGAACTCTCCTTTACCCGTGCCGAGGAGTCGACCGTCGAGTACGAGCCGACCGTCGACGACATCGAAACCGAGTTCTACTGTCCGGAGTGCGGCCTCTCGCGGCTGGCGGGGGACTCCTCGATGCGCGCTGGCGATATCTGTCCGGAGTGCAAACGCGGCTACATCTCCGAGCGGCCGACCTAATTTTCGGGGTGCTGTCAGATCGGAACGACGAAACAGGTAAACCGTCGCCTCGCAAACGGATGGCCGATGAAGGAGTACAAGATGCGTCGCGGCGAGCATCTCGACGACCGCGTCCCCGACCTCGAGTCGACGATCGAATCGTACTTCGGCCCCGTCACCGGCACCGAAGAGGCAAACGGCCACGAGCTGTATGTGGTCGAAGAGCCGGACAACCCGGTTTTCAACCGGATTCTCGCCGGGGCCGCAGAGTACAGTGGCAAAAAGGACAAGCTCGCGGTCCACTTCGAGGAGCGGCCCGCCGAGGAAGTCATCGCCGCGGGCGAGGCCGACGCCGCTGCCGAGGCGGTCTCGCTGAAAAACGAGTTCCTGCTTGAGGCGACCGGTCGGGACGCCAAATCCCGCCGCAAGTCCATGAAACGGACCGTCGAAGACGATACGCCGGACTACTGAGCTGCGACCGTTATCGCTCTCTGTGCTCGGCCCTCGACAGCTCCCGTGGGAACTCTATTCACGCGTGAGCAAAAAGCGGCTCAATTAAGTGCTATCGCCCTCCCTATTCGCGTGATGGCCTACTACGTGGGCGTCGACCTCGGGGCAACGAACGTGCGAGCGGTCGTCGCGGACGACTCGGCGACGATCCTCGGCTCGGCCCGTGGGTCGACGCCGCGCGGACCGACCGGCATCGCGGTCACCGAAGCGATCCTGGACCACATCCGTGAGGCTTGCGACGAGGCCGGGGTCGCCCCCTCGGCTGCGAGTGCCTGTGGTATCGGCTCGATCGGCCCGCTTGATCTCGCCGCGGGCGCGGTCGAAGACCCGGCCAACCTCCCCGACCGGATCGACCGCATCCCGCTTACGGGACCGATTTCGAAACTGCTGGCGACCGACGACATCTACCTCCACAACGACACGATCGCGGGTGTCATCGGCGAGCGGTTCCACTCCGAGCGCAACCCCGACGACATGGTCTACCTGACGATGTCGTCGGGGATCGGCGCGGGCGTCTGTGTCGATGGCCACGTCATCGCTGGCTGGGACGGCAACGCTGGCGAGGTCGGCCACATGACGCTGGACCCCCAGGGAATCATGACCTGCGGCTGTGGCCACGACGGCCACTGGGAGGCCTACTGCTCGGGCAACAACATCCCCGCCTACGCCCGCCGCCTCCACGACGACGACCCCATCGACACTGCCCTCCCCCTCGAAGATCCCGATTTCTCGGCGGTCGACGTCTTCGAGCACGCTGGCGAGGACGCCTTCGCCGACCACGTCATCGAGCAGGTCACCCACTGGAACGCGATGGGCGTCGCCAACATCGTCCATGCCTTTGCCCCGCTGGTGATCAGCGTCGGCGGCGCGGTCGCGCTCAACAACCCCGAGCTGGTGGTCGATCCCCTCCGGGAACGCCTCGACGACATGGTGATGGCGAACATCCCCGAGGTCATGCTGACCGACCACGGCGACGACGTCGTCGTTAAGGGGGCGGTCGCCAGCGCCCTCACCGACGGCACCGGCGACCGCTCGCGGCTCTAAACGCGATGATCGTTTGTGGCTGATTCGCACTCGAACCACAACTTACCCATAGCTGCAGCCCCAAGAAGGAGTAATGAGTGACGAGAGCCTCAAATCACGAGTCGAGACGTGGATGGTCAAACAGATGCCGATCATCCAGATGCACGGCGGCACAAGCGTGGTCCGGGAGGCCGACGCCGAGACCGGACAGGTCGTCGTCGAACTCGGCGGTACCTGTTCGGGTTGTGGGATCTCGAACGTTACCGCCCAGAACATCAAGCGGGATATGTTCATGGAGTTCGAGGAGATCGAAAACGTCGAGGTCAAGGTCCCCTCTACTGGTGATACCGGTGCCGACACGGTCGAGGGCGGTCGCGGCGGCGATCTGCAGTACTCCAACGAGTCGGCCGGTCACTTCTAACTCTATTCGCTCACCAGCGCCGACTTGACGTCTCTGACAGTCTCTTCTGATCCTTCATCACTGAGTCGTGGGAGATATTCGGCCAGTCCATCGGCGAGTGCTGCTTCGTCGTTGATCTCACGGGGCCGAACTCTCATGCTAACCGTTCACACCAACCACAGCGACAATAGTGACAAAATATCATGCTATTGAGTTGATCCGACCAGACCTCCATGGGTCGACGGTATCGGTACGTTCTTGCCGGTCGATTAGTGAGTTACTAACAATATTGCCACTCCATGTCGTCCTGGACAATCGTGTCGATACCGACCACCGGCGGGCCAGTAGTCAGATGAGAGGCGACCACTAACATGGGCGTGTTGTCTCTCACACACGTCGCCGAACTGCCGCTGATTTCGGTCGCAGAGGGTGTCGAAGCCCTCGTCGAGTCGGCGACTGGGTGGCCCGGCATGGGCATCATCTTCGTCTACTCGTTTCTGATCGCGTTCATCCTGCCAGGGCCGAGCGAGGTCGTACTGGTCGCGCCGATCGATCTGGGTCTCGGCCCCGGGGGTCGACTCGCCAGTATCATGCTGGTGAGCGCGACCGGCAAGGCCGCCGGTAGCCTGTTTGCCTTCCATATCGGCCAGGAGGTCAAACAGGCCGGGCCGATCGTCCGCTGGCTCCGGGACTCGCGGTGGAACATCCTGGCGTGGTCCGAAAAGCAGTCGGTCCAGCTGGCCCGGCAGTACGGCTACGCCGGGCTTGCGATGGCGCTGTCGGTCCCGTTTTTCCCCGATACGATCTCGATCTACGCGTTTTCCATCCTCGAAAAGGACTACCTGAAGTTCGCCATTGCGACGTTCATCGGCAGTTTGGGTCGACTGCTGGTCACCGTCGGGCTGTTCGGCGGCGTCTCGGCGGTTATCTAACTCGTCTCGTCGCGACCCGACTGCGCGAACGGAAAACCACTTGCCTCCCGCCCCCAGAGAGCCTGTATGAGCGCGACCCCACCCGAACAAACGGCTGCCGAGATCGTCGTCGTCGACTACGGCCTCGGCAACCTCCGCAGCGTCACCCGTGGCCTCGAACGCGCTGGCGCGGGCGTCACGATCTCCGAAGACCCCGATACGTTCGCCGACGCCGACGGCATCGTCCTCCCGGGCGTCGGCGCGTTCCGCGAGGGAATGGACAACGCCGGTCCCTACCGCGAGGCATTGGCCGAGGCAGCCGACCGCGGCCAGCCCATCTTCGGCATCTGTCTCGGGATGCAGATGCTGCTGGGATCGAGCGAGGAGGCCGAACACGCGGGCGAGGGCGACGTCGAGGGGCTGAACTTCGTCCCCGGCACGAACGTACGCTTCGACGTCGACCGCAAGGTTCCCCACATGGGCTGGAACGAACTCGATGTGCAGCGCGAGCACCCCCTCGTCGAGGGTGTGGATGGCGAGTACGCCTACTTCGTCCACTCGTATTACGCCGACCCCGACGACGAGGACGCTGTCGTCGCTACCGCCGACTACGGCGTCGACTTCCCTGCGGTGATCGCCAACGAGGAGGGAACCGTCTTTGGCACCCAGTTCCACCCCGAAAAGAGCGGCGAGACCGGCCTGCGGATTCTCCGGAACTTCGTCGATCTCTGTGCCGAGTAGCCGCAATCGTATATAAATAACCGCCGTTTGTTTATATAGGTTAGTCGAACCGGACGCCCAGATCGTGGAGGCCGTCGTTGTTCATCGCGACGTTGATCAGCAGTGGCGTGACCGCTTCGATCTCGGCGGCATTTGCGATGCCGCCCGCATCCAGTGCCCGCAGCCCGTCGATATCTTCGGCGAGCGAGCCGACCGTCGACTTCGCAGACTCGTCATCCCCTATAAGTAGCGTGTCGATACCTAAGTCAGCGTCCAGATCCGTGAGCCGCCCCGCGGCGAGATTGTGGAACGCGCCGACGACGGGGACACCTTCGGGGGCGGCGTCGACCGCGATCTTGGTCACGCTGCCCGCGCCGGGCCGATGGTAGTGGAAACCGTCCTCGTCGCGTTTCATCCCCGTTGCGGGCGTGACGAGGATGTCTCCCTCCGAAAGCGAGTCTTCGACGGCTTCGACGGTGTCGGCAATGTGGTAGGCCGGAACCGCCAAGACGATCACGTCGGCGCGGTCGGCAGCCATCGCGTTCTCGAAGCCCGTAATTTTGGTGTCGACGCCTCGCTCTTCGATCTCGGCTTCGTACTCGTCGGCTTTCGCCCGAGCTTTCTCGGGATCACGGGAGCCGATCACGACCTCGTGGTCGGAGTGGAACGCCCACCGCAGGGCGAGCCCCTCGCCGATATCGCCAGTGCCGCCTAGGAGTGCGATTCGCATGACGAATCGTGGGAACGGTTCGACCCTAAGACTTGCGTGTGCGGCGAACGACCCCGGTATCTGTGGGACGGTAGCCGGTGACTAATTTAAATACTCAGGCAGCTCGTTGACCGATTCGAGCACCGCGGCGGCCCCGGCAGTGGTGAACTTCTCGCGGCCCGATTCGCCGGTCAGCCCGCCGGTAAGTACGCCGATTCCCTTATAAATCGTCTCCGGGTCCTCGCTGGCTGCGTTGACGGCCGTCTCGATGTCGTCCAGCGTGTCGCCGACGAAGACCACGGATTCGGAACCGAAGCGGTCGGCCAGCGTCATGAGTGCGTGGGGGTGTGGTTTGCCCTGCTCCCAGTTGTCCATCGTAAACCGGTGGGCGTCGTCGACTTCGATCCCGGCACGATCCAGCGCGATCGTCGCCTCGGCGGCCGGTCGCCCCGTCACCACGCCGACGTTGTAGCGGTCCGTGAGTACATCGAGCGTTTCGGGGTCAACCACCACTGGCTCGTCGTGGATGTAGCCCGCCGTCTCGAACGGCGGCTCGCTAGCTTCGAGTTCTCGATAGAGGTCAGCACCGAGATAGAGTGCCTGAAACACCTCGCGGAGTTCGTCGGGGTCCCACTCGTCGACGATCTCCTCGAAGGTCGCGTTCGGGAGTTCGGCCGCCAGTGTGGCCTCCGCGCCCTCCAAGCCGCCGCCGTGAGCGGCGATGTCGTCGGTGAACGTCCCGATATCGGCCTCGTAGCCCGCCTGCCCGGCCAACACGTACAGGGCGACCGCGTCGGTCACCAGCCAGTCGTTGTTGAACCCCCCGGCGTCTTTGAACGCCTGGATGGCCTCGCGGTCGACCGTCTCGCCGTACACGCGGTCGACGCTGTCGACGACCGCCTGCCGGTAGGAGTCGGCCACGTCGAGCAGTACGCCGTCGATGTCGAGTACGACCGTATCTACGTCCATCAACCGAACCGAAACGTGGCACTGAAAAAAACGTACCGAGACGCCGAACGCGGTGCTGGCCGCCGCCAATCGTGGGACGGCACGCCGGTCTGGCGTGAGACTTAATAACAGCCCCTCCATACCGCTTTCCATGCTTGTCGACATCGTGCCGATCGGGGACGTCCCCGCGCAGGTCAAGCGGGAATCCTCGGCTAGCCTGCGGTCGGTCTACGGCTGTAATGTGACCGTCCAGGACAGCCAACCCATCCCCGACGGCGCGTTCGACCCCAATCGGAACCAACACCGCGCCGAGGACCTGATCGAACTCGTCAGCCGCGTGGGATCGGGCGACAAAAACATCGGCGTCACCGCCGAGGACCTCTACTACCGCCGCCGCAACTACGTGTTCGGCCTCGCCTATCTCAACGGCAACGGCTCGGTCATCTCGACGTACCGCCTCCAGACCTCCTCGGATGGCGGGATCTCCTCGAAGCCCGAAACCGCCGTCTTTTCCGACCGCGTCCGCAAGGAGGTCGTCCACGAGATCGGCCACACCCTCGGGCTGGAACACTGCGACAACTCCAAATGCGTGATGAGTTTCTCACCGACCGTTCGCGAGGTCGATGTCAAAGAAGAGAACCTCTGTGGCTCCTGTAGTCGGCTCGTTCGCTGAGACGTACCGACGGCCTATCGGCTACGCTTTTTGCTTTCCGAACCCACAGAGTGTCCGATTCTCCGCAGCCCGCTGATCGAGGTCGTTGTGCGAACTTCCATGGACTTGTCACCTAGTTTACTTTCTGATATCAAAATAAATATTTGGGGAGATGAGTTTAATTACAACCGCCTTTTTCGATCACACAGTGTCTGTAGCACGCAACAACTACAGACTATACAGACAATGTTCACAGAAAACAGAGGTCAAGTCGGAATCGGCACCCTCATCGTCTTCATTGCGATGGTGCTGGTCGCCGCAATCGCCGCAGGTGTACTGATTAACACGGCCGGACTCCTCCAGACACAGGCCGAAGCAACCGGTGAAGAATCGACACAGCAGGTCAGCGACCGCATTAACATCCTGTCGGCAACGGGCAACGTGACCGATGGCGACGAGATTGACAAAGTCAACGTCACCCTCACGAAAGCAGCAGGAGCCGAGGATATACAGCTCGAAAACGTCACCTACGAGTTCGTTACGTCTGACTCGGTCGTAACCGGTGTCGTCGGTGACAGTGAAGCTTCGATCAGTAACATCACGTCGACAACGAACGATAACGTGATCACCGATCGTAGTGACCGCTACAAGATCTCCTTCGATGCTGCAGAAGCCCTTGGTAGCCCACTCAGCGGCGGCGAGCGGGTGTCGCTGACACTCACCACCGCACCGGGTGCCTCGACGGTCACCGAACTCCGCGTGCCCGATTCGCTCGTCAGCAAATCGGCCGTCTCGCTGTAGACTGCCACCTGCTTCGGTTTTATTTATTCGTCGACTCCCCACGCCGAGCGATTACTCCGTAATCAGTGCCTCGTAGAGCGTCAGTGTTCGTTCCAGGAGCGTCTCCGAATCCGACGCGAACAGCACGACGCCGGGCTCCCGACCCTCGCCACCGCGGTCGACCACGGCCGCTGGCGGGTCGCCCTCTGGCAGTCGATCCTCATCGATGCCCACCACTGGGGCCGTGTGGTCGACCCGTTCGATACGCGCTTCGTCTTGGTCGGCGGTCGCTGCTTCGACTACCGGCCCGTCGACCGCCGCCAGCGCGCTTTCGACCCCGCTATCGAACCGGCAGTTGACCGCGAACCGAAGCTCGGGATGCGTTTCGCGGGCAGCCACGAGCTGTCGGGCGAGCCCCCGCGAGCCACCGGGGCGAACCCCTGCTGTCGGTCGGATTCCGCTCCGTGTCCGGCTGAGCCGACCGTCGACACCGACGACCTCGGCTGGCGTCTCAGCGTAGCGCGTCGCGCCGACGACACCCATCCCGATGTCGGGAACGAGCGTCTCGACGTTCCGATCGACCAGCCGGGCGACGACCGACTCGACGGCCTCACTTACCGCCACGCGGTCGGCCCGCTCGCGGATGTCGACCATGTGGTGGACCGACCCCGACCCCGACCCTACGTCGATTCCGTAGCGGACGGCGCGTTCCATGAACGCGGCGCCGCCAGCAACCGCTTCCGACAGCGACTCCCCGGCGGCCACCCGGGCGGCGATCGCACTCGACAGCGTACAGCCCGAGCCGTGGGTCGCGGCGGTCTCGATCCGTGGATGGCTGAATCGTTCGGTCCGGCTGTCGTCGCCCTGCCCGACGACAAGGGTGTCGACAACTTCGTCGCCGTCGAGATGGCCGCCCTTGACGAGGGCGGCGTCGGCTCCCTGCTCGACGAGTGTGGTGGCAGCCGCTTCCGCAGCCGCCTGGTCGTCGATCTCGGTACCGGTGAGGATCTCCGCCTCGTCGACGTTTGGAGTCACGAGCGTCGATCGGGCGATGAGTTCGTTATACGCATCCTCGGCGTCCTCGCTGAGCAGTCGGTCACCAGTGGCAGCGACCATCACGGGGTCGACGACGAGTGGTCCCCCGTAGCGGTCGATGCAGTCGGCGACGGTCTCAATCACCTCTTCGCTCGCCAACATCCCGGTCTTGATCGCTTCGACGGCGAAATCGTCGACGACGGCTTGGTACTGGGCTTCGATATGGTCCGGGGGGAGGACGTGTACGTCCTGGACACCTGTGGTATTCTGGGCGGTCGTCGCGGTGACCACGGAGGTCCCGAAGGTGTCGTGGGCCTCCATCGTTTTTAAATCGGCCTGGATGCCCGCGCCGCCGCCGGAGTCGCTGCCAGCGATCGTCAGCGCGACCGGCGGCGAGACGGGCGCGTACTGGCGTGTCATGAGTCGGTTCCTCCCGTCTCGATGCGAGTCCACTTGGCCGTCGGTCCCTCGACTGTAATCATGGCTGCTCGTAGTGACGCGAGCTACGTAGTGTTGACTGATCTGTGGGGTCCGATTCACTGGTCCGTTTATAACACAGTCGCCGAATCCGACGGGAACCGAGTTTTATGTCGACTGCGGTGCTGATGGAGGTGTATGGAGACTCTGGGTGAGGTGGCGTGAACCGGATCGCAGGCGGCATCCTCGGCGGGGCGACCGGAATCTCGGTGATGTCGGTCGTCTTTCTCATGTTGGAGGTCGAAACGAGAGAGCAGGTTCGGGCCTTCGACGCGGTCGCCCGCTACGTCGGGATGCCCGGCAACACCTTTATCGGCTTCATTACCTTCGCGTTCGTCGGCACGGTCATCTGGCCGCTGCTGTTCGTCGCCATCGAGCCCTACTTCCCGTTCGATGACTCGCCGTCCAACGGGATGATCCTCGGCGCAGCCCTCTGGATCGCCTTTTTCATCCTCGGCCGTGGCGACATCACCGGCCCACTGTTGGCGGTGTTCGCCGGGTTCACGCTGTTGGCCCACCTCGCCTACGGCTTCCTGCTGGGGGCGTTCTACGACCGGTTCAGCGACTCCGCTGAGCCGACCCCTGATCGGCCGGAGCCCGAGGTCGGCCAAAACTCTCCCTGACTGGTCGCCGCCATGGCTATCAAGTCGACCGACATTCATGACAACACTCAAACACATCTAACAACCCCGAGACAGTAGCGGCATGATATGTGTTCACAGGACCGCGGGAGTGGTCGACAGTGCCGATAGACCTCGCGTTGCTGGCCTTTTTTGCGGTCACGTTCGTCGGAGGTGCGGTGCTGGTGGCTCGTCGGGCGACCGCTTCCGAGCCGACTGACAGGCAACTCGTCTCGGACGGCGGGTTTTCGGCCTGGCTGCCGGGGCGACAAACCGGCTTTGCGCACAAACCCGATGGCCTGCTTCGGTGGCTGACGACGGTCGACCACAAGGATATCGGGATTCTCTACATCCTCTTCGGGATTGCCGCCGGGACCTGGGGGGCGACAGACGGAATGATGATTCGGGCGGAACTGTTCACGGCGAACCCGACTATTTGGGACGCCCAGACCTACAACGCCGTCTTCACGATGCACGGGCTGACGATGCTGTTTTTCTTCGTTACCCCCGTTTTCTTCGGCTTCGCCAACTACTTCATCCCGATCCTGCTTGACGCCGAGGACATGGCGTTCCCCCGGATCAACGCCATCGCCTTCTGGCTCATCCCGATGGCCTTCCTGTTAGCGCGGGCTGGCCTGCTCACCGAGGTGTTGGGGAAGCTGCTGTTGTCCTTCGGGATCGACATCCCCGTCTTACTGATCCTGGAACCGCCAGCCAGCGGCTGGACGCTCTACGTCCCGCTGTCGACGACGCTGCAAAACCCCCAGATGGACCTGCTCTTGCTGGGCTTACACCTCAGCGGTCTCGCCACCGTGATGGGGGCGATCAACATCATCGTGACCATCTTCACCATGCGCGGCGAGCGGGTGACGTGGTCGAGTCTCGATATCTTCTCCTGGACACTCCTCACCACCAGCGGGATCGTCCTCTTTGCGTTCCCGCTGCTCGGGAGTGCCCTCCTAATGTTGCTGGCCGACCGCAACATCGGCACCGCCTTCTTCACCGCCGAGGGCGGACCGATTCTGTGGCAACACCTGTTTTGGTTCTTCGGCCATCCCGAGGTGTATATCCTCGTCTTACCGGCCTTCGGGCTCGTGAGCTACATCCTGCCGAAGTTCGCGGGCCGCAAACTGTTCGGCTTCAAGTTCATCGTCTACTCGACGCTGGCGATCGGGGTCCTCTCGTTCGGCGTCTGGGCCCACCACATGTTCTCGACGGGGATCGACCCCCGGCTCCGGGCGGCGTTTATGGCCGTCTCGATCGCCATCGCCATCCCCTCGGCGGTCAAGGTCTTCAACTGGATCACGACCCTGTGGGGCGGTTCGATCCGACTGACCGCGCCGATGATCTTCTCGATCGGCTCGATCGGCACGTTCATCATCGGCGGCGTCACCGGCGTCTTTCTGGCGTCGATTCCGATCGATCTCGTGCTTCATGATACCTATTACGTCGTCGGTCACTTCCATTTCATCGTCGTCGGCATCATCACGTTCATGGCCTTTGCGGCGGGCTACTTCTGGTTCCCCTTGCTCACGGGTCGGATGTACGACCGGCGGGCCGCGAAGGTTCACGCCTACATCACCATCGTCGGCGTGTTTACGACGTTTACGCCGCTGTTGGCGCTGGGCTATCTCGGCCTGCCGCGCCGCCGGGCGGCCTACCCCGCCGAGTTCGAGGTGCTCCAGCAGTTGGCCACCTTCGGCGCGGTCCTGTTGATCATCGGGCTGGGCATCTGGGCGCTGAACCTGTTCCAGTCGTTCCGGGTGGGGCCGAAAGTCGAGGACGCCGATGTCTGGAACCTCAAAGAGACCGATCAGTTCTCCGCCGAGTGGCGGTGGTTCGAGCAGCGACTCGCCGAGAAACGCGAGGCGTCGTCGGCTGCGCCCGCCGACAGCAGCGATGACGCGACGGGCGATCCACACGCCGACGGCGGCCTGGGTGATGGGGACCAGGACTGAGGAGCGCAGTAGCGAACTGTATAACTGTACTGACCAGTTTCCAACAAGCACTTATCAACGGGTGGTCTGTCTTTGGTGAATGAACCGACGGGCCCTCCTCGCAGGAACCGCAGCTGCCGGTATGCTCGGCGTCTCGGGCTGTCTCAGTGGCGTATTGGGTACGGTGACCAGTCTGGAGTCGACACCGGCAGGCGTCAGCGAGTCGGCGCTCGATTCGACCAGCTACGCGGCGGTTGGGATCGAGGAGATCGTCACCGAGGAAACGGTCGAGGTCGCCGGGCAGTCGGAGACGATCGCCGTCACGAGCTATCTCTCCAACTACGAAAAACAGGTCGGCATCGAGGGACTCGCCCAGCAGGCGACCGCGACGTTCGCGGTGCTCTCGACGCCGAAGCTCGAAATCGCTGGGCGGACGATGAACCCGGTCGGCGAGATGTCGGGTCGAGAGGTGGTCGAACTGATCGGGGACAACTACGAGTCGATCGACGGAATCGAACACGACAGCGATGAGACGATCACGATCCTCGACCAGTCGACCACCAAATCGCGGTTCGTCGCCGAGGCGAACTTCTCCGGGCTGCCCCTGGAGCTCGACATTCACGTGACCGAGGCCGTCGATCGCGGCGACGACCTGCTTGTCGCCATCGGCGTCTATCCCCGACAGTTCCGGATGACCGAAGGTGAGAACGCACGGACGCTCGCCGAGTCGATCACAGCCGAGCCAACAGCCGCCGAGGCCGCCAACGGCACGGAGACGGGCAATGAATCGGCCGACACCGAGCCGACCAACAGTTCGACCGAGGAAACCGAGTCGACCAGCGACGAATCCGACAGCAACGAGTCGGATGGACTGCTCGACGTCACCGACCGTCTCGCGTAGCGCACCGGACTACTCGGTTCGATCGACCGCGCCGCCCAGGTTGTCGAGCACGTCGAAGAAGTCCGGGAACGAGATGTCGACGTGATCGGCCCCCGTCACCGTGGTCGTTCCTTCGGCGACGAGCCCCGCGACCGACAGCGACATGATGACGCGGTGGTCGTGGTAGCCCTCGACCGCCGCTCCCGAGAGCGTCGTGTCGCTGCCGTGGATCGTCAGTACGTCGTGTTCCTCGGTCACTGACGCGCCTAGCTTTTCGAGTTCGGTGGCCATCGCGCTCACCCGGTCGGTCTCCTTGTACCGGACGTGCTCGCAGTTCTCGATGACGGTATCGCCCTCGGCGACCGCGCCGAGCACTGCGATCGTCGGCAGCAGATCGGGGGTGTCGCCGACATCGACGGTCGTCCCGGTGAGGTCGGACTGTGCGACAGTAATCTCGCCCGCGTCTCGGTCCCACTCGATGTCGGCGTCCATCGCCTCTAAGATGTCGACGATCGCGCTATCTCCCTGTGCACTCGGCTGGGCTCCCTCGACGACGACCGACTCGCCGTCGGCCGCGGCGATTGCGCCCGCCGCCAGCAGGTATGACATCGACGAGAAGTCGCCGGGGACGTGGTAGGTGCCGCCCTCGGGGCTGTACTGCTGGCCGCCCTCGACGACGAACCCCTCCGCACCTGCCGAGCGGACGCCGTCCGCACCACTCGCGCCGACCGGTTCGGCGACCACGCCGAAATCCTCCAGGACTTCGAGCGTGATATCGACGTAGGGTGCGCTTTTGAGTTCGGTTGTCAGGTTCAGTTCGATCCCCTTCTCGGTGACGGCACCGGCCATCAGCAGCGCCGAGATGTACTGGGAAGAGACGTCGCCGGGTATGTCGACCTCGCCGCCCGCGAGCGGTCCCTCGATGACCAGTGGGGCCTGGCCGTTGCCGCGGGTGCTCGTGGCGCGGACGCCGAGCGAGTCGAGGGCCTCCAGGAGCGGCCCCTGTGGCCGCGAGCGGAGCGAGTCGTCGCCGGTGAGCACCGTCCCGCCGTCGGCGAGCGCCGCCGCCGCGGTGACGAGTCGCATCGTCGTTCCGCTGTTGGCACAGTTAATTACGTCGTCGGGAACCTCCGGCGTCCCGTCGAACCCGGAAATTTCGAGGGAGCCCTCGGTCTCGGGGCGGTCGACCGTTCCGCCGAAGCCTTCGACCGCGCGCATCGTCGCTCGGGGGTCGGCGCTGTCGAGGGGGTCGTAGACGGTCGCGCCGTCGCTGTAGCCCGCCGCGAGGATCGCCCGGTGGGTGTAGCTTTTCGATGGTGGTGCCCGGGCGATGCCCGCGACTGTCGAGGTCGAGATGTGAACGTCCATACCCCGTGGTCCCAGCGAAAGGCTATCAGAATACCGGAGTTGGATCGGCGGCGTCAGTTATTGTTTCTGTGGCTCGTTTTCGGCAGCCGACCCGTCCCCCGTGGACTCGGATTCGGTGGCGGCAGTATCGTCGTCAGCAGTATCACCGTCCGCGGGCGTGGGTTCTTCCTCGGTTTCGTCTTCCGAGGACGTGGACTCCCCTTCGGAGTCGGCTTCGGACTGGTCGACCAATTCGGCCTCCTGGAAGTCGAACCCGTGGTCGTCGCTGGGTGGCTGTTCGTCTCCCGCCGACTGGTCGTCTCCTGTCGATTGGTTGCCTGCTGATCGCTGGGTGTCGCTTGTCGAGAGGGTAGTAGCGGCCGACAAATCGTCCGGATCGGATGCTGAGAGGTCATCCTGCTCGCGCTGGAACTCGACTGCCCGCCGTTGGAGCGTCTCGATCCGCGGCACGCCGGTCACGTTCGACAGCAGGATCGTCGCCGTGATCCGCGAGCCCTCCGGCAGCGGTTCGTCCCCGGCCAGGATCTCGACGGTCCCGGTTTTGTCTTCGAGCAGATAGCGGCCGGTCTCGAACCCCTTCCGTGAGAGCTCCTTGGGTGGGCCCGACAACACCAGCAGCACGCGGTCGGCCGTCTCGATATCACACTGCAGCGTGAGCTTCGAGTCGGCAGCCCGCTGGACGAGGTTCTTGATCGACACCGCATCGGTCTGGGGTTCGCGCTCCGGCACGTCCAAGCCGAGCAGTCGGCGGAGCCGTCGGTACCATCCCTCCGATACCTCCTCGAGTTCGGTCTCGGCGTAGCCGATGGTTGCCAGTCCGCCGACATCGAGGGTTCGCTTGAGGTCGTTCGGGTCCATCCGGAGCTCCGAGATGGCCGCCGTCTCGCGCTCTCCGGCTCCGAACAGCGAGACGAGTCGGGTCGCGATTGCCCTGTTGAGCTCGTCGTAGTCGTCGCTCTCCGCGCTGGCGAGCCACGACTCGGTGTCGATCGGAAACACGGCATCGGCCAATGGGACGAACGTCCGCACCGCACGCGCGGCGGTCCACGCTCGTCGGTCGGACTCCTCGCTGGTCGGCAGTACGCCGAGGACGTAGATCGGGAGCTCGTAGATCGACGCCAGCTCTTCGAGCAGCACCGCGCCGAGCCCACAGCCCGTGCCGCCGCCCAGCCCGGCGACGATCATTGCCGCATCGACTTCGGTGTCGTCGACCAGATCGAGCGCACGCCGGATCTCCGGCAGATCGTCGCGGGCGACTTCGACGCCGAGTTCCGGATCGCCAGCGACCCCCTCCCGACGGTCCTCCCCGCTCTCGTCGGCGAGATCTTCGGGACGGCTCACGTCCGGATGGATGTCGCCGATGACGACCTGCCGCTCGTCGTCGATGTGGCTGGTGTCTGCGAACGCGGAGGGGGTCGTGTTGAACGCGAGGACGTTGCCGTCGGTCAGCGGCCGGTCGGTCCGTGACTCGGCGTCGAGCAGCTGGTCGACGATCCGGGTGCCCGCGTTGCCGACGCCGAACAGCGCGAGTTTCATCGCTCGGTCCCCGCCGTCGGAATCGCCGATCGGCGGCTACTAGACGATCGGGTCGAGTTCATTGTCATCGTCGGTGATCAGCGACGCAATTTCCTCCTCCCGAACGGCGTCGAGTTCCTTGATCTTGTTCTGGGCGTCGACGGCCTGATTTTGGATCTCCTTGATCCGCGGGGTCTCGGTGACGTTCGACAGCAGAACGACCGCCGCGAGCGTATCGGAATCCTCACGGGGATCGTCACCCGCCAGCACCTCGACGGTGTCGGCCTCCTGTTCGAGCCACTCGCGGGCGGATTCGATCCCCTTCCTGGAGATCATCGATGACGGCCCGGCGAAGATAATCAGCGCGCGGTCGGCGCTCGAGACCTCACACGGGATCGTGAGACGGGAGTTGACCGCCCGACGGACGAGCCCCTTGATCTTGGCGGCGTCCATCGAGTTGATCTCGTCGTCTTCTTTCTTTTTGTACTTCGAGAGCAGTCCCTCCGGCTTGTCGAGATCCGTCGAGGCGTAGCCGATTGAGGAGACTCCGCCGGTGTCGAGGGTGCGCATGATGTCGCTCGAATCCATCGCGTTCTCCCCGACGTCGGAGTCGTCGACCTCGCCCGCTGCGAGCAGGGTGACGATCCGGGTGGCGAGCTCGCGGTTCATCTCCTCGTAACCCTCCTCGACGGTCTGGCCGCGGGAGCGCCAGGCGTCGTTGTCGAAGGCGATGAAGTTGTCGACTTTCGTCACAAAGGACTGCAGCGAACGGGCGGCGTTCAAGGCGGGACGGCCGCCCTCGTACTCGCCCGGCAGGACGCCGAGCCCGTATACCGGCTCGTCGTACATCTTCTGGAGTTCGTCGATAACGACCGGCCCGGCCCCGCTGCCGGTGCCACCGCCGAGGCCAGCCGCCACGAGGATCGCGTCGACTTCGTGGATCTCAACGTCGTCGAACACCCGGCGGATCTCGTCGATATCGTTTTTGGCGACCTCCGCGCCGACCTCGCCGTCGCCGCCGACGCCGTGGCCCTTGGCTTTCTGGTGAGTATCGCCGATCAACACCCGGCGGTCCTCCGGGACGTGGTCCGGTTTGGCGAGGTCCGTGCGGGCGGTGTTGATCACGAGGACGTGTCGACAGAGGTCCCGTCCGGTTTCCTGTTCGAATTCGAGCATCCGGTCGATGAGCTTGCTACCGGCGTTGCCGACGCCGATCGTTGCGAGTTTCATCGTCGGACCCTGTCGAGACGGCGATTACGGGGCAGTTGCCCGGCTGATTCTCCCTGGGCGGTACCGATCTGGTCACGAAGAGGCAAGAGCATAAGCTACACCTGCATATGATAGCCACGCATATTAACCCATTGCAGAAAATATAATTCAAACTGATATGTGTCTGACGGAGGTAGGACGTGAAGCCGACACGCTCTGCGGCGATCCCAGCTTTATATATACTATATCTGATTTTTCAATTCTGCGTGAAAGATTCCCGGGCCGAACAGTTGTTTCCGGTCGCTGTGAGGGCCAACGATCTTACCCTTCTGTCGCTACAACCGAGATATGGACCCGGATTTCAGTCGTCTCGATGCCCATCTCGACTCGCTTGGGGTGGATGCCTACGCTATCGACGCCGCCAGCACCGACTCGAATCAGCGGTATCTCTCGGGGTTCGACGCCCCCGATCCGTTTTTCACGTGTTACACGCCGGAGGAACTCTCGGTGCTCGTCTCGGGGCTCGAATACGGTCGGGCACGAACGGAGAGCCGTGCCGACCGCATTGAGCGCCCGGTAGCCTACGACAAACGGGAGTTAGTCGACGCCTACGGACCGCGCGAGGCGAGCCATCGGGTCGCAGCGGCCTTCCTCTCGGCGGGCGGCGTCGAATCGGTCGCGGTCCCCGAGCGGTTTCCCGTGGGGACCGCCGACGGTCTCCGCGAGCAGGGCATCGAAGTCGTCGTCGATACCGACGACGTACTGGTCGACATCCGGGCGGTCAAGACGCCGCCCGAACTCGACCACGTTCGGGCGGCCCAGCGGGCCAACGAGGCCGCGATGGCCGCCGCCGAGGGGTTGATCGAACGGTCGACTATCGGAGCCGACGGGCAGTTGCTCGTCGATGGCGAGACCCTGACCAGCGAGCGCGTTAAAGAGGCCATCGAGATCACCCTCTTAAAACACGGCTGTGGACTCGACGAGACCATCGTCGCTTGCGGCGAGCGGGCGGCTGACCCGCACGACCGCGGCAGCGGGCCGTTGTACGCGACCGAGCCGATCATCGTCGACATCTTCCCCCGGAACAAGTCGACGAAGTACCACGCTGATATGACCCGGACGTTCTGCAAGGGCGAGCCGGACGAGACGCTCGCCGAGTGGTACGACCTCACCGAGCGGGCGCTGGCGGCGGCCCTCGATGCGGTCGAACCCGGAAACACTGGCGAGGACGTCCACGCAGCAGCCTGTGCGGTCTACGAGGACGCCGGACTCCCGACGCTGCGGGCCGACCCTTCGACCGAGACCGGGTTCATCCACAGCACCGGCCACGGCGTCGGCCTGGATGTCCACGAGCGGCCGCGGCTCTCGACCGATGGCGGCGATCTGGTGGCCGGACAGGTGATCACTGTCGAACCGGGACTGTACGATCCGGCGGTCGGCGGGGTCCGGATCGAGGACATCGTGATCGTCACCGATGACGGCTACGAGAACATCACCGAGTATCCGATCGAGTTAGTCGTCGACTAACTGGCCCACGCAGCCACAGCCGTCCTGAGCTCCCAAATGCGAACGTTTTCCGTGCTGTCGTGTCTCTCGCCGATATGGCTGGGATCGACGGGACACTCGTTGCCAAGTATCTGGAGTCGTACGCCGAAACACAGGGTGTTCTTCCCGAGCGAATCGCCGACTTCGGCCAGCAGTACCGCCAGCAGGGCCACCTGACCCGCGAGCAGCTATACGAGATCGCCTACGAATCCTCGACCCGCAGCGCCTACCACGTCGACCGCAACCCTGCCGACCGCTGTGTAGAAGTCACCGCCAACGTCCGGCGCGTCGACGGCGACTTTTCGAAGATCCACCTGCTCACCGGCCTCAGTGGGTTCAAGGCTCCGACGGCCTCCTGTGTGCTCACTGCCCTCGACCCCTCGCGGCACGCGATCGTCGATACCCGCGTTTGGGCCACACTCGAACGGTTCGACTTCGTCGAGGGCCGCAAGGAGTCGTTCGATGCCGCCGACTACGTGACGATGATCGAGCCGATCCGCGAGATCGCAAGCGAGACCGGCTACTCGCCCGAAGACGTTGGCTACGCGCTGTTCGCCTACGACGTCGAGCATCGTGAGGGGACCCTTCACTGAGTAGCTGTGACCGTCATCAAACCGCACTATTTATGCCCATAATGTGTGATATAATACAACGATACTGTGGATAAAATATAAAATCTGATAATAGTACGGAAACCAATAACATTCTGTGTTCCCTATCGGTTGCTATGCCACAAGGGAACCCCGAAGGGGCCCGGAGTGCGACCGGCGGGACTGACGATACGTTGGGCGGTCGACAGTCGGCCGACGAGGAGATCGACATCTCGACGGACGCGCTGTTGGACACGCTTCCGCAGCCAGCGTTCATGATCGACACACACCACCGCATCATCGGCTGGAACCGGGAGATGGAGGTCCTGACAGGGATCGACAGCGAATCCGTCTTGGGCGACGACGACACCGCACGGTTCTTCCAGGACGACCGCACTCGAACGCTGGCCAACGCCGTCGTCGACAACCCCGACCGGGCCGACGAGACGTTCGGGGCCGACCGCTCGGGCCGCGACCAGCGGGCCTACGAACTCGAACAGGAACTCGACAACGCCGACGGCGAGACGCTGTACGTCCACTCGGTGGCAACGCCGATCACCCAGGCCGGAGAGCTGCAGGGCGTCATCCAACTCATCCAGGACAACACCGAAGTCATCCGCCGCCGGGAGGCGATGGGCGGGCTGGTCGAGGAGGTCTCCGACACCGCCCAGGAGATCGAAAACGGTCGGCTCGGCGCGCGTGTCGAGTACACCGACGGCCGCGATCTGCTCGACGACGAGGTTTTGGAGATCACCGACGCGATCAACGGCGTCGCCGACTCGACCCAGACAATGATTCGGGGACTCGTCGACCAGATCGAGGAGCTGTCGGCGGCGGCCGACCAGATCGCCTCCGGCGCGGCCGACATCGACGAGGAGGTCAGCGACCAGAACGAATCCCTCCGGCAGGTCAGCGACGAGATGCAGAACCTGAGTGCGACCATGGAGGAGGTCGCGGCCACCTCCGATCAGGTCGACTCGGCGGCCTACCGTGCCGAGCAGGCCGCCGAAGAGGGTGCGGAGGCGGGCGAGAGCGCCCAACAGGAGATGGAGGAGGTCGTCGAGTCGACCGAGGAGCTCGTCGAGACAGTCGAACAGCTGGAGGGCCGGATGGACGCGATCAACGAGGTCGTCGAGGTGATCGCCGACATCGCCGACCAGACCAATATCCTCGCGCTCAACGCCAACATCGAGGCCGCCCGGGCCGACGAATCGGGCGATGGCTTCGCGGTGGTCGCCGACGAGGTCAAGAACCTCGCCGAGGAGACCAAGGAGAACGCCGACGAGATCTCCGAGCTGATCGGCGAGATTCAGGACCGGACTCGCGAGACGGCCGCAGTCTCCGAGACGACAAACAGTCAGGTCCGCAGCGCCAACGCCGAGATCTCCGGCGTCCTGGAGTCGCTGTCGGACATCGTCGCCGCCTCACAGGAGGCCGCCCAAGGGATTTCGGAGGTCTCCGACACCAACGACGATCAGGCCGCGTCGCTCGAAGAGATCACCGCCACGGCCGAATCGGTCGCCAAACAGGCCGAGGAAATCGAAGCGAGCATCGGCGAGATCACCGAGGGGGCCGCCGAACAGCGCGACGCGATCGACGACATGGTCGACTACCTCAACGAACTGGCCGATATGGACCGCGTCGACCGCTCACAACCCACCGCCGCGACGACCAACCGCCTCGGCTAAACGCCGAGTGCCTCCAGGAGCTGGTCGTTTTCGTGGTCTCGTTTAATTGCGACCCGGACGTGCGAATCGAGCCCGCGGAAGGTCGTCGCATCCCGGATGACGATCCCCGCCGAGCGGGCCTCGTCGATGATTTCCGCGACCGGTTCGTCGGTCTCCAGGAGCAGAAACGGTGCCTCCGAGGGCGTGACGGTGAACCGCTCGGAGAGTCGCTCGGCCATTCGCTGCCGTTCGGCCTCGACGCGCTGGCGGGTCTCCTCGACGAACTCGGTCTCGCCCAGACAGTGAGCCCCGACCGCCGCGGCGGGCGTGCTCAGCGTCCAGGAGAGTCGCGCCACGTCGAGGCGCTCTCTGAGCTGGCCGGTCGCCACCAGAAAGCCTGCCCGGAGCCCGGGGAGCCCGAAGATCTTCGTCAGCGAGCGGGCGACGACGACCCCCTCGGTGCCAGCCAGCGACGGCTCGTCGGTGAAGTCCAGGAAGGCCTCATCGACGAGCAGCGTCGTCCCGGCGTCCCGACATCGGTCGGCCAGTGCTCGAAGCCCCATCGGGCAGTAGGCGGTACCAGTCGGGTTGTTCGGATTACAGACGATCACCAGTTCGTGTGGTTCGGGATCGATCGTCTGGATCTCGTCGTGGTCGACGAACGTCGGCTCGCCGCCCTGAAGCTGTACTTCCTTGGCGTACTCGCCGAAACTCGGTGCCGGGATCGCGACGCTGTCGCCGTCGTCGATGACGACCGACAACAGGAGCCGCATCCCGGCCAGCCCGCCGGGGGCTGGGATGATCTGTCTGCCGCTGACACCGATGTATTCTGCGGCGGCAGCGCGGAACTCACAGTAGTCGTCGACCGGATACTGGCGAGCCGCCGAAAACGCCGACTCGTAGACTGTTGCGGCCCCTGTGGGAGAAGCAGGGTTCGTGTTTGCACTGAAGTCGAGTAGCTGCGGGTCCGACGCACCACCGTGTGGCACGCGGTCGAGTGTATCGAGATTCTGGGGGTCCATACGAACATAAACAGGGGTATCCCTCTAAATTATATTTCTATTAACAGCGAAATCTGCCGTTTCCAAAGTCAAATCGGGCTATTCGAAAACCGATTTTCACATATCAATAAACAACTCTTTGGCACGCCGGAGATCCACGGGCCGATTCACATTGATCGCCAGCCGCTCGGCGCTCCAGACGACACGCCGATCTTCTCCTGGGCCGACGATGTTCAGCCCCGTCGGCACTACCCGTTTCCCGTCGTGGTCGACTGTCGTATCGACGCTGGCCCCCACCTGTTCGACCAACGAGCGGGGGACACAGACCGCCAGAGACTCCCCGTCGGCCGCCTCGATGGCACGGTCGACGAGCCCGCCGGTCAAAAGCGGGAGATCCGACGTGACGGTGACGACCGGCTGCTCGACGGCATCGAGCGCCGTGGCGAGATCGGCGACATATCCTTCCCCCGGCGTTTCGACGAGCCGAACCCCCTCGCGGTCGGCCAGCCGTGCGGCCGTCTCCGGGGTTGCGGGCGAGACGGCGGCGATGACACTCTCGACCCGACTCTCCTGGAGGGCCTCGACGACGTGGTCGACCATCGGCTTACCGTCGACTTCCACCAGCGGTTTTTCGGTCTCGCCGACCGCCGGTCGGAGTCGCGTCCCCTCGCCACCACACATAAGTAGGCCGTCCATACTACCGGCCTCCGCTCAGAACACGATCCATACGGCCACCCCCAGATGGAGTCCGACCGCGCGGGCGAGTTCGTTCGTCGCACCGATCACGTCGCCGGTGACACCACCCAGCGAGCGGTAGCCCCAGGTCAACATCACCGCGCCGACCAGCGGTCCGGCGACGACCGCCCCGAGCAGCGCGGGAGTCGATCCCCCCGGCGCGAGGAGAACCGCCGGAGCCGCCACCAACACCGCCGGGCCGTAGTCCGCCCGATCGAGCCGCCCGACGAGCTGGGAGCCCAATCCCTCGTGGGCCGGGCGGCCATAACAGATCACCAAGACCATCCCGAGTTTCGCGCCGACCTCCGCGGCGATCACGAGCCGAACGGACGTCATCGCATCCGTCCCCGCGAAGCCGAGCACCCCGAGCGTCAGGACGATCAGCGTCAGCCCCAACAGGAGCATGCCGCCGACACCGATCGCGGAGTCCTTCAGGACCTCCCGTCGGCGCTCCCGGTCGCCGTGGACTGCCATCGCGTCACCGATATCGGCAAGTCCATCGGCGTGAGTGATGCCCGTCAGGCCGTAGAGAACGACGAGATAGCCCGCGACGACGGTCGTCGGCTGGGCCGGGAGGAAAAAGGCCAGCCCGGCGAGCCCGCCGATGAGGTAGCCGACCACCGGTATCGTGTAGGGACGCTCGCGGAACGCGTTCCACGCCGCCTCCCCGCCGCCGACCGGCAGCCGGGTTAAAAAGGCGACCGCGCCCCGGAGTGCCGTGATGGGACCGTCAGACAAGGCTGATCACCGCCGTCGAACCGAAGGCGAGCCAGCCAGCCCGATCGACGAGATCGACGCCCCGGTTGGCGGCTCCGGCGGTCGGCAGTTCGGCCACGTCGTTCAGCGTGTACGTGTCTGGCTTTTCGAGCCGGACCCCCAGCGCCGCCGCCAGTGTCGCCATCGGCCACCCCGAGTTCGGCGAGGCCGGAATCCGCGCCCAGCGCCGACCGCTCAACAGTGGGTCGGGACTCGGCGTTGCAGCCGCAATGAGGAGCGCGGTCAGCCGGGCGGGAAGCCACATAACCAGATCGTCGAGCCGTGCGCCCGCCCAGCCGACCGGCTTCGAGCGGTAGCCGATCATCGAATCCATCGTATTGATCGCCTTCACCCACGCGGCAGCCGCAACCGCGACCGGCAGCACTGGACCGGACCAGCCGGACACTGCGGCGACGATGGCGACCACACTAACCGCCGATAGCGTGGCGACGAGCCCGTCGGCGAGGTTCTCGGCGGTGCTCTCGACGGCCGCGCTCCGAACCAGTTCGGGCGACAACTCGCTCGCCTCGCGGCCCGCCAACGCTTTGAGTTCGTCTCGTGCACGCGGGAGGTCGGTCTCCGACAGCGCGATCTCCTCGCGGGCGGTCGACGACAGGAGCCGGAGGCTGGTCGACGAAAACAGCACGAAAGCGGCGACGCCACCCCCGGCCACCGGATGGACGTCCCCCGCGAGCCAGACCGCACCGGCAACGAGGGCCGCCGCCGACAGCGGGAGCCCGACCGCCGCCAGCGTCCCGACCGCTCGTGGCGACGCCCACGGGCGGTCGAGGGGCCCGACGAGTCGGCCGAACCAGACGACCGGATGCAGCCGGGCCGGTGGCTCGCCGACCAGGCGGTCCAGGAGCGCGACGATCAGGACAACCACAGCGAGGGTTACTGGCATACACGACCTCTCGCAGTATCTGACTCCATGCTCATACTGTCCGACACACCTCGTCGAGACGGTGAGGGAGCCGCGACAGTGGGGTGTCGGTTACGTCGACGAACGTCCCGCCGCAGTCCTCGATGCCGCCGTCGGTCGCGGGCGTGTCGCCGATGTAGACCAGCTGGTCGACGGGCACCGACAGCTGGCGGGCAACCGTCTCGAAGGCCCGCCGGTCGGGTTTGCGCCAGCCGCAGGCGACGCTGGAGACGATTTGATCGAATGAATCGCGGGAGAGTTCGGAGCGGATCAGCGTTCGACCGACGAGCTCGGGGACCGAACAGTTCGACAGCAGGCCGACCGGCCCATACTCGCGGGCGGCCGCGACCGCCTCGACCGCTCCGCGGCGGGTCTCGACCTGAGGGTCGAACGTCGAGACGACGGCTCGGCGGGGGGCGTTGTTCGGGGCCTCAACGCCGCGGCTGGCGAGGGCGGCGCTGACGTGGGCTGGCAGCGGCACCTCCGCGCCCTCTGGAGCGTCGATATGTGGCTCACTGTAGGCCGCCGCCCAGTCGTCGGGAACCGCAACGCCGCGGCCGCGGAGGGCATCGGCGACTGCGCGGGCTGGATCGTCCGGCCGCTCGCTTTCGACGAGCGTGCCGAACAGATCGAAACAGATGGCGACGGAACTCACTGTGGAGAACTACGACACGACGGGCTTGAAAACACCGATCCCGGTGGTGGGCAGTCGATCGAAACCTCAGGCCAGCCGCGCGAACGCCAGCGTCCCGCTGACGTTGTTGATGTAGATCTCAACCTGGTCGCCTTCCTCGGCACCGGGGACGAAGATCGTGTACTTGCCGCGCTCGGCGACACCGTCGCCCTTGCGGCCCGTGCCCGTAATCTCGACCTCGTAGGTTTTGCCCTCCTCGATATCCGGGGTGTCGGTCTGGTCGTCGGTCCGGCGGCGTTTGGCGACCGGTCGGAACGCCCCACAGGCCTCACACCGCAGCATCTGGGTCCGGTTTTCGGTGACGAGTTTGGTGTCCGGCAGACCACACTCCGAGCAGGTGACGTACTCGGCGATGTAGGATTCGATCGCCGCATTCAGTTCGGTCGACGAAAACGACCCGTTGTAGCGGGCCCGGCCGTCCTCGTACTGTCCGGCGGTCCCGAGCTCCCGCTGGATCGTACTGTGGAGGTGTTCGGGATCGCGGTCCAGGGCGTCGGCGATCGTCGAGAGGTTCGTAAACCGCGTAAACGCGCCGTCTTTCTGCACCTCGGCGTCCGGTACGTCCAGTCGCTCGTCGGAGCCGCCGAGATCCGGCAGCTCCTCGATTGCTCGATCGAGGTTCGATTCGTAGTCCATATCGGATCGACGTGAGCAGGGGGTAAATGGCTTGTGAGAGAGCGATCCGCATTCTAACGGTCTCGCGTCGACTGAAAAATCCGCCCTCCCCGAATTGAACACTGTGAGACGTGCTCACTTCGTTGCGCGCGACTCACAAGCTCAATTCGGGTCGGGGTATCCTTCACACTCAGCACCGTTCGCAGTAGCTCACTGGTGCTGAGGTTCAGTCCGCCCTCCCCGAATTGAACGGGGGACAAGTCGATCTACAGTCGACTGCTCTACCAGGCTGAGCTAAGGGCGGTCACCGAACCGTACCCCGCTGCCACAATTAAGGGTTACTGTTCGGCGTCCGTCTGACATCTGTCTGCCACAAGCGAACGTTCAAATACCTGTACTGTGTTAGACACACCCGATGAGTAAGATCACGTTCCGCGCCGACGACGAGCTCGTCAGTCGGCTGGAGGCCCTTGAGGCCTCGAAAAGCGAGGTGATGCGGGAGGCGCTCCGCTCTCACCTCGACTCCCTGGAGCGTGCCTCAACGCAGTCCGACGATCGGTCCGAGACCGGCGACGTGACGATCGACGAACTGGTGACCGACCGGCTCGACCAACTGCTGGCCGAACGGGAGTCGAGCCGACCCGAGCGCCGCGCGGAGCCCCGCGTGCCCGACATCAACGTCAACGTCTCGCTGGAGGGGCTCTCCGCCGACAACGTCGCCGTCGACCGCGAGGCCGAGCCAACAAATCGTAAGACATCCGGCCGGGCCGCCGCCCCGGAGCCGAGCGCCACCAGCTGTGCCCAGTGCGGTGAGACGGTCGACGACGACCACGTCTACTGTCCCAACTGCGGCGAAAAAGCTACCCACAGACTGTTCTGTGAGTGCGGCGATGAGATCCAGTCCGACTGGGGGTTCTGCCCCAGCTGCGGCCGTCGGACACCCGCAGCCGACGTGTTAGACAACGCATAACACACGAAAACAGGCGGTACAGGCTCCATAACGGCGTCTTACGCCGTGTGTAAGACAACTGCCGATACTTTTATATACATTCAGGGATACTGTTCGGTTGCGTAAGACAGTCGTCTTACAGTGTACGTCGGTCGGACGGAAACGGTCCCCGCCGACGGTAGCACGCCTCACTGGCGTGATACTGTCGACTGTCTTACCGGGGAATGTAAGCATGGAGCGTGTGACACTACGAATTCCAAAGCAGCAGATCGAGGAAGTCGAGGAAATGGTCGACACCGGCCAATTTCCGAACCGGAGCGAGGCGATCCGGTCGGCTGTCCGCGATATGCTCAATGAACACGACGAGGCAGAGACGCGACGATCGAACACCGAGCGCAACTGGGTGAAAGCATAATGCAAGACATCGTCCAGGACGCGCTTGAAAACGCCGAGGCCGAGAAGCGGGACATGGACGCCGCACTCGATGACGACGACGAGTTCGGCGACCCACGGATCGTGATCGTCGGTGCCGGTGGTGCCGGGAACAACACCATCAATCGACTGTACAACATCGGCGTCGACGGCGCTGACACGATCGCGATCAACACGGACAAACAGCACCTGAAGATGATCGAAGCCGACACCAAGATCCTGGTCGGGAAATCCCTGACCAACGGCCTCGGTGCCGGTGGCGACCCCGAAATGGGCGAGCGCGCAACCGAGATGGCCCAAGGAACGATCAAAGAGGTTCTCGGCGAGGCCGACCTCGTGTTCGTCACCGCGGGCATGGGTGGCGGCACCGGTACCGGTGCGGCTCCCGTCGTCTCACAGATCGCCAAAGACCAGGGCGCGATCGTCGTCGGCATGGTGTCGACGCCGTTCAACGTCGAGCGAGCCCGCACGGTGAAAGCCGAAGAGGGCCTCGAACGGCTCCGCAACACCGCCGACTCGATCATCGTACTGGACAACAACCGCCTGCTCGATTACGTCCCGAACCTCCCGATCGGCAAGGCCTTCTCGGTGATGGACCAGATCATCGCCGAAACCGTCAAAGGCATCTCCGAGACGATCACCCAGCCCTCCCTCATCAACCTCGACTACGCCGATATGTCGACGATTATGAATCAGGGCGGCGTCGCGGTGATGTTGGTTGGTGAGACGCAGGACAAAAACAAGACCCAGGAAGTCGTCAACGAGGCGATGAACCATCCACTCTTGGATGTCGACTACCGTGGTGCCTCGGGTGGGCTCGTCCACATCACTGGCGGCCCGGACCTCACACTCAAGGAGGCCGAAGGGATCGCCGACAACATCACCGAACGCTTGGAGGCGAGTGCGAACGTGATCTGGGGTGCCCGTATCCAGGACAACTACAAGGGCAAAGTCCGCGTCATGGCGATCATGACCGGCGTCCAGAGCGCCCAGGTCCTCGGCCCGACGACGCAGAAACAGGCCGACAAATCCAGACAGAGCCTCGATCAACAGCAGAATCAGTCGTTCGACGCGAGCGCGAACGTCTCGAACCAGAACAAAACCTCCTGGGAGTCCGACGGCGGGACCGACGAACTCGAGAAGTCCAACGGGCTCGACGTCATCCGCTAACCGCGACTCCGTCAGTGGTTCCTGTTTTTTTACTACCAGCTCACCGAGCCGCTGGCTTAGACCGGCTGTGTCCCTTCCTCGTAGGGCTGGACGACGACGAAGCCGTTCGATCCCTCGAAGCTCATCTGGTAGGTTTCGCCCGACGATTGGCCGATCGAGTCCTTCAGGCTCCGGTCGGCTTTGAGGCTCGGCGAGAGGTTACTCGACCACGCGACGGTCGCATCGGGATCGGTTCGCACGGGCGGCTCCAACACCAGGGGGTCACCGTGGGTCGTGATCGCGATGGTTCCCGGCCCGGTGAGATAGACGTTCAGCAGACCCCCCGCCGACGCGCCGCCGATGCTGCCGATGGTACTGATCTCGTAGTCGACCCGATCCTCGAAGGCCAACACGTCGTTGCCGTTGACCGAAATCGACTCCCCGGCGTCGAGTTCGAGAATCTGGATCTTCTTTTCCTGGTCGGCGAGATAGACGTGGCCCTGGCCTTCGACCTCCATGACGGGCGTCCCCTCGCTTGTGACCTTGCTTTTGATCATCCCTGTTAATCCTCCCTCGGCGGAGGATTTCCCGGTAAACGAGAGGTCGCCGTCGTAGGCGATCATCGATCCGGCCTTGGCGATGATCGTTCCGTCGACATCGATATCCAGGAGCTTGCTGTTCTCCAACTCGAAGCGTTTGCCGGTCTCTCCGGGTTCGTTTGCCGCGACGAAGTCGTTGAGTTCCATGATGTATCCGGGTCCGGTGACCCTACTGACTGGTCCGGCGGCGAGAGTATAAAAGCACGGCTGGCTCAAACAGCGGTTACAGTGGCCGAACCATCGGTTGTGTCGCCCTGCTCGACTCTTATACCGCGTTGATTGATTCGATCAGTCGACACTTCCGGCAGACGCGGCTCCCGGTTTTCGAGCCGCACTGCTCGCACTCGTTGAGGTCCGCGCCCTCGTCGCCGCGGTAGCGGTCGGCGGTCAGTTCTGCGAGTTCCTCGTAGCCGGACATGATCGAGTGGCGAGTGCCGGGGTGATTTTCTTCGAGATCCCACAACAACTTCTGGATCTCGCCGCGGTAGGCCTCGCTGGAATGGGGACACTCGGTGATGTGGGCAGGCAAGTCCTTGATATGGGCATACAGCGCGACCTCCTTTTCGGGGATGTCCCGGAGGGGTTTGGCCCGCGGAATGAAGTCCGTTCCCTCGTTTCGGTCCTCGAAACTGCCGAGGCTGGCGTCGAAATGTTTGGCGATCTGTTTCACGTCACCCTCCAGGATGTTCATCAGCGCGGTCTGGGCCTCGTCGTCGAGGTTGTGGCCCGTCAGCAGTTTGTCCGCACCGAACTCGTCGGCGTACTGTTCGAGAAGGTCCCGGCGGAACACGCCGCAGTAGGCGCAGGCGGCCATGTTTTCGGGGTCGTCCTCGACGACGTCGTCCATCCGCACGTCGAACTCCTCCTCGTAAGTGACCATCTCGTGGCGCATGTCGATATCCTCGGCGAGCTCGACACAGGCCTCGACGCTCTCGTCGCGGTAGCCTTCGATCCCCTCGTGAATAGTCAGGGCCATCATCTCGACCCGCGGGTCCTGTCCGAACGTTTCGTCCAGGATGTGAGTCAACACGACGCTGTCCTTGCCGCCCGAGAGCCCGATAACCCACTTTTCAGGGTCCTCGGGGGTGCTCTCTGCCGAGAGCAGCGCGTCCTCCCGAATCCGGCGACGGACGCGTTTGTCGACCGAGAGGCAGAGATGGGTCCCACAGAGGTGGGCCCCCGAATACGATGCGTGCATCACCGCCTCCTTGTCGCACTTGTCGCACTCCATTACCAGTGGGTTGCTGATGGGTGGGGATACCGGTTTCGTCTCCCGCACAGTCGCCCCGAGCGCATACGTTCACATAATCGGCAGATAGGGGGTGCTACCAACGAGTTGGCGGTAGTATCTGGATCTAACATACACTTGGTTGTGTGAAAATAAGTAGCCGCAAGAAAAGTCAGGGATCTGCTCGGAGTCGGGTTAGCTGACCGACAAATGAGGCCGAAAAATCGGATTACTGCACAGTGTTGCGACTACCAGTTAGGAGAACCCGAAGAAGCGAGTCCATGTTAATCTATCTCTCTGAGGAAGTCGCCGATAGCTCTCACGAACGTCTTAACGCCCACTACCGGTGGTGATCGAATCGGTTGCTCCCGTGCTACCTTGATCAGATAGTCGGTTAGCCGCCACAGGTTGTAGAGCAGTGCAGCCAACACGAAATTCGTGAATCGAACGCGGTAGTCTGTCGACGACGTTTTCGGCAGGAACTCTTCGATAGACTTGTACTGGTTTTCGATGTCCCACCGTCGACTGTAGCTATCGCTGATCGGCGCGATCTCATCGGTCCCAACCTCATCCCGATTCGTCGTGAAGACGGCATACTTCCCATCTGCATCATCGCTTGTACTCGGAACGTAGAGATATTCAGCGGTGTGGTGTAGCTCACCGTCGTATCCGACTGGAACGTTGTGTTTGACAGCTGCATCGGCGTCAGGATGCTCTTTGATGTCCTTGATTGTATCCAGATCGTCCTCGTACTTCGGAACCGGAGCGGTGTAGATGATGTCTCGGTTCTCGATAGAGGCGTAGACGCCCTTGCTGTGGAATCCGCGATCCAAGTACACTTCATCAAGATCGACGAACCGCTCGGCTTTGGCTAACAATCGGGCTACGATGTCGGCTTTCGAGTAGGATGGTGCGTCGTCGTCTTCCCATTTCGAGTTCTCTTTGACGGGTTCGACACCCAGAATGATCGGTGCTAAATCACCAGCCAGCGTGATCGTGGCGTACTTGTATCCCCGTTTGTAGTCGTTATCTTTCTTGTAGCCGCTGACCATCCGGGGAAAATCGGGGCGAGTGATTTCCTCGGTCTTGTTTTTCCACGGCGACATGAACACTTCTTCGGGAGTGATGTCGATTGCAGCGGTCTTTTTGCGGTCGCTGAACGGCCCCGCTCCCCGGATAGACGAGATGATATTGTCGACGGCACCATCGAATGACCCCATCAGTTCGTCTCTGATAGCATCAACCTCCGGCATATTGTCGTTCTTGAGGAGGTCATCAATCGTCAGCTGGGCGTCCTCGTCGCTGGGGGTAGCAAACTGCTTAATCACACGCAGGATCGTCGAGCCGTGGGCAGTCTGATCGTCGTCGGTCAACCAGCCGTAGTCACCTTCGGATTTGGCACTGCCACGGTGAGCGCAGGCGCGTGTGAACATTTCGAGGATTTCTTCGTCCTCGTAGGTTTTGTTGACGGCCCGCCCGCTCTTGAACTCTGGAAAGGCGTGCTGTCGAGCGAGCTTGATAGTCTTAGTCGTTTTCTGTCTGTGTGCTTCCTGCTCCGTTTGGTCAGTGTCGTCGTCTTTCGAGGGGTCGGTAGCCACGAGCGATTCGGCTATCACGTCGTTCTCAACAGCGACCTGTGCGATCCCCTTTGCAGCTGCTTCGATGATATTCTGGGTAGCCTCACTGAACTGTCGCCACGTATGGTTGATCGTTCCTTGTTGGGGTGCGTGTTCGCGTTTCCGAATATCGAATCCGCAGGCTTTGATCAGTGACGGTCGTGTGTGGAGCCGATGGGCGAGTTCGTTTTGTGACATTCCTTTCGCCTGCTGATAGAGAAACGCCCGAACAAGTGGCTCAGTCCCGAACGTGACCTTGTTTTGGTTGCGGTTGTCAGTCAAGTCATCGACCGGAATACTGAGCCGGTCAATTACATCCCATAGATTAGACTCGCGCTCACAGAGGGTTTCTGCATGAATGACTATCGCTTGAGCCACTGCGGGAGAATCAGTCTGCACTCTGATTCCCCCATTTGCATAATTTCTCACCCGCTCTTGTAGACAGGCAAACCGTACTCATCGTATGTTTCTGTAGATTCAAATTGTATCTATTTTCGAGGGTGTGATTTCCGAATTCCGAATCAATATACTGCCCAGAAGGTTATAAGCAGAAAATCAATACAGCAGTTCAATCAGAATATAGATTCATTTTGTATCTAAGTACAAATTGAACTAGTATACATAATGAATAGGTAGCCCCGCAGATGGTGTCTTAATGGACGGCAATATAACCGACTCTCCTGTTGATTGGGATAATGTCGATTACGAGGGAATTTCCGAGTTTATCAAAGAAAAAGGAGCAGTCGAGCTATTGGCATTTCTTGATGGGTTTGGCTACCGATTTGAAGAAATAGATGATGCACTGGATATCAGCAGAGGCTATATCAATGATCGAAGAGATGAGGCATTGAATCTGGATTTGATATATCCTACTCAGGAAGATCGTGATGGTACCATTCGTCGTGTTTGGGCACTTTCACCACTTGGTATGATTATCGTCTATAGGATGCGAATCAATGGAGTCAGGCAAATCCACGATGAACTAGTATCTGTACGAAAGAATTTTCAAGAAAAGAAGGATGAATTCTTAGATTGGTCTGGAAAACCAGAAAACATTGAAGATTTCGCAGATGAAATAATAGAAAACAAGGATGTCGAAAAAGGTTCAGAGTTTTCAGTCGACCTGAAAGTATCAACAAGTAAGCCAGATGACAATCCGTTTGACCGTTAGTTTGGCGGCGAGAGATTCTTCATTTTGAAATCCGACCGAGGGACGTACCGCTCGCCGAGCATCGCCAGCTCAAGCGTTCGTTGGATGTCAGCAAGGTTGTGCAACAATAGCGGCTCCCACTTACCGCTCTCAAAGGCGTCGACGGCCTCTTTACTGTCGTCGAAGGGGTCACAGTTCGCCTTCCCGATCAACTCGTCGTAGACGCCGACCAGTCCTTTCTCGTCGTGGGTGTCGAACCGATCGACGAACTCGAACACGTCGGCGTAGGCCATATTCGGAAACGGCCACGCAACGTCATGAGAGATGCACGCCGTCCGAAGGTACGGCAGATCGAACCCGCCTTTCCACGTCTCACCGTTGTAGGCCGTCAGATAGTGGCGATCTTTGTTCAGTCGGTCGGTAGCCACCTGTTCGACGGCAGAGAGTAGCCCTGCCTCATCGTCTGTGACGATTACGTCGACGCCGTAGTCAGAATACTCGGCAAGAGCCTGTTCTAACTGAGTGCTGTTCGCCTGTCGACCAGCTGTGTTCAGGATAACGACCTCACCGAGTGTAGAGGCGAACCCTGCTACAGTGAGTACCGATTCGTTTCCGAAGCCGCTGGTTTCGATGTCGAACGCGATTGGGTCTAAATCACCCATAGATGCTGGTTCGACGGAACCGATATGAAGTTCGGAGTGTAGTTTCCGAAATCAGGCCGGAAAGGTATAGTAGAGTCCCATTATATTCACCGATAGTATTTACTATTGATATATGGACATATATGGTATGGTGGAAAAGGAATACATCCAGAAGGTCGAACAAGCCTGTAACGACTTGATGAAGGAAGGTGAGAAACGCGTTCGGGCGGGTAGAATAGCCGAAAGGGCAAATGTCGACGATAGTTCTCTTTTAGGAATGAGACTCACATTCGGTGTCTTGGAATTTGAAGGTTTAGAGTACGATGTGATTAGGCATGACAGCGACAGTGTATCGAATGAATATCGGTTCTACTGATCAGATACAAGCCAGCGAAATCCGGCTTATCTACGAATAGGGTTGGTAGCTACGTGCTTTCGTCTTCCCGGTGGCGAAAATGAGGTTGTACTGTTCCAGTTTCGAGAGGTGGTTCCGCATTGTTCGACGGGTTTTCGGGTTTTTAACCGCCTTACAGTAAGAGTCGTAGAGGTTGCCCGCGCTGATCTCTCCGGCTTCTTTGATGATATCGTAGAGAGCCTGTTGGTGGTCAGTGAGCTTGTCTGTCGTCTTTTGACGGATTTCCGATTTCGCTTCCGAAACTACCCCGTCAATCACGTCGACCGTGATCCGATCATCACCGTTGCGTCGAGCAACCCGTGCGGCGTTTCGGAAAATCCCGATAGCCACCCGTGCATCCCCGGCTGCATAGTCGGCAATCGTCTCTAATTCCTGAGTGTCGATTGCATCCGGCTCAAGTCCCCATCGAGCGCGATCTTCGAGGATCGTGACTAACTCTCGAATATCGTATTGCCCGAATCTGATACGCGCACACGACTCAAGACGGCTGTTCAGCCGGTCATCGAGCGTACTGAACACGTCTTCCTCTCGGTTGGCAATCAGAACCATCGTGAGGTCGCGCATCCGGTAGAGATCGTACAGCAGGCTCTTATCCTGTAGCTGGTCGACTTCATCAAGGATCACGACGTAGGGTGGGCCGTCGTAGCCTCTCAGCCGTTCCAACAGTTCGTCCTTGGGCGTCGACTGTCGGTGGATGTCGAATGTACTCTCGATGCCGTCCAACAGCCTGTAGAGCGTTTTGAACCGAGTGTGGTCCTCCCAGCAGTTCACGTACTGGTAGTTCAGGTCGACGACGTTCTCTCGCAACTGTTCGATGGTGAACTGGGCGATACACGTCTTCCCGGCTCCTGATGGACCATACAGTAGGGAGTTGGTCGCCCGGTCGCCGTCGACGATCGGGCGGAGCGTATCCGATAGGTGGCTCACCTCTGCCGATCTGTGCTTTACGTCGTTCGGGACAAATTCGGGCTGTAGCACCCGTGCGTCCGTAATCATGGGATCTGATACGTCCTCTTGATAAATAAACGGAAGTGGGTAGTTTCCGAATCTTCCGAAAGAAGTCATAGTTTCAACTCACGACAGGTACATCCAGACCACCTGATCAGGTTCGGAGTGGTGTAGAGCGCATTTTTGTTTCAAGCCGACTAGGTACATCCATATCCCGAAACCAGCTGACTGCGGTGCGGTTCCCCCGTTTCAAGCCTACTATAGGTACATCCAATGCTATCGTAGTGGGCGGGTTCATCACACCAGATGGCGTTGTTTCAAGCCTACTATGGTACATCCAGTACTCTCAAAGGACTCCGAGCAGTTGAGGCAGCAGGGTTTCAAGCCCTCAATAGGTACATCCAATACGACTTGATCAGTTGTTCCGCGATAGGTACGCCGTTGTTTCAAGCTCACTAGAGTACATCCTGACCCTCGAAACCGAGACGGGCTGGATCATACACCGAATCACGTTTCAAGCCCATTACAGGTACATCCAGTACGCTTCTCAATCTGCCAGTCCTCGGTTGCGTCCTCAACGTTTCAAGCCCACAACGAGTACATCCAGACCAATTGTTGGAGGTACGGACTCAGCGTATTCGCCTCGTTTCAAGCCTTCAACGGGTACATCCAGACTACGAATACGGCGTCTCAACCTACCACCGCCGAGTCAAGTTTCAAACCTACAACGGGTACATCCAGACCGACTCAGGTTATCCGACAGGCGACAGCCATGCAGACGTTTCAAGCCGACAATGGGTACATCCAGACGGAACAGGTCCGATAGGGTCGAAAACTGACTACGGCGGGTTTCAATCCTCCTACGGGTACCTACCAGAGGCACATCCGAACCTCGACCCGGCCGATCCGTCCGTCGTCGAGGGTGACGTTTCAAACCTACCAAAGGTACATCCGAACCCCGGCCAGAGCCGGTAAAACCCGGGATTTCCCGGTGTTTCAAACCTACCAGAGGTATATCCGAACCGAGTCTGTGTTCCACGCCCTGTGGTCTCACGAGCCCGTTTCAAACCTACCAGAGGTACATCCGAACCCCGCTGGAGGTCGAGGTAGTCTTCGACGACGCCCATGTTTCAAACCTACCAGAGGTACATCCGAACCTCCAGCACGCAACCCAATCATCTGCTGGCAGTTACCGTTTCAAACCTACCAGAGGTACATCCGAACCAGTACGCCGTGAGGTCTCGGTCGGCGTGTTCGGCTTTGTTTCAAACCTACCAGAGGTACATCCGAACCTGTTGTCGATAGCTGGCAGCGCGCTCTCGATTTGGGCGTTTCAAACCTACCAGAGGTACATCCGAACCATTCTGACGCGGTACGTCCCCGAGCCGTCGGTGAGGTTTCAAACCTACCAGAGGTACATCCGAACCCCGCAGGGGTCAATTACGTCACCAACTCCGGGGTGTTTCAAACCTACCAGAGGTACATCCGAACCCATACTGCTGCGCCGCCGAGCCCGATCGCGGTGAGGTTTCAAACCTACCGGAGGTACATCCGAACCCAATCCCGTATCGGGTTGTTAGAGCCTTCTATTAGTTGTTCTCACTAAACTGTTTCCGTCGACCCTCAATAACCTCCAAACCCACCGGGAGCCGACTGAAATCCATGTATTGAATAATACAAGGTTTTATGTCATTTAGCGTGACTACTATGTAGTGAGGTATGCAAGGAACCGTTGTGGCGAGAAATCGTGATTCGGATACAGGGCAATACATCCAAGCCTACTCCGACTCAGACCTCTTGGACTACCTCGATACAGAGGGTCCAACTGGGACACAGGCTGTCGCAGATCGGTTTGGCTACAAACAACCGACTGCGTACCGCCGGTTACGCCAGCTGGAACAAGACGGGAAGGTTGAGTCTGAGAAAGTCGGGAACGCTCTGCTATGGAGTGTTGTAGATGAGGTGAGCATCGACAAGTGAACGTAACGAAGCTCATTCTCTATCTGGAAGCAGACACCGACTGCCAGTATCCGGATATGTACCATCGAAAGTTGCACGGTGCGGTCCTCAATCGGATACCCGATCCAATCATTGAGGAATCGAAAAAGGGAGACACACCGTCGACACTTGGCATTTCGTTCACCGAACTCATGCCGTGGGGTGATGTATCGGCGGGCGAGACACGGCAGTTAGTCGTGAACACGGTCGATCCGGAGATCGTCGGTCACATAGCCCAGTCAGTGTCGAGTGATCCATCGTTCAATATCGGTGAAATGCAATTCACCGTACAGGGGATTGACCAATCAACAGTTGATGTTGGACAGGTCGGAACTCAGGGAACGCTTGAATCGGATACCGGGGTGTTAATTTCAGTCCCTAATGACCGAGTATCCGAGTTTGGATTAGAGAATCCGGGGTCGGATGTGTACTATTGGTCAGAAGACGATCCGGAACAAGCCTTTGTTGATCGGGTCAGAGAAAATCTCACAGGCAAGTGGGAGTCACTTACTGACCAGTCGAGAGACAGCCCGGAGGATATTCATGGCCCGCTATTCGACCGTAAAACGCTACAGAAGACGTATTCGATACCGTTGCGTGTTACAGTCGACCACACTCAGAGAATCGTCCTGAGCAAGTGGGAGTTTGACTACGAGGTGCGGAGTCAGGCCCACAGAGACGCCCTTAATCTTGCACTGGGAGCAGGGATTGGCGAACGGAACAACTTCGGGTTGGGTACGCTTTCGCTCACATCCAAACAAGAGCCGGTACTGACGGGGATGTGATCGTATGAGTAGTGCCTATCGTCCCGAGGGTGACATTCCTGACACCGAGTTTGAGGGTGTGATTTTCCCCGGTGGCCGCGAGCCGGGATCGTTGACAGACCTTCAGTACATCTACGGGAAGATGCTTGAGTTGGGGCAGGAACCAACTCCGTATGCCGCTTCCGAGGAGTACCAGCAGTTCTTAACGCCGATGGAAGTCAACTCTATCATCGGTGAGGAGCAGGCAATCATCTACCTTGATGTGCAACTGAATCGAGAACAGCGGTCAGTCACACCCATCGGAACTTCGGTCGTTACCGGCACAAAAGAGCATATCGACCGGTGTGCGTTTTCCGAGTACGAAGCCAGCAATGGTGTCGACCACAGCATCACGCAGAAGACATCGAAAGAAGGCGGTATAGATCCTGATAAGTCCACATACAAGGATTTCAGTTACATCTCTGAAAATAAGTTCAGTGATATTATTGATGGGTGGCCGACCCAAGACCTCATTCAGCCAGTGATCGACGATCACGAAGATGGCTGGATCATCGAGCAAATCAAGTCGCTCCACGAATCGGAGGAGATGGACGAATTGAGAGATGAGATCGAAACCAAACTCACTGTAGACGACAGTAAGGATGTAACTCGGCTTGTGTCGATACGGTTCTATGAGTCATCTGAGTCTGTGTCTGCGGATGAACTATCACCTCCGGCCGATCCCGACGATGATAGGTGGCTGTATCCGGCAGACATGGATGTCCTATTGGAGGCGATGAAGGCCCAACGAAAGGGGAAGTGGCGAACAAAGAACGACTGTGATGCGTCAGGGACGGCTGTCGGATACGTCCAGAGTGGTGCTGAACAGCAAGTGTTCGGTCAGGGGGCGGCCCCGCTATCGCTCTATACAGGCAAGAAGCGGGCGTGGATGCCCCATTTGAATCGTGACCTTTCGGCCGCGACCCACCCATTCACAGCAGAAACGTCGGCTGTGATCGGCAAATCAACGCCGTTCCTTGATGCCTGCAAACAGTCAGCTGGGTTGAGTCTCTACCACCTCCCGTACTTTGGGGGTGAACAGACCCCACAGAAGATGCGGTATCTCTACGAGCTACTGTGGGAGACGTACACCCGTTCCGACCCGGACGAGGATGATGAAGGTGTCACGCACACCCCAATCGAACAGTTCTACCGACTGATTCAGGAAGAAGTCGATTCAGATCACGTCCCCGAATCAATCGTCAAATCGCTTCGGTTCTGGACAGTCGCTATCGTCAACTACCAGAGTGACCGCAACCGGGCGATTGCAGAGGTCAAAGGCGGGAGTATGCTTGCGACGGTCGACATTGCACAGGAGGCTACAGGAGTCGCCCGTGATCTGTCGGAGACAGGCTTGTTCGAGACGTACACATGGGACTTTGCCACCCCTGAAACAGATTTCCTCGCCCAGATCACGACGCCGTATTGGTTCATCAATACGACAGTCACGACGACCGATGAGGACGATGTCGACCAGAACGAGCCGGGATATGCGTTCTACAAGCAGTTACTTCAACAGAAGCCGATTTCGTTGAGTCAACTGTTGGACGCCTATATTCCGCATCTTGAGGATAGATACGACCCAACAGCGGATGATGGTCGACGTGTTCCAACCCTTCAGATCATCCAGCAGTTTGCACAGTTAGTCACGCTCGGCCGGTCTGGATTACTCGATGTAGACCTTCCAGAGACGCCGGACACTGACGAACCGTACTGTATCCCAGCCCAGAAGAATCGTAGTGACACCGATCTCACCGACACAGATCCTATGACAGACGCAGACGATAGTGCCGATCAAGACGAAGACGGGAGTACAGACGTTACAGCCAAGCAACGAGCGATAGCAGAAAAAGAAGCCTACGAGCGGATGATAACCGAACAACCGGTGTTAGCTGAAAGCCCGTCACGGCGAGCAGTATTCACACTAGGGTCACTCATTACGACCGTTTCGGCGTATCAATCGTCGAAGGGAACCAAACCACTCAATTCCCGACTCAGCCCGTCGACGATTACAAAACACAACGTCGAGGAATACGTCACAGACGTACTCGATCTCATCAACACGTATGCGACCGCTGAAAACGGGGACAACATCTGGAAGTACGAGACTCAGACAAGCCAGCTGACCGAAGACCTCACCACCATGCCGGTCAGTGAGTGGGAGCTATCGTCGTCGGATATTCAGTACCACGTCGCACTCGGCATGGCGTTTGGAGCGCAGACACACACGTAATCACTCACAGGAGAGACTACCAATGTCAACTCAAGACCCAACCGACAGCGAAGGCACAGAGGCAGACAACAACGCATTCACTTCCGTCGAGAACCGATCGGAGATTCTGTTCTTGATGGATGCTCAAGATGCGAACCCGAACGGCGACCCACTCAGTCCGAGTAACAAGCCACGACAAGACCCATCAACAGGACAGGGAATCATCACTGACGTTCGGCTCAAACGCTATCTCCGCGATCAGATGGCCGTTGAGTGTGGCGACGATCAGGGTGTGTATATCGCAGATGTTCGCACCGAAGCAGGGAACCGAAAAACCCGATCAGAGCTAGCCGAGACAATCGCAGATGTCGACAGCCCCGAAGATATTGGCGAGGGATTCTTCGACGATTTCCTCGATACAGCCGTCGATGTTCGGTTTTTCGGAGCGACGTTCTCATTCTCGATCGACGAGAACGACGAGGCGCAGGCAATCGCCAAACAGATTGACAACCACCTTCCGGCCCATCTAAAAGGTCCGGTTCAAATCTCACCCGGTCGGACATACCACCGTGTTCGGGAAAACAGCGGGTACAACTCACTCACGTCGGTTATTAGCACAAACCAGAACGACGACAGTGGTGATGAGGCCAATGAAGACAGAGGGAACGAACAAGGCGGGTTCCAGTTGGACGATCATCGAATCGTGTACGGCCTCTACGGGTTCAGTGCGGTCATCAACGAACACAACGCAGACGACACTCGACTCCGGCAATCAGATGTCGAGTGGTTGGATGAACTGTTCTGGAAGGGCGTCAAGAATCAAGCCAACAGCCGGAGCAAACGCGGCCAGCACCCCCGCCTCTACCTCCGTGTCGAGTACGACGAAGGCTTCCACATGGGCAACCTAGATCGCACTCTCGATCTCGGAGAGAACAGCGACGACGTCGACGCCCTCACCAGCATCCACGACGTGACTGTCGACATCTCTGGGTTGATGGAGACACTGGAAGAAGCCGCCGAACGAATCCAGACAGTTCACATCCTACAGGACACCCGCCTCACGTTAGAAGAAGATTCTAACGTGCTGGATCAAACTCTCCCCGACTACATCGAATCTGAACTCGGTGTGGACGTGGATCGAATCTCGCTGTATGAGTAGCGACCGGAGATAGCCTATGTCGGAAAAGAATACGACGCTCTCTGATTTTGCGTCAGGGAGTAGTGAAGAGAAGACAGAAATCGACCGACCGACGAAGAGTACCAACCGCGATGATGAATCCGGAGAATACACGACACCCAACTATGAGCCGACCGGCGAGGAGTTAGCGTCGGTTCACGAGATACCCGAGAAGTGTCTATCGTTCACTGTGACAGCACCGTTCGCACACTTCCGTAAGATCGAAACCTCGTCGACGCGGCTCACCTACGGTTTGCCACCCCGAACGACACTGAACGGGATGATCGCGGCGATGCTCGGCTTAGAGGTCAACAGCTACTACCAGTTGTTCGACCTTACCCACTCGGCCCTCAGTGTGAGTGTTGAGAATCCGCTTCGAGACATCAGTATGCCGATCAAACACCGGAACACCGACCCCGATCAGATGAAATCTGTTTCAGGGGGTGGGTTGACACTTGAATACGAAAAGCATCCCTCGGAGATTGACGAGGGGAAGGTGCATCAACGGGTTGCCCACACGATGCTTCGAGACGTTCGGTATCGGATCAACATCTGGTTAAGCTCGGAGGATTACTACAACGAATTGAAACAGCTTCTTGAGACAGGAGAAAGCCACTATACACCAACACTCGGCCTGTCAGAGTGTCTTGCGTCGATTGAGTATCACGGTGAGTTCTCACCTACGCCAGTCGACGGAGATGGAGCTGTCGAAGTCGATTCTGCTGTACCGTCATCTGCCGGAACCGTGCAGATGCAGGCGAATACACAACTCACGACCGAACAGACACCAGCAGAGATGGAACAGGTCGACGATGGGTTCAAAACACGCCGAACGACGGCCTATACTGCATACCAGTACCGCGAGGATGCAGGCTCTCTTCCAGTCGACACCGACTATGCGGCCACCGTCGATGAGCAGACGGTCATCTTCAAATAAGTGAGGAGAGCCGCATGACAAACGATCCGATCTACTTTGCACATACCGACCACCCGATAGCGTCGGGGACACACGAACCGGTCCTCGATCATCTAGCTGCTGTCGGGAATCACTGTCTGGCAAACACACCGCCGGATACGACACTCGCTGATGGAACGCCAACACGACCAGTTTTGTACGTCATGGCGTGGTGTCACGATATTGGAAAAATCACGACGTGGTGGCAAGAAGACCACGCTAACACTACTGTTCCATCGATCGACCGACCGCCGGGGCGGGTTGCAGATCATAGCTTCATCGGTGGTGTCACGACATGGTGGGTTCTCCGAGAGCTAGGGTATCCCGTTCGGGTTGCCTTCCCGGCGTCGATAGCTGTGGCCCGACACCACGGGACGCTGCCCGATCTTGAGAGTTATTCGTTTGACCGGTTCGTCGACACAACGCGGTGGGAGACGGTTCAACATCAAGTTGATAACATCCATCAACACACTCAGAGCCGGGAGATCGCTACGCAGCTGCTTGAGCATTTATCCCAAAATGATGGGCTACTGGCCGACCCAGATACTCCGCCTGAAATCTCATGGCAACGGTTCATCGACATCGTTGAGGACGGGTTACGAGAAGGTATCGCCGACGACATATCCGGTCTGACGGGCGTCTCGCTCAAATCAAATTACAAATCGGTGGATGTGTACCACGATCTGCTTGAACTATGGGGCGGGTTGAAAGGGGCTGATACTCCTGCTTCCGCTGGCCTCTCGCCACCCAGCCATAATCTACCAGATCCAGCTGTCATCGACACCTACGTCGATACAGAACTCTCGCCACCGACGAATGCAGAGACACCAGAAGAACTACTGAATCAGAAACGCGAGGAAACCCGTCAAGAAACGCTCAAACGGGTCGAATCACTCACTGGTGAGAGTCGGGAACACTCTACGGAAGCACGAGGAGAGCCACCGACAAACTCAGGCGAGGACTACCAACTCGATGCGTTCGTGACCGACACGACACCGGACACAGAAGAATCAGGAGAAGAGAACCCGACACAATCCGGGGTCTATCGGGTCACTCTCCCGACCGGAGCCGGAAAGACACTCACCGTGACACAGGCCGCTCTCAAGCTCAATGCTGCAAGCGAGCAGAGTGGCCCACTGATCCACATTTTGCCGTACACGTCGATCATCGAACAGACAGAAGATGTGTATCAGACGCTATTCGACCCAGCGAGTGAGTTTAATACCGACACCAACGCCTTGCAGACAGACGTTTCAATCGGTGTCGACCACTATCTTGCAGACAATACCTCAGATGGCGATGAAGAGGATGTTGATACAGACTCAGACGATGTGACGGAAATGGCCTACCAGTCGTGGCACAGCGATATTACACTTAGTACGACTGTCCAGCTGTGGGAATCGCTATACGGTCCATCAAAATCTCAGGCGACGAAACTCCCGCAGTTCTACAATAGTACCATCATCATCGACGAACCACAGACTACACCGCCGACATGGTGGAGCCGGGTCGAACAACTGATTGACACTCTCTACACGGTATTCGATGCAACAGTCATCTTGATGAGTGCGACCCATCCCCCGCTTGAGTATCCAACCCCAACCTCTGAAACACCCGAAGATGCTGAATTAGCACCGTCAGTCACGCTTCCCGAAAACGTCACTGTCACCGTCGACCAGTCAGTGACAGCCGACGATCCGATTCCACCAACAACCGCCGCCCAACGCCTTCGAGACGAGATCGGCAGCGGCCGGGATAGTATCTTGTCGATCCATAATACCGTCTCAAATGCGAGAGCCGTTGCTGAATCACTGATAGCCGACCTCGATGTTGACACCGAAATTGAGTACGCCAATATCCATACAGTCTATCGTGATCTGATAACAGACGCAGAACCACCGCTCCCAGAGAATCTAGACTCTCCGAGTGACTTTGATAGGGATACAGTCTACAACCAACTCCCGACACCAGAGGATCTTGTTGAGTCATTGCTTTCGACCGATGCCGACGTTCTCGTAGTCCCGCTTACGACCCGCAACAGACCGTGTGACCGTTCACGGATACTCGATGGGCTTTCGGACTTGCTCGAACAGTATCCGCGTTCTGAGGCCGATCGGGACGATCTACCGACAATCGTTGCGCTCACGACCCAACTAATTGAAGCAGGCGTCGACATTAGCTTCGAGAGTCTATACCGCGATATTGCCCCCTACGATAGCCTCGTCCAAGCCGCAGGGCGATGTAACCGTGACTACGAGTACGGTATCGGGAACGGTAAGGTCACAGTATGGCAGCTGGACGCCCAAGATCCTGCGAATATGAACCGTATCCCCGCTGAGTACGTCTATAACCAAAGTGGGATTAATGAACTCAATAAGACGGTTCAGTCCCTCACACAGCACATCAGGACTGATCGCAGACACATCTCACAACAAGATTTCTTGGGGGGTTACGATGATTACCGCGAGGAGATCGCAACCGAGATCCCACACCAGACGCCGGATATGGACTCTGTCGACGGTACGGCGATGAGTCAAACGTCACTGATAGACGACGACCGTCCAGAAATCACCGTCTATGTGTCACAGTCATCAACTGAAGACAAGCTCTTAGAAGCCTATCGGAGAGCAGATCAGATCAACCACACGTCTCACAAGCTCTCGCTTCGAGAGTGTCTGCGGCATATTGGTTGTGACGTACCGCGTAATCGAGATGAGAATCCAATTACGCAGGTCGCACATCAACTGGATGACGATCTCTATCTACTTGACCAAGAGGCAGCTGAGAATACGGGGTTATATGGTTGGAAAGGGCTGTCAAATGACGAATCTAAGTCTATAACACACCGGCTTCTGTAGTCTGTTTCAGTCGACCCTCGGTGGGTTTTGGAGTGATTGATAGTCGACGGAAACAACTTAGTGTGAACAGGCAAGAGAATAGTGTAACTACCTGATTTCGGGTAGGTCTGGATGTACCCACTGTCGGCTTGAAACGTGCAGAGAGCGAGAGAGGTCTTAGTGGCCTTGCTGGGTCTGGATGTACCTGTTGTTGGCTTGAAACCAGCCCGCTGGATCGCGGTAGATAGTGCCGTCGTCGTTCTGGATGTACCAGTGGTAGGCTTGAAACGTGTTGCCGAGGACCGACGGAGCGATGTCTTTCAGTGGTCTGGATGTACCCGTAGTGGGCTTGAAACCGGGTGCGGCTCCTCCGGTCGGGTTGGGGGGTAAGCGTTCTGGATGTACCCGTTGTAGGCTTGAAACATCGGTTTGTTGGCCGCCGCGATGTGGATGCCTTCGGTTCTGGATGTACCTCGGAGGGTTTGAAACTGCGACGAGTGCGGGCGAGTCCACAATTACGGTCGGGCACTGGATTGTACCTTTATTGGGTTTGAAATGGCGCAATCAAGGAACTCGGTGAGCCGGAGAACGAGGCTTGGATGTACCCTTACGGGCTTGAAACGCACTCCCGAAACAGACAGAGTTGGTCTTCTGGTCTTTCAGGATGTACCGGTTGTGGGCTTGAAACGGCGGTAAGACTGTGCTGGTGAACTGGTGGGTACAGTGATCTGGATGTACCCTTAGTGGGCTTGAAACTACCCCGCCGTGATCCGCGCCGCACTTGAGAAGAGACTGGATGTACCCGTTGTCGGCTTGAAACATGACGATGTAGCCGAGAACGGAGACGGTCGGGATCGGTCTGGATGTACCTTCTGGGTTTGAAATATCCAGAAATCGTTGTGTTCAATCGTCCACGCAGTCGGTTTGGATGTACCCATAATGGGCTTGAAATACGCACCTACCGACCGTATTCGTTGTCATCGGACTGGATGTACCCTTAGTGGGTTTAAAACATGGTCTTGATCATGGGCGCAATCGCGCTCGTCGTCAGTTGGGATGTACCTGTTGCGGGCTTGAAACCAGCATAACATGGGTGCGTTCGACTATGAGAAGATGCTATCTGGATGTACCCGTTGTAGGCTTGAAACGAGCCATTGATCGGACCAGTCGGCGACGTTGATCGGTCTGGATGTACCCATTGTGGGCTTGAAACGTATAGAAGCCTAATCGCTTGTCGGCCTGCGACGGGTTCTGGATGTACCTACTGAAGGCTTGAAACGCCGCGTGGACGCGATTCACGCATCAAGGAGGCTTGGTCTGGATGTACCCTTACGGGCTTGAAACCGGTACACATGGGGCGATATGCGTGTCCGGGGGACAGGTCAGGATGTACTCGTTGTGGGTTTGAAACAATCGCTACGTTATCTACTCAACGAATAAAGACACGGTACTGGATGTACCCATCGTCGGCTTGAAACGCACAGCCAGCGATCGGCTCAATTGAAGCATCCGAGGTCTGGATGTACCCTTACGGGCTTGAAACGCGAGACAGCCGTGCCACGTCGTTCGCTGCCCGCTGGTACTGGATGTACCTAAAGTGGGCTTGAAACATCCAATCGGTAACGACGATACAATGGTAATGCGGCCGGATCTGAATGTACCCATAATGGGCTTGAAACGGCGGCGAGTGAATCCGCTTGTTGGTGAGGTCGGATCTGGATGTACCCGTTGTCGGCTTGAAACCCCGATGTCTGCGAGGGATGCCCGCACTACGGCGGGATCTGGATGTACTCTTGAAGGCTTGAAACGCGATCACGAGGTTCACCACTGCCATATGCGCACGGTCTGGATGTACCTATTGTAGGTTTGAAACGACGGAGAGGACACCATACCCGGCATAATCTGGATAGGATCGGATGTACCCGTTGTCGGTTTGAAACAACATTGATGAAGACTACACGAACCGGGTCTATGGAGGTCTGGATGTACCTTAGTGGGCTTGAAATGGCGGCAAGACTGTGCTGGCGAACTGGTGGGTGTAGCGATCTGGATGTACCCGTAGTGAGCTTGAAACAATGCGATGTCGATCCCGAGGAGTACTGAGACGTGTGGATCTGGATGTACCCCCGCAGAGCTTTCAAACACGTAATGTATGATTGTCGCCTATCTATCACATATCTTATGGTTAGTAGAAATCCATCTGCCGAACTTCTGACGTTCGCCCACTCTGGTATTTGGTATCGCAGTATGTAATTTATATCGCCGATCGCGTCGTGGTCTGACGGTTCCTGGACTGCAAAATAGTTCTCTACTGGGTCGAAACCCGTTTCTCTGCGGCGTGCGTGAATCGGCCAATGGCAGACTCCGAACGACTCGACAGGGACAGCGCCCTCGACCGCGTCGAGCAGCTCATCGAGACGGTCGATGCCGACCCCATGCCCGTCCCAGTACGGGAAATCTGGGTCTACGGCGACGTGGCCCTCGGCCTCGACCCGATCGAACGGCTCGACATCTATCTGAAAAAGGACATCCGGCTCCGCGGCGACAGCGAGACGGCTGAGGCCTACCACGAGAAACACGGGGTCAAGGGTATCGGCCAAAGCGTCTCCGCCGAGTGGGCCGAACAGTTCCCGGAGTACGTCCGGGCCAACGACAACGGCCACGCTGCCCCCGAGAAATGTCTGGCCGCCCACCTACTGGGCGGCAACGAGCCGATCCACCTCGAAGTCTGTAATGCGAGTTTCGACGAGAACGTCACCCAGCGGCTTCGCGGCGCGCTCGCTCGGGAGTCCTATGAACAAATTCTCGATCCCCGCGGCGTCTGCCTGTGGGTCGACGGCCAGTGGGATGACGACCTCCTCGGCAAGCTCCGCGGAGGCGAGCTGCCGTTTCCGACGCTCTCGGGGGCGCTCGAACAGATGGGCGTCGACAGTGAGACGGCCGAGGCGGCCGCAGAACGCGTGAGCCGCTACCGAACCGAACAGACCGGCGCGACCGTCCGCGGCGACGTTATTTAACTACTGGTTACCAGTTATCGTCCGATACCAGTCGATAAACTGAATATTGCTATAACAAACAGGCGAACACAGCATAGCTTTGGGGCTGGTCGTGGCTATTGCTGTATGACCACCACCGCGGAACTGGCGAGTTTCATCGAGAGCGTTTCGTACGACGAGTTTTCCGACGAGACGATCGAGGAACTCAAGAAACGCGTCCTCGATTCGGCTGGAATCGCTATCGGCGCGATGGGCAAGCCGCCGGTCGACGCAGTCGGCGAGACGGTCACGGAGTTCGAAGTCGAAGGTCCGTGTCGACTCTGGGGCCGCGACGAGCGGGCCACACCCGATGGGGCGGCGATGTGGGCCACACCCGATGGGGCGGCGATGTACAACACCGCCCTCACGCGATACCTCGACTACATGGACTCGTTTCTCGCACCCGGCGAGACGCCCCATCCGAGCGACACCATCGGGAGCGTCGTCGCCTGCGGCGAGGTCGTCGACGCCTCGGGCCGCGAACTCATCGAGGCGGTGGGCGTCGCCTACGAAGTACAGGGCGAGTTGGCGTGGAACGCACCGGTCCGGGACAAGGGGTGGGACCACGTTACCCACACCGTCATCGCCGCGGCGGCGGGCGCGGGGAAAATCCTCGGCCTCGACCATGGGGAACTGCGGAACGCACTGGGGATCGCAGGCACAGCCCACAACGCCCTGCGGGTGACCCGGACCGGCGGCATCAACGAGTGGAAGGGACTGGCGAGTGCGAATGCTGCCCGCAACGCCGTCTATTCGTGCTTGCTCGCACGCAACGGCGTCGAGGGACCAATCGATCTCTTCGAGGGACAGAAGGGGTGGAAGGACACAATCTCGGGCGAGTTCTCGATCGACCTCAATCCGGGCTGTGAGCGGGTCTTCGATGTGATGACCAAGCGGTACGTCGCCGAAACCTACGCTCAGTCGGCCGTCGAAGGGGTGATCGAACTCGCCGAACGCGAGGAGATCGACCCCGGCGAGGTAGCGTCGATCCACCTCGATACCTTCGCGGGTGCGAAGCTCATCATCGGCGGCGGCGAGGGCTCGCGCTACGAGGTCGAAACGAAAGCCCAGGCCGACCACTCGCTGCCGTATATGCTGGCGGTCGCGCTCATCGACCACGAACTCACGAACGAGGCGTACGAGCCCGAACGCATCAACAGCGAAGACGTCCAGACACTGCTTCGGACAGTCACCGTCGAAGCGGACGGGGGGTTCACCGAGCGGTTCGAGGCCGGTGAGATGCCCGCTCGCATCGAGATCGAACTCGGCGACGAAACGACCTATACCGTCGAAAAGCGCTCGTTCCGTGGCCACCCGACTGATCCGATGGACTGGGCGGATGTCGAGGCGAAGTTCCACGAGATGGCCCGCGGGCGGTACGGCGACACCCACCGCTACGGCTTCGTCGACACCATTCGGACGCTCGAACAGTACGACGCGACCGATCTCACCGAACTGTTCGACCCACCGGCGTCGATGTAGCTGCAACGTAGCTGGGAACTACCGCTAAGTGATGTACGGCCGTCAGGTCAGCCATGGTCGACCGCACTTTCGAGTTCCTCCACCAGAACCACAGGCCGGAAAAGCCACGCGACACCGGCATCACCGAGATGCGCGGCCCCTACTACGATCCGATGGGCCCGCGCGAACTCCGGGACATCTTCGAGACGATGGGCCAGTATGTCGACATCTACAAGTTTTCGGGCGGCTCCTTCGCCCTGATGCCGGAGTCGGCGGTCCGAGAGCTGATCGACATCTGCCACGAGTACAACGTCTCGGTCTCGACCGGCGGCTTCATCGAGAACGTCCTCGTCCGGGACCACGACAAAGTCGAGGAGTACGTCGCCGAGGCCGGCGAACTCGGCTTCGACATCGTTGAAGTCTCCAGCGGGTTTCTGGCGACCGGGACCGACGACATGGTCGCGCTGACCGAACTCGTCGCCGACCACGACCTCAAACCGAAACCCGAGATCAACGTCCAGTTCGGTGCCGGTGGCGCGTCGAGTGTCGAAGAACTGGAGAGCGAACCCGAGATCGACCCCGGTAGCGCGATCCAGGAGGCCAAACAGCATCTCGACGCCGGAGCCTACAAGATCATGGTCGAATCCGAGGGGATCACCGAGCAGGTCAGAGAGTGGCGGACCGATGTGGCCTTCGAGATCGCCAACGAGGTCGGGATCGAAAACTGCGTCTTCGAGGCTGCCGACCCCGAGGTCTTCGAGTGGTACATCAAGAACTTCGGGCCGAACGTGAACCTGTTCGTCGACAACTCCCAGATCGTCGAACTCGAATGTATGCGCTCGGGGCTGTGGGGCAAAAAGAGCAGTTGGGGCCGGACGGTGACCTACACGCGGGAGGAGTGACGCCGACTCGCTTGATGGCCGTCGTGATTCGGTTCGATCAGTCGGCGCTGTGTCGACGCCGGTAGTCACGCAGACTCCCGACGACGTAGCAGACGCCGAGGCCGCGGGCGACGGTGGGGAACCAGCCGGTCCATTCTATCTCCTCTGGGTTCTGGTAGGAAACCCTCGCTCCCCAGTCGAGATACTGCCTCGGGAACAGGACGGCGACTCCACCCGCGAGTCCCATCAGATTCAGCAGCCACGCGTAGCCCCGGCCGCCAGTGAGGCTACAGAGGGCGATCAGTAACCCTTCGATCCGCACTGCCGAGCCGAGCCACGAGTTGCCGACGGCCGCCTCGGGGTTCTCGAAGGCGACCCGCTGATACCAGTTGGTAACGCGGTCCGGAAACAGTGCCATGACGATGCCGAGGCCAACGAGGAGTGTTCGTGCCATAGCTACCGTTGGCCCCGCGTGAACCTAAACTGGTCGCTGATCGGGGTGCTGCCGCGGATCTCTGTGCGGAGACGATTCTCACGTCACCCGATCTCTCTGTCGACGTCAATAGCCTCTTCCGTTCCCTGGACGGACTGTCGGTATGATCTCTTCGACGGTTACAGTGGCTGGAATCGGTGCAACGCTCGGTTTGCTCCTGTTGAGTGCCTTCTTTTCGAGCTCCGAAATCGCTATTTTCTCCTTGTCGGCCGACCAGATCGATCAGCTGGCAGCCACCGGCGACGCCGACGCACGGCTCCTCCAGGAGTTACGCACCAACCCCCATCGACTGTTGGTGACGCTGCTGGTCGGCAACAACATCGTCAACATCGCCATTTCGAGCATTATCACGGTCTTGGTCATCAGCTACGTCCCCGCCGGAACTGCGGTCGTCGTGACGACACTGGTGACCAGTCTCGTGATTTTGATTTTCGGCGAGATCGTCCCCAAGGCCTTCGGGCTCGGCAACGCCGAACGGTGGTCGCTGCGAGTTATCGGCCCCGTCCAGTTCGTCGAACGGGCACTGTCGCCACTGATCTCCGTCCTGGAGGCAATCACGGGGCGGCTCAACGCGCTTTTGAGCGCCGACTCGGAGATCGAAAAGCCATACCTAGACTGAGACTCGACCAACCATCACATCGAACGGGACGCGTTCGATACGTTCGTAATCGCCCCGCTGCATCCCCTCGATGACGCTCCGGCCCATCTCACGCCACGCCCGCCGGAGTTCGTCATACGTCGGCTCCCGGTCTGCCAGCCCTGCTTTGAGTTCGGGTTCGTGATCCACGAGTCCGGCTCCGCTGGCCTTCCGGGCCGCACTTTCGAGGTCGATCTCGCTGTAGGGTGGGTCAGTCCGCTTTTCGTGTGTATACTGGCGGGTCGACAGCCGGTCGATTCCGGCCTCCTCGAACAGTGTTTCGAGCCGGTCGCCGAGTGCGACATCGGTCTCGATGCCGCGGAGATATGCCTCCCGAAGGCGGGCGTCGAGTTCGACTTCACGCTCGACAGTCGAGTCGACGCTGACCGCCGCGTTGTTCGGCTCGATCGCGGCGACGAGATCCGACGAGACGCGGGCGAACTCCCGGAGGGCAGCCGCTGGATCGGGGAGATTCACCAGCAGGGCCTGACAGACCACGAGGTCGAAACTGTCGTCGGCAAAGGGGAGGCAGAAAGCATCACCACCAACAGCTGGGACGTGTTCGTTGGCGACTGCGAGGAGGTCAGTATCGGCATCACAGCCCACGACTTCGGCGGGCGATTCGTCGGCCAGCACCCGAGTCAGTTCCCCCGTGCCACAGCCGACATCCAGGATGCGGCTCCGACTGTCCAGCGAGAGGTCCACGAGTGCCCCCCGAGAGTCGGCCCACATCCCCTCGCGGGTCCGTTCGAGATACTCGGCGGAAAACCGGCGCACGGCGACTAGTTCTCGCGGAGTTCTTTGACCTTGGCGATGTTCCACTCGAAGCCTTTGCCGTCCTCGGTCGGGGTTTCGAGTGCGTACGGCAGGTCACGGAGTTCGGGATGGTTGATGATCGCCGCGATGCCGTCCTCGCCGATGTAGCCCTCGCCGATCAGCGCGTGTTCGTCCTTGTGGGTGCCGACGTCGTGTTTCGAGTCGTTGAGGTGGATGTATTCGAGGTGTTCGAGCCCCACGACATCGTCGAACCGTTCGACCGTCTCGTCGACGGCTTCGGGTGTCGTCAGATCGTTGCCCGCCACGAGCGTGTGGGCGGTGTCGATGCAGATGCCGATCCCTTCGTCCGTTCTGTCGATGATGCCCGCGAGATGCTCGAACTCGCCGCCGAGTTTGGTGCCGCTCCCGGCGTCGCTCTCGATGAGGATCTGGACGTCCTCGGGCACATCGAGTTCATCGATGACGCTGGCAGCGTTGTCGAGACCCCCCTCGACACCCGCACCGGTGTGGGCACCCAGGTGAACGTTGACGAACGGGATACCCAGCTTGTCGGCAGCGTCGAGTTCGGCCTGCATGCTGTCGATAGATTTCTGTCGGAGGTCGTCTTTCGGCGTACAGAGGTTGACGAGGTACGCCGAGTGGATCACCCACGGCCCCTCCAGCTTTTCGGCAGTGAGTTCGCGGAAGCCCTCGGCGGCCTCGTCGCTGATTTCGGGCTGTTGCCAGACCTGCGGCGAGGTGGTGAAGATCTGCCCGCAGTTGCCGCCGAAGGCCAGTTGGCGGTCGACTGCGTTGCGAATATCGCTGTACTCCGGGGTTGCGGTGTCCGAAGAGACGCGCGAGCCCGAGATCGAAACGTGTGCACCGACGTTCATACGCGATGGTAGGTCGACGGCCCTCAAAGCGACTTCGATGGCGGAACCGATCTGTTGGTATATAAATATTTGCTGCCTAACAGGCCTTGATTCCGGCTGTCGTGTCGACTGTATCTGCGTCCACTCGTCGAGAACACGTCCCTATCTCGACGGCATATGTCACTGTATCTCTATGCCAGTGCGGATCTATGGCTACTGTTAGTGAAGAATGATGGCTACTCGCACACTCTCCACACTGGAATCACAGCTTCCGACGTTGCGAACGGAACTCCGGGGTGGGGTACTCCTCCCGGACGACGAGGCCTACGACGTCGTCCGCTCGGTCTGGAACGGGATGATCGACCGGCGGCCCGCGCTGATCGTCCAGCCGACTGGGACCGCGGATGTCGTCGCCGCGGTGAATTTTGCCCGCGAGTTCGAGATGGAGATCGCGGTTCACGGCGGCGGCCACAACGTTGCTGGCTACGCCGTCGCTGACGGTGGGCTCATGATCGACCTCTCGGCGATGAACGGCGTCTTCGTTGACCGCGAGGCGCGGGCGGTCCGCGCACAGGCCGGGGCAACACTGGGCGATGTCGACCACGAAACCCAGCTATTCGGGCTCGCCGCGCCGCTCGGTGCCGTCTCGGAGACGGGGATCGCCGGGCTGACACTCAACGGTGGCTACGGCCACCTCTCGCGTGACTTTGGGCTTTCGGTCGACAATCTCCTCGAAGTCGAGATCGTGACCGCCGACGGCGAGGTTCGCACGGCGAACGACCAGCAGCACGAGGACCTCTTCTGGGCGGTCCGGGGCGGTGGTGGCAACTTCGGCGTGGTCACCGCCTTCGAGTACGAACTCCACGACGTCGGCCCCGAGATCTATCAGGTGTTCGCGTGGTACCACGGCGAGGAGGCCGCCAGACTGCTGGGTCACTTCCGTGAGTGGACCGAGTCGGCACCGCGAACCGCCGCGATCCTGCCGTTCGCTGCCACCATCCCCGAACTCGACGAGTTTCCCGCCGAGTTGTGGGACGAGCCCGCAGTCGCCTTCCTCGGCTGCATCAGGGCCGATCCCGAGGAGGCCGAGACCATGATGGCGTCGCTCAGCGAGGGCGTCGACCCCATCGCGGACTTCAGCGGGCCGACTCAGTTCGAGGCGCTGCAGACACTCCTCGACGAGGACTACCCCGACGGCCTCCGCTACTACTGGAAGTCGACCTATCTCACGGACTTCACCGACGAGGTCATCGACCTCATGCTCCGGTGCAACGAGGTCGCGCCGTCGGCGCTTTCGACGGTCGACATCTGGTGGCTCGGCGGCGCGGTCGCCGAGGTGCCACAGGACGCCACTGCCTTCTGGCACCGCGACAAACCGTTTATGCTCACCTTCGAGGCCAACTGGGAGGATCCCGAAGACGACGAGGCGAACATCGAGTGGGCCCGCGAGGGGTTCGCAGCCTTCGAGAAGCTGTCGGTCACTGGCGGCCGGTACGGCAACTTTCCCGGATTCGACGAGGACCCGGCTCGGCTGCTGTTCGGCGACAACTACGACCGGCTGGTCGAAATCAAGACGAAATACGACCCCGAGAACCTCTTCCGCGTGAACCAAAACATCGCACCACGTACTGAGGCGGACAGCTAGCCCCCGGCGTGATGGCTAAGACGGTCCGCACTCGATTGCCTGTATGGGCGACCCAGCCTGCTACCGCCGGTACTGTCCAGACTGTGATCTCCAGGTGACGATCACCGAGACGGAGTGTCCAGAATGCGGTCGATCCCTCCCCGGGGACGACCAGTAACCGCCCGTCAGTCGACCGCCCGCCCGCCCGGCACACGCCGCACCCACTCGTCGGCCCCGTACTTCTCCGCGACGCGCTCCTCGGCCCGGTGGAGTTCGTCGTCGGTCCACGATCCCTCGCTGGCTCCCGACCACTCGGCGAGCGCGGATTCGAGGGCTGCGACTGCCTCGCTGCGACTGCAATCGGCCTGTTCGTCGATCCCCGTCACTCGCTCCCGAAACGCTTCTGCATCGGTCGGCGGGTCGACGAAGGTCGACAAATGCCGCTCAGCTAGCACCGTGTACGTCAGTGATCCGTGCTGAATCACCGCGTCCTTTCGACGGTATTGGGCATTCCCGCTGATCTTTTGGCCTCCGGCAACGATGTCGTGGGCCGGGTGCAGTGCCCGCAGATAGCACGCAGGAGTGTAGAGTTCGTCGGCCTCCGTCTCGACAAAGGAGGCGTCGACGCCCATCCGCTCGAAGGCGTCGAGGACCGGCTCACAGAGCTGGTGATACGCCTCTAGTAGATCGCTCGGAAACTCCGCGGCCGGTGCAGTGATCGAGTAGGAGATGTCGCCGAAAGTGTCGTGGTAGATGCCGCCGCCGCCGGTCTGTCGGCGGGTCACGTCGATGCCAGCTGCCTCGCAGGCTGCCCAGTCGACCGTCTCGGGATCTTGGTGATAGCCGAGTGACAGACAGCCGGGCTCCCACTGATAGACCCGAACGGTTCGCGGGCCGCCCGCGGCGGCGGTTTCGGCGGCAATCTCGTCGAGGGCCATCTGCATCGGGCCGGAACGGGCTTGCTGGCGGATGAGCCGCCACTCCCCGGTGGGTCCGTGGTCGACTGAATCGGACATACTGAATGGGTACTGCCCGCGACCAATAGCGGTTGCGCCCTACGTATGGATCATCCCGCCGTCGACCAGAATCGACTCGCCGTTGACGTAGGAACTCATGTCGCTGGCGAGGAAGAGCGCGACGTTGGCGACCTCCTCGGCCTCGCCGAACCGCCCAGCCGGGATCGTCTGCTTCAGCAGCTTCGCGTCGATCCGCCCCTTGATCCCGCTGCCCAACTCCGAGTTTTCCAGCATCTGTGTGTTGCTGAATCCTGGATTGATCGAGTTGACGCGGATGTCGTTGCCGCCAAGGCGGTCGGCCACCGCGTAGGTCAGCGTCCGGACGGCGGCTTTCGAGGCGCTGTAGGTCGAGAGTTCGGCCATCGCGCGGTAGGCCGCCGCACTCGACATATTGACGATCTTCCCGCCGCCGTTGTCGAGCATCTTTTTGCCTGCCGCTTGGCAGCCGAAGAAGACGCCCTTGACGTTGATCGACATGAGTTGGTTGTACTCTTCCTCAGTGACCTCCAGGAAGTCCGTCTCGTTGGTGATCCCCGCGTTGTTGACCATGATGTCGATCCCGCCGAGCTCGTCGGCCGCGTCGACGGCCACCTCCAGATCGCCCGGGTTTGTCACGTCACACTCGACGTAGTGCGCGCTGCGATCGGTCTCGCTTGCGATGCGTTCGTGTGTCGGCTCGCCGCCCTCGCGGGGGTCTTCTCGGATGTCGGCGACGATCACATCTGCGCCGTGGTCGGCGAACGTCAGCGCGATCTCCCGGCCGAACCCGCTTGCGCCGCCCGTAACCACTGCCGTTTCGTCCTGGAGTAGGTTTTCCATACGCCGTTGTTAGCAGCAACTGGCTTTATTTGCCCGATTAATACGTATGGTTAGCCGTTGGCTCCCGTCGAGCCATGAGTGTTTTTGATGAATCACTTTGAGAGGACTGTATGGTGATGTACGATCGCAGTCGACCCACCGACCCACAGATCGACCGGTGGGACGAGGGTGCTGAGTGGATCGCCCATCCCGACGAGACAGGCAGGCGAGCGAGCCACCTGCTCGCCGGATCGGATGGCGTCTGGCTGTTCGACCCCCTCGACGTTTCAGGACTCGACGAGTTGATCGCCGACTACGGCGAGCTTGAGGGGGTGGCGATCTGCTCGAACTACCACGCGCGGGACGCCGACGCCATCGCCCGCCGACACGACGTGTCGATCCACGTCCCGACGTGGCTGACGCGTCTGGAGGGTCGGTTCTCCTCGACGGTCGAGCGGTGTGAGGCGACGCTCGGGGCGTCGGGGTTCGAGCTGTCGAGAGTCAGTCCCCTCCCGGGCTACGACGAGGCGGTCGCCTACCGAAAGGGAGATGGGACGCTCTACGTGCCGGATGCTCTCGGTACGGCCCCCTTTTATACGGTCGGTGACGAGCGACTCGCCTGCTACGGTGTCGTCCGGCTGTTCCCACCACGGTCGCTTTTCGATCGGTTCGATCCCGACCGCGTGCTCGTCGGCTACGGCCAGGGCGTATTCACCGATGCCGCGGCCGCCCTCGACGACGCGCTGGCTGGCGCACGCCGTCGATTCCTGCGTGCGCTGCGAGAACACGGGTCGACCCAACTCCGTGGGCTGCTCGCTGCCCTCGGCGGGTAGCTGTGTTTATAACTGTCGGACACAGTGAGTGTAGACGATGAGTCAGCCACCGGACGAGGCTCGGAACCAGTGGAACACGTCGACCTATGACGACGCTCATTCGTTCGTCTACGAGTACGGCGCGGACGTCGTCGGTCTCCTGGACCCCCAAGCGGGCGAGCGAATCCTGGACCTCGGCTGTGGGACGGGTCACCTCACACAGCAAATCGCCGAGGCGGGCGCAACCGCAGTCGGGCTCGACCAGTCCGCCGAGATGGTTGCGGCCGCCCGCGACAGCTACCCTAACTGTGAGTTCGTCCATGCTGATGCCCGCGATTTTACGGTCGACGAGCCGTTCGACGCCGTCTTTTCGAACGCCGCGCTCCACTGGATCGAAGATCAGGATGCTGTACTCGATTCAGTTGTCGACGCCCTTCGACCGGGCGGTCGGTTCGTCGCCGAACTCGGCGGCAGTGGCAACATCGCGGCTATCGTTTCGGCGACCCACGCCGAACTGGCCGCCCGTGGCTACGAGACGCCGATGCCGTGGTACTTTCCAACTGTTGGCGAGTACGCCAGCTGGCTCGAAGCCCACGGGTTCGAAGTCCGGTACGCAAGGCTGTTCGACCGGCCGACCGAACTCGACGGTGAAGACGGTCTCGCCACGTGGATGGAGGGGTTCGGCGACAGCCTGCTGGCGGGGCTTTCGGCGGCCGACCAGCAGGCGGTCATCGACGGTGTCGAAGACCGGCTTCGCGGCGACTATTTCGCTGATGGGTCCTGGATCGCCGACTACCGTCGGCTCCGCATCGTGGCCGTAGTAAAAGACAACTAACGACCGGTAGCGACTACCTACGGCCTACAGCCACTTGCTGACGTAGGGGCCGTCCTGAGTGTAGCCCAGTTTCTCGCGGTAGTACTGCCGGACGCCAATTCCTGAGATCACGCTTAGTTTGTCGAATCCTGCGTCGACGGCGAGTTCCTCGGCCTGTGCGAGCAGTTTCCGGCCGTAGCCGCGGTGCTGCCAGTCGCGGTCGCCTGCCTCCTTGCCGATGCCCGCCTCGCTGCCGTAGACGTGGAGTTCGCGGACGATGGCCGCGTCCTGGAGTTCCCGTCGGACCGGATCGTTCGGGAAGCGGAGTCGACAGAACCCGATCAGCAGGTCCTGGACGGGATCTTCGAAGCTGATGAAATGCTCGGTGCCGCCGCAGACCTCGTAGGTCATGATGTCGAGTTCGATATCCTCGGGATTGGGGTCGGCCTCGTTCATCCCGACCTCGCGGGCGCGGATGTCCCGGATTTCAATTCCTTTCTCCTCGGCCCGCTGGGCGGCGAGCTGTCGGAGGTTCGACTTCCAGACCCCGGCGTCGATGAAGTCCGCGGGGATGTCACGCTGGACGCGCTGGAGGCGGGTGTACTTCGGGATCATCCCCATGATCTCGCTGATAACCTCGGCGGCCTCCTCGTTGTTCAGCGGTTCGTACTCGTCGCGCCGCCACATATCGTAGGTCAGGGTGTCCCGAACGACGAGCGTGGGGTAGATCTTCAGGTAGTCGGGTTTGTAGTCCGAGTTCGAGAAGAGCTGGCGGAAATCCTCCAGACACATCTCCTTGGTCATGCCGGGCTGGCCGGGCATCATGTGGAAGCCGACTTTGAACCCCGAATCCCGCAGCCGACGGTTGGCATCGATCGACGCCTGGGAGCCGTGGCCGCGGTGCATTTCCCGATTGATTCGCTCGTAGGTGGTCTGGACGCCGACCTCGACTTTGGTGCCACCGAGGTCGAGCATTCGGTCGATCTGCTCGGGGTCACACCAGTCCGGCTTCGTCTCGAAGGTGGTGCCGATATTCCTGATCTCGTTGGTTTCGTTTTCGGCGATCACGTCTTCGAGATACGCGAACTCGTAGTCGTCGGGGTCTTCGGCAAAGCTGACGCCCTCGGCGGCCTCGGGGTCGCTGTCGAGGTCGTAGTCGTTCATCGCCTGGAGGGCGCGCTTGACGAACCACTCCTGGTAGTCGTGGCTCCGGGCGGTCATGGTGCCGCCCATCAGGATCAACTCGACTTTGTCGACCGGGTGGCCGATCGTCCGGAGCTGGTGGAGCCGGAGGGTGACCTGACCGTAGGGGTCGTAGTCGTTCTGGACGCCGCGGGCGGCAGCGGGCTCGTGGCCCGTGTAGCTCTGGGAGGAGTCGAACTCGCTGGCAGGCCCGCCGGGACAGTAGAGACACTTCCCGTGGGGGCACATATGCGGCGAGGTCATAATGGCGACCGGCGAGACGCCCGAGGCGGTCCTGACCGGCTTGCGCTTGACGACTGCTTTGACGTCTTCGCGGTGTTCCTGTGGGGCGAACTCCAGGAGCTCGGTGTTTTTCGGCACCTTGGGCGCGGAGTACTCCGAACAGACCTCGAGCTTGGCCGATTCGAGGTCCTCGCGGTCGATCTCGCCGTCGATGATCCGGTCGACGAGTGCCTCGCAGGCCTGCCGGAACGGATCGGCTTCGCTGGCGGTCTCGGAGCTCACGCCGACACCTCCGGGGCGGTACTCATTACTCTCCTTTCACGCCGTTTCGCGGTTAAGCGTGTCGTTCACTGCTGTGGTCCATCAGGCGACGTCTTTGCCCTTGATGACGAACACCGGGATCGGCGCGCTGTCGACGACCCGCTCGGAGACGCTGCCGAGGGCTTGCAGCTTTTCGCGCGGTGTCTTTCCGTCGGTGCCGATGACGATGACATCGCTGTCCGATTCCTCGGCGTGGCGGACGATCTCCTTGTCGGGGGTGCCGCGTCTGACTGCGGTTTCGAACTCGATTCCTTCCGCAGCGGCCCGGTCGGCGATCGTTTCCACGGCTTGCTGGCCCGCCGCTTCGAGGTCGGTCTCGACGGCCTCGCGCTCGTCGGCGTCGGCGGCGTGGATCGCCCGTGTGTCGACAACGTAGAGGGCCTGAATCGTCGCACCGGTGTCGGCAGCGAGCCGGATCGCGTGGGGGAGCGTCTGTTCTACGGTGTCGCTGCCGTCGGTCGGCACGAGGATCGTATCGTACATGATTTAATACTGGTCGGCCCGCCGCTTAATTCCATCCCCCGGACAGTCAGGGCCGAACCTACAAGCCCCGCCGTCCCTTCTAGGGTGTATGGGACGCGAGCTGCCGAATCCACCGGAGTCAGGGCTCATAAACGCACTCCGGTTCGGTGACGACACCTTCCGGTTTATCGAGGCGATGCAAGCACGGTTCGACGACGTCGCGGCGGTGCCCATTCCCGGTCGCGCGCCGCTGGTGGTCGTGACGAACCCCGAGCTCGTTCATGACGCGCTGTCCCGTCCCGCGGAGTTCAGCCGCGTTCCGGCCAGCGGTCCGGCGGCGCTGATCGCCACTCAGGGCCTCGTCCAAAGCGAGGGCGACCTCTGGGAACAACAGCGCGGTATCATGGGCCCGGCGTTCATGGGCCCGCAGGTCCGTGCCTACGCCAACACGGTCGGCCGACGCGTCTCGACGCTGGTAGAGGAATGGTCGACCGCCATCACCGAGGGCGACTCGATCTCCCGGAACCTCCACGGCGAGATGACTGCGCTGACCGTCCGGGTCGCAAGCGAGATTCTGCTCGGCGAGGACATCGGCCGCGAGCGGGCCGAACAGTTCCACTCCTGGATGCGGGTCGCTGGCGACGAGTTCGAGTTTGGCCTCGATGCGGTCACCCCCGAGTGGGTCCCGACCCGAACCGATCCCGAGTTCGAGGAGGCTGCCGAGGGGATTTTGGGCCTCGCCGAAGAACTCATCGAGCGCCGCCGCGAGGACCTCCCGGCCCGCGATCCGGATGCCGACGAGCGGCCGAAAGATATGCTGACGATGCTACTGCTGGCCGAGGACGACCCCGACGTGGAGTATCCGCCGAACCAGATCCGCGACGAGGTGGCGACGTTCCTGATCGCCGGTCACGAGACCACCGCGCTGTCGTTGACCTACACGCAGTGTCTGTTGTCGCAGCATCCCGAGATTCGACAGCGCGTCCGCGAGGAGGCCAATGCAGTCATCGGCGACGAGACGCCGAGCTACGAGCACGTTTCGGAGCTCGAATACACGGGTCGGGTGTTCCAGGAGGCCCTCCGGCTGTACCCCGCCGCCTGGGCCGTCTTCCGGCAGGCCTCGGCGGACGTGCGGCTCGGCGAGTACCGGGTTCCGGAGGGGGCGGCGATCATCATGCCCCAGTGGTCGATCCACCGCGACCGGCGCTATTTCGAGAATCCAGCGACGTTCGATCCCGACCGATGGGAAGATCGGTCACCGCAGTCCGTGGAGGCCTACTTCCCCTTTAGTAGCGGCCCCCACGCCTGTATCGGCCGACAGTTCTCGATCACGGGCGCGCGGTTGGCGCTGGCGGCGATCGTCCAGCGCTTCGATGTCGACGTCGAAGACGGGGCGCTCGACGATCTCCGAGCGACGCCGACGCTGCGGCCCGGTGGGGGCATCGCAGCGACGATCCGGCCAGTAGAATAGCGGATAACAGGCCATTGCGTCCCGCCAGCAGAGAGGGTTCCGTACATGGCGTTCCATCTTTGTGTGTTCTTCTGTTCGCTCTACGCCGGGAGACAGATCGACGGCGTTCGCCGGGTATCGGACACTGTGAAACCGTCGTCCGCATTCGTCACCACCGAGTGATAGCGACCCCTCCGTCGGGTTCGTTCACTCTCTGGTCACGTGTCGACATCACGTAACTCGGTAAAGTACGGTTCAGTCTGGACGTCGCCGGTGATCTCTCTCATCGGTACGTCGGTGCCACAGGAACACGGTGGTGGCCTTTCAGGATCGGCAAACACGGTTTCACACTGCTGACAGACGAAAAACCGCAGTCGTAGCATGGGCCCCGTTGGCATCGAACGGATAAATGGTCTCGCCCGAGAGTTGCTTGACCCGACAGCGGAGTCGGTGGTACTTACTGCTCGATCCGCGATCCGCTGAGCCGACCGGGCGTCCACTCGCCGTCGAACTCCTCGTGGACGAACGCCCGCGGGTTGGCACCGGAGTAGCTGGCGACGATCTGGCCGTCGCCCTCGATGAAGTACTGGTAGGTCGTCAGCCCGCCGAGGCCGACCGGGCCGCGGGCGTGGGTTTTGCCCGTCGAGATGCCGACCTCCGCGCCGAGGCCGTAGCGGTAGCCGTCCGAAAAGCGGGTCGAGGCGTTGTGGAAGACGCTCGCCGAGTCGATCCCCTGCATGAAGACGCTCGCGGTGTCGCCATCTTGGGTAATAATCGAGTCGGTGTGTTTCGAGCCGTGCTCGTTGATGTGGTCGACTGCCTCGGGCATCGAATCGACGATCTTCAGCGAGATTTCGAGATCGCCGTACTCGGTCGACCAGTCGGTGTCAGTGGCGGCGTCCACGTCGACGATGTCGCGTACGCGGGCGTCGCCGCGCATCTCGACGCCCGACTCTTCGTACCGGTCTACGATCTCCGGCAGGAAATTGGCGGCGACCGACTCGTGGATCAGGAGGGTTTCGGCGGCGTTGCAGGCCGCTGGGTACTGGACCTTCGCATCGTGGGCGACCTCGGCGGCCATCGAGAGGTCGGCGTCTTCGTCGATGTAGACGTGACAGACGCCCTCGGTGTGACCCAAGACGGGAATCGAGGTGTTGTCCTGGATGTAGCTCACGAACTCGGAACTCCCACGCGGCATGAGGAGGTCGACCGAGTCGTCCATCTCCAACAGCGCATTCACGTCGGCCCGGGCTTCGATCAGTTGGGCCCATCCCGTTGGCAGGTCGCTGGTGGCTTCCTCGATGATCTCGTAGAGGACGCGGTTCGACTCGCTGGCCTCGCTGCCGCCCTTGAGGATGACCGCGTTGCCGGATTTGAGGCTGAGCGCGGCGATCTGGACCAGCGCGTCGGGCCGGGACTCGAAGACCGTCCCGATGACGCCGATCGGCACCGACTGCTTGTAGAGTTCGAGGTCCTCGTCGAGCCGCCGAGCTTCGAGGGTCTTCCCGAGGGGGTCGTCCTGTCCGGCGACGCTGCGGACCATCTCGGCGATCGATTCGAGCTTCGAGTGGGATAAGGCGAGCCGGTCGACGAGCGCCTGGGTGTATTCGCCCTTTTCAAGCAGTTCCTCGGCCTCCTCGACGTCTTCCTCGTTCGCTGTGAGGATCTCGTCGCTGTGGGCCTCGATCGCGTCGGCGATCGATTCGAGGGCTGCGTTCCGTTCGGCTTCCGAACACTGCGCGAGCTGCAGTGCGGCCCGCTCGGCCTCCGCTACCTTCTCTTCGGTTGTAGGTTCACTCATTGTGTCCACCGTTGATGGGAACGAATATGGTTCCTACGGCTTTTTGCGTGGCGATCTGTTCCAAGACCTCGGGCTCGGTCGACTTGGCGATCACCGCGGGAATCCCGTGTTCGCTCACCGTCCGGGCCCCCGAGACCTTGGTTTGAATACCGCCGAACTCCTCGCCTGCGCTCTCGTCGACGAGCCCCTGGACGTAGCCGTAGTTCTCGCCGACCGCATCGATCAGCGCTGCGCTGTCGTCCTCCTTCGGATTCCCCGTGTAGACCCCACCAACGTCGGTGAGCGTGACAAGCAGGTCGACACCGACACCCACCGCGATGGATGCCGAGATCATGTCGTTGTCGCCGATCCGCAGCTCTTCGGTGCCGATCGCGTCGTTTTCGTTGATGATGGGCACGACACCCCACTCCAGGAGGGTCTCGATGGTGTTGTGGAAGTTGGTAAAACGGTCGGGGTTCTCCAGGTCGTCCTGGGTGAGCAGGATCTGGGCGACCGTGTAGCCGTGGCGCTCGAAGCTCTCGGTGTAGCGTCGCATGAGGTGCGATTGGCCCACCGTCGACAGCGCCTGGAGCTCTTCGAGGGTCTCCTCGCCGTTCCCCACGCGACCTTTTCCGGCACCGACGGCCCCCGAGGAGACGAGGATGATCTCTTTGCCGCGGTCCAGGAGGTCGACCAGATCGTCGACCAGTTTGTCGAGCTTCTCGTCGTCGAGGTTCGACTCGGCGTCGGTCAGCGAGTTGGTCCCGGCTTTGACGATGACCCGGTCGGCGTCGGCTGCCTGCTCGCGGGTCCGATCGACCGTCTCGCGGTCGACTGCGTGCTCGTCGGCCGCCTCGTCGTCGACTGTTTCACTCATTGGTCGACCGCCTCACTCACCGTCGGCGTCCCGCGCCAGCTCCTTCGAGCGCTCCTCGGCGGCGGCGACGGCCTCGCCGAGTTCCGCCTCGACGTCGCTGTCCCACAGGACCTCCATCCCCTCGATGGTCGTCCCGTTGGGCGAACAGACCGCCTCGATCAGGTCCTCGATGGATTTCTCGGAGTTGAGGACGGTCTCGGCTGCGCCCTTGAAGGTTTGTGCAGCGAGCGTCCGGCTATCGGCCTCGCTCAGCCCGCCGTCGACGCCAGCCTTCGCCATCGCATTGATGAGATAGAAGACGAAGGCGGGGCCGCTGCCGTTGACCGCGGTGGCGATGTCCATCTGGGCCTCCGGGACCTCGACGAACTCGCCGACCGCATCCAGGATCGCCCGGACCTCGTCGGTGACCGTCGACTCGGTGGCGGCGGCGGCCATCATCCCGTATTCGGCCGCGAGGTTCGGCATGATCCGAACGACCCTTGCGTCGGTCTCCGATTCGAGGAGGTCGGTCGGGACGCCCGCGGCGATCGACAGCAGCGTCTGGTCGGCGTCGAGTTCGAGATCCGGGAGGATCGCGCCGACGAGATCCGGTTTCACCGCGAGGACGACCACCTCTGCCTCGGCGGCCACCGATAGCTCGGTGGTGGTCTCATCGCAGTAGGGTGCGATGGCGTCGAGAACATCCGGGTCGACATCGCAGGCAGTCACCGTGTGTTCGCCCGACTCCTGGAGGCCCTTGATAAATGCGCCCCCCATGTTTCCGCAGCCAACAACGCTTATCTGTGTCATTCTGTGGGCTCCTTGGAGACGAACGGAGGTAGACGGACTTTAGCTTTGTCAACTTCCCCGTCCGTCAGTCCCTCGAAAACAGCAGCTCGAACGGCTTCAGTTCGCAATGTGGCCATCTCGCCGGAACCGCAGCAACACGGCGTCAGTCGTCGGCTCTCCGGCGTCTCCGTTACCGAAACAAGACGACTCCGCCGGGACTCATCCTTTTATATGACGGTGTGCTACTGTCGGCCGTGTGTACACTCCTCGTCGCCTGGCAGCTGTTTCCCGACTCGCCGGTCGTCGCCGCCGCCAACCGTGACGAGGCGCTGGGCCGACCCTCGGAGCCTCCCGCTCGGTTCCGCGCGGAGCCGGCCGCCATCGCGCCGCGGGACAGCACCGCAGGCGGGACCTGGATCGGCTACAACCACGAGGGGGTGTTCGTCGCAATCACGAACCGCTGGATCGACCGCGAGGGGGGCCGCTCGCGGGGCAAACTCGTCGCTGACTGTCTCGCACTGCCGTCGGCCACCGCGGCAATCGACCACGTGCGGGCGTCGACCAGTGAGGAAACGTATGCGGGCTTCAACCTCGTCGTCGCGGACGCCGATCGCGCGGTGCTCCTGGAGTGGGACGGCGAGCTCGCGGTCACGGCGTTCGACCCCGGCGTCCACGTCGTCGTCAACGTCGGCGCGGATGGCGCATTCTTCGAACCCGAGGCCCGTCCCGAGGTGGGCCGACAGCAGGCCGCCAACGCAAGCGCCCTCCGGACGGCCCTCGAACCCGAAGACGGCGAGACGGCCAGCGACTGGCTCGACCGGGCGGGCGAGGCACTCGGCGACCACGAGTACGGCGTCTGCGTCCACGGCGACGGCTTCGGCACGCGGTCGGCCTCGCTGATCCAGCTCGAAGACAGCGAGGAGGTGGTCGGCCGCTACTGGTTCGCCGATGGGCCGCCCTGTCGGACCGAGTTCGAACGGGTCGAGCCCGATCGTTGAGGCTCCAGGATGTGGACGTCTTCGGCGTCGAACTGCAGGTCGACTGCGCCCTCCGGCGGTGTCGTTGCAGCCGTCTTCACGACGATCGATCGGTCGTTCCACCGGCAGTGCACGCGGTAGGCGTCCCCGAGGAACTCGACGGTTTCGACTCTCGCTGACAGCGTCGGCGCGTCGGCCCGCTGGCCGTCGGTCACTGACAGTGCTTCCGGGCGAATCGAGACGGTACGGGATTGCCCGGCCGCTCGGTTGCCCCCCTCGGGAAGCGGTACCAGCGTCCCGCCGACGTCGAGGTGTCGGCCGTCGTCGGCAACGTTCCCCTCGAAAACGTTGTTGTCGCCGATGAACTCGGCGACCGCCCGCGAGGCGGGCTGGCGGTACACCGTCTCCGGCGTGTCGACCTGCTGGAGCCGCCCGTTCCGCATGACGGCGATCCGGTCGCTGATCGCCAGCGCCTCGGCCTGATCGTGGGTCACGTACACTGTCGTAATCCCGAGGTCCCGCTGGATGGTTTTGATCTGGACCCGGAGCTCCTTGCGAAGCTGGGCGTCGAGAGCCGACAACGGTTCATCCAACAGCAGCACGTCGGGTTCGGGAGCGAGTGCCCGCGCCAACGCAACGCGCTGTTTTTGGCCACCCGACAGTTGGCCCGGCTCGCGGTCGCTGAATCCCGCAAGGTCGACCAGCTCCAGGAGCTCCGTGACACGCGCCTCGGTGTCGCGGCTCTCCGACAGATCGTGGAACTGCAGCCCGTAGGCGACGTTTTCGGCGACGCTCAGGTGGGGAAACAGCGAGTAGTCCTGGAAGACGATCCCGACGTTCCGTTCCTCGGGTGGCTCGTCGGTCACGTCTTGGCCGCCAAGGGATACACTGCCACGGGAGGGGGTTTCCAGTCCGGCGATCGACCGCAGCAGTGTCGTCTTGCCGCAGCCGGAGGGGCCGACGAGCGTAAAAAACTCCCCGTCGTCGATCGACAGCGAAACGTCGGCGAGGGCTGTGACGCTCCCGAAGTCGACGCCGAGTTCCGTGATTTCGACCGCCGTGTTGTCGGCTCCCTTGCTGTTGCCGTCGGTGGTCGTCATCGCTCCCAGCGCCTCCCCGCGCGATCGATGAAGACGAAGCTAACGATTGTCACGGCCAGCAGGACCGTTCCCATCGCGGTCGCTGGCCCGAGGTTCGGCCCCAGTGAGCGGTTGGCGGTGTAGCGTTCGAGTGCGACCGGCATCGTCGCACTGTCGACGCCCTCGGCTAACAACACTGTCGAGTCGAACTCGCCGATACTGATCGCGAAGGCGAACGCCGCCCCGGCGACCAACGCCGGTACGATCAGCGGGAGTTCGATGTCGACCAGCGCGGTCGACCGCGAGGCTCCCAGCGACCGGGCGGCGTCGACGAGCCGATCGTCGATCCCGCTCAACGCTGGAGTTACGTTCCGTGTAACAAAGGGGTAGGCCGCGACGGCGTGGACCGCGACGATCACAACCGGGCCCGTGATCGTGAGCCGGTGACCGAATGCCGTCGTCCCGAAGACGAGCGTTCGAAGCATCCCAAGCCCGAGGACGATCCCGCTGACAGCCAGCGGCGCGGTCAACAGTGCCTCGGCGAGCCGCGAGCCACGACTCTCCCGGGTGGCCACCACCGAGACGAGCACACCCATCGGGAGTGCCAACAGTAACGCCCCCACCCCGAACAGCAGGGAGTTAGTGATCGCTGCCAGCGGTTGGACCGTCCCGACGGCTGCCGAGGCCTGCTGGGCGATCAAAAAGGCGTAGTAGTCGAGGGTGAACGCTCCGTCCGGCGTTGTTAGGCTCTCTATAACGAGGCTCGCCAGCGGGCCGACGAAAAGGACACCGGCCACGAGGCTGTAGGCCAAGAGGCCGACCCGTCGGGGGTCGACTAGTGATCGCCAGCCGACGAAAAGCGGAGTTCTCGCCCGCGTGCGTCCCTCGCCGTGGGCACTGATCTGGGTGGCCTCGAACCGTAAGTAGACGTAGATCAATCCCAGCGAGAGGGCCGTCTCGATGGCTCCCAGCGTCGCCGCCTCGGCCAGCGCGAGGTTCTGGACGCGGGAAAACAGCCACACCTCGACGGTCGCCAGTTCGAGCCCGCCGAGGGCGAGAACGATCGGGAACGACATGAAGGTAAAAATGAACGTGAGCACTGCCGACGTGAGGACTGCGGGGACGAGCTGCGGGAGCGTCACGTCACGAAACGCTTGCAGTGGCGACGCACCCAGTGTGCGGGCGGTCTCGACGCGCCGGGTGTCGACCGACTCCCAGGCGGCGGTCACCAGCCGTGTCACCAGCGGCGCATTATAAAAGGCGTGGGCGAGGATGATGACCTTCAGCGTCCCCACCAGTTCTAGGGGGCCGAGTCCCACCAGTCCCAGCAGATCGTTGACGACACCGGTGTAGCCGAACATCGCCAGAAAGCCGACTGCGACCAGTATAGAGGGCATAACAAAGGGCAGAATCGTCACCGACCGGAGGAACGCCCGGCCCGGAAACTCGAAGCGTGCCAGCAGGTAGGCCCCCGGGAGCCCGACGGCGACGCTCACGACCGTCGACAGCAGCGCCTGATAGGCCGTAAACCCGAACAGGCCGAACTCTACGCGGGGCATCCCGGCGTCGATCCAGCCTACAACTCCACCCGGCACGCTCGCCGGGTCGGTCACCAGCGAGTGTGCTGCACCGGTATAAAAGGGGTCGCCGAGGACGGCCACGAGCGGGTCGACGGTGAGTCGACCACCGGCGTAGATGGCACTACTGAGGACGCTGCCGACGGGGTAGTAGAACACGGCGACGAGCGTTGCAAGCATGGCGGCGACCCCGACCGGGAGCAGTCGGGACGCCTTGGGGCGCATGGTCAGTTGCTCACGATCTGGCGGGCCCACTCGTCGATCCAGCCGCTGACGTTGCCGACCAGCTCGTCGTAGCTGTAGGTGACGGCCTCGGGCGGTTCGAGGGCGAACTCGCTGAACTCGCCGCCGGGGTCGACACCCTCGACGGCGGGGAACTGGACGTTTCGGGTGGCGATCTCGGCTTGGGCCTCCTCTGTCAGCATGAACGACATGAACTCGCGGGCCAACTCGGGATTGTCGGCGTCGACGAACTGGGCCATTCCTTCGGGGTTGGCATACCCCTGGTCGTTGAGGAAGCCGACCTGATGGCGGGAGGTGTCGACGCCCTCGCCGTTGTAGTACACCTGATCGGTGGAGTAGGAGACGACCATTGGGGCCTCCTCGTCCTGGTAGGCCTCGTAGGCGGTTCCCCAATCAGAGAGGATCTGAACGCCGTTGTCGGCCAGCTCGCTCCAGTAGTCGAGATAGCCGTCGGGGCCTTTCTCGTTGATCGTCCACAGCAGGAACGCCCGGCCAGGATCGGACTGTTGGGCGTTCTGAGCGATCAGCCCGTCTTCGTACTCGGGGTCCAACAGCGAGTCGAAGGTGGCCGGTTCCGCTACTTCGCCCTCGTCGTAGACGAGACTGATGTAGCCCGTATCGTACGGCACGACACGACCGTCGGGGTCGAAGTCCAGATCGGGTTTGACCGCCCCGCTCCCGTCGACTTCGTCGTCCGTTGCGGCGAACAGCGAATCGTCGAGCTGTTCGTCGGCCTGGACGAGCTCGCCCGTGTTGAGGCCGACAAACAGGTCCGCGTCGATCGGTGCGTCCTCCGATCGGCGTTGGATGAACTCGTTGACGCCGGTTTCGGTCGTCTGGAACTCGACGGTCGTTTCGGGATTTTCGGATTCGAACGCGGATTTGAGCCAGTTGCCCGCGGTGTCCTCGCCGGTAAACGAGGAGTAGGCCGCGACAGTCAGTGTTTGGCCCGAGTCCTCGGTTTCACCGATACAGCCCGCCAGTGCAGAGAGTCCCGCCACACTCCCAGCGCCGTGTGTGAGGAACGTCCGTCGCTTCATACTTCGGTGGTTTCACTCGGGAATACTTTAACTACTCGTTGTGTGTCCTATCAGCTGCTCAGAACGATCTCCCCGTGGACGGGGTTCGACCGACGTGTCGATGGGCCATCCCGGTCGTTTCCTAAACTGTTAAACGATTCGCGTCCGGAGTAGGAACATATGAGTGCCGCCGAGATCGAAGACAGTCTCTCTGAAGACGAGTATCGTGGGCTGGAACTGATTCGTGAGACGGGTGGGATTCATCAGAGCGACTTCTGGAAGGAACTCGATGTCTCCTCTCGGAAGGGAAGCCGGATTGCCGAGGCACTGGTCGACTCGGGGCTCATCAAACGCGAGGATACCGTCTACAACGGCCACAACACCTACTATCTCGAACCCGCCGCGCGGGATCTCGACTTCCGACTGTTGATGGCCGGGGATATGCTCTCGCCGTTTATCGGCGAAGAGGAGGTCAACCCCCAGAGCGACTCCTTCTCGCAGTGGCTGATGAACCTGGCCTACGAAGACCACTGATTCGGTTTCGACTTATTCGGTGACGAACCAGCCGGTCCAGTAGAAAAGCAGTGTCCCCATGAGCGTGAGTATCGGAAAAAGAAACACGAACGCCGCCCCTGTCGGGTCCGGGACGAGCAGGGCAAGGGCGAACGCGACAACTCCGCCGTAGACGATGCTGTTCTGCAGTCGTGGACGATCGACCATAATTAGTTATAGAGCAGCTAACAGAACTGTTTTCTCGTCGTTTATAAAATCACGCCGCAGGAGCCGACTACTCGTCGGTGGCGACTTCGCTGCCGATCAGCGCATCGAGGTCGACACGTTCGCCGAGGAGGTCGGCCATCGTCTCGACGGTGCGTCGGTCCCGCGTGCGGCCGCTTCGGACGACCGACTCGGCGCGTTCGACCGCGGTGAGCGTGTCGGTGTTGATCTGGAGCACCGGCGTGTTGGCCTCGGCGGCCCGGCCCAAGATCGCAGGCGAGGGTCGGTGGCCCCCGGTCAGAATGAGGCATTTGACGCCCGAGGCTTCCAGCGCGGCGGTGTGGATGTCCGAACGGTCGCCCCCGGTGATGACTGCCGCATCGCGAGCCCGCCGGAAGTAGCGCAGTGCCTCGTCGCCACCCATCGCGCCGACGAGGAACCGCTCGACGACCGCGTCGGTCTCGATGTCGGTCAGCGTGTCCGCGCCGAGCTCGTCGGCAAGATCGGCGATACTGACACCCGCGAGATCGGTCTCCTGTGGGACCGCACCGAAGACCTCGATCCCACGGCTTTCGAGGAACGGGATCACGTCGCTGTTGAGCTCTTCGAAGGCGGTGTCGGCGATCCGGTTGAAGACGATGCCAGCGAGGTTCTCGCCGAGGTCGTCGACCGCCGCCAGAATGCCGTCGATGTCGGCTGGCTGGGTGTAGTCGGCGACTAACACCACGTTGGCATCGAGCAGTTCGGCGATGTCGGCGTCGGTGAGGTCGACGATGCCGCCCGTGGTGAGCGAGCCGCCGCCCTCGACGACCATGAGGTCGCGTCCCTCGGCGAGGCCGTCGAACTGGGTTCGGATCTGCTCGCGGAGTTCGGCGGGGTCCTCGCGGCCGCGCATTGCGCCGTCGATGAACGTCGGCGAGTAGACGACGGGTTCGAGCTCGTGCATCTCGGCGTCGAGATCCAGGAGCTCCCGTGCCAGCATGGGGTCCTCGTCGAGCGTTTTGCCGACGTTGCTCTGCAGGCGGGTGCCTTTCGGTTTCATGTAGCCGACCGACTGGCCGCGCTCGTGGGCGATCGTCGCCAAGGCGAGGGCGATGGCGGTCTTGCCGGTGCTTTCCTCGGTTGCGGTGATGAGTAGCGTGTTCATAGTTCTTCAGGGTCGACGGTGAGTCTGATATCGACGGCATCGACGCCGTCGGGCGTTGCGACCAGCGGGTTGATGTCGAACTCCATGATCGCCGGGAAGTCCGCGACCAGCTGCGAGAGCCGCTGGATGGTCTCGACGATCCCGTCGACATCGGCCGGATCCCGTCCTCGTGCACCACGTAGGAGCGGCGCTGTCTTGATTTCTTCTGTCATTTCACGGGCTTCCGGCTCCGAGAGCGGTGCGACCCGGAAGGTCGTATCTTCGAGGACCTCCACGAAAATCCCGCCCAGCCCGAACATCATCAGCGGGCCGAACTGCGGATCACGGTTCATCCCGACGATGGTTTCGGTCCCAGCATCGAGGTCCGACATCTCCTGGACCTGTACGCCGAGCAGATTGGCGTCGGGCTGGTAGTTCCGCGCCCGGGTGATCAGGTCCTCGAAGGCGTCCGGGACCTCCTCGTCGGCGACACCGACTTTGACGCCGCCGATGTCGGATTTGTGGAGAATGTCGGGGGAGACGATCTTCATGACGACGTCGCCCTCGATCCGCTCGGCGACCTCGCGGGCGTCTTCGGGCGAGTCGACGATCTCGCTGTCGGGCATCGGAATCCCGTAGGCTTCCAGAAGGCCCATCGCTTCGACGCCGAGGCGGTTGTCCGAGCGCTCTTCGACGCGTTCGAGGATCTCGCGAGCCGCCTCGCGGTCCACGTCGAAGTCCGCGGGTGCCTCGTACTCGCGGTTCTGGATGCCGCGGTACTCCCACAGCGAGTCGAGCGCGCCGATAGCGCGTGAGGGATCGAAGTAGTTCGGGATCCCGGCGTCGCTGAGAATTTCGGCGGAGGCATCGACGCTTTCGCCACCCATGAAGCAGGCCGCCACGGGTTTGCCGTGTTTCTCCCGCATCTTCACGGTCTCTTCGGCCAACTGCTCGTAGTCGAGGACTGCCGTGGGGCAGGACAGCACCATCGCCGAGCCGACGTTGTCGTCGGCCAGAGCGATGTCCAGCGCATCGGCGAACCGATCGACGTCGGCGTCGCCGACGATGTCGACCGGGTTGTAGATGTTCCCTTCAGGCGGTAACTGCTCGGAGAACTCGTCGAGGGTCTCCTGGCTGAACGTCGCCATCTCCAGGTCGGAGTCGCCGATGGCGTCGGTCGACATTACGCCCGGGCCACCCGCGTTGGTGATGACCGCGATGTCGTTGTTCTCGGGGACGGGCTGGTTGGCCAGCATCTGGGCGGCGTCGAAGAGGTCCTGGACCGACTCGGCCCGCAGGACGCCCGCCTGATCGAGCCCGGCCTCGTAGGCCTGCTCGGAGCCAGCGATGGTTCCGGTGTGTGAGGACGCTGCTTGTGCGCCCGCGTCGGTTCGCCCGGATTTCACGAGGACGATCGGCGTATCCTGGGTGACCTCGCGGGCGGTGTCGATAAAGTCACGACCCTCGGAGATCCCCTCCAGATAGCCGATGATGACATCGGTGTCCGGATCTTGGCCCCAGTGGTCGACGAAGTCGGTCTCGTCCAACACTGCTTTGTTGCCCAGCGAGGCGACGTCCTTGAAGCCGACGTCCTCGTCGTTGGCCCAATCCAGGACCGCTGTGATGAACGCCCCCGACTGGCTCATAAAGGACATCGAGCCGGGTTCGGGGCTCTCCGGCCCGAAACTGGCGTTCATCCCGTTGGAGGTCGACATGATGCCCAAACTGTTCGGCCCGACGAGATCCAGGTCGTACTCCGCGGCGATCTCTTTGAGTTCCTGTTCGCGGCTCGCGCCGTCGCCGCCGGTCTCGCCGAACCCGGCAGTGATGACCACAACGTTCGTCACGCCCGCCTCGCCCGTCTGTTCGAGGGCGGGAATGACGATCTTCGGCGGGACGACGATCACGGCCATATCGGCGTCGGCCTTCCCGATCTCGTCGACACAGGGGAGATCCAACACCTCATCATAGTTGGGGTTGACCGGGACGACCGTCCCATCGTACTCCGACACCAGATTACTGGTGACGGCCCGTCCGATCGACCCCTCGCGTGCGGTCGCACCGACAACTGCGATGCGTTCCGGCGCGAATAGCTCGGTTAGGGTTCCCATCGTCCGTATATACCCCACCGACGTTCTTAAAGTACGGTGTGCCGGATCTGACATGGTGATTGATATATCATCTCACCCGTGATTGTTCGTTATATTTAGTCGCCGAGTGCGTGTAGCTGTGGATGGCAATGGGGCAGTGGACAAGTCATCAGGTACTCGCCTACGAGCGGGGATATAATAACTCGAACACTCTATTTGAGCCAGATTAATAAAATAAGGATCTTAGATAATAGTATTTTTATTGGTAGAGCTATTAGACAGGGTATGAACCTGACTCGGCGGACCGCGATCAAGAGTGGTGCTGGCACGCTGGCACTCGGTGGGTTGGCTGGCTGTCTCGACGACGTGGCCGGTGGCCAAGGGGAGTTCGACTCGGCGTACGCAGCCTTCTTCGCGCTCTGGGATTGGTCCCAAGCAGTTGCCGGAGACGAAGCGACGATCGAGAACCCGGTCGACTTCGGCCAGTTGGGCCACGGCTGGGAGCCCGACGGCGATCTCCCGCGGGAGGTCGCCTCGACCAACGCCTTCGTGTATCTCGATACGCCGGAGTTCTCGTGGGCCCAGGATCTCGCCTCGACGCTCGAAGCCGACTACGAGACTGTCGCAGCCATCGACGCCCTCGACGGCCTCGAATCGCGGATGATCGAAAGTGGCCACGACCACGAGGGCGAAACCGACCAACACGAGGGGGACACGCACCAGGAAGACGACGAACAGCACAACGAGACCGACGACGAACAGCACAACGAGACCGACGACGAACAGCACAACGAGGGGATGGATGAACAGCACGACGGGGAGATGGGCGAACAGCACGATGAGCCAATGGACGGCGAGGTCGACCGCGGCCAGCTCGATCCCCACGTCTGGGTCGACCCCGTGCTCGCCCAGGAGATGGTCGAGACTATCGCCACAGGGTTCGCCGAGATCGACCCCGACAACAGCGAGAGCTACGAGTCCAACGCGGCCGCCTACAACGAGCGACTCGCCGAGCTCGATTCGCAGTTCCAGGAGCTCCTCGACGACGCCGAGCGGTCGACGGTCGTTCTCGCTACGCACTCGTCGTTCGCCTATATCGAAGCCCGATACGGGTTCGACATCCACACTGTCGCCGGGATCTCACCGGATGCGAGTCCTTCCCAAACGGAGATCTCCGAGACGCTCGACCTCGTCGACGAAAGTGGGATCGACGTGATCCTGTATGACCGCTTCGAGTCCGACCGACTCGCCAACACGATCGTCGAGAACAGCAACAGCGCAACCGAGACGATGGCAGTCACCGCCGGAGCCGGAACGCTCAGAGAGTGGGCCGACAACGACTGGGGGTTCATCGACCAGATGCAACAGGTCACGCTCCCGGCGTTCCGCCAGGCCCTCGGCGCGGAGTAAGAAATGAACATACTAAACACGCTGCTGGCCAACCCGTCACTGTACACACCGTGAATCCGGTCATCAGTCTCGATTCGGTGACGTTCGCCTACGGGGAGACTCCCGCCGTCAGCGACATCACTCTCGACGTCGAGGCCGGGGAGTTCCTCGGCCTCATCGGCCCCAACGGCTCGGGCAAGACGACGCTGTTGCATCTCATGTTGGGGCTCCACGACCCTGACAGCGGGAGCGTCGAGCTGTTCGGCGAGCCAGTGAGCGAGTTCGACGACGGCCACCGCATTGGCTACGTTTCCCAGCAGTCGACCAGCCAGTCGGGGTCGATGCCCGTCACCGTCCAGGAGAACGTTACCATGGGCCGGTTCGCCCACGTCGGCCACTCGCGGCTGTCGGCCCACGACTACGAGACGGTCGACGACGCTCTCGAAACCGTCGGCATCGCCGATCTGGCCGACCGCCGGATGAGCGATCTCTCGGGCGGCCAGCGCCAGCGGGCCTACATCGCCCGCGCGCTCGCAAGTGAAGCAGACCTGCTGGCACTCGATGAGCCGACCGTCGGCGTCGACGCCGAATCCCGCGATGCGTTTTATCAACTCCTGGATGATCTCAACGCCGACGGGATCACGATCATCCTGATCGAACACGATATCGGCGTCGTCACCGACCGCGCCAACCGCATCGCCTGTATCAACACCGAACTCTTCCACCACGGCGACACCGAATCCTTCGTCGACAGCGAGGCCCTCACGGAGGCCTACGGCGTCTCGGGTCGCGTCGTCCACCACGATCACTAATGAGCACCGACACATCTCCCACCGACAGCACCGCACCCACCGCCGCAGACGGCACTCCCTCGGGGCCGCTGGGTCGGCTCCGCACCCGAGGGACGACCCGCGAAACGGTCGAACTCCTCGCCCTCGGGATCGTCGGCCTGCTCGCAGTCGTGATGCTCGGCTTTATCGGACTCTACTGGCTCCAGGAGCTGCCGTATGCGTCGACCGCCTACGAGCAGTTCCGGATCGCTGGGCGGCTCCTGGACCTCTCCCTCGGCACGAACGTCTTTAAGCATCCATTCATGTGGCAGTCACTGTCGACGGGCGTCCTCATTGGGATCGTCGCCCCGCTCGTCGGGAGCTTCCTCGTCCACCGCGAGATGGCGCTGATCGGCGAAACGCTGGCGCATGCCGCCTTCGCGGGCGTCGCGGTGAGCCTCCTTTTCAATGCCGTGACGGGCTGGGACGGCTCGCTGCTGTTCGGCGCGCTCATCGTCGGGGTCATCGGCGCGCTGGGCGTCCAGTGGCTCGCCGACCGGACCGACACCTACGGCGACGTGCCGATCGCGATCATGCTCAGCGGGAGTTTCGCCCTGGGGACGCTGCTGATCAGCTACGGTCGCGGCCTGACGGGGATCAGCATCGAGGGGTACCTGTTCGGGAGTCTCGCGGTGGTAACCGTTGACGGCGCGCGCATGATGGCGATCTTGAGCGTCCTCGTCGTCGCCGGAGTGCTGTTCAACTACAAGCAGTTGCTCTTCATCACGTTCGACGAGCAGGCCGCCCGCGTCGCCCAGCTGCCGGTCAACAGCTACAACACGCTGCTGGTCGTGATGACAGCGGTCGTCGTCGTCGGGGCGATGCAGGTGCTGGGCATCATTCTGGTCGCCGCGATGCTCGTCGTGCCGGTGGCGGCGGCCTCACAGATCGCCGTCTCCTTCCGGGAGACGATGTATCTCTCGGTCATCTTCGGGGAGACGGCGATCCTCGCGGGCTTCGCCTTCTCGATCGCGATGAGCCTGCCGTCGGGTGGCTCGATCGTGATGGCCGGGATCGTGATCTATCTCTTGGCGATTGCGCTCTCGAAAAACGGTGTTACTGCGATGTCGACGCGCTGAGTCGCGGTTCGATCCGTCGGATCGGGTTGCTGGCCGAGTTAGTGGTCGTGACCCATCGCTTCGGCCAGCGGCATCCCGAAGCGGTCCTCGAAGAGTTCCTCCATCGTCTCGTTGATGTCGACGAGATCCGACGGCGTCTCGCCCTGCGAGTGGTGGACCAGCGCGTGGGAGTGCTGGGCGAGCGCCTGCACCACGATATCGCTGATGACCTGTGTCGGCTCCTCGCCCTGTTCGGCGAGGGTGTCGACCAAGCCCGCGGGCAGTTCGACGTCTTCGGTATCGCCGCTCGGTCCCTCGATGGTGTAGGTTTCCGTTTCGACCATACCCCACGGTCGCGATACTGCCATAAGTGACTGTGGAATTCGCCGCCCGATTCTCGTGAAGGTATAAGAGTCCCCCGTCCGAACCCGTTGGCGTGGATACGATCGTCGTCAGTACGGTGATTTACGAGGCCCCCGAGACGGTCTACGAGGTGCTCCTGGATTTCCCCCGCTATGCGCGATATTCGGAGTACCTCACCGGCGTCGACACCCTCCAGGGCGACGGCGGGGTCGGCACCCAGTATGCGCTCAACTTCGCGTGGTGGAAACTGAAATACACGGCTCACTCGGAGGTCGTCGACGTCGACCCGCCCGAAAAGATCGACTGGCGGGTGATCAAGGATCTCAACGCCAACGGCCACTGGCGCGTCGAGGAACGCGAAGAGCTACCCGCGGACGCACCCGACGATGCTACGATCGCCTGTGACGTCGACCTGCGGATCGATTTCGACCCGGAGTCGGCCGACGGTAGTGCGGTGAACCTCCCGACGCTCGTCTCGTGGGGCTGGGTACTCAAGAAGGTGATCCCGCTGATCAAAAACGAGGCCGAGCGCGTCGTCCAGCGTGCGGTGGCCGACGTCGAGGGTCGGCGACGCGAGGACGTCGAATTCTCGGTGCAGGTCGACTCCGAATATCTCTAATCCGGATCGGCTCCGAGATTCCGGGCCGGTTCTGGGGGTGTGTGGAGTGATTTACTATCTATTTCAGTTACTGACGCGACTGCATTTCGTAGAGCTTGGCGTAGGAGCCCGTTTGCTCCAGGAGTTCCTCATGAGTGCCGGATTCGACAATCTGGCCGTCATCAAGCGTGTGGATTCGATCGGCGTTCCGCACGGTCGAGAGCCGGTGGGCGATCGCGATAATGCCGACCTCACGATCCATTGATTCGATCGACGCCTGGAGGTCACGCTCCAGGCCGGAGTCAAGATCGCTCGTCGCCTCATCCAAAACGAGGAAGTCGGCGTCGGTCAGCAGCGCACGGGCGACGGCGATCCGCTGGCGCTGGCCGCCCGAGAGCCGGACGCCGTCATCGCCGAGCTGTGAGTCGTACCCGTTCGGCAGTTCGTCGAGGAACTCCTCGACCATGGCGATCTCACAGACCCGTTCGACATCTCGGCGGGTGGCTTCGCGGTTGCCGATCGTGATGTTGCGTTCGAGGGTATCGTCGAAGATGAACGGCCGCTGCCGGACGACCGCGATCCGTCCGCGCCACTGGTCGAGATCGAACTCGTCGATCGGGATGCCGTCGGCAGTGATCTCGCCGTCGTCGGGGTCGTAGAGCCGCGCGAGCAGCGAGACGATCGTCGACTTCCCGGCTCCAGATTGGCCGACAAAGGCGACGAACTCGCCGCGGGAAACACCGAAGGAGACACCATCGAGGACACGCTCTTCGTCGGTGTATCCGAACTCGACGTTCTCAAACGAGATCTCGTCGACCGACGACACCGGCCGGTCACCGCTTGCCTCCTGTCGATCGTCGAGTCGATCGAGGAACTCATGGGTGCGGACGAGATGGGATAGCGCTCCCTCAAGGCTGTACAGTTGGCTGTTGAGCGTACTCACTCGCGGGGCCAGCTGGAACATGGCGATGAGGAAGATGCCGAGTTCGCCGAGTTCGAGGCCCGAAAAGACGAACCCGACGTAGATCAGCACGAAGATGGTGACCGCAGCCGCCAGCTGGTAGAAGTTGGTGATCGCCGCCTCGTTCCGCGAGATGGCGACTTCGGAGGTACGGAACTGGTCGATCGCGTTTTGGAAGTTCTCGAAGAGCTCTTCGGACATCCGGAAGAGCTTGACGTCGCGAATGCCCTGTGTCCCCGCCTGTACTGCAGTCTGGACCCGCTCGTTGGCCTCCGCAACGCGCGTGCCGACGGTGACCGCTGGTTCGATCCCGACCCGAAGCACGAGGGTGATCGTCCCCAGTAAGCCGACCGCCAGCCCGGTCATCAACGGTGTGATGTACACCATTACGGCGAGATACATCCCGACCAGAAACAGTCGCTCCATGGTCGCTACGCCCTTCTCGATCACTTGCCCGGAGAACCGCGTTTCAGTGATGATCGCGTTGAGGATGTCGTCGGAGCCCTCCGCATCGAAGTAGCCGACACGGGCCCCAAGCGCGTCATCGAAGGCGCGGGTCCGTAGTGCTGCCTCGTAGGCTGTGGCGAGATACGCCTTTAGCCACGCGACGAGAAACGACAGCGTGTACCGGACCGTCATTACGGCCGTCACGCCGACAAGCAGATAGCCGAGTTCGAACGGGATGCCGAGCAGGTCGTAGATCCGGAGGAACGTCTCCAACACCGGGCCGCCACTGTCGACCGGGCCCTCGGCCTGTGCGACCTCGATGATCGGGTGAATAAACCCGAGGCCGACGCCTTCGAGGGCAGCAACGAAGCCACCAAGTATGATGAGGCCCGCAGTAAACGTCGGCCGGTAGCTGGCAACTCGCCGGAGGGCCGCCAACTTCTCGCCCCACGTGAGATCTTCGTGGTCGGTGCTGTCGGTCATTACCAGTGGCTACAGTAGCGTATGTAAAACGACTGCGGAACGAAACAGGTTCTCACCACGTTAATCCTTCATACACGATCCCATCACGACGTTCGATACAGCGTCGACCATCCACTACAACTGGTGTCGACATCGTATTGAACTCCTCGTCGAGCTCGCTGAACTCCTCCCAGTCGGTGACTACTGCCACGCCATCGGCTCCCGTGAGCGCCTCGGCGGCCGTCTCGGCGTACTCGATATCGGGGAACCGGTCGGCCATCTGCTCGGCCGCAACGGGATCGTACGCGACGATATCGGCACCGCCTGCTTGCAGCGCGTCGATCACGGGAATCGCCCGCGAGTTCCGAATGTCGTCGGTGTCCGGTTTGAACGCGAGCCCAAGCACGGCAATTCGGGCTCCCTCAAGATCGACGTGCTCCTGGAGGGCCGCTACCAGTCGGTCGGGCTGTCGGTCGTTGACCGTCACGGCGGCTTCGAGCATGGCTGGTTCGTATCCCTCGCTTTTGGCGGCGGCGATGAGTGCGTTGACGTCTTTCGGGAAACAGGAGCCGCCCCAGCCGACACCGCTTCTGAGGAACTGCTCGGAGATCCGGTCGTCGAGGCCGATCGCGTCGGCGACCTCGTAGGCATCGAGGCCGAACTCCTTGCAGATGTTCCCCAGATCGTTGATCAGACTGATTTTCGAGGCGAGAAAGGCGTTGTTGGCGTACTTGATCATCGCTGCGGTCTCGGGATCGGTGTCGACGATCGGCATCTCAGAGTCGAGAAGTGGTTCGTAGACGGCTGTGAGCCGGTCGGTTGCCCACTCGGAGTCCGTGCCGACGACGAGCTTGTCGGGGTCCTGGAAGTCCGAAACCGCTGTCCCCTCTCTGAGGAACTCGGGATTGGTTGCGATGTCGATGGCTGCATTGTCGTTGGATCCCGAACGGATCGCCGGTTCGAGTACCGCTCGGATACTCGGCGGAGTGACGGTGCTTTTGATGACGACAAGATGCCGGTTGCTCTTTTGGGCAAGTGCTTCGCCGGTCGCTTTGGCCGCCGCTTCAAGGCCTGCAAGGTCGATACTGCCGTCGGCGTTTGAGGGCGTGCCGATCGCCAGGAAGGTGATATCCGTTTCGGGGACTGCATCGTAGCTTGTCGAGGCAGTGAATCGACCGCCAGCGTGTTTGGCGATGAGCTCATCGAGGCCCGGTTCGCTGATCGGTGCCTCGCCACCGTTGAGCGTGTCGACGATCCCTTGGTCGATGTCGATCGCCGTCACTGTATGGCCCATTTCGGCGAAACACGCCGAAACCGTCGTCCCCACATAGCCGCTCCCGATGACGGTGATATGCATTGTATGAGGTGTTTGGGGAGGTGAGTATGAACGTTCTGATACTGTAACGAATTATACAACGATGAGAAAGTCTTTGTACTCTGATTAGTTTCTTCTGTGTATGCAAGCAGTTGTACTCGCTGCCGGGAAGGGCACGCGGCTTCGCCCACTCACCGAGGACAAACCGAAAGGGATGGTCGAAGTCGACGGCCAGCCGATCCTCACCCACTGTTTCGACCAACTCGTCGACCTCGGGGCGGACGAACTCGTCGTGGTCGTCGGCTATCTCAAAGAAGTGATCATTGATCACTACGGTGATGAGTACGAGGGCATTCCGATCACCTACGCCCACCAGCGCGAACAAAAGGGTCTCGCTCATGCTCTGCTGAGCGTCGAAGAACACATCGACGACGACTTCATGCTGATTCTCGGCGACAACATCTTCGAGGCTAACTTGGAGGATGTCGTTCGTCGCCAGCGAGAGGATCGTGCGGATGCGGCGTTCTTGGTCGAGGAAGTCGACTGGGAGGACGCCTCCCGGTACGGTGTCTGTGATACAAACAAGTACGGCGAAATCACGGATGTCGTCGAGAAACCTGAAGAGCCGCCATCGAATCTCGTGATGACTGGCTTCTATACGTTCACCCCCGCGATCTTCCACGCGTGTCATCTGGTCCAGCCCTCGAACCGCAACGAGTACGAGATCAGTGAGGCGATCGATCTGTTGATTCGCTCGGGGCGAACGATTGATGCGATCGGACTCGATGGCTGGCGGATGGATATCGGCTATCCGGAGGATCGAGATGAGGCTGAGCGACGGCTACAGGAAAAAAGAGAGTCCAAAGAAATAGCATCTGCTGATAACTAACAGCTATTCGACAGTCACGCTTTTGGCGAGGTTCCGCGGTTTGTCGATGGGTCGACCCAGCGCATTGGCCAGATAGTACGAGAACAACTGTAGTTGGATGTTGGCGAGAACAGGAGCCGCCCGTTCGTCAGTTTCTGGAATCATGAGCGTCTCATCAGCGATCTCGGCGGCGTCGGATTGGCCATCCGTGACCGCAATTACCGGTGCCCCACGAGCTTGGACTTCCTTGATATTGCCGAGCGTCTTCCGGGCACGCTCGTCGTCACCAGTGACAACTGCGAACACCGGCGTGTCGGGCGTCACGAGCGCAAGCGGGCCGTGTTTGAGTTCGCCCGCCGGGAACCCCTCGGCGTGTTCGTAGCTGATCTCTTTGCATTTGAGTGCGCCTTCCAGGGCGACCGCGACGTTCGTCCCGCGGCCGATGAAGAAGTAGGCCTCGCTGTCGGCATACTCTTCGACGAGCTCTTCGGCGGCCGAGGTATCCAGGATCGACTGGACATCGTCCGGCAGATTCCGAAGCGACTCGATGAGCGGGCGGAGATCCCGTGGCCCATCGACCAGCTCCTCGGCGAGTAGATTACACCCCACGAGCTGCGAAGAAAAGGTCTTGGTCGCGGCGACCCCGATTTCTGGTCCGGCGCGGATGTAGACCGCGTGATCACACTCACGGGCGGCCGTCGAGTTGACCGTGTTTGTGAGCGCGAGTGTGCTGACACCGCGGCCTTTGGCATCCCGGAGCGCGGCGAGCGTGTCGGCTGTTTCGCCGCTCTGGGTGATGCCCACGACGAGCGTCCCCAGCGAGACGGGCGGCGGCGACAGCGCGTACTCGCTGGCGAGATACGTTTCGGCCGGAATCCCCATCTCTCGGAGGATCGCCGCGCCGTAGAGGGCAGCGTGATAGGAGGTCCCGCAGGCGACGAACTGGACCGCGTTCGGTTGTGGAATTCCATCGATCTCCTCCAGTGTCACTGTGCCTTCGAGGGCGTCGCTGCGGCCGGAGAAACACTGCCGGAGTGCAGTCGGCTGTTCGTGGATCTCTTTGAGCATATAGTGGTCGTAGCCACTCTTCCCGGTGGCTTCGGCCGTATAGGAGACGGTCTCGATCTCGACGTCGACCGGCTCGCGATCCCCGTCGAGTACGGTGTAGCCGTCGGCTGTGGCGATCACCCGGTGGCCGTCGTTAAGGAAGACGACATCGCGGGTGTGTTCGACGAACGCTGGCACGTCGCTTGCCAGATAGGTACAGCCATCGCCGACACCGACGACGAGTGGCGAGCCCTGTCGAGCAGCATAGACGGTCTCGCTGCCCTCGATAATCGCTGCGATGGCGTAGCTGCCCTCCAAGCGGTCGACCGTGTCGTGGAAAGCGGTTTCGGGGTCGGCACCGGCGTCGATCGCTTGGGCGATCAGGTGTGGGACGACCTCGGTGTCGGTGTCGCTGGTGAAGGTAACACCCGTTGCTTGGAGGTCGGCCTTGAGTTCGCCGTAGTTTTCGATAATGCCATTGTGGACCACAGCGACCCGACCGGTCTCGTCGGTATGTGGGTGGGCGTTTCGATCATTCGGTGGGCCGTGGGTGCTCCAGCGGGTGTGGCCGATCCCGTAGGTGCCGGTCGGCCCGTTGGCCTCGACGACCTCCGTGAGCGCGTCGAGTTCGCCGGACTTGCGGAGGACCTCCATTGAGGGACCGACGGCGATCCCGGCCGAATCATAGCCGCGGTATTCGAGGCTCCGCAGCCCGTCCATCAGGACGTCGACAGTGTGGTCGCCGCGGCCGATACAGCCGACGATCCCACACATCAGCGGACCACCTCGCTGCCGGCATCGATACGGCCGCGGACGACGACGCCGGTTCCGACTGTTGCTTCGGGGCCGATTAGGGCTCCTGGTTCAAGCGTCGCACCGCCACCGACGTCGACACGGTCGGCGATCACACCGCCGAGGTCGACGTCGCTGTAGACTTGGTCGTCCAGGACGACATCGGCTGGGCCACCCCCGGCGGTGAGTCCGGCACCGATCACACAGCCCTGTCCGGCGACCAGTTCGATTGCAGTAGTGTTGGGGCCGATAGTGGTGTCGGTGTCGATGACGACATCACGGAGGACTGATCCCGAGCCGATTGTCGAACTCGCGCCGATGGCGGCGTAGGGGCCGACGACTGCTCCGGGCTCGATCACGGCGTCGCTGTCGACGACGACTGGGCCAACTAACGTCGCCTCGGGGTGGACGTGTGCGGCGTCGTCGACGTAAATGTCACTGTCGACGGCTGGGGCGTCGACCCACCCCCGGGTGAGCAGTTCCCGGGACAACGACAACAGGTCCCATGGGTGGGTCGCATCCATCCAGAAATGGTCGGTCCGAACGGCACGAATGTCGTAACGGTCGCCGATCAACTGCTGGATAGCGGCGGTCAGCGGGAGTTCACCACGCTCGACTGACAGCGTATCGAGCGTTTCGAAGATCTGTTGGGTGAACGCGTACACCCCAGCGTTGAATAACCGAAAATCGCCGCTGGCGGGCTGTTCGATGAGTTCCGTCACCTCGTCGCCGTCGAGATGGACCGCACCGTAGTCGACTGCTTCGGGCCCCTCGACGACCGCCAGCGTCCCGGCGGTCTCGTGGGCATCACCGACCGCTTCGACGATCCGATGGTCGATGATCTGGTCGCCGTTGACGAGTAGAAACGACCCGTCGGGCCCATCCCGAGCCTGGAGCAGCGCGTGGCCGCTCCCGAGTTGGTTGTCCTGTGTATGGTAGGTAATCGGAACATCACGGTAGGTCGGTCCGAAATGTGATCGGACCCGATTGGCTTGGTAACCGACGACGAGATGGATGTCGTCGACGCCAGCATCGATCAGCGCATTGAGAACGTGTTCGAGAATCGGGCGTGTTCCGGCCGGGAGCATCGGTTTCGGCCGGTTTGCCGTCAGGGGGCGAAGCCGTATTCCCTCGCCGGCGGCCAACACGATTGCTGAGTGCGGGCGGCTGGCAGATGAAGATGGTGTATGTGGCATTTGGACAGTGGTATCTGCGGTGATTTAAGTTCTGTTTGAAGTGAGTCGGGTTCAAGTACTGCTTTATTCGTCGCGCTGCTCCGAAAGGTGTTCCCAGATCTCCGTACAGCCCGCACCATCCGGCAGTTCGGACAGATATGTTTCCTCGGTTTGTTCCCGCCCTTTTTGGTTACTCATATTCTGAGTAAAGTTGTGTAGGGGTGAAATATAAAACTTTTGCGTAACACCATCTACTTATCCGTTGCACGAGGACGGCCTACTATGTCCGATTCCGTCGATGCGTTCTTTTCAAAGCTTGATCTTACCGAGTACGAAGAAGCGGCACTCGAAGAACTATTATTGCTCGGTCGAACGACTGCCCCCGATCTCGCCGAAGCGACGGGCATACCGAAAGCACGGATCTACGGTGTCCTCGACTCGCTGTCGGAAGCCGGATTCGTGAAAGTGATTCCTGGACGCCCGAAACAGTACCAGCCGCACGACCCAAGCGAAATCGTCGACCGTGCGATTACGAACCGACAAGACGCCTACGAACAGTTCAAACACGATGTCGACCGCGTTGCCGAGTCGTTCATCGACTCCTACACACCGGTCCAGGATCGGTCGGTTGATGAACTGAGTCCGACGGAAGATCTGTTCCACGTGGTCGACGTCGGCGAGCCGAGCGAGCGTGAGACACGGCGGCTATTGCGGGAAGCCGATCAAAAGGTCTGTATGCTCACTAAGAGTTTCGGGTATATTGAAACCGTCGGGCCTGCTATGCGAGAGGCCGTCGATCGCGGCGTGATAATTAACATTCTCATGCTCTCTCAAGAACACCTCACTACGGAAAACAGCCGTCAACAACAGGAGATTCGATCAGTACTCGCCGAACAGTTCCCGTCGGTAACTGTTCGGGTCACCGATCGAGTCCTGCCGTGGCGGGGGACGTTCGTTGATCCGGATCTCCACTACGAGACGGGACAAGGGCTGTTGCTCGTCGAGCAGGAGGAAGTTCCGAACCATCTCCGACAGGCTGCTGTCACCGAAAACCCGGCGTTCGTTGCCGGATTGTGGCAGTATTTCGATCTCCTCTGGAACCACGAGAGCCGATCCGTCGGCTCGGTGTGAGTACCTGTCTGGTATCTGAGATCACTGTCTGGATTGTTCCGCTGTTCTTCACTGCTGAGGAGCGTACTTCGAACGTTCTGCTCACCGCGAACCAGAATATCCCGAGTAGATTACCGTACGGTCCGGATTTCATTATTGAGAGACAGAACACAATACATTTATAATTGGTTACTCAAATTCTGAGTAACGATGTCTGTACTACTTACCGGTGCCGACGGGTATCTGGGCTGGCCGACTGCACTCCGACTGGCAGATCGACTCGACGAGCGTGTCATCTGCGTCGACAACTTCGCACGACGCGAATGGGTCGCGGAATCGGGGAGCGTTTCGGCGACGCGAATCGAGGAGCCGGAAGACCGGTTCGAATCCGTCGAGAATTTGAGTCTCATCGAGGGCGACCTTGCTGACCGCGATTTCGTCATCCAACTGCTCGACACCCACGAGCCCGATACCGTCCTGCACGCGGCCTCACAGCCGAGTGCGCCCTACTCGTCGATCAACGGCGAGCGCGCACTGTATACTCAGCGGAACAATATCTCGATGAATCTTAACCTCCTCCACGGCCTCCATGAGTGTGGACTCGACGAGACACACTTCATCGAAACCACGACGACCGGGATTTACGGAGCACCTCACTTCCCGATTCCCGAAGGTGGTCTATCGGTCGACCGCGAGGGCGGCAGCGACGATGTACCGTTTCCGGCGATGGGCGGTAGCTGGTACCACCAGACGAAGTCGTTCGATGCAGCGAATATGCGACTCGCCGAGTCGCAGTTCGAGTTCCCGATGAGTGAGGTTCGCACCGCGATCGTCTACGGAACTGAAACCGACGAAACTCGTGCTCACGACAGCCTGACACGATTCGACTTCGACTACTACTTCGGGACCGTCGTCAACCGGTTCTGCGCGCAGGCGGTCGCTGGCTACCCGATCACCGTCTACGGCAAGGGTGAACAGCGGAAACCGATGGTCAGTCTCGAAGACACCGTCGAGAGCCTCGTCCGACTCGTCGAGGAGGGTCACTCCGGCGACGACGGGATCGACATCTACAATCAGGTGACCCGTCCCGTGGCAATCGTCGAACTCGCCGAGACGATCGCCGAGGTCGGCGCGGAGTTCGATCTCGATGCCGAGGTGAAACACTATGAGAACCCACGCAACGAGGACGAAGAGCACAAAATGAAGATGGAAAACGATCGGTTTCTCGAACTCGTTGGGGGACAACGTCAAGAGTTGGAAGCAGGTATTCGCGACGTTCTTGGGACACTCGTCGAGGAACAAGATCGGATCGCCGCCCACGAAGACCGGTTCCTCCCTGGCGTGTTGACCGATGAGTAACACTCGAGTACTCGTCACGGGTGGCTGTGGATACATCGGCAGTGCGCTCGTTCCATCTCTGCTCGATGACTCTCGCGTCGACGAAGTCGTCGTGTTCGATTCGCTGGTCACGGGATCGCCAGCAAACCTCGCTGGGAGCGTGACGGATGCACTGACGTTCCGCCGTGGAGATGTCCGCGAGTATGGTGATGTCGAAAGCGCGACACGAGATGTCGACGCGGTGATTCATCTCGCGGCGATTACTGGCGCGGCCTCGACCCACGATCGACGTGCCGAGACATTCGCGGTCAACCGCGACGGGACCGAAAACGTGCTCACCGCGGCCGGGAAGTTCGGTATTGACAACGTCGTCGTCGCATCCTCGTGTAACAACTACGGGCGTGCGGCAAGCACGGACATCGACGAGGAAACGCCGCAGAACCCCCTCAACCCCTACGCGGAGTCGAAAGTCGCCGCCGAGGAACTGCTTGGCGAGGCTGTCGACGAGTACGGGTTCGACGGCACCGCACTCCGGATGAGCACCAACTACGGCTGGTCACCCGGCGTTCGGTTCAACCTCGTGGTGAACCACTTCGTGTTCCGTGGACTCACTAACCGACCGCTGACGGTCTACGGCGACGGGAGCAACTGGCGACCGTTTATTCACGTTCGTGATGCCGCCCGTGCTTATGCTCACGCCGCGCTGGAACCGGACCAGTGGCCACAGCAGGTGTACAACGTCGGCTCGAACGATGCCAACTACCGTATCTCGGAAATCGCCGAAATCGTCCGCGAGGAACTCAACCGCGAACTGAACGTGACGTATCTCGAAGACGAACATCCCGGTCCGTCCTACCACGTCAACTTCGATCGGCTCGACGAAACAGGCTTCGAGCCCGAATGGACGCTTCGAGACGGGATTCGAGATATGGCTGACGAACTACAATCCAAGAAGGCTGTTAACGTATGACTGAATATGCCGATACGGAGACGGACGCACCGATCGACGACCCGACGATCGCGATCACCGGCGCGGCCGGCTACATCGGGAGTCGTGTCATCGTCGAGATGCAGGAGGCTCACCCGGAGTGGGAGCTGATCGCTATCGACAACCAGTACCGCGGGCAGGTCGACTCGGTCGGCGATGTCGAGATCGACCACGTCGACGTTCGGAACCGGGATTGGCTGGAGGATGCGCTTGCGGGTGCGGATGTCGTCTGCCATCTCGCGGCGATTAGTGGTGTCGACGACTGCGAGGAGAACGCCGATCTCGCTTATGAGGTGAACATTCAAGGAACGAATAACGTCGCGTGGTTCTGCCGGAAAAACAGTGCTGCAATGGCGTTTCCGTTTAGTATGGCTGTGCTTGGTGATCCCCAGTCGTTCCCTATTACCGCCGACCAGCCGCGGGACCCGCTCAACTGGTACGGTCGAACGAAGGCGATCAGCGAGCGGACGATCGAGGGGTTCGCCGAGGGTGCGTTCCCGGCGCATCTGTTTTTGAAATCGAATCTGTATGGCGAGCATGAGGTCGACGGGACGACTGTTCGGAAGCCGACAGTGATCAATTTCTTCGTCGACCGTGCGCTTGCTGGCGAGCCGCTGACCGTGTACGAACCAGGGACACAGGCACGGAACTTTGTTCACGTTGTCGATGTCGCACGGGTATATGTACGGAGTGCCGAACGGCTGTTAGAGCAGCTGGAGAGCGGTATTACCGGTACGGAGACCTATGAGGTCGCAGGTGAGGAGGATATGAGTGTGCTGTCGGTTGCGGAGGTCGTTCGTGAGGCAGCCGCGGACGAACTCGGAACGGAGGTCGACGTAGAACTCGTCGAGAATCCACGAGCGGCCGAGACGATGGTCGAGGAGTTCGGTGTCGACATATCTAAAGCACGAAACAACCTCTATTGGGTTCCGAAATATTCGGTATCCGAATCGATAAACCAATTGTTCACCGATGAAGAATACGGATTGTCAAGAGACTAGCTGTGGATATTACCGGAATGATACTGAATGAGATCATGTACTACCTCCTCTTATCTTGGAGAAGCCAGACGTTCCGAGCGATACGGAAGTCTGATGAGTATTAATACTTAACTGTATAAGTATCTCGTCCCGGAAATAGAGATCATACTATGAGGATAGGTCAAAAGGCTGGTGTGGTCTTTGTATCTAAACTGTTTGCATCCGTTTTGGGATTCATAACAACAATATACTTTGCGCGAGTTTTGGGTGCAGAAGTAATTGGTTTTTATACTGTTACTATGTCGTTAGTCGCGTGGCTAAAACTAGGCGGCAATATAGGGGTATCAACAGCTGTTACTAAGCGGATTAGCGAGGGTAGACAGCAATCGGAATTTTTCACTGTTGGATGGCTAGTCATCGGCCTTTTTGCCATTATATTTTCGACTGCAATAATCCTGTTTCGACAGGTTGTGGATAATTATGTGGGGGTGGAGGTATGGTTCTTCGTCGTCCTGCTCTTGCTTTCTGGATTATTCTCATCATACATACAATCAGCACTCACGGGAGAGGCCAAAGTGCATATCTCCGGTTTATTATCCCCTACAAACCTCATAATAAGTAGCATCTCACAGTTAACGCTAGTTTATTTTGAGTTTGGTCTGGAGGGTATGATAGTTGGTTACTTACTGGGTGAAATAGCTTCTGGCTTAATCGGATCTGGATTCATATCTTCCAGTCTAACGACGCCGAAGAGGAAGCACATTTCTAGTCTCTTCGAATATGCGAAGTTCTCGTGGCTTGGATCTGTAAAGAATCGGGCCTACAATGACACCGATATACTGGTGCTCGGAGCGCTAGTGCCTTCGTCTCTTGTTGGTGTCTATGGTGTGGCTTGGACTATCGCTAGATTCCTCGAACTCTTCGGGATGGCTGTTAGGAACACTCTTTTCCCCGAAATTAGTGGTCTTGACCCCGAAGAAGATGAAGATGAAATAGCGGGCTACGTAAACGACTCACTTGCGTTCACCGGTCTGATCGTGACGCCAGGACTGCTTGGAGGAATAGTACTCGGAGATTATATAATGTTGATCTATGGAGGTGAGTTCGTAAGGGGGTCATCTGTTCTGGGAATTCTTATTTTGGCAACACTTCTCTACACATACCAACAACAGATGATGGGTGCAATAAATGCACTCAACAGACCAGATATCACATTCAAAATCAACGCCGTTCTAATATCGACGAACGTTGTAATGAATGTTGCACTTGTCTACTTTTTTGGCTGGATCGGAGCGGCTGTAGCCACGGCCTTTACCATGTTCATCGGGACATTCATATCATATATACAACTGAATCGGATGGTCAAATTCAAGACGCCTATCCGAGAAATAGTTAGACAAATCATATCTGCCGTTATCATGGCAGTGGGGGTGTATGGCGCAAAAGGCATGATTCAAATCAACGAGGTAGAATCTGCTGAGACCATAGTTTCTCTCCTTTTACTTATATCCTTCGGTGCTGTGATCTATTTTACAATTATATATGTCCTATCTGGGAGGTTTCGGGGAGTACTTGTTCGGAATCTACCTTGGAATCTCAACTGATTTAATTATATGGAAAGGTTCATAGCCAGATAACGGAATAGCACGGAGTAGAACGAATTTACATGTGGGCTCTTAACACTATCAAAAAAGAATTTTTACAGAAGTGTATACGAATCAACAGATTCTGGTATCGTTTTAGGTATGGGTTCTCTGATTTCGATCCCATGCAAGAGGATTGGGACAATCTATTGATTGTCGACGCTGCCAGACCTGAATATACAAAAAAATATGTCAAAGGTCACATGGAGAATTCGGACTTTGATACAGTTGAGATGCCAGCTAGCTACAGCGGAGGGTTTATGCAGAAGGTTTTCAATAAAAAAGAGAATCACGACACGGTATATGTGACCGCCAACCCACACTCAGGGACCACGTTGGATCTCAAGAGTTTCCACGCAGTATGGAACCTTCTTGATACCCATTGGGACAAAGAATTAGAGACGGTCCCTCCCGAAGCTGTTGTGCAGAAGGCGAAAGAGGCCCGCGAAAAATTCCCTGACAAACGCCTTGTGGTTCACTTCATGCAACCACATTATCCGTTCCTCGGTCCTACAGGAAAAGATATTGCTGCTGGTATCGGTACTGAACTCGGAGGTGCTGATTCTCCTCACCCTTGGAACGAACAGATGTGGGGTAACAAAATTCCAAGACATAAGCTCCTGAAGGCGTACGAGGAAAACCATGAAATCGTACTTGAATCCGCAGATAAGCTAGTTGGATATCTAAAAGGAAAAACGGTGATGACCGCAGATCATGCGAACCTCATCGGTGAGCGAGGATTTCCGATACCGATGCGGATGTATGGACATATTATCGATTTCCCTCACCCGAATCTAACACGAGTCCCTTGGATCGAGATCTCTGGAGAAAGACGAGATACTGTCTCAGAACCCCCTATAAATATGGAAAAGATGGATTCTGAGACGGTAGAACACAGATTAGAGGCACTCGGTTATAAATAATAATTATTTATTGAAATATAAAGTCACTCAGCTGCCGCTACTCTTTCGTAGATCTCCACGAGATCATCATTAAGCGCATCTGTGCTGAAATTATTTTCCACAAAATGTCTGCCCTTTTTACCTATCTCTGGCCACTGTTCTGGAATTTCAATAAGACTCCGTAGGTTCTCATACAGTCTATCTACGTCACGAGGTGGCACTATTCTAGCACTCTCGCTTACTGCGTCTTCGGCCCCTCCTGCGTCGGTCGTTACGACTGGGAGACCAACGGCTTGTGCTTCCAACAGTACTGTTGGTAATCCTTCTTCTATACTTGTCAACACATATATGTGTGAGTTGTCAAGTTTCGTTATCACATCTTGTCGAGGTATATGACCGTGAAATATGACTTTGTCAGCGATATTAAGTTCATCTGCTTGTTTGCTCAGTTGTTCCTTTCGCGATCCCAGCTTGTCGCGTGTTTCCCGGTTTGATTCCCCACCGACAATGTGATATTCTAAATCGACATCTACATTATGATGCAATTTTGCTAGTGCTTTAATCCCATATTTGTGCCCTTTTATTGGTTTCAGATTTCCTACTGTGATTATTTTGACCGGATCGGGAACAGAATCTACTGTATCTGTCCATCGAAATGAGAAGTTGCTCATTATAATCCCATTAAAATGGCGGCTGATCTTTTGTTTATCAACACCTAAATTTGCAAGTTCATCACATATGTGTTTCGAAACTCCCATAAAGTGATCTCCCGTCTCAAAGAGATGCTGGTACCGTTGGGGATCTTCTCTTGCCTGTCGCACGCCGTATCCGTGAAATGTCGACACAAGGTTATCACAGACGCCAGCTTCTTTGAGAATCGCTCCGATTCTAGCTGTAGTTCCTCGATGAGCATGGATAATATCGAACGATTCTCCAATCATTGGTGACATTTTATAAATAGGATGCAATGAGAGTGCGTCCCGTCCGAACCGAAACGAATTTGCAAGCACTGTCAGTTTCGTTGGATCCGTTGCAATAATTCGTGAAAGATGTGGTCTACTGTGAGACAATCGTTTCAGTTTCGTCTTTGGTATTGTCGTATACTCTATCCGATCAGAAACCATTTCATCAACTGGGGCGTAATCCTGTTCAGGAGGACGTTGTGATGCATAAATGTGAATGTCGTATCCCCTCTCAAACATCCCTTCGATCTGATTAATACGTGCAGGAGAGCTAGCACTCGGGAAGTCGTTGACTAAGTAGGCTATTTGCATATGTTCTGTTCTGTTCTGTTTTTATATCGGTAGATATCAAACTTTGTAATTCGTGTAGATCAAATACTGTATAGAATTCTATAGGAAATGCTCTGCCGCATCTAAAATTCATTTGTCATTGTCTCTCTCATTTGGGCAGACGATATGAGTGAATGCTGACCATGTATGATTGTTCCGGATATAGTTTCTCGCACGATGGCCCATCTCTTGTCTTTCAGTTGGTGAGAGTGCTTCCAGCTGTTCAATTCCAGTTCTGACAGACTCCAGCGACAAGGTATCAAGTACCGATCCGAAGTTCTCACGCCGAATGAATTCCAGTTCGTCAGTTGTGGAGGTAATGACCGGCCGTTCACACGAGAGATATTCGTATAATTTAATCGGATTTGATGGTCGATCGGGGTCGACGACTCCGTAACAAATGTCACATGCAGAGATGTACTGATTAACCTCGCTGTGAGCAACTGCACCGATAAACTGAATCTTTCCACCAGTACTGACTTGGTCAGCAACGGCTTCCAAGTGTTCCCGTTCCGGTCCATCCCCGACAATCAGAATTGAAACATCGCAGTTGGACTCTGCTGCACCGCGCAGTAGTAGCTCAGTTTTGTGGCGTTTGTGTAGTGTCCCGACGAATCCGACAACGAACTCGTCGGGGTCGATGCCGAGAGCATCTCGCTGTTCTGTCCTCTCGATGGGATGGAACACCTCCGGGTCGACCGCGTTTGGCACAACAGTCGACGGGGGTTTGGTTGGCGGTCGACAGCGATCGACCATCTCTTTGACCTCTTGGTAGGCGACGTATGCGTTGTCTGCGAGTCGGGAATTGAGACAGACGACACGGTCCACGATCCGGCCGAAAGAAAGATTCCGTGAGACCATACCTCGGACGAGAATTGAGTATGGTGTTCGGGTTGCGCTAGCAAGCAGTGGTGGAAAGATCATAGAGGGATTGATTCTTGTAATAACGAGATCGAACTGGCGGTCACCAATAGCCCAACCGAGCTGCCAGGCTAATGCTGTCTGAAGACGGCCGTGCCAAATGAGGGTTCGCCACGTGGCTGCCTCATTTGGCTTCTCTGGAAGCGCTGTTGCCCGTTGGACTGCGGTTTCGATCTCAGCTGGAAGTTCCTTTGTCGGTGTCTGACTAAACAACTCGACCTCGACGTCGGGACGGTCCGCGAGTGCACCCACAATCTCTTTAGTTGCAACGCTGTCACCGGTTGTCCCGGAAAGATCGGCAGCTGTCACGAACGCGATACGCTTTCTGGTGTCTGTGGCCATTCTTATTTTTCAATTATCAAGTCATTGAGTACGAGAATATCGAGCCCCATTGCGTAGAAGGCTTTGATGGCTTCTTTTGGCGTCCTGATGATTGGTTCGCCGTGATCGTTGAATGATGTGTTGAGAAGAACGGGCACATCGGTGATGTCTGCGAACGCTGAGAGTAGCGCGTGGTATCGTGGATTCTGGTTCGATCGAACCGTTTGTGGGCGAGTTGTCGCGTCGTTGGGGTGGATAACAGCCGCGATCTCGTCACATTTGTGTTCAGGAATATCAAACGTTTTAATCATAAATGGTGACTCAACAGCGTCCTCTAAGTATTCGTCGGCGTCTTCATACCGTAACGAGGGTGCAAACGGACGCCATCCCTCGCGATGTTTCACAAATTCATTGACACGATCTCGAGAGGACTCTGTTCGTGGATCAGCGAGAATGCTTCTGTTACCCAATGCTCGTGGGCCGAGTTCCATCCTCCCTTGGAACCATCCGACGAGCTCTCCGTCGGCAAGTCGCTCAGCGACCGTCTGTTCTAGATCATCCGGCTCATAGTAGTCTATCTTATTGGTTTCAAGGAGATTGCGGATCTCCGCCGTCTCGAACTCGTCGCCATAGTACACATCCGTCATTGGTTCGACATCGGTTGGGTTCTGCTCTAGATATCCTGCACCGAGAGCGAGCCCGTTGTCCGCAGCTACCGGCTGTATAAATACGTTGTCGACCTCGTCTAAGTCCATTACTGCCTTGTTCAGTTTACAGTTCAGTGCGACACCACCTGCTAGTGCGACGTTATTGATACCCGTTTTATTCACATAATACGTCACAATTCCAGTTACAATCTCTTCGAGAAGTTTTTGAGCTTCGTACGCGAGATCTTTCTCCCACTGTGTGAACTCTGTCGGCGTCTCTTTTCGCTGACGGCCGAACAACCGTTCAAGATTCGCAACGTCGATTGTCTGTCCGGGCTTAGGATCGACTATCTCTGTCACATCGTACTCTACGCCCGTATCGACGGCACTACGCAGTGTTGCGGCGATATCCGTGTTTGGATTGCCGTAGGGAGCGAGTCCCATAACCTTTCCTTCACCGTTGTTTTTCCGATAGCCGAGGAATTCGGTGACCGTACCGAAGAACGACCCCAAACTGTTCGGATAATTGTACGTTCGGAGTCGTTCGATCCCGCTTTCGTCACCTCTCCAAACAACTGTTGAGTCGTACTCACCGACTCCATCGATTGTAACCACAAGCGCTCTATCGAACTCGGAGGGATGAAACGCGCTTGCCGCGTGGCACGCATGGTGTGATTTGGCTTCGATTGGTGGCACCTGTTGATTTGTATTCGATAGATGCCGTCGCACTGGCTCCACCGGCGTAAAATGTGATCGAGTATGATTTACTAATAACGAATTCAACCAATAGAGCGTCTGTAACGAGCTTTCAGAATTGAAAACACTACTCTTCAGACGATGCGGGAGGAAATGACGTCGCAGACGGAGATCGTCAGGGATGATAATTTTATCAACTTCGTGGAGTTCGATGCCACAAAAATCTAGACATGCCTGAATTGCGTTGTCTGGGAACTGGTTTTCTCCGTGCTTCTGTCGTGTGTACCGTTCTTCCTCGGCTGCAAAAACTAGTTCTCCATCGCGAAAGATAGCCGCGCTTGGATCATGATTGTGATATAGATCGATACCGGATGGGCGAAATGTTAAGATGTAAGAGACGGTCATAACTGACCTATATGAGTGAGGATAAAAAACTGCTTCTATATTTATTATTGATTCACTGGAACAACGCCATCTTGTGGTGATGGTTAATTCTGTTTCATCAATCAATATTTTAATTGCTATTGGATCTATCTTCTTTGTATGACTACTGCTTCACAGCCAAACGTTATCTTGCTTGTGTTGGATGCCTGTCGGGTAGACCGCGCACGTGATCACGCACCACATCTTCGGCAGTTGGGTAGAGATGGCGTCTGGTTTGAGAACGCGGTTGCACCCGCAACATGGACCCAACCATCACATGCCTCAATTTTCACCGGAAAATATCCACACGAACATGGTATTACACAACCTAGCCAGTCGACGGCTCCGACAGATCTCATTGACCAGTTTTCGGAGCGGGGCTACTCAACGCATGGCGTTTCGGGTAACGGGTTTGTGAGTCCACTCTGGCAATTCGACAGAGCATTCGATACGTTCCGATATACGCAGACACCAGAGCCTTTCCCAAAGGGTCTTGACACGTATACGTACCTTCGGAATCGTGATGACAATATGTCCACATCGGATATGGCGACATCGGTTATCAAAGCCTGTCTGAGACATGACCGTCCTCTACAGAGCAGTTTGAACCTCGCCAGTGTTGGAATAAATGCGTTCTCACGTCGGTACCTACCTCAACTCACTCGTATTCCCCATCAGACGTTCGTACCGAACCCACAACACAGCTATTCGCCCGAAAAAAACACAACACTGCTTGAAGAGAGGATTCACAAGGAGGCACCCAGAGATCAGCCGTTCTTTATGTTTGCCAACTATATGGATACTCATCGACCGTATCAATCACCTCCTGATCTCCAGCGAAAACATCTCGGACACCGTATTTCGAAGTCGGAGTTTGAACGACTCAACGACGATGTTGCAGCTCCGTGGGAGTTTATCCGTCTCGTACAAAACGACGCTGTCGACGATAGTGATCTCGAGACACTCCGTCATATGTATGCTGCTTCTGTGGAATCTGTAGATCGCCACATCCAGCGGCTGGTTGATGCTGTTGATGAGGCGGGTATTCGAGACGAGACTGCAATCGTCGTCGTTGGCGATCATGGAGAAAACCTCGGCGAAACTGACTGCATGGGTCGACAGCGTTTCGGTCATGAAGCATCTATCAGTGACGCTCTTGCTCGCGTTCCGTTTGTTATTTCACATCCGGAACTAAACGGAAATATCGAAGAGTTAGTTTCGGTTAAAGATGTCTATGATTTCCTCCTACAGGCTAGTGATCCGGACGTTCCGACGGAGGACGTTACACCTGTCGAACCCGATTCTGAACCAGTCGTCTGCGAGTATCCTGCATTAGGAGACAACGAATTCTACGACAGATATCCGGACATTGATCGTAGCTACTTGCGCCAGCGTGTCTCGGTGAATTCTGTCGCAGCGTATGAAGACGACTGGCGAATAATCATCGAATCTGATGGTACAGAACTAGCTTTCCATGCCGACGAACAAGCTGAGATCGAAACGGCTCCGACGACTGTTGTTCGAACTGCTCGCGATGCGTGCGAGCAACTATCGACTCTCTCCGGAGTCGACACAGCGCCGGAAACTAAATCTCGATTGAAAGAACTCGGCTACTTGTAATAAATAGATTCTCTGACAATATGTATGACAAGATATAATATGTGTGTATATCAAAAGGCGTTTATTGTTGTATTACCCAGCGGCTGATGATGCATTTCATTATTGCTATTCGCCCTCTTCAGCCATCATTTATATCTATTGAAGACTATAGGACTATATTGACATCAGCACGAACTCATCGTGGGAACACTGGTGTATCTAAATGAGCATAGTTGTCCTCGGAATCGATGCGTTAGATCCGGATATTCTCGACGGAGAGGAGCACCCGAATCTCTGTTTAGACGCCTCCAAAGAGATCGACACCGTCCTCTCCTCGCAGACTGGTCGACCGAGCACTCACGAGCTGTGGCCCAGCATCATCACCGGATTGCCGCCCGAAGCTCACGGGATTGAGCTCAAAGAAGGCCTCGCATGGGAGAACCCGGTATTCAGTGCAGCCAGTCGGCTGTCGACGGTCCTACTCCCGAAGCAGGTACAGGTCAAGTTGGGTGCGTGGTTACTCGACAACACCGACGAGGGGAACTTCAGGACGCCCGCCTCCTACTACGAGGAACACGTACTCGAAACGGTGTTTGATGACGCAACCTCGAAGGCGATCGGGATCCCGAACTACGTTGTTGATCCCGACGACGAAGACAGGGAACACGAACTCCGGAAGAACATGGGCGAGCTGTTCCAGCTCGATCTGGAGGACGAAACCGACCATCGGCACACGACATCCGATCCGGGTAAGTTCTACGAACGCTGTATGGAGATGTCGATGGTACGGATCGCACTGACACGGCGAGCCCTCAGGGGTCAACGATACGAACTCGTGTTCGGATACACCAGCGGGCTGGATCTGATCGGCCACGTTTCGTACGCCGAACCGGGGCTACAGGAACGGGCCTACAGGGAGTTCGACGAGTTTGTCGGTGAACTCCGGGCCGACCTTGGCGACGACGACGAACTCTTGCTCGTGAGCGACCACGGACTCCAAGAGGGTGAACACACCGAGACCGCCGCGGTTGCGGCTACCGACGAGCGATTGATTGCCGATATCGAGTCGATTCTCGATCTGAAATCAGCCGTCGAAACCGAGCTTTCCGAGACGGATCACACGCCCGCACAGCAGGAATCACACACTCGGATCGGTGAGGGCGAGAAGGGCCGTGAGGTCCAACAGCACCTCGAAGACCTCGGCTATATGTGACTATCTCGTGAGGTCCGCCATCCGGTCCGTTGTAATCCCCTCGTTCCGACCGAGCTGCATCATAAATCGGCGGAGCGGCTGCCGTTGGGCACGGTGGGCAATGTTGTATAGATGTGTCCAGTAGTGGACCCCCGACTCCGTACGTATCGCCGCGTCCAGCCCGGATTTCAGGAACCCTTCGTGCCGTCTCTGACGAATGGCTTCAGGTAGCAGACGGTAGGCTGGATGTGGGGCTGATACACCGCGGGAAAGATACGGCGCGCTCAGCGTCATCACCGGCGAAATGTACGTTTCGACGACGCCGTTGACGGTGGTCGGCTCGTCGAGGGGGTTGTTTCGGGTGAGTGTCCAGAGGTACCGTCCGAGGGGGTTCGACGGCGGGCGTTCGTCGACTGGCAGCCGCAGCACGCCAATGCTGTGTCGCTGGAGGAGGTCTGACGGCGGTTTCCGGTGGCGAGGTGGGACCAGCGAGACGACATCTTCTGTGTGGAGTTCGGCGACACGATCCAACTCCCAGTTGAGGACGGCATCGCTCACCTCGTCACAGAGGACGTGACTGAACGTGTGGGTACAGAGTTCGTGGTCGACCTCGGCGTCTCGAATCCACTCGGCCATCTCGGGTGCATAAAACAGTGGGTCGGTGTCGGCATCGGTTCCTGGATCACGGTCGAACCAATCGTCGGGATGGGGACCGTCGTGGTCGCCGTCACACGAGTCGAGCAGCAGATGACCGACCATGTTGAACGTGATCGGAATCCCGAACTCGTCACACAGATCCAGCAGCCATCGCAGTGCCGCACGTTCGGCACTGCCGTCGTCGCTCAGTTCAGCGACTGCCGATGGGGGTTTCTTGTCGTGAAACCCCCACCCTAGCTCGATCTCGACACTTATCCTAGCGGTCGCCGTCATCTGATTCAGTAGTAGAATGGAGGTGATAAAGATATATGCGTCGATCCGTCTAATCGCACCTATGGCTGATGAACGCCCCCGTACTGTCGTGTTCGGACTCGACGGTGCTCATTTCGAACTCCTCGAGCCCTGGATCGAAGCCGGTGAGTTACCGAACATCGAACAGGCCATAGAGACGGGGATAACCGCTGATCTCGAATCCGTCCTGCCGCCGGTGACATCTCCGAACTGGAAAGCGTATGCGACGGGCAAAAACCCCGGGAAGTTAGGCATCTTTTGGTGGGAGAACATCGACGTCGACGACCGGCGCATCTACTATCCACAGGATCGCAAACACAGACAGCGGGAGTACTGGGAGATCCTCTCGGATCACGAGCGGCCGGGTGTCATGGGGGTGCCGACTACCTATCCGCCCAAAAACGTCGACGAATTCGTGATCGCTGGCGCACCGGACGGCAGAAACGAGGGGTTTGCTTACCCGGAGGCACTCGAAGACCGACTCATCGAGGATCACGACTACCGCGTCACCATCAAAAACGAGCTACGAGCGACTCCGGATAAAGCCGCCGAGGAGATCCTCGAGGTGATGGAGACGCGGTTCACCGTCGCCCGTGAGCTCTTCGAGGAGTACGATTTGACATTCCTTCAGGTAACGACCTTCTACATCAATTCGCTTCAACACTATCTCTGGGACGACGAGTATACCCTTCGTGGGTGGAAGATCATCGACGATCACCTCGGCTGGTTCCTTGATGAGGGTCACGATGTTGTGTTGATGAGCGATCACGGGTCGACGGCGGTCGATACCGTGTTCCACATCAATTCCTGGTTGGAACAACAGGGCTATCTCACACTCGATGCGGATGCAGCGAAACTCGTCCACCGTCTCGGAATCAATCGTGACCGGCTCCTTCGACTCCTCTCGGCGTTCGGGCTACAGGCGCTCGCGGTTCGCCTCGCCCCACAGTTCCTCCTGGATCTCATTCCCGACGAGCAGGGAGAACTCCCCAGAGAGAGCAAGACCTCGAACATCGATTGGGATCGGACCGATGTTGTCGCAAGCGGACAGGGACCGATCTATCTCACGGTCGGCCGCGATGCTGACCGATACGAGCAACTCCGTACCGAGGTGATACAGCGGCTCGAATCGCTGACTGGCCCTGATGGACGACCAGTTGCGACGGCCGTCCACCGTGGCGAAGACGTCTATTCGGGTGAGTACAGCAACGAAATTCCCGACATCGTGATTGACCAGCGTAACGGCGTCCACATTCAGGGAAGCATCGGACGCCAGCAGGTGTTCAGCGATCCGGCCGACGACGGCTGGAAGGGGGAAAACAAACGCGAGGGGTTGTTCGTCGCGACCGGCCCGAGCTTCGAGACGGGATCAGCCGAGACGCTCAGTATACTGGATCTCGCACCGACGCTGTTGCATCTGCGTGGCTACGACGTTCCAACCGATATGGACGGCGAGGTTCGGGGCGATGTGTTCGATCCGAACAGCGACTCGGCCCAACGGGAGCCGTCCTACGAGGTCATAGACGAGACGGCCCTCGAAAAACGGCGTGTCCGCCGGGCCGTCCGGGCGGCGTTCTAGCTGAGGTAGCCGAGGTCTTCGAGACGGTCTTCGACGTCCTGATCCATCGCTGTTCCGCCGTCTTCGAGTTCTTCCAACACTGTCCGGAGCACCATCTGACAGTACTCCTCGGTCGACTCGAAGCCGTTGTTCGTCGCTCGCCCGTCGAGCCGAGCGTACAGATCGTCGTCCAACTCGATAGTCCGTGACATGGGCTGCTGTTGTCCACTCGGGTAAATCAATGTAGCTATCGGACCGACGCGAAGACGCGCCGATACTTCTCGACGACGGCATCGAACCCATACTGCTCGACGACGAACGATCGAGCCCGCTGGCTTGCCGCCTCAAGTTGTTCGTCGTTACGCACCAGCCGCTCGATGCGAGCCGCTATCTCCGCCGCCGACTCGTCCTCGAGCAGCCACCCCGTTTCACCGTCGTGGACGACGTCCGGAATCCCGCCGACGGGAGTCGCACAGACGGGTGTTCCACAGGCCATCGATTCGAGCGCCGTCGTCGGCACTCCTTCGGTGCGTGAGGTCATCACCAGTAGACGGAAGCTGCCGAGGAACGCTGGAACCTCGTCGTGGTCGACCCAGCCGGGGAGTCTGACGCTACCACGGTCGATCTTCTCGGCCAGTTCGTTTTCGATCCGTGGCCGGAGAGTACCATCGCCGACGAAGACGAACTCGATGTCGTCGGGGAGCTGTTTCACCACCTCGGTCAGCACGTCGACGCCTTTCTCCTCGTCGAGGCGGCCGAGGTAGCCGATCGTTCGCTCACGGTCGGCGAACGGTGTCGTCGGCGCAAACCGATCGATGTCGACCGGCCGCGCGCCGTGTTCGTGGATTTTGTGCTGGTATCTCGGAGCCTGCAGATCGAGATCGTCGGCCATTGATGGTGAAAGCAGTAGGATGGCATCGGAGGCGAGGTAGCCAGCGCGTTCAAGTAGCCACACCGGCCGTGAAAGCAGGAACGCCAACCGATCGGGGAGGCGGTCAGCCCAGATCCGGTAGAGGGAATCGGGGACGTTCCCCCGCGGTTCGACGATGACCCTTTTTCCTAACAGTCGTGACAGCAGTATCGGTAGCAGGTAGGATACGGCACCAAAGAACAGCACGATCTCCTCGTCGCGCCGTCGGAGTTCGCTGCACATCCGTATCTGGTTCCGTATGAATCGTACTGCTGCAGTGCCGACTGACTCCCCCGTTTCCGAGCTGCTTATTTCACACACCTCGTAGCTGTCCCATACATCGGAGTCCTCGGGGAGGTTCGCGGTTATCAGAGAGACTGAACTCGCAGCCGCGGACACAACCCCCAGAAGCCCACCGACAGCCGCTTCGCTCGCGGTCGACAGGGGATGTGTAACCACACAGACCGACCGATCAGTCTCGATTCCGGCGTCCATGCTATCCACGATATCACCCGTTGTTTAAATCGTTGTGACTACCGCCACTGTGTGAATGCGTACAGATATCCGAGTCCGACACACGAGGTAAACACGAAAAGCATGAGTAACTTCGTCGCTTCGATCAGCGACGGTCCTCGGATAGCGTTCGATAACCGGGCGGGCATATGTCGAACGAGGAGATCGACGAGATACGCCGACTCTTCAGTATTCGATTCGGGAACGAGGACTTCCATTGCCCGTTTCGAGTATCCCTGCCAGAACGCCCGCTGGAGGAGCCACTCGGGTCGTGTTCGGTAGTCGAATACCTTGTGGCCTACTTCGGCCTCAGGCTCGTACCACACACCACGTCCATATTGGTCATGTAGCCGTGCACACAGTTCCGTCTCACCACCCTGTAGGTTCCGATCACCTTTTCGTCCACCAATATCTGTATCGAAGCCGTCGAGAGCCTCAAACACGTCCGCCCGAAACGAAATGTTCGATCCGAACGTGTTCCGTACCTCTCCCGGTTCCTCGGCAAACCCGCGGTGAGTCACGCCGATAAGCCAATGGAACTCCTCCGGCAGGAACGACGGCTTCCCGGCAACCCACAGCGGTGTCATACTACCGCCAGCAGCGATCGCCTCTTCGTCCTTGTAGGCCCGAACCAGCCGTTCGATCCACCGTTCGTCCGCCACGGCATCGTCATCAATAAACGCCACGACATCCCCACTGGCTACGCTGGCTCCCCGGTTTCGACTTTCGAGTAGCCCGATATTCTCCTCGTTACACTGGATCACGACGTCGTCGCGCGTTCCGTAGTCAGCAACGACCTGATCGTACACGGCCTCCGTGCCGTCGACGATCACGACAAGCTCCACAGATCCATACGTTTGCGAGAGGATGCTGTCGGCTGCCTCCCTGAAATGGTTGTACATATCTTCCGCGTACGTACAGAGGACGACCGACACGTGCACATTCTACGTGAATTTCGGTGTTCGTTTAGCTGTTTCGACTCGGTGATAGGTACCGTTGATCACTGGGATCCCACGCACAGTTTCACAAGCCTTATTGACTGTTTGTATCTGTGACAAACTAATGAAAGACGCGATCGTCGACTCCGTTCGGGACGCAACACAGGCCGACTCGCTCGGCGAGGCATTGAAAGAACTCTACCACGTGCCAGTGCTGGGTGCTGTCATTGCGTTCATGTTGGCCGTTCGTCTTCGTGCGCTCGGTAACTTCCAAACTAACGGGGGCGTTACGTTCCGCGGAAACGACCCGTGGTATCATTTCCGACAGACGTCGTATCTCCTGGACAACTTCCCCTGGACGATGCCGTTCGATCCGCTGACGAACTACCCCTCGGGAACGAGTTCGGCACAGTTCGGGACGCTCTACGATCAGATCGTCTCTGGATTTATCCTCCTGACGAGTTTCGGTAACCCATCCGGGGAGTACGCCGGAGTGATCATGCTCATTGCGGCCCCTGTATTTGCTGCAGCGGCTGTCGTTCCGGCCTACTATATCGCCGCACGGTTCGCCGGGCGCGGCCCTGCTCTCGTCGGAGTCGTCGTCTTCGCACTCCTTCCAGGAACGTTCCTCAACTACTCGCTGGTCGGATTCTACGACCACCATGCGGCCGAAGTCTTCTTCCAGACGCTCGGTGTGCTGGGTTTCGTTGTCGCGCTTTCGGTCGCACAACGAGAACAGCCGGTCTGGGAGCTGGTTGCCGACCGTGATTTCGACGCGCTCCGTCGACCACTGGCCTACTCGGTTGCGGCTGGCGTCGCGGCCGCGCTTTATATGTGGGCGTGGCCGCCGGGCATTCTCCTGGTCGGATTTACCGGTATCTTCTTTGCGGTCAAACTCACGAGCGACGTCTACCACGGATCGAGTCCGGAGCCGATCGCGTTTGTCGGTGCTGTGTCGATGACTGTCACCGGGCTGCTAATGTTCGTCCCGCTCAATCAGTTCACGATCGGAGGCGCAACGAGTAACTCACTGCTCCACGTGGTCCTGCCGCTCGGTGTTGCGCTGGGCTGCGTCTTCCTCGCTGCGCTCGCACGCGTATGGGATGACCGTGATATCGATCTCTTGCTGTATCCCGTTACAGTCGTCGGAATTCTGGCCGTGCTGGCCGTGATCTTTTCGAGTTTCGTTCAGCAACTCCTCTCATCACTCATCACGCGGGTCGGCTTCAGTGCGACTGCCAATGCGCAGACTATCGGTGAAGCAGCGCCGCCGCTTGCCCGACAGTCCGCTTTCAATTTCATCTACACCGAGTACGGGCTCGCCTTCTTCACCGCCGTCATCGCGGCAATCGTCGTGTTGGCTCGCCCGCTCATCCGGAGCGATGATATCAGGGACACGGGCTACGTTGTCGGCTCCCTTGCCACCATTGGCTTGATCTATCTCGCAACCCCTGTGTTCGAAACGATCGCCGGAGTGTTCGGCACCAGTTGGCAGATCATCGGGCTGCTCATTGCGTCCGGCATTCTTGTCGGTGCAACGCTGCGCCACCGGTACGATGCGGCGGAGCTGTATCTCATCGTCTGGGCGGCATTCATTACGTCAGCCGCGTTCACACAGGTGCGGTTCAACTACTACCTCGCAGTCGTCGTTGCGGTATTCACGGCAATCTTCGTCGGTCAGGTGTTCGGTTATCTGGACGTGACGGCCGCCGGTGAATCGCTGCGGGCGTCGATACAGAGCCTCGAAGGCTGGCAGGTGATGGTTGCAGTGGCAGTGCTGCTCGTCGTAACCGCACCGCTGTTGGTTCCCTTCGCGGGGTCGGCGTGGGCTACGGCCGACCGAAACGGTCCAGGAGCAGTCACTCAGTGGGACGATACGTTCGAGTGGATGAGCAGCGAGACTCCCCAACCCGGTGAACTCGGCGGTGCTGACAACGCCATGGAACACTACGGTGCTTATGATCGCCCTGACGACGGTGACTTCGACTATCCCGAGGGAGCCTACGGTGTCCAATCATGGTGGGACTACGGCCACTGGATCACAACTCAGGGCGAACGGATTCCGAACGCTAATCCCTTCCAGCAGGGTGCAACTGAGGCGGCTAACTACCTGTTGGCTCCGTCCGAACAGGAAGCTGCCGACGCCCTCAACGAGAAGATGGGTGAAGACGGACAGACCCGGTACGTGATGGTCGACTGGGAAATGATCTCGCCGAGTTCGAAGTTCGGTGCGCCGATCGTCTTCAACAATAATGTCAGCGAGAGTGATTTCATCGAACAGACCTATCCGCTTGTGCAGGGCCAACAGGGTCAACAACAGCTCGGCCAGCCGATCACGCTCCGCACCCAGCGGTACTACGACAGCCAGATGATCCGGCTGTATAACTACCATGGGAGCGCGGTCGACCCCGATCCAATCGTCGTCGAGACTGAGCCGCAGACCGCCCAGACGAGCAGCGGCCAACAGGTCACCGTCCCCGGCTTCGATCCGGAGTCGGGTGTCCAAACGTTTGACACGCTCGATGAGGCCCGAGACTACGTCAACGAGACACCGAACGCCCAACTCGGCGGAATCGGTGCGAACCCGACCGAGCGCGTCGACGCGCTCGAACACTACCGACTGGTCAACACCGCCGAATCGAACGCGCTCAGAAGCTCTCGTGACTTCCAAAGTGAGGTGTTCTACCAGGCCCAAGCGACCAACCTCGACATCAATCAGGTCATTAAAACGAGCCCGAGCTGGGTGAAAACCTTCGAACGGGTTCCCGGGGCAACTGTCGACGGCACGGGTGCTGAACCCGACACGGAAGTCCGTGCGACCGTCGAGATGGAGATTCCCGAATCCGGTGAGACGTTCACCTACTCCCAGTATGCGACCGCCGACGCCGAGGGGAACTTCGAGATGACGCTGCCGTACTCCACGACGGGGTACGACGAGTTCGGCCCGGAAAACGGCTACACCAACACGAGCGTACAAGCAACCGGCCAGTACGTCTTCAGTAGCGATACCGGGGAAGGCGGCACTGCATCGGTTGAGGAGGCACAGGTCGTCGGTGTGGATGACAGCGCCGTCGATGTCGAACTCACAGACCAATCAGTCGATGTCCCCGAGAGCGAAACAGCAGTCGAAAGCGGTGCGTAATCGGACCGCCAGCTAACCTATTTATTCGCAGTCGCGTCCGCAGTCGATTGTTTTCTGATTCATTTATTGGCAACTGACTCGTTCGGATGCTGATAAACCCGAACTACCAATGCCTTCGGTCCCCCATCGGTTGGTAATGACGACACTCCGCGATCTGGTTGGTATCTACCTCCGCGGCCTCGGTATGGGGGCGGCGGATGCAGTCCCCGGGGTTTCCGGTGGGACCATCGCGCTGATAACGGGGATCTACGAACGACTGATCGGGGCGATCACCGCCGTCGACCCCAGTCGGCTCCGCACCCTTCTCGGCGGGCTGCGAGCCGAGGGGCGACCAGAGGCGCTGGCGGCGCTTCGGGAGATCGATACGCCGTTCCTCCTCGCGCTGGGTGCTGGCATTGCAACGGCGGTCGTGACCGTCCTCCGGGTTATTGCGGTCCTCCTGGAGACCAACCCGGTCGAGACCTACGGCTTCTTTTTCGGGCTGATCGGGGCCTCGGCGGCGGTCCTCTACAGCCACGTCTCGCTGGCGACACGCGGTCGACAGGCGGCCGCCACCGGGGGGTTCCTGCTGGCGTTTCTGCTGTCAGGCTACGCGGCCGGGGCACTTGGCTCGTCGCTGCCGGTGATCTTCGCCGCCGGGGGGCTGGCGGTGAGTGCGATGATCCTCCCCGGTGTCTCAGGGTCGTTGCTGCTGCTCATGCTCGGCCAATACGAGTTCATGTCGAACGCACTGAGCCAGTTTACCGACGCGCTGGCTGGCGTTCTCAACGGCGGGGGTATCAGTGCAGTCGTCGACACCGCAACGCCCGTGGTGACGTTCATGGCTGGCGGCGTCGTCGGTCTGTTGACGATCGCCCACAGCGTGCGCTGGGCGCTTGACCGCTACCGGGAGGCGACGCTGGTGTTTTTGGTGAGTCTCATCGTCGGCGCGCTGCGGGCCCCGGTCGAACAGACGACGATCGAACTGGCCGACGCGGGTACGGTCTGGACTGTGGAAACGGTCGGGCTGTTTCTGCTGTTTGCGGTCGGCGGCGCGGCCGCGGTCCTCGTCGTCGACCGGCTGGCTGGGGGGATCGAGCCGAGTAGCTCACAGCCCGCGTAGCTGGTCGGGGTGTTGGCCGACTACGTTATTCCCGCGGGACGGCAATGTTTCGGAGCTGGCCACCGCACTCGCCGCAGGTCGCCAGTCGCTTGTCGCTCGTCGTCCGGCGACTGCAGTCGAGACATTCGAAGTAGTTCGTCTCCGGTGTGTAGGGGTCGACAGCCGCGTTATTCGGTATCATACGACAGCTTAGAAATCATTCAACGTATAAACCTTTTCGCCGGTATACGCTAATATACTCTAATTTATTAACCCAATTTAAGGTTAAATACACAATTTTATCCGAATAAAATCACACATATGAATACTCGGCGGTTCTGGATCGGGTCGCAGGTTCGGCTGTGGGCCTCCTGTCTCGACCGGCGCGGCTTCCGACAAGGTATATTTAAATCCGAGGACGGCCTCCGATTCCGATATGAGCGCAGCGCTTCGTCGACCGACAGACAGGACGTGTGAACGGTGTGGGAGAGCTGAGCAGTGGAATCCGACGACCGACTCGTGGGAGATCGCCGACGACGAGCCGGGCAGCATCTACTGTATTCACGAGTGGGATATCAACGGCCGATTCATGCCGTTCGACGAGTAGTCGACACCGACGCGTCGTCGACGCCGGTCGGTCACCACGAGTCATCGGCTATTTACGTCTCGGGGTCAGCTATGAAGGTAACCAACGCGCGGTTCCCGTACAGTAGCGGCGGAACATCGAATCGGGTCCTCGGCTCCGGCGACCTCCTGCGGTTCGCTTTCGGCCTGCATTGATCCTCTCGATTTCCGCCGCTGTGTGCGCGTGAACCGCTTCCGTTCGGCATACCTATGGAAATCGAAATCGCAACAGTTGGCGGCTACGAAGAAGTTGGACGACAGATGACGGCGGTCCGGATGGACGACGACATCGTCGTCTTCGATATGGGCCTCAACCTCTCGCAGGTACTGATTCACGACAACGTCCAGACCGAGCGCATGCACAGTCTGGACCTCATCGACATGGGCGCGATCCCCGACGACCGCGTGATGAGCGAACTCGACGGCGAGATCAAGGCCATTGTCCCGACCCACGGCCACCTCGACCACATCGGTGCGATCCCCAAACTCGCCCACCGCTACGACGCGCCCGTCGTTGCGACGCCCTTTACCATCGAACTCGTCCGCGAGCAGATCCGCGACGAGGACAAGTTCGACGTCGGCAACGACCTCCAGGTGATGAACGCGGGCGAAACCATGCGGATCGGCGACCAGGTCGACATGGAGTTCGTCAACGTCACCCACTCGACGATCGACGCCATCAATCCGGTGCTCCACACCCCTGAAGGGGCCATTGTCTACGGCCTCGACAAACGCATCGACCACGACCCCGTCCTTGGCGATCCGTTCGACATGCAGCGATTCAAGGAGATCGGCCGCGAGGGCGACGGCGTCCTCTGTTACATCGAGGACTGTACCAACGCCAACAAGAAGGGCCGAACCCCCTCCGAGTCGGTCGCCCGAAAGGAGCTCCACGACACCATGCTCAGCCTCGAAGACTACGACGGCGGGATGGTGGCGACGACGTTCGCAAGCCACATCGCCCGCGTCTCCAGCTTGCTTGAGTTCGCCCAGGAGATCGGCCGCAAACCGATCCTGCTGGGTCGGTCGATGGAGAAATACACCGGCACGGCGAGCCATCTGGACGTCGACCTGCCGGACGATATCGAGATGTACGGTCATCGACGGGCCATCGACCAGAGCCTCAACCGCATCATGAAAGACGGCAAGGAGAACTTCCTGCCGATTGTGACGGGCCACCAGGGCGAGCCACGCGCGCTTCTCACCCGGATGGGCCGCGGCGAGACCAACTACGACTTCGACAACGGCGACAAGGTGATCTTCTCGGCGGGGATCATCCCCGAGCCGACCAACGAGGGCAACCGGTATCAGTCCGAGCGCCTCCTCAAAATGCAGGGCGCACGCATCTACGACGACATCCACGTTTCGGGCCACCTCCGCCAGGAGGGCCACTACCAGATGCTCGATGCCCTGCAGCCGAAAGAGCTGATCCCGGCCCACCAGAACCTCAAGGGGCTGTCGGGCTACGTCGACACCGCCAACGCCTTCGGCTACGAGGTCGGCCGCGATATGCATCTCAGCCGGAACGGTAACATCCATCAGATAACCGAGTAGTTGACCCGGACGCGCGAGGCATCTTTTTTATTGCGCTGAAAACGGTCGACGCTACTGAAACCCTCTTGGAGGTCCGAATAGCTGCCTTTCGACCATCTATCTTGAACAATCGATATCGATGTTCTGTATATGTTGATTTTATTAAAGAATGTATCAAATAGCTTAAGTAGGGAACCCTGCCAGTTCTATGCACTATCGATGGGGTTACAATCGTACTTCGGTCTCAGTGAACACGGGACAACCGTCAGAACAGAACTGGTTGCCGGGCTGACGACGTTTTTCGCGATGTCGTATATTATCGTCGTTAATCCGCAGATACTGTCTGCGGCGATCAGCATCGAGGGGTATTCCGACGCGGAAGTCTTCCAGATGATCGCGATCGTCACGATCATCACCTCCGCGATTGCGATGGTCGTGATGGGGCTGTATGCGAACCGTCCGTTCGGCCTCGCTCCCGGACTCGGCCTCAACGCCTACTTTGCGTTTACAGTCGTGGGAGTTGGGGCAGGGGGTCTCGGCGTTCCATGGCAAACCGCGCTCGCGGCCGTCTTCGTCGAGGGAGTGATCTTCATACTCCTCACAATCACCGGCGCGCGGGAGTACATCATCAATCTGTTTCCCGAACCGGTCAAGTTCGCAGTCGGGGCGGGTATCGGCGTCTTCTTGTTGATGATCGGTCTCCAGGAACTCCAGGTCGTCGTCGCCGACGAGGCAACGCTTGTCACCCTCGGCGATATCGGATCGAACCCGGTCGCGCTGCTGGGCGCACTCGGGGCGGCATTAATCTTGATCCTGTGGGCACGCGGCATGACCGGCGCGATCCTCATCGGCGTCATCACGACCGCGCTCGCAGGGTATGCGGCAACGTTTGCGGGGCTCGTCGGGCCGGGCGTCCTCGTGGATGAATCCGTCCTCACCCGACTAAGCGAGGAGGGGGCTGTCTCGCTTGTCACCGGTATTCAGTACGATATCACGCCGCTGGCCGGGGCGTTCCTTGAGGGCTTCTCGGATATCGAGCCGCTGACCTTCGGGCTCGTCGTGCTAACCTTCTTCTTCGTCGACTTCTTCGACACCGCTGGCGCGCTGATCGGTGTCGGCCAGTACGGTGATTTCCTCGACGACGATGGCAAACTTCCCGATATTAATAAACCGCTGATGGCCGACGGAATTGGGACGACCGTCGGAGCGATGCTCGGGACGTCGACGATCACGACGTTCATCGAGTCGTCGGCCGGTGTCGAGGCCGGGGGGAAAACGGGACTGACCGCCCTGACGGTCGCCGGGCTGTTCCTGCTTATGCTCCCGTTCGTCTCGATCGCCGCGGCGATCCCGGCGTACGCGTCGTTCACCGCGCTGGTCGTCGTTGGGATCATCATGTTCAAAGGCGTCGCCGATATCGACTGGAACGATCCGGCCTGGTCGGTGCCCGCGGCGCTCACCGTGACCGTCATCCCGTTGACTTACTCGATTGCCAACGGGATCGCCGTCGGCATCATCAGCTATCCGATCATCAAGACCATGGTCGACGGGCGGGGCGACGTGAGCGTCGGCCACTGGACGATGGCGGCGACGCTGACGGTCTACTTCTATATCCAGACGAGCGGGATGCTACTCTGAGCGGTCAGTCGGCACTCGGCTGTCCGCACCCGGTCTTCTCGGAGGTGTTCGGCTGGCGCTCCCGTGAACTGGGAATCCGCCGGACGGTTATGTAGATCTGCTCGAATCGGTCGACCGTTGGGATGATCTCGATAAGCAAACTGCTCTGTGACCTCGATGCCGAAAGCGACGGGCTCCGGTATGCCGCCGCCGAGGAGTCCTCGAAGCCCCAGATCACCGAGTCCAAGCAGCGCCGCCCGGTCGTCGTCTGGAACATGACCCAACAGTGTAACCTCTACTGTAGCCACTGTTATGCTGGCGCGTGCGACGAGCCCGCTCCCGAGGAACTGTCGACCGACGAGGGGAAATACCTCCTCGAACAGCTCTCGGATTTCGGCGTCCCGGTCGTGCTGTTTTCCGGCGGCGAACCGCTCGTCCGCGAGGATCTCGCCGAACTGGTCGCGTATGCCACCGATCTCGGCATCCGGCCCGTGCTGTCGACCAACGGCACGCTGCTGACCCGCGAACGAGCCCGCGAGCTCAAGGAGGCGGGCCTCAAATACGCGGGCGTCTCGGTCGACGGCCTGGAAGCTCGCAACGACGAGTTCCGCGGCGAGGAAGGGGCGTTTCAGGCCGCGGTCCGCGGCATCGAGGCCTGTCTCGATGTCGGCCTCAAAACCGGGCTCCGGTATACGATCACCAAGTACAACGACGCCGACCTGGAGGGCATTATCGACCTCCTGACCGACGTGGGCGTCGACCGCTTTTGTTTCTACCACCTCGACTACGGTGGCCGTGGCGCGGAGATTGTCGACGCCGACCTAACGCCTGAAGAGAAACGCGAGGCCGTCGAGACACTGTGCGACCTGACCCGGGAGTACCACGACCGCGGCGAGGAGATCGAGACGCTATTGGTCGGCAACTACGCCGACGCCGGGTTCCTCGTCGAGTACGCCCGCCGGGAGCTGGGCGAGGCCCAGGCGAAAGAAGTCGAGGCCTACCTCCGGCAGAACGGCGGCGACCCGACCGGCGAACGTGTGGCCGACGTCGACCCCACCGGCGACGTACACCTCAACCAGTTCTGGCAGAACTATACGGTCGGCAACGTCCGGGAGCGAACGTTCGGCGAGATCTGGACCGATGAATCCGACCCAGTACTCCGAAAACTCCGCAACCGCACCGAGTATCTCACCGGCCGGTGTGCCGACTGTCAGTACAAGGAAATCTGCCGGGGTGGCTCGCCGCTCCGTTCACAGACCGTCAACGACGATCTGTTCGCGCCGGACCCACAGTGTTACCTCTCCGACGAGGAGATCGGGATCGTTACCGCGGACTGAGACACGAGACGGAACTGTCGCAGCTTTTTACGAGGCCGCTTGCATCGACCACACCGCCAGGAGGCCGAGCAGGACGGCCGGGACCAGCGGCAAGGCGAGGAACGTCGCAAAGAAGGTCCAGCCGAGTTGGGCCGGGGCGGTCGGATACAGGTAGATCGCTCCAGGAATCACCAGAAAGCAGACCACGACGCCAGCGACGAGCAGCCAGCCCTGTTTGCCGAACCCCTCGCCCTCCGGCTCGCCGGTGTAGGGTTCGGAGCCGCTGGCCGAGTCGGCCTCTTCGACTCCTTCCGGCCGGTGGACGTAGCCAGTGTCGCCGTCGGCCGGACCGCTGGAATCGGAACTCATTGTCGGAAGTCGTCGCTCGCGGGCCAAAGCCCTCCCGGTTTCGGTCGCCTGTCGCCCGCTCGTCGGTATTCGAGGACTTTTAAGTCGCTGGGTGTAACTGACTGCCATGAGCAAGCAGGAACCACGCGAGCAGTCGGGCAAAGACCCGAATCTGCGGAGCAGCGAAGTCACCGAGGGTACCGATCAGGCCCCATCCCGGGCGATGTTCCGGGCGATGGGTTATGATGACGAGGACCTTTCGTCGCCGATGGTCGGCGTCGCCAACCCCGCCGCCGACATCACGCCCTGTAACGTCCACCTCGACGACGTGGCAGAGGCCGCCTACGAGGGTGTCGACGAGTTCGGCGGCATGCCGATCGAGTTCGGGACGATCACCATCTCGGATGCGATCTCGATGGGCACCGAGGGGATGAAGGCCTCACTTATTTCCCGTGAGATGATCGCCGACTCCGTCGAACTCGTCTCGTTTGGCGAGCGGATGGACGGCCTCGTCACCATCGGCGGCTGTGACAAGAACATGCCGGGGATGATGATGGCCTCGATCCGGACGGATCTCCCCTCGGTCTTCCTCTACGGCGGCTCGATCATGCCCGGCGAACACGACGGCCGTGAGATCACGGTCCAAAACGTCTTCGAGGGCGTCGGCGCGGTCGCTCAGGGCGAGATGGAGGAAGACGAACTCGACGAGATGGAGCGCCACGCCTGTCCCGGCGCGGGCTCCTGCGGCGGGATGTTCACCGCCAACACGATGGCCTCGGTCAGCGAGGCCCTCGGCCTCGCCCCGCTCGGCTCGGCGGCCGCCCCGGCCGAACACGAGGATCGCTACGAGATCGCCGAGCGCGCCGGCGAGATCGCCGTCGACGCCATCGAAAACGACCGCAAACCCTCGGATATCCTTACCAAGGAATCCTTCGAGAACGCCATCGCCCTCCAGGTCGCCACTGGCGGCTCGACCAACGCCGTGCTTCACATCCTCGCGATGGCCGCCGAAGCTGGCATCGACCTCGATATCACGGAGTTCGACGAGATCTCCCGCCGGACACCGAAGATCGCCAACCTCCAGCCCGGCGGCACCCGGGTGATGTACGATCTCTTCGAGATCGGCGGCGTGCCGATCGTCCTGCGCCGCCTCCTGGAGGCCGACCTGATCCACGGCGACGCGATGACCGTCACCGGTCGCACCATCGCCGAGGAACTGGCGCATCTCGAAGCGGAGGGACTGATTCCCGACGACGATGCCATCGAGGCCGACTACCTCTATACGGTCGACGACCCCTACTCCGAGGAGGGCGCGATCAAGATCCTCACCGGCAACCTCGCGCCCGACGGCGGCGTCCTGAAGGTGACCGGCGACGACAAGTTCCACCACGAGGGCCCGGCCCGCGTGTTCGAAAACGAGGAGGATGCGATGGCCTACGTCCAGGAGGGCCACATCGAATCGGGCGACGTGCTCGTCATCCGCAACGAGGGTCCACGCGGCGGCCCCGGGATGCGGGAGATGCTCGGCGTTACCGCGGCCGTTGTCGGCGCGGGCCACGAGGACGACGTGGCACTGCTCACTGACGGCCGATTCTCGGGTGCAACGCGTGGCCCGATGATCGGCCACGTTGCTCCCGAAGCCAAAGACGGCGGCCCCATTGGCCTGCTCGAAGACGGCGACACCGTCACCGTCGACATCCCCGAACGGGAACTGTCGGTCGACCTCTCCGACGCGGAACTCGACGCCCGCCGCGAAGCGTGGGAGCCGCGGCCGCCGAACTACACCAACGGCGTGCTGGCGAAGTACGCCCGCGACTTCGGCTCGGCGGCGAAAGGCGCAGTGACCAATCCTGGACTCGTCGACGACGAGTAGGCAGTCGCTACGATTCGTTCACCGGATCCGAAGCGGATACTTTTCAACACCATATATAAACGAACTCCGGATCGGCCGGAGGTCGGTCTCGACCGGCTCGATCGTCTCGAACCGTTCGAGCAGCGACTCAAGGGCGATCTTCGCCTCTAGCCGAGCCAGCGGCGCGCCCAGACAGTAGTGGGTGCCGTAGCCGAACGAGAGGTGTTGATTCGGTTGCCGATCCGGAACGAACTCGTCGGGGCGGTCGAACATCCGTTCGTCGCGGTTGGCCGAGCCGAGCCACGCCACCACTCCCTCGCCAGCCGGAATCTCCCGACCACCGAGGTCGATCGGTTCGGTCGTCACCCGGAACAGCGCCTGGACGGGCGACCGGTAGCGGAGGGCTTCCTCGATGGCGGTCGACAGTTCCGTCTCGCCGCTCCGGAACTCGTCGAACAGACCGGACCGTGACGTGAAACACCGCATGGCGTTCGTAATCAGGTTCGTGGTCGTGATGTTGCCCGCGACCAACAGCAGGGTACAGAAGCCGACCATTTCCCGCTCCGAAAGGCGGTGGCCGTCGACCTCGGCGTCGATGATCGCCGTAATAAGGTCGTCCTGTGGATCGGCCCGCCGCGTCTCGATCAACGACGAAAAATACTCGCTCATCTCGCGTTGGGTCTCCCGCTGGCGTTGTTGGAAGGACTCCATCTCGGCTTCGGTGGTCGCCTCAGGCCGTTCGATCAAGGTGTCGGACCACCGCTTGAACATCGCGCGGTCGTCGGTCGGGACGCCCAGCATCTCGGCGATCACGTCGACCGGCATCGGATACGCCAGCTCGGAGACGAGATCGAACTCGTCGTTGAGATCGTCGAGATACCTCTCGGTCAATCCCCTGATGCGATCGGCCTGCTCGTTGATTGCACGCGGGCTGAAGAACTCCGCGACGACACCCCTGAGCCGGTCGTGTTCCGGCGGATCGGCGAACAGCATCGTATCGAACACCGGCGGCGGTTCGCCCTCCGAGTCGGCGATCTCCTCGCCGAACCCCGCGGTCGCCGGATCAGCCGAAAACAGTCCGTCGTTGTCCAGGACGTATTTCACGTCGTCGTACCGGAACACGTCCCACAGTTCGCGGTCGGCGTCGTACCGAACCGGCGAGTCGGCTCGCATCTCCCGATACCAGCCGAACGGTTCGAGCCACTGCTCGCGGCTCGACAACGCTTCGGGAAAGCTCACTGCCGGTCGGCTGGGGTCGGCTGCACTCATATATTCATTGTGGCAGTTCAGTTCCCTAACCGTTGGCAGCCGTCGGATTCGCTGACTCTCAACATCACAAAATAGTATCCCGAGGCGGTGAGTTGATATACGCAGCGCCGAAGCGCCACTGATGAAACACTGTCCCAGCTGTGGGCGGCGGCTTCGGCGGCAGACTCCGGACAACGCCGAGTACGGCGTGCCAGCGGTCGATGGGCGTCAGTATCCCGACCGCTGTCCGTACTGCGAGGCGGCCGTCTCGCACCACGAGTAGCCCCAAACTACTCCGAGTAGCTGTTTCCTACTCTGCGCACCTGTTGACGACGCCGTGACACTGCAGACCTCGACTCAGTTATAAAAGCCGAACGGTAGGTAGCCACAGTCTACCGGCTGCACAGTCGCCGTAATCACATCCTACCAGTCGGCAAACGGCTCGCCGCGCTGGCTGTGTGCAATGTAGTCGGTCTGCATGGCTGCGATCGCCCCAGTGAGCGAGGCTCCGCTGTCGAGTTCCTCGCGTACACGTGCTTTCTTCCACTGGCTCGGCGTCGCTCTGCGCTCCCAGCGGTCGACCATCGGTGCGAGCAGCCGCTCGATCTCGCCGTCGCCGAGGCCCTGTTCTCGGAGGCCGCGCCGAGCGAGATCGAACAGGTCGGGATAGATCTCCTGAGGGTCACTCGTCGGCTCGCCGTCGGTGGTGATCCAGGACAACTCGGCGTCGAGTCCGTCGTCGACCGCGTTGTAGAAGCTCCCTTCGGCATCGGTCCAGTCCAACTCGACGAGCGGGTGGTCGGCGGCGACGATTCCCCGAACCAGTCCGGTCGTGAGCCAGTGGAGGCTCAACACGTCCTGGACGGTCGGCTGGGTCGGCAGCGGGCGGTACTCGATGCGGAGCGAGCCGCCGTCGCCCGCCGCATCGCCGCCGAGGATCGGCCGCACCCAGCGCCAGTAGGTGCCGTACTTGTGGGTGAACTCCCAGTAGGGTTCGACCGCGGCGGCCGTCTCGTCGGTCGGCGTTTCGGCCCACTCGCTGAGGAACGGCCCGCAGGTCCAGTCGTCGACGACGCGGTCGACGATATCGGTCGGCGTCTCGATATCCCGCGGACAGCAGGCTTTGGGACCGTCGCCGACGTTGACCGTCCCCTCGAAGATCGGAATCCGGAGTTCGTGCGGCGTCTCCGCGACCAGCCGCTGGGGGTCCTCGACGGCGTTGTAGAGGTCGCCGGGCAGAAACGGCGAGTTGGTCGACAGCGCGAGCACCGGCCCCAGCGTTCTGACGGCCGCATTGAAATAGGTCGGAAACCGGTCGGTGTCGGGGACCTGAAGATGGGGTTGGATCGAGGTCGTCAGCGACTCGACGAGGATCGTCGAAAACCGGTGGTCTGCGCCTGGCACCGTGATCTCGATCGCGCCGTCGGCTGCCCGGCGGAGCGTGTTGTCCATCGCACAGTAGCGTGGCTTGGCTGGCATATTGGTCGCCATCCGGATGTCGCCGTGGTGGTCGATCGAATCAAGATACGAAAGGCTCCCTTCGGTGGGTGGGATCGTCCACATCCCATCGAGGATCGCCTGCTGGCCGTGTTCTGACAGCGTCTCCTGGAGCCCGCCGACTGCCGCCCGCAGTTCGGCTGACTGGGCCTCGACACCCGCGGAATCGAACCGCTGGGGGCTGGCGTTGAGCTCGACGTTGTGACGGCCGATCTCCCGGGTATATGTTCTATCGGCGAAGACCGTCTCGTCGATCCGTGTGAGCGCGCCCGTCCCACCGACCGCGTACAGTTCGAGCTCCAACCCGACGGCGAACCCGCTGCTGTCGAAGGCTCCCCTGTCGAGTTCGGCTCGGAGCCGGTCGGCCTGCTCGGCGACCCGCCGGTCGAACGTCGCCTGCGTGTCGTCGTCGAGCGCCCGCCGGACGGTCGCCACCACGGAGTCCATACCTGCTGGTACTGTGTCCGGTTCCATAGGGTTTCGTGCTTCTGGCTCCGTCTGCGCCCGTTGGCCGACGCTACGCAAACCCCGGCGGCTCCGTATCGTCGTCCAGCCGGTCGGCCCCACCCGGTGGCTCTGTCTGAGGGTGGTGCAGATACTCGCCGATGAGCTCCTGGAGCTGTTGGCAGCCCGTCTGTGGACAGTAATCGACCCCGTGGTAGTGTTCGGCAGCGTAGCGCGGATGAAACGCGTTGAACTCGTCGTGGGCGTAGACGTCCGTTGCCCCATCCTCGGTTCGAAACAGCATGACGTGGAGCTGTCGGTCGGCCAACACCCCGTCACGCCGGGCCCACGATCCGGCCTCGCTGCGGCCGTCGGGGAGGGTTTTCCACGCCGACAGCGGCATCCGCTCGAAGCCGTGGGCCGCAAGCAGCCGGTCGACGTCCTCGACGGGCGCATCGATCCGGCCCGCATACTCCCGCGGTTTGAGTTCGTAGGCCGCATACCCCACGCCGAGCCGAGTGGCCAGCCGGTCGAGTCCTGGCAACACCGCCGCCCGGCCCCGGTTCCAGAAGGTTGCCGCCGGACCGCGATGGGTCGGTTGGAGGACGCCATATAACAGAACCAGCCCGAAGGTCGCGACGACCGGTGCTGCGATCACCATTATCGGCTTCTTCGTGGCGGCCGACAAAGCCTTTGTGTCGCCGCCATGGCTCTATTGGGATCTATTCCCATGGGGAAATCCGGACTGTCGCTTCGCGGGCTACTCGTGGGTAAAGAGGAACGGGCGACCGTCGTGGTCGGCGCTCACACAGAGGTCCATCACGTCCGACAGCGAGAGGCTGGTCTGGTCCTGTTTACAGACAACCAGATAGTCGAAGGGGTCGCCGCAGGCCGGACAGGCGATCGAGGTCGTGTTCTGGTAGGTCGCCATCATCTCGTTGTCCCGGCGGGGCGTCAGGTAGTTCACCAACTCGTCGAGCGACTCCTCCTCGTCGATCTCTGGTTCCGCGGCCTCGCTCGTCGCTGTGTCGTCCATGCTATATCTAGCCACACCGTGGAAAATAAAGACATCGCCTACGCGGTCCGCAGACAGTCGATCGCGGTTTCGACCGCTTCGACCGCGCTCGTGCCGACGACGTAGGTGATCGGCTCGATCCCGAAGGCACCCTCGTGGTAGAGTACTCGGGGGACGCTTCCTCGATCCTCCAGGAGCGCCCGAATCCGCTCGGTGCGGTTCTCGTAGCTCGCATCGAAGACGACCGTATCGAGCCCCTGTTCGGCGGCCGAATCGAGCAGCGCCTCGGAGGTCGCGAGGTTGACCGCGCCGCGGATCTCGGAGTCGACGGCCATCACGGCCAGAATCGTTCGGGCGACGTGCTGGGAGGCCCCGAACTCGGGGTTCGAGGGGACGTTGACCCGGCCGCCCATCGCGTGGACCCGACCCGGAACGGCCGCGATGTCGGTCTCCTCGTCGGCGGCGGGCAGCGCCATCCCGATGTTCGAGCCGACGTTCGGCACGTGGTCGCCGACCGCGGGCGTATTGGCGAACTGCCGGACGGCGTGGCGAACGTTCCGCAGCACGTCGCGTTCGGCCTGGAGTCGGTGATCCTGGCCGCGCACACAGAGGTCACAGCCCATCCCCGCCAGTGCGGGCATCTCCTCTTCGTGGACTGCACAGATCGGCCCGCGGTCCTCGAAGGCCTCGATCAGATCCAGGAGCTCCGACAGCGCCTCGTAGTCGTCGAGCGTCCCGGTGGCGAACCCCTCGGCGATGTACTCGACAGTCTCGACCATCCGGGGGTCCTCGGCAAACCGCGGCTCGCCCGTCTGTTTCCCGCTGAGGTATTTGCTGACGGCGGCTTGGGAGATCCCGAGTTTGGCGGCAATCTCCTGTTGGGCCAGCCCCCGATCGTCGAGTTCGACCGCCAGCATCGAGCGGACGGTCGGCAGAAACCGATCGACGACGATCTCGCTCGGCAACTGGAGGGTCATCGGTCACCCCGTTGATACATGGCACTCATTTGAAGGAGCTACTCACGTCGGGGTCTTATATATTCACACCGTCTCAGCGGCTGCCGACACGCTCCGCCGACGCTTCGCGTTGCAGATCGAACAGTCTCCAGGAGCCATCTTCGGGTCGGAGCTCGGCCGTCGTCTCGGTCGTCGACCCGTCCCACTTTTGAGTGAACGCGACGACGACCCGATCGGACGCTGTTTCGATTCGGTCGACGTCACCTTCGATCGAGTGGTCGACTGTCTTCGCCCGGCGGAGTTCCTTCCGCGAAACCGGGTCGGCGACCGCCCGTGGATGGTAGAGGTCGTGAATCGCCGGATCACCGCTGTCGAGCCGATCGACGAACCCCCGGACGACCGCTTCGGGGCTTCGGCCGGGTGGCTGTGTGTCGCCCTCACGCTCGTTTTCGTGGTTAGGCCCCTCGTCTCCGGTCGCCGAGCCGTCGTACAGCAGGTGTTGGTACGGCTCGTACGTCGATGGGTCGACCATCCGGCCGCTGGATTCGAAGGCCTGCTGGATAGCTCTCACAAGGTGCCGCATCTCGATGGTTGGCTCGTTTGACTGCGCCTCGTCGGCCGCCAAAATTGCAGCCGTCTGGGCGATCTGTTTAATTCGGCCGCCGGTAAACTCGAACGAAGACAGAAACCCGTAGTCGATCTCGCCGAGCGGCGCGTCTTCGGGGAAGATATCCTGCCAGATCGCACTCCGGGTCGACTGCTGTGGCTGTTTAAATGATACCGTGTGATCGAGTCGGCGCTGGAAGGCCGAGTCGATCGCCGAGGCGTAGTTGGTCGTCAACAGCACCACGCCGTCGTAGGTTTCGATCCGCTGCAGCAGGTAGTTCACCTCGGCGTTGGCATATCTGTCCGTGGAATCCGAAACCTCGCCTCGCTCGCCGAAGACGGCATCGGCCTCGTCGAACAGCAGGATGGCGTTCGCGTTGGTTGCGGCCTCGAAAATCTCTTCGAGGTTCTCCTCGGTCTCGCCGATGTACTTCGAGACCACCGACGAGAGGTCGATCCGGTAGAGGTCCATCCCGAGATCGCCCGCGAGGATTTCGGCGGCCATCGTCTTGCCGGTCCCCGAGGGGCCTTCGAACAGCCCGACAACGCCGGTGCCGCGGCTGAACTGTTCGGCGAAGCCCCAATCGTCGTAGATCCGGGCCTGCTGGGCGATGTGGGTCCGCACGAGTCGGAGTTTCCGCCTCGTCTCCGGCCGTACCTGTATTTCGTCCCACTCGCTGTCGGGCTCGATGCGGTCGGCCAACTCGGCCAACTCGTCGGCCGACTGCGCACGACAGCCGGTATAAATGTCGTCGGCAGTCAACACCTCGCCGTCGGCGAACGACCGGGCCGTCGACAGCGCCGCCCGGAGCTGCTCGTGGGTGAGTCGAAACGTCCCGGCGAGTACCCTCGGCTCGACCTCGTCGGGAAGCTCGGCCGCATGGCTCTGCCAGAACTCCCGTCTGAGGTCGACCGAGGGGTAGGGAAACTCGATGATGGCGTCGATCTCCGTCGACATGGTTTCGGTTGGTGTCCAGGACTCGCGGCCCGTCACGAAAACCGACTGATCGAGGTTCGCAAGCACGTCGAAAACGGCTTCCAGCGTCGGCGTCTCCGGACTCTCCGTCGCCATGGTCGCATTATACAGGTGGAGCGGTCGACCGAGCAGGGCGGCCTCCCGGCCCAGCCAGTCGAGCACACCGGCGTCGAGTGCGGCCGCGAGGTCGATTTTTAAATACCGATCGGTGGGACAGACGGCCTCGACGGCCCGGTGTTTCTCGCTTGCGGGGCCATACCAGTAGCAGCGGTGGCCGCCGTCAGCCGCCGAAAGCGACGTGAGCCGCTCGCCGAGCGCGTCGTCGACAGCAAGCTCCGAGAGGGTGGCTGTGGCCTCGCAGTCGACCAGCCCCCGTTGGCTGTGGTTTCCCCGGGCGTGCTCGGACAGCGTGGCATCGAGATCGGGGTCGACGCCGTCGTAGCCTTTGAGATACTCGACGATCCGATCGGCAACTGTGATGCGCTGACGGCGGCTGCCGACCGCGGGAGCAGGACTCGGCTGAAGTTCGATGAGGTCGTGCCGACGGAGCGGCGAGTCGCTGCTGATGAGGGCTCCCGCAGCGATCTGTTCGGCCCGTGTGCGACCGAAGAGGTCTTCGATAAAAAGCGGGGTCGGTCGGTCGAGTGACTGGTGGTTCTGAAGCTCCTGGAACCGTCTCGCAAACGACTCATCGAACTCCGGGGCCATCGCCAACATGAGCACGTCCAGATGTCGGCGCGACAACTCACACGTCTCGGCAAGCACACGCAAGCGCAGCCGCGTCGCGTCGGTTTTTCGGCACTGCTCGCGGATCGTTTCGGTCCGCTTGGTAATCTCCTGGCGAGCCGCCGCCGGCAGCGCCAGCGGGAGCGCCGCGGGCTCCCGAATCAGTCGCTCACCGGTGACCGTTGACCCCGTATCGTCCGACGCCGTTGGCGTCTCGGCCGATGCGTTCGGCTCGTCGGACTCGTAGGCCTCCAGGATGGCCTCGATGCGATCACACTCGTCGAGGAGGTGGTCCTGCGTAGCGGCGTAGCTCATCGGCGAGGAGTCGAGACCACAAGCCAGTCGGTAACCATGTCGACTGGCACTGGGGTTCGTTCTCCGGTTTAAAATATCGGTCCGAGAGTATTTATACAAAGCCGACACGAACCTCCTCAGAGCCTCTCCAATGGGATTCCGATCAGCACGTCGGTCCACGAGCCGCGAGTCGGCTGCTACCTCGGGTGGGGTCGCGAGCCAGCAGCAGGCCGCCCACCGCGAGCAGTCGGCCGGGACCGTCTGGACCCACGACATCGAACAGGGCGAACAGCATTTCGGGATGACCATCCCCGACACCAGAACCCTCCAGCGGTTGCAGACCCACGAGTCGACCTTCGGACCCAAAGTTCACGACTGGATCGCCGAGGGGATGCCGACCGAGATCATGGGCAAAACGCGGGATATGGACGCCTTTCGCCAGCGGCAGGCCGAGCGGCCACCGGAGGTGCCGACGAATATCGAGCGGCAAAACAAGCGGTCAGTGCAGCGCAGCGAGCAGGCCGCCGCCGAGACGGCCCCGGCCGGTGATGCTGGCGTGCCCGAGCCGGTTCGGGAGGTGCTCTCGTCGACCGGCCGGTCGCTCGACGGATCGATCCAGGAGGCGATGGAAGATCGGATGGGCGATTCGCTCGGCGACGTGCGGATTCATACCGGCCCGCAGGCAGCCACTGCGTGCGAGGCGATCAACGCCCGTGCGTTCACGGTCGGCAATCACGTCGCGTTCAACGCTGGCGAGTACGATCCGAAGTCGCCGGAGGGCCAACACGTGCTAGCGCACGAACTGGCCCACGTCCGTCAGCAGACTGGTGGGGCCGTGTCGATGTTGCCGCAGGCGGACATGGAGTTGGAGGTCGACCCCGATCCGGCGTTAGAACGCGAGGCGGAGGAAACTGCTCAGCGTGTCATGGTGGGTGGCGACCTCGGGATTCAGCGGCTGGCCGATACCGAGGTCCACGTCCAACGGATTCCGAGCGCCGACACGGAGTCATCGTATCTCTCCGGCAACCGAACCGGTGGTGACGGTACTGGATTAGCCGAACGAGTCGCCAAGTGGATGCGCGGCGACGAGTACGAACATGGCGAGGAAGGTGTCGAGAGTCTCGATTCAGAATCACTCTCGGAGACGCTCCAGACGGTCGTCGACGATGTTGCTGATCTCAAACAAACGGTCTATGGCGACGACGGTATCGACACAAAAAAGGTCGCTGCCAAAGGGATCGCCCCTGCACTCGCCGCCGGTGGCGCGGGCATAGTGGCTAGCGCTTCGCTCCCGGCAGCTCTGTTCGGTGCGGGCGGGGCGTTCCTCGCAGGCGGTGCCAAGGAACTCTACGGACAGAGCATCGAACGAAGTCTCAAAGAGGGCAGTCCGTTCCAGCAGGAACTCGAAACTCTCAAATCGAAGTTCAACGCCCTCGCTGATACGGTTGGACTCAGGAGCCTTACCGGATCCAAACATGGTGGCGAGGATATTGAAGGAATTCGGTGATACACATGCAGGCAACTATACCCGGCGAAAATGAGGAAGGTATCGGTGTCGACGTGATCGATAATAACGGTTTCAAGCATGAGATCACATTCGAGAAGGGCTCATACGAGATTGTTTATCACCAGTGCGATGAATATGCTGACAACCCCAATGACCGGACACATACAGAGAACGAATACAATGAGCAAGCCCGCCGCTTTGCTCGCTACTACGTCTTTCAGGAACGGGGCTACGACACCCTACCGCCGCAGGAAAACCCCGTCCGTATAGAGGCTGCGCGGCGGGCACTCAAACGGCTGTCGACGTCGACGTTCGAGTCGATGTTCGCCGATCTGTACCAGCAGTTCACAAGCGATTTCGACCCCACTTCCGAAGGGGTCGTCGACCTGCCTAGTGACGTAGCCGACGAGGATCTCGTCGTCTACCAGCGGGACCTGTATCTGGGATTCGAGCCGGACAACATCGAGTTCGCCGACGAAGTACGGCGGTTAGCAGAGGAGTACAGCGTCGATCTGACCGCACCGGCCACCGAATCGAGCGCCGAAGCGTGGCGGCAGTTCGGCCAGACAGCCGCCGAGGTGGCTGTCGACAGCGAGGACTCGCTGCTGTCGGGGATGGAGCTCACAGCGGTGTCGGGAATCCATCTTGTGTATCCGGACACGTCGAAGACTGAACAACGCGTTCCTGCCGAGACGCCACTGGCACGTGAACCTGATGCTCGTATCGAACTCCCATCGGTCGATCCCGGCTCACTCGACCGGTTCCAAGCGTTTCTGGCGTTTCATCTGCGCTGTCAGATCCGTGATCTGTTCATCGGGATGGGCGTCGAACCACCCGAAGCCTTCCGCGTCCGCGGACCGGGGCGGTACTCTTCGACGATGCGATATCGGTTGCTCGATATGTACGACGAGTACTACCACCTCGATGATCCGGCTCTCGACCGATGGGCCGAAGCCTGACAGAATTAGGATGGTTGATTCGCTCGGCGACGTGTTCGGCTGACCGCTCCGTCCACCCCAGAACAGTACGCTTTTCGCGCCGCTGGCCCTCCCCCGACGTATGACTCTGGCCGACGAAACACGGACGGCCGTCGACGAGGCGGCCGCGGCCATCGCGGCGGGCGAGGCGGTCGTCTACCCGACTGAGACCGTCTACGGGCTGGGCGCCGACGCCACCGACGCCGCGGCCGTCGACCGCGTTTTCGAGATCAAGGATCGCCCGCGGGACAAGCCGCTGTCAGTGGCGTTCGCCGACCGCGACCACGCCCGCCAGTACACGAATCCAACCGACCGCGAACTGGCCTTTATGACGGAGTTTCTCCCCGGGCCGGTGACGGTCGTCGTTGACCGCGACCCCACGCTCCCCGACAATCTCACCGACGGCCGCCCCAAAGTCGGCGTCCGGATCGCTGATAACGAGGTCGCGTTGGCGCTGTCTCAGGCCGCCGGACCGATCACTGCCACCAGCGCCAACCGGAGCGGCGAGCCGAGCGTGCGACTCCCGACCGACCTCTCGGAGTCAGTCACCGATGCCGTCGGGGCGATCATCGATGCCGGTCGGACACCCGGCACCGAAAGCACGGTTGTCGACGTCGAAGCCAACGAGATCATTCGCCGCGGCGCGCTGGTCGAAGAGATCGAGGACTGGCTCGCCGACCACTGAGGACCCACCGCAGCAGGCTCGTCGTGGGGTTGTCGGCCGCCCGTACAAAAGATTAAGACAGTCACGATACTAGTACTCAATCAGTCTTAACCCGCATCATGTCGACGAACCCCCCACTCACCAGCACTGGAAAATACCGCGTCATCCGGCGTGAGCCGGGCTATCTCGTCATGTACTCCGCGGATGGCGAGCCAGCGACGGTCGGGACACAGGGGTACGGCGCGAACCTCCAGTCGGTCGTCGACAAAATCCAGCAGGGCGACGGCCTCAAACTGGTGGCCACGGGGATTCACGACGCACGGACCATCGGGCGGTTCGAAGCCGTGAAGATCATCGACCGGCGGGCGATCCGACTCTTTTCGCGGCCCGCACCCACACCCACACCCGAACCGTTCGCGGACCTCTGGGCCGACGGCGACGGCGAGACGGTAACCGGCGGCTTCCAGACTGACGACGGCGAGTATACGGCCGACATCATTCTCGAACCAGAGTCGACCGAGCTGCTGACGATGTTCTGGAACGGGCTGATCGACTTCGAATCCCAATTCAAAAACCGACAGTTCGGCGACGAGCATCCGACCGACGTCCTGATTTTCAACAACGAAACCACCGACTACGTCACGATTCTCTATCACACCGAGATCACCGAGACGCTCGAAGAGATCTATCGGCTCTATCTCGACGAGTACGACGCCGAGACCGATACCGGCGACCGATACAAGGCTGAGCTGCTGTACCCGGAATACCGGCAGTTCAGACCCGAGCTTCCGGACGGCGTACCCGCAAAGGCCGTCCTGGAATCCGACACGAACCCTTTCCCTCGGGAGTCGCGGGTTGAGGGGCCGCCGTTGGATCGCCCTCAGTCCTCCCAGCGAAACGGTTCCGAGTCGACCACCAGGAACGGCTCGGCAGCCGACGGCCCGTCTTCGGATACGGTCGCCTCCGACGAGGCTGCCGCCGATACGGAGTCTGCTGACAGCGAGGAATCCGAAGAGTCAGCTGACGACCAACCGCCGTGGGCCGAGGGGTTGGAGCTGGAGCTTTCGCACTCCTGGACCAAGGAGTCCGAAGTCACGATGGCCGACTACGGCGGACGGCCGGAGCTGACCGAAACCATCCGCAACAGCGTGATCGTCCCGTTCCGGGACCGCCCCGAGCAGGCCAAACAGCTCGGCGTTCCCGTCCCGAGCCTGCTTTTATATGGTCCGCCCGGAACCGGAAAGACCTATCTCGCCGAGACGCTCGCTGGGGAGATCGGCTACCCCTATGTGACCCTCAGCGGCGGCGATATGCTGTCGCGATACATCAACGCCAGCACCGAGAACGTCAACGAGCTGTTCGCCGAGGCCCGAGCCATCGCCGACCACGCGGGCGGGGCGTTGATATTCATCGATGAGATCGACTCCGTCTTAAAAACGCGGCAGTCGACCAATCAACACGCCGAAGACCAGAAGGTCGTCAACGAGTTCCTCACACAGATCGAGAAGGTCGGCGAGGAGAACATCCTGTTTATGGGGGCGACCAATGTGCATGCAGAGCTCGATTCGGCAGCCCTCAGCCGATTTGATAAGGAGCTGTTCGTTGGGCTCCCTGAGGAACAGACCCGCCGGGAGATCATTGCCACCCACCTCTCGGATCGGGCCCACTCGGTGACTGACGACGAGATCGCCGAGCTTGCCGCCGCGACCGAGGGCTATTCGGCCCGCGATCTGACGAAGATCGTCACCGACGCCGCCCGCCGGACGCTCGTCGATCCCGACGGCGACGAGATCAGTATCGAGGCCTGCGAGGCGGCGCTCGCGGAGTTCACCGGCTGATCTCAGAAGCCGAGCAGCGAGCGCAGCGACCGTGTTTTGACCCCACACTCGGAGCGATAGTCGCAGCTCTCACACCGGCTGTCGTCGACCCGCGGCGGCGGGCCGTCCATCGACTGCACGGTTCGCAGCACCCGCCGGTAGGCGGCGGTTCGCCGACAGGTCAGCTCCACCTCGCGGACGATCCCGACCGCCGGGTACTCGACGAGCGCGTGGGGGATCTCCCGCTGGCGCTCCCACGCCAGCGCGTTGGCGACCGCCACCGCTCGGACCGATTGGGGCTCCCAGACTCCCTGTTCGGGCGGCCTGCCGGGTGAGATCACCGTCGGGGTCGGCGGATCGCCAGCCAGCAGTTTGTGGATCAATCCGTGGCAGTCCTTTCCCTCGACGTGGTAGTCTCGTGCGGCCGGTTTGCAGAGCTGCTGCCAATCGGCGCGGGTCGACAGCCCGTCGAGCGCGTCCCGATAGGCGGCTGGCGAGCATTCGATCGGGAGGTCGGCAAGTGTCGCGTCGTCGGCCTTGCGGAGCTCGTCGTACCGAAAGGCGAGTGTCTGCCGCGCTTCGGCTTCGGGTGGCGGGCCGCGGTCGTCGTCACGTCGGGCGTAGTAGAGCTGTCGGGGGCAGTAGGCGGCCCGACCCAGATCGCTGAACGTCGGCATACCGTCGGTGGCCGGGGCTTCGTATTTGAAAGTACGCCGCAGAGAGTAGAGAACAGCTCAGAACGAAACGTCGGTTTCGATGTCTTCGGTTGCCTCCTGGAGCCCGTCTTCGCGAGCATCACGGGCGAGTTGCCCAGTGAGGTCGGAGTCGGTCAGCAGCTCGGCGAACTCGTCGCGGAACCGGTCGTTGGCCCGCGTCGACCGGAGGTCCGCCTTGACGATCCGGCTGTAGTGCCGGGCCGTTTCCTCGGTGAGATCGAGCCGCTCGGCGCGCTCGGCCAGCGATACGTCGTCGACGACCAGTCGGCGGAGATCATCGAGGTCGAAGGGGGCCTCCCGGTCGGCCTCGTCGACGAGATGGAGGTCGAGCCGCGCCGCGAAGACGGCCTCGGGGTTGGCTTCGAGTTCGGCGGCGATCTCCCGGTCGGTGCAGTCGGTGTAGTACCACTGCACGATCCGGGACAACGTCTCGTCGTCGAACTCGGTTTCGAAGCCGTAGCGCTCCCGCATCCGGCCGATGAGTTCGAGCAGTCGATCGGTCACGTCGGTGTCGGTGTCGGTCAGCGACCCCGGCGACTCCGATTGGCTCTCGGTGACCGAATCCGAGCCGGTCGCGTCGATGAAGATGTCCCGCAGTTCGGCAGTCTTGTCGTCCATGGATGGAACCATCACAGTGTCGGCATATAAAAACCTGTCTGCATTCCCACCGAACGCTGACGGTCCGTATGCCAGACAGCCGCAGTGACGTATCAGCACCGACGGACTGAACGCTGTAAACCGAACCTTTGAATATGGTTTACAGTCGTCGTCCTGTATGGCAACTTCGACCGACTCAGTCGACCTCGTCGACGGTGAGATCGTCGGCAACATCGCTCGGGCGGCGCTGTTCGCGGCGCTCGTCGCGGGCTTTTCCTACGTCTCGTTCCCGAACCCGCTCGCGCCGAACATCCCCGTCACGCTGCAGGTCGTCGGCGTCTTCCTCGCGGGGATCATGCTCGGCCCGCTGTGGGGGACCAGTGCGATCAGCCTCTATCTGGCGGCGGGGGCCATCGGCGTTCCCGTGTTTTCGGGTGGCTCGGCGGGACTCGGCTATCTCATCGGGAGTCCGACCCTCGGCTACCTCTGGTCGTACCCGGTCGCGGCGGGCGTCGTCGGTCTCATCGTCCACCGCGGCACCGATCTCCAGGATTACACAGCGGTCGGCGTCCCGCTACTCGTCGGGGCGATGGTCGCTGGCACGCTCGTCATTTATGCGATGGGAACCGTCGGCTTTGCGGTGATCCAGGACCTCGGGCTCGTCGAGTCGTTCACCGTCTCGGCGCTGGCGTTCGTCCCCTTCGAGGCCGTCAAGATCGCCGCGGTCATCGGCATCCTCCGCCGCGATTCGATCGCCGCAGTCTGATGATCCGGGCTCGCGACCTCGTTGTCCGGTACGGCGAGACGACCGCCGTCGACGGGGTCTCCCTGCGGATCGACGACGGCGCGTACGTCGCCATCGTCGGCCCCAACGGCTCGGGCAAGACGACGCTCGTTCGGACGTTCAACGGCCTCGTGGCTCCCGACACCGGGACAGTGCTGGTCGACGACACGCCGGTCGAGGCGGATCTGGTGGCCGCACGGCAGGCCGTCGGCATGGTGTTCCAGGAGCCGCGCGATAGCTTCGTCGCCGCGACCGTCGGCGCTGACGTGGCGTTCGGCCCACGCAACCTCGGACTCTCGCAGACCGAGATCGACCGTCGCGTCGAGACCGCGCTCGCGGCGGTCAATCTCGACGGCCGGGCGGACGAGCGGATCGACCGGCTCTCCGGCGGCGAGCGCGAGCGGGTCGCCATCGCGGGTGCATTAGCGATGGAGCCCGACCACCTCGTACTCGACGAGCCGCTGACCGGACTCGACGAGCCCGCCCGGCGAGCGGTGCTTTCGCGGCTCGAAGCCCTCCACGCTGACGGGACCAGCGTGATCGTCGTCACCCACGATCTGCGGGGCGTCCTGGAGGCCGCCGATCGCGTGATCGGGATGACTGAGGGGGCGATCGCCTTCGAGACGGACGCCGAGGCCGCCCGCGAGGAGCTGGCGGCGCTGGACGTGTACGTCCCGCCCGAGACCGCACCGCCGACACGGCAATCGACACCCGAGTAAGATGCTCCACTACCAGCCGGGCGATTCGCTGGCCCACCGACTCGATCCGCGAACCAAACTCCTCTTCCAGATCGCGTTTGCGACCGTAGCCTTCGCCTACACGACGCCGCGGGGACTCCTCGCTGTCGGCGTGCTCGGTGGTCTCGCACTGGCCGGAGCCGACACCAACCCGCTCCGCGTACTCTGGGCCTACCGGTTCGTCCTCCCCTTCCTCCTGGCCGCGCCGCTGGTCGCCATGCTCACACTCGGCTCGCCGTGGCTCGTTCCCAGCGAGGGCGTCGGCCCCGCACTGGCGAGCGTTCGAAACCTCGTCGTGGTGGTCGTCTGTGGCGGCTACGTTCGGACCACCTCGATCGCCGACTCGCGGGCGGCGATCCAGCGGACTGTGCCGGGTCGACCGGGCCAGTTTCTCGGCCTCGGGATCGAACTCGTCGCCCGCTTTTTGCCGGTGCTCCAGCGGGATCTGCTGGCGATCCTGGACGCCGAGGCTGCCCGGCTCGGCACCGACCGGCCGCTCCGCGAGCGGATCGCCACGGTGGCGACCGCCGGGTTGAATCGCGCCTTCCGGCGGGCCGACCGGCTCTCGATGGCGATGCAGGCGCGGTGTCTCTCCTGGAACCCGACGCTGCCGCCGTTGCGGTTCGGGTGGATCGACGGTCCGGTTGTGGGGCTGTCGGTGCTGTTGCTGACTGCGGCAGTGGTACGGCTCGCGGGGCTCTCGCCGCTTTTGTAGCGACGGAAACCCCTTTGAAGAGTGCCGGATAGCAGTCGACAATGGTAGTTGGACTCGTCTTGCCAGCCCTGATCGGGTTTACGTTCGTGATGATCGCCGCCTATGCCGGGACACTGCGCGCCCTAGAGGTCTATTTCGACCCGACGCAGGACAGCATTTTTCTTTCGGACGACGCCGAGCCGCCGGAGGGTCGGTAGCCGTCAGTTACTCGCCCTCGCGCTGTCGGGCGAGCCGTTGGAGCGCGTCGGCGATCGCCTCGACGGCCGCGAGAAACCGCCAGCCGAGATACACGACGCCGAAGACGGCACCGATCAGCACCCCGAGAAGGAGCTGGCCAGCGATGACGACCGAATAGGCGAGAACGAGCAGGTAACAGATACTGAGGCCAATGATTACTGGGCGAGACAGTTGTCGAGGAGTCCATTCGGACATGGAGGACGGTTACTGCTTGCCTGACAAAAAATACCAGTTCGCGTTTCTATCACAGCAGTCAGTTCTCGAACTCGATTCGATGGTCGTCGCTTTTCCACGCTTCTTCGAGTTCGGAGCTGCCCGTTTCGGCCTCCTTGAGCAGCTTCGAGTAGTTCCGCGCGACATCCCTGAGCGTGAGCGAGCCGACGACTTCCAGCTCCTCGGCGACCGGGAGGGCCGCCACTCGGTTTCGGTTCATTCGCTTGACGGCGACCCGAACCGGCATCGTCGGGGCGACCGAGCCGGACGATCGGGCCATCACCTTCGTGACGGGGATCTGCTCGAAGGGCCGGTTCGACAGACAGCCCGCTTTGACCACCGCATACTGGGTCAGCAGCCCGACGGCCTCGCCGTCATGCATGACTGTGAGCGGTCGGCCCGGCCGCTTAAGCAGCTTCCGCGTCGCCGTTCGGAGATCGGCTCTCGCTGGCACTGTCACCATCCCGGATCGCATGATATCTCGAACTTTCATGGGTGCCTCCTGGACTGCCCGCCGACACTACGCCGAACTAGTCGCCCGGCGAAAATAAAACTATGTGACTAGTTGTCAATCCGAACACAGGGGCTGTCAGCGGAGTAACTGGACGCGATTACCGGCTGCCATCGACGTCGATCGCGTCGACGGGACAGATATCCACACAGAGCATACAGTCGATACACTGGTCCTCGCGGGTGGGTTCGACCTTTTCATCACTGGCGGGGTGGCCGGGTGTGTCGACCCACGTAAAGACGTCGACGGGGCAATTTTCGAGACACGCGCCGTCGGCGACACAGATGTCGTAGTCGACGGCGACGTGGGTGCCGTGGATGCCGAGTTTCTCGGGTGGATCGACGGGCCCCCAGACGTCGACGCCGTTTTCCTCACCCACCTTCTCGCGGTTCACATCGAAGTTCGGGTCGATAGCCATTACTCATTGGTCCGACAGGCGGCTACTTAAGGGCGTTCTTGACGGGTGTGGCTCGTCACCACCTATTTAAAAACACGTCAATCAGGCGGTCGCTTCCGGAGCCTCGCGCCCATTGACCTGCTCGCGGATATACGTCGTGAAGTTCTCGAAGAGCTGTTTGGCCTCGCAGGCGGCGTCGTACTGTTCGGGCGAGATGTCCGCGAGCACGCGGTCGACCTGCTCGTCGCCCAACCGCTCGCGCTTGCTTTCGGCGATCTCGCGGGCGGTCTCGATGTCGTACTCTGGGTGGAACTGAACGCCCCAGCAGTCGCCGCGTCGAAAGCCGTGGACGCCGTGGTCGTTGCGGGCGATGAGTTCCGCCCCCGGCGGGAGTTCGACGACAGCGTCGCCGTGGCTCGTAAAGACGGTGAACTCGTCGCTGATTCGCTTAAATAGGGGATCGTCGTCGACCTGCTCGACCGTGTTGTAGCCCAACTCGAAGTCGTCCATCCCGGCCACGCGGCCGCCGAGGGCCTCGGCGAGCACCTGGTGGCCGTAACAGACCCCGAGGATCGGCACGCCGTCGGCCGCCGCTTTGCCGACGTACTCTACCAGCGGATCGATCCAGTCGTCGTCCCAGTACACCGAGGCCCGCGAGCCCGTGACGACGAGCGCGTCGAACTCGGTGTGTGGCGGAAGCTCGCCGTTGTTCACGTCGAACTCGACGAGGTCGGCGTCGAGTTCGCGTCTGAAGTTACGCGTCGTGTTCGTATCGCCCTCTGCGGCCTGCAGGAGCCCGAATCGGAGGCGTTTCATTACCTGTTCGTCGAGGAGGCGGCACTAAGTGCCTTGCGTCGCCTGCGGGTGCTGCCGGTCTCGTCGACTAGGCCTCCAACCAGCCCACCAGTTCGTCGTTGAGTACGGCCGACCGCTCGACGGTGAGCAGGTGGCCCGCCTCGGGGAACTCCTGGAGCTCCCCACGCGGCAACTCCTCGGCCAACCGCCTGCTCTCGGCGACGTCGACGACCGAATCCACACCGCCAGCAACAACGAACGCCGGGGTCGTCAGTTCGTACAGCGGTTCGGCATCGAACCCGTCAATGGCGGCCAGTTGGGCCTGCTGGGCCCCAGGGGAAGCGTCTTCTTCGCTCCGCCACTCGACGATTCGGTCGACGACGTCGGGCTGGTCCTCACGGAAGTCGGTCGACAGCAGCCCGGTCGTCGAGGCCCGAAGCGCCTCGGTATCGGCAGGATCTGCCAGAAGATCGGACGCGTCGAACGCTTTGCCGGAGGCGGGGGTTCCGATTAGCGTGAGGCTCTCGGCGCGGCTCGTGTAGCGGGCTGCCGCGAGCGCGATGCAGCCGCCGAGCCCACAGCCGACCAAGTGGGCGCGGCGGGTGTTTGTCTCCTGGAGGATGGCCTCCAGATCGCCGACCATATCCCGCATCGTATACGGCCCCAGTGGCGCGTCGGAGCGACCACAGCCACGAGGATCGTAGACGATGGTTTCGAAGAGTCCGGCCAGCGCGCTGTACTGCCAGCCCCACTGCCACCCGCCGAGTGCGAGATCACCGATCAAAACGACCGTCGGCGCGTCGGGGTCGGCCGCCGAGCGCTCGTAGTATATCTCACAGCCGTCAGCGTCTGCGTAGCTCATACGTCTCTCTCGCGGCGAGCGTGTCTAAAAGGTGGGACTCCCGTCGCCCTCGACGGTGAAAGTCGACGGGTTAAGGTTGCGGCAGGCCCTCCCATCAGGTAGTTCAACTATCGATCTATGGCGTCTCCGTACGATATTCTTGGAATCGACTCCGATGCCGACGAGGACGATATCAAACAGGCCTACCGCGACCGGGTCAAGGAGACCCATCCGGATCTCGGTGGAAGCGAGGCGGAATTCAAACGCGTCGAGCGGGCCTACCAGCGGCTGTCGGAGGCCGAATCCGCCGAGCAACTCGACGGCGAAACGGTCGTCTCCGACCAGCACGTCGAGCCCGAGCCCGAGGACCAACCGACACAGGTTGACTTCCTCAACTACGAGGTACTCGACGACCACGGCTGGAGTCTCGACGACGAGGACCTCTTCGAGAAGGCCGCGGCGGCCGGCCTAGATCCCGCCGACTACGGTTCCTTCGAGGTCGAAGGCGACGATACCCTGCTTGAGGCCGCCGAGGAAAACGGCCTCGCGTGGCCGTATGCCTGTCGCGGCGGGGCGTGTGCGAACTGTGCGGTCTCGCTTCTGGACGGGGAACTCTCGCAGTTGGTCGACCACATCCTCTCGGAGGACCTCTTAGAACAGGGTATCCGGCTGTCCTGCAACGGGCGGCCGACGACCGACGAGATGCAGGTCGTCTACAACGTCAAACACCGGCCGGATCTCGACGATCTCCGCCTGCCACCGGACCGGTTCGAGAAGGCCCACGCCCGGAAATAAGTCGACGCCGACGCAAGGTCCATAGCGGATGGCCCCCTACAGGGGGTATGTTCACCGGGCGAACCGACACCCCGTGTTGTCTCTGCGGGCAGGCCAAAACCACCAGTCGGATCGAAGTGCCGCCACGGGCGGTGACGCTGATGCAAAACAGCGGGCCGATCGCCTGGCAGGATATCGTCAGCCCGGTGACCCTCCAGTTCTGTGCGGACGACTGGGCGCTCGTCGCCGATCTCGCCCTCGATATGGGCCACCACCCGCTGTCGCGGTGTAATGTCGCCTACGCCTCCTTCGATCTCCGGGAGGATTTCGAGGCACTGTTGAACGAGACCAAGGAACCGAACCAGACCGAACTCGAAGCCCGACTCAGCACGCGGAGCCGCGAGGTCCTGGAGTCGGCCGACGATCCACTGACCGAACAGCGGGCGCTCGTCGAGGCGACCGTCATCGAGGTTGCACTGGAGGAACTCGGGGTACATCCCTCCGCCGAATCCTGAGCCGCCCCTCTCCGCCATGCACGGCTGATTCTGTGCGGGGAACCATTATTATCGGCGAGCGAGAACGGTAAGCGATGACTGACTCGCTGCGGTCGTTTTTCGACGAGATCGAGGCCCCCGATCGGAACCTCGTCGTCCTCAATCGGGACTCTCCCGATCCGGTCCGGAATCTGCTTGACTCGTTGTTAGCGGGGCAGCCGGTGTCGGTCAGTGATGTCGACACCGAGAGTGCCGCCGCCGACCGCAATATCGTCGCGCTGGTCGAGGACGGCGAGGTCCTCGCGCGGTCGACGCTGGATGAACTCCTCGAATCGGTGCTGTTGATCAACTCTGACTTATATAAGACCGGCGCGATCGACCTCGGCGATGTCGTTCTTCCGGACGTGCTCAGGGGACTCGACGAGGTGCCGTTCCGGCTGCGGGGGTATCCGGCCTCGAACAAGGAGAAACTGCTGTTGATTATCATCTCGCGGGTGATCGAGCGGATCGCCGCCGAGACCGGCGAGGGAATCCTTCGGTCGTCCTTCCAGCGGCTCTCGCGGCTCAACGACGAGAAAGGTACATACGAAGTCTACGAAACACTGAGCAAGGGCGGCGTCGATGTCCACCTCTACGGCGTCGGCGATGCCACCCCCGCCGAATCGCTGCCGGTAACCGTTCACACCGGAACCTCCTACCCCTACCGACGCTCCTGGTTCGTCGTCTTCCAGCCGCCGGAGGGGAGCAATCCGGCCGATCATGCGGCCCTCCTCGCGTTGGAGGACGAACCCAACGTCTGGGACGGTTTTTGGACCTTTCGGCCCGAACTCGTCGACCGGATCGAGCGTTACATCGCCGACTACGTCTGAGGGCTACTCCTCGCCGGTGTCGATTTCGGCCGACAGCCCCTGTGCCAGCTCGATCCCTTCGGCGTTGTTGAGCGTCCAGGCGGTCCGGTCGGTGACGGCTTCGATGACCTCCCGGGCCGATGGATAGCCGTTGCCCGATTTCTTGACGCCGCCGAAGGGGAGTTGGACCTCCGCGCCGATACAGGGGAGATTGCCGTAGGCCAGCCCGACCTCGGCGTGATCCCGGTAGTAGTTGATCTCGCGGTAGTCCTCGGAGATGATCGCTCCGGCGAGGCCGTAGTCGGTGTCGTTGTGGATCTCAACCGCTCGCTCGATACCACCGCTGTACGGGAGCAGTGCGACGTGAGGGCCGAAGACCTCCTCGCTGGTACACCGGAGATCAGCGTCGGGGTCGGCCTCGTAGACGAACGGCCCGACCCAGTGACCTGCCTCGTGGCCCTCGGGAACCTCCTCGCTGTCGAGGTCTGTCCGGTCGACTAGCACGTCGACGCCCTCCTCGCGGGCGAGATCGTTGTACCCCACGACTTTCTCCCTGTGTTCGGCTTCGATCAGCGGCCCCATGAACGTCCCCTCGTCGAGGGGGTCGCCGACCGAGACGGAGCGGGCCATCTCGACGAACCGACTTTTGAATTCCTCGTAGACATCCTCGTGCACCACGAGCCGCTCGCTGGAGACACAGCGCTGGCCCGTCGTTTTGAAACTGGAGAGGACCGCCGACCGGACTGCGGTTTCGAGGTCGGCGTTGGCAGTGATCACGATGTTGTTCTTGCCGCCCATCTCGCAGGCCGCCCGGGTTCCCGACTGGGCGGCGACCTCGCGGGCAATCTCATGGCCGACTTCCACGGAGCCGGTAAACAGCACCGTGTCGACGGCGTGGTCGACGATCGCGCTCCCGGCGTCGCCGAACCCCTGGACCATATTGAACACGCCGTTCGGGATGCCGGTGTCGTCGAACAGCTCGGCGACAATTCGTCCACAGAGCGGGGTCTGCTCGGCGGGTTTCCAGACGACGGTGTTGCCCTCGACCAGCGCGACCGCCATATGCCAGAAGGGGATGGCGACGGGGAAGTTCCACGGGGTGATACAGCCGACGACGCCCCGTGGTTTGCGCCGCATATAGGCGTCCTTGGCGGCGATCTCGCTCGGCACCACGTCGCCCTTGGGGTGGCGGGCGTCACCGGCGGCCCATTCGACCATGTGGGCGGCCTCGACCACGTCCGCCCGCCCCTCGCTGATCTCCTTGCCGCACTCGCGGGTGACGATCTCTCCGAGTTCGTCGGTCCGCTCGCGGAGTTCGTGGTAGATTTCCCAGAGGTACTCCGCCCGATCGACATATGAGAGTTCGCGCCACTCGGCGAAGGCTGCCTCGGCGGCGTCGATCGCAGCCGTCACCTCGCGGTCGGTCCCGCGAGTGAACCGCCCCAGCGTCTCGCCGGTCGCGGGGTTTTCGCTGTTAAATTCTTCCCCCTCGCCGGTGACCCATTCGCCAGCGATGTAGTGGCCGTCGACGCTGTCTGTGTGGGACATACCCTCGATATAGCGTCGCCTCGGCCAAGTATCTTTGTCACTCTCTGCCATGATTCCGGACGTGTGTCAGGCGATCCGCGTGACGGCCCCGTGGTTGTCGAGTGTCGAGTCCGCTCTCGCCGATCAGGCCCGTCGGCTATCGGTCGCCCGTTTTTCGATCTCGCTTCTGAGCGCGGCGGCCTCGAAATCGTGATCCGGCCGGATCTTCACGAAGCTCAGGAAGTCCATTGCCTCCAGGAGCTCCTCGACTGCATAGACCGCCAACGCTGCGTCGACGGCCTCCCGGGCCCCGATCAGCGGTTCGAGTGCGGCCAGCCCGCAGGCCAGGTCGTACGACTGGATCGACTGTTGGCTCTCCGTTTTGATATTCGTTGCATCAATAAAGAACAGCTCGTCGTCGAGAATCAGGACGTTTTCGGCCCGCAGGTCTCCGTGGGCCATCCCGGCGTCGTGGAGCGTTTTTAGGGAGCCAAAGAGGTCGACCGCCAGCTCGGTTTCGGTCTCGACATCAAGCTCGTCGAACGCCCGGAAGTCGGGCAGGTATTCGAGGACGACGACGCCGAACCCCTCGACCTCGAAGGCCTCGATCGGCTCGGGCGCGTTGAGGCCCAACTCCCGCATTCGTTCGGTGGCCTCCAGCTCGTGGCGGGCCATCTCGTAGGGCGTTTGGAACGACTCGAAAAACCCCTCGGTGCCGGTCGAAACGGCCCCGAGGTTTCGGCCGGTCGTAAACAGCGCGTGAACGATGGTGTTCTGTCTGCTGATCACCTTCACGAACAGGTCGTCGTCGATCACCATCGGCGTCGAGAGCCAGTTGTCGGCCTCCAGGAACCGGGCCCGGACCGTCTCGCGGTCGTACCGCTCGGCGATCCGGCTGACGACAGTCTCCAGGTCGGGCCAGTCGATCCGGCCGCGGACCAGGCGGCGCAGACGCATCACTTCCTACTGAAGGCCGGAGCACTGATAAAGGGAGTGCGACCGGACGCCCCCGCTTCGGAGCGTTTTCTGATTATCAGGTGAGATATCTGAAACCAATACATTAATAATAGAAACGTCAGATACAGTGAAGAGAAACCATATCTATGTATTCGATGCTCCCCGGATTCGAACTCGCTGTTCTTTCGGGGATTTCGGCGGCGGTTCTCGCGGTGGTCGCCTACCGGAAGACCGCGGGTCAGTCACGCTTGGTGCGTGGCTCGTTCGTCGGCGTCGGGGTTGCTGGGCTCCTGTGGGCGGTTGGCTACGCGAACTATCTCCTGGTCGACCCCGCAGAGAGCTACGCCGCACTGCGGTGGCTGTGGCTCGGATCGATCCCGTTCGTCACACTGTGGGTCGTCTTCGTGATCGCCTACACCGATCAGGCGGCGCTGTTCAAGCGACGAATCCTCGTCCTGTTGGCCATCGAACCGGTGGTCGTCCTGTTGGCCGCGCTGACGATGCCTGCCCATGATCTGTTTTTGAGCGGCCAGTCGACCGGAACGATCGCTGGCTACGAGGTCCTGGTGCCGACGATCGGGCCGCTGTTCGTCTTCCACCAGCTGTATACGTTCCTGCTGGGTGTGTTCTCGCTGCTGTTGCTCATTCGAACGCTCGGCGACACCGATCCGGCCTACCACCCACAGCTGCTGGTATTAGTGGCCGCCGGGAGCCTCCCGCTGATCGGGCCGCTTCAACAGCTATCGAGTCTGACGATCGCGGCCATTCACGGCCCGCCGCTCGTATTGAGTCTGTTCTGTGGGATGCTCCTGCTTGGGGGGCTCCGTTACCGGCTGTTCGATGTGCTGCCGACCGCTCGCGGTCACATCCTCTCGACGATGGAAGACGGCGTGGTGTTGGTCGACGACGACGGCCGGATTCGTATCGCCAACGCGGCCGCCCGCCGCCAGCTTGCCCTCCCCGAGCCGGTGATCGGCTGTGATGCCGCGGCTGTGTTGCCCTGCGGCGACCAGTTGCTCCAGTTCGCCAGCCGGAATGACTCCCCCGAGACCGCGCTCCACGCGATGGGCTCGGAGACCACTCATCGGACCGACGGGGGAACCGCCCAACTCAGACCGCATCCGTCCGGCCTCGAACTGTTTTTCCAGACCGAGGGGAGCGAACGCCACTTCATCGTGAGCACCGAACCCGCCCCCGCCGAGACGACCGTCGAGGGCCAACTGCTGGTGTTCCGGGACGTGACCGCCCAGCGGGACCAGGAACTGGAGTTCCAGGCCGTCATCGAGCATACGACCGACGTGGTGACGATCGCCGACCCCGATGGCCGGATCACCTACGTGAGCCCCTCCGTCGAGCCCGAGCTGTCGTACACGCCGGTCGAACTCATCGGCACCGAGGTAGGCGGGCTGTTCCACCCCGACGACACCGAGGCGGTCGAAGCCGAGCTGTCGACCGTCGAAGGCACCGACAAAGTGGTCCACTCACAGTACCGCATCCGGACCGGCGACGGCGAGTGGCGAATGGTCGAAACAACCGTCCGGGGTGGCCGATCGACGCCGGTCACCGACGGTGTCATCCTGACGACCCGCGATATCACCGACCGCTACCGCCACCAACAGCGCCGCCGGGTGATGAACCGCGTGCTCCGCCACGACCTCAGAAACGATATGAACGTCGTCGTCGGCCACGCCGAGATCCTGGTCGACGCCCTCGACTCCGATCAGGTGCGACACGCCGAGACGATCCAGCAGAAGGCGAGCAATCTCGTTCGGTTGGGCGAGAAAGTCCGCAAGATCGACCAGCGGCTCCACGGCCGCGATCGGGCGCTCAAGCGGATCGACCTCTCGCGGATCGTCGAAGACGAGGTACGGTCGCTCCACGAGCGGTATCCCGAGACGGCGATTCGGACCCGGATCCAGGAGGCCTCGATTCTCGGCGATACGCTGATCCGGGCGGCGGTTGCCAACCTCATCGAGAACGCGATCGAACACAACGACAGCGACCACCCCGAGGTCGATGTCGAGGTTTCGACGAATCCCGAGACCGGCCGGGTCGAACTCGCGGTCAGCGACAACGGGCCGGGGATTCCGGAGGCCGAACAGCGCGTGATCACCGCCGGGATCGAGACGCCGCTCGAACACATCAGCGGGCTCGGGCTGTGGCTCGTCAAATGGATCGTCGAGGGGATGGACGGCGACCTGGGAATCGAAAACACCGATCCCCGCGGCTCGGTCGTCACCCTCTCGTTCCCCTCGGTCGAGCAGGCCACCGCCGACGCAGACCGGTCGGCCCCCGAATCGGCATCGAACGCCGACAGATCGGCCGACCAGTTTACCGATACTGTCGGCTCACGACGGACGGGCGCGCCGATTCAGACGACGACACGCGGCGACGGGTGATGTGTCTCCGGGCAATTTGGGGTGCGTCGGGGCGACAAAATAGCGGCGGTGTTAGTCGATATGACCTTCTTCGCGGAGCTGTTGGGCGTCCTGGCTGTCGTAGCGCCACTCGACGTCGGCCTTCTCGTCTTGCCAGTCCCACGGCTCGATGAGGACGACGTCGTCCTCGTTGATCCACGTGCGGAACCGCATTCGGCCGGGAATCCGGCCCATTCGCTCTTTGCCGTCGTTACAGCGGAGTCTGACTCGGCCACCGCCGAGCATACTGGTCACGACCGCGAACATTTCGTCGTCGTTCGGCATGCGGAGGTTCTTCCTCCCTGATTCGTTTGACACACTCCCAGTACGCGCTGCCGACAGTTAAACCGTAGCATCCTGCGACCGGCTCGCACGTCGACTGCCCACACGGGACGCTCCCGGCGGGTGATTCGGCCGTCTCACCCGCAGAGAGTCGAACCGTTTTTTCCTGTCGGCCCGACAGTCGACCGTATGTACCGGAAGGGCCATCTCGGCGTCTCGTTGCTCGTCTTCGCGCCGATCGGCTACACGCTGGCGGAACTCGGCGCGCCCGAACTCGCCGCGCTCACCGGGGGCGTCATGCTCTGGCTGGTGATGCTTCCGGACGTCGACCACCGGCTGCCGATGATCGAACACCGCGGGCCGACCCACTCGCTGGCGTTCGCGGCGCTCATCGGCGGCGTAGGTGCGGCCCTCGGCGTCGGCGCGGAGTTGGTCCTCGGGGGTACCGCCGAGTCGGTCGGCGTGGGGCTCGCACTCCCGGCGGTGGGCTTCGCTATCGGCGCACTGACTGTGATCGCTCATCTGATCGGTGACACGCTCACCCCGGCGGGCGTGAACTACCTGTGGCCGCTCTCCTCACGGACGTTCTCGGTGTCGCTGGCGAGAGCCAGCAACCCGTGGGCCAACAGCGGGCTGTTCGGCCTCGGCCTCGTCGTGACCGCTGGCTGGGTCGCCGTGACGGCTGGCGTTATATAAGGTCTCAAGACTCAACCCACAGCAGGACGAAGGGGAGCTATGATCGACGACACCCACTGTGAGCTCTGTTCACGGCCGACCGATGGGGCCGTCTGTCGGCGCTGTGGGACCATCGTCTGTCGGATGCATTTCGATGCCGAGTTGCGGTTCTGTGCTGAGTGTGCCGCACGAGCCAAACCGACCGGTCGGCGTGGCGATACGTTTCACCTGTGAGACCGGAGGCTTTTGCTCGTCGCAGCCCTACACTACCCCAGAGATGTTCCTCCCACCCGAACAGCCAGTGATCGCTTCTCCCCGTCTCCCCGACCGGTCGACGGGATCGCTCCTACGTCCATCACCATGAGTACGCCAGTCAGTTCTCCCCCGGCCGACGACGCCGCTTCGACCCGCGATAAGCTCACGACCGCAGGTGTTGCCACGGGCCTTGGCCTCGGCGCAGTCGCGCTCACCTACGTCATCATCCTCCCGCTCGTGTTCCTGCTCACGGAGTTCGAGATCCCGCTTCCAGACTCGCCGCTGGTCCTCACTACCGCCGAGTTGATCATCGGCCAGCTGCTCGTGATGGGCGGCGTGTCGGTACTCTACCTCCTGCGGACGGGTCGCGGGCTGTCCTACGTTTCGGTCCGTCGACCCACACTCGTCGAGGCACTGATGATCGTCGCTGCGCCGTTCGGCATCATTTTCGTCACCGCGATCGTCACGCAGCTGAGTCTGCTGGCCGGGATCGAGCCCTCACAGCACGCCCTCGGCGGACTGACCGGCGTCGACCCGAGTTTCTACCTCTATTTGGTGCCGCTGATGATCCTCATCGTCGGTCCTTTCGAGGAACTGCTGTACCGTGGTGTGGTCCAGGGCCGCCTGCGTGAATCCTTCGGCCCGATCGGGGCGATCGTGATCGCCAGCCTGATTTTCGCGTCCATCCACCTCCCCGCCCACGGGTTCGGGTCGGCCGGACTCGCGTCGACGGCCGCCTCGCTGACTGCGCTGTTCGGCGGCTCGCTCGTCTTCGGCGGCATCTACGAGTGGACCGGGAACCTCACTGTCGTCGCGCTCGTTCACGGTATTTATAACGGGATTCTGCTCACGCTGCTGTACATCGTCACCGTCTACGGCCCCGAGATGGAGGAGTTAGCGGCTACTTCCGAGACGGCGGCCGTGCTGCTGGGAATTTAAAAGACGACGCCGTCGGCTCCGCCGACCGCCCACCCGTACGGTTTTATTTTCGGATCGCTTGGTGGGTGTGTGGACGCACATCAGCCCGAGTTCGAGAACCCCTTCGGCATGGACGAGCAGTGTACGAACTGCGACCTCTGTGAGAACCGCGAAACGGTCGTCCACGGCTACGGCGACGTGGGCGGCGAGTTCCTCTTCCTCGCCGAACGACCACACGAGGGGGCCGACCGAACCGGGATTCCGTTTACCGGCGACGAACACGGTCGGCGGCTCCAGGAGATCCTCGGACAACTGGGCTTCGTCCGCTCCGAGCCCGATGCGGCCGAGCCGGACATCCAGAACGCCTACTGTACGTATCTGACGCGGTGTCGAGACCCCGAACGCCCGCCGACCGACGCCGAGATCGACACCTGCGAGCCCTATTTAAATGCCGAGATCAGGATGATCAACCCCCAGATCATCGTTCCGATTGGCCAGCGCGTCCTGGAGTCGCTGGCGATGGAGTACACCACCCGGAAACCCGAGAGCTTCGATATCGAGGCCGAACACGCCACCACGATCCGGGGGCGCGGCTTCGAGTTGGTGCCAATGGTCGAACTGGAGCGGCAGACCGACGCCGACAGCGAGGCCTTTGTCGAGCACGTCAGAGAAAACGTCTTCTCGCGGGATTACCGCCAGACGAAGGGCCGCCAGAGCCGCTAATCCTCGCTCCGTATCAGCGCGTTCAAGACGCCGCCGCCCGCATAGTGAGCTATGACTGTTATCGCTGTTCTCGCAAAGCCACCGCGCGAGGGACTGGTGCTGCCGGAACTGGCCGCAACCACGCCGTTGAGCGAGGCCGCCGTCGCCGAGTTCTACGAAGCGATGCTTCGGGATACCTTCCTGGCGGCCGACCGCTCGGGCGGCGAACTGCTCGTCAACTACCTGCCGGAAGCCCAGTTCGACGAGGCCTACCACACCGATATCGACCCGGTCGCCGAACTCCGGTCGATCGCGGCCGACACGCTCGAGGACGTTTCGGATGTCCGGTTCGAGCCGCAGGTCGGCTCGACGGTTTCGGCGCGGGCTGGGAACACGCTCACCCACCTCCTCGATAATGAGGAGGTCGCCTCCGCCGCGGTGGTCTTCGGGACCGCGCCGCTGTTGAGCCGCCTGCAGGTCGACTCGGCGGCGATGAAGCTCCGCACCAACGAGGTCGTCCTCGGCCCGGCCGCCGACGGGCGAGTCTACTACGCGGGTTTCACCGAACCGGTCGACTTCACCGAGAGTTTCGAAGGGATCGAACTCCAGCGGCTGACCAACCGCGCGGGTGACGCCGATCTCGACACCGAGTTCATTCCGATGAGCCCGCGTGTCGACACCAAGCAGGACCTGCTGTCGCTGCTGCCGATGCTGCGGGCGCGGTTTACCGCCGAGCGGATCGTCCCCGAGTACACCGCGGCCTTCGTTCACGAGCAGGGGCTGGACGTGGCTCCCGGTGACGACGGCCCGGAGCTCGTCGTCGACGCCGAGTAGGCCTCCCTTACTCGGAGGACGGCTAGCGGTCGGTGGCCGCCCACGCCGGACGGTTGTTTGATACTGGCTAACTAAAGGCGGGCGTCGGGTAGCCTCCGGCTATGGGTGATCAGTCGACGCCCGGCGGCCCGGCCGTGCCGTCGGCCTCGGCGGCGACCGGCTACGGAGTGACGATGACGTTCGTGGGCGCGGTGTTGTTAGCACTCGGCTACTACGGCCTGCAAGCCTTCGAGGCGGGCCGCGAGGTGGGCGAGGCGCTGCCGGAGCCGATCTACGTCTTCGTCTTCGCGCTGCTGTTCGTGATCGAACTCTTAAACAGCCGCCTGCTCGGGTTGTATGCGCTGGGGCGGGCGGTCGCGGTGACGGTGCTCTACGGGACGCTGTTCGTGGTTGCGGTCGAAGGTGGGGTCTATCTCTGGGAGAACCCGGATGTAGTGCTCGACGACTACGCCGGGCTGACGGTGCTGGCAGGGGCGCTTGTGCTGGCGGCGCTGGTCTATGTGGGGTATCTGACCGTGGTCGATAGTGGTGGCTGATCGGTCGTGGAGTGTCGACCAGAACCGTTTTGATGATCGGTCACCCAGAATCGGGCGAGGGTGGGATGGCAGAGTGGACTATTGCGCCTGCCTTGAAAGCAGGTGGCCTTCGGCCTCCAGGGTTCGAATCCCTGTCCCACCGCATTCTACCGCCAACAACTGTCGTGAGCGGCTGCTGTGGCGGAGGGGATTTGAGCAGCGAGCAAATCTTTGATTTGCGAGTGGGTTCGAATCCCCGTCCCCGCCGACACGATTCGTGCTTATCATAGACTCAACTACCGTGTGTTGTAGCGTGGATCGAGTTCTTGGATGAGAGTCGACTCGATACGCTTTCGCCCTTTTTGTCCGCCTTCAATTCCACTCACGTACTTGATTTCAGTACGCACCCACACGTTGCTCGCATCGATATCGACCTCGTCATCCGACTCTACGAACGCTTTTATTTGACTTCCAGTACGGGTGTTATAATGGTCGTTGAGTCGACTAATCAGCCATTTTGCTTCACCAATATAAAGACAGTCTCCGGACCGGCTATCGTAAATGCCATAGACCGCACTCCAGATGTGGGGCTCCGTGTCTTTTGATTTAAATGCTTCAACATAATCCCGAACTTCAGTGCTGGCAGCCCCGAAATCGTCTAAGCCCATATCCCGTAGACGAATATATCACTGATAGATGTTTTCACTGGCGCGGATTCGTTTGTCTGGTTGAGTCAAACAGGGCTACCGATTTTTAAAACCGAACCACGGCGTCGACGATCCCCACGGTCTGGCCCAAACCGACCAATGCGAGCCCTCCCAAGCCAACAAACCCGATCGAATCGCCATAACCGACCAGCGAGAGGATATACACCACCGCGCCGAGCCCGCTGATGGCAGCACTCGCAATATAAACCTCCGCCGCTTCGTCGAGCAGTCGACCGGTGTAGGCCAGCCCGGCGGCCGGGAGGAGCATCCAGCCGACGAGGCTCGTCGTCCAGAGGACGGTCGATCCGGCGTCGACGAGAAAACCCGCGACTCCCGCCAGCGTCACCCCGAGGCCGACGACCATCACCGCTCGCCAGCCCGTGAGCGCGCCGGTCGACATATCGGCCCAGCCGGTCGTGAGGAAGAACGTAATAAAGGCCGCCATGACGAGGTGGGCGATGAAGATCGACCGCGATTCAACTACGCCGACCGCTGCAGCCGCGACGAACAGCCACGCAAGCGGGACAAGCAGGCCCGGACCGCTCTCCCGGAGCTGTTGGAACATACCTGCGTATTGCGACGCGATTGATAAGAGAATATGCGTTCTCTCGCTGCCGCGGCTGTGCAGCGGCAGCCCACACCACCGCCCCGCTTTTCCGGTTGAGTCCCCTCGGATCACACGATGAGCACACAATCCACCGAGCAGATCACCGTCTTCTCGGATTACGTCTGTCCGTTCTGTTATCTCGGCCGCGAGTCGCTGTCGCGGTACCAGGAGGGACGCGACGAGGCACTCGAAATCAACTGGCAGCCGTTCGACCTCCGAAGTGGGAAACGCAATCCCGACGGGAGTATCGACCACTCGGTTGAGGACGGCAAGGACGACGACTACTACGAGCAGGCCAAGGAGTCCGTCCGCCGCCTCCAGGAGAAGTACGATGTCGAGATGGAACTCGATTTGGCGACCGAGGTCGACTCCTTCAACGCCCAGATCGCCGCCTACTACGTTGCCGAACACTATCCCTACGAGACGTGGCTCGACTTCGACGAGGCGATCTTCGAGGCGCTCTGGCAGGAGGGCCGCGACATCGGCGACGCGGACGTGCTGGCCGACCTGGCCGACGCGGTGGGCGTCGACGCCGAGGAGGTCCGGTCGGCGCTCGACGACGAGACGCTCCGCGAGGAGATCGAAGCCGAGTGGACAAACGCCCAGCGGCAGGGGATCACCGGCGTGCCGACGTTCGCCTACGACGGCTACGCCGCCCGCGGCGCGGTGCCGCCCGAACAGCTCCAGCGGCTCGTTGAAGGCACCGAGTAGCTAGCCTCGACGGAGTGCCTTTGTCCGTCCAGCCCCTCCGTCTACCACATGGGAGACCGACCGGAACACATCGCTGGCGTCGAGCACGTCGACCTCGCGGGCAAACACGCCCTCGTCACCGGGTCGACCAGCGGGATCGGCCGCGAGACGGCCCTCGCCCTCGGGCGGCTCGGCGCTGACGTGATGGTTCATGGCCGCGACGCTGCGGCCGGAGCAGCGGTCGTCGACGAACTCACTGCGATGGGCCGTGAGGCAACCTTTCAACAGGCCGACTATGCCAGCGTCGACGACGTTCGCGGCCTCGCGGCGGCCGTCCAGGAGTGGACCGACGACCTCGACGTGCTCTGCAACAACGCCGGTGGCCTCTTTCGAGACGGTCGATTGACCGATCTCGGCGTCGAGTACACCTTCCACGTCAACCATCTCGCGCCGTATCTGCTGACCGCCGAGCTCCTGGAGACGCTGGCCGACGACGCCAGAATCGTCACTACCTCCTCGGGTGCCCACCGCGGCGTGGAGCTGGATTTCGAGGCGATCGAGTCGGTCGACTCCTACTCCGGCTTCCGGGCCTACCAGCGCTCGAAGCTCGCCAACGTCCTGTTTTCGACCGCGTTGGCCCACCGACTCGACCGTACCGACCGGTCGATCAGTTCCAACGCCTTTCATCCAGGAGCCATCCCCGGCAGCGGCTTTTCGCGGTTCCTCCCCGGCCCGCTGCCGCGGCTGTTCGCCACGTTGGATCGGCTGCCGATGACCACCACGGTCGCCGAGGGAGCTGCGACGGCGGTCTCTCTCGCTGCTTCGCCGCGGGTCGACGACGTGTCGGGCCGATACTTCGCCGATTGCGAGCCGAAAGAGCCCTCTGCGGCGGCTCGCGACCGGGCCACCCAGCGTCGGCTCTGGGAACAGAGTGCCGACCTCCTGGAGATCGACGAGCCGCTGGCCGATGGCCGTCAGTAGCTGCCGCCGCGTCGCTGGCGGCGTCGACACGACCCGTTTTAGTATCGGGGGCGACTGACCTCCGGATATGAGTATCGACGAGGGCGACAGTGTCACCATCGAGTACGTCGGGCGGTTCGAGGACGGCAGCGTCTTCGATACCTCCCGCTACGCGGTCGCCGACGAACACGGACTGGTCGAGGCGCAGGAAAACGAGGAAGACGACTACGGGCCGCTGTCGTTCACGGTCGGCGAGGGCGACGTGATCGAGGGGCTCGACGAGGCGGTCGTCGGGATGAGTGAGGGCGAGGAGGCGTCGGTCACGATCCCACCCGAAAAGGGATACGGCGAGTTCAACCCCGACTGGGTCCGGGAGTACGACCCCGAGACGTTCGAGGGAATGGTCGGCAACCCACCCGAGGTGGGAATGCACGTCCACGCCGAAAACGGGCTCCACGGCGACGTGACCGCCGTTCGGGAGGACGTCGTCGAGGTCGACTTCAACCACGAGCTCGCGGATACGACGCTCGTCTTCGATATCGAGATCGTCGGCGTCTGGTAGCTGCGCAACTCCTTTTTAAAGAGCGACGCTCCTGTTGAAACCTTCCTGAGAGCGATCCGTTCGGACCGGAGTCAGTACAGGGGTGATTCTCATCGGGATGCGTTTGCCCGCGTTGAGATCCGACCGATGGCAATCCCGATAGTGTATCCGATCAGTCCGAGGACGATAGCAAACGGGAGGCCGAACTGGACACCGTACTCGATTCCACCGAATAACTCGGCGCGTGCGGAGCGATAGCCGTATCCCAACATTCTCGGATGATTGTACCGGGTCGTCCCCGCCCAGCTGTCGGTAACGTACCCGACGAGTGGTGGGAACACGAACCACCAGAGGCCGACAAGCCACAGCGAACCGATCGTCGGTACGAGACCCGCACCGATGAGCCCTGCCACGATAGCGATCCCGAGCGTCAACAGAATCCAGCCGAGAGACAGGCCGACATCCAGTCCGATCACGAATCCGACGGAGGCGAGTACCAGGAGACCGACTACTGCCAACGGGAGCAGACTCCTCCTTCGAGGTTCCCCGAAGACGTGCGGGGAGGCGCGTAGATCCTCAAACGGAGTCATTGCTGTCAGGTTTGCTGTTGTGTCGAATAGTCCTTGTGGAGGGTACAGCGATCACTACCCAATCTGGTCGATTGACTGTTTGGTCCTACATTACACCCGAAAAATGGGGGCTTCAACAGGGTAGAGCGGCCACTAGTCGATCGGTGCTCCGAAACAGTTCAGCAAGAACCGTGGCGGCCTAGACGCGGCCGACGTTTTCGACCGAGATGCTTTCGACGCCGTCGACTTCGCCGAAGGCCTCTTCGACGACTTCGGTGCCACCGGCACCGTCGGCGACGATCACCGTCGGCAGCAGGGCGACGAGGCCGAAGGCCACGTCGTCGCGCTCGAAGCCGTTGATCTGTGCGCCCTCGGGGAGGGACGCTTCGAGTTTCTCCTGGAGGTCATCGAGGTCGATCTCGGGGCTCTCCGGCATGACCTTGAGTTTGGCGGCGACTTTCCCCATCTTATGGCCCCCGGAACCCGCAGTCGGGACACTCATAGAGGTTGCTCTGCTTGCGGCATTTGGCACAGCGGTGGATCTCGGTGCCGCAGTCCGGGCAGTCGAACGCGGCAGCGTTCATGCCTGCGACGTTGATGCCACAGGAGACACACTGTCGCTCGGATTCTTGTGCGGATTCGCTCATACACCTACAGACCGGAGCGCGGCTTTTAACGATTGTCTTTTAACCGCTCGGCGGCCGCCCAAACGGTTTCCTTCCCGTCGGCCCAAGGGTGTTTATGGCCGACCGCCGTTCCGACCGGGAGTCTTCCGATCCAGCCGTCATTCGTTCGATCGCCGTCACTGTCGACGATGTCGTCACCGCCCTCGAGGCCAACGCAAGCGCCGACCGTGAAGCCGTCCTCCGGGTCACACCGCCCTTTTCGGGGCGGATGCGCGCCCGGATTCACGTTGCTACCGTCGGCGGTGACTACGAGGGCGAGGCCGAGCCGATCCATCTCGATCCGGCCACACTCGTTGCGGAAGTACCCACCTATCCGACCGCCGACGAGACGGCCGCCGAACAGTCGGCGAGTGATGACGATATCGAGGCGCGTCGACAGCGGCACACCGAGCGCGTCGAAGCCTGGCGCGAGACCGTCCGCAACCGGCTTCGGGAACGGATCTCGGTCGACCATTCCACTGGGACGCTCGAGGTACAGCTCCACGCACTCGGCTGATCGTGGCTGGCGGCTGCTGGCCGATAGTCGTTGCTCGCCGGTCGAAAAATGGAGGAACGACAGCCGGATGGCTGGTGTGTTAGACGCGCTGGAGGTTCTTGGCTCGGGGGCCTTTCTCCGCCTCGACGATGTCGAACTCGACGTCCTCACCCTCTTCGAGGTCAGGACCGCCGACATCCTCCATATGGAAGAACACGTCGTCGTCCGCGTCGTCTGTTTCGATGAATCCGTAACCGCCTGTGTCGTTGAAGAACGCAACCGTACCTTGTGCCATTCGCAATTGCTCCAATCGGAGGGATGGTACTCGTATACATAATTCTATGGGTCAGTTCGGTGGTTCACCGGTACTCCGCCCAGTAGAACCGTCGCTCTCACTTCGGTCAGCTGCTGGCTTCCCACGGCATCCAATCGGCGGCACGGTCGACCTCCGGCGGCAGCGACCGTCGATCAGACTGGATGTTCGATCTCGCCGAAGAAGCCCGCGATGGTGTCGTTTTCCGTGTCGTCGAAATCCTGCGGGTAGCCGCCGAGCCCGATGATGACATCCCCCTCGTTGGTTACCGAGCCGACATGAATGTAGATATCGTACTCCTCGGGTCCGAACGTCGCGGTCGCCTCGAACTTCGAGACCGTCGTTTCGGTCCCTAGCACCGTCCGTTCGGTCTCCTCGACCGAACCCCCGATCGTCAGATTCGAGAACTGCTGTCGGGCGAGTTCGAGCAGTTCCCTGTTGCTCTGGCTGGCGACCGGATTCAACGTTCGGCCTGCGAACTCGAATCCTGGACTCGATATGACGCCGAACAGACTCCCCTCCTCGGAGATATCGATCGCCTTCGCGTAGCGATTGAGCTTGTTCGTCGCGATAATCGTCCGCTCCTGTCCACCGGCCGAAATCTCCTGTTCGATCACCTCGTCGGTCGCCTCTTTGAGTTCGTACTCCGTCCCTGCAATCGCCGACTCGCTGACTGCCGCGCGGGCGGCTTCACGTTCGAGCGGTCCGTCACCTCTCGCAAGCTCGGCAGCACCCGAACACCCACTCAGCGCACTGATACCGATGACTCCCATCGCTACTGCCCGCCGTCGCGTATACATACCCGCTTCAACGATATTGTATTAGATATAGTTATCGTTCAAAAATAATATGAATCCCATGATTGTCTCGTCCGAACGGCCGTCACTTCCCGGCTGCGTGCTTACCGGAAGCCCATCGCTTCGATCTGTTCTTGATACCGATTGCGGATGGTGACCTCGGTGACTTGGGCCACGTCGGCGACCTCTCGCTGGGTCTTCTTTTCGTTGCAGAGCAACGAGGCCGCATAGATCGCTGCTGCGGCGAATCCGGTCGGCGATTTCCCCGACAGCAGGCCCTGTTCGGCCGAGACGTCGATGATCTCGGTGGCCTTGGCCTGTACCTCCTCGCTGAGACCGAGCGAGGAGGCAAAGCGTGGAACGAACTGTTTGGGGTCGACCGGCCGGAGTTCGAGTCCCAACTCTTGGGAGATGTACCGATACGTGCGGCCGATCTCCTTCTGTGGGACCCGCGATACCTCGGCGACCTCATCGAGGCTCCGGGGAATGCCCTCCTGTCGGCAGGCGGCATACAGCGCGGCGGTGGCAACCCCCTCGATGGATCGCCCACGAATCAGGTCCTCGTTGAGCGCCCGCCGGTAGATCACCGAGGCGACCTCCCGGACCGACCGGGGGACGCCGAGCGCCGAGGCCATCCGGTCGATCTCGCTGAGGGCGAACTGCAGGTTCCGTTCGCCCGCGTCCTTTGTCCGAATGCGCTCTTGCCACTTGCGGAGCCGGTGCATCTGGCTCCGCTTTTCCGACGACAGCGACCGGCCATACGCATCCTTGTCCTTCCAGTCGATCGTGGTCGTCAACCCACGGTCGTGCATCGTCTCGGTGATCGGGGCACCGACACGGGACTTGCTCTGCCGCTCGGAGTGATTGAACGCCCGCCACTCCGGTCCGCGATCGATCTGCTGTTCGTCGAGCACCAACCCACAGTCGTCACACACCAACTCGCCCTGATCGGCGTCGGTGACGATCTCGTCGGACCCACACTCCGGACACTCCAAGGTTTCGTCCGACTGTTGCTCCGATTCTCGCTCCTGTTGGCGCTGCCTGCTCGGACGTTCCATTATAAGGTTTGTGGTTCGGACCTTATTTAAAAGTTTTTGAAATAAAACGGACCTGTCTCATGTAATAAACGTCAGACACGACGGTCGACACGTCGATAAAATCGCCTGATTCGGCCGGTATCGGCATCGAGAGCCGAACCGCCAGCGGGCAGTCGGGCGTCTGGCTCGGCTCGGCCGATTGTCCCATCGAGTTGGATCGTCAACTCGTTTCCTATGCGTTCCGTTAGTCTCCGAACGATGGTTTTCGTCGGTTGTATTACTGGAGGTTCGGCGTTGCAACACTTTTGAGTCGACGGCGAGTACCCCCGGTATGATGAGTACCGGAGCATCGAGTGGGCGTGACCACGACTGGTGGCTCGTCAGGAGGCAGTGAGATGGCGACCAAACGCGAACTCGAAGGCCAGCTGGCGGTCGTCGCGGGCTTCGAGAACCCACAGGCGTCGCTCGAACAGTACCCGACACCGCCCGAACTCGCTGCGCACGTGATCCATCTGGCAGATCTGCAGGGTGACATCACGGATCGGACCGTCGTCGACCTCGGGGCGGGCACCGGAATGTTCGCGCTGGGGGCGGCCCTCCGCGGCCCCCGGCGGGTGATCGGCCTCGAACTCGACGGCGGGCCGCTGCGGACGGCCGTCGAGAACCGCCGCCGAGTGGGCACGACGACGCCGATTCACTGGATCCAGGCCGATGCCACCCGACCACCGCTCCGGCTCGACGAGCCCGTGACGGTCGTGATGAACCCGCCGTTCGGCGCACAGAACGGCCAGGAGGGGGCCGACCGTGCCTTTTTAACGACGGCCGCGGAGATCGCAGGCGTCTCCTACTCGGTGCACAACACCGGGAGCCAGGAGTTCATCGAGGCCTTCGCCGCCGACAACGGCGGCACAGTCACCCACGCCTTCGCTGCCGAGTTCGACGTCGACCGGCAGTTCGACCATCATACCGACGAGCGGCGAGCCATCGACACCGAAGTCTACCGGATCGAGTGGGACCGGTAGGTCGCCGCGGTCGCTGGTGTTGGTGGGTGCCGTCCGTATCAGTCGACGAATCGAATCCCGACTCACAATCCATCAGCCGCTCTCAGCAACCGGAGTAACAGCCCGAGCGTCAGAACCGCTGCAACAACAACTGTTATGCCTATGATGAGCGTTCCGGCTCCAATCATGTATGGCTTTGACTAGGTGTCTGTAAGATGCTTCCGTTTCAACACTCGTTGTTCGACACCTTACTGAATAAATGAACGAATCTTGGTAAATATCCTGCAGAAACCATAAGACGAAACTATTTAAGCGACAACCGATAGCGTTTTTATTTCATATTGGGTAGAATGTCGTATGACTGGACAGGACGGGACGGCCAACCGCCCCTCGGAGCAGTTCGCCGACGGTCTGGGCGGCCTCCTCCCGACCCTGGAGACGGTCGACATCGGGATTTTCGTTCTCGATCCGGCGTTCACCGTCGAGTGGATCAACGAGACTGCGGCGACGTATTTCGGTCTCTCGCGTGCGGACGTGATCGGCCAGGACAAACAGACGCTGATCGAGTCGACGATCGCCTCGATCTTCGAGCGCCCCGAGCGGTTCGCCGAGACGGTGATCGACACCTACAGGGACAACAGCTACGTCGAGGAGTTCGAGTGCCACGTCCTCCCCGGCGAGGGGCGGGCCGAGCGGTGGCTACGCCACCAGAGCAGGCCCATTCGCTCGGGGCCGCTGGCTGGCGGGCGGATCGAACACTACGCCGACATCACCGACCTCAAGGAGTCCCAGCAGCGCCTCGCAGCCCAGCGCGACGATCTGGAGGTGCTCAACCAGGTCCTTCGGCACGACATCCGCAACGACCTCCAGCTGGTGACCGCCTACGCCGAGATGCTCGCTCCCCACGTCGACGAGACGGGCGAGGCCCACCGCAAGCGGATCGTCGACAGCGCCGACAACGCCATCGGGCTCACCGAGAGCGCCCGTGACCTGGCCGACGTGATGCGCAGTCGGCAGACCGAGACCACCTCGGTCGTGGTGAGCGAGGTGCTCGACACGCAGATCGCGGAGGTGCGAGCGGTCAATCCCGGGGCGACGATTACGGTCGACGGATCGCTGCCGGAGACGGCGGTCGTGGCCAACTCGCTTTTGGGGTCGGTCGTCCGGAACCTGCTGACCAACGCGATCCAGCACAACCGGAGCGAGGAGCCACGGGTGACCGTCTCGGCGACCGAACGCGACGGGTGGGTCGAAATTCGGGTCGCCGACAACGGCCCCGGCATCCCCGACTCCCAAAAGGCGGAACTGTTCGGCAAGGGTGAAAAAGGCCTGGAGAGCGCTGGCACCGGGATCGGGCTGTATCTCGTCCGGACGCTCGTCGAGAGCTACGGCGGCGAGGTTCGGGTCCAGGATGATGAACCCGAAGGAGCCGTCTTCGTCGTCGACCTCCCGGTCGCCGACTGAGCGTGTCGCCTACGCTTTGGCTGCGACTCGGACGACCGTCCCCTCATGGACTGCAAACAACCGGTCCTCGCGGTTAACAAAGCGGATCGGCCCGACCGTGACCGACTCGCCGGGGGCCGGGAGGTCGACGCCGTCGACCCGGACCGACTCGTTGGGGACGTTCGTGAGGACGATCGGCTCGCTCCCGTCGTCGGTCGCGTTTTCGGGACGCGTGGCGTTTTCGGAATCCGTTTCTGTCGCGTTTTGTGAGTCGCTGGCGGTATCGGCGTCAGTCGCGTTTTCGGTCGTCCCGGTTTCGACCGGCGCGACGCCCAACTCGAACCCTTCGTCAGTGGCATTGATCGAGACGCTGTGGCCTGCGACGACCGGCTCGGCAGTTGCGGGCCCGGAGGCGAAGACGGGGCGGCTCGTGTTGGCGTGGGCCAGCGAGACCCGGTAGGCTGACCCGCCGCCAACGGCCTGCCAGCTGGTCCGGTCGACCCGCACGGTTTCGTCCCAGCCCAGACCGCCGATGCGGACGTTCGACCCGCCGTTAGCCGCCAGCTCGCCGGTCGGGACCGCCGTCGACCAGATGTGGCGGTCGGTGTTGCGGACGATCACCCCCGAGGTGTTGAGCTGGGTAGTCTCACCGGCGAGTTCGCCCGGAAGCACGCTCAGCTGGCCGTTTGGGACGTTTTCGCCGTAGGTGACTTCGTAGCCCTCGATTTCGATGGGGTCGCCCGGCAGCGCCGCGTCGTCGGCGGTCGTGAGGTTGACCGGTATCGCGGGGCCAGCGACGAGGGCGGCGACACCGACCACGAGCAGCAGGCCGACCTCGCGGCCGGTGATCGAGCCGAGGGCCTCGGCCAGCCACCCACCGTCGCCGCCCCGAGCCGGGAACAGCGGCCGGTGTCTGGCGAGGATGCTGACCGTGAGGATTGCGGCGAGGACGAACACCAGCGCCAGTCCAACCGCCCGGTAGAGGACGTACGTTTCATTGCCGCGGTACCAGTAGATCGCCCACAGCGACCGCGAGACCACGAACAGCAGCACGCCAGTCCAGACGTGAAGCGCTGGCGGCGGCGATTCATCGCGTAGTCGCAGCACCGCGAGGCCGAGCAGGACGCCGATCAGCAGGCCGATCATGTGGCCCTGAACCGCGACCGAGGCCCACCACGGCGTGCTGTACGTTGCCTCGGCGACCGCCACCTGCTGTGGGGTCTGGAGGGCGTCGACTAGCCGCCCAAGGACGCCCTGTCCCACTCCCACAACGATCGTCGCCAGCGGGTAGCGAACCAGCGCGAAGCCTGCGAAAGCGAAAACGGCCGTCGAAAAGCCAATCACTGGCCCCAGCGCGACCATCGTTCCGACCGTTCCCACGAGGATCGTTACTGCCGGAAAAATCACGACCGCACGGGCGACCGGATGGGTCCAGACGGCCTGCAGGGGGGTCTCGACGCGGCGGTCGACGTGGTGGCCAAACCAGTACTCCGCCAGCGAGCCGAAGGCGAGGGTACCCAAGAGGTTCCCCGTGAGATGGCCGATATGGGCGTGTGTAAAGCCAGCAAACAGCATCCCGACGGGATCGAAGTAGCTCCAGGCCCGAAACGGGAGGACGACCGGGTTCGTCGGCGTCGAGAGGCCGTCCTGAACCAGATAAAAAATCCCAACAAGCAGGCCACTGACGAGGAGCGTCCCCCACGGCAGCCCGGCGACGAAACGGTCGGTCAGCGGGTCGGTGAGTCGCGCCGTCGGCCGACTCACTACCAGCAGCGTCCCGACCGCGAGCAGCGCCGCTGCGACCAGCAGCAGCCGCTGGAGCGGCAGTCCGGCGACAACTGAGCCGACCGACTCGGCGAACAACAGGGGTCCGCCCATCCGTGGAATCATCTATCGACGGGCGGCTGCGGGGCTGGGCGATCCACGGCTACAGTTTGCTCTCGGCGTCGTCGGCCAGCTCCTTCATCCGCTTGCCGACCCGGCCCGCGTTCGAGAACTCGTCTTCGCTCATCGCCGTCGCCAGCGCGTTGCCGAGGACGAAGACGGCGTGTTTGTGTTCGCTCTTTGATTTGTGGACGTGGTCGGGCTCGACGGTCAGCTCGTCGTAGGGGTCGAAAAGCGAGGAGTCGACCGACTCCTGGGCCCGGAAGCTCTCCATGATGGTCACCATCTGCTCGTGGAGCTCCAGTAGTTCGTCTTTGTGCATACCTGTGGGTACGAACGGTGCTAATTTAAGAGTTGTTGGGGACTGTCACCCACGCCGACTGGTTAGAAGACGTACTCGTCTTCGTGGCCCATCATCCCGTCCTCTTCGAAGCCGGAGTCGGAGCCGGTGCCAGAACCGGGTTCGTCGTCCATCGGGCCGCTCGTTTTGTAGGCTTTAATCCCGGTCGACAACAGGTTCTCGATCGCTTCTTCGCGGTTGAGGAACTCGTCCTGTTCGACGAGCTGGGCGATCTGCATCTCTAGATGTTCGGGGATGTTGATCTCGACTTTCGGCATCTGAACAGTCGGGAGTTACCGGAGTGCATATTTAAAACCACCGGCGTTGTCGACCGGCTCGCTGTCGGCCGGTGGCGGTATATATACGACCACCGGGCCAGTTGGTCGACTATGGTCACCGACCGAACTGATCTCTACACCGAGTTCGGCGACAGCAGACTCCCGCCGGGTCAACAGCAAACCGACGGTTTTCCAGTGCTCTCGAAGGGCGGCACGCCCGCAGTCGACCCCGCCGAGTGGAGCTTCGAGGTCTTCGGCGCGGTCGACGACCCGCTGGCGCTGTCGTTCGAGGAACTCCAGGAGCTCCCGGGCGAGACTCAGAAGCAGGATTTCCACTGCGTGACCGGCTGGAGCAAGTTCGACTGCCAGTTTACGGGCGTCTCGTTTCCGATCATCGCCGAGCGCGCTGGCGTCGACAGCGATGCGGTCCACGTTATGTTCCACTCGGCAGATGGCTACACGACCGATCTCCCGCTGGAGGATTGCTTGCGCGAGGAGGTCCTGTTCGCCTACGGTTACGACGGCGACGACCTCCCCGCCGACCACGGCGGCCCGCTGCGCGTGGTTACGCCCCACAAATACGCATATAAAGGCGCGAAGTGGGTCACCGGTGTCGAGCTGCTGACCGAGCCTGAGCGGGGCTACTGGGAGCAGCGCGGCTACTCGTCGACGGCCGATCCGTGGAACGAGGAGCGATATGGGTAGGCCGTCGACCGATAGTCACGCTCAAGAGTCCGGAGTCCCGAGTCGTTTTTAATGGAGTCGCCGCGTGCTGCCGATCCACAGCTGATCAGCCGGTCGGTTCGCCTCGACGGCGGGCTGCCGTCGTTTCGGGCGGTCCTGAAGGGGTTCGACGCGCCGCGAACCGTCTGGGACTCGCCCGGCGAAGCCACGGTGATCGCCGGTGGAGCCGCCGCGACACTCACCGCCGAGGGCCCCGACCGGTTCGATCATATACGGGAGGCCGCCGAGTCGCTGTTCGCCTCCGGCGACGTGCACGCCGGAACCGAGGCCGCCTGCCCCCGTCTTTTCGGGGGATTCACCTTCCATGCTGACCAGCCCTCCCAGACCGACCGGGCGGCCCTCGACACCGACGGCGGCGAGCCCGCCGAGGACACCCCGGAGTCGGCCGACCCGTGGGCGGCGTTCCCCGACGCGCGGTTCGTCTTTCCCCGTGTGCAGGTGACGATCACCGACCGCGGGCCGTGGCTCACGGTCAACGCGGTCGGCCCCGACGCTTCTGTCGCGGCCGTCGAAGAGCGCATCGAGACCGAACGCGAGCGACTCTGCTCGCTGCCCGCAGCCGATCCCGAGACGCCGCAGCCGGGGCTCACGGATCAACGCCGAACCACCACGCCCGACTCGTGGCGCGGCGGTGTCACCGCCGCCACCGACCGCATCGCCGCCGGGGATCTCCAGAAGGTCGTCCTCGCACAGGTCCTGGAGGTCGACCTCGCGGCGGATCTCGAAGTCGGCGACATCCTCTCACGGCTCGGCGAAAAGTACCCCTCCTGTACCCGGTTTCTCGTCGAGCCGGAGGGCCCCGAACCGCCCGCCTTCTTCGGGGCGACCCCCGAGCGACTGGTCTCGCTGCGGGGCCGAACCGTCGAGACCGACGCGCTGGCGGGAACCACGGGCCGCGGGGAGACTCCCGCCGAGGACGAGTGGCTCGCCGACGAGTTGCTGGCCGACCCCAAGAACGTCCACGAACACGCGTTGGTCGCCGAGACGATCCGCGAGCAACTCGCGCCGTTCGCGGCGTCGGTGTCGACCGGCGACCGGCAGATCAAGCGGCTGGCGACCGTCCAGCACATCCACACCCCGATCACCGCGGAGTTGGCCGCCGACACCCACGTCCTGTCGCTGGTCGAGGCGCTGCACCCGACGCCCGCGGTCGGCGGGCTGCCGCCGGATCGAGCCCTCGAAACGATTCGGGAGACCGAACCCTTCGACCGGGGCTGGTATGCCGCCCCCATCGGCTGGATCGACGCCGCCGGAAACGGCACCTTCGCCGTCGGCCTCCGGTCGGCCGTGGCAACGCGCCGCCGGGCGACCCTGTTTGCAGGTGTGGGGATCGTCGGCGACAGCGACCCTGACCGGGAGTGGGACGAGGTCGAACTCAAGTTCCGACCCATCCTGGACGAACTCGAAGCCGAGTAGCGTGGCGAACGACAGCAGCGCCCACGCGTTCCGAACCGGGACGCAGCTCGGCCGATCGACTTCCCGAGGACCTAGCGAGACACCTGACCGGAGGCGAGCCGGAACCGTCGGGCTGTACTCACCGCTGGCGACTCCGGATGGCGTTTCGGATTCCAGTGAGTCGGAGTTTAACTCCCGTAAGCGTCGGCTGCCAGTCCTCGAACCGGTATCCGATGACGACGCTCAGCCAGCCGAGTCCGATCCCGAAGATCACGTCCGTCGCCCAGTGAATTCCGAGGTACATCGTCGAGACGATAACGCTGACCGCAAGCAGGGTGGCAATCGGCACCCACAGCGGGTACTCGTCGCGAGTACTCCAGGCTAACAACGCCGCCGTGACTGCCATTGACGTGTGTAGTGACGGGAACACGTTCGTCTCGTTGTTGACCGCCGCCGTGACGAACTGATACTGTGTGTGCTGGGTGAACAACAGCCCTTCGACCTGTTCGACGAGAAGGTTGCGGGGGCCGTAGGCGATGAACACCAGATAACAGACCACGCCGATGAGATAGTTCGCCCCGTAGGCGATCGCCGTCCGTCGGAAGGGCTCGGGGTACGAAAGCGACATGTAGGCGATGATCGGAAACACGAGCAAGAAGACGTAGCCGTAGACGTACACCGAGGAAAAGTAGGCTGTCACCGCTGGCGTCGCCATCGACTGCAGCCACACGACCACCTGTGGGGTCGCTTCGGGATAGAGCGGCCACAGCAGCAGGCCATCGATCGTCTGGAGCCAGCCGGTGATCCGGATGCCGACGAGCCAGGAGAGTTCCGGGCCGATATCGCGGGCGAGTTTGTTCACGACCAACAGCGGCACGAGAAGCCCAACGTATGGTGCGGCCGCCGCCAGCCGTTCGCGGTAGGTTCGTCGGGTTTCACGGAGTCGGTCGGGGCCGACGATGGTGACTGTTGCGACGACGAGAAACACGGAGACGATTCCGGCTACCTGAGCCGCAGTCGAGAGGAACACTATTGTCCGCTCCTCCGGACCAACTGGTCGCCGTCGTACTGGTAGCCAGCACTGCGGAACGCATCCTGCGTCCGCTCGACAGCCACATCCCCATCAGAGCCCAGAAACGGTCGGCTGGCAGTCCCGTTCCATTCGAGTTCCTTCGGAACCCACTTCCCGCGAAGCGGGACTTCCGATGGCGTCCCGTGCCCGTCGAACGCCTCGTCGACGATGGCAGACCGGTCGAGATGCTGTGCGAGTACCTGCCGAAACCGCGGATCAGTTAGCGGTGCCCGACGGCAGTTGCAACCGACATGATAAAACGAGGACGGCACTCTGCGTGTCATCGAAATACCCTCTGTATCGATAATGCGAGGGACGATAGACGCCTGTAACCGATCGGCGGGGGCATCGGCATCCCCCTCGGCGAGCACCTCCACCGCGGCATCTTGGGAGGGGACGACGGTGAACTCGACGCGGTCAAACGGTTGTGTCCCGCCGAACCGAGCCGGTATCCCGTTGGCATCACCGTTCCACAGGAAGTGTTCAGGGAACACGGTGAGCGAGACCGACTCCTTGGGAACGGCAGCATCGAACTGGAGGAACCCGCTGCCGACCGCCGCTTCGTTCGGGTCGACGAGCGCGCTTGTCGTCCGACTACTGAGATCGACTCCGGCTAGGTCGGCGGCGTCGCTTCGCTCACGCCAGATATGCTCGGGGAGTATCGGTACCGAAAGCCCCCGGTATGCCAGCGATCGGTTCGGCGTCGTGAATTCGATCCGGAGCCGGTCGTTGGCTTCGACTGTGACGGACTCGACAAGCGAGACGTGACTGCGACGCCACGGCGTCGGGACGGCTGTGTCGTACTCGCCAAGCGACGTATCCGCGAGGAACTCGTAGGTAAACGCGACATCGTCTGCGGTGACCGAGCGGCCGTCGTGCCACGGCGTCTCTCGGAGCCGGACTGTCGCAGCTGTCGGTTCCGACTCCTCCCACGCTATGTCTCGTGCGAGCCATGGGAGGGGTTCATCCACGCCGTCGGGCGTTCTGACCAGTGGTTCGTACAACAGTCCCACGAGCGTCCCCCGGTCACGGTATTCGACCGCCAGCGGGTTCCGGTTTTCAGTAATCCGTCCGTTTTGGAGCAACAGTTCGAGCGTCGTTTCCTCCCCGGCACGGTCGAGCAACAGGTAGTCGGTCGGGTTGTCGAGTCCCCCATCCGGCCATCCGCTGAAGCGGTCCGTTCTGACCGCCGAAATCCGGTCGGCGACCCCGAGGACGACGAACGGCTGTTCGTTTAGGATTTGTTGCTGAATCTCGTTTGTGATGTCGATCCGGTCGTCCCCACTCACGGCTCGCTGTTCGTCGAGCAGTTCGTCGGTTCCTGGATCGCTGAATCCGAAGGGGTTCTGCCACCCCTGTTCCTCGCTGTAGGCGGAGTACAGCATCGACCGGAGTTCATCGGGATCTCTTAATCGAGGGTATCTGCCGATGTAGATGTCGAACTCGTGGTTTATGAGAACTTCCCTGAGAAACACGTCGTAACTCATCGGATCGACGATGGTATCGACACCGGAGGCTTCGAGGTTGTCGGCCAGATGGTTTGCGATCCACACCGCGTAGGGGTCCTCACTGGCTGGAACCGTCGAGATCCGGAGCGACAGCTGCGCCGTGCGGCTGCGTCCGGCGAGGTTTTGGACGCCGCCGACACAACCGCTTGTCGTGACAAGTGCCCCCGCCGTAGTTGCGAGAAATCGACGACGGGTGACACTTTCGGCTGCCATTTGAGACGCTTTTGTCGCATCGACATATAAATTCTTCAGTATATGTTAGGATCGTGTTACCACTGCGTTTGATGCTGTTTGGTGATGCGGTCAGTTGGCTGCTCGTGACGGCGTGCTGCGGGTCGTTCGCCTGTTGTCCTCGTGCGGTTTTATCAGGATGTTCTTCGATGACTGCCCTCACACACTCCTGTCTGTCTTTTACTATTGGTGGCTCGCTGACACTGGATGCTCACGGGGCGAAGGGGTGTTTAGCCCGCTGAAGCACGTCCCACGTTGGATACCATGAGTTCGTTGACCGTACACCAATCGTCGACCGTCGTTCGGGGCCGTCGAAACACGCCGGACATATCACGGTTCGGACCAAGAGGCGACCAATGACTGCGCCGAACCGAAACACGCTGTGGGGTCGGGCGATCGCTGCGGAACTCGCCCGCAACGGTGTCGGAACCGTCTGTATCTCGCCGGGCAGTCGGTCGACTCCCCTTACGGTTGCCTGTGACGAACACGACGACTTGCAGACCGTCTCTGCGCTCGACGAACGGTCGGCCGCGTATTTCGCGCTGGGTCGGGCCCGCCGGACGGGCGAGGTGACGGTTCTCGTGTCGACCTCGGGGACCGCCGCCGCCAACTACCATCCGGCGGTGGTCGAAGCCAATCAGGGTCGGGTACCGCTGCTTCTTCTGACGGCCGACCGTCCGCCAGAGCTTCGAGAGTCGGGGGCTAACCAGACGGTGGACCAGGAGAAACTGTACGGGGAGAGTGTCCGGTGGTACAAGGACCTCCCCGAACCGGCCGCCGAGGACCGAACCCTGCGGTCGCTGCGGACCGACATCTCACGGGCGGTAGGGACCGCCGAGGGGACGCCTCCGGGTCCGGTCCATCTCAACGTTCCATTTAAAAAGCCGTTGGAGCCGACGCCGGTGGCAGGGGATGTTCCCGCCGATCTCTCGCGGCTCGCGGCGATGGGTCGTGGGGAGGACGAGCCCTTTGTGAGTCGGACAGTGGGTCAGCCACAGTTGGACGACCAGCAGCTCCGCCAGCTGGCCGAGGACGTGAGCGTCAACCGGGGGCTGATCGTCGCCGGACCGGCCGATCCGCCGGGACTCACCGCCGAATCCGTCACCGCTTTTTCGCACGCAACAGGATTCCCCATCCTCGCCGATCCGCTCTCGGGGCTCCGCTTCGGGGGCCATACCCGTGCCGCGCCCGTGATCGGCGGCTACGACGCCTATGTCGATACCGCGGTCACCGAGTCGTGGCCCGATCCCGAGGTCGTCGTGCGGCTGGGGGCGTCGCCGACCTCGAAACCGCTCCGGAAGTATCTCGCCGGGACCGACGCGCGGCAGTTGGTCGTCGATCCCGCAGGCGAGTGGCGGGAGGCCGAGTTCACTGCCACCGATCTCGTCGTCGCCGATCCCGACCGGCTCTGTGGTCACCTCTCCCAGCTGGTTCGCAGCGGCGGGAGCGCCGAGTGGCGCAACCGGTGGGTCGCGGCCGACTCGGCCCACAGCGAGGCAGTCGGCGAGCGGCGCGACACTCTGTATGAGGGCGGGATTCTCGCGGACGTGGTCGATGGGTTGGCCGATCCTGCGACGTTGGTGGTCTCCAACAGCATGCCCGTCCGGGATCTGGATCGGTTCGGCGAGCCGGACACGACGTCTGTGACCGCGATCGGGAACCGCGGGGCTTCGGGGATCGACGGCATCGTCTCGACCGCCCTGGGGGCGGCGCATGGCACGACAGACGACGTGACGCTCGTAATCGGCGATCTGGCCTACTACCACGATATGAACGGCCTGCTCGCAATCGGGCGCGCCGAGGTCGATGCGACGATCGTCTTGCTCAACAACGACGGCGGCGGGATTTTTCATCAGCTCCCCATCGAGAACTTCGAGCCGCCGTTTACGCGGCAGTTCAAAACGCCCCACGGGATGGATTTCGAACCGACTGGCGAGCTGTACGGGTTCGACTATCGGCGGGTCAAGGGTCGGTCGGCGTTCCGCGAGACCTATGCCGAGGCGATTGCGGCCGACGGCTCCCATGTGATCGAGGTCGAAACCGATGCTGAAGCGAGCCACGCGGTTCGGGACGAGTTACAGGCCGCAACGGTCGAGCGGTTGGTCGAGGAGTGAGGGGTCGTCCGAGCCGAAGTAGCTATGATGGTTGCTCACAGTAATCGACCGTATGACACACGACGAACTCATCGCCGCCAGCGAGGCGCTCGCGGCTGTGGCCGACCATGCATCGGACGACCGGGCGGCGGGGCTGACCGAGACGGCCGAGACCCTGGCCGACCTCGCCGAGCGGGACCACGGGGCCGACCACGGCCGACTCGCCCGGATCGAATACACGCTCCGCGAACTGCAAGACGGGGCCGACGAGCAGGTCGGTGACGGCATCGACGACGCGCTCGGCCACATCAAAGCCTTCCGGAAAACAGTCGAGGGCGTGTAAGCGGGCGTTACTCGGCTCGTTCGGGAGCCCGTTCCTCGTCGATCTCGTCCCGCTCGGTCCGGTCCTCGATGTCGACAAGGCGGTCGAGTTTTCGCTCGAAGGCCGCCTCGCTGATCTCGCCTGTGGCATACCGGTGTGTGAGTTCGTCGAGGGCGGACCGCTCGGGCTCGTCGGCCGACTCGATGCGTCTGATCGCTCGCCAGCGCCAGCCGATCCAGGCCGCGAAAACCCCGACGATCAGTCCGGTGGTGGTCACCAAGGCCAGCGTCGTGACGTTGCCGATATACCACAGAACCCCCACGAGAATGATGATATCCGCGCCGAAGGCAACCATCAGGCCGAGCATGAGATCCGTCACGAGGCCTTCCTCGGGGTCGACTGGCATACTGGCCGTGGGTTGGGGGTCCCAGCCTATGATTCCTCTGGTGTCACTGAGGCATCAGGCGGCGTGAGTGTCCAGGAGCCGGGTGGAAGCGTAGCTATTCGTCGGTTGGTACTGTAGTCCTAATGATTGACTATGGTCGACTACTACGATGGGATTCTCGTGGCGATCGTCGGCTGCATCCTCGCCGGGGTGGTGGTGAGTGTCCTCACCGGGATCGGGGTTCAGTCCGGGCTGTTCGCCGGGACGCTCGTTGCCACGCTGTTCGTCTACGATGCCATCATCCGGCACCCGCCGCTGCCGCCAACCGAGCCCGCGCTGGTGGTGCCCCTGGTCGTCTGGCACGCCGGTGTCCTCCTGTTGGCGGTCGCCGTGACCCCCGGGTGAGTACTTGGTCGTCGGTGAGTGCGACAGCCGTGCGGCTCGGTCGTCAGTCCCACTGGTGGGTCTCGGTTCGGGGACTCGGTGTCGACTCCAGCAGTTCTTTAATCACGTCTTCCTGACTGTATGCTATTCGTATGAGTCAGGCCACGCTTGGGGGCGAGCCGTTCCAGAACTCGAATCTGTTTTCGAGCTGGTGGATCGGTTGCGGAAACTGACGCTGCCGAAGGTGGCGGATGTCGAGGCCGGGCTGGAGAGCTACGTCCAGACTGTCGAGCGAGCCGAGGAGCTAGAAGCGAAAATCGAGCAGACTGATGCGCTGATCGACGAAATCGTCTATGAACTCTATGGGTTGACTGACGAAGAAATAGAGATTGTGGAAGAGGCTGTCGGCAAGTAAGTCGACCGCGTGAGCGACTGTAAGGAGCGAACGCGGCCTTTTTCGCCCACGTTTTTGCGGTGAGTGGTGGCCGAGCGGAGTGAGGCCACCCGAACCGGAAAAAGGTGGGACTGAGGAAATAGAGATTGTGGAGGAGGCTGTCGGCGAGTAAGTCGACCGCGTGAGCGACTGTAAGGAGCGAACGCGGCCTTTTTGGTCCAGATTTTTCAAGGAGCGGTGGTGAGCGGAGCGAACCACCCAACGCAGAAAAAGGTGGTTAGACGATATATTCATGATCGCTCCCCGCTGAGAAGTGACGATTGATGGACCAGCGGGACACTGTCCAGTGGCTGTCGATACTGCTTGTGGCCGTCGCAGCCACCGCGGCACTGCTCACCGAGAGCGTGATGCTCTCTCGGCTCCTGGACGGTCGGCCGCTGTTGAGCCCGTTGGGGTTCGATGGTCACTATCTCGTGATGAACGCCGCCCTCGTTGCTGCGACGGGGCTGCTGGCCGTGGCTGCCTACCAGTCGAAAACCAGCCTCCTGGCAATCGTGAGCTGTGGGATCGGAAGCTGGACGGCAGGGCACATCTACTGGACGCTGTACGTCTATCTGGCTGGCCAGCCCATCGGCTACCCGTCGGTTGCTGAACTCGGCTTTCAGGGGTTTTATCTGCTCGCGATTCCAGCCGCCGCCCATCTACAGCGCCGCTCTGCGGTCGATCGCCCCGTCTGGCTGGGTGGTGCAGTCTCGCTGCTCGTCGGTGCCGTCCTCCTCGCAAATCTCGCCTACGGGAGCGGCCTGTCGCTGTTCGTCTACACCACAGTGTCGGCGACGCTCATCGGGACCGTGCTGCTGTTTGGGCTCTCGCTTGCTTCGGCTACCCGGTACCGACTGTTCGGGGCTGGGCTGTGTCTGTTTGCGGCTGCTGACGGCCTCTATATCGTGTTGGCCATCAGCAACCCCGTGCTGTCGGTGCCCGCCGTCGACCCGGTCTGGTATCTGGGTGCGCCGCTGCTGACTGCCGCACTGATTCGCTACCAGCGGGCGGGGATCGTCGAATGATGCTGGCGCTCTCGGTTGCGATAACCGTCCCGCTGTTGTTGTTAGTACTGCTCGTCGATAACGCCCAGACTCGGTTTCTCCTGGTGTGTTTCATCTGGGGGTCGATCGCGGGCTTTCTGGCCTCGGAGATCAACAGCGAACTGCTGGCGGTCGCCGGGCTCTCCCTGCAGGCCCTCCAGATACAGTTCGCCCCGCTGGTCGAGGAACTACTGAAAGCGGTGCCGCTGGCCGTAGTGGCGATCATCGCCCCGAGATACCTCCAGCGACGAGATATCATTCTCGCCGCCGTCTTCGCCGGGTTCGGCTTCAGTCTCGTTGAGAACTTCTCATATCTCATCCAACAACAACAGCTGAGTTCGCTCGCACTGACCCAGTATGTGATCACCCGGAGCGTCTCGACGACGGTGATGCACGGAACGGCAACCGGGGTCATCGGAGCGGCACTCTACTACGTCTCGGGACCGCTGCTCGACGAGTTCGGATTCAAACCGCTGTTCGTGCTGTACAGCTACTGTCTGGCGGTGCTCCTCCATGCACTTTTCAATCTCGTCGTGTTGTTTGCGGTCCTCGGCCGAACCGTTGCGATCCTGAGTGGGCTCGTGTCGTATGTCGTGTTGTGGCTCCTGTTTCGGACGCTCCACTGACCGGGCTTGGACGGGCGATGAGCCAGTGAGAGCGGGGTTCGCCGAATCACTGTAGGTGCGCATGAGGGGTTTAAGATAGCAGAAAACCACCGCGGCTGTACATCGTTGGGCCCCGAAACCGATGGAACCCCTCGGCCTGCCGCTGACGGCGACGAGTGACGACGATTGGATAACGGCGTTTCGGGATGGGCAGTAACACTATCGCCAACAGGTGGATTTGAATACCCAGCCCCACTGGCCGTCGACATGACCACAGACGGCGCACTCCTCGAATCCCTTCCCGATAGTCGAGTAACGGCAGCCCTGTTGTCCGATCTCGAAGACGCCGACGCCATCCGCACCGCGATCCCGCTGCTCGCCGAGGCCCACGACGGCCAGGAGATCTCCGACCGGGTGGTCATCCAGACCGAGTCGGTCGCCGTCGTCGCCAGCTACACCGACGGCGAAGGGTGGACCGTCGACCACCGCATCAATGGCACCGACCGCGATCCGAGCGACGTGCTCGAAGAAGCGATGGTCGCCGGACAGGGCGACTCCTCGCTGGTCGAGGCGCCCGGGGAGTAGTCTGTCGGCCCTTACTCGCTTTTTGGCAGTCGGAGTTCGATCGTCGTCCCCGGCCGTTGTGGCTCGGTGACCGTAACCGTCCCGTCGACGCCGGTGACGATCCAGTAGACCAGCCACAGCCCCAGTCCCCGGCCGTGGACCAGCGGTGTCTCCTCGCCGGACTGCAGTACCGACCGCTCCAACTCGGGGAGGCCGGGGCCGTCGTCCTGGACCGAGAGTTCGTACTGGGCCTCGGTCTCGTCGATCCTGATCTCGATACTGGGCAGATCGCCAGCGTGTTTGGCAGCGTTATCGACCAGCTCCCAGACCGCCGTTTCGAGCCGTGGGGCGCTGTCGACGACGGCCGTCTCGGGACCGCTCACCGTGATCGAGGCGTCGGGATACGCCCCGCCGAGCTGGTCGGCAACCCGCTCGGCCAGCGCGCGGAGATCGATCGCCTGCCGCTCGATGGGGCCATCGAGGGTCTCTTCGAGCTTCTGGGCCGTCTCGCTGAGATCGAGCAGCCGGTCCGAAGTCGTCCGAACGCGTTTGGCCAGCGTCTGCTGTTGGCCCTCCAGTTCGTCTTCGAGCATCTCCGCGTAGCCGCTGATGACGCCGACATCGTTCCGGAGGTTGTGCCGCAGCACCCGGTTGATGACGCTGATCAGTCCGTCCCGTCGCTTGCGGTCGGTCGCATCCCGACTCATCGCCTGGATGGCGACAATATCGTCGGGCGTGCGCTCGCCGTCGGGCACCTCGCTGTCGTAGATCGGCGTCGCCCGAAGGTCGACGTAGATCAGCTCGCCGCTCTTGGTTTCGATCGGCAGGTAGTGTTCCTCGATCGTCTCCCCGGACAACACCCGCTCGAACAGCTCCCACGCACGCTCGCTTACCTCCGCGTTCGGGTGGACCAGCGAGATCGACTCGCCGTCGAGCTCTTCGGGGGTGTATCCGATCGCCTCGACCGACGACGAGGAGGCGTATGTGAACTTCCCGTCACGATCGAGCCGGAACACCATCTCGAAACTGGCGTCGATGACCGCCCGGTAGATCTCGCTTCGCTCGTCGAGTTGGGCCGCCCGCTCGGCGAGTTCGGCCTCGTACTCCTGTTGTTCGATCTCGTAGCCCGCCATCTGGGCGACCAGATGGCTGAAGGATTTCTCGGCCTCCGAAAACGCCTCCGCGCGGGGGTCGTAGGAGGCGAAACACACCGTGCCATGGGGTTCGTTGTCGACGAGGATCGGCGCGCCGTGGTAGCAGTGAACGCCGTACTCGGCGGCCCCCGGATGGTCTTCGAGCCCCTCGGCGGTGACATCCGCAAACGCGACGATGCCTTCGTCCCGAATCGTCCGCAGACAGAAGGTGTTGGTGAGGTCCTCCTGGAGCCCCGTCAGGCTGATTCCGTCCGGTAACTCGGTGCTGATGACGGCCTCCCAGTCGTTGGTCTCCGTATCGATCTCGGTGAGGTAGCCGAAGTCGACGCCGAACTGCTCGACGCCGATTTCGAGGGCGTCTTTCAGACGGGCCTCCAGCGGCCGGTCGGTCTGCATGGCCTCGTAGAGCCGAGAGTAGGCCGTCTGCCGGTTGAAACTCCCCCGACTGTCTGTCATACTGATTTGTACGGCGTCCGTCTTCTTATTGGTGCTGGTCGCCCCGACCGTTCGGCTGGCTTTTTATTCGCTCCGGCTCTCGTCCCCGTATGGTTTCGGAACTGTTCGACCCCGACCGCTGGGAGCCGGTCGCGGCCTTCGACTTCGACGATATCACCTACCACCGCGGGGCCGACGTCCCCGCCGTTCGCATCGCCTTCGACCGCCCCGAGGTCCGCAATGCCTTCCGCCCGGGAACGGTCGACGAACTGTACACCGCGCTCGATCACGCCCGCAAGCAGGCCTCGATTGGCTGTGTCCTGCTGACCGGCAACGGCCCATCGGAAAAGGACGGCGGCTGGGCCTTCTGCTCGGGCGGCGACCAGTCCGTACGGGGCGAGTCGGGCTACGAGTACCGCGCCGACGACGCCGCGGCCGCCGACGATGATCCCGCCGTTCGGGAGGCCAAAGCGGGTCGGCTCCACATCCTGGAGGTCCAACGGCTCATCCGAACCATGCCCAAACCCGTCGTGGCGGTCGTCCCGGGCTGGGCGGTCGGCGGCGGCCATTCCCTCCATGTGATCTGTGATCTGACGCTGGCCTCCGACGAGCACGCCAAGTTCCTCCAGACCGACCCGGATGTGGCCTCCTTCGATGGCGGCTTTGGCTCTGCCTATCTCGCCAAGCAGGTCGGCCAGAAGAAGGCCCGCGAGGTCTTCTTCCGCGGGAAGACCTACTCGGCGGAGGAAGCCGTCGACATGGGGATGGCCAACGAGGCGATCGCCCACGAAGAGCTCGAAGACGTGGCCTTGGAGTGGGCCGACGAGATGACCCAGAAGAGCCCGACCGCGATGCGAATGTTGAAGTTCGCCTTCAACGCGACCGACGACGGGCTGGTCGGCCAGCAGGTGTTTGCGGGCGAGGCGACGCGGCTGGCCTACATGACCGACGAGGCCGCCGAGGGTCGGGACGCCTTCCTGGAGGGCCGGGAGCCCGACTTCCGGCAGTTCCCATGGCACTACTGAACACAGGCCGACTCGCCGCCAGCGGTTTCTGAACGTCGTCTCCCGGAGTGGCCGGGAGCGGTCGAGCTGTTTGAAAACTGTTTTTTATCGGCCAGCAGTACGAGAGGGCGATGGAACCGCTTGAGATCGGGTTACGGATTCTCGGTGGGATCGTGCTTATCGGCGTCAATGCCTACTTTGTCGCGATCGAGTTCGCGCTGACCCGCCTCAGACAGTACCCCGAATCGGAGTTCGACACCCCCGGCCTCGAACTCGCCTGGGAGATGACCACCGACCTGGAGTTCTATCTGACGACCTGCCAGGTCTGGATCTCCGGGACGAGCATCGCCCTGGGGATCGTCGCCGAACCCGGACTGGCGGCGCTGTTCGAGCCGCTGTTCGTAAACACCACCCTCGCCTCGATCGGGGCTGGTTCCCTGCTTGGCTTCCTCATCATCAATCTGGTCCACCTCACACACGGCGAGCAGACGCCGACATATCTCGGTGTCGAACGCTCCAAACAGGTCGCTCAGTACGGGGCGCGACCGCTCTACTGGTTCGCCAAGATCCTCGCCCCGGCGATCTGGGTCGGCGACTCGGTGGCGAAATGGACCCTCGGCCTGTTCGGGATCGAGATGACACAGTCCTGGACCGAAACCGAACAGGAGGTCATCGAGAGCCGGGCCGACCTCCGCAACCGGCTCGGATCGGTCCTCGAAGAGGGGAACGTCGCGGGTGACCGCCAAGAGGAAGTGCTCAACGCCCTGACGATCGGCGAGCAGTCGGTTCGGGAAGTAATGTGCCCCCGCGAGGAGATCGTCGCCCTCTCGACCGAGGCCGACCCCGAATCGAACCTCGAAACACTGGAAGCCCATCCACACACGCGGTATCCGCTGGTTGGGAAGGATCTCACGGAGTTCCTGGGCGTCGTCTACAGCCCGGCGCTGTTCACCCACCGCGAGGAGCTGGCCGCTGGCGACGTCGACTTCACCGAACTGGCGGCCCCGACGATGACGCTCTCGCCGGATACCGACGTGAGCGACGCGATCGATCAGTTCCAGGCCGAACGCCAGGAGCTGGCGCTCGTCGTCGAGGACGGCGACGTCGTCGGACTGGTGACCGTCACCGACCTCGCGGAGGCGATCATCGGCGATATCGAAGATCCGCTCGACCACACCGACCCCGAGGAACTCGACTGACGCCGCTGTCAGGCGGTTCCGGTGAGCGTATCAATCGCCTTGGGTCGGCTGTCGACGGATTCATGACGAATACCGACAACAAATCGGTATGACGCGCTCGGCGAGGTTGTCGGTGCTCGCTGACTCCGTCTGGCTGCTAGCGGTTCTCGCTGGCGGTGCCGCAATGCCGTTTTCTATCGGGTTCTACAGGTATGCACCGTCTTTGACATCGGTACCTGTGTTTGCTGCGGGGATCTGTGTTGGCTACTACTACCGCCACCAATCGAAACGGGCGATTCGTGTCGGGACTCGTGCTGGAATCATCGGCGGGATTCTATCGCTGTGGGAGTATGCAGCTGCGTTCGAGCTGCTCACCAGTGAGATCGGTTCGAGTCAGTCGGTGGTGACGACAGCGATGGAAATCGTCCCACCACTGTTAGTGCTTCTGATCGCCGTTGGAGCCGCGACACTACAGGGGTTTCTGGGAACGCTGGTGGGTGTGAGAACCGTCCGAAAGCGCCCATCAGCCGAGTCTACCTAGCCGCTCTATTGTATCGCTCCATCGGCGCTCACTACGTACTCACGAGGTAACCGAATCGATTACCACCGCCGCTTCGGCCTTCCGGAGGAGTTCACCCGCCGTACTCGGCTCACAGTCGAGTTCGGCCGCCACCGCTTCGGTGTCGCCGGTCCGCGGCACCTCGTAGTAGCCGACCTCAACGGCCGCCGCCAGGGCCTCACGCTGGCGGTCGGTGAGCCGCCCGGTCGATCCGCCACGGCCGACCGACCCACGACGGAACGGCCGGACGCGCTCGATGCCCGTCTCGATGACCTCGCCGAGTGCGGCGTAGAACTCGCTGAGTGCTGGTCCCTCGCCGACCGCCTGGAACCGAACCCGCCCGCTGTCGAGAAACGTGACCGGCGGGAGGAAGATCAGTTCGGCCTCGCTGACGAGCTCCAGGACCGAGGCGGCGAGTTCGTACTCGCGTTGGGAGAGAAAGCCGTAGGTGCCACCATCGGCCGCCACCAGCGCCGACCGCTCGATGGAGCCGACGGCCTCCAGGAGCTCCCGAACCGCCGCCTTCGGCCCGTCGTACCAACACAGCGTCGTCACCGCCTCGGTCGGCCCCCACAGCAGTAGCTCCACCCGCGACAGCTGCTCGCTTTCGATCAGCGCCCGGTGCATCGGATGAGCAAGCTCCAGGGGATAGCGCGCGGTGAACGTCACCTGCTTCATAGCTGCGTTCGCCCGCCCATAGTATATAAAGCACCGCATGAGTACGGAGTAATAATATTCTATCCGGCGTGTGAGTGGACAGGTAATGGCAGAGACAGCGACGACCGGCTCGGTCGAGGCGGACATCGAGTGGCCAGTCGATTCGGTGGATGTGTCGGTCGCGGGGCGAACCGTTGCCTACGCCGCCTACGGCGATCCGGCGGGTCGACCCGCCATCCTCCTGCATGGGACGCCCGGCAGCCGCCGAGTGGGTGGGCTGTTCGCCCCGGCGGCCGCCGAGCAGGGGGTCCGGCTGCTCGCCGTCGACCGACCGGGGTACGGCGACTCCGAAGCGTGGCCCGAACGGTCGCTCGTCGACATCGGCGCGGTTGTCGCGGCGGTCCTGGACGACGCTGGCGTCGACAGGGCAGGCGTGATCGGCTTTTCGGGCGGCGGCCCCCACGCGCTGGCGATCGCGGCGACCCACCCCGATCGCGTGCGGAGCGTCGACGTGATCTCTGGGGCGACGCCGCCGTCGGTCGGCGAGACGCCACCCCCACAACGACTGCTGGCAACGATGGCCGCCGCGACCCCGCGGCTGTTCGGCGGACTGTTTGGCCTCCAAGCGTGGATCGCCGACCACGTTACACCCGCCGTATTCCTCTCGCAGTACACCGATCGAGGGGTCGACAGCTTCGACGCGCGGGTCGTCGATCAGCTGGCCGACGAGTTCGTCGCGGCCGTCGGCGGGCGGCGACCGGGCGTCGCCACCGAATTCCGACTGCTCGCCGAAGAGTGGGGGTTCGAGCCGAGGTCGCTCGACCATTCGGTACGGCTCTGGCACGGCCAGCAGGACAGCAACGTCCCGCTCGCGGGCGTGCGGCAGCTCAGCCAGCAGTTGCCGAACAGCGAGCTAACGACCCTCAACGGCGATCATCTGTCGACGCTGCTCGACTGCCGAGAGCGCGTGCTCGCATGTCATCCGTAGCTCCCGAAGTTCCGTAGCCCTCGAAGTTTCTGACTGGGAAACTATCGGCCAGCGTTATAAGACTCGTAGCGAAATAAATCGAACTGATGACACGACCGACGCCGCGACTGACGATTGGAGTTCTTCTCGTCGCCCTCCTGACGGTGACGGCGGGCTGTGCGGCCGCCATCGGCGATGACCCCGACCCTGAGCGAATCGCCGACGAACTAGAGGAGAGAAACGAACAGATCGAGGATATCCAGGGCGAGCGCGTCCAGACCGTCGAGACGCCGAACTCGACACAGCGCACTGTGGTGGAGATCGCCGAGCGGCCGCCGGAGCAGTCCAGACAGGAAGTCCTCGAAACCAACAGCGACTGGCAGTCGGCTGGTGACGTGACGGTCAACGACGGCGAGACGATGTCCATGTACGACGCCAGCGAGAACACCGTCACCGAGTACAACGTGAGCTATGAGCCCGAGTCGGCGGCCTTCGCCAGCGAGGAGCTGATCGCCAACGCGCTCAACGAGAGCAACGTCTCGTATGAGGGCTCCGACACGGTTGCCGACCGTGAGGTCCACGTCATCGAGCTAACCGACACCGATACCGACCGGACGACGACTGTCTGGGTCGACACGGAGTTCTGGTACCCGCTGAAATACGAGACGACGACCGAGCGGGGCGACCAGCAGCTGTCGACGACGATGGTCTTCGAGGAGGTGGCGTTCAACGAGGGCCTCGACGACGAGACCTTCGAATTCGAGCCGCCAGCCGACGCGACCGTCGAGCAGTACGAGCCGCCGGAAACACAGACGGTCGATTCGCTGGCCGCGGTTGATGACGAGACACCGTACGACGTGTCGGCTCCCAAGCTTCCCGACCGTTTCGAGTTCCACGAGGGCCGGATCACCGACGCCGGTGACAGCCGCTCGGCGTATCTGAGCTATACCGCCGACGACGAGCGGGTGAGCTTCTCGGTGACGAACAACACGGCCTACGAGGCGAGCGGCGAGACCGTCGAGATCGGCGACCGCGAGGGCACGCTCTCGGAGTACGACGAGATGCGCTCGCTGACGTGGGACTGCGATGGGGTACGCTACACCCTCAGCGGCGAACTCGACCGCGAGACGCTCATCGACAGTGCAGCCTCGGTGAGCTGCTGAGACGCGGGGACTGCCTTTTATATACACCTCGCGGGACGACTCGACCGTTCGTTCGATGACTCGACTGTTCGCCCACCTGGCCGGACGGTTCAATTCGAATATGATCCGTCGACAGTATTTTGCCCGTTGGCGGTCTGTAGCCGCCTATGAGTTCGGACACCGGGCAGACACCGCAGGTACCCGAGACGAAGACTGAATCAACCGCGGCCGTCGACCTCGATTGGCTGACCCTCGACGACGGCGAGGAGGTCCTCTGGGCGAGCACGCCACACAAAAGCAGCCTCGTCTCGGCGCTTGTGGTCGGGATTCCGCTCTCGTTCGTCCTCGTCGGTATCCCGATCCTCGCGGCTGCCTACCTCTCGTTCAAAAACACCAACTACGTCGTGACGACGCGCGGACTCTACCGCAAGCGCGGCATCTTCTCGCGGGACGTCAAACAGATCGGCTTCGACAAGGTCCAAAACATCTCCTATAGCCAGACGGCGATCGGTGCCCGACTGGGGTACGGCAGCGTCGAGATCAGCACCGCCGGGAGTTCCGGCGTCGAACTCCAGTTCCGAAACATCCCCACCCCCGCGGAGATCCAGGAGCTCATTTCCAGAGAGATCGAGCGCCGCGAGGACGGGGGCCGTGACAACGAGGGCGACGTCGACGACACCCTCGAAGCGATCCTGACCGAACTCCAAGGGATTCGACAGGCCCTCGATGGCGAGGCGACCAGCGGTCGACCGGAAGCCGCGACTGACAGTGGAACAGGAGCCTCGACTGACGGCGAGACGAGCGAGGCCGATCCCTTCGAACCTGCGGTCACTGAGCCGACTGACGACCAATGAGCGACGACTGGCGCTGGCTTCGCGAGTCGGAAACGGAGGTCTGGGAGGGTCGCCCGCGGCTGACGACGATCGCCGGGAGCGTCGTCGTCGGGCTGGCGATCCTCGTTGGTGCGGGCTGGCTCGCGGCGACGATCGATCCACGGCTGGCCGCGGTCGGCCTGCTGGGTCCCGTGCTGCCTGCCTGGGCCTATCTCTACATCCAACGGACGACGTATCTGGTGACGACGCGGGCGATCTGGGTCAAAACCGGCGTGCTCGGGCTGTCGGTCCGTCGGATCACCCTCTCGAAAGTCCAGAACACCGCGTACGAGCAGTCGATCCGGGGGTCGATCTTCGGCTACGGCACCGTCACCGTCGAGGTCGCCGGTGGGGACGACATCGACTTCCGGCGGATCTCCGATCCCGGCTCGGTTCAGGAGGCGATCAACGACCAGATCGACCGCGGCGACGCCCCCGAACTCCCTGGCAGCCCCGAGCAGTGGCAGGCCGTGCTGTCGGCCGTTCGTGAGGTCCGCGAGCGGTTCGACAACCGACCCCCAGCCCGCGAGTAGCCGACCGGCCACCCGGCGAACGGCTTAGATACCAGCCACTCGTAGCTCTTGGCATGACTGAGACATCCGACTCGTCGGCCGCCAGCGCGACGCCAGCCCGCCCGACCCACCTCGCCGACGAGCCCGCGGTCGATCGCTTCATCGCCGACCACGAGACCGCGCTCGTCGAGTTCTACACCGACGGCTGTGGGATCTGTGCGAGTATGGAGCCGGTACTTGGCAACGTCGCCCGACAGCTCGATGTGGCGGTCGGCCTCGTCAATCCGCGCGACGACCCGCCGCTCGTCGATCGCTTCGAGGTCCGCAGCGTCCCGCTTTTCGTCCTGTTCGTCGGCGGCGAGCCCGTCGCCCGGCGCGCCGAGGGGTTCATCCCCGGCGACGACCTCACGGCATGGGTCGAAGCACACCGATACTGATCAGTCGCTCCGGTGGTCGGTCTCGGCGGCGTCCTTCCACTCGCCGAGCCCCGAGGGATCGAGATGGATGTGGGCGTCGCCAACCTCCTCAAGCGCCCTGAGCCGGTCGACCAGCTCGCTTTCGACGTCGTGGGCCTCCCGGACGGTCATCTCGCCGTCGACCTCGACGTGGGCCTCGACCTCCAGGACCGTCCCGTCGTAAAACACCGTCAGGTCGTGTGCGCCTTCGACATCCGGGTGGGACTTGATTTCGGCGGTGATCTCCTCGCGTTTGGCTCCAGTGGGTGCCGCCCCGACCAGATAATCAAGGTTCTCCCGGCCGATCTCGATGCCCTGATAGACGACCAGCAGGCTCACCAGCCAGCCCGCGATCGGGTCCAAAATCGGGTAGCTGCCGAGGACGCCCAGCACGCCGATGATCGCGGCGACGGTCGTGTACAGATCGTTGAGACAGTCCGCGGCGAGTGCCGACAGCGCCGTCGATTCGACCCCCTCGTTTTGCCGAACGGTGTACCAGTAGACCAGGTACATATCGACCATCGCAAACGCCAGCGCGCCGAGCAGGAGGGGGCTGAACCGTACGCCAGTACCGCCCTCGATGATCCCCTGTGTGGACTCATACAGCAGGTTCAGGCCCAGAAGGACGATCACTGCCCCCACGAACAGCGCCGTCAGCGGTTCGATCCGCGCGTGGCCGTGTGGATGGGTGTCGTCGGGCCGGTCGAAGGAACTGCTGCCCCAGACGAGGACGACGACGCTGGCGACCAGATCGGCCACCGAGTGGGCCGCGTCGGCAACGAGGGCGACTGAGCCAAAGGCGAGTCCGGCGGCACCCTCGGCGACGATTTTGATCGCGTTGCCGAGGACGTTCGCCCACGACGCACGCGAAAAGCGGCGTTTGGCGTCGTCGACGTTCATAGCCTCTCTTGCGGAAAACGGCACTTGAGCGTTCGGGTTTCCCGGCTCAAAGCGGGTTCTTTGTGAGTTCTACACGCGTTTTCGACTCCGTCTAATTAGTCCGTCGACTCGACCGATCCCACGTTCGCCTCGCGATCGACAACCGAGTCCTCGTCGACGGTTCGGTAGCCGACGGTGCGCTGGGGGAACGGGATGGCGATCGACTCGGTGTCGAAGCGCTCTTTGACGACCTCGATCACTTCGGCGGTCGCCCGCCAGCGTTTCTGTGGGGTCGGCGGCGAGATCCAAAACCGGATGTCGAGGTCGACCGCCGAGCCGCCGAAGCCCACCGGGAACACCTGGGGGTTCGGATTACCGTCGACGAAGCTCGCCTCCTCGACGGCCTCGCGGGCGAGTTCGGCCGCACGGGTGGGATCGGCCTCGTAGTCGACGCCGACCTCGACGTGGATCCGGAGTTTGCCGTCGCGGCTCCGGTTGACGACCGCCTGCTGGTTGACGTTATCGTTGGGGATGACGACGTGTTCGCCATCGAAGTTCCGCAGGTGGGTGTTCATGATCGTGATCTGGGTGACGATCCCCTGATTGTCGCCGACTTCGACCCAGTCGCCGATCTCGAAGGGCCGGGAGAACATGAGGACGAACCCCGCGATCAGCGACCCCAGCGTCTGGCGGGCGGCCATCCCGACGACGATCCCGAGGAACCCTGCACCGACGAGGACGCCGCCGATCTGGATGTTCCAGACAGTGAGCACGCCGACCAAAAGCGCCACCAACAGTGCGACCTGCCCGACCCGTGTGAGGATCTGTTCCTGATGGGCTGAGATGTGGCTGGTGTCGGTGGTGAAATCGCTGATCACGTCCTGGAGGAGGGTGTTGACTAACCCGGCGGCGATGACCAGCCCGCCGGTGATCAGAAGCTTGGTGATGACCGGAATCGCCGTCTCCAGGAGCCCGACGAGTCCCCACGCCACGTCGACGAGTCCCCAGACGATGAGCAGTGCGACCACCGAGCCGACGAACAGCAGGAACTGGACCAGCCTGACCAGAACCGTGATGATCAGCGACACCGGCACCACGTCCTCGATCAGTTCGACGACTTCGGCGACCCGATCGCCGAACTTCTGTCGGGTCCAGTCGGCCGTCAGCCGCTGGGCTCGCGTGACGAGCCTCGGAATAACTAACCCGGCTGCCCCGAAGGCGATCACCACGACCGCAACACTGACCCCAAGCCGTACCTCCGGCGAGACGAACTCCCCCAACACCGACTCCAACCGCGTGACGATCCCGGAAACCTGCATATCTGTGACAGTCACTATAGCCTAAAAGAAATACTGATACAGTACGCACGCCGGTCGGCTGTGCCGCCGTCCGGCGCGAGCAGTAGGATCAGTCTACCCGGGCGGAGCCGCTTTCTACTCCTCGTTGAGATCGAGTTCGAACTGTTCGTTTTCGGTCACCGCGTTGAGCACGACGCTCGTGTTCGACTCCCGGATGTCGACGTCGGTCAGCAGCTCCTTGATCTGGCTGTTCATCCCATCGGTGTCGGTGAACTTCCCGATCGCGATGATGTCGTAGTCGCCCGTTACTTCGTAGACGCTGACCATCTGTTTCTGCTGGCGCAGCCGGTCTGTGATCTCGGGCAACGAGCTCCCCTCGACTTTGAGCTGGATGACGGCGGTGACGTCGTAGCCCAGCGCGTCGTAGTCGACGATCGGCGTATAGCCGTTGACGACGCCTTCGGCTTCGAGATCTCGAAGGTGATTCGAAACGGTCGTCACCGACACGTCGAGTTCCTCGCCGAGGCTTCGCAGGCTGGCCCGACCGTTTCCGAGTAGTGCATTGATCAACTTGGCGTCCAAGTTTTCGTACGTCATTACAGTTGTCCACTCACCGGGGGCATTAGAATTTTACGAATATCCAATTTCTCAGTTTGCGCGGCGTAATTGCACTAAGCGACAAGATCTTTATACTGGCAGCGAATGATCCAAGCGTCCATAACATGACGGAAGAAAACGTTGCCACTGATGGTGGATTGACCGAAAAGGAACAGGCAGTTATTGACGAAATCGAAGAAAAAGGAATCGACTTCCTTCGACTACAGTTCACGGATATCCTCGGTGTCGTAAAGAACGTTTCAGTTCCCGCCCGGCAGGCCGAGAAAGCCTTCACCGACGGGATCTACTTCGACGGCTCGTCGATCGAGGGCTTCGTGCGCATCCAGGAGTCCGATATGCGGCTGAAACCCGACCCCGATACCTTCGCCGTGCTCCCGTGGAGACAGGACGAGGAAAGTGCTTCCGCGCGGCTTATCTGTGACATCATCAATACCTCGACCAACGAGCCGTTCGAGGGCGACCCACGCTATGTGCTCCAGCAGGCCATCGACCGGGCCGAGGAACACGGGTATGACGTCAACGTCGCCCCGGAACCGGAGTTCTTCCTGTTCAAACACGACGAAGACGGTTACGCGACCACCGAGTTCGCCGACCAGGGAGGCTACTTCGACCTCGCACCGAAGGACCTCGCCAGCGACGTCCGGCGTGACATCATCTTCGCGCTCGAAGACATGGGCTTCGAGATCGAGGCCAGCCACCACGAGGTCGCCGAGGGCCAATACGAGATCAACTTCGAGTACGACGACGCGCTGACCACCGCCGACAACGTGGCAACGTTCCGGACGGTCGTCCGTGCAGTCGCCGCACAGCACGACCTGCATGCGACGTTCATGCCCAAACCGGTGCCGAAAATCAACGGCTCGGGAATGCACACTCACATCTCGCTGTTCGAAGACGGTGAGAACGCCTTCCACGACAGCAGCGACGAGTTCGACCTCAGCGACACGGCTCATTCGTTCCTTGCTGGGATCCTCGACCACGCACCGGCGATCACCGCCGTGACCAACCCGACGGTCAACAGCTACAAACGCCTCGTCCCCGGCTACGAGGCCCCCGTCTACGTTGCATGGTCCGACCGCAATCGCTCGGCGCTCATCCGCAAGCCGGCTGCCCGTATCCCGGCGGCCAGCCGAATCGAGGCTCGTTTCCCCGACCCCTCGAGTAACCCGTACCTCGCCATCGCCGCGCTGCTCACCGCCGGCATGGACGGCATCGAGCGCGATCTCGAAGCGCCGGACCCGATCCGCGAGAACATCTACGAGTTCGACGAGGAAAAACGCGAAGAGTACGGCATCTCGACGCTGCCGACGAACCTCGGCGAGGCCGTTGAAGCGCTCGAAAACGACGAAGTCATCTACAACGGGCTCGGCGAGCACGCCGGTCCGAAGTTCGTCGAAGCCAAGAAGGCCGAGTTCAAGGACTACCTTGTCGACGTCTCCCAGTGGGAACTCGACGAGTACCTCGAAAAGTTCTAAGCCTCGACCGTCTCCGTTTTCCCGCTTTTTTTGCGTCGCTCCGCTGCCAGTGGCAACAGGAGAATGATCCCGACGGCGGCGGCACTCGCCGCCACCGCCCCGACCGCCGGGAGCACACCGGCGTACCCTGCGATCCACAGCCCGCCAGCGACGGCGAGTCCCACAACCGCAAGCGGCAGCGACACCGGCGGGGCCGCAACGAGCCGATCGCCGAAGGCCCGCCACGTGAGGACCCCGCCGATGGCGGTGCCGATCCCGATAGCCGCCTGGAGAACTTCCTCGGCGTGACCGCCCTGCAACGCGACCCCGAGACCAACCACCGAGGCGACGCCGCCGAGTGCGAAGAGCCGGTCGGGATGCAACCGGTCGTTACTGCGGCCCACCGCGAGTCCTACTGCGATCAACAGCGATCCCAACACCATTCCGGCGATGATATCCCGTGGATAGTGGACCTCCAGGACGACCCGCGAGAGGCTGATCAGGACGATCAGACTGGCGGCCAGTAGATACCGGAGCCGTTTCCGCCCGACCGACAACAGGAGGCCCAACCCCCCGTAGACGACCGTCGCGGCGGTTGCATGGCCGCTGGGGAACGTAAAGCCGTCAGACTCGATCTCGCCTGCGACGAAAGAGCCGATCACCGGGGGGAGGCCAGCCGGGTCGACCGGCGTCATCGCTGGCCGGGGGATCGCGGTCGCGCTTTTGAATGCCAGCACTGCGGCGAGGCCGAGCGTCGCGAAGCCGACACAGACGGCGGCGACTGTTCTGGCATCGTCGACGTAGCGTGGGCCGATCCAGTAGAGGACGGAGAGGCCGACGAGGACGAACCACGCATCACCCAGCAGCGTGATGAACGCGAAGGCGATCACCAGCAGTTCCGGGGCCGAGACCAGTACCGTCGGGGAGGAGAGTGGAAGCATCTAGCGGCGCTACAGCAGCCACTGATTAAGGAAGTGTGGTTTCGGTTGCGGTGTCAGTTCCGCCGGTCCCGAGCCATGTCGATGGCTTTGCCGGGGACGCCCAGCAGGTTCAGCCCGACGCCAACGACGACAAAGATGACGTAGAGACCGAGCGTCGACAGGAAGATGATGAGCATCGCCAGAATGGCGACCCAGTCGCTCTGGAGGTAGTAGAACGCCCCGAGTGTCAGTGCCACCCCGTACAGCAAGACGAGATACGGCCCCCAGCCCCGGGCGTGGCCGCGACGCATCCGCGACCGGACGTATCGTTTGAGTTCGGACTCGACGCTCGGTTTGTCGACCGTTCGTTCCCGAACGTCGCCCTCGAAGGCGTCGAACTCAGCTCGGAGCTGGTCGATCCGCTCGTCGATCTCGCTGATATCGGGGGCACCCTGTGGCTCGGTTCGGCTCGGCTCCTCGCCAACACTCGTCTCCTCGGCGTCGACATCGGTCGACGCCTCGCTTCCCTCACGCGCCATATGTCTCGATTCATGGCCGCCGCCCTGTTGTAACTGCCGGTCGGCTGCCGCCGCCGTCGGTCCGTTGCCGCCGTCGGCTTCGGGGGGAAACGGCGGACGGCTCACGGTTTTTTCCGCCCGCACGGCGTTCACGACGGCTCCGAGAATCACGATCACGGCAGCGAGATACAGCCACGTCACGAGCAGCAAGATCCCGCCGACGACGCCGTAGGCCTCGTACTGTCCGGCCCCGGCGGCGTAGATCTGAAACCCCGCCTGCAGCAGCGTCCAACCGACGCCCGCGAACACCGCTCCTGGAAGCGCCTCCCGGAACGGGATCGGCGGGTTCGGAAACCGGTGATAGATCGGCAGAAAGGCGACCGTCAGCACCGCGGGAAGCGCCAGAATGCTCACGAGCTGCCCGGCAGGCCCCAGCGGGAGCGCCGCCAGCACGGCTCCCGCCGCGATCATGACGCCGACGCCGGTGCCGATCCCGACGAGTGCGACCGTCGCATCCTTGAGTTGGCCGACGAAGCTCGCCGACTCGATCTGCCCGTAGACGGTGAGAAACGCCGTATCCAGCGCGCGAAACACTTTGAGGGTACTCCAGCCGAGGACGCCGACCCCCACGACGGTGGCCCCGCCACGACCCGGTGCATCCGCGAGTGCGCCGGTAATGGCGTCTTCGCCCGCTGGCGTCAGGAACTCCTGTGTCGCGCCGACGATCCGGTCGGCGAACGCCTCGCCGCCGATCGTCGATGCCAGCACCAACAACAACAGGAGGGCGGGCAACAGCGAGACGAACGCGTAGTAGGCGACGCTGGCGGCCAGAAACGTGATCTGTTGTTCGCGGGCCGTCTCGACGACGGCCTTCGCTGTAGCCAGTCGGGAACGCGTGGAGGTCATTATACGCGTTACTGCGAGCTACCCAAAAGTATCGAGGGTATTTCACTCACATAGAACGTCTGTAGGTGGTTGTTACCGGGTGCATCCATCAGCAACGAAACAGTGGGGGCGATCAGCTATCGGCGTCGGGTGCGGCCGCCTCGCGGATCTCTCCGACCGTTGCTGTCGTTTTAAACGCCGTCCCGCTGTAGTGGGCCTTCGAAGCCGAGTAGCCCGCCGCCTGCAGATCGTCGACGAACTCGTCCATCGCATTGGCGGGGACGCCCCACTGCTTACAGAGCCGGTGTTGGTCGTAGTGAGTCGGGGTATCGATCTCTTCGGCGACCGTCGACAACAGCCGCTCGGCGCGGGCGGCGGCGTCGAGTTCGGGTGTTAGGTGGTCGATAACCGATTCGGTGAACTCGCTGTCGGCGACCGGGCCGAGCCACACCGGCCCCGCCGTTAGGGTCCGACTACTGCCGCAGACCGGACACTCCTCTGGGACCGACTCGGGGAAGTGACCGAACTCGTGTCGACGGGCGAGACAGTCCTCGCAGTGGTGGATGAAGCCGAGGTTCTCCAGGAGGCTGTCGGCCGACGTTGCCCGGTGATCGAGTTCGAGGTAGGTTCGGGCGTAGTGCCGCGAGACGTGCGAACAGATCGGCGTGGCGGCCACGTCGTAGCGGGCGGCCGTCCGAACGAGTGCCGATAGCAGCGTTCGCAACCCCATCTCGGGGTGGTAGTCGGTATTTTGGGGGACGGTACTGTACTTTCGGATACCGCTGTTGCGGTGGGCTCCACAGAGCGGGGCGGTGTCGGTCGCGGTGACACAGACCATATTGCGGGTGGTCGCAAACGCGGCGTCGGCAAAGGGGATCGGCGTCCCGAAGGGGTCGAGGTCGACCACGTCGAACATCGACTCGTGGAGCAGGGCATTGACGTTCCGGTTTTCTACTTCCCCATTGAGATCGTTGCGGGCGAGGTTCTCCCCTGCGAGCTCGGCGGCCTCGCTGTCGAGATCACAGCAGGTGACCGAGTAGCCCTCGTTGGCGGCTCGCACGCCCCGAATTCCCGAGGCCGCCATCGCATCCAGATAGGTGTCGACCCGCGGCTCGCGCTCCTGGTAGGCCCGCAGGGCCGCGACCGTGATATCCCGGTTGAGCTCCATCGTCGGGTTGAAAAAGACGCCGTCGCCGCTGCCCTCGCGGGTGCCATCGCGTGGCTGGTCGACCTCGATTTCGAGGCCGCCTTCGGAAAGTTGCATACCGAGGGTGGGACCAGCGAGCCGAAAAAGGATGCGAAGCCACAGCCGCATCGAACCTGTTTTACTGACCCTGTGAGTAGGGCCGCTGTGGCCGAGATCGACGACTGGCGCAACGCGCTTGCCGAGACCGGCGAGCTACAGCCCGAGATCGTCACCGCCATCCTCTCGGCACACGGCGACCGCGGCCAGCGGGCCATCGAGGCCGTCTCTGAGCGCCGGGTCAAACGGTACCGTGATTTCACCGTGGTCGTCGGCTACGAGGAGGAGTACGTCGTCGAGGACGGCGGCTGTGACTGCAAGGACAGCCAGTACAACCTCGACCCAGCGGACCCGGGCCAGCAGTGTTGGCACGCGCTGGCGGTCGACATCGCCGACCGTCTCGGGGCGGTCGACGAACACGATATGTGGTACTCCGACGTTCGCGAGTTCATGTGAGGAGGGGGAGACAGCGGTGACCGAGCTGGCGGACGCGGGCGGATCGTCGGCACCGACTACTCGAGTAGTGAGTCGAACTCGTCGAGGAGTTTCGTCTCGGAGATCGGTTTGGTCACGTAGCCGTCGGCGCCGGCTTTGGCCGCGGCGCGCATTTTTTCTTCCTGTTCGACGCTCGTACACATGACGACGGTCGTCTCCGGGGAGCGGTTCTTGATCTCTTCGAGCGCCTCGATGCCGGTCATCTCCGGCATCACGATATCCAGGGTGATCACGTCGGGGTCGTGTTCTTCGAACTTCGAGACGGCCTCCTTGCCGTTTTCGGCGGTGTCAATGATATCGAACCGATCGTCGAGAATATCAGAGACGACGGTCCGTTGAAAAGACGAGTCGTCGACGACAAGCGTCCGAAATGCCATACGGGCAATCGGATGGATATCTATATAGAGCTTATCCATACTGTGTCTGGTAGCGACTCGTTAGGCGCGACCACTGGTTGCCAGTGCGATATACAGCAGTGGGGCGAACACGGCACCCAGCGCGGTCGTCACCCACGGATCGAGCGGCCCGTCGCCGAGGACGCCGACAGCAAGGATCCCGGCCGCCACCACTAGCCCCCCGACCGGGACCAGCCGCCGACGGCGCGGGCTCACGCCGGTCGACCGCGCAGCAAACAACATCGTGGCGACGAACACCGCCACCGCACTGGTCGACGCCGGGACGGCTGCCCCGCTGACGAGTCCTGCCGCCAGCAGCCCCGCCGCCAGCAGTGTGCCACCGGCTTCGACCAGCCGGGAACCCAGCCACGCTGGCGGCGTGCCGTACCCTGCCGCGTAGGCGGCGACAGGGAGGAACACAACCAGTGCGACGAGGATACCGACCAGCAGCGACTCGAGGCTCGGCGCGAACAGCCGGAGAACGTCGGCGATGACGCCGACTGCCGCAAGGCCAGCGACTGCAATGACCGCCCGCGGTGGGAGTACCGTCGTTGGTTCGTCGTCGGTGTGGATCGCGTAGGCGGCAAACGGGTAGCCCAACAGCACACAGATCAGGGCCGCCGAGTAGAACTCGCCGACCGAAACCAAGACGAAGCCGCCGAAGACGATGCCGAGCAGTCCCCCCGTGATGAGCGCCAACTCGGGGGCATAGCGGTTCATACTCACGTTTGGCGAGATATCACAAAGAGCGTCCCGATTCGGCTCACCCAGCGGAAGCGTTTAGACGACCCCCTGATTACGGGGAGATATGCCGAACTGTCCACTGGCGGATGACTGCCCCAGCTTCTCCGAGCGGATTCAAGGGATGGGCTGTCAGCATTACGGCGATCGTGGTGGGGCCGAATGGTGCCAACACTACAACATGCCGATCAGCGACCTGAAACAGCAGCCGATCAAACCCGGCGAGGAAGTCGTCGTCGACGTGACCGATATGCACGAAAGCGGTGCCGGTGTCGGCCGGACCGACGATGGCTTCATCGTCTTCGTCGACGGCCTGCTGCCGGAGGCCCGCGCCAAGGTGCGGATCGATCGCGTGCTGTCGAACCACGCCAAAGCCAACGAGATCGTCGAACGGCTTCCGATGGACGAGGAAGACGACGAGGACGAAGAAACCGACGACACCGCCGACGGCGATGGCGAGGTCGACGACGAGGATTCCTCCCCGAGCCGGCGCGACGGCGATCGGGAACACCTCGGCAGCCGCGAGAACTTCTGGGGCGGCTAACGCCGTAAGGGGCGGCAGTCGAACCCGGTGGACAGTCGGAACTGTAGCTTTTTCCCCGCCGCCCACAAACCGCCGCCTATGACAGACGGGACCGACACCGAGACCGATCGGGCAGCCGCCGATGCGGCTGACCCCGACCGAATCGACGTCGACGCGGTGCTCGAACGCGCTGGCTTCGATGCGGAGACGAACGTGCTGACACGTCGGCAGGCAGAGGTCCTCGCGCTCCGCGAGCGGGGAATGCGACAGCGGGATATCGCCGACCGGCTCGGCACCTCACGGGCCAACGTCTCGAACGTCGAGGCCAGCGCCCGGGAGAACGTCACCAGAGCCACCGAAACGATCGCCTTCGCCGAGGCCGTCGGCTCGCCCGTCAGGGTGAATGTTCCGGCCGGAACCGATCTCTTCGACGTGCCAACGATGGTGTACGACGCCTGTGACGACGCCGACGTCAAAGTCAACCACACTGCTCCGGAGCTGATGACACACATAAGTGAGGCGGCCGACAGTGCGGTCGAAGGTCGTGCCGTTCACGAACAGTTGTTGGTCGGTGTTACCGACGACGGCGAGGTTCGCGTCCGCCGCTCCGGCGAGTAGTCACTGCCTACCTCGGGGGTCGTCCCACGTTTCGATTACTCCGTCCTGGATATCTTCTACACAGCCGACACAGTCAGTGTGATCCGGATCGAAACAGGCCGGTTTCCCCTCCGAGTCGAGTTCAACCGCGCGCTTTTCGGCGTAGCGCCGACAGACGAGTTTGGCCCGTCCCGCCTCGTCGACCGGGAGCGACCCCTCACCCGGCGAGCCATCGGCCTCACCTTTCCCCTCGGTGTAGGCGCGACGTGTGCGTTCGTACCCCTTCCCGAGCTTCCGGAGGCGGTCGCGCACGAACTGCTCGAAACCCTCGTCCATACCGTCGCTGTCGGTCGCCGACCGTATAGGTTCGTTGGGAGGTCCGCCCCTGCCGAGATCCATTCCCGGCGTGCCGACAGCCCAGTCCCCCGCGGAGTCGTGCGGTTTTACTTCCACTCTCCGCCCGATAGCTTTTATAATATGAGGCACGAACCTTCGTATGTCTCCCATTGAAAACAGAGCGGAGGCAGTGAACCCATGACAGAGTTGCAGACCCACGCAGCCGAGATTGCAGCACAGTTTTCGGACCATATCGACGTCGAGACCGATGAGATCGAACAGCGCCTCGATCAGGTGGTCTCGGAGTACAAGATCCCCATTGATGAGGCGCGGCGAACCGTCACCAACAGCCTGCTCGACGAGGCAGATATCGACCGCGACGAGCTGGGCCGCGGCGGCGCGGAGACGGTTCTCGTCGACGAGATCGATCAGGACGAACAGTGGGTCGACGTGACCGTGAAGGTCGTCGACCTCTGGGAGCCGCGTAGCGACTCGATCTCGCAGGTCGGGCTCGTCGGCGACGAGTCAGGGAGAATTAAATTCGTCGCCTTCGAGACCTCCGAACTCGACGAGCTGGAGGAAGGCGCGAGCTACAAACTGGGCAACGTCGTCACCGACGAGTACCAGGGCGACTACTCGATCAAGCTCAACCGGACGACGACGATCACCGAACTCGACGAGGACGTCGAGGTCGGCGACAGCACGACCACTGTCGACGGCGCGCTGGTCGACGTCCAGTCCGGCAGTGGCCTCATCAAGCGGTGTCCCGAGGAGGGCTGTACGCGCGTCCTCCAGAACGGCCGGTGTTCGGAACACGGCGAGGTCGACGGCGAGTTCGACCTCCGGATCAAGGCCGTCCTCGACGACGGCCACGAGGTCCAGGACGTGATCTTCAACCGGGAGGCCACCGAGGAACTCACCGGGATCGGACTCGAAGACGCCAAACAGCAGGCTCAAGACGCCCTCGACACCTCGGTCGTCGCCGACGGCATCCGGACCGATATCCTGGGTCGCTACTACCGCGTGACCGGACCGACGCTGGGGCGGTACGTGTTGGCCAACGAGTTCGAGCAGTTGGACAGTCCGACAGATACCGATGCCGTGCTGACGAAAGCGAGGTCCCTCCAATGAGCCAAGATGATTCAGTGCCGACGCGTGAAGTCTCCCAGCGGGCCTTCGCCGCGGAGTTCAACGACGCCAGCTACACCTTCAAGGAGTCCGACGACGACCGCGCGCCGGTGTACGCCCTGCTGCCGACCGGCGAAAAAGCCAACCGCGTGTTCTTCGTCGGCACGCTGACCGAGACCGACGACGTCGGCGAGGACAACGAGTACTGGCAGGGTCGAATCGTCGACCCAACGGGGACGTTCTTCGTCTACGCGGGCCAGTACCAGCCCGAGGCCGCCAGCGCGCTGCGGGAGCTCGAACCGCCCGCATACGTCTCGGTCGTCGGCAAACCCCGAACCTACGAGACCGACGACGGCTCGATCACGGTCTCCGTACGACCGGAATCGATCACGACCGTCGACGCCGCCACCCGTGACCGGTGGGTCGCCGAGACCGCCGAGCGAACGCTCGACCGGATCGAGGCCTTCGACGACGAAGCCAACGAGTACGCCCGTATGGCCCGCGAGCAGTACGGCGACGACCCCTCGGCGTATGCCGAGACGGTCGCTTCGGCACTTGAAAGCCTCGACGGTGAGGATTCGGTTCCCACCGACGACACTGCAGACGCACCTGCCGACGGCAATCCGCAGGCCTAACGGTCGGTCTCGCCCCGTCGACCAATTATATACGTTTTATTCAGCACGCACGTCCGGCTGTCTGACAAATAATTAAATACCCAGCGTGTGCAGGTGCTCGTAGAGAGGTCTGTAGGGATGGGAAACAAAAACAAGACGATCTCGTTCCGAGTCAACGAGGACGCTTTCGAGACGCTCCGTGATATCGCGGAGGATCGGGACATCTCGCTGTCGGCAGTGTTTCGGGACTACGTCGATATGCTGGTCGACCACGACGGCCGCGTCGAAGTCGTCCCCGAAACGGAACTCGGCGAGCGGCAGGACGCCGAGGAGTTCCCACCGAGTGTCGAGGTGCCCAAGAGCTTCATTCGGGAGCACGAACGGCTCGAACTCGAAGCCGAACATCTCCGCGAACAGTTGGAAGAACACAAACAGTACGTGAATCATCTCCGCGAGCAGGTCGACGAGGAAGACGAAGAAGACGTGGTCTACCTCGAAGACCTCGACGGCGACCGCGACGAACCGTCCTTCCAGATCGGGTAATCGAATTTTATCCGGGATTAGCCGTTGGTTAACTCCCGCTTTGCGTCGTAGAACTCCTGGCTTCGGTCGACACCGGCTTCGGTTTTGGCGAGTGCCTCGGCGGCTTCGAGGGTGCGGACCGACTGATCCAGGAAGGAGAGAATGTCGCCGGAGTAGGCATACAGCATGTAGTCGTCGCCCATCACGTCGACGATCGCGTCGGGGCCGAACCCCTGAGCGCGGAGCTCCAGGAGATACTGGATGAACTTGCGTTCGGCACAGCCACAGTAGGGGTGGGACTTGCAGTCGCAGTCCAGGAAGTCCTCGGCGAAATCCAGGACTCGATCCTGGGTGGTCGAATCGAGGGTGGCGAGGCTATCGCCGGTAAACAGCATATCGAGGGTTGCTCCCGCGAAGGCACTCTTGGGAAAGCTCGTCTCCAGTTGGGAGGCGAGCTGTCGGTGGTTTTTGACATAGATCTTGTCCGTGATGGCCACAGCTACCCGGTCCTAACGGTGGGGGCCTCAAAAACGTCGCGTTCGGTGGTGTGGTCGGCCTGGTGGCCGCCGACCGGCGTGGTGTGAGAGCCCACCCCGCGGGGAACCCCGAGTCGTAACGTATTTCTTTGCGAGTAGTGTAGCGATGAGTGCGTGTCCGGGGTAGGGTAGTGGACTATCCTTCAGCCTTGTGGAGGCTGAGACGCGGGTTCGATTCTCGCCCCTGGACCTTTCTGCGACGAGCACTCACGCGAGGAGCTGAAACTCCGTCTGAAGGGAATCGAAGCGGAGAGTGAAGCGAGTGAATACGAGCGGACCGACCGAGGTTCGATTCTCGCTCCTGGACTCTTTCGGAGTACTCATCCAGGAGACCAACGACCATCTGCAGCACAGTGGACCAACCCAGACCGCGAGCGGCGCAACTGGGCTATGATGATTGGTATCTAACAATAACTCTGCCTACTCACTTAGGCTGAATCGTTTAGTATCCCAAAGACTTGCCTTAAGATGCAGATACCGGGACCAGCGCCATCGGCCCTCCCCTCCATCGGTGCTGTTGTCCCTCGGTCTGTCTGCCCTCCCCACGTCGCTGGTGGGTTTCGCGTGGATGTCCCCGCCCCGCTGCGCTACTCAGTCCCCCGCTGACGTAGCATCCACCGACACACCGGCGACCGTTATGGTTTTCTCTTCATGTCTTCGTCTATGCTCTCTGTTCGGTATATCCGGCTGACAGCGTTCGGCGAGCCGACCCAAATGCCGACTTCACCCACCACAAACTATTCCCCATATCGTTGGAATCTCTTTATAAGTCGACTATGAAGAGCCTCCTGCCGCTGACATCCCGCGTGGAGCCGACCCAAGACGGTGCGAACGTAATCTCCATCTCGGAGGCGGCCGCCGACGAGGTTTTTAAAACGCTCTCGTCGTCGACCGCCCGCCGCATCCTCTCGTTGCTCTACGAGGAGCCGCGTCCGGCGGCCGAACTCGCCGAGGCGACCGATACGACGGTCCAGAACGTCCGGTATCACCTCGACAACCTCTCGGAGGCCGACCTGATCGCTGTCGCCGACACCTGGTACTCCGAGAAAGGCACCGAGATGAAGGTGTACGCACCGACCGAGTCGGCGTTGGTCGTCTGTGCTGGCCGGGAGTCGACGACCGACCGACTCAAAGACGCCATCACGCGGCTGCTCGGTGCGCTCGGGATTTTCGGACTCGCGAGCCTCCTCGTCCAGTATCTCGTGACGACGTATGTCGACACGGAGTCGGCAGCCGAGTCCGCCTCCGGACCCAGCGCAATGAGCGTTGAGACGACCGACGCCGCAACCGAAGCCAGTGGGGCGACCGGCGGCGGCCTCGTCGAGTTCCTGACCGAACCGGGCGTCGTCTTCTTTTTCGGCTGTGTGGTCGCGCTCGTCGTCATAGGTATCCTCCTGCGTCGGCGGGACTCTCGGGTCGCGTTTCCGGTCGCAGACTCCGATCAGTAGCCGCCATTCGAGGCTGAGTGCCGCCAGTTAGCGGATCGACGGCAGATCGGCTGTCGACCCGCCGGACTGGATGAGCGAGCTGTTGTCGCCGCGGCTCTGGATCACGTTGAACGCAGTCATCAGATCCGTCCTGGAGATGATTCCCGCCAGGTCGCCCCGCTCGTCGACCACGGGCAGCCGACCGACGCCGTGTTCCTGCATCGTCCGCAGGGCGGTGATCGCATCCGCATCGGGGGTGATGCTTCTCACGTCGCGTTCCATCACCTCTTCGACCCGGTAGGCGTCACGCTCGATCTCCTGGATCGTCCGGGCGTCGTCGAGGGTGACCATCCCGACGAGCTCGCCGCGGGTGTCGACCACCGGATACCCCGTGTGTCGCTCGGTGAACATTCGACCGAGGAGTTCCGCCACCGTCGTCCCCTCCTCGACGACGTGGAGCTCCTCGCCCGGCGTCATGATGTCCCGGACCGTGACGCCCTGAAAGGCGGCTTTGACCGTCGACTGCTGGGCCTCGCCCGATGCGGCGATGTAGATGAAGAACGCAAGCAGGATAAACAGCGGGCTAAAGGCGAACAGCCCGACCATGCCGAGCAGGAAGGCGAAGATCTTGCCCACCTCGGCGGCAAGCTGGGTCGCCTGCGCGTGGGGGCGTTTGCGCGCCAGCAGCGCCCGCAACACTCGGCCGCCGTCCATCGGGAACCCCGGCAGCATATTGAACACCGCCAGCGTGACGTTCATGACCGCGAGATAGCCGAGGACGAACTGTAGCGGACCGAGGCTCGCGGGCGTCAGTATAAAAGCGATGTAGGAGACGATACCCACGAGCACGCTGACGACGGGGCCAGCGATGGCAATCGTGAACTCCTTGTGCCAGTCTTCGGGCATCTCCCGGAAGCTCGCCACCCCACCCAGCAGCCACAGGGTAATCGACTCGATTTCGAGTCCGTAGCGCATCGCCACAAGCGAGTGGCCGAACTCGTGGAGGAGGACGCCGAAAAACAGCCCGCCTGCGGCCGCAAAGCCGAGCAGCCACGGCAGCGAGCCGACGGTGAGTGGCTCGGTTGCGATGGAACTCCCGAGAACTCCGTTGACGAGTTCGACCAGTGTGATGATATCCGAACCGATGATCCACGCGAAAACCGGGAGGACGAGCAAGAACGTCCAGTTGAGCTGGATGGGGATGCCGAAGGCGCTCCCGAGACGAATGCCACGCATACGCGAAACTAGTCGCCGAGTCGGTATTAATGTGGTCGTCGATTGCGTTTGTGTTCGTTCTCCCCCAGCGACGCCGAGCCGAACGGCTGATATACCCCGATTGCCTACCCTCGGGCGTGTCTCAGCAGGTCGCGCAGGTCGAGACGTTGTTCCTCCATGAACGCGGCGACAGCTACCGCGTCGTCGCCCGGAAGAACGGCTCTCGCGTCTTTCACGGCTCCCTCGATGTCAAGGAGACGAGCGCTGGCCCACGGCCGGGGCGGTTCCGCCGGAACACCGGCTCCAGCGAGGAGCTTCGGGACCCGACCGAGTTCGTCGATCTCGCGCGCAACGCTTCCCGTATTCGCATTTCCCAGCAGACCTCGAAACGGGGCCGCCGGGAGCTCCAGGAGCTCCTGGACGGCTACCAACTCGATGCCGCGGTCGTCCGGACCTGTCGGTACTGCGCCAACGACGGCCGGTATGCGCCGATCACCGACGAGACGGCGATCAAGACCGACCGCGAGCATATCTGCCCCGACTGTGCGGTCGAAGAGCTCGAACGTGAGCTCTCATATAAGGGGCAGTTCACCGGCTCGGCGCAAGACCGCCTTGAGGATCTCCTCCTGGAGGTCCAGGACCTCGACCGCATCGTCGACCTGCTGTCCGGGGAACTGGACCCCGACCTCACGCAGTTCGACGTAATCAGCGCGACCGTCGACGACGTCGACCCCGTCAAAACGGCCGACCTCGACCTCCACCCCCGGCTCAAGTCGATGACCGAATCCCGGTTTGACTCCTTGCTCCCGGTCCAGAGCCTCTCGGTCCGCAACGGTCTCCTGGAGGGCGAGGACCAACTCGTCGTGAGCGCGACCGCGACCGGGAAGACGCTCGTCGGCGAGATGGCCGGGATCGACCGCGCGCTGAAGGGCAAGGGCAAGATGCTGTTTTTGGTGCCGCTTGTCGCCCTTGCGAACCAGAAACACGAGGATTTCAAGGAGCAGTACGGCGAACTCGGCCTCGACGTAACGATCCGTGTCGGTGCGAGCCGGATCGCCGACTCGGGCAGCCAGTTCGACCCCAACGCCGACGTGATCGTCGGCACCTACGAGGGGATCGACCACGCCCTCCGGACGGGCAAGAACCTCGGCGACGTCGGAACGGTCGTCATTGACGAGGTTCACACCCTCAAAGAGGAGGAACGGGGCCACCGCCTCGATGGCCTGATTTCGCGACTTAAATATTACTGTGAGCAGCGAGCCGACCGCACCGAAAGTGGATACGACGGTGCCCAGTGGATCTACCTCTCGGCGACCGTCGGTAACCCAGAGTGGCTGGCCGGTCGACTCGGCGCGCGGCTCATCGAGTTCGAGGAGCGCCCCATCCCCATCGAGCGACACGTCACCTTCGCCGACGAACAGGAAAAGCTCCGGCTGGAAAACAAACTCGTCAAGCGGGCCTTCGACCAGAAATCCTCGAAGGGCTACCGGGGCCAGACGATCATCTTCACCAACTCCCGGCGGCGCTGCCATACGATCAGCCGAAAGCTCCAGTACGATTCTGCTCCCTACCACGCGGGTCTCGACTACAAAAAGCGGAAGAAGGTCGAAAAACAGTTCCTGGATCAGGATCTGTCGGCGGTCGTCACCACCGCTGCCCTCGCCGCAGGGGTCGACTTCCCGGCCTCGCAGGTGATCTTCGATACCCTCGCGATGGGCATCGAGTGGCTCTCGGTCCAGGAGTTCAGCCAGATGCTCGGGCGAGCGGGCCGACCTGACTACCACGACCGCGGCACGGTGTATATGTTGATCGAGCCGGATGTCACCTACCACAACTCGATGGAGATGACCGAAGACGAGGTCGCGTTCAAACTCTTAAAAGGCGAGATGGAGGACGTCCGAAACGTCTACGACGAGGCCGCCGCCGTTGAGGAGACGCTGGCGAACGTCACCGTCGCGGGCAAACAGGCAAAGCGACTCAACGACCGGATGTTGGGCGAAATCGACACCACGCAGTCGGTCGGTCGACTGCTCGAATGGGAGTTCATCGACGGACTGGAACCGACTCCGCTCGGCCGCGTCGTCACCCGGCATTTCCTCTCGCCGGACGACGCCTTCCGGCTCCTGGATGGCATCAGAAACGGACTGGCACCCTACGAGATCGTCGCCGAGCAGGAACTCGCCGACGAAGAGCTGTAATCGACTGGAACCTCAGTCCAGCGAGATCGCCCGCCCCGCCTCGGAGGACCGATAGATCGCGTCGATCACCCGTTGGACGGCCAGCCCCTCCTCGACAGTGTTTCGCTCGGGGGTCGTCCCCGAGCCGATGTGGTCGATGAAGTACCGCTGTTCGGCCTTGTGAGTGTCGCTGGCGCGGGTTTCGATTTCGGCGTCGGTGAGGTGGTCCCGACCGGCCTTGCTGTCCTCGTAGACCGTTAGCTCGTGGCTCGACCGGTCGAATTTCGCTCCGGCCTCGGTACCCCGGAGGACGAACTCGTCGTTTGTCGGCCGGTTGGCCGCCCAGGCGACATCCAGCGAGATGGTCTGACCCTTGGCAGTTCGAATGAAGGCGCTGACCGAATCGTCGACGTCGAACCCTTGGGGGCCGATATCGTCGCCCCACATCTCGACGAAGGCGTAGTCCTCGCGGGTGCCGAACTGCGAGCGGGCGGTCCCCGAGACCTCGGTGATCGTCGGGAAGTCAAGAAAGTAGAGTGCCAGGTCGATGGCGTGGACGCCGATATCGATCAGCGAGCCGCCACCGGCGACCTCCTTGGAGGTGAACCACGACCCCCGGCCTGGGATGCCGCGCCGCCGGACGTAGTTGGCCTCGATATGCGAGAACTCCCCGAACCGGCCGTCGGCCTGATACTGTTTGACTACCTCGACCGGCGCGGAAAACCGGTTGTTGAAGCCGACCATACAGAACCCCTCGGCAGCGTGGGCCGCCTCGACGATCCGCTCGGCACTTTCGAGAGTGTGGGCCAGCGGCTTTTCAAGCAGGACATCGAGGCCCGCTTCGAGGGCGTCGATCGTGTACTCCTCGTGGAACCGGTTGGGTGTCGTGACGAACAGCGCGTCAGCCACATCGAGGAGGTCGCCGACCTGCTCGTAGGTCGAGACGTTGTACTTCTCGCTAAAGGCGCGTCTGGCGTCGCCCGAGATGTCGACGCCCCCGACGAGGTCGGCGGCGGGCTGGTCGGCGAGGAGGTCAGCGTGATAGTGGCCGATGCCGCCAAGGCCGACGATTCCGATCTGTGCTGGTGAATCAGACTGCATTACTGTAGTTCTACGACTCCTGTTGATAAACACCACGCTGGGGCTGTCGGGGTCGGCTGGCCGACCCGTGGCTCCCGCGTGGCTTCGTCGTCCGTACTGACACTCAGCGACGGAGCCAATAAAGGCTGTGACGAATCAGAAACGCGTGGTGTTGGCGGTTGGACACCGACTGGCGGTTACTCGTCTTCGACGATAAGGTGACGGGTCGACAGCCCGATGAGATGGGGGGCCTCCTCTAAGATGATCGCCTCGGTCGCCAGCTCGACGGCGTTCCGGCTTCCCGGCAGCACGAACACGGGCGTATCGCGGGCGATCCCGGCGGTCGCCCGCGAGGCGATCGTCCGCGAGCCGATCTCCTCGTAGGAGAGCCGACGGAACAGTTCGCCGAACCCCGGTAGCTCACGGTCGAACCGAGCCGATACCGCATCCGGCGTCACGTCGTCGATCGTCGGCCCCGTTCCCCCGGTACAGATCACGAGGTCGACGGTCGGATCATCCAGGAGCTCGTCGAGGGTGCGCTGTATGGGGCCGATCCCGTCGGCGACGAGTCGGCGCTCGACGACACTGTGGTCGGCCGCCTCGAACAGCGACTCGATCCGATCGCCGCCAGGGTCCTCGGGATCGTCGGCGGCGGCCCGCGAGGTCGAGACGGTGATGATCGCCGCCTGCAGCGGCGAGACGGTGTCGTGGCCGTGGGCGTCGGCGTTCCGCCGTTCGGGATCGATCGTTGGGGTCCGTGCTGGCATCTCTGTCATATCGCTCTCAACAGGCCGACACGACAAGAAATTGGCCCTCTCCGCGGCTCCCGGTCGGAGACGATCGATGCCCAGCCGGTCGATGCTCGGGACATCCTCCCAGCACCGCCGAGAGAATTACAATGGTGCAACACGTCGACCCAACCAGTGGACCGAAACGGGCTCATCCTCGGCGTGTCGGCGGTGTTGTTCGGTATCACAGCCCTCATGCTGATCGTCGGGGTCGTCGTCAGTCCCTTTTTCCTCGCCGTCGCGGTCCCGTTCGGCGCGTCGGCGTACCTGCTGTGGTATCAGGCCAGCGGCAAACTCGGCGACCGAGTCAGCCGCGAGGCCGCCGCTGGGAACCTCGGCGATGATCGTGGCGTCGGATTCGATCCTGGACCGTTCGGCGGACGGACCGCCGACGGTGACACCGCCCGCGAGCGTGCCCGCCGGGCCCGACAGAACCGCCGACGGGGTCGCCGCCGAGCAGGGACGTCCGGAGCCTCACGCGAACCCAACCGCTCGACGCCCTCGCCGTCGGAGGCCCGCCGGATTCTCGATGTCGATGCCGCCGCCACCGACGACGATATAAAAGCCGCCTACCGCCGGAAGGCGAAGGAACACCACCCGGATACCGACTCCGGCGACGAGGAGACATTTAAAAAGGTAAGTCGTGCCTACGAGCGACTAAGCGAGTGACTTCGGGACGATTTCGTTGTCAGCTACCGTCGACTCCGTTGTGGTATGGAGACACACGGCATGAAAAGCGTTTTACTGTCGCCTGACAAACGGCGGGTATGAGCGCGGATCGGGCCACGTTGCAGCAGGCCCTCAAGCGCGGTGAACAGGACGGCGGCCACATCGAGTTCAAAGAACGGCTTACCCGGGAACTCCATCTGGCCGATGGCCGGATGGAGAGTCTGGCGGCCCAACTCCGCCACCGGGTGCTGTCGGGCGATGGCGAGGCCACCTATGTCGTCGGGGTGACCGACGACGGCGGCATCGCCGGGATCGCCCCCGACGATTTCTCCGAGACGATGGACGTGCTCTCCCTGCTCGCCGAGGAGGCAGGCGCCCACATCGAGAACGTCGACACCTGGAGCGCAGGCGACGACGGACTCGTCGGGATGGCGACGATCCGCGAGGGGTCGATGCTGACCGCCGACAATGGCCATATCGTCATCGGGACGGCGGGCCACGTCGACCACGGCAAATCCACGCTCGTCGGCTCGCTCGTCACCGGCGAACCGGACGACGGCGATGGCTTCACGCGGAGTTTTCTCGACGTCCAACCCCACGAGGTCGAACGCGGGCTGTCGGCTGACCTCTCGTATGCGGTCTACGGCTTCGACGAGACTGGCGATCCCGTCCGGATGGACAACCCCCACCGAAAAACCGATCGCGCGCGGGTGGTCCAGGAGGCCAACCGACTCGTTTCGTTCGTCGACACCGTCGGCCACGAACCGTGGCTGCGGACGACGATCCGCGGGCTTGTCGGCCAGAAGATCGATTACGGACTCCTCGCTGTTGCGGCCGACGACGGCCCCACGAAAACGACCCGCGAGCACCTCGGCATTCTGCTGGCGACTGACCTGCCGACGATCGTCGCCGTGACGAAAGTCGACGCCGTCTCGCCGGAGCGCGTCGTCGAGGTCGAAAAGGAGATCGAGACGCTGCTGCGGGACGTCGACAAGACGCCGCTGCGCGTCGAGCGTTACGGCGTCGAAACCGCCGCCAGCGAGCTGAGCGAGACGGTCGTTCCCATCATCCGGACGAGTGCGGTCCGCGGCGACGGGATGGAAGACCTCGACCGACTGTTCGAGACGTTGCCCAAGCGGGCGACCGACGAACACAGCGCCTTCCAGATGTACATCGACCGCACCTACAACGTCACCGGCGTCGGGGCGGTCGCCTCCGGCACGATCAATGCCGGGAGCGTCTCGGCGGGCGACGAGCTCCTGCTGGGGCCAATGGCCGACGGGCGGTTCCGCGAGGTCGAGGTCCGGTCGATCGAGATGCACTACCACCGGGTCGACGAGGCCAAAGCCGGGCGGATCGTCGGCATCGCGCTGAAGGGCGTCGCCGAGAGCGAGGTCGAACGCGGGATGGTGCTGCTCCCGCGAGCGGCCGACCCCGAGCCGGTGCGTTCCTTCGAGGCGGAGGTGATGGTCCTGAACCATCCGACGCGGATCACCGACGGCTACGAGCCCGTCATTCATCTGGAGACGCTCAGCGAAACGGCGGTCTTCTCGCCGGAGGGCGGCAAGCTCCTGCCGGGCGATACCGGGACCACGACGATCGAGTTCAAGTTTCGGCCCTACTTTATCCAGGAGGGCCAGCGGTTCGTCTTCCGCGAGGGATCGAGTAAGGGTGTGGGGACCGTCACGTCAGTCGACGACTAACGCGTCGTAGCATCCGACTACAACCGAATCTTGCGACGGTAGGCTTTATCTACTTATAATAGTCAGCAGCGGTTCGGTCGGCGATGCCACACAGCACGAACCAGTCGGCGAGCCGCCGCAACCGCTGCCGCCGAACCACCTCGGGGTCGGCGTGGTGGTGTCGTTCCCACGTCGGGAGGTCGACCGTCCCGTCGAGGTCGTCGACTGCCAGCGGTTCGTCGGCAGCCGCCAGACGATCATATAATTCACGCGCTCCATAGATCCCGTCGCGGAGTCTGTCGGCCAGTTCGTCGGCCGTGAGTTCGACCCGCTCTCGACGGTAGCCGCTCGTCGTTCGGTCGACGAGCCCGAGAGCCCGCAGAAACGTCAGCCACTCGCTCGCATCCTCTCGGTCGGCGATGCCGGTTTCTGTGGTGCGGTCGAGGAGTCGCCGGAGGCAGTCGGCCTCGCTAGTCGGGACGAGCGGGATCGCCTGCCGTGTATCGTCCACCGCATCGAGCGTGGCTGGCGGTTCGACGATCCACTTGAACCGCATCGCCTACTGGATGCCGAACGATTCGGCGACGAGCTGTTCGTCGGTTTCGCCAAACACGTAGGTCGCGCCGTCGACCACGTCGATGGTGACCTTTGCGGGCGCGAAGATGCTTTCGTCGACGTCGTAGAAGTCCCAGTCGGCCTCCTCGAAGATGCGCTCGAAGGGGACGCCGTACTCTTCTCGTGCATTGGAGGGAACCTGATCGAAGACGTTCGACTCCTCGCGGACCTGCAAGTAGACCTCCCCGCCATACGCGAGGGCATCGTTCGTCCGACCCATGGCGACCGATTCGTTGTAGCTGACCGGCGCGACCGGGGCCCGACCGGTCGCCGAGAGGATCTCGGTCGGTGGGTAGCCGAGTTCCGAGAGCCGGAAGACGGCGAGTTCGGCGGCGCGGGCGGCCATCGAGACGCTGCCCGCGGTCGATCCGGCGGCGTAGGTCGGCAAAAACAGGCTCGTCGGTTCGACGTTGCTGCGCTCGGCGACGTGTTTGGCGATCCGGTCGTCCGGGGGATCGATGGATTCGACGGTGAGGACGGCGAAATCGAACTCGTCGTAGTAGCCGACGCGCTCGAAATCGGTCTCCTCGCCGACGAGTGCGCGGGCCGGGCCGGAGCCCAGTCCGTTGAACCCCTCGACGTCGAGTTCCCAGCCCGCCTTCTGCGAGCAGAGCAGCGCGACTGCGGGGTGGTCAGTCGTTAGTTCGACGTAGGGGATCGGCGCGCCGCCGATCTGATCCATCTGCGTGTAGGTCGTTGCGAGCCCGGCCGTCTGGATGTCCGCCAACATGAGCCCGGCCTCGATGCCGCCGTCGGCGGCCACACCGAAGTCGATCACCGTTGCGCCGCAGTCGAGTTCGGCGGGGACGACGCCGAGTTCCTCGGCGAAGTCGAGCGTCTCGTCGACGAGCTCGACCGCCGAGCGGTTGATACTCTCCATACCCTCCGGTTGGCCGTCGTCTCATAAAGGGATTCGTAGTTGGCCCGCGCCAGTCGATCAGTCGCTCTTTCGTGCTTCCCGACCGAGCACCGACTCGACGGCCTCGACCTTTTCGGCTGGCGACTGGTCGCTGGTCCGCTTGTCGTCGATCTTGAGGACGGTGCTCACCCGGTCGGCGTCGACGGCTTTGTGAGCATCCCCAACGGCTGCCAGCAGGGTGTCGATATCCTCGGCCTCGATGACGGTGCCCATGGGATTGGTCTCGTAGCTGATCTCGTGGTCGTCGAGCGCGTCAACCGCCGCAGCGACCTCTTCGGCCATGCTGTCTTCGATGACGGGCGCGACACTGAGGAGTGCAATGACAGTCATGGGTCGACTGTCGACCTCTCGGCTCCTAACTCCACTGGGTACGGAAGATTGAAACGAACCTGCTGTATTGAACCCTGTATGCGCCGTCGACTGCTCGCTGGCTGTACACTGGTGGCGATCGTGGCGACCACCGGCAGCCTCTATTTCAGCGAGATCGCTGGCTTATCGCCGTGTGGTCTCTGTTGGTACCAGCGAATCCTGATGTATCCGCTCGTGGTGATTCTCGGTGTCGCTACCGTCGAGCGCAGGAGTGCGGTCTGGAAGACGGCGCTGCCGTTGTCGAGTCTCGGGATCGTCGTCTCGGCGTATCATACGGCCCTCCAGCTTTCGCCGGGTGTCCAGTGTTCGGTCGGTCTCGGTTGCGGCTCGATCCAGTGGCAGGGCCTCGGGATCTTCACCATTCCACGCCTCGCGCTGGTGGCGTTCGTGCTTCTTACGGCGGGGCTCGTCGGCCTCGCAGTGCTGGATCGACGCGGCGGATAAGTCGGTGACGCGAACTGAGGCGGCGGGGATTTGAACTCCAGTCACTCTGCTCACTACGTTCGCGTCGCTCCCTAGTTCAAATTCCGCGAAACGCAGACATCCGGCGACAGAAGTCGCGGCGCGACGAGACGCGCCGCTTGTGAGTTGGTCGCCGGAGAAAATCATGCGTCGGCGGGGATTTGAACCCCGGTTGTAACCATGGCAAGGTTACGTGATACCACTACACTACCGACGCGCGTTCTTCGCATTTACTTCTAACCGGAGGTGGATGTATAAGGGTTGCGAAAGCCGTCTTCTGTGAGTGAGAAAACCACACGACGGAAGTGGAATTCTCAGCACGATGTTGTGACCACACGGTCTTCGGTTTGGCCTCGGATAAACGGTCGACGTCCGACTCGCGGCATCATCGATAGCTCCCACACGGTTCGTCTCAAACGATCTGCTAGCGGTCAGCTATTGGCTTTTCGAACGGTCTGGAAGCGAGATATCTCGAACTGTTGGCCCGCGGTTCCGATCCTGGAGGGGTCGATTGCAGACGGTGGTATGCTCTCGTTGCGTGGTATACTGGACCGTCGACAGCCACGGAGCCAGCGGATCTCGTGGTATTCGAGCCGACCACCGCGTTTTGACATTACTGCGGCTATTGACATGGAGACGGCCAGCTTGTCATCCGGTTGAAACGGGTAGTTTCGTGTTAGATCGATTTACCCGCCCATAACAAACCGATAGCAGTCGGACTGGCGGTACGAAGCCGACGTACACAACTGACAATCGGGTCGAAAACGACAACTGACAATCGGATCGAGACGGCTCGGTGCCAACGCAACCGAACACACAATGAATTCAACACGACAGACAGCAGTACTCGGTGGCCTCGTTGCACTCCTCTTGATAACATCCCTGTTTGCGCCAGTGGTGTCCGCACAGAGTGACCAGCCTGCCCAACCGGCGGACGACGAGTACACCTACCGCATCGAACAGGGTGACCAGGAGTTCGAGGTCCAGCCAATCCAGGGCGATGTCCCGGTCGAGGAGTTCTACGACTATCGGTATCCGTATCAGGACCGAGAGAACCCCTCGTGGGGACGGTCGTTCAGTTCGGAGGGAACGATTCCGTATCAACAAGACAGCACGAGTATCCTCATGCTGTACGAGGGCCCCAACGGCGTGAGTCTCGTTGCGGTCCACGACAAGTACCACGAAGAGCGTGAAAACGGAACTGTCGGAAGCTCGGTGAGCTGGGAGCTTACTGGCCTGCCGGAGGACGGAGAGTGGGCCGTGATCGACGATGATTACGACTGGCGGAACGAGACGGTCGAAAAGGACGATATCCACCAGCTCGATGCCGACCACCGAGCCGGAGCCGCCGGAAACGACGGCGAGCCGCCGGAGGACGTCGACGCGCGATTGAGTTGGGTCTGGACGACCGCTCGAACCGACGGGATGGCCTACCGTGGCCTCGGCGGCGAGGACGTATCGATCACGATCGACCCGGCGTTCAACGAGAACTCCTATCACCGATACGGCGACGACCGCCGCCCTGACGAGGACCCCGACGACCCCGAAGAGGGCGAGGAATACAACGGGACGATCGACGACTGGCAGGTGATCTCCGCCACCGACGGCGGTGAGGATTTCAAACGGGTCTGGTTCGACAGCCTCGAAGAGGAGGTCGAAATCGAACGCGTCCCCGAATCCGAGATCGAGTCGGCGGCCCCCGTCGCTGCGCTCTCCGGCCCAGAGCAGGCGACTGTCGGCGAGGAGGTCGCGTTCAATACCAGTGGGACGACCGGCGAGATCGAGCGCTACGAGTGGACCGTCGACGGCGACCCGGTCGAATCGGCCGACGGGTCGACACTGAATCATACGTTCGAAGAACCAGGCACAGCCGAGGTCGAGGTGACAGTTACGACCGCCAGCAACCAGACCGATACCGAATCACAACCGGTTGAGGTCGTCGACGGTGAGGGGTCGGCGAGCGGTGTCCAAACTCCCGGGTTCGGAATCGTTGCCGCAGTGATTGCGCTGATTGGTGCAACGTTGCTCGGCGTGCGACGGCGATCCGGCTGAACGGTTCGTTTCACACTAGTGAGCGAGCCGCCCAGCCAGATCGCTGGGCGGTTTACAAATTTAGGTACGAGCGCGATGAATATGTACAAAAGTACAGTAATATACCTAATATTGACTTATACGGAAGCCTCATGCGGGATTGTTTTGTATGAGTCACTATGTCACGGGCAGCATACCAAAATCGTCTCGACACCCTGCGGGAGGACGTGCTGTATATGTCCGAACTCGTCCTCGACCGGCTTCGGCTCGCACTCACCGCACTCGAAGGAACCGACAAGTCGTTGGCCCGGCAGGTGATCGACGGGGACAGCGAGATCAACGAGCAGTATCTCGATCTCGAAGCCGACTGTGTCGACCTGATCGCCCTCCAGCAGCCGGTTGCCTCGGATCTCCGCTTTATCGCCGCGTCGTTCAAGATCATCACCGATCTCGAACGGATCGCCGATCTCGCGGTCAACCTCGCGGAGTACTCGATTTCGACCGACCGGACGCGCCTGCCGGAGGTCGACATCCAGGAGATCGGCACAACGGTCACCGAGATGGTCGAAGACGCCATGGTCGCCTATGCCGACGAAGATCCCGAGCTGTGTTATTCCCTCGCCGAGCGCGACGAGCTGGTCGACCAGCAGTGTGCGGCCGCCTCCGAGACGGTCGTCCGCGATCTGTTGGGCCGCGAGCAGTCGACCGGCGCGGTCGACGCCGAAGGCTTGCTGGCCGATATTTCGCGGCTCCTGCTTACGGTTCGGGATCTCGAACGCATCGGCGACCACGCGGTCAACGTCGCCTCCAGGAGCCTGTATATGATTCAGAACGACGCCGACCTCTTGTACTAGTTCGGACGTTCTGCTGTGGAAGGAGTTTATAAGTACTCGTATTCTAACAATTATGTATGTCGCTTCGGAACGCGAGTGCCCTCTTTCACCGCTCGACCCACGCGGTTGCAGGCGAGTTCGTCCGTTTGACAGCCATTCTGGGCGGGCTGTACCTCTGGCATCGTCTCGGTAGAGCAGTGACGTCGACGGTGGCCCCTCTCGGTTCGTCGACACCGTTCGGCGGGTCCCTGCTGTTCAGTTTCCTTCTCGGTGGTGTGACCGTTGGAGGCGTTCTGCTGTTTACCGTTGCCTATGCCGACTCCCGGAACATCAGCCTCGGTCTGGGACTCCCATCGCGACGTGACCGATGGCTGGTGGGAGTCGCAGGGCTGATCCCACTCGCTGGCGTCGCCCTCACCAAACTCGTTGGAACCCTCACTGGCGTTCAGTACAACGCGTTGCTACAGTATTCAGTCGCTGCCGACGCGTCATTGCTCCCGGTGCTACAGCTGACTGGTATTTCTCTCGTCCTCGGGGTTCCGCTGTACGTGGCCGTTTGTCAGATCCTTATTCAGGGTGGTCTCGGGCGGATCGTCGACGCCGACAGGGCCATCGTGCTGACGACACTCGCGGCGGGCTTTGTCCTGCTGAGCAACACTGGCGGACTGACCACTGTTCCTGATCGTGGGAAAATCCTCGGCTTGCTGGTGTTTACGCTCCTCCTCGGCGTTGGTCCGTATTTCGTCGATCACTTCGGCTCGGACCGTCGACCAGCAGTCGCCTACGGTCCTGCGCTCCTGTTTGTTGCATTTGTCGTCGTCTCGGGACTCGCCGCAGTCGATTCTCTCTCCGGTAGCCTGTTCACCGCCACCCATCTCGCAGTGCTCGGCGTCGCCGCCTACAGCTCCGACCGAACCGGCTCGGTTCTCCCACCGGCAGTCGCTTACACGACGCTGGAACTGGCTAACACCGGTATCATCTACTTCTTCGAGGCCGGGATGCAGAGTTGGTAGTGTACAAATTTTTTTCTTCACGTGTACGCGCGTTGGACGACAGATTGGAGCCGACGCTGTCGACAGCCCAGTTTTCCATATTTCATCCCCGTTTTCTCGTATGGTATGCTACACCAACCAACAACGTAATTGCCGGATACACAGCCGCTACTAGCCGTGTGAAGGCGACACAGGGGGAGATCGTTCCGCTACCCTTTTAGGCCCTGATTGGGAATCGAGGATACAGTCTAGTGACGAGGCACACCCGATGGACGGACTAACACTACTGGTTCCGTCGTCGGTCGTCCGCGAAGCCGAGGACAAACGCGAGGCAACTCGCAAACTCGGTTACGTCGCCCGTGCGGCGGCGGTGTTCCGGGCCGACCGACTCATCGTCTTCCCCGACCGGGAGGGCGAACGTCGGTGGGGCGAAGAGTTCGTCCGCGTTGTGCTGCAGTACGCCGCGACGCCCCCCTACCTCAAAGACGAGGTGTGGGGCAGACGCGACGAACTGCAGTTCGCGGGCATACTCCCTCCGCTCCGGGTTTCGTCACAGACGGTAGCCGATCCAGACGGATCGGTTACACACCAAGGAATCGTGACCAAGGTCGGATCTGAAGGCCGCGTTCGGGTCACTTGCGGACTGCAACACCCGATCTCGCTCATGGTGCCGCCGGAGATGGCGACACCCACTGAGGGGGAGCGCGTCACCGTCAGGATCTCTTCGAGAGAACCGGTCCGTGCACGCCTCGTCGACGAACCCACAGCGGGGTTCGACGTCGAATGCACGGACCTCTCGGCCGCCCTCAGCGACGAATCGAGGCTACGGATCGCCGCCTCCGAGTACGGGGAGCAACTCTCCCACGCTCGGCTCGGCGAACTCCTCCCGGATCTCCGGGCGGGGATGACCGTCGCCTTCGGTTCGCCCGGTAGAGGGCTGCCGGAAATACTCGGGGTTGAACCCGAGGCAGTCTCGGCCGCAGTCGCGGCAGACGAACACGTTGAATCCGATCCGGGATTCGACCGCTGGCTCAATACGATTCCGCGACAGGGCAGCGAGACGGTGCGAACGGAAGAAGCGATGTTCGCGTCGCTCGGCTGTCTCACGCTCACGGAGTAACACAATGCCACAACCAAGCAGACCACGCAAAGGCTCGCTGGGCTACGGCCCGCGGAAGCGTGCAACCGACGAGGTTCCACGCATTCGCTCGTGGCCAGACGACGACGGAGCAGCGGCTCCACAGGGCTTTGCCGGCTACAAAGCAGGCATGACCCACGTTGTCATGGTCAACGACGAGGCAGACTCGCCGCGTGAAGGAATGGAAGAGTCCGTTCCTGTCACGGTCGTCGAGGTTCCGCCAATGCGGGCGGTTTCCCTCCGAGCCTACCAAGACACGCCGTACGGACAGAAGCCGGTCACCGAGGTTTGGGCCACCGAGTTCCACGAGGATCTCGACCGCGCCCTCGACCTCCCGGCCGAAGACACCTTCGAGGAGGACTCGGAGGCCCTTCGAGCGCTCATCGACGACGGTGAGGTAGACGACCTGCGTCTGATCACCCACACCGTCCCCGGCGAGAACTCGAACATCCCGAAGAAGAAGCCCGACATCATGGAGACACGCGTCGGCGGCGGCTCGCTTGACGACCGCGCCGATTTCGCGCTCGAACTCCTCGAAGACGGCGGCGAACACAGTTTCGGCGACGTCTTCCGCGCTGGCGAGTACGCCGACGCATCGGGCATCACGAAGGGGAAAGGAACACAGGGTCCCGTCAAGCGATGGGGCGTCCAGAAACGGAAGGGCAAACACGCCCGGCAGGGATGGCGCCGACGGATCGGCAACCTCGGTCCGTGGAACCCATCCCGGGTCCGTTCGACCGTTCCCCAGCAAGGACAGACCGGCTACCACCAGCGAACCGAACTCAACAAACGTATCATCTCGATCGGCGAGGGCGACGACGCTTCCGTCGACGGCGGCTTCGTCGATTACGGCGAGGTCGACGGTGACTACGTCCTTATCAAGGGTTCGCTGCCGGGGCCGAACAAACGGCTGCTGCGGTTCCGCCCGGCCATCCGGCCGAACGACCAGCCGCGCCTCGATCCCGAGGTTCGGCACGTCTCAACCGCATCCAATCAGGGCTAACTATGCAGGCAACAGTACGCGACCTGAACGGTGACGACGCGGGCTCGATCGACCTCCCCGAGGTCTTCGAGACCCATTTCCGCCCGGATCTGATCCAGCGGGCCGTCGTCGCCGCCCAGGCAAACCGGAAACAGGCCTACGGTGCAGACGAGTTCGCCGGACTGCGAACCCCCGCCGAGTCGCTCGGGAGCGGCCGCGGGATGTCCCACGACCCACGACAGGACGGCGTCGTTCGACGCGTTCCTCACGCAGTCAGTGGTCGGAAGGCACACCCACCGAAGGCCGACAAGGACCAGGGCAAGACGATCAACCGCAAAGAGCGCCAGCTCGCGACCCGCTCGGCGCTCGCCGCAACCGTCGACACCGAGCGCGTCGCCGACCGCGGCCACCAGTTCGATGAGGACCTCGAACTCCCGCTCGTCGTGAGCGACGAGTTCGAAGACCTCGTCAAAACCCAGGAAGTCGTCTCGCTGCTCGAGGAACTCGGCGTCGCCGAGGACATCGAGCGCGCCGACGAGGGCAAGAAAGTACGCGCCGGACGCGGGACGACCCGTGGCCGGAAGTACCAGGAGCCCAAATCGATCCTCTTCGTGACGAGCGGCGAGCCATCGAAGGCCGCCCGCAACCTCGCGGGAGCCGACGTGGCAACCGCCAGCGAAGTCAACGTCGAGGATCTCGCACCCGGCACCCACGCCGGTCGACTCACGCTCTTCACCGAGAGCGCAATCGAGGAGGTGGCCGACCGATGAGCTCGATTCTTCACCACCCGCTTGTGACCGAGAAGGCGATGAACGAGATGGACTTCGACAACAAGTTGCTCTTCATCACCGACATCGACGCCACCAAGCCGGAGATCGCCGACGAAGTCGAAGAGCGCTACGACGTGACCGTGACGAACATCACGACGCAGATCACGCCGAAAGCAAAAAAGAAGGCGACACTCAGCCTCAGCGACGACGACGACGCGACTGAGGTCGCCTCACGGATCGGGGTGTTCTAAGATGGGACGACGAATTCAGGGACAACGACGCGGTCGTGGTGGCCCGACGTTCCGGGCCCCCTCCCACCGCTACAAAGCAGAGCTCTCGCACAAGAAAAGCGAAGACCACGACACCATCACCGGCGAGGTCGTCGGCATCGAGCACGACCCTGCACGGAGTGCGCCACTCGCGGACGTGGAGTTCGAAGACGACGACCGTCGACTCATCCTCGCCCCCGAGGGTATCACGGTCGGCGAGACGATTCAGGTCGGTGTCTCCGCGGAGATCAAACCTGGCAACACGCTACCGCTGGGCGAGATCCCCGAGGGTGTGCCGGTCTGTAACGTCGAAAGCTCGCCGGGCGACGGCGGGAAGTTCGCCCGCTCGACGGGCGTTTCGGCGCAGCTGATGACTCACGACCGCAACATCGCGGTCGTCCAGCTGCCGAGCGGCGAGGTCAAACGGCTCAACCCCGAGTGTCGCGCCACGATCGGCGTCGTCGCTGGCGGTGGCCGGACCGAAAAGCCGTTCGTCAAAGCAGGCAACAAGTACCACAAGATGAAAGCACGCGGAACCAAGTACCCGCGTGTCCGTGGGGTTGCTATGAACGCGATCGACCACCCGTTCGGTGGCGGTGGCCGACAGCACCCCGGCAAGCCGAAGTCCGTCTCGCGGGACGCACCGCCGGGCCGCAAGGTCGGCGACATCGCCTCGAAGCGAACCGGACGCGGCGGCAAAGGAGGACGTGACTAATGAGTAGTACAGAGTACCGAACTGGCCGTGAGGGCGAGTTCACATACCGCGGTTACGATCTCGACGAGCTCCAGGACATGGAGCTCGACGAGGTGGCAGAACTGCTCCCCGCTCGACAGCGGCGAACCATTCTCCGTGGTCTCTCCGAGGAACACCAGAAACTCCTCGACAAAGCCGACGGTAAAGGCGAAGAGGAGACGGCCAACAATCCGATCCGAACCCACCTGCGGGATATGCCGATCCTGCCGGAGTTCGTCGGACTGACGTTCGCCGTCTACACGGGCCAGAGCTTCGAGCGCGTCGAGATCGAACCCGAGATGATCGGGCACTACCTCGGCGAGTTCCAGCTCACCCGTAACTCGGTCGAACACGGACAGGCCGGGATTGGCGCGACCCGTTCATCGAAGTTCGTGCCCCTCAAGTGAAATCATGGGAATCAACTACAGCGTCGAGGCCGATCCCGACACCACCGCGAAAGCGATGCTTCGGGAGCGGCCCATCAGCCTGAAGCACAGCAAGGCCATCTCGAAGGCCATCAAGGGCAAGACCGTCGCGGAGGCCGAAGCCTACCTCGACGACGTCATCGACGGCGAGCAGTCGGTGCCCTTCAAACAGCACAACACCGGCGTCGGCCACCGCTCGGATATCGACGGCTGGGATGCCGGACGCTACCCGAACAAGGCCTCGAAGGACTTCAAGAAGCTCCTCGAAAACGCCCGGAACAACGGGGACAACCAGGGCTTCGACGGCGAAGCGATGGTGATCAAACACGTCGCCCCCCACAAGGTGGGCGAACGGCCCGGCCGAAAGCCCCGTGCGTTCGGTCGTGCCAGCTCGTGGAACACCACGCTCTGTGACGTCGAGATCATCCTCGAAGATCCGGAGGCGACCCAATAATGGCAGACGAACACCAGTTCATCGAAAACGGCCTGCAGCGCGCCCAGATCGACGAGTTCTTCGGCGACGAGCTCGGTCGCGCAGGCTACGGCGGCATGGATATCGCCAAGACCCCGATGGGAACCCAGATCGTCCTCAAGGCCGAAAAGCCCGGGATGGTCATCGGGAAAGGCGGAAAGAACATTCGGAAGATCACCACCGAACTCACCGAACGGTTCGGGATGGAAGATCCACAGATCGACGTCCAGGAGGTCGAGGAGCCGGACCTCAACGCCCGGATCGTCGCCGACCGACTGGCCAACGCACTCGAACGTGGCTGGTACTTCCGCAAAGCGGGACACACCACCATCGACCGCATCATGGACGCAGGCGCACTCGGCGCCGAAATCGTCCTCAGCGGCAAGGTGACGGGTGCCCGCTCGCGAGTTGAAAAATTCAACCGCGGCTACATCAAGCACAACGGTGAACCCGCCCAGAGCGTTGTCGACGAGGGTCAGGGTGTCGCCGTGATGAAGCTCGGAACCATCGGCGTCACCGTCAAGATCATCCCGCCGGGAGCCACCCTCCCCGACGACTTCGAAATCCACGACGATGTGGATGTCGAGGACGTCGAGCAGGCCGACGACGGCGAGAGCGTCGAATCGCTGCTCGAAGGCGAGCCCGAGGAAGTGCCGGACGTCTCCGAGGACAGCGAGGCGGTCGACGAGGACGTCGAAGTCCCCGACGAGGACCCAGCGGAGGTCATCGACGAGGAGATCGTCGAGGAAGTCATCGACGAGTCCGGCGAGGAGCCGGTCGCGACCGGCGACGCTGTCGAGGAGCCAACCGACGACGAAGAGGACCTCGACGAGGATGTCGCCGAAGAGGCCGCCGATCTCGTCGCCGAGATGGAAGACGACGAAGACGATGCGGACAAAGAGGAGGGCGAATAGATGGCGATCCTTCACGTCGAAGAGATGCGCGATATGACGCCCGCAGAGCGCGAGGTCGAGCTCGAAGAGCTCGAAACCGAGCTGCTCAACCTCAAAGCACTCCAGGCCGCCGGTGGCGTCCCGGAGAACCCCAGCGAGCTCAAAGAGCTGCGCCGGACCATCGCTCGTCTGAAAACGGTTCAGACCGAAGAGGGCGACCTCGAAGCCGACGAAGAGTAAGTATGCCACGCACGCCCGAGACACTCACACGACACGAACTCATCGGCTTACCCGTACGGGTGGTCGAAGCCGCCAGTGCCGACTTCGTCGGTATTGCCGGTCGCATCGTCGGCGAGACGATGAACACACTTGTCGTGTCAACAGACTCGGGCGAAAAGCGCGTGCCGAAAGCGGAGTCGACCTTCGAGATCGCAGTTAGCGAGGAATCGATTGACAACCAAGGTGCAGGCGTGCACACAAATGAAGCCGCCGAGGTCCCGGCAGGAGATCATCCTGCCGGGGACTCCCAAGCGGGAGGCCGGAAGGACTCGGGGTCTTCGTCCAAACTCGGGGAGGAAACTGCGGGGGTACGCCCCTGTAAGTCTTCGCCGTCGGAATGTTCCGTAAACCCTCTGGGTGGATGCCAGGGCGGAGTCTACGTTACGGTGGATGGCAGCCGTCTACTCTCGCGGCCTGCAGAACGAACTGAACGCACAGGAGATTCGAAATGGCGATAGGACTTGACGTACCTATGCCTCCGGAACCACAGAACCCGGAGGCCTACGACTACGAGAAGTGTCCGTTTTACGGACAGCTACCCGTTCGAGGACAGACCCGCAGTGGGACTGTCGTCTCGACGGATATGGCAAAGACCGTCATCGTCGAGCAGGAGTACGACGTGTTCGTGCCCAAATACGACCGGTATATGAAACGCCGGTCCCGTATTCCAGCGCACGTACCCGGCGTCCTCGATGAGCTCGATGAAGGTGACGAAGTGAAGATCGCGGAGACCCGACCGCTCTCGAAGACGAAATCCCACGTTGTCGTCGAGAAGCTTGGAGGCGATGCCTGATGGAGGCCCTCAAAGCCGACGTGACACAGGGACTCGAGAAGGGCTCGCTGATCACGTGTGCCGACAACACCGGCGCGCGTGAACTCCGAGTCATCAGCGTGGCGGGCTACTCCGGTACGAAGAACCGACACCCCAAAGCCGGTATCGGCGACAAGGTGACCGTCTCGGTCACCAAAGGGACGCCGGAAATGCGACGGCAGGTCCTGGAGGCAGTTATTGTCCGCCAGCGCAAGCCGATCCGCCGACCGGACGGGATTCGCGTGAAATTCGAGGATAACGCCGCCGTTCTCATCGACGAGAACGAGGAGCCTCGCGGGACCGACATCAAGGGCCCGATCGCACGCGAAGTCGCCGAACGCTTCGGGAGTATCGCGTCCACAGCGACGATGATCGTATAGAATGACACGACAACCACACAAACAGCGAAATTCCGCTGCGAACGCGTCGCTCCACGAGCGACACGAGCAGGTCAAAGCGCCGCTGTCGCCCGAACTCCGCGAGGAGTACGACCAGCGGAGCGTCCGCGTCAACGCGGGCGACACCGTCGTCGTCCAGCGTGGCGATCACGCCGGAAGCGAGGGCGAAGTCATGAAGGTCGACCTCAAGAAGGCCGAGATCCACGTCGAGGAAGTCACCGTCGAGAAGTCCGACGGTGAGGAAGTGCCTCGACCGCTTCAAGCCAGCAACGTCCAGGTGACCGAGCTGGATCTCGACGACCCACGGCGTGAGGCCCGACTCAGCAGCGAGGAGGACAACGAATGAGCAACCACCAGAAACGACTCTCGGTACCGAACTCGTGGCCGGTCGAACGGAAGACCGAAACCTACACCGTGAAAGCGGGCGCGGGCCCCCACGGTGAGGCCGGTGTGCCCCTGCTCGTCCTACTGCGGGACGTGCTGGGCTACGTCGACTCGAAGAAGGAAGCACGCTACGCACTGAACCAGGGCTCGATTCTCGTCAACGGTGACGCGATCACCGACGAGAGCCGACCCATCGGGATGTTCGACATCATCGCGTTCACCGAACGCGAGGAGTACTACCGCGTCTTCCCCGACGAGGGTGGACGACTCGCACTGACGCCCATCGACGCGGAGTCGGCGGGCAGTCGGCTCGGCAAGATCGTCAACAAGGAGCAGGTCTCCGGCGGCGACTTCCAGCTGACGCTCCACGACGGAACGAACGTTCGCGTCGCGGACGCAAGCGAGTACTCGACCAGCGACTCGCTTGTCATCGACAACGAGTCGAAAGAGATCGTCGCCCACTTCGTCTACGAAGAGGGCGCACTCGTCACCGCCGTCGACGGCCAGCACGCTGGCCAGATCGGGACGGTCGACGAGATCGACGTCACGCTCGGTAGTGGCTCGAACACGGTCGCCGTCGAAGGCGACGACGATGGCTTCGAGACGGTCGAGAGCTACGTCGTTGTGATCGACGAGAACTTCACGGGTGATGACGAATGAGCGAGGCTGACGCCGAGTTCCACGAGATGCGCACACCAAGCATCGAGAAAGTCGTCGTCCACATGGCCGTCGGCGAAGGCGGTCGCGAGCTCCAGAACGCCCAGGAGATCCTCGAAGAGATCGCGGGTCAGGAGAGCGTCCAGACGCTCGCCAAACGGACGGTCGCGGAGTTCGACATCCGTGAGGGCGATCCGATCGGTGCGAAAACGACGCTTCGTGGCGACGACGCCCACGAGTTCCTGGAGACGGCCCTGCCGTTGACCGAACTCTCGACGTCGCAGTTCGACGACACCGGCAACTTCAGCTTCGGTGTCGCCGAACACACCGAGTTCCCGAGCCAGGAGTACGACCCGCAGATCGGTATCTACGGGCTCGATGTCACCGTGACGCTCGTCCGACCGGGCTACCGCGTCGCCAAACGCGACAAGGAGACCCGATCGATTCCGAGCGGCCACCAGATGACGCCCGACGATGCAGCCAACTACGTCGCGTCGACGTTCGACGTGGAGGTCACTGAATGAGCGAATCAGAAGAACAGACGTCCGGAGACAACGCGGAGCGGACGGGCCAGCAGCTGGTCTGTCGGCGCTGTGAGCGCGAACAGGGGCTTGTCGGCAAGTACGACATCAACCTCTGTCGGCAGTGCTTCCGCGAGGTCGCCCGAGACATGGGATTCAAGAAGTACAGCTAACCATGGCAGGCAACGACCCACTGTCCAGCGCACTCTCCGGCATCGACAACGCCGAAAGCGTTGGCCATCTCGATATTACGGTACAGCCCGCCTCGAACATCATCGGCTCGATCCTCGAGGTCTTCTACGACCGAGGATACATCGACGGCTTCGAATTCGTCGACGACGGCAAGGCCGGTCAGTTCGAGGTCGAACTCAAAGGCGCGATCAACGAATGTGGCATCGTCAAACCCCGCTACTCGGTTGGGGCAGACGGCTACGAGAAATGGGAGAAACGGTTCCTCCCGGCCCGTGACTACGGGTCGCTCATCGTCACAACGAGCCACGGCGTGATGAGCCACTACGAGGCCCGCGAGGCGGGCATCGGTGGCCAAGTGATCGCATACGTCTACTAACAATGACACGAACAGCAATCCAACTTCCGGACGACGTGTCCGCTACGGTAGACCACCTCGATCTCACCGTCGAGGGACCCGACGGCAGCGTCTCGCGCCGCCTCTGGTTCCCCGATGTCGATGTCAGCGTCGAAGACGACGAAGTCGTCATCGAAACTGACGTCGAGGACGCCAAGACCACCGCGACCGTTGGCACCTTCGAAAGCCACGTTCGCAACATGATCCACGGCGTCACCGAGGGCTGGGAGTACAAGATGGAGGTCCACTACGCTCACTTCCCGATGCAAGTGGCAGTCGAGGGCGACGAAGTCGTCATCGAGAACTTCCTCGGGGAGAAGGCCGACCGTCGGACCCCGATCCGTGGCGACACAGAGGTACAGGTCGACGGCGAAGAGGTCACGCTGACGGGCACCGACAAGGAGGCCGTCGGCCAGACCGCCGCCGACATCGAACAGCTCACCAAGGTCAACGACAAGGACACGCGCGTCTTCCAGGACGGCGTCTACATTGTCGAGAAGCCACAGGCAGGAGGTGCCTGAAATGGCAGACGAACCCCAAGAACTAGAGGACATCAGCGGTGTCGGCCCCTCGAAGGCCGACGCGCTCCGTGAGGCAGGCTACGAGTCGATCGAAGACGTCAAAGCCGCCAGTCAGGGCGAACTGAGCGAGGTCGACGGCATCGGAAACGCGCTCGCAGCGCGTGTCAAGGCCGGTGTCGGTGACCTCGAAGTCGCCGACGAAACCGAGGCCGAAGTCGAAGACGAGACGCCCGAAGAGGAACTCGACGAGGAAGCCGAAGAAGACGTCGAGACGAAACTCGTCGCCCGTGGGCACGCGGACAAGACCCCGGAGCTCGACGAGGAGACCGACGCGGCGCTCACCCAGAAGCAGCGCGAGGGCAAACCCGCCTTCAAGCGTCAGGACTACCACATGAAGAAACGGACGCCCGAGTCGTGGCGTGCCCCGCGTGGTGGACTGTCGAAACAGCGCCGCGGCTTCAAGAGCCGTGGGCCGAAGGTCGCCCCCGGCTTCCGATCGCCGAAAGCCGCCCGTGGGCTTCACCCCAGCGGCTTCGAGGAAGTTCGCGTCCACAACGCCGACGACCTCGACGACATCGATGGCGACACCCAAGCGGTGCGGATCGCCAGCAAGGTCGGCGGCCGTAAACGCGAGCGGATCGAGGAGATCTGCGAGGACGAGGAGATTCGCGTGCTGAACCCAACCTACATCGAAGTGGAGGTCGAGGACGATGAGTGATCTCGGTTCACAGAAACGACTCGCCGCCGACATCCTCGATGTCGGCGAGGGCCGCGTCTGGCTCGACCCCGAGGAACAGGAAGAGATCGCCGAGGCGATCACCCGCGAAGACATTCGCGAACTGGTCGACCAGGGGATCATCCGTGCGAAAGGCACGCAGAACAACTCCCGTGGCCGTGCCCGCGAGCGCAACGAGAAGCGCTCCTACGGCCACAAGAAGGGCCAAGGTACCCGCAAAGGGAAATCCGGGGCCCGCGAGTCGCGCAAAGACAGCTGGGTCTCGCGGATTCGAGCCCAGCGGAAGCGACTCAAGGAACTCCGCGAGAAGGGAACGATCGACCGGACGCAGTACCGCGAGCTGTACAACAAAGCCAGCGGTGGCGAGTTCGACAGCGTCGACCGGCTCGAAGCCTTCGTCCGAACCAACTACGGCATTGAGGTGAACGCATAATGGCAACTGGACCACGATACAACGTGCCGATGCGCCGCCGCCGTGAGGTCCGTACTGATTACCACCAGAGGTTGCGCCTGCTGAAATCCGGCAAGCCCCGTCTGGTCGCCCGGACGAGCAACAAACACGTCAGGGCGCAGCTGATCACCCCCGGACCCGACGGCGATATTACCCACGTTGCCGCCTCCAGCGAGGATCTCTCGGAGTACGGCTGGGACGCCCCCACGGGCAACATCCCCAGCGCGTACCTGACGGGCTACCTCCTTGGCAGCCGCGCGGTCGAAGCCGGTCTCTCCGAGGCCGTCCTCGACATCGGGCTGAACACGGCAACACCCGGTAACAAGGTGTTTTCGGTGCAGGAAGGAGCGATCGACGCGGGGCTCGAAATCCCCCACAACGACAGCGTGCTGGCCGACTGGTCGCGCAATCGCGGCGAACACATCGCCGACTACGCCGACCAGCTCGACGAGCCGCTGTACAGTGGAGATTTCGACGCCTCCGAACTACCTGAGCACTTCGACGACGTGCTCGCAGCGATTCAGGAGGACGAATGAGCCAACGAGATAACAACGGCTGGGAGCCGCGTACGCGGCTCGGCCGACAGGTACAGAGCGGCGACATCGCGTCGATGGAGCAGGCACTCGCCTCCGGACTCCCGCTGAAGGAGCCGGAGATCGTCGACCAACTCCTTCCGGGGCTGGAAGACGAGGTGCTCGACATCAACATGGTCCAGCGGATGACAGACTCGGGTCGCCGAGTCAAGTTCCGCTGTGTCTGTGTGGTCGGCAACCGCGACGGCTACCTCGGCTACGCCCAGGCCCGCGACGAGCAGGTCGGCGGCGCTATCCAGAAGGCCATCGACGTTGCAAAACTCAACATCATCAAGGTCGACCGCGGCTCGGGATCCTGGGAGGACTCCGCCGGTGGAGTCAACTCCCTGCTCCGAACCGCCGAAGGGAAGGCTGGCTCGGTCACCGTCCGCATCATGCCCGCCCCACAGGGGCTCGGGCTCGCGGCAGCCGAGACCGTCCGGAACATCCTGGAGCTCGCAGGCATCCAGGACGCTTGGACGAAGTCCGACGGCAACACCCGGACGACGGTCAACCTCGCGAAGGCGACCTACAACGCCCTGGAGAACGCCGCCCAGTCGCGGACTCCCCAGCGCGCCAAGGCCGTCCGGAAGGAGGCCAACGAATAATGCAGGCTCTCGTTCAACTCCGCGGCGAGGTCAACATGTCCCAGGACGTCCGTGACACGCTGCAGATGCTGAATCTGCACAGCGTCAACCACGTCACGTTCGTCCCGGAGACCGACACCTACCGCGGCATGATAACGAAGGTCAACGACTACGTTGCCTTCGGCGAACCGAGCGCCGAGACCGTGACCACGCTCATCGAGCGACGCGGCGAAGCCGAGGAAGGCGACGCCGACGTCGACGACGCGTGGGTTGCCGACAACACCGACTACGACGACATCGCCTCGCTCGCCGAGGCCCTCGTCGCAGAGGAGACGACGCTGCGCGAGCAGGGTCTCGCTCCGGTCGTTCGGCTCCACCCGCCGCGCGGTGGCCACGACGGCATCAAACACCCGGTCATCGAGGGTGGCCAGCTCGGCCGCCACGACACCGAGGATATCGATAGCCTCCTGGAGGCGATGCGATAATGGGATCCAAGAAACGCCGACAGCGCGGCTCCCGAACCCACAGCGGCGGCACCCACAAGAACCGGCGCGGAGCCGGACACCGTGGTGGCCGTGGCGCTGCGGGCCGCGACAAACACGAGTTCCACAACTACGAACCGCTCGGCAAACACGGCTTTACGCGTCCCGACTCGATCACGGATTCGGTCGAAGAGATCCGCATCCAGAAGATCGACGAGGACATCGCACTCTACGCTGACGACGGCACCGCCGAAAGCGACGGTGACGCCTACGTCATCGACGCCCGCGACGTTGTCGACGCCGGACACGATGTCGACGTCGTGAAGGTACTCGGCGGCGGCCAGGTTCGCAATGAACTGGTCGTCACCGCAGACGCCTTTACGGCGGGTGCGGTCGCTGGCATCGAGGAGGCAGGCGGCGACGCCGTCCTCTCGGAGCGAGCCGAGGAAGCCGAAGACGACGAAGCGGAAGACGTAAACGACGAGCGTTCAGACGAATCATAATATGAGTTGGAAGGAGGCCGCCGAACCGGTGCTGACGCGGATGCCCGTAGTCGCGCGGCCGGAGGGCCACGTTCCGTTCAAACGGAAACTGATGTGGACCGCCGGTGTGCTGGGTATCTACTTTTTCCTGACGAACATCGCGCTGTTCGGCCTCGGTGCCGAAGGCAGCGACATCTTCGGTCAGTTCCGGTCCATCCTCGCGGGTGGACAGGGATCGGTCCTGCAGGTCGGGATCGGACCGATCGTCACCGCATCGATCGTCCTGCAGCTGCTCGGCGGTGCAAACCTGCTGGGGCTGGATACGGACAACGATCCCCGCGATCAGGTGCTGTATCAGGGGCTCCAGAAGCTGCTTGTGGTCATCGTGACCGCGGCAACCGCCGCGCCAATGGTGTTTACGGGCAACTTCCTGCCCGCCAGCGGTGCAGTCGGTGAGGCCCTCGGTATCGGTACCGGTGGCGTGCAGCTGCTGATCTTCGCCCAGGTGTTCGTCGGCGGCATCCTGATCCTGTTCATGGACGAGATCGTGAGCAAATGGGGTGTCGGCTCCGGTGTCGGGCTGTTCATTATCGCCGGTGTGAGCCAACAGCTCATCGGCGGGATGATCAGCTGGTCGGCACTGGGCACCACCGGTTTCTTCGCGAGCTGGTATGGGATCGTCTTCGGCGGTACCGAACTCGGCGCGACGTTCACTGCCGAATGGTTCCAGCGGCTGCTGTTCGACCCCGGGAACCTGCTTGCGCTGGTGACCACGGTGCTGATCTTCGTGGTCGTCGTCTACGCCGAGTCGGTCCGGGTCGAGATCCCGCTCAGTCACTCCCGCGTTCGGGGTGCCCGTGGGCGATTCCCGGTGAAGCTCATCTACGCGAGCGTCCTGCCGATGATCCTCGTCCGTGCGCTGCAGGCGAACATCCAGTTCCTCGGCCAGATCATCTACAGCCAGATGGGCAATAACATGCCCTCGCTGCTCGGCGTCTACGCCGACAGCCAGCCCGTCGACGGGCTGTTCTACTATCTGGCACCGATCCAGGCACGCTCAGATTGGATGTGGTTCCTCGGGCTGACGCCGCCGGAGATCGCCCCGTGGCAGATCGGCCTGCGTGTCGCCATCGACCTGATCTTCATGCTGGTCGGCGGCGCGATCTTCGCCATCTTCTGGGTCGAAACCACCGGCATGGGGCCGGAGGCGACCGCCAAGCAGATCCAGAACTCGGGGATGCAGATCCCCGGCTTCCGGCGGAACCCACAAGTAGTTGAAAAGGTCATGGAGCGCTACATCCCACAGGTGACTGTGATTGGTGGCGCGCTCGTTGGCCTGCTCGCCGTGATGGCAAACATGCTCGGCACCATCGGCAACGTCTCCGGAACCGGCCTGCTGCTGACGGTCTCCATTACGTACAAGCTGTACGAGGAGATCGCCGAAGAGCAGATGATGGAGATGCATCCGATGATGCGGCAGATGTTCGGCGACGAGTAGCTGCTTCTGCGGTTTTTATTTATTTCATCGCCTCACAGCAGCGGCCACGGATCGTCGACAGCAAAGCTGTCGATCCGTTCGGTGATCCTTCCGACAACAGCAACCAAACGCCAAAAGAACACGGGTTAAGTGTGTTCGTACCCAACAAGAGTCCATGTCGGAACCAACCGATCTCGGGACGCTGCGGCGCGGCACCGAGTTGGTGAAACGCGGCTTTGCACAGATGCAGAAGGGCGGCGTCATCATGGATGTCGTCAACGCCGAACAGGCGCGGATCGCCGAGGATGCCGGTGCTGTCGCCGTGATGGCACTCGAAGCCGTCCCGGCGGACATCCGCAAACGCGGCGGTGTCGCCCGGATGCCCGACCCCTCGAACGTCACCGAGATCATCGACGAAGTGTCGATCCCCGTTATGGGGAAATCCAGGATCGGCCACCACACCGAGGCCCAGATCCTCGAAGCCCTCGGCGTCGATATGATCGACGAGTCGGAGGTCCTCACGCCCGCCGACGACGAGTACCACATCGATAAACGCGACTTTACCTCGCCGTTCGTCTGTGGGGCCCGGAACCTCCCCGAGGCGTTGCGACGCATCCACGAGGGCGCGGCGATGATCCGCACCAAGGGTGAGGCTGGCACGGGCGACGTGAATCAGGCCGTCCAACACCAGCGGACGATGATGAACCAGATCCGGACCATCGAAGGCCTCGACCACGAGGAGCGTGAGAAGTGGGCCCGCGAACACGGCGCACCCCGCGAACTCGTCCACGAAACCGCCGAGATGGGTCGACTCCCCGTAGTCAACTTCGCCGCCGGTGGGATCGCAACACCAGCCGACGCCGCGTTGATGATGCACCACGACTGTGACGGCATCTTCGTTGGCTCCGGAATCTTCGGAGCCGAGGAGCCAGAACAGATGGGCAACGCCATCGTCGAGGCGGTCAACAACTGGGACGACCCCGACCGACTCGCCGAGATTGCCACCCAGGCTGGCGGCGGGATGAAGGGCCAGTCGAACGATTCGATTCCGGACGACGAGCGACTGCAGGGCCGCGGCGTCTAACGACGGTTACGGCGCGCTACTGTTTTCAGCTGTTTGGCTGGCCGGAACGTATTCGATCGTCGGGTTCTCGTCGGGACCAACCGGAATCCGCTCGATCTCCTGGCCGTTGCTGTCGGTGATGACGATGTAGTAGTCGACACCCTCGCTGTCGGGTGCTGGCTCGGTCTCGACCTGCTCGTCGTCGACGTCCTCACCGGCAAGGAACGACTGCACTGCCTCGGTGGTCATGAGTGAGACCGCCTCGCCGCTGTCGGCGTTGACGAACACGTTGCGGCTGATATCCGTGTTGTCGGTTGGGACGACTTTGCTGTGCCACCACAGCTCGTCGTTGATGAACACCGGAACCGGCTCGACGACGACGAAGTTGTCACCCCAGCCGGTCTGTGAGTCCGCCGACCGGACGATCCCCATCGCCCGCTCGGGGCCGGTGAGCGTCTCGCCCTCGGAGGCGAAATACCGGCTCTCGCCGGTCGTGGCGTCGACAAAGAATATCTCGTCGAGACCTCTAGAATCCTCGCCGTAGGGCTCCATGGCGGTGACGTAGCTCATCCGCTCGCCGTCGAGGTCGATCACGAACGGCTGGTTGTTGCCAGCCCCGGCGGGCAGCTCGGCGACTTCGACCTCGTTTTCGTGTGCGCCGACGACCGGCAGTTGGTTGATGATCCCGTTGCGGAAGCCAAGTGAGCCCATTTCTCGCTCCGTATTATAAAGCGGGTAGAGCCGCTGGCCCTCCAGGATCTCGTTTTCCTGTGCTTGCTGGGGCGTCAGGTGGGTGATTGTCCCGTCCGGGCTGATGAGTGCGCCGCCGTCCCAGACCGGAACGGTGTGGGGGATCGGCGTCAGCTGCCACTCGTGGCCCGTTTTGGGGTAGTACATGTAGGCGGTCCCGTTGTGGGTGAACTCGACGGCGTCGTCGTAGTACCGCGTCAGGAAGTCGGTCGACTTCAGGTTCCAGTCGGCCCCGCGCTGGAGGTACATCCCCTCGCCGACCGCGAACTGTTGGTCGTCGTAGGCCGTGATCGATCGGTTTTCCATCCGGGTCATATCCGACAGCAGGACGCCGCGCTGATTGCTCAGCAGCTTGTTCCGCGGGCCGTCGGGTTCGATGGCGTAGGACCACGCCAGCGTGCCGTCTTCGGCCCGGGCGATGTCGCTCGGCCCCAGCCGGTGGGTCCGGTACGAGGTCGACCCCCGTGTCTGGACGTCGGCGACCGCCCGGGGGACGATCCGGGGGTTGTCGGCGTTGATCTCGGGGAAGCCGTCGATCGGCTCGCTGTCACTCATCGTCCGGTCGGCCAGCGTCGCCTCGGCGACCATCCCGGCCGGAACCGAGTAGAGGAAGCCGATCAGGACGGTGATGCCGAAGATCGTTCCTACCAGGTAGAGTTTCAACACCGCCGAATCGCTTAAAAACAGTCCCAGCGAGCCGCCGTCGACGTCTCGGCCCTCGGTTCGCAGCGGCGGCGCGAGCCAGAGGCCAACCGCCACGAGGATCGTCACCCCGCCGACGAGCAGCCCGGTCGGCGAGTAGACGATCGGGTAGACGAGCCCGTGAACAAGGGGCCGCAGGACATAGAGGAGGCCACAGGCGGCGACCAGGAGGGCGATCCGTTTTGCGAGATGTGGGCCGGTCGACACCGTCTCGAACCGGCCGGAGAGATCGGGTATCACAGCGGCTCTTGGCCGAATCAGACTATAGGAGTTTTGAAACTACTGATAGGTAGCGTTCCGTTTGTCTCAGAACAGCGTCGCGCCGCGGCTCACGCGCGTCTGGTAGGCGCGAGCCTCGACGCCTTCATCCGCGAACGCATCGAGCATCGCGGTCGCTACCGCACGCCGCTGGTCGTCCCGACAGACCGCGAGCAGCGAGGGTCCTGCTCCGCTGACAGTGACGCCAACTGCTCCCGCCTCGCGGGCGGCCTGCGAGACTGCCTCGTACCCCGTAATCAGTTTCGCCCGCGCAGGCGTCACCAGTGGGTCAGCCATCCCACGGCCGACGAGCTCGGGGTCGGACTGACACATCCCCATCGTGAGCGTCGCGGCGTTGCCGACGGTCTCGACCAACTGCTCCATGCTCGCGGTCTCGGGGACGACCTCGCGGGCGTCCCGCGTCGACACGGCGATCTCGGGGAGACAGGCAACGAGTGGGATGTCGGCTTCCACCGAGTGGACGCCGTCGCCGGTGGCGATCGTAAAGCCGCCGAGGATCGAGGGGGCGACGTTGTCGGCGTGGGCGGTCCCGGAGACGACGGCCTCGCCCTCCGCAGCGATCGGGACGAGTTCCTCCCGCGAGAGCCCCCGATCGTACAGCTCGTTGAGTGCGACCGCCGCACCGGCGGCGCTGGCGGCCGACGAGCCGAGTCCCGAAGCGGGCCGGACGCCCTTGTCGATCTCGATGCGGGCGGGGGCTTCGAGGGCGTCGACGACCGCGCCAACGGTGTTTTTGTCGGGGTCTGTCGGGATGTACTGGCTCCCGACGCCCGTGATTTCGATCGTGGTCCGGTCGGCGCGTTCGACACGGATCACGTCGGCCGGGCGATCGAGGGCAACCCCGAAGACGTCGAAGCCGCTGCCGAGGTTGGCGCTCGTCGCCGGCGCTCGAACCGTGATCATGCGGCTGGGTTATCGTAGTTACCCCAAAAAGATAGCGAACCGGGCCGACGATCTCCCCGGTGTTGGCGGCTGGTCGGCCACCCCTTCGGCATCCCCACAGCGATTAGCCGTCGGCAGTGACATACACCAGCGGCCCGATCACGATGAGCGTGAGGCCCAAAAACAGGTAGTAACTGGGCATCAACGTCGAGGGCGTCAGGACGAAAATCACGCCGAAGAGGATCGTGTTGAGCCCGATTACCTGCTGGGATTTCAGTGGGAGCGCCCCGAGGGTCGTCAGGACGAACCCCACTAGCATGATCTGCCCGATGTTGTAGTCCAGGAGGATCGAGTCGACGAATAGCGGCAGCATTCTTGTTCGTAGGTCGCGGTGAAACCCGCATTAAACTTCCGTTCTTCGGGCGACTAACTGGGGTCCTGCAAGCCGGGTGGGCGACTACTGGGGACCGGTAATATCCAGCGGTCGAATCCAGCCATACCAAAGGACGAATACCATCCCACCGTACCCCATCACGAAGACGATCATCCCGAGGGTGTCGAGTCCGAGCTGTCCAAGCCCCCAGCGGGCGACGCCGGAGCCTGCGATGCCGACGAACAGGATTAGTGCCAACAGGATGGTATCGGAGCTGAGGAATTCCTGGAGGTTCGTCTCGGCCATACCGCCCGTTGGTGTGCCAGCCGTGTCAATCGCTCGGTTCGGTCCGGCTCAGTCGGCCTTGCCGAGCCGCGATTCGAGTGCGGCCTGCTCGTCGCTCCGGCCGATCGTCACTAGGGTGTCCCCGACTTCGAACTCGAAGCTCGGATTCGGGCTGGGGAAGGCATCCGGTCCCCGTTCGACGGCGATCACGGTCACGCCCGTTTCGTCCCGAATGTCGCTTTCTTCGAGTGTCGTCCCAGCCAGTGGCGACTCCTCGTCGAGGGTATACCACTCGATAACGGTGTCGCCGCCGATCGTCGTCGAACTCATATCTGTCTCGCTGGGCTGGAAATGGACGTCTTCGAGGATCGATCCGAAGGCCTCGGCTTCGGCCTCGCTGAGTTCGATCACGCGGTCGGCGTCCGCATCCGCGTGCTCTTTTTTAAATACCTCGTGTTTGCCGGTGTTGTGGATCACGACGACGAGCGACGAGCCGTCGTGGACCGGCAGCTCGAACCGCTTGCCGACGCCCGGCAGGTCCGTCTCGGAGATCTCCATATCCGATACTGTGCGGACCATCGAATAAGTATTCACCCGGTTGACCGCCGACCGAGTCGTCGATCCTGCCGAGAGGTGATCGGCTCGCCGACTCGATTCGCACACCCTTATCAGGTCCGAACTCACAGTATCGACTACCTCTACAATGGCTGGTGACACCCTCCTGTTGGAAGTCGGCGCGTTGTTCACCGCCGTCGCGCTCTGTGGCCTGCTGGCCAAACGGATCGGCCTGTCGGTGATCCCGTTTTATATTATTGCCGGGATCATCTGCAGCCCCTTTGTCGTCGGTCGCCTCGATCTCCCCTACATCCAAAACACCGAGTTTATCGGGATCGGCGCGGAGCTCGGGATCGTGTTCCTCCTCTTTTTCCTCGGGCTCGAATTCAACCTCGACCGGCTGCTCGAAAGCCGCCAGTTGATCGGGAAAGCCGGACTGATCGATCTGGGGATCAACTTCCCGGTCGGCTTCGCCCTCGGCTATCTGTTCTTCGGCGATCTCATCGCCGCAACCCTGCTGGCTGGCATCATTTATATCTCGTCGAGTGCGATCATCACCAAATCGCTGATCGATCTCGGCTGGATCGCCAACGACGAGGCCAACCCGATGCTCGGCACGCTCGTCTTCGAGGACCTGTTTATCGCCGTCTATCTCGCGGTCGTCTCGGCGATCGTCATCGGCGGCGGCGATATCGGTGCGGCCGCCCAGTCGGTCGGGATCGCTCTCGGCTTTATTTTCCTCCTTCTGTTGCTCGTCCAGTACGGCAACGGGCTCTTCGAGCGGTTGCTCGCCACCGACTCTCACGAGTACTTCCTGCTCCGAGCGGTCGGCGTCACGATCCTCGTGGCGGGGGCGGCGCTCGCACTCGGTGTCAGCGAGGCCGTCGCGGCCTTCTTTATCGGGATGGCGTTCAGTTCGACGACCCACGTCCACGAACTGGAGCGGCTCCTGGAGCCGATCCGCGACCTGTTTGCGGCGATCTTTTTCTTCTGGATCGGCCTCATCACCGACCCGCTTTTGATCGTCGGCGTCGCTGGCTATCTGGCGGTCGCCATCCTCGCCTCGACGCCGACCAAACTCCTCAGCGGGTACTGGAGCGGCCGGGTCTACGAGCTGAGCCACACCCGGTCGGTGCGGGTCGGCGCTGGGATGGTCACCCGCGGGGAGTTCTCGCTGATCATCGCGACGGTTGCGGCCGCCGGAACCGGGCCGGTGCTCACCGAGACGATTCCGGCCTTCGCCGTGGGGTATGTCCTCTCGATGAGTATTCTCGGGACCGTCTGTATGCAGTACTCTGATACGTTCGAAGGACTCATTCCCGACCGAACCAGCCAGCCTGAGCCAGCCAGCTAACACCTATGCGACTGATTCAGACACTCATTCCGGAGGGGAAACGCGAGACCGTCATCGAGATCCTCGATGCCGAAGAAATCGAGTTTGCGATGACCTCCGAGACATCGACCTCGGGGTTCAGCGACATCGTCTACATCCCCGCCGAATCGGACGCTGTCGAGGGCATCATCGACCAACTCCGGGATGTCGGTGTCGAACGCGACGGCTATATGGTCGTCACCGATGTCGAGACGATCATCTCCGAGCAGTTCGAGGAGCAACAAGAAGCAAACGACGACGCCGAAGACGAACGGATCTCCCGTGACGAACTCCGAACCAAGGCCCGGAACCTCTCCCGATCCACGACCAACTACCTCGTGTTGACGATCATCAGCGCCATCGTCGCCACCGCCGGACTGCTCCAGGACAGCGCGGCGGTCGTCGTCGGCTCGATGGTCATCGCGCCGCTGATCGGCCCCGCGATGGCCTCCTGTGTCGGAACCGTCATCAACGACGACGACAACGCGCTGTTCTGGGAGGGCGTCCGCTCGCAGGTGATCGGGCTGGCGGTCGCCGTCCTGAGCGCGACGCTGTTCGCGCTCAGCTACCGGGCGGTGCTCGCACCGGAGCTCGAACTGCTGTTGATCCAGCAGGTCGCCGAACGCGCCCATCCTGGACTCCTGGCGCTGGCGATCGCTCTCGGGGCCGGAACCGCCGGGGCGCTGTCGCTGACCTCGGGGGCCGACGAGGCGCTGGTCGGCGTGATGATCGCGGTTGCCTTGATGCCGCCCGCCGCCTCGGTGGGCCTCGGCATCGCCTACGCAGACCCCCGACTCGCCTTCGGGGCCGGTGTGTTGGTGCTGGTCAATCTGCTGTCGATCAACATTGCGGGGATCGTCACCATCTGGATCAAACGCTACAACCCGACCCACTGGTACGACGCCCAGCAGGCCCGGCGGGCGACGGTCGGTCGGTTGGTCGTCTTCGGGCTGGCGGTGCTCGTTCTCACCTCGTTTCTGGCGGTGAGTTCGCTCGACGCCCGCGAGAACGCGGCTTTCGAACAGCAAGTCGAGGCAATCGCCGCCGACACCACAGACCAGCTGCTCGGCGTCGACTTCGAGTACCGCGCGGACCTCCTCTCCCAGCAGCCGACCGAAGTAACAGTCCACGTCTACGGCGATTCTCCACCGACTGCCGCGACGATACGTGAGCGGATTCGACAGGAGACCGACGTCGACGTCCCGGTCACCGTGGTTACCGAACGAGTAGATACCGCCTAACGGCTGGTAGGAGTCGACTATCGGGCATTGCAGCGGTACTAAAATGCGGTCCGAAGGCGGAGTGCGCTACTCGTCGCCGAGCTGGCTGTAGGAGCCGACGAGGCTGTCGGTGAGGTCGATCCCCTCGATACTCGCCTTCTCGTCGAAGACCGTGTCGGTCAGTTCGGCGTCCTCGACATGGGCATCGGGGAAGACCAGCGAGTCGGTGACCGTCGAGTCTTTGACGGTTGCGCCGGACATCACGTGGGTCGAGCCGTTCAGCTCGCTGTTTTCGACGGTCGCATCGTCGGCGACCAGCGGCTCGCCGCCGAGCTTCCAGTCGACGGCGTCGAGGTAGGCCGCGGCCTCGCCGATGTCGAACCAGACGTCCTCGAAGGTGAAGGCGTAGACTGACTGTCGGTCCTGGAGCCACTGGAGGAACCAGCCGGGCTCGTCGGGGTTCTGGTCGTCGGCGAGATAGGTGTCGAACTTCGGCAGCACGTCCGCCGGGAACGCATAGCAGGCGATCGACGCGAGCGTCGTCTTCGGCTCGTCGGGTTTCTCCTGGAAGTTGACGACCTCGTCGTCGTCGAGTTCGACCAGCCCGTAGGATTTGGCGCGTTCGCGGTCGCCGACGTCGTAGGCCGCAAGCACGGGAGACTCCTTGTCCTCGAAGAAGTCGACGAAGTCCGCGATATCGAAGCCGACCATGTTGTCACCGGCGATGATGAGTAGGTCGTCGTCGAGACCTTCGCGGTCGATCAGCTGGGCGAGTGCGCCGACGACGCCGAACTTCTCGTCCTCGTCGCTGGTGTCTTCGACCGACAGTTCGGGCTTCTGGTAGCCCTGCTCGTCGACGTAGTTCTCGAAGTCGGCGGCGAACCGCTCGTTGGTACTGATATAGACGTCCTGGATCTCCTCGTCGTCTTCGAGCTGTTCGAGTGTTTTGTCGATCACCGTCGTCTCGCCGACGGGCAGCAGCATCTTCGGTCGGTTCCGTGTAATCGGCCACATTCGGGTGGCATAGCCACCGGCAAGAACAATTGCGTCCATATCAGGCTAAGCAGTCTCTGTTACCTTATACTCTTTCCTTGCGGAGATCACAAACGGTCGCTACAGGCGGTATACCTCCATGTTACTGTTCACCAATGACTGAATACAAATCACTATACTCTGTTGAAGAGTACCGTTCGTGTCAGGTTCGAACAATGCTGATACGGCCCCACAGTGGATCGGTCGCCATAGGTATCGGGTAACTAATGGGGGAGGCACCGACAGAAAGCGTATGTTTGGAACGAGTGGCGTCCGTGGACCTGTTGGCGAGACGGTGACAGCCGAGCTTGCGCTGTCGATCGGGCGGGCGGTCGCGACCGACGGCGCGTCGACGGTACTTGTCGGCCGTGACGCACGCGAAACGGGGCGGTTCCTCGCCGATGCAGTCGCCGCAGGACTCGCCGAGTGCGGCGCGGACGTGGTCGATCTCGGCCAGGTGGCGACGCCGACGCTCGCCCGGCGGATCGCCCACCACGACGCCGACGCGGGCGTCGTCATCACCGCCTCCCACAACCCGGCTCCCGACAACGGGCTCAAACTCTGGACTCCATCGGGGCAAGCCTTCGACACCGATCGACGCGAGCGGATCGTCGAGATCGTCGAGCGCGGCAGCTACGATTTGGCCGACTGGGACGACTCGGGCGACCGCCAACGCGATCCGACCGCGACCGCCGCCCACAGGGACGCCCTCGTCGAGGCGGTCGACCGCGAGGCCATCGCGGACCTCTCGGTCGTCGTCGATGTGGGCAACGGTGTGGGCGGAGTGACCGCCGCAGCATTCGGTGAGCTCGGCGCGAATGTAACGACGCTCAACGCCCAGCCCGACGGCTCGTTCCCCGGTCGTCCCAGTGAGCCGACCGCCGAGACGCTGACCGCGCTCTGCACGCAGGTCGGCAACAGCGATGCCGACCTCGGTATCGCCCACGACGGCGACGCCGACCGGATGATGGCCGTCGACGAGACCGGCGCGTTCGTCCCGAAGGACGTGCTGTTGGCGCTGTTCGCCAGACGAGCAGTCCGGGCAGCTGGAGGGGGACAGGTCGCCGCACCGGTCGATACCAGCCTGTGTGCCGACGATGCGGTTACCGCTGCTGGAGGCGAGCTGGTCCGCACGAAGGTCGGCGACGTGTTCGTCGCCGAGGCGGCCGCCGAGCCAGGGGCGGTCTTCGGCGGCGAACCATCGGGGGCGTGGATCTGGCCCGACGAAACCCTCTGCCCGGACGGCCCGCTGGCGGCCTGTAAGCTCGCCGCACTCGTCGGCAGCCGCGGGCCGCTCTCCGAGTTGGTCGACAGCGTCGACACCTACCCGCTGTCCCGCGACAGTATCGCGGTCGACGACAAGGCCGCGGTCATGGGGCGGGTGGCCGAGAGAATCCAAGCGGATTTCGAGCACGTCGACACCAGCGACGGCCTCCGGGTCGAAACCGACGACGGCTGGTTCCTCGTTCGTGCGAGCGGCACCCAGCCGCTCGTTCGGGTGACCGCGGAAGCCACCACCGAGGCCGCGGCCGACCGGCTCCGCAAAGCGGCGGTCGACCGGATCACGGCCGCGACCGGGTAGCGCTCGCTCGGCTGGGAGACAGCGACTACTCCCAGCGGTCGTGGGTGAGGACTTCGCCAGGCTGGGTCGTCATCCCGGTTCCGAGGACGACACCCGCATTCAGACTGGTGTTGATCCCCGTTTTGGCGTCGTCGCCGACGATTACACCGAGCTTACGCCGACCGGTCGACACCCGCTCGCCTTTCACCGTGAGCCGGACGGCCTCGCCGTCGTGTCTGAGGTTCGCCACCTTGGTTCCCGCACCGAAGTTGACCCGTTGGCCCAGCACGCTGTCGCCCACATAAGAGAGATGGCCAACCGTCGCCTCGGCCATGAGGATGCTGTTTTTCACCTCGACCGCGTTGCCGACTTTGGCACCGGGACCGAGATACGTCGACCCCCGAACGTAGGCGTTCGGCCCCACGGTCGCCCCGCTGTCGACGTAGACCGGTCCCTCGATACAGACGCCGGATTTGACTGTCGCGCCCTCCTCGACGACAACCGGGCCGCTGAGGTCCGCCCCGTCGTGGACCTCGCCGTCGAGTCGGGTCGACAACGACTCCAGGAGCCACTCGTTGGCCGCCAGTAGCTCCCATGGGCGGCCGACATCGAGCCAGCGGTCGAAGGGGACGGCAGTGACCGAAAACTGGTTGCAGACCGCCTCCAGGACGTCGGTCAGCTCCAGTTCGCCGCGTTCGGAGGTCTCGACGCCGAGCAGCTCCTGGGCGGCGGCCGGGAAGACGTACGCACCGGTGTTGATCAGGTTCGACTCGGGAGTGGCCGGTTTCTCGACGACGCCGGTGATTCGGGTGTCGTCATCGTCGGCGAGTTGGAGGACACCGTAGGCGCTGGGGTTGTCGACCCGGTAGGAGCCGACTGCTGGCCCGTTGCTGTACAGCGTCTCAAGGGAGGCCGGATCGTACAGCGCATCACCGTTGAGCACGACGAAGGCCTCGTCGTCGAGCAGCGGGGCGGCCGCGCTGACGGCGTCGGCGGTGCCGCGCTGTTGTTCCTGGACGGCGTATTCGAGATCGACCCCGCCGTGGTGACTGCCGAAATGGTCCTGGACGCGGTCGGACTCGTAGCCGACGACGACGATCAGCCGGTCGGCTCCGGCCTCGACCGCGCGATCGAGGGTGTGTTCGAGCAGCGGTTTCCCCGCCACCGGCAACATCGGTTTCGGTTGGGCGGCGGTCAACGGACGCATTCGCGTCCCTTCGCCCGCCGCAAGGACGACTGTTTGCATAGTATGAGGTGTTTGGAGTGGGCCCAAAGTGATTCTGGTTGCGAGCGGCTCACCGCACTCTCGTCGGTGACTCTTGGGGGATGGAAGATCGATAGATCGGTTCGAACTGCCGCAACGCCCGTTGCGAAGCCATACCTCGTCGTCGGGTGATCGACTGCTTTGTTAGCCAGCCGATAGCCACACGAGTTGATGCTCGGTCGCAGTACATGGCCCCCGCTGCTATTGGATCGCCGACACCCGACGGCAGTAGTCACTGCTTACCGGCCCGCGTCGGTCGAAGCGTTTTGGATGCTCGCCCGGAGAAATCATATATGCCCGATTTACAGACGCATCACGTCGGCGTTACTGTCAGCGATCTCGACCGTGCAATCGACTTTTACCGCGACATTCTCGGACTCTCGGTTGTCGCCAGGTTCGAGGTTGCCGGAGAGGCCTTCGAAACCGGCGTCGGCATCGAGGGCGCGAGCGCCCACTTCGCCCATCTCGACGGCGGCTCGGCCCGGATCGAACTCGTCGAGTACGAACCGCCTGCCGAGGGACTGCCGACGCCACAGCTCAATGACGCAGGCGCGACACATCTCGGCCTCGAAGTCGCGGATCTCGACGCCTTTTATAACGAGTTGCCGTCAAGCGTCGACACACTGAGCCCGCCGCAGACCACCGAAACCGGCACCCGAATCCTGTTCCTCCGCGACCCGGAGGAGAACCTCATCGAAATCCTCGAACTCGGAGCGGAGTAGCCTCTTCCTACTGGTCGAATCGGGGGTCAGCGTCCGTATCGAGCCGCGTGACCCCCGACTCATCAAGCCGGTACTGCTCGCCGTCGACCGCCAGCGGCTCTTCGAAGGCCTCGTCGGCCGGGTAGTAGTGGGCCGTGTGAACGAGCCGTGTGGTCTCGGCATCGAGATCGGCCGCCAGCGAGAGCGCGCCCTCGCGGGTCATGTGTTTGGTGCCGAACGTTCGCGGCACGCCGTCGGCGTCGTGGTCCGCGCCGCCGATCGGATGGTACTCACACAGCGAGGCGGGAACGATCCCGTCTACGAGAAATAGGTCCGGATCGCGGAGCTGCTGACGGGACTCCTCGGGCACGTCGTAGCTGGTGTCGCCCGACAGCGAGAGTTTCGCCCCCGTCTGTGGATCTTCGATCACCAGTCCGTAACAGACCAGCGGCGGGTGGTCGACCGGGACGAACGTCAACTCCAATCCACAGACCTCTATCGGCTCGAAGGGCGTGACATCGTGGACCGTGACAGTGTCGAGATAGTCGTACTTGTCTCGAACCGTGTCGGCGACCGACTCGCCAGTCTGGGGGTCGACCTCGTCGGCCGCGTAGACTGGTAGCGAGTCGAACACCCGGTAGGCATTGCCTAACCCGTCGATATGGTCGAAATGGATGTGGGTGATGACCGCCGCGTCGGGCAGGTCGACGTCGTGGGTGAGAAACTGGTGGCGGAAATCCGGGCTGAAGTCGATCAGGATCGATTCGTCGGTGCGTTCGTTTTCGACGTGGACCGAAAACCGGCTCCGCTCGACGCCGCGCTCCCTGGCCGCCCCACAGGTCTCGCAGTCACAGCCGACTGTCGGCGTCCCCGTCGTATCGCCCGTTCCCAACAGCGTGACCCGGATCGCCATCTGTGCTCAGTGGGCCTGATCCTGCGGCTTGGCGTCGACGGCCTGTTGGTCGCCCTTCGAGGCGGTGTCGGCCGTCGATTCGTCGCCGTCTTCGTGGCCGTCGTGATCGTGGTCGTGATCATGCTCGTCGTGATCGTGGCCGCTGCCGCTCCCGGTGAGTGCCGCCCCGTCGCCGTCGATCATGTCCATGTTTTTGAGGTTGTCCCGCTCCTCGAAGTCGGCGACCGCGTCCATCAGATCCTGCTGGGTGAGCTCCATTCGTTCTTCTGTGAGGGCTTCCAGGACGGCCTCGCGGAGCACCATTCGGAGGTCGCTGCCGGTCAGCCCCTCGGTCTGGCTCGCGACTTCGTCGGGATCGAAGTCGGCGATCTCCATCTGCTTGGTGACGACTTCGAGGATATCGGCCCGCATCCCCCGGTCGGGCTTGGGGAAGTTGACGATCTCGTCGAACCGCCGCCAGGCCGCCGCATCGAGCTGGTCGGGGTGGTTGGTCGCACCGATCAACAGCACCTCGTCGCGGATCAGCGAGATATCGTCGATCGACTTCAGCAGGGTGTTGACCGCCCGCTTGAGCGCGGCGTGTTCGTCCGACCGCCGGGTTTTGGCGACCGAGTCGAACTCGTCGATAAACAGGATACACGGCGAGAGTCGTTTGGCGACTTCGAAGGTTTTCTCGACGTTTTTGGCCGTCTCGCCGAGATACTGGCTGGTGATCATCGAGAGCTTGACCTCGACAAAGGGCAGGCCGAGCTCGTGGGCCAGCGCCCGAGAGATGGTTGTCTTGCCGGTTCCTGGCGGACCGACGAACAGCAGTTTACCGATCTCACGGAGGCCGATCGAGGCCAGATAATCCCTGTGTTCGATCGCCTTGACGATCTTCTGGATCTCGCCTTCCTGGTCGGCGGTCAACACCAGGTCGTCGAGCTGCATCTCGATCTCTTCTGGTGCTCTGACCTGCACGAGATCCAGCATCTCGGCGTCGTCGTCCTCGTCGAAATATTGGGAGAGCAGCGCGTCGATCCAGACGCGGTCGGCCTGGATCGGCCGGTTGTTCTGTCGGGCCTGCTCGTAGCTAACCTCGACCGAGGGCTTGTTTTCGATCGCGGCGGCAATCGTCGGGTTCGTGCGGAGCCGCTCGTCGTCGGCCCGCTCTAGGTACCACTCGATGGCCATCTCGGGCTGTGTCAAGGAGGTTTCGTTGGAGAACTCCTCGCGTTGGGTAAACAAGAGATCGGAAACGGCCTCCCATGGCCGTTCGACGCCGGTTGCGGTGCGGATTACCGACTCCGTGGCCCGCAGTGGGCGCTCGATACCGCCCGGTGGCTGTGGCTCCGGTGCTGTCGATTGGTCGGTCTCATCGGACGAACTGCGCTCGGTCCAAAACACCTGTCTGAACCGGGGCGGAAGATCGTTTTCGTCCAACGACCGATCGTCGTTATACAGCTGGGTCGTCAGGACGAACTCGACCACGTCCAAAGCCGGGTCACTCATCCCACACAGATTGGAACTACGGTCGCTTAAGACCGTCGAACCGCTCGCATCGGTCGCTCCCGTCGCTGCCACAGTCGACCGGTCTCACGCGCGCCGCCCCACACCCGACTGACATACAAAACTGTGTAGCCGGACAAAAAACATCGACGGACGTCACGTTTTACGGGGCGATAAATCCCGGTTGACAAATATAAGGCCATTATATCCCATAGTATATAGGACGCCTGTCCACTAACGAAGTCGAGATCTTCGTTAGTTCAACGATCAAGGTTTTACCGGTGCAAACACACAGATCTAATCGATTAAGAGTGAAATCCAGTATGTTTTTAGCTCGGATGTCACACACACGGTCACAACTACGTCACGGTCCTTCATGGGTGGTGGTTCGGTGAGCGATCCGGTCCCGACTACCTGTATGCGGTGTGCGGTCGGCTGTGGGCACGTCACCCACGGCGTCGACCAGGGCTACGGCCTCGATACGGTTCGGGGCGATGCGGCCCATCCGGTCAACCGCGGGCTCGCCTGCGGGCGCGGGATCAACGAGACGGCCAACCCAGAGGGTGAGTGGCTGACTCGCCCGCTCGTCCGCAAGGACGGCGAGCTCGTTCGAGCGACGTGGGAGGACGCCCTCGACCGCGCGACCGAGGCCATCGAAGACGCCCGGGCAGTCGACCCGAACAACGTGGCGATCATGGGCAGCGGCCAACAGACCATCGAGGCCGCCTACGCTCTCGGGAAGCTGGCCCGCGGCGGCCTCGGCACCCGGAACTACGACGCCAACACGACCCTCTGTATGGCCTCGGCGGTGACCGCCTACTACGACGCCTTCGGCAGCGACGCCCCGCCACCGACCTACGACGACATCCCCGCCGCCGAGACCCACCTCGTCTGGGGAGCCAACCCCGCGGTCGCCCACCCTGTGATGTTCCGGTGGATCAGGGAATCGGCCGACGCCGAGGAGTCGGAACTCCTCGTGGTCGACCCTGTCGAGAGCGAGACCGCCGAAAACGCCGACGGTCACGTCGCCACTGTGCCGGGCGGCGACCTCGCGCTGGCCAATGCCGTCCTCGCGCGTCTGATCGAGACCGACCGCGTCGACGAGGAATTCATCGAGGCCCACACCGAGGGGTTCGAGAGCGTTCGGGACTCCCTCCCGCCGGTCGAGAAGTCGGTCGAGCGGGCCGGGGTGTCGATGGATCAGGTCGACGAACTGGCTGCTGCCTTCGAGCAGAACACCCTGATCTACTGGGGAATGGGGATCAATCAGAGCGTTCGCGGCACGGCAAGCGCGGGGGCGTTGATCGATCTCTGTCTGGCGACCGGTAACATGGGGCCCGGATGCGGACCGTTCTCGCTCACTGGACAGGCCAACTCGATGGGAACGCGGGTCTGCTCTTCGAAGGGGTCGTGGCCCGGCCACCGCGAGTACACCGACCCCGCCGAGCGCCAGTTCGTCGCCGACGCGTGGACCGTCCCCGTCTCGCGGCTCCCCGACGACACTGGCCCCGGCCCGGTCGAGATGGTCAACGACGGTCCCGACGTCCTGTGGACCGTCGCAACGAACCCGATCGTCGGGATGCCCGATACGAATCCCGTCCGCGAGCGGCTGGAAGAGGCGTTCGTCATCGTCCAGGACTCGTTTAAAACGGAGACGATGGCGTACGCCGATGTCGTCCTCCCGGCGGCGACGTGGGGCGAATCCGAGGGGACGACGATGAACATGGAACGCACCGTCTCCCGCGTCCGGCGAGCCACGGAGCTCCCGCCCGGCGTGCGGACGGACCTCGATATCATCTGTACAATCGGCAATCGGCTGGCTCCCGATGCGATTTCGGAGCCGACGCCCGAGCCGAGCGACGTCTTCGACGAGTTCGCCGCCCTCACTGAGGGAACGAAAGCCGACTGTTCGGGCATCAGCTACGAGCGCCTGGAGGCCGAACACGCCGTGCGCTGGCCTGCCCCGGCGCTCGGCGAGTCAGGCGACTACCGCTACTACGATCCCGACGCCGAGATCGTCGGTGATACGTGGTCCTTCGAGACCGAGTCCGGTCGGGCGCGGTTTTCGACCGCGCCGGACCCAGAGCTGCCCGAACCGCCGAGCGCGTCGTATCCGCTGACGCTGACCACCGGCCGCGAGGCCGACGGCTACAACACGGGGATTCGGTCCCGGAAGGCAGTCGGCGACGATGCCGACCACATCGTCGCCCGGATCAACCCCGAGACGATCCCGGCCGAAACCGGCGGCAGGGACTCGTTGCGGATCGAGACGCCACGGGGGTCGGCGCTCGCGGTCGTCGACCCCGACGAAGCGGTGCCTGAGGGGATGGTCTGGCTCCCGATCCACCATCCGGCGGCCAACCGGCTCACCCATCCGGCGGTCGACCCGCAGTCCAAGGAGCCGAACTTCAAGCAGTGTGCGGCGCGGCTGGTCGAGACCGACGCTGATTCCGGCCGTACCGTCAAGGACCGCAGCGGCGAGACGCCGCCGACCGAACCGCCGACAGCGGGGGCCGACTGATTACGATGTGTCGCCCGACAGCCGGATGCTGCTGCCAGTCAGTATCGATCGCCAACAACCGCCGCCGACTCCCCCACGAATGAGTGAGGACACAGCCGCCGGACGCCACCAGACGGACGCCGACACCGGCCGGGCGGGTATCGTGCTCGCGGGCGGCCGGTCGAATCGGTTCCCGACCGTCGACAAGGCGTTGGCTCCACTGGATGGCAAGCCGCTGTTGTGGCACGCGGTCGACTCGGTCGCGCCGACCGCCGACGAGCTGATCGTCAACTGCCGACGGGATCAGCGGGAGGCCTTCGCCGAGGTGCTCTCGGAGTTTCCGATCCGCTTCGCGATCGACCGGGTCCCCGACCGCGGGCCGCTGGTCGGCCTTCGCACCGCGCTGGCGGAGTCGACGGCGACCTACGCGGCGGTCCTCCCCTGTGATATGCCGTCGATCCCGGCGGCCTTTCTCGATTTCCTCTTTACGCGAGCCAAAAACCGGACGGGCGCAGTCGCCCGGTTCGAGGGGCGGCTCCAGCCGTTTCCCGCAGTCGTCCACGTCCGGGCGGCTGCGGCGGCCTGTCGGGAGGCCGAAGCCACCGGCGCCGACCGACTCGACGCGTTTATTTCGGCAGTCGACCCCCACACCCTCCCCGAGCGCATTGTCCGTGCCCACATCGATCCCACGGCGTTTCGGAATATCAACACCCACGACGATCTGGCGGCAGCCCGCGATAGCTAGCCAACGTCGGAAGTTTTAGTTTCCTGTCGACCGGCCTCCCTGTATGAGTCTCCAGGTCGCCGTTGCCGTGCCCTTCCGCCAGCAGGGAACCCGCACGCTGGGGGAAGGCGAGTTCGTCGTCGCGCTCTCCTTAGACCGGGAGTGGTTCTCGCCCGATCAGGCCAAACGGCTGGTCGACGTCGCGGTCGGCCGGGGGCTGCTCAACAACGACGACGGCGACCTCCAGCCGACGTTCGATGTCGACGCAGTCGAAATTCCAGAGGGATTCACTCCCGATACCGACATCCTCCGCGAGCAGTCGACGTTCGAACAGCTGCTCGATGGGATGGTCGCCGGTGGGCTGAGCAAACAGACGGCAGTCGCCGAGACCAACGACACCCAGCGGCGGCTCGGCATCACCCTCGAAGCGGCGGCAGTGCTCGTCGCCCGGCGCAACGGCATCGACTGTGCGGAGATCGCCGAGACCGTCCGGGCGGAACTCGAAGGGGCTTAAGTCGGCCGACCGATTGGTTCCGACATGGTCCAGGACCGACTCCGCGACGGGACGCGCATCGCCCAACTGGTCGCCTCCGAACTCACCGGCGACCGCGAGGCCCTCGCCCAGGTGGTCGTCGCCGACGCCGACCCCGATGTCGAGCCGACCGCCGACGGCGCGCTCGCCTACCGCGTCGCCTACGTTGCCGACTCCGATGCAATCGCTGTCGGTGACCGCGGACAGACAACCATCGACGAGAGCGTCGACACCGAGCGGACGACTCTCGCCGAGGTGTTCGTCCAGCCCGAACGCGCCCGCGTGGAGTTCGTTGTCGCCCCCGACGTGGCCGCCGATGCGGCCGCGGAGGCCACCGTTACCGACGATGAGATGGGCCTCAGGGTCCGGCCGAAGGCGGTCGACCCGCCGCGGACGCTCGCCTTCGTCGAGGACGGTGCGGACGCCAAACGCGTTATCCCTGTATTTAAAAAGGTCGTCGCGGCGATCGGCGATTCGACCGGGTCGTCTTAACGAATCAGCCGAGGGAGTCCAGGACGGCTGGCAGATCCCGTATCAGTCGGTCCCGGTCGATGTAGGCGTCGGCCCGCCGGTCGCGGTCCGGGCCGCCGTCGAACAGCACCTGGATCGCGTACAGTCCCGATTCGGTCGCGCCCTCGATATCGTCCAGGGGTGTATCGCCGATGTAGACGGTCTCGCTCGCGTCGGTCCCGAGCCCATCGAGCAGTGCCTCGAAGGCGGCGGCGTTGGGTTTCCCGGCCGGGAGTTCGCCGGTGACGAGCGTGGTGTCGAACAGCTCCTCCCAGCCGAGGTGTTCGATCTTCGAGCGCTGGGCGAGCACCGAGCCGTTGGTCAGCAGGCCCACTCGGTATCGGGATCGGAGCTCGGCGATGAACTCCTCGACGCCCTCCAGGGGTTCGATCGAGTCGGCGATCTCATCGCGGTAGGCGGTCGCCATCGATTCCGGGTCGACGTCGCTGCCGTTGTCCGCCAGTAGCTCGGCGAAGATTGGGGCGCGGCTCTCGGTGGTCAGGTGGTTCCGGTGGGCCGTCAGATACTCCTCACGGCTGATCTCCGGACCGTCGACCGTCGCAACCGCGTCTGCGAGGATCGAATCCCGGTCTTTCGTCGTCACCGCAAGGGTGTAATCGAGGTCGAAGGCGACCCCCCGTATCGACATAGCCGACCGTTTGGATTCCACTGGTTTGAGAGTAGCGACTCGTCTCCTCGGCCGGTAGCATACCTACGGAAGCGAGCCGTCTTGGGAGTAGCAGTTGAACCGCAGCCTCGCGGTCGCAACCGACGCCTCGGAGCTGTTTATAAGTGAGACCGTGTACGCGCCGTGAACAGGCGGTCGATCGAGCGGAAACGCATAGACTTCGCCGTTCTGTGCGCCGGATATCGAGAACTGGTCGCTGTCGAGTCTGCTCATGTCCCGATTGTCGTCGAGCGGGATCGAGCCGACGAGTTCGTCGTCACGGTCGCGTATTTCGATGAACCGGTAGCTATCGCTCTCGGTCGCCTCCGACGAGACGACGATACCGAGTGCGACCTGCGTGGCTCCCCGTATGGGGGACACTCCTCTGAGGTGTTGTGAGCCGCTTCCCCGTCCACGGCTCGAACAGCGGGCGATGAGATCGTCGTCCCCGAGACAGCCCGCCAGCGCCGCCGGTCCGGCCGCGAGTCCAGCGAGTACCCGTCGACGAGAGGGCATAGTTCCTGATGAACAACTGTCATTTTATAGCTGTCGGAGAGTCAAATAGTCGACTGCCGCCGACCTCCACCCCACCCGACCAATCAGTTTTTGCCAGTGGCCCACGCCGCCTTAGGTGTGACGCTCGATCCGATCCACGTCGAGGCCATCGCCCGACTCGCGGGGTCGGTCGCCGAGACGGCCGACGACAGCGACCACGAGCAGTTCGCCACTACCGTCTGGGAGGGGTGGCTCGATCCGCTGGTCGACACCCGCGGAAAGCGGGTGATCGAACCGCTCGGCGACCAGCAGCTCCAGTGTGTCGACATCGAGGATATCGCACTCGCCGAACGGCCGTTCCCGACGGTCCACGGCATCGACTCAGGAACGATCAATCCGACTGCATTTAAAAACGGCCTGGTGCTGGATCTCGCCCACGCCGCGATGGGCGTCGAGCCCTCGCAGGTCTCGACCCACCGGAAGCGAACCATCGTGGCGACCGCCCACACCAACGACTCGACGCAGGTCGCCGACGGCCAGTGGGTCGACTACGACGCGGGCCACAGTCGCTACCGCCTCATCCGGGCCCCACAGGTCAACAAATACGCCGAGGCGGTCGTCCACGCCCTCGCCCTCTATTTCGCCGAGGGCAACCACGCCCTGGAACACGCCGACAAGGTCGACGATCTCCTGATCCTGGATGGCCCGCTCTACCCGAAGGAAATCCTGACGTGGCGGGACCGGACGCCGGAACTCGAAGAGCTGACCTACGAGGCCCGGCCCAAGCGCGTCCTTGAACAGTACGTCCGACTGGTTGAGCGCTTCGTCGACCGGGACGTGCCCATCGTCGGGTTCGTCAAAAACCCCTCCGCCCGCGTGATCACGAGCACGATCGCCAACAAGGAACTGGGATTCGAAGCGCCGTGGCCCGACGACACCGCCTTTTTTACGCGATTGCTCGAACGCCACCACCAGCCCGCCGACGCTGCGGCCGCCCGGACGGCCGAGAATCGTCGGACCGACGAACTCACCTTCACCTCGTGGTTCGTCTCACGCGGTGGCCCCGACGGGACGATGGCCGCCGCGGGCGACGCGCTGGGCGTCGACCGCAGGCTCGATCCCGAACTGTATGAGGTCACCTTCTGTATCGTCTACGATCCGCGTCACGACATCTGTTACAAGCTCGAAGCGCCCTATGCGGTGACGCGGGACGCCGAGGTCCGACAGCGGCTCACCACCCAGGTCCTCTCGGAGGTCGCCGCCGAGCGCGGCCCGCCCCGTGCGGTCGCCAAAGCCGACGAACTCGCCCGGATCAGTGCGGCCGAAAAAACGTCGCTCCGCCGGAAGTTCGAGAGCCAGTTCGGCACCGACCAGCTCCGGACCTACGATTCGATCCGGTGGGCGGGCGAGGAGATCTGAGCTACGGTCGCGCCTTGAGGTAGGCGTCGTCGAGATGGCCGCCGATCCGGTCGACGATACCCGGGTCGTCCGTCCAGAAGCCGTAAAACCGGTTGGGGGCCCGTTCGGTCGCAAGCAGCGCGGTCTTGTAGCGATCGTCGCCGTCGCCGTCGAAGACGACGAACCACGAGCGTTCGATCTCCTCGGCGTCCTCGGCGTGATATGTGACGCCGTCGATGTCGACTGTCGGCTCGTCCGGGACTCCAAAGGTGTGAATGTCGACTGCCGTCGTCGCCAGCTGCTCGTAGAGTTGCCGCTGATCGAGGAGCTTCGAGGCGTACTGAAACCCGGCATACAGCTGGCCGCCGTCGACTCGCAGGGCTCTGTCTTCGATCTCGTGGGAGATCGAGATCATCTGGCCCTTGTCGTAGGAGGTGAACGTCGTCTCCTTGAGATGCTGGAGGATCTCGTGGTAGTCGGTGTCGTCGATGCCGACCCCGCGGTTCCGGAGTGCGCCGCCCGCCAACAGCTCGTCGAGCTGTTCGGCCGGGACCGCCGCCAACACCTCGTCGTTGAGCTGGAGGACGACCACGCCCTCTGGCTCCCCGGAGGCCGTTCGCTGACCTGTCACGACGACGTTCTGGGTCGTGAAGTACTCCTGGAGATCGGAAACGAGCGTGCTGTCGGCCGGGGGATTGAACACGACAAGCGTTTTCTCGTTTCGTTTGACGAACTCGATGATCTCCGAGAGGGCCATATACATACGTGTTTTTTGTCTGAGTAGATAAAAATTTCTCAGCAGTAATACGGCGGTCTGACAAATTAACGGAATTCAAAGAGTCGATTATACCTAATATTTATTATTCGGTGGTATTGATTACCAAATATGAAGCGCTTACTCAACCGACTTGTGGTCGCAGGTACCGAGCAGGACGATGCGGAAGCCACGGACGATTCGGGCACGTCGGATTCGGTTGAGTGGACGGACCTCTCGACACAACCGAGCGGCCCCCACGGGTCGGAGGCGGGCCTCGACCCATCGCGGTCGCCGATCGGCGACGAGCAGTCGGCTCCCGACAGCGATACGATCGACACGATGGCTGCGGACCGACTCCTGGAGAACGTTCTCAATGGCTTGCCAGAGCCAACACTCGTAATCGACAGTTCGGGGGTAGTGTCACACATCAACAGCAACGCCTGTTCGGTCTTCGAGGTGAGCGAATCCGAGGCGCTCGGAGCCCCGCCCGCCGCAGTCCACGGCGGCGAGCCGCTCGCCGAAGGCGTCCTCGATGCGGGCGAGGCGATCACCGAGCGTCGGGAGACGATCGAGAGCGAGGGGACCGAACGCACCCTCAGCCGGACGGTCACGCCGTTCCGAGACGACAGCGGCGAGATCGTCGGGGCGATGGAGACGGCCAGCGACATCACGGAAAAAGCCCGCGAGGAACGGAAGACCGCCCAGCTGGAGGCCTACCAGGAGCTGGTGATTTCGGACCTCCAGGACAAGCTCGTCCGACTCGCCGAAGGCGATCTCACCCTCGATTCCCCCGTTCCGGAGCCGGATGCCGACTTCGAGGCGATGATCACCGTCTACGAGCAGTTCACCCAGCTCAACGCCCACCTGACGACCGCGATCGACAACTACCAGTCGGTGCTCTCGCGGCTGACGCTGCTGGCCGACGACCTCGACGACACGAGCCAGGAGCTTAGTGCCAACAGCGAGGAAGTCACCGCCTCCATCGAGGAGATCAGCCAGTCGACCGAGGAGATGGCCGACGGCTCCCAGGAGCTGGCCGCACAGACCGACGAGGCCGAGCTGGCGGTCTCAAACCTCACTGCGACCATCGAGGAGATCACCGCCTCGGTCCAGGAGATCGACGCCGAGACTTCGGAGGCGAGCAAGCTCGCAGTCGACGGCGTCGAGGAGGGAACCGACGCGGTCGATCGGATTCGGTCGGCGACCGACGCCACCTCGGAGATCACCGCGGAGATCCGAACCCTCGAATCCCAGATGGAGGAAGTCGGTGAGGCCCTCGATGTGATCAGCGATATCGCCGAGCAGACCAATCTCCTGGCGCTCAACGCCTCGATCGAGGCCGCCCGCGCGGGCGAGGAGGGCGACGGCTTCGCCGTGGTCGCCGACGAGGTCAAGAGCCTCGCCGAGAAGTCCAAGAAGTCGGCGGCCGCCATCGAGACGATCATCACCGACGCCCAAGACCAGACTGCCGAAGTCGCCGATCAGATCGCCGACACCAACGAGGAGGTCAGCGAGGGGGCCGACGCCGTCGAGGCGGTCGTCGACCAGCTCGACGAGATCGAGGCGGCCGTCGAGGGCGTGAGCTCGGCCACCGCGGAGGTCAGCGAGGCCGTCGAAAACCAGGCCGAGAACATGGACGGGTTCAGCGCGACCATCGATTCGGCGGCCTCAATGAGCGAAGAGCTGTCGACGTCGGTCCAGCAGATTTCGGCAGGGCTCGAACAGCAGTCGATGGCGACCGACCAGGTCGCCCACCGCGCGACCGATCTGAGTTCGACCAGCGAGGAGCTCTACGAGCGGATCGGCCAGTTCCGGCTGGCCGAAGACGAGTCGGCAGATGTCGACAGCATCGACCAGGCCTGACTGCTGACTCTCCTCGGTCAGGCCGGGTCGGTCGGCACTACTTCGATCTCGACAGTCTCGCGGTCGACGCCGATCCTGGCGAACTGGGTTTTGATGTGTTCGTCGGCCGCATCCAGCGCCTGCTGGCGACTCTCGAAGCCACGAGGCATCGGCGACTCGAAGGCCACGCGGATCTCCTCGCCGTCGAGCTCCATCGCCGAGCCGCCGCTTTCGACCTCGTAAAACGAGTCACACACCCACACGTAGGGGGCGTCATCGTCCGGTGCGCCCTTATAAGAGGGCGGCTCTTCGCCACGCTCGAAGACCGTTCCCGTGAGCGCCGTGCCACCGCCGTGGCCCCGAACGAGTAACATACCACTCGTAGGTCGCCGAGACACAAAAGGTAGTGCGGTCAGGTGTGGTTCGCCGTGGCCTCAGCCGTGGGTCGAGGGAGCCACCGGCGGCTCCGGCAGGAACTCCAACAGTGCTTCGACGACGACGGCAGACTCCTCGTGGAGGATCCAGTGGCTGGCTTCCTCGACCAGCCGAAGCTCGCCCTCCTCGCAGTAGTTGCGGCTGTCGCGGGCCATCGAGGGTTGTAAAAACTGATCTCGGGCACCCCACAGCACCAGCGTCGGCACCGACACCCGCGGGTCGACCGGCTGTCGCCGGTGGCGAACCGCCGCCCGGTACCAGTTGATCATCCCGGTTGCCGCCCCCGGTCGGGACCACGCCAGTTGGTAGCGCTCCAAATCGGTCCTGGAGAACGTGCCGGGACGGCTGGTCGACTCAAGGGCACGTCTCGCGATCCACCAGTCGCCGAGTTGGGTGGTCAGCTCCGGGAGGATCGAGAGTTGGAACCACAGGAAGTACGCGCTTTTCAGTCGCTGGCTCCACCCTTCCCGCAGCGTCTCCTCGAAAACGGTCGGGTGCGGGACGTTAACGATACAGAGCCGCGAAAGCCGGTCGGGGTATTCGAGTCCGAGCCACCACGCGACGGCGGCTCCCCAGTCGTGGCCCGCGACGATGGCCTGTTCCCGACCGCAGGCGTCGATCAGCCCGACGATGTCGGCGGCCAGCTCGTCGAGTCGGTAGCTCGCAACGCCTGCGGGTTTGTCGCTCAGGTTGTAGCCGCGCTGGTCGGGGATGACCACGCGATAGCCCGCCTTCGCCAGCGGGCCGAGCTGTCTGTGCCAGCCGTACCAACACTCGGGAAACCCATGCAGCAGGACCACGAGCGGGCCGTCCTCGGGGCCCGCCTGGACCGTGTGGAGTCGGACCCCATTCGTGTCGATGAACACCGACTCCGCACCGACGGACTCCGGCAGCACAGTGGCATCGAGCGTCGAACCCATACTGCACGCTACGAGGGATGGTGGCCTAAGCACTACGGCTGTCGCTCAGAGCGAAAACAGCGATTCGGCGTCGAGTTTCTGTTTCTCGTAGAAGCCGCGTCCCTTCAGCCGCGGGACGGGATGGTGGTGGAGCGTTTCGCTCTCCAGATCGTAGATCAGCGGGAAGACGCTCGTCCGGCGGTCGGCGACGGTGTACTCCTCGATCGCGGCCTCGATGAGTTCCTCGCTCGGGTCGGCGACTGCACAGACGAGATAGCCGAAGAGGTTCGAGGGTGTCATAGAACGAGTAACACACCAAAGAGCAGGGTGAACGCTGAGGTGGAATGAGTTCAGCGACCCTGCAAGATGATCCTTCGGTAGAGTCGTTCTTCAATGTCGTGGAGACCGAGACGCTAGCGTTGTTTGAGCACCTTTCCTTCGAGTTTCTCGAAGAGTTCGATGTGTTCGCCCCGGCGAAGACGGGGCGAACACGAGAACACGAGCCACCAGAGATGATGCGTGGCTTTCTCCACTGCTACTACAAGGACATCTACGGCATTCGTCCCGTTGAACGAGAGCTTCGAAACACGGTCGTCTGGCTGAGCTGTGGCTTCGATCGACCGCCGTCGAGAGACGCGGTCGATCGCTTTCTCACCGACCTCGAACACGTCGGT
>NZ_JANHDJ010000034.1 GCF_024494645.1 Halohasta litorea | reverse complement strand
GAGGGTGTCATAGAAGAGTTCTCACACCGTGATGATCGTACTTCCTGGATTGTCTCCGCGTTCGTAGTTGGTGATAGCGACGACGAGGCGAAGGCACAGGGCAAGAAACACCTGCGCTCGTGCGTGGACGCGGCCTCGGGCGTGCGTTCGCCCGAGGCCGCAGTCCTTCACTGAGTCGTTGGTTCGTTCGACTCCAGTACGGCGGTTGTATGTCTCGTTTAGCGTCGATTGCTTCAGTTGAACGTCCTCGCTATGTTGTTCGATGCGGTCTTCGACCCTGTATTCGATGTCTTTCGGGTCGTCGGTGTTTCGCGCGTTGTACGGAGCGACTGGCACGACCCCTGCGGCCAGCAGGTGGTCGTGCCAGTCGAGCGTGTCGTAGGCGCTGTCACCGACCATCCAGATCGGTTTGGCGACGGCGAGCGCGTCACGCGTGACGCGCATCGCCGTCTCCTCTGGTGCTTGCTTACTCTCTGTGAACTCCGCTGCGATCGGGATCTTTTGCCCGGTCGAGACGATCGTGCAACCGTAGCCGTAGTAGTACTCGTCGTCGGTTGGATCGTAGCACTTCGATGCATCTTGATCGGCGGGCATCGTCCTCACGTCAGTTGAATCGATACAGTAGGTCAAATCGAGCAGGCCGCGGCGGGCGGCCTGCTCGACGAGGTGGTCGAACACCTCCTGACCGACGTGTTCGAGGTCGGTGAGAAAGCGATCGACCGCGTCTCTCGACGGCGGTCGATCGAAGCCACAGCTCAGCCAGACGACCGTGTTTCGAAGCTCTCGTTCAACGGGACGAATGCCGTAGATG
>NZ_JANHDJ010000033.1 GCF_024494645.1 Halohasta litorea | reverse complement strand
GGCTGTGTTGAATCGCCATACAGCGTAGGATTTCACTGTTTGACGAAGCGTTTGATGTTATAGACGGCACACATCAGCGCGATTTCGCGGAACTCACGGAACCAGGAACGCGCTCGCACGGCGAAGCCGAGCGAGCGCTTGACAGCCGAGTTCACGGTTTCGGTCATAGAGCGCTGATTGTAGCGCTGTTCGTCGATTCTGGCGTTGTGTGCGTGGTCGTACGGCGCGAAGATGCGATGCTTGATCAGCGGTCTGATGCCGAGTTCACGTAATCCTTCGCGGAGCGATTGCTTGTCGTAGCCTTTATCAGCGGCGAGAGACCGCAGATCGCCCGCGTTCCGGCGGGCGATCTGCTCACAGAGATCAGCATCGCTTCCTTCACGGTTCGTTGAACAATGTACGTCAAGGACAGCCTGAGACTCTGTATCGACGAGTTTCGTGACCTTCAGCTTCTGCACGCGGTAGCTGGTTCGCTGGCAGTAGTGGCGACTCGCAGCTGAGCGTTCGTAGAATGTGGCGTCGATAGCACCGTGTTCGGAGGGATCGTGCAGCTGCGCCGACTGGCGCAGCAGCACTCGACAGATGCTCATACTGATCCGGTCGAACGCCTTACACAACGTGGACGGCGCGGGGAGATCGGCCGCGTCGAGGCCGATCTCCGCGGTTATTTGTGGCATCTCCTTCAGCAGGTCGATGGTCATGCGATAGGAAGTATCGAGGTAAATCCGGAGACAATGGAGGGAAACGAGTGCGTAGTCGGCGAATCCGCCGCCACCTTCCGGGGCGGCGGATTTGCCTCCATCGCCAGTAACCCTTTGAGCAACCGGCACAACTTCCCCGATGAAGCGGGAGATTTGCGTCATAGACAACCGCAGTTTCCCGCTTCAACTCCTTCGATTTAGTGACTCGTCCCGACGCCATCTAGTGATTCAACAGAGCC
>NZ_JANHDJ010000032.1 GCF_024494645.1 Halohasta litorea | reverse complement strand
TGAATGCTGATTTGTATAGTATCTTAGGAAGAGATGAGATAGATCGGTTCTATTGAGTAATCGCAGTAAGCGAACGTGACTTACGAGGGGTAGATATTGATCAAGGGGCGGTCGAGATCTGTAAGCTACGTCTCTGGCTCTCGATGGTGGCGGATATTGAGGACGAGCCGCAAGAGGTGGAGCCGCTGCCAAATATCGATTTCAACATCCGCTTGGGCGATTCCCTTATCGGCTTCGAGAGTACGGAAGTCGCGGTTGACGGCCAGAAGCTTCTCATCGCCGAACGTCTAAAGGAAGATCTCGAAGAGTACCGGGATAATGTTGAGGCATACAAATCTGCCGAAGAGGACATCTCACAGCTTAGAGGCGAACTTGACGATCTCCACGACAAGTTGCAGACACAACTGAACGAGTGGTTCGCTGACCTTCCAGATATCAAGGTAGAGGACGAAATCTCCAAACCAGAGGAAATTCGGGAGATTATTTCTTCCTCTAACGGAGATGTCAAGCTCAAACTCAAGTTTGTCGACCCAATCGACGACGATCTTGATCAGGAATTAAACGATTTAGGCTTTCGTACATGGAAAAAGGCGGCGAACCTCAAGTTGGGCAACCGAGATGCTATGGCCGGGAAACCTGAAGAGATATTCGAGGTCATCCCCGCGGATCAGCTGGCCCGCTCCTTCGTGGAACGGGGTCTACTTGAGGAAGACATCGACCAACTTGATCCATTTCACTGGGTGATGGAATTCCCAGACGCATATGATGCAATCGGAGATGACGACAGGGACGACGCTTCCAACGGGTTTGATATCGTACTTGAGAATCCCCCGTACGTTCGCATCGAAAGCGTCGACGAACCCCAGCGAGACATCTACAAAGAACTGCACGAAACTGCGACTGGACGGTGCGACCTCTACGTCCCATTTATCGAACGCTCGTTTGAACTCCTTTCTGAAAAAGGACGGAACAGCATCATTACCTCGAATCTATTTATGAGGACAGAATATGGAGAATCAGTCGATCACATCGGGTTAGAGGAAGTGTCTGCTTGGACGTAGTGTGAAACCAAACCAAGCAGACAATCAGATCGAAGAAGAGCACCTGCTTAATTTTGTCGTCAACACTCTCAACGAGGAGCTT
>NZ_JANHDJ010000031.1 GCF_024494645.1 Halohasta litorea | reverse complement strand
AGCTTACAGATCTCGACCGCCCCTTGATCAATATCTACCCCTCGTAAGTCACGTTCGCTTACTGCGATTACTCAATAGAACCGATCTATCTCATCTCTTCCTAAGATACTATACAAATCAGCATTCACATTAGAGAGTAATTTACTTGGAAAGTAATTATGGCAAAATGGTATCGAACCCCGTATCTTATTACAACATAATTACTTCCATGAGTTATGACACTCCAGCAGATATCCGCGAATGACATCGCGGGCTGGGACTCTCTACAGGACATCGCTAATTCTTTCGAGAAGCGTGGGCTGAAACCTCGCCCAAATCTCGGTGATGACCATCAGCTCGTACTCCAACTTGCTGACGACGAATTTGTCGTACTTGTCAACGCGGGTCCCGGTGAATCCGCTACCGACTTCAAACCAGACAATCGCTCCCGCCACACAAATCTTGTCGCCACAAACGACTTCGATGAGTTTACTTTCCTTACTCGAACCCGAAGCTGGGAAGGTCAGCAGCACGGTCGCATCAAGCATCAGAAAATCTCGTTCACCAAAGACCAATTCACGAGAGATAGTGGAGAAAAGAATACTGTTCTAAAGAAGCTTAACTCGATTGAATACGGTTCATCTGCTGCGATTTACGACACGCTGTACGACACACAACAAGTCGTCAAGGAATTCTACGAAGAATTTGAAGAACTCCGCACAGATCTCGTTCAGGAGGTCTCTGGCATCCCTGATGACCGTGGAGATGCGAAGCAACGCTATGTCCAGGTAATTCTTGACCGGATGATCTTTCTGTACTTCATCCAAGAGAAACGTCTGCTAGATCGAAACCCAAACTACCTGCACGAACAGCCTAGTAGCGTCGTGAATGATGGCGAGGATCGATACAAAAACTTCTATCGGCCGCTGTTCTTCGACTATCTTGCAGAAGACAAGCAGAACCCCGAATTCGGGAGTCTCCCCTACCTGAATGGTGGGTTGTTCGCCAAAAATCCTGTTGAGAAAGACTTCCCAGACGCGAAGCTAGGTGCGTCCGCTGAAGAGACGAACCGGCTTTTCGACGACATTTTGGACTTCCTGTCGGGCTGGAACTGGAATGTCGACGAGCGTCTTGATATCGTTGATCCCAAGAATCTCTCGCCCGCTATTCTCGGCCATATCTTTGAGCAAACGGTTAATCAGAAAGAGATGGGGGCGTACTATACGCCCGAAGAGATCACCGGCTTCATGTCCCGCCGGACGATCCACCCATATCTACTTGATCAGCTCAACGAGGCCGTCGATGCTGAATACAATGAAATTGATGACGTGTTCGGATTCCCCGGTATAGAAGCCACTGGTGGTGAAGTGGCGTTGGCAGATGGTGGAACGATGACCCAGCAGGTTCCCACTGAGAACGTGGAGACAAAACACGTCGAAACGCTATATCATGATATCCTGAAAGAGGCACACGTGTTGGATCCAGCCGTCGGTAGTGGTGCGTTCCTGCTTGCTGCACAGGACGTGTTAGTGGACATCTATATGCAGTGTATCGAGTATTTCCAGCAGCTCGAACAAGAAGGCAAGAGTTGGGAGTTGGATTCTCGAACACGAGATGAATTAGAAGACATCAACGAAGGACAAGGTGGAGCATCGCTATACGCGAAGCGGACTGTCATTCTGAATAATCTCTACGGGGTAGATATTGATCAAGGGGCGGTCGAGATCTGTAAGCT